>NZ_JAGHRA010000020.1 GCF_017744015.1 Paracoccus sp. R12_2
CATAGGCACGGAAATCACCGAAATACTTCGTGATCGCCGCCGTCAGCGTCGTCTTGCCGTGGTCAACGTGACCGATCGTCCCGATATTGACGTGCGGTTTCGTCCGTTCAAACTTTGCCTTTGCCATCTAGGGCCTCCTGATCGCGGGGCGTGGCTTGACAGGCCCCCGGGTTAGTGTGCGCCGCGATTTATAAGGCGGTCGAGGAAAAATCAAGGGCGCGCGTGGGGTTTGTCACTGCCGCCGCGCCGGGTCTGACACAGACCACGCGACCCGGCGGGAACCGGTTGCCCGCAGCGCGCGTTCGCGTCTGATTGACGCCGCGATCAGCGGCCCGGACCCAACGAGAGGACGTAACCATGAGCTTGATGAAATCGCTTGCCCGTGTCGCCGCCGGAGTGATGCTGGCCAAGGGAATCGGCGCCGTCATGAAGAACCGCCAGTCGGGCTCGGCCGGACAGCGTCCGACAGGTTCGCAGTCAGGTCAGGGCGGGCTGCTGGACAGCATTCTTGGCAACAACACCTCGGGCGGCAGCGGCGGCAGCCTCAGCGACATGTTGGGCCAGGTGCTGGGCGGCCGACAGTCTGGATCGGCTGCGGGAAGCGGTCGACCCTATGGCGGCGCGCATTCCGCTGGCGCCCAGGGGGGGCTTGGCGGCATTCTGGATCGTCTGGGCGGCAGCGGCGGTAAATCCGGCGGGCTCGGCGGCATCCTGGGGCAGCTTGGTGGCGGACGCACCGGTCAGGCCGGCGGCCAGGGCGGACTGGGCGATCTGCTTGGAGGTCTGCTTGGCGGGTCCGCTGCCGGTGCGGGTGCCGCGACGGCAGGCGGGCTGGCGCGCAAGGATTCGCAGGCCAGCAACGATGCAAGCTTCGGCGAGTTGTTCAATGATTCGGTGTCGCGCAACGACGAGCCCGAAATCGCCCCGACGCCGGAACAGAACGCTGTCGCCGGGCTGATGCTGAAGGCGATGATCCAGGCCGCGAAATCGGACGGCACCATCGACGACGCGGAAAAGCAGCGGCTTCTGGGTCATCTGGGTGATGATCTGGATGATGAGGAACGCCAGTTCATCCGCGAACAGATGGCGGCGCCGGTCGATGCACAGGCCCTGGCGCGCGAGATCCCCGCGGGTATGGAATCACAGGTCTACCTGATGTCGCTGCTGGCGATCGATTTCGACAGCGCGGCCGAGGCGCGCTATCTGCACGATCTGGCACAATCCATGGGGCTTGACCGCGACACCGTCAACGCCATCCACCGCGAGGCCGGCGTCACCCTGCTTTACAGCTGAGCGCCGACTTCGGCAGATCATCGCAAGTTCGTGATCCGGTCCGAGTTTGATTGATCGGCGTGGCGGGCTCTGCCAAGTTTCCACAGGAAGTTCAGACGCAGAAAACGTCATCATTTCAGACAGGAGCCAGCCATGCGCCTCGCCACCTCTGCCGCGATCTGCCTTTTCGCCGCACTTCCCGTCATTGCAACGGCACAATCCGCCGAAGACGCGCTGGAGGCGCGTCACGGATACATGAAGATGCTTGCGATCAACATGGGCAAGCTGTCGGCCATGGCGAAAGGCGAGATGGCCTATGACGAGGCTGCCGCGTCAACCGCCGCCGCGAACATTGTCGCGCTGACCCAGTATGACGTGCCGTCCCTGTTCATCGAAGGCACCGCCGAGGGCGAGGCCGAAGGGTCCGAGGCATTGCCCGCGATCTGGGAAAACCCCGACGACTTCGCGACCAAGTTCACCGAACTGGCCGACGCGGCGGCAGGCAGCCCCGAGGCCGTGATGGGCGGGCAGGACAATATCGGCCCGGCACTGCAGAAGCTGGGCGGAGCCTGCAAGGCATGCCACGACGACTATCGCAAGAAAGACTGATGTCAGAGGATCAGGCGCGCAGGGTCAGGATCTGGGATCCGGCCCTGCGTTTCTTCCACTGGGCGCTGGCCGCATTGGTCGTGACGACATGGATTCTGGGCAAGTTCGGCCCCAACGTCATGACCCTGCATTTCTGGTTCGGCTACGCGATCATCGCATTGCTGTTGTTCCGCTTGGTTTGGGGGCTGGTCGGACCCAGATCCGCCCGATTCGCCAGCTTTGTCAGGGGACCGGCGGCCGTTCTGGGCTATGTTCGACATCTGGGCCGGCGCGAGCCAAGTCACTGGCCGGGCCACAACCCGCTGGGGGCGCTGTCGGTCATCGCAATGCTGGCAGCCCTGGCCTGGCAGGTCGGGACGGGCCTGATCTCGGACCCGGACGATTTCATCAATGTCGGGCCGCTGGCAGACAAGGTCGGCGGCGAGACCGCGGGCGACGCGGTCGGCTGGCATCACTGGGGTGCGACAGCGATCCTGATCCTGGTTCTTCTGCATGTCGCCGTGATCCTGTTCTATCGCGTCTGGAAGAACGAGGATCTGGTCGGGCCGATGCTGACCGGCTGGAAATGGGTGCGCAAGCGCTGATCCAGGACACCGATTCGACCGGGCCCTGCCCGGTCACATCGCGCACGCGGCGGGCTTGCCCGCCGCGTTAATCCTGATTGCAGGACAATCAGCAGAAACGAGCGAGGGGACAAGCCCCTCGCGCATGACCTGACCAGCGGCCGTGGGCCGCCGGTCGTAAGGGTCGGCAACGCGCAGCGGATCAGGCGAACTTGTTGTCGCGCGGAAAGCCGCGCGGCGCCATGCGACCGGCGCCCGCGCGCTTGCCAAGCCATTCGCCGAGATCGCTTTCGGTGCGGGTCTTGCCGCCACCCATCGGCCAACTCAGCCCTTCGGCCAGCTTCACGAAGGTGGCATCCGACAGGCTGTCGGCCGCCAGCAGCCCACCGCCACTGCCAAAGCGTTGTAATCTGACCCCCTTGCCGCGCGCCATCTCGGGCAGCTCGGTCAGCGGAAAGACCAGCATCTTCCTGTTGGTGCCGACGACCGCCACATGATCGCCGCTGACCGGCTTGCACAGCAGCGCCTCGCCGTTCAGCACCTGCTTGCCGGTCTTGGTCTGCGCCAGGATATCCGAGGCCGCGACCACGAAACCGTCGCCCGCCTTCGAGGCGACCAGATATCTTTCGCCCTCGCGCCAGGGGAAGACGGCAATGACCTCTGCCTCGTTCGGCAGTTCGACCATAAGCCGCAGCGGTTCGCCCATGCCACGTCCGCCGGGCAGGCCGTTCGCGGGCAGTGTGTAGAACCGGCCGTTCGAGGCAAAGACCATCAGCTTGTCGGTCGTCTCGGCGTGCAGCGCGAAGGCCGGGCCGTCGCCGTCCTTGAACTTCAGTTCGGCATCCAGCGGCTGATGCCCCTTCATCGCCCGGATCCATCCCATCCGGGACAGGATCACGGTCAGCGGCTCACGCTCGATCATCGCATCCATGTCGATCGGCTCGACATCGGCAGCCTCGGTGATCAGCGTCCGGCGCTGGCCCTCGGGCGTGGACTTGCCGAACAGGTTGCGGACCTCCTTCAACTGATCGGCGATGCGCGACCACTGCGCGGCCTCATCGGCCAGCATCGCCTGCAGCGTCTCGCGTTCTTCCAGCAAACCGTCGCGTTCGGCGCGCAACTCGATCTCTTCCAGCTTGCGCAAGGCACGCAGGCGCATGTTCAGGATCGCCTCGACCTGCACATCCGACAGCCCGAACTCGGCGATCATCACCGCCTTGGGATCGTCCTCGTAGCGGATGATCTCGATCACCCGGTCAAGGTTCAGGTAGGCGATCAGATAGCCTTCCAACACCTCGAGCCGGGCTGCGATCTTGTCCAGACGGAAATTCGCGCGCCGGACCAGCACCTCGCGGCGGTGATCCAGGAACGCGCGCAGCACCTCTTTCAGCGAACAGACCTTGGGCACGCGCCCGTCGATCAACACGTTCATGTTCAGGCTGAAACGCACCTCAAGATCGCTGACGCGATACAGCGCGGCCATCAGCTGTTCGGGATCGACATTGCGCGCGCGCGGTTCCAGCACGATGCGGACATCCTCGGCGGATTCGTCGCGCACATCGGCCAGGATCGGGATCTTCTTGGTCTGGATCAGTTCGGCCAGCCGCTCGATCAGACGCGATTTCTGGACCTGGTAGGGAATTTCGGTGACTACGATCTGCCACTGGCCGCGGCCCAGATCCTCCTGCTCCCACTTGGCCCGGACACGGAAGGCACCCCGGCCGGTGCGATAGTTCTGGGCGATCGTATCGGCGCTTTCGACGATCACGCCGCCGGTCGGAAAATCCGGCCCCTTGATCAGCGTCGCCAGCGTGTCGTCGCGCGCATCAGGCGTCTTGATCAGATGCAGGCAGGCGTCGATCACCTCGTGCAGGTTGTGGGGCGGAATGTTGGTGGCCATGCCCACCGCGATGCCCGACGCGCCATTTGCCAGCAGGTTCGGAAAGGCCGCGGGCAGCACGACGGGTTCGTTCAGCGTGCCGTCGTAATTGGGGCGGAAATCGACCGAATCCTCGGTCAGCCCGTCCATCAGCGTCTCGGATGTCTGCGCCAGCCGCGCCTCGGTGTATCGCGCGGCGGCCGGGTTGTCGCCGTCGATATTGCCGAAGTTGCCCTGCCCGTCCACCAGCGGATAGCGCATGGCGAAATCCTGGGCCAGGCGCGCCATCGCATCATAGATCGCCGCGTCGCCGTGGGGGTGATAATTGCCCATCACGTCGCCGGTGATCTTCGCGGATTTCCGGAAGGCACCGTTCGGCGAAAGCCGCAATTCGCGCATCGCGTAAAGAATGCGGCGATGCACAGGCTTCAGGCCATCGCGCGCATCAGGCAGTGCGCGGTTCATGATCGTGGACAGCGCATAGGTCAGATATCGCTCGCCTATGGCGCGGCTTAGCGGTTCGGACTGCGTGTTCCGTTCGGGGTCGATAGGAAGATCGTCGGACATGCCGCATTGGATAGGCCGCGCGGCGATGCCGGTCCAGCCGGAATTTCACCTTCGGAACGGGGCAAGCCGCATGGCGTTGTTCCGGGCGATCGGATAAAGAGGCCACAGTCGGCCATCAGGGGAACGACGGCAGCGAAAATGATACGACTTCTTGTGTTGATGTCCGCGACGCTGGTCGCACTTTACGCCGTCATGTCGGTCTATGGGGCGGGCGATCCGCGCGCGCAGAGACAGCAGACCGCGTCCCCGACGCCGCGCTCCGCCGCGCAGGACGCTGGCGCGCGGGATCTGATCGCGCCCCCCGAAGGCCGCACGCCCCCCGCGACGAACAGCGGCGCACCCACGGCCGGGAACACGTCTGCCGAGGCGCCCTCCTCCGCGCCCGAAGTTGTCAGCGTGGCGGCCCAGACCCCCCAGCGGGTCCAGCAATTTCCCGGACCCGCGCTGCGGCCTTCGCCCGAATATGCAGGGCA
Organism: Paracoccus sp. R12_2; assembly: GCF_017744015.1. Taxonomy (GTDB): domain Bacteria; phylum Pseudomonadota; class Alphaproteobacteria; order Rhodobacterales; family Rhodobacteraceae; genus Paracoccus. The sequence goes on from NZ_JAGHRA010000020.1 coordinate 5,364, forward strand.
GGAGCAGCAAGCAGTCGCAGCACCGCCGCCCGGCGCGCAAGGCCCGATTCTCTACGTCACCGGCAACAGCGTGAATTTCCGCGCCGGCCCCTCGACCGGGGACCGGGTGATCGGTGCGCTTGGTCAGGGGGCGGCGGTCGAGGCGCTGGGGCCGACCGACGGCGCCTGGGTCAATATCCGCGATACAAGCGGACGCATCGGCTACATGTCGGGCCAGTTTCTGACCAGCAACGCGCCGAACTGACATGACCGGACGGGTACTGATCACCGGCTGCTCGTCGGGCATCGGTCTGGATGCCGCGCGCCGGATGCAGGCCGAAGGATGGCAGGTGGTCGCGACCTGCCGTCAGGAAGCGGACATCGCCGCCCGCCGCGCCGAAGGGATGGAATGCCATCACCTGGAACTTGCCGATCCGGAAAGCACAGCCCGGCTGGTCCGGCAGGTATTGTCCGGCGGACGGCTGGACGGGCTGGTGAACAACGCGGCCTTTGCGCTGCCCGGCGCGGTCGAGGATATTTCCCGCGACGCGCTGCGCGCCATTTTCGAGGCCAATCTTTTCGGCACGCATGACCTGACGGCGCGGCTGATCCCGCATTTCCGCGAACATGGCGGCAGGATCGTCAATATCAGTTCGGTCCTGGGTCTGGTCGGGATCCCCTGGCGCGGTCCCTATGTCGCCACGAAGTTCGCGATGGAGGGGCTGACCGACGTGCTGCGCCTGGAGATGCACGGCACCGGGGTGCAGGTCGTGATGATCGAGCCGGGACCGATCGCCAGCCGCATCCGGGTGAACGCGATCCCGCATTTCGAAAGATGGGTGAACTGGCAGGACAGCGCACGCGCCCAGCAATATCGCGACACGCTGCTGAAACGGCTGTATCATCCGCCCGGCAAGGATCGCTTCGAATTGCCGCCCTCGGCGGTCAGCGACCGGATCCTGCGGGCGCTGACCGCGACAAGACCGGCGCCCCGCTATTACGTCACCGCCCCGACCTGGCTGTCGGGCGTCGGCCGCAGGCTGCTGTCCACGCGCGCACTGGACTGGGTCGCCCGCCGCAGCTAGGGTCAGCCGCGAAAGGCGGTGCCCATGCAAGACAAGCCCCTGTTCTATCTGGTCGTGCTGGCCGTTCTGGTGGTGCTGGCGATCTTGGTCACCGGCATCGGCGGCTTTGCCAAGGGCGGTGAATTCAACCGCAAGCATGGAAATCGCCTGATGCGCTGGCGGATCATCGCGCAGGCGGTGGCAGTGGCGCTGATTCTTCTGTTCCTGTGGATGAGGTCCGGCTGATGGTGGTCCTGAACAAGATCTATACCCGCACCGGCGACAAGGGCGATACCGCGCTGTCTGACGGCAGTCGCGTGGCCAAGCATGACCCGAGGGTCGAGGCCTATGGCACGGTGGACGAGCTGAACGCCACGCTGGGGCTGTGCCGCCTGCACGCGGGCGGTCGCATGGCCGACCGGATCGCGGTGATCCAGAACGACCTGTTCGACCTGGGCGCCGATCTGGCACGTCCCAACATGCAGGCGGACGATCAGGCCGGCTATCCGGTGCTGCGCATCGTCGATTCACAGGTCACACGGCTGGAATCCGAGATCGACGAGATGAATGCCGATCTGCAGCCGCTGCGCAGCTTCATTTTGCCCGGCGGCTCGGTGCTGGCGGCGCATCTGCATCTGTCGCGCACCGTCGCCCGCCGGGCCGAACGTCGTGCGACCGAACTGGCGACCGGCGGCGATGCCAACGGTGCCGCGATCCGCTATCTGAACCGGCTCAGCGATTGGCTTTTCGTCGCCGCCCGTCAGGCCAATGGCGGCGGGACCGAAGACATCTTGTGGGTCCCCGGCGCCAGCCGTTAGCGCCCCACAACGCTGCGTCGCGGCAATCCTGCGCCGCAAACGCGGCGTCCGACGACGTTTTTCTGCTGTAAATGGGCAGAACCTGCCGATAACAAAGCCACGACAAAGGACGCAACCAAGGGAGAGCAGCCACATGAAGGTTCTCGTGCCGGTCAAGCGCGTGATCGACTACAACGTGAAGGCCCGTGTGAAAGCGGACGGATCCGGTGTCGATCTGGCGAATGTGAAGATGTCGATGAACCCCTTCGACGAGATCGCTGTCGAAGAGGCGATCCGGCTGAAGGAAAAGGGTGTCGCCGAGGAAGTCGTCGCGGTCAGCATCGGCGTCAAGCAGGCGGCCGAAACGCTGCGCACCGCGCTGGCCATGGGCGCCGACCGCGCGATCCTGGTGATCGCTGCCGATGACGTGCACCAGGACATCGAACCCTTGGCCGTCGCCAAGATCCTGAAGGCCGTGATCGACGAGGAACAGCCCAAGCTGGTCATCGCCGGCAAGCAGGCGATCGACAACGACATGAACGCGACCGGCCAGATGCTGGCGGCGCTGCTTGGCTGGAGCCAGGCGACCTTCGCCAGCAAGGTCGAGATCGAGGGCGAGACCGCCAAGGTCACGCGCGAGGTGGACGGCGGTCTGCAGACCATCGAGGTCAAGCTGCCGGCGATCGTCACCGCCGACCTGCGCCTGAACGAGCCGCGCTACGCCTCGCTGCCCAACATCATGAAGGCCAAGAAAAAGCCGCTGGACGAAAAGACCGCCGCCGATCTGGGCGTCGATGTCTCGCCCCGGCTTGAAATCGTCTCGACCCGCGAGCCCGAGGGCCGCAAGGCCGGGATCAAGGTAGGCTCGGTCGACGAGCTGGTGTCGAAACTGAAAGAAGCGGGGGTCGTGTGATGGCTGTTCTTCTGCTGGGTGAAGTCACGAATGGCGAACTGAACCGCGATGCCACGTCCAAGGCCGTGGGTGCGCTGAAATCCCTGGGCGACGTGACGGTGCTGTGCGCCGGCGCACATGCCAAGGCGGCGGGCGAGGAAGCAGCCAAGATCGACGGCGTCGCCAAGGTGCTGGTTGCCGAGGATGCGCTGTATGGCCACCGGCTGGCCGAACCGGCCGCCGCGCTGATGGTGTCCCTGGCGGGCGATTACGACCATATCGCAGCCCCGGCCACGACGGATGCCAAGAACATCATGCCGCGCGTCGCGGCGCTGCTGGACGCGATGGTGATTTCGGACGTGTCGGCGGTGATCGACGCGGAAACCTTTGAACGCCCGGTCTATGCCGGCAACGCCATCCAGACGGTAAAGTCGAAGGACGCCAAGAAGGTCATGACCGTCCGCACCGCCAGCTTTGACACGGCGGGCGAAGGCGGCCCGGCGCCGGTCGAGGCGATCTCGGCGGCCGAGGATCCGGCGCTGTCGAAATGGGTCGGCGACGAGGTTGCGGAAAGCGACCGCCCTGAACTGACCTCGGCGGGACGTGTCGTGTCGGGTGGACGCGGGGTCGGGTCCAAGGACGATTTCGCGATCATCGAGAAGCTGGCCGACAAGCTGGGTGCCGCCGTCGGCGCATCCCGCGCAGCGGTCGACTCGGGCTATGCCCCGAACGACTGGCAGGTCGGCCAGACCGGCAAGGTCGTGGCGCCGGAACTTTACGTCGCCGTCGGCATCTCGGGCGCGATCCAGCACCTTGCCGGGATGAAGGACAGCAAGGTCATCGTCGCCATCAACAAGGACGAGGAAGCGCCGATCTTCCAGATCGCCGATTACGGCCTGGTTGGCGACCTGTTCACCACAGTGCCGGAACTGACCGAAAAGCTGTAGGCGGCATTCGATCCAGAAAACTTCCCGTCGCTCAGTGCGGGAACCGGGGGCTTGCCCCCCGCCGACCGCCCCCTGCCGGGGGCGGTTTTGCATTGCAGCATCTGGCCGCGCCCCCTATCGTCGCCGCGTCAGCAAGAGAGGTGGGGACATGACGATTCAATCGGTTGGCGTGATCGGTGCGGGTCAGATGGGCAACGGCATCGCCCATGTCTTCGCGCTGGCAGGGTACGATGTCCTGCTGACCGATGTCAGCCAGGACGCCCTGGACAAGGCGCTGAGCCTGATCGACAGGAACCTGGAACGTCAGGTCAGCCGCGAGAAGATCTCGGCCGAGGACAAGAAGGCCGCGATGGGCCGGATCTCGACCACGCTGCGGCTGTCCGACCTGGGAAAGACCGACCTGGTGATCGAGGCCGCCACCGAACGCGAAACGGTCAAGCAGGCGATCTTCGAGGATCTGCAGCCGCATCTGAAACCCGAGACGATCCTGACTTCGAACACCTCGTCGATTTCGATCACGCGGCTTGCCAGCCGCACCGACCGGCCCGAGAAATTCATGGGTTTCCACTTCATGAACCCGGTTCCGGTCATGCAGCTGGTCGAACTGATCCGCGGCATCGCGACCGATCAGGCCACCTTCGAGCTGCTGCACGAGGTGGTCAGGAAACTGGGCAAGACCGCCGCCAGCGCCGAGGATTTTCCGGCCTTCATCGTCAACCGCATCCTGATGCCGATGATCAACGAAGCGGTCTATACGCTGTATGAAGGCGTCGGAAACGTGAAGTCGATCGACGAATCGATGAAACTGGGCGCCAATCACCCGATGGGGCCGCTGGAACTGGCCGATTTCATCGGACTGGATACATGCCTTGCGATCATGAACGTGCTTCATGACGGTCTGGCCGATACCAAGTATCGCCCCTGCCCTCTGCTGACGAAATACGTCGAGGCCGGGTGGCTGGGCCGCAAGACCGGGCGCGGCTTCTACGACTATCGCGGAGAGACGCCAGTTCCGACACGTTGAATGTCGTTTTTGGGCGCGAAGCCTGCAGCAATTCATCATTGACTGGCGGAACAATCAAAAAACCGACAGGAAGGGAAATCCATGACCACCCTGAAGATATCGACCGTTGCGTTGCTGCTGACGGCGACGGCTGCGCCCGTTCTGGCAGACGAAGCTGCGACTTGCGGCACGGTCCGCTATTCCGATCCGGGCTGGACGGACATCACCGCCACGAACGGCGTCGCCGCAACCTTGCTGGAGGGCCTGGGCTACACGCCCGAGATCGCGACACTTTCGGTTCCGGTCGGCTACGAGGCGCTGAAGAACGGCGACACCGATCTGTTCCTGGGCAACTGGATGCCCGCGCAGCAGAAATTCCGCGACGATCTGGACGCGGCCGGCACCATCCAGGAACTGGTCCAGAATCTGGAAGGGGCCAAGTTCACCCTTGCCGTGAACGCGCCGGGCGCCGAGGCCGGCGTGGCGGATTTCGCGGATCTGGACGCGCAGAAGGATGCCTTTGACGGCAAGATCTACGGGATCGAGCCCGGCGCGCCCGCGAACCAGTCGATCCAGGCGATGATCGACGCGGACGAGTTCGGCCTTGGCGACTGGACGCTGGTCGAATCCGGCGAACAGGCGATGCTGGCGCAGGTCGGCCGCAACGCGAATGCCGGAACGCCGACCGTGTTCCTGGCCTGGGCGCCGCATCCGATGAACGAGGCGCTGCAGATCACCTATCTGTCCGGTGGCGACGAACGCTTTGGCCCGGATTACGGCGGTGCGACGGTCCACACCCTGGCGCGCACGGAATGGGTCGAGGCCTGCCCGAACGCCGCCAAGCTGTTCAGTCAGCTTGTTTTCGACGTGTCGATGGAAAACGTCCTGATGGGCAAGATCCTTGACGAAGGCATGGACGCGAAAGAGGCGGCCAAGGGCTGGATCGCGGATCACCCAGAGGTCGCGGCAACATGGCTTGAGGGCGTGACGACGCTGGACGGCCAACCCGGTAACGACGCTGTCATGGCTGCGGTAAGCAAGTGAAACCCAATATCCTGATTCTGATGGCGGATCAGCTGTCGGGGGTGCTTTTCCCCGACGGCCCCGCCGATTTTCTGCACACGCCCAACCTGCGCAGGCTGGCCGAACGCTCGACCCGGTTTGCCAACAGCTATACCGGCAGCCCGCTTTGCGCGCCGGGACGGGCCAGCTTCATGTCCGGACAGTTGCCGCGCCGCACGCGCGTCTATGACAACGCGGCCGAATTCTGTTCCGACATCCCGACCTACGCCCATCACCTGCGGCGGGCGGGCTATCAGACCTGCCTGTCGGGCAAGATGCATTTCGTCGGTCCCGACCAGATGCACGGGTTTGAGGAACGGCTGACCACAGACATCTATCCTGCCGATTTCGGCTGGACGCCCGATTATCGCAAGCCGGGCGAACGGATCGACTGGTGGTATCACAATCTGGGCTCGGTCACCGGCGCGGGCGTCGGAGAGATCAGCAACCAGTTGGAATATGACGACGAGGTTGCCTATAACGCCTGCCGCAAGCTGTATGATCTGGCGCGCGGAAATGACGCGCGCCCATGGTGTCTGACCGTCAGCTTCACCCATCCGCACGACCCGTTCGTCGCCCGCCGCAAATACTGGGACCTGTATGAGGGGGCGCCGGAACTGGCCGCGCCCGAGGCTATTCCCTATGATCGGCAGGATCCGCATTCCAAGCGGCTGATGGATGCCAGCGACTGGCGCAATTTCGACATCACCGACGACCATATCCGGCGGGCAAGGCAGGGCTATTTCGCCAATATCAGCTATGTCGACGACAAGATCGGCGAGATCCTCGACGTGTTTGAAAGCACCGGGCAAGAGGCGATCATCCTGTTCCTCTCGGACCATGGCGAGATGCTGGGCGAACGCGGGCTGTGGTTCAAGATGAGCTTCTTCGAGGGCTCGGCACGGGTGCCTCTGATGATCTCGGCACCGACGATGCAGGCAGGGCTGGTCGAAACGCCGGTCAGCACGATCGACGTGTTGCCCACGATCTGCGATCTTGCAGGCATCCCGATCTCGGATATCGCGCCCTGGACCGACGGTGAATCGCTGGCCGATGGCGGCGCAAATCATGGCCCCGTCGCGATCGAATACGCCGCCGAAGGCAGTATCGCGCCTCTGGTGGGATTGCGGGACGGACGCTGGAAATACGTCGCCTGCAAAGCCGACCCAGAGATGCTGTTCGACCTGCAGGCCGATCCCCTTGAACGCCACAATCTGGCCGACGATCCCGCCCATGCGGAAACGCTTGGCCGGATGCGCGGGATGGCGGATCAGCGCTGGGATCTGGACGGCTATGACGCCGAGGTGCGCCAAAGCCAGGCGCGGCGGTGGATCGTCTACGAGGCGTTGCGCAACGGATCCTATTATCCGTGGGACTATCAACCGCTGATGAAGGCGTCCGAACGATACATGCGCAACCACATGGACCTGAACGTGCTTGAGGAAAACCAGCGCTTTCCACGCGGCGACTAACCACATTCCGCGCAGGTAAACATTCGAGGGGGCCGGTTTCCCGGCCCCCGCGTCTTCGGCTTGACCAGTGGATCAGTTGGCGGGCTTGTCGCCGCGCTGTTCCATGAACTGATCGAACTCTGCCTTGTCCTTGGCCTCGCGCAGCTTCTGCAGGAAGTCGATGAACTCGCGGTGTTCATCTTCCAGGCGCTTCAGCGTCTCGTCGCGATAGGCATCGAAGGCCGAGTTTCCAGTGGGCGCGGCGTGATAGCGCGGCGCGTGGCTGCGTTTGCTGCATCCGAACATGCGTTTGCTCCAGATCATATAGGCAAGGATGGCTAGACCGACCGGCCAGAACAGCACGAAACCAAGGATCATCGCCACGATCCATGCGGCCTTGCCGCGTTCGTCCAGCCAGTCACGGGCGCGGCCCAACGGCCCCGGACCGCGCGAGGCGTTCAGCGGGTAGGCCGACATCTGATACGATGCGCTGTGCATCTGTGTGATCCCTCCATGTTAATGTTAATCACATTTACATAGATGGGTGTCCACAAGCCCGCGTCAAGTGTCGCGCAGATATTTTTCAATCGCCGATCAACCCCAGCCCGCGCAGATAGATGATCACGCCGCTTTCCAGCATTTCGGACGGCTCGACCGGGGTCCGTCCGCCGGGTTTTCCGCGCGAGAACAGTTCGACCACACCGTGGCTCAGCGCCCAGACATGGTTGGCGACCATGCGCGGGGGTGGCCGCCGTTCGGGCGGCAGACGCTGCGCCAGTGCCTCGGCTGCTTTCAGCAACATGCCCTGGGCGCGCTCGGATGCCAGCGCCAGATCTGCGTTTCCGGCGATGGAAATGCCGGATTCGAACATCGCCATGTAATATCCGGGGCGCTGCCGGGCGAAATCCAGATAGGCCTGCCCCATCCGCAGAAACGCCGTCAGCGCGCGCGGGCGCCCGGCATCGAACGCCGCTTCCAGCCGTGCGGCGAAATCCAGAAAACCCTGCCGCGCGACCTCTTCGATCAGATCCTCGCGTCCCTTGAAATGCCGATAGGGCGCAGCCGCCGAAACGCCCGCGCGGCGCGCGGCCTCGGCCAGCGTGAAGGCCTGCGGCCCCAGTTCTTCGATCAACGCGGCCGTCGCCTCGACCAGGGCCTGCCGAAGATTGCCGTGATGATAGGATCTGCGTTCGGACAAATCGGCGGCCTTACATGCCTTCGCCGAAATAATCGCCGACCAGCGCCTCCAGCGCATCGGCCAATGCCTCGGCCTCGGGGCCCGAGACGGTGACGGTGACGGTCGAGCCGCGCGGCGCGGTCAGCATCAGCAATCCCATGATCGAATCGCCCGACACGCTCATCCCGTCCTTCGCGACCTCGGCCTGCGCATCGAAGCGTTCGACGACATCGACGAACTTGGCGCTGGCCCGCGCGTGCAGGCCCTTTTCGTTGATGATTGCCAGTTCACGCGTGACGGTCTGGCTCATCTGGCGGGCGTTCCCATGTCCAGGACGGTTTCGGGCGGAACGTTGTAGGAATTGATGTATTTTCGCCCGGCTTCCTTGGCGAAGGCCACGGCGTCGGCCACGGGAAGATGGCGCGATTTCGCCAGCTTCACCAGCATCGGCAGATTGGCCCCGTAAAGAATGGTCCGGTCCCGGAAGGCGCAGGCCGGCAGCGACAGGTTGGATGGCGATCCGCCGAACAGATCCGTCACCACGACGACCCCATCGCCAAGATCGACGGCATCGGCGGCGGCCCGAATTTCAGAGGTCTTGGCGGCACGATCATGGTCATCCTCGATCGCGACAGCAGCGATTCCGGCCTGCGGCCCGACCACATGCTCTACCGCCGAACGATATTCCCGCGCCAGTCCACCATGCGCTACGATGACAATTCCGATCAACGCGCCCCACCAAGTCCAGAAGCCGGCGCGCCGCGATCATCGCGGTCACGCTCGGACGAATGCTGCGTCTGTGCCGTCCCCCTGCCCCCGAAGGACAGTTGCATCGGCATTCGACGCTCCAGTTCACGATGCCTTATTGACACCGGCCACCCGGCATCTGCAAGCGCGACCGACATCTTCTCCGCCAAAGTGACGGAACGGTGTTGCCCTCCGGTACACCCAAAGCCGATCGACAGGTGCGATTTGCCCTCTTCCAGATGCGCGGGCAGCAGAAACAGGATCAGATCGCGGATACGTCCGAAGAATTCCGCGAATCGGGGATCGGCGGCGACAAAGTCCTGAACCTCGGGATCCTGACCGTTCATCTGGCGCAGCCCGGCTTCCCAATGCGGATTGCTCAGGCACCGGCAGTCGAACATCAGATCGACGCCGCGCGGCACCCCGCGCTTGTAGCTGAAGGAATGCAGCGACACGCTGAGCCCGTGATCGGGACGGATGTCGAACCAGCGGGTCAGTTCCGCCTTGAGGTCGTGCGGGGACAGCTCGCTTGTATCGACCAGCACATCGGCGCGCGACCTGATCGGTCCCAGCAGATCCAGCTCGTTCGTGATCCCGGACAGGGGCGATCCGTCGGGCGCCAGCGGATGGCGGCGACGCGTTTCGTTGTAGCGGCGCACCAGCACATCCAGCGCGCAATCCAGAAACAGCACTTCGGGCGCATAGTCCGGATTGCGGGTCAGCCGGTCGATCATCTCGATCACATTCGCCGCAGAAAAGTCGCGGTTGCGCACATCCAGCCCAAGGGCCAGCGGCGTGGGACGGCCCGGACCGTCCAGCAGCCGCGGGATCAGCGACAGCGGCAGGTTGTCTATCGCCTCGAAGCCAAGATCCTCAAGCACGTTGATCGCGGTCGACCGCCCGGCACCCGATGGCCCGGTCACCAGCACAACCCTTTGTGCCTGCTGTGCGCCGGTCTGCGTGTCGTCCGACGTCGCGACCTCATGCGCCATGCCGCACCGATCCTCCATTCCCGTGTCACTACCTTTCATGCCACGCGCCCGGCCACCAGCAACTGCCGCAACGCAGCATAAAGATGCGGGCGATACGGCCCGAGGACAAGTGGCAAGGCGATACCCAAAAGGTCATGTTCTTGCGATTTCGGCAGCCGATCCGCCTCGGACCGGCCCAGATCGGCAATCGCGGCCAGTTGGACGGGGCCGTGATCCGACGCCGCAAGAATGCCCACGCCCCGCGCCTCGATGCGTCCGCGCAGCGGCGCGGGGCAACTGGCGATCAGCGCCGCGCCATCGCGGGTCACATCGGTCCGGTCATCGGCCACAAGCGCCGCGCCGGCCGCCATCATCTGCAACGCGAGACATGATTTTCCTGCCCCCGACGGACCCAGGATCAGCAGACCGCGCCCGTCGACCGCGATTGTCGTGGCATGAAGCTGCACCATGCGAATCACCTTTCCTTCCCGATCATTGCCGGAATTGGTTAATTTTGCGTCCGAAACGCCGCCGAACGACCCCTGTTGGCGATAACATTTTACGTTTGCGCTAACCGTTAGCGCGCCCGTCTTTTTTCAACTCCCGCGCATGCTATAGGCCGCGCATACTGCGTCATGGAACTGTCGCAGGCGAGCATGAAGTCAGGAGCGTTACAGACATGAACACGCGCGTAAACCCGAACTGCCGACTGGAAGATCAGGGTATCGAGGGCCTCGGCCGGGTTTATTACAACCTGCTGGAACCCGCTTTGATGACCGAAGCGGTCGCCCGCGACGAAGGTCGGATTGGCCTTGGCGGCGCCTTTCTGGTGACGACGGGCGCCCATACCGGCCGGTCGCCCAAGGACAAGTTCGTGGTCCGCACCCCCGATGTCGAAGACACGATCTGGTGGGACAACAACAAGCCGATGGCCCCCGACGCCTTCGACCTGCTGCATCAGGACATGCTGGCGCACATGAAGGGCCGCGACTACTTCGTGCAGGATCTGTTCGGCGGCGCCGATCCCCAGGAACGGCTGGATGTCCGCGTTGTCACGGAACTGGCATGGCACGGCCTGTTCATCCGTCACCTGCTGCGCCGCCCCGAGGCCGAGGAACTGGCGACCTTCAGCCCCGAGTTCACGATCATCAACTGCCCAGGCTTCAAGGCCGACCCCGCGCGCCATGGCTGCCGCAGCGAAACCGTGATCGCCCTGAACTTCCAGAAGAAGCTGATCCTGATCGGCGGCACCGCCTATGCGGGCGAGAACAAGAAATCGGTCTTCACGCTTCTGAACTACATCCTGCCGGGCAAGGGCATCATGCCCATGCATTGCAGCGCCAACCACGCGCCGGGCGATCCCGACGACAGCGCGATCTTCTTCGGCCTGTCGGGCACCGGCAAGACGACGCTGTCGGCCGATCCAAGCCGCGTGCTGATCGGCGATGACGAACATGGCTGGTCGGATAACGGCATCTTCAACTTCGAAGGTGGCTGCTATGCGAAGACCATCAACCTGTCGGCCGAGGCAGAGCCTGAAATCCACGCGACCTGCTCGCGCTTTGGCACCGTGATCGAAAACATGGTCTTTGATCCCGACACGCTGGAGCTGGACTTCGAGGACAACTCGATCACCGACAACATGCGCTGCGCCTATCCGCTGGACGCGATCTCGAACGCGTCGGAAACCAGCCTTGGCGGGCATCCCAAGAACGTGATCATGCTGACCTGCGATGCCTATGGCGTGCTGCCGCCGATCGCGCGCCTGACGCCGGCGCAGGCCATGTATCACTTCCTGTCGGGCTTCACCTCGAAGACTCCGGGCACCGAGGTCGGCGTGACCGAACCTGTCCCGACCTTCTCGACCTGTTTCGGCGCGCCCTTCATGCCGCGCCGCCCCGAGGTCTATGGCAAGCTTCTGGCCGACAAGATCGCCCAGTACGGCGCAAGCTGCTGGCTGGTGAACACCGGCTGGACCGGCGGCGCGTTCGGCGAAGGCTCGCGCATGCCGATCCGCGCCACCCGCGCGCTGTTGTCAGCCGCGCTGGACGGCAGCCTGAACGATGTCGAATTCCGCAAGGATGCGAATTTCGGGTTCGAGGTGCCGGTGTCGGTGCCGGGCGTGTCGGACGTGCTGCTGGACCCGCGCCAGACATGGGCCGACCGTCAGGCCTATGATCGGCAGGCGCAAAAGCTGGTCCAGATGTTCAGCGACAATTTCGCGCAGTATCTGGAGGCCATCGACGACGAAGTGCGCGCCGCGGCCATCGGCTGATCGGCAGCGCAAGACCTGCGAAAAGGCCGCGCCTGCGCGGCCTTTTCTTCATCCGCCGGGCAGGCTGTCCCGGGCGCTCGCGCCGACAAGCCAATGCAGGAACGCGGTCATGGCCGGGGTCGCCCGACGATCCGATGGCCATGCCAGATAATAGCGCCCGGCCGAGGCGCTGAGGCCGAACGGCTGCGTCAGCCGCCCTTGGGCGATGTATCTTTCGAACATGGCCACCGGCAGCAGCGCCGCACCCGCGCCGGATGCCGCCAGTTCGGCAAGCGCCACCGAACTGTCAAGAACCGGCCCCTGCACCGCCGGACAGGCAACGCCCGCGGCGTCAAACCAATCGGGCCATTCCGCGCTGCGATAGCTGCGCAACAGGGTCACCTGCGCCAGATCGGCCGGATCCAGCAACTGCCGCGCCAGGCCCGGCGCACAGAGCGGTGACAACGGGGCCTCGATCAGCGGCACCACCTCGTGCCCGGTCCATCCGCCGGTGCCGAACCGGATCGCCATGTCCAGCCCCTCGCGCAGGATCTCGACCCGGTTGTTGTTGGTCGCGATGCGCAGATCAATCCGGGGATGCGCGCGCCGAAACGCGTCAAGCCGGGGCATCAGCCAGCCAAGCGCAAAGGTCGTGTTCACGCCAACCTGCAGCACCTCGATGTCGCGCCGGGCGTTCAGACGCTCGATCGCCCGTGACATCGCATCGAAACCCTGCTCCAGCGCCGGAAACAGCAGGCGCCCCTCATCGGTCGGTGCCAGTCCGCGCGAGGTGCGCAGAAACAGCTTTGCCCCAATCAGATCCTCCAGCCGGGCGATCTGATGGCTGACGGCAGCCTGGGTCACGCGCAGTTCGGTCGCGGCCTTGGTGAAACTGCCTTGACGCATCGCGACCTCGAACACGCGCAGCGCGTTCAGCGGCAGATCGGGACGGTCCATGCAATTACCTCACCTAATGACAGACCATAAGATTTGTCGTTTGCGCCGCTTCTGCAAGCCGAAATAGAAAAGTCCCATGACATGAACTCATGTCCTGATCCGCGCCCACCGGCGCAAAGCATGAAGGAAATCACCATGCGGTTGACCGCCTATTCCTTGTCGCAGATGGCGGCAGGGCTCGCCCTCGGCCTGTCTCTGGCCGGCGCCTCGCTGGCCGAAACACCCGTTGAAACACTTGCCGCCACTGTCGCGCAGATCGAAAGCCAGTTCGACAGCCGCGTCGGCATCGCCATTGTCGATACCGGGTCAAATTTTACCTGGTCCCATCGCGACGACGAACGCTTCCTGATGAACAGCACGGTCAAGGTGCCGATCTGCGGCGCCGTTCTGGCCCGCGCCGATGTCGGCAGCCTGTCGCTGTCCCAGGATCTGCCGATTCGGCAATCGGACCTGGTGGATTATGCACCGGTCGCGGAAAGACATGTGGGCGGTGACATGACGATCGCGGAACTTTGCCTCGCCGCGATCGACCAAAGCGACAATACGGCGGCCAATCTTCTGATCGATCATCTGGGCGGACCGCAGGCCGTCACCGGGTTCTTCCGCGACCTGGGCGATCCGGTCAGCCGTCTGGACAGGTACGAACCCGCACTGAACAGCTTTGCGCCGGGCGATCCACGCGACACGACGACCCCGGCGGCCTTCGCGGAATCGCTGCGCAGGATGCTGCTTGGCGATGCACTGTCCCCGGCCTCGCGCAATCAGTTGGCCGAATGGATGCGCCATGGCGGCGTGACGGGCAAGCTTCTGCGCCGCGACGCCCGCGCCGGCTGGCGGATCCTCGACAAATCGGGTAGCGGCAGCCACAACCGCGACATCGTGGCCGTCATCAATCCCGATGATGCTGCGCCATGGATCGTGACGATCTTCCTGTCCGACATGGACGCGGACTTCGCCACCCGCGACGCCGCCCTGCAAAGGATCGGCAGCGATGTCGTGGCGCTGATCCGCGGCTGACCGACGGGCATCGGGGCAGAAACACCAAACCCCGCGCCACCGCGCGGGGTTTTCGTATCGCGTCGGGCGGCCATCGGCCGCCCGTCCTTGTGACAGCGGGCAGGATCAGCCGATCTTGCCGCCGCCCTGCTTGGTGATCGCCACGACCGACGGACGAACCGGCATCGCATCGTCGAAATCGGGCCAGCGGGTCGACAGATCCTCGTAATAGGACGGACGACCAAAGCCTTCCCAGTCATCGCCGCCATCGGCCGGATGCTGCACCGCCACGAAGAAGGTCGTCAGATCCGGCGTCGGGCACGGGCCGCACATCTCGGCGCCGACCGGCACGCGATAGAACAGCCGCGAGGTGCCGCGTGCGGCGCCTTCGGTATCCATCGCCCACAGCCCGTCCGTGCGACCGGTATCCGACGGCGAATTGCCGTCAGTCGACACCCACAGCCGCCCGTCGCTGTCCACGGCGCAGTTGTCCGGCATTCCGAACCAGCCATTCGCGGTCGTCTCGGTCGAGAAGGTCGCGCCCACCTCGGCGATCGAGGGGTCGCCGCACTGGACCAGGATTTCCCACTTGCCGGTCAGGGCCGCCAGATCGCCGCCATCCTCGCTGATCTCGATGATGTGGCCGAATGCGTTCTCCACGCGCGGGTTGGCGGCGTTTGCCTCTTCGCGCTTGGTGTTGTTGGTCAGCATGACATAGGCCCGGCCGGTCTCGGGGTTCGGCTGGATATCCTCGGGCCGGTCCATCGGCGTCGCTTCCAGCAGGTCGGCGGCGCGGCGCGTCTCGATCAGCACGTCGGCTTGGCTTTCAAAGCCGTTCTCGGCAGTCAGCGGGCCTTCGCCGTGAACCAGCGGCAGCCATTCGACATTGCCGCCTTCGTCGAAGCGCGCGACATACAGCGTGCCCTCGTCCAGCAGGTCCATGTTCGCGGCGCGGTCATCGGGGTTATAGGTGCCCGCGGTCACGAATTTATAGACATAGTCGAAACGCTCGTCGTCACCCAGATAGAAGACCACGCGACCATCCTTGGCCAGCGCGCTTTCGGCACCTTCATGCTTGAAGCGGCCAAGGGCGGTGCGCTTTTTCGGGGTCGATTCGGGGTCGTTCACATCCACCTCGACGACCCAGCCGAAGCGGTTCGGCTCGTTGGGTTCCTTGGACAGGTCGAAGCGGTCGTGGAACCTGCCCCAGTCATAGCTGCCGCCGGGAACGCCGACGCGCTCGTAATTGGCGGCTTCGGCATGATCGGCCGGCAGTTCGCCGGTGAAGTAGCCGTGGAAGTTTTCCTCGGCCATGATGTAGGTGCCCCACGGGGTCACACCGCCGGCGCAGTTGTTGATGGTGCCCAGCACCTCCGTGCCGGTCGGGTCGGCACTTGTCTGCAGACGTGCGTGGCCCGCGGCGGGTCCGGTGATCTGCATCGGCGTCTTGGCGGTGATGCGACGGTTCATCGCGCCGTCCAGAACAGGCTGCCACTTGCCGTCCACCTTGCGGATCTCGATGACCGTGCCGCCATGGGCCGCCATCTCGATATTGACGCGATCCTCGGTTGCCTCGGCCACGACGATCTCGTCGCCCTCGATGGTGACGATGCCCGGGAACATCAGGTGTTCGTTGGTGTATTCGTGGTTCACGACCAGCAGGCCGTGATCGTCGGCACCCTCCAGCGGGATGAAGCCCACGAAGTCGTTGTTATAGCCGAACTGGCGTTCCTGCGCGGCCTCGGACTGGTTCGTCGGGTCGAATTCGGGCGCATCGGCAAAGACCTTGTCGCCCCAGCGCAGCAGCACATCGGCGTCATAGCCTTCGGCGACGTGATGATCGGCATCGACACCGGCCTGAACCTCGGGGAAATCGAACACCGATCCTTCGACGGCGCCCTGTGCATGGGCGTCGCCGGCCGCAAGGATCGCCATCGGGCTGACCGTGGCCGAGATCGCGACCGATGCCATCGATCCGCGCAGGAAACCGCGGCGCGAGAAGCGGGCGGCGATGATCTCGCCCATGGTCGGGGTCTTGGTGGGGTTCAGGCCGGGTCCGTCGGCCTGTTCCAGCTGGCTGGTCCGGAACACATGGCGGGAAGGCTGATCGTCTTTCATGGCGCTCTCCTGGCTGGATGCTGGGCGCGGCCCACGTCATGCGCAGGCCGGTCCCCATCCGCTTAGGCAAGCTGCGTGACGATCAGGCGACAGTGCCGCAAAGCTTTGGTGACGCGGCGCGCGGACCGAATAACCCGCCGGACAGGACCGGCGGGCGCATCAAGGAACGGTCGCGGATCAGACCCCAAGGCACCAGCGCATGACCGCCTTCTGGGCATGCAGCCGGTTCTCGGCCTCGTCCCAGATCACCGAATGCGGGCCGTCCATCACGGCACTTGTGACCTCGTCCTCGCGATGGGCGGGCAGACAATGCATGAACAGCGAATCGGGCTTGGCGCGGGCCATCAGCGCCTCGTTCACCTGGTAGCCGCGCAGCTGGTTGTGCCGGCGTTCCTTGGCCGATTGCGGATCATGCATGCTGACCCAGGTATCGGCGAAGACCAGATCCGCCCCTTCCACGGCGCGTGCGGGATCGCGCTCGATCGTCACGCCGACACCCTGCGCGCGGGCGAATTCCAGCGCCTCGCGTTCCGGGTCCAGCGGCGGCGGGCCGGTGAAGGTGAAGTCAAAGCCGAACTGGCCCGCCGCGTGAATCACGCTGGCGCAGACATTGTTGCCGTCGCCCACCCAGACCACCTTGCGGCCGCCGATCGGGCCGCGATGCTCCTCGAAGGTCATCACATCGGCCATGATCTGGCAGGGATGGGTGCGGTTCGTCAGCCCGTTGATGACCGGCACATCGGCATATTCCGCCATCTCCTGCAGGGTGGCCTCTTCGAAGGTGCGGATCATGATCAGGTCGACATAGCGCGACAGCACACGGGCGGTATCGGCGATGGTCTCGCCATGACCCAACTGCATCTCGGACCCCGACAGCACCATCGTCTGCCCGCCCATCTGGCGCACGCCCACGTCAAAGCTGACACGGGTGCGGGTCGAGGGCTTCTCGAAGATCAGCGCGACCATGCGCCCGGCCAGCGGCAGGTCGTCGTCCGGCGTGCCCTTGGGGCGATTGTTGCGCGCCGTCTTCATGGCCTGCGCCTGGTCGATGATCGACCTCAGGTCGTCCTTGGCGGTGGTGTGGATGTCCAGAAAATGTTTCATCTTGATGTCTTTCGGCGATTTTCTGCAGCAAGCCCGCTTGTGGCGGGCGGGTCAAGGGGGCGCTGCCCCCGTCGCGCGTTCCGCGCGGGTCCCCAGCGTATCGGGGCAAGGAAGACGGGTTATCGTCGGCGCGTCATCACCCGAACGGGCTGGCCTTCGGAATCCGTGCGGACCAGATCGCCCGCAAACCCGGCCTTTTCATAGGCGCGGATCGCCCTGTGATTGTCGGACGCCGGGTCGATTGCCAGCGTCGAGGCCTCGCGCAGCAGCAGATCGCCCAATTCCCGCAACCATGCCCCGCCCTGCCCGCGTCCCGCAGGCGCACCGAAGACGTCAATGGCGATGCTGTCTTCGGGCAGATCGGCGAAATGCGGCGCGGGCCAGTGTCGCGCCGGATAATACTGGGCATAGCCCAGCGGCACATCGGCGCGGCAGGCGATCACCTGCCGCATGACCAGATGGCCCAGATCCTCGCGGATCAGCCGGATCTGGTGATCGGGGACCCGCCACCAGGCCGCAACCTCTGGCTGCGCCAGCCAGCCCGCCAGCATCGGCAGATCCTGACGGGTGACGGGCCGGAAGCTGAAGTCAGCCATTCAGGCTTGCGGCAGCCCGGTCAAGCCGTTCCACCGCCTCGGCGATTTCGTCGTCGCCGATATTCAGCGGCGGCAACAGCCGCAAGGTGCTGTCGGCGGCGGGCACGGTCAGGATTTCCTGCGCATAGCCCGCCTTGACCAGATCGGCGGGCGCCGCCTTGCATTTCAGGCCCAGCATCAGCCCCTGTCCGCGCACGCCCTCGAACACGTCGGGATGGGCCGCAACCAGCCCCTCCAGCTTCTGGCGGAACAGCGCGGCCTTGCGGTTCACCTCGGCCAGGAACGCATCGTCCGCGACGATCTCCATGACCCGCGCGCCCACCGCGCAGGCCAGCGGGTTGCCGCCATAGGTCGATCCGTGGGTGCCCGCGACCATCGCCTTTGCCGCGTTTTCGGTCGCCAGCACCGCCCCCAGGGGGAAACCGCCGCCGATGCCCTTGGCGACCATCATGATGTCGGGGACGATCCCGGCATATTCATGCGCAAACAGCCGGCCGGTCCGGCCCACGCCGCATTGCACCTCGTCCAGTACCAGCAGCGCACCGGCGCTGTCGCACAGCGCGCGGATCTGACGCAGGTCTTCATCGGCGATCGGACGGATTCCCCCCTCGCCCTGCACCGGCTCCAACATGACGGCGGCGGTGGTCTTGGTGATCGCCTGTTTCAGCGCCTCCATGTCGCCCCACGGCAATTGCCGGAAGCCGGGCATCAGCGGACCAAATCCCTTGACCATCTTGTCCGACGCAGCCGCCGCGATGGCGCCGGTCGACCGGCCATGAAACGCCCCTTCGAAGGTCAGGATCTCGATGCGGTCCGGGTCACCGGCATGGTCCCAGTATTTGCGGACCATCTTGATCGCCAGCTCGGCCGCCTCGGTGCCGGAATTGGTGAAGAAGACCGTGTCTGCGAAGGTCTTGTCCACCAGCAGATCGGCCAGCCTTTCCTGCTGCGGTATCTGGTACAGGTTCGACACATGCCAGATCCGCCCCGCCTGTTCGGTCAGCGCCGCGACCAGATCCGGGTTCGCATGACCCAGCACATTGACCGCGATCCCCGACCCCAGATCCAGGTATCGGGTGCCGTCCGTGGCGATGGCCCAGGCGCCTTCGCCCTTTTCGAAAGAGATCGGCGCGCGGTTATAGGTCGGCAGGACGTGCGACATCATGGCGGGTTCCCCGGATGGCATGACAGATTCTGATGGCAGGCGTGATCGGACGGTGACTGTATCCCGGCAAGGCCGGGCGTCAACGTCGGGGACGGGCGTGTATGGCGGTCCATGCGATCATGGCAAAGCCCATAGCGCCGATTTGCGCGTCGCGCAATCACGGTTTCATGCGGTATCCCGAATTCAGCCAGCGCCAGCCGACCGCCAGGATCGCCGCCACGACCAGCGCGCAGATGATCAGCCCGCGCAGCGGCGGCGCATCGCTGACCCCGGTCACGCCGAACCGCGCACCGTCGATCAGGTAGAAGATCGGATTCCAGTGCGACAGCGTGCGGAACGGCTCGGGCAGGGTCTGAACCGAATAGAAGGTGCCCGACAGGAACGACAGCGGCGTGATGACGAAATTCGTGATCGCCGCCATCTGGTCGAATTTCTGCGCCATGATGCCGGCAAGGATCCCCAGCCCGCCCAGCAGCAGCGCGGCCATCAGCACGAAGGCGATGGCCCACAGCGGATGCGCGATGCCCGCGCCCGTCACGATCACCATGCCGGTGCCGATCACCACCGCGACCAGCCCCGCCCGCGCGACCGACCCGCTGAGATATCCGGCCAGCAACTCGGCCGCTGACAGGGGCGGCATCAGCGTATCGACGATGTTTCCCTGCACCTTGGCCGAGGTGATCGAACTCGAGGTGTTGGCGAAGGAATTCTGGATCACCGTCATCATCAGGATGCCCGGCCCCAGGAACTGCAGATAGGGCAGACCCATGATCTCGCCCCGACCGCGCCCCAGCGCCAGCGCAAAGACCAGCACGAACAGCGCCGCCGTCATCAGCGGCGCAAAGATCGTCTGCTGCCACACCGCCATGAACCGCATCACCTCGCGGGTGGCCAATGTGCGCAGGCCCAGCCAGTTGACGCTGCCAAAGCGGCGCACGCCCATGGCGGGGCGATCGGTGATCCTGATATTGTCCATGCGCGCGGTCCTTGAATTCCTGCGTCCCGGGGGCTAAATCTCGGCATCCCGTTTCTGACGGGGTCAATCGCAGGTTTCAAGATGGCGGCGGGCCCGGACCCGCCCGGAAAGGCAGCCATGTCCTGGACGGATGAACGTGTCGACACGCTGAAGCGCATGTGGGGCGAGGGCCAGTCGGCCAGCGCGATCGCCAAGGAACTGGGCGGCGTGACCCGCAACGCGGTGATCGGCAAGGTGCATCGCCTGGGCCTGTCGAACCGCAGCGACGAGGCCGAGGCCGCGCCCGCGGCGGCGACGCCCGCCCCCGAACCCGAGAAGAAGGTCGAGCGCAAGCCCGCGCCCGCCGCCACCGCGACGCGCGCCGAGCCGCTGGCCGATCCTGGCCCCGCCATCGCCGAGGCGGAGCCCGAAGAGCCCGCGACTCAGGCCGCCTTCACGCCGTCGCCGCGCCGCCAGATCGTGCCGGCCGGTCAGCCCCTGCCGCCGCAACCCTCGGCCAACGAGATCAGCCCCGAAGCCCTGGCCTCGGTCCGCGAGGTCGAGAAGAAGGCCCGCAAGCTGACCCTGATGGAACTGACCGAACGGACCTGCAAATGGCCGATCGGCGATCCGGCCACCGACAAGTTCTGGTTCTGCGGCCTGCCCAGCCAGCCCGGCAAGCCCTATTGCGAGGCCCATGTCGGCGTCGCCTTCCAGCCGATGAGTTCGCGCCGCGACCGCCGTCGGTGACGGAACGCGGGCGATGACCCATTTCCCCCGCCTCGCCGCGCTGGCCGTGACGCTGCGTGGCGGCCGGGTGCTGCTGGCGCGCCGTCGCAATCCGCCCGACGCCGGGCTGTGGGGCTTTCCGGGCGGCCATGTCGATCCGGGCGAGACCGCGCTTGACGCCGCCGCCCGCGAACTGGCCGAGGAAACCGGCGTGATCGCCACGCCGCACCGCTATCTGGACAACGTGGATCTGATCCAGCGCGATCCGGCGGGTGTGTTGCAGTTCCATTTCCTGCTGGCCGCGGTCCTGTGCGATTATGTCTCGGGCGAACCGGTGGCAGCCGATGACGCGCTGGAGGCCGCATGGTGGCCGGTCGATCACGTCCTTTCGGGCGCCCTGCCCCTGTCCGCGCATGTCGATACGATCCTGCGCGGCGCCGCCGCCCGCCACGCAGCAGTCTGACCGCGATCAGTCCTTGCGCAAGGCCGCCCACGCGGTCAGCATCGGGGAAACAGCACAAGATTGGACCGATGCCATGATCCGCCTTGCCCTTTCCCTTCTGACGCTGGCGACGCCCGCCGCAGCCGACATCAACCTGTCGATCCCCTTCGGCCCCGACGCGCAAGTGATCTCGGCACAGTTTTCCTGCGATGGCGGCGAACCGTTCCCGGTTCAATACATCAACGCCCAGCCGAACAACCTTGCCCTGCTGCCGGTCGATGGCCAGCAGCGCGTCTTCGTCAACGTCATTTCCGGATCCGGCGCGCGCTATGTGTCGGGTCAGTACGAATGGTGGACCAAGGGCGATCAGGCCACGCTGCGCGATGCGATGGCCGAGGGCGGAACCGACGGCGATGGGCAAAGCTGCACCGCGGCCGATCCCGGCGCGACAGAGTAGGGCCGCCTAGATCCCCTCGATCTGCCCCCGCACCCAGGCCCGCAGGATCACCTGCGCCACGGCCCCCTTGCGCGCCGGGGCGATCCGGTCGTGGCGGCCTTCCAGCGCCTCGGCGATCTCGGATTTCGGCACCCAGATCGCATCCTCCAGCTCATGTGGATCGCGCGTGATCGCCGTGGTCACCGCGCGCCCTGCGCAACCGATCATCAGCGATGCCGGAAACGGCCACGGCTGCGAGGTGACATAGCGCACCTCGTCCACCACGATCCCGGCCTCTTCCAGAACCTCGCGGCGGACGGCCTCTTCCACGGTCTCGCCCGGCTCCATGAACCCCGCCAGCAGCGAATACATTCCCTCGGGCCAGCCCGACTGCCGACCCAGCAGCACCCGGTCGCCGTCCAGCACCAGCATGATGACGACCGGATCGGTGCGCGGGAAATGCTGCCGCCCGCAGGACGGGCATTCGAACCGCCAGCCGGCATGGCTGGCCCGATTGCGATGCCCGCAATTGGCGCAGAATCCGTGCGTCAGCCGCCATTCGAAAATGCCCTTGGCCGCCGCCGCGATACCCGCATCGCGATGGTCGATATCGGCCATGATGGCGCGCAGTTCGATGAATTTCCGCGTCTGGGACAGATCCAGCGTCTGGTCGTCGATGAACTGGGCGGGATGTTCGTCAGGCGGGGCCAGATAGGATACATCGGCCGCGAAATGCGCGACCCCTGCATCGTCCAGCCCCATGAAGACCGTGGGTTCGGGACAGTCCACGACCAGATCCTCGGTCGCCGACAGCCACGCCAGACGGGGCCCCGATGCGGTCAGGTCGAACAGCGGCTTGCCGCGCCAGAATGGCAGCACCATGCTGCCCGGATCGGCCAGCCGCGCCGACAACCAGTCCGCGTCCCCGCGCAGACGGTCGGCACGGTCCAGAAAACTGCCGGCAAAGGTCACGTCGGATTCGGGGATCATCCGTCTTGCCTATCCGGACCGCTGCGGCGAGGCAAGCTGATGGAATCCATCCTGCCTGCCAGGTGACGCCCTGGCCTCGCGCCGGGTCTCTTGCGGGGCCTCGCGCCCGGCATAAAGGGCCACCACCTGCAGGATCAGGATTGCGGCGAACAGCTCCATCGATTCTTCGGCGCGCCCGGCAAACCCGCTGGCCCACTCCGTGACCTCGATGCCGAAAGGCGCCAGCTTGCGTCCCAGCCCGTCGATGGTCTTGGCGACGAACAGAAGGCTTACCACCAGGACCACCAACCATTCATTTGCGCGCAGCAAGCGCAGACGACGCAGGAAACCGGGCATGTCGCAGATCAGAAGCCGCATCACCGCCACCAGGATCAACAGGACGATGGCCGCCCCGATGGCCTTCTGCACAAGGGGCGCATCGCCGGAATAAAGGCGCAGTTGCAGGACTCCCTCCTGGGTAAAGGCCTTGTCCCAATCCAGTTCGCGCATCCCGGCAGCCCACAGCAGAAACGCCGTATGCCATATTCGCCACTGACCGCTGCGAACGAAATGGACCGTCAGCCACAGCGCCGCGATGAACCAGAAGACTGCCGACATCCCTTCGACCGGCCCGCCCTCGTGGAACAGCGCATAGACATCATTGGTGAAGACCAGGCAGATCAGCGTCACCAGCAACGCGATCATGCAGCTAAGTCCGAAAACGGTCCCGGTGCCGAGGGTAAGACGTCGCGACAACCGGATCATGTCGCACCACCGGATTGCGAAAATCGCCGCGCGCGCATCATGACACGGGCAAAAGATGTTCTCTGACAAACGGCTGAAGGGGCGACAAAGGCCTTACTGTAGAATTCGGGCATCCGGAATGGCTATCGCCCGATAGCTGGCGGGACAACACCGTCCCAGGATTGTAACACCAATGTGACAATACTCCCGCGACGATCCGGCCACTGCTCAGGCGCGCCATTCATGGATCGGCCTGCTGATCAGCGCCTGCGACCAGGCGGCCCGACCATCGACATTGCGCAGACAGGAAGCAGCGGTTTCGACGGGCACGGCGCTGGCGGCGCGTCTGCTGCTGGCCACAAGATGCGCGCAACGCTCGCAAGCGGTGTACAGGCTGTGCACGCGCGGTGCCGCGCCTGTGCACGGGCGGTGCAGGCATCCGGCCCAGCATTTGCAGGGGATCGCGGCAAGTGCCCGTTCTGCCCCGTTGCGCGGTGACGCCAAGCAACGCCCGCCACTTTCATTCGGCCTGCAACAGGGCTAGATATCGCGCCGACTGAAAAGGACGCACCCCCCATGGCCCGCCATCTGATCACCTCTGCCCTGCCCTATATCAACGGCATCAAGCATCTGGGCAATCTCGTCGGCTCGCAACTGCCCGCCGATCTTTACGCCCGCTACCTGCGCGCGCGCGGGCACGAGGTGATGTTCATCTGCGCCACCGACGAACACGGCACACCCGCCGAACTGGCCGCCGCCAAGACCGGCGAACCGGTGGCCGATTACTGCGCTCGGATGCACAAGGTGCAGACCGATCTGGCCCAAGGGTTCGGGCTGTCCTTCGACCTCTATGGCCGGTCCTCCAGCGACCGGAACCGGCGGCTGACCCAACATCTGGCGGGCAAGTTGGCGGACAACGATTACATCCGCGAAGTCTCTGAAAAGCAGGTCTATTCCATCGACGACGGGCGTTTCCTTCCGGATCGCTATATCGAAGGCACCTGCCCCAATTGCGGCTATGACAAGGCCCGCGGCGACCAGTGCGAGAACTGCACAAAGCAGTTGGACCCGACCGATCTGATCGACCCGCGCAGCGCCATTTCCGGCAGCACCAATCTGGAGGTGCGCGAGACGAAGCATCTGTATCTGCGTCAGTCCGCGCTGAAGGATCAGATCGCCGCGTGGATCGACAGCAAGAAGGACTGGCCGATCCTGACCACCTCGATCGCGCGCAAATGGCTGAACGACGGCGACGGGCTGCGGGATCGCGGCATCACCCGCGATCTCAACTGGGGCATCCCGGTCAAGCGCGGCGACCAGGACTGGCCGGGGATGGAGGGCAAGGTCTTCTATGTCTGGTTCGACGCGCCCATCGAATATATCGGCGCCACTGCCGAATGGGCCGACGCGAATGGCAGGTCCGAGGCCGACTGGCGTCGCTGGTGGCGCACCGACGAAGGCGCCGAGGACGTGACCTATACCCAGTTCATGGGCAAGGATAACGTGCCCTTCCACACACTCAGCTTCCCCGCCACGATGATCGGATCGGGCGAGCCGTGGAAGATGGTCGATTACATCAAGTCGTTCAACTACCTCACCTATGACGGCGGCCAGTTCTCGACAAGCCAGGGGCGCGGGGTATTCATGGACCACGCGCTGGAGATCCTGCCCGCCGATTACTGGCGCTGGTGGTTGCTGTCGCACGCGCCCGAATCCGGCGACAGCGAGTTCACGTGGGAAAATTTCCAGCAATCGGTGAACAAGGATCTGGCCGATGTTCTGGGCAATTTCGTCAGCCGGATCACCAAGTTCTGCCGCAGCAAGTTCGGCGAGGCGGTTCCCGAGGGCGGCGAATACGGCGCCGACGAGACGCGGCTGATCGCCGACCTGACAACCCGCATCCGCGCCTACGAGGACAGCATGGCCCGGATGGAGATCCGCAAATCCTCGGCCGAATTGCGGGGAATCTGGGTGCTGGGCAACGAATATCTTCAGACCGCCGCGCCGTGGTCAACCTTCAAGACCGACCCGGAAAAGGCCGCCATGCAGGTGCGGCTTGGGCTGAACCTGATCCGGCTTTACGCGGTGCTGTCCGCGCCCTTCATCCCGTTCGCTGCCGACGCGATGCTGCAGGCGATGCGCAGTGACCAGCGCGACTGGCCGGACGACGTGGCCCAGGCCCTGACGGCGCTGCCTGTCGGCCACGAGTTCGCCGTGCCCGAAGTGCTGTTCGCCAAGATCACCGACGATCAGCGCGAGGAATGGGAACAGCGGTTCAGCGGCACGCGCGCCTGATCCCCCCGGTGGACTTTCCCATCCGCGCGGTCTTAGCTGGCGGCGAAGCGAGAGGAGGAAGCGATGACCCACTGCATTCTGATCGGCGCCCCCGTGGATGAGGGCCAGCGCCGTCCGGGTTGCCTGATGGGCCCGGCGGCCTATCGCACGGCGGGACTGGCTGCCACGCTTGGCGCGCTTGGCCACAGCGTCGAGGATCGCGGCGATGTCGCGCCCGCCCCTCCGGGCACCGAGACCTGCGCGAATACCGCAGTCCACCACCTGCCGGAAACGATTGCCTGGACCAATGCCCTGCGCGAGGCGACAGCCGCCGCCCTGCCCGATGGCATGCCGATCATCATGGGCGGCGATCACTCGCTGGCGCTTGGCTCGGTCGCCGGTGTGGCGCTGCACGCCGCGCGCGTCGGCCGTCCGCAATTCGTCATCTGGCTGGACGCGCACAGCGATTTCCACACCGTCGAGACGACGACCTCGGGCAATCTGCATGGCACGCCCATGGCCTATGCCAGCGGCCTGCCGGGCTTTGACCCGATGCCGGCATTCCCGAACCCGATCCCCGGAGAGAACATCTGCATGTTCGGCATCCGCAGCGTCGATCCCGCGGAATATGCGGCGATGCAGCCAACCGACATCACCGTGAACGACATGCGCGTGCTGGACGAACAGGGGATCGTGGCCCCGCTGCGCGAGTTCCTGAACCGCGTGCGCGCGGCGGACGGGCTGCTACATGTCAGCCTGGACGTCGATTTCCTGGACCCGTCGATCGCGCCCGCCGTCGGCACCACTGTTCCCGGCGGCACGACCTTCCGAGAGGCGCATCTGGTCATGGAGCTGCTGCACGAATCCGGGCTGGTCACGTCGCTGGATCTGGTCGAACTGAACCCTTTTCTGGACGAGCGTGGTCGCACCGCCAAGCTGATGGTCGATCTGGTCGGCAGCCTGATGGGCCGAAAGGTCTTCGACAGGCCCACCCGCAGCTACGGCTAGGCACATCCCGACTCCCCGTTTTGGGTCCGCCCTGACGCCAGGGTGAGGCGGTCGGATCGTGGCCTTCCGCGACCGCGGACCCTGCCCAAATGGCCCGAAACGTCGCATTCTCAGACCAAGGTGGCAGGGAAAACCGGCATTTCTTGCACTTTGCGCACTGGATTGGCCACGCGCGACGCGGCAGACTGATCGCGTTCAGCGCAAGGGAGGACGCGATGAACGAGATGTCCGGAAACACCCATGCCGTCGCCCGGCTAGGCGCACAGGTCGGCGCCGCGCTGATCGGTCATGAGCTGCTGGTCGAGCGGTTGCTGATCGCGCTGCTGACAGGTGGCCATGTGCTGATCGAGGGTCCGCCCGGGATCGCCAAGACCCGCGCCGTCAAGGCGCTGGCGACGCATCTGCCGGGCAGCCATGCGCGCATCCAGTGCACGCCCGACCTGCTGCCATCCGATCTGACCGGCACGCAGATCTTTCGACCCGAAACCGGCAGCTTCGACTTCATGCCCGGACCGGTCTTTCACAGCCTTGTGCTGGTTGACGAAATCAACCGCGCACCGCCCAAGGTTCAGTCCGCCCTGCTTGAGGCGATGGCCGAACGGCAGGTGACATCGGGCGGCGTCTCGCGGCAACTGCCCGACCCGTTCATGGTCGTGGCGACCCAGAACCCCATCGAACATGAAGGCACGTTTCCGCTGCCCGAGGCGCAGCTTGACCGTTTCCTGCTGCATCTGCGGCTGGATCTTCCCGATGCCCAGTCCGAGCGCGCGATTCTGGATCTGGTCGAGGCCGAGGGGCTTGCCCCGCCGGCACATGCCGCGACAGCCCTGACGGCAGGCGACGTCGCGCAGGCGCGGGCGGCGGTCGCGCAGGTTCATCTGGCCCCGGCGCTGAAGGATTTCATCGTGCGGCTTGTCATGGCCACCCGACCGGGCGGCGCGATCGCCGACTGGATCGAACACCCGGTGTCGCCACGCGGAACCCTGGCCCTGGCCGCAGGCGTCCGGGCACGGGCATGGCTGCACGATCGCGATCACGGCCTGCCAGAGGATGCCGAGGCGCTGGCCTGCGATGCACTGTCTCACCGCATGGTGCCCACCTGGCAAGCCCAAAGCGAAGGACGCACGGGCCGCAGCCTGATCTCCGAGGCGTTGCAACAGGTTCGCCCGTGGTAGCGATCGCGGGGCTGCCGGATAGTCCGGGGATTCGGCTGCACGACACCGAATTGCTGGCCCTGCGGGACGAGATGGCCGGGCCGCAGCGCCTGCGCCCTGCGACCCGACGCCCCGGCGCCACGCCCGCGCGTCTCGAAGGCGCCGGGATGGATCTTCGCGAAATCCGCGCCTATGTCGTGGGCGACGATCCGCGGCGGCTGGATCCGGCCGCCACGGCACGGACCGGCCAGCCACATATCCGCAGCCTGCACGAGGATCGCGACGACACGACCCTGTTGATCGCGGATTTCCGCGAACCGATGCTGTGGGGCACCGGCACATCGCTGCGTTCGGTCCGGGGCGCGCGGCACCTGGCGCGGGCGGGATGGCAGGCTGCGCTGCGCGGCGGTTCGGTCGCGATGCTGGCGTTGTCCGGCGGCGGACTGGCCGAGATGCCGCCCGCGACGGGCGGTGCCCAGATGGCGGCGATCTGTCGGTTGCTGGCGCATCATCATGATCGGGCGCTGTTGTCGCCCGCATCCCCGTCGCTGACAGAGGCGCTGTCCCATGCCGCGCGGCTGGCACCTGCTGGCGGACGCGTGGTGCTGGCCACGCTGCCCGGCGGCTGGCAGTCGGCCCAGGCTGCACTGGCCCGGCTTGCGCGGCGCCGCGCCGTCACCGTCGCGCTGATCCTGGACGAGGCGGAAATCCAGGCCCCGCGCCCGACCGTGGCGATTCGACAGGGCGCGGGCAGCCGGCTGGTCCAGCTGTCGGTGCCCGATCTGTCCGCCGAAATCGGGCGCATCGAGGCGCTTGGCGCCCGCCCGGTCGAGATCACGCCATGACGCAGCAGGAACTGATGCAGGCCTTGGCCCCGCCGCGACTTCCCTCCTACATGGCGATGCTGACATTCGCCGAGGCGCTGGTGCTGTTCGGGATTGGCCTGCTGGTCGGTCTGGCCGTCTGGTCCCTGCTGCGTCCGCTGCTGGTGCGCAGGCCATCGCGCCGCACCCGGATCCGCGCGACCCGCGATCTGCCGCCACAGGAACGGCTGCTGGCCATCGCCCGCATTCTGGGCCATCTGCCGACGGCGTTGCGACCCGCCGCCTATGGCGCCGCACCCCCACCCGACCCCGCACAGATCGAACGGATCGCCCGCAGGTCACGAAGATGAACCTTGCCGCGCCATGGTTCCTGCTTCTGCTGCCGCTGCCCCTGCTGGTCCGCTGGCTGTCAGCCCCCTTGTCGGTGCCGCGTCCGGCGCTGACCGTGCCTGCGCATCTGGACAGTGCTGCCCGCGAAGCCCGGTCAGGCGGCGCGCGGCACGGCCCTTGGCTTGCGGCCATCGCCTGGATCGCTCTGGTCGTCGCGCTGGCAGGACCAAGAACCGAGGCGGTCAGCACCATCGTTCCGGCGTCGGGACGCGACATCGTTCTGGCGCTGGATCTGTCGGGCAGCATGATGAAAGAGGATTTCCAGCTGGACGGTCAGCCCGTCAGTCGGCTGGACGCCGTCAAGCGGACCGCATCAGCGTTTGTTTCGGCCCGCCGCGGAGACCGGATCGGGTTGGTGATCTTTGGCGAACGCGCCTATTTCGCCTCTCCTCTGACCTTCGACGTGAACGCCGTCGCCCTTGCCATCGACGAGGCACAGATCGGAATTTCCGGACGCGGCACCGCGATTTCGGACGGGTTGGGCCTGGCGACACGGCGGCTGGCCCGCAGCGACGCCCCGACCCGGGTGATCGTGCTGCTGTCGGACGGCGTGGACACCTCGGGCAGCGTTCCGGCAATCGAGGCTGCAAGGCTGGCGCAACGGCACGGCATCCGCGTCCATTCGGTAGCCCTTGGTCCCGACGATCTGGAACAGCAGCCTCAGTCGCGGGACGCCGTCGATGTCGCAACCCTGCGGGCCGTGGCCGAGGTGGCGGGCGGTGAAAGTTTCCGCGTCCGCAATACCGGCGATCTTCAGGCGATGAACGCCGCGCTGGACCAACTTGAACCCAATCCATCACAGCGTCCGCCGATGCGCTACTGGCGCGATCTGTGGATCTGGCCCGCCCTGCTGTCCGCAGCTTGCCTGACGCTGATCGCCCTCAGGAGACGCGGATGGGCGGGCTGATCCTGCTGCGCCCCTGGTGGCTGCTGGCACTGCTGCCGGTCGCGACGCTGGCGTTCTGGTCGTGGCGGCGGGCGCCCGATGCGGGCGGCTGGCAAAGCGTGATGTCGCCACCAATGCTGGCCGCGATGCAGGCGCTGGGGCAACTTGGCGGCCGGCCTGCGGGCTGGCAGCGCTGGCTTGCGCCCGCCGCGCTTGCGGTGATGGTGCTTGGGCTGGCCGGCCCGGCCCTGCCGCGCCGCGATGCGCCCTTGCTGGCCCAGACCGATGCGGTGGTGATAGCCATGGACCTGTCGCCTTCGGTCGCAAAGGGACCGGCGCTGGCCGAGGCGCAACTGGCCGCGGCGACCTTGGTGCAGGGCCTTGCCGGCCGTCCGGTCGGGCTGGTTCTCTATGCGGGCGAGGCGTTCATGGTCGCGGCGCCCACGATCGACGGCGCGACGCTGGAAACGCAACTGGCGGTTCTGGACGCCGACACGATGCCATCGGACGGCAGCCGTCCCGCGGCTGCGCTGGGACTGGCGGCAAACATGCTGCAAGGGGTCCGACGTGCCGATCTGATCATGATATCGGATGGCGGTGGGCTGGACGCACCCGCGCAGGCCGAAGCCGACAGGCTGGCCGGGACTGGGGTCCGGATATCGGCCCTGAAACTGTCCGGTCGGGCCGACGGCGCGCCGGCCGCACGGAACGACGCCCTGCAAGACCTGCTGCGCAACGGCGGTCGTGTCGCCCCGGCAGCCGACGCGCAGAATTTCGCCTCGCGGCTTGAACGCAGCGGCGCGGCGCGGCGCGATCCGACCCTGACCGCACTGCAGTTCCGCGATCTGGGCCGGTTCATCGCCGCGCTTGCCGGGCTGCCACTGCTGCTGATGCTGCGGAGGCAGGGATGAGAGCTGCGCTGCTTGTCCTGACGGCAGCGATCGTCGCGCTGGTGGCGGCGGGGCCTCAGGCGTTTTCGCGACTTGCGTTGCGCCTGGGCTGGGATGGCGCAGCCGCGCGATTCATCGACGATCCGGCCGCACGAGGCGTCGCCCTGTATCGCATCGGGCGATATGCCGACGCCGATGCGGCGTTCGCCAAGGCGGGACGATCGCAAACCTATAATCGCGGCCTCAGCCTCGCGGCGACGGGCGATTATCTGCTGGCGGTTGCCTATTTCGACGCCGTGCTGTTCGCCAATCCCGCAGACGAACAGGCCCGCGCCAACCGCGACCTGATCGCTGCGATGTATCCGCCCGAACAAGGCCAATCGACCGCGCCGGGCCGCATCGCCGCTGCCGGCGGTCTGGCGTCCGAAGATACCCCGATCAAGGACGCGCTGGCCAATGCATCGGGCCCTGAATGGGAACGCAAGCTGGATCGCAAGGGCATCGCGGCCAGCGACGAATGGCTTGCAACGATCACCGACGATCCGGGCGAATTCCTGCGGCTTCGGATCCGCGCGGAATACGACCGCCGCGCGCAGCTTGGCCTGATCCGCCCGGTCGAGGGCGATCCATGGTAATGCGGATCTCGATCCTGATCTGGCTGGCGATGCTGACCGGGGCGTGGGCGCAAGGCGACGCGCGGCTGATGATCCTGCACGACCACGGCAACCCAGTCGTCTCCGAGATGGTCACGCTGACCATCCGGGGCGAATACGATCTGACCGTCTCGCTCGAGGATATGCAGTTCCCGGATTCGCGGGATTATGACTGGATCCAGATTGCCCGGGACGACTGGCACAAGGAACGCGTGAACGGGCGGCTTCTGCAGATCTTCGAACGCAAGGTCGCGATCTTCCCCCGCCAACCGGGGCTGCTGACCATCGGCCCGGTGACACATCACCTGACTTTCGTGACCGGCGACGAGGGGCGCGAGACGGTTGACGTGACCGCGCCCCCCGCCCGCGTGAACGTCAAGCCGTTTCCCGGCAATCGTCAGCCTCTGGCGGCAAGACGATTGACCCTGACGGACGAGTTGTCGGCAGATCCCGGACAATTGCGCAAGGACGAGGTCCTGACCCGCCGCGTGACCATCGAGGCGCTGGGAACCCTGTCGCATCTGCTGCCGCCCCGCCCCGACCTGCGTCAGCCGTGGATGATCAGCTTTACCCAGCCCGAACAGCGCGAAACGATCCCCACGCCTGATGGTCCGGTCGCCCGCGTTGTCTGGGAATGGCAGCTTCGCCCGCATACCGGTGAGCCGGCGATCCTTCCCGCCGAGACGTTCCCCTGGTTCAACACCGACAACCGGCAGGTCGAAATCGCGGCGATGAAGCCGATTCCCTTCGGCCTTGCGGGATTTGGCGCCAATATCGGCGATCCTGGACCGGCGCCGCATTACCTTGGGCTGATCGGCGGGGCGATCGTCGCGGCGGGCAGCATCTTCGCACTTGTCCTGCTGTTGCAGGGCCAAGGGTTCGGGCGCAAGGGCGAAGTGATCCGCCGCCTGCGCCGGATGATGCCCAGCCCACATCTGGGGGCGATGCGCCGTGCGGCACGGGAAAACGATCTGCCCGCGTTGCGCGCCTTGGCGGCTGCGCATCTGCGCTGGCGCGGTCAGTGCGAAACGCCAGCACTGGCCGCACTGGACCGCCAGATCTTCGCCCAGAATCCGCCTCGCGACTTTGACCCCATGCGCTGGTTACGAGACTTCCATCGCGAGACCGCTCCGGACGCCATCAAGGCGCCGGGATCCGGCCAGACGGGTCCGGCACGTGAAAGTGGCTGACGAGGCGATAACCCTCTTGACCCCGATCAGCGAAAACCATAGCAAACGCAGCACTGCGGTGGGTTGGCGGAGTGGTTACGCACCGGATTGCAAAGCCCCCCAGTTTCCGTTCAGTTTCAAATCTGTATCCGAAAATTGTTGTCAGGACATACCGTGAACAAGCGGTGAACCTGCTAACCGCCTATTTTGCAAGAAAATCGCAACTTCTAAACATCCGCGGCGCTCACGCCCCAGTCGTTTTTCTGCGCAGGTGAGGTCAGATGACGCGCGGGGGTCCGAGGCCCTCCGGGCCTACCATACAGCCAATAACAAATTGGTTTCGTTTAATTTTTCAAGGTTGTGCCCCACGCCGAAAGTCCACGTGGGGCACAATCTTGATAGTCACTATTCTGGCCCCAGATCCGCAATCATCTGAAATCATCGGTTGGCCAGTTGAGATGTCAGCCGCACAAAGCGAGAGCGAGCAGTGAAGGTAGCCCCCTACACTGTCCGCACCGGCAGAGCCTCGGCTCGAGCGATCGTCTCCAAGAGTGGCTTCGCGAACAGACCTTACAGGGAAGCGCCCAATCTTTTACACGAGTATATGGTCGTTATTGCACCGTCTCGCGGGGACGATGGCGACGGCAATATGGGAAATAAGACATGCCAGTGTTCGACATTCCGCCTCATCGTTTGGTCGATTTGAATGATGAGGATCTTCGCGAATTATTGGCGCGCCTTTGCGAGGCGGAGCGCGAGCGGCAAGGCGGACACAGAAACGAGGTACGATGGGGAGGCAATCAGACCGCCGCCGACGGAGGGCTCGATGTCGTTGTGGAACCGCTCGGATCATTTGTACCCGTTAGCCCGCTCGCACGTAGATACGCAGGGATCCAGGTCAAAGTAGCCGACCTTGCCACAGCCGCGATCAAGGATGAGATGCGCTACGGCGGTTCACTTCGTCCAGCGATTTCTGCACTCGCTGCTAGGAGCGGTTCCTATCTCATTGCCAGCGCGCGAGCAAACTGCTCCGAGTCGATGCTAAAGCGACGTGTTGATGCAATGCGTGCTGCTGTTGCGGACGATCCCAACGAAGCGAACTTGGAACTGAGCTTTCTTGACCGCAATGCAATCAGTCGATGGGTAAGCGCACATCCGTCGGTGGCCGCGTGGCTGCGCAAGCGCTTGACACTTCCATTCCTCGCGGGCTGGCAGCCGTTCGGACGTTGGTCGTCAACACCAGAAGGTGAATCTGACGATCTGATCTGCGAGGGTGGTCTCATATTTCGCATCGGGCGCCACGACTTGATCCGAAATGTCCCTGAAGCTCTTGATGCGATCCGAACGCTTGTCCGTGATGGAAATGGTTCTGTGCGCATCGCCGGGCTTTCCGGAATTGGCAAAAGCCGCATCGTTCAGGCGCTTTTTGAGCCGGTCGGAGATGTGACTGAGTTATCCACCTCGCATGCTATTTACACGGATTTGGGCCATTCGCCTGAGCCAACGCCCATGATTATGCTCGAAGCGCTTATCGAGCGTGATGCCCCTGCAATCTTGGTCGTCGACAACTGCCCACCGTGCACCCACCAAGCATTGGCTCGCAGACTAGCGGAACGCCCGGGACCCGTTCGACTGATCACCGTTGAGTATGACGTGCGCACAGATCGACCAGAGCAAACCGACGTAATTCGCGTCGAAGCCGAAGGTTCCGATATTGTCGAGGCGCTGCTTCGCCGTCGCCGCGGCTACCTATCATCCGCAGATGCACAACGCCTTGCCGAACTCGCTCAAGGTAATGCGCGGTTGGGGTTCGCCCTTGCTCACGCTGCCCCCCAAACGGGTACACTTTCAGCATTCGAGGACTCTGTACTCTTCGATCGCCTTTTCTGGCAACGCGAAGGGCGAAATGAGGAACTGGCACGCGCGGCAGAGGTTCTGTCTCTCGTCTACTCCTTCGAAGTAGATGGTGAGGAAGCACCGGATGAACTCACCTTTCTCGGCTCATTCGCAGAGCTCTCCCGCGGCGCAATGCATCGGCATGCCGCCACCCTTTTCGACCGAGGACTCGCTCAGGCCCGAGGTAGGTGGCGAGCCGTTCTGCCGCATGCTCTCGCGAATCGACTCGCCCAGCAAGGCCTGCGATCAATACCATGGCGAAATATCGCGGAAGGATTTGCCGACAAGGGCCGCCTACGCCGTTCGCTCGCGCGGCGGCTTTCGTACTTGCACGATTCCGATGAAGCTCGCCGTATTGTTAATCATTGGATGCAGGCTGGAGGACCCTTGAATGGTCCAGCTCCGGACATGCAGGTGCTCGAAGCCGTCTGTCACCTCCTCCCAGATGAGGCACTACAAGTCGTAGATAATATGATAGCTGCTGTTGCGGGTGAATCTGGGGATTTCCATCTCGTCGAGAGCCTGACACGCATGATCTCACGAATCGCTCATTCCGAGGCTTTATTCCCACATGCCTGCGCAAGCTTGGTGAAACTGGCGATTTCAGTCGACGAGCAACAGACATCGAACACCGACAGCGCGTTGAGCAGCCTATTCGGCCTGTATCTATCTGGAACGCTGTCCCGAACAGCAGCACGGACCAACGTAGCGCGTCGCTGTCTTCATTCAAATGACCCGAAAGAGCGCGCATGCGGGATCCGCATGCTTCGCTCGGCGTTGCGAACCGGCAACTGGTCCTCTTCCATCCTATCCTACGACGATGCTCGCCCAGATGCGTTCGGATGGGAACCCCGTGGGCAAGAGGTAGTCGAATGGTTCTCCAGATGGCTCGATCTGGCGGCCGAGATCGCTCAGCACGCGCCTTCAGGGATCGGCGAGATCGCCCGAAAGTCGCTGGCGGAGGAAATCGATGCCATATGGAGACGTGTGCCGTCACTTCGGCCAAGGATCGACGAGATCGCGCGTCAACTGCACGCAGCAGCGCCGTGGGCCGAGGGATGGCATAGCCTTCAGCGAATGCTGCATTTGATCAAGAAACGCGGTGAAGAGTTTCCTGAAAACGACTTGGCTGAGGTGCGCCGACTTATCGAACACATGGCTCCGACTGACCTAAAGACTAGGGTGAGCGCGGAGATCGCAAGAGGGTGGGATCTTGGGTCTGACAACAATGATTATGCCGCTGCCGAGTTACGGCGATCAGAGCGTTTGATGTTGCTCGGACAAGGATTGGCTACTGCCACCGAAGATCTGAGATCTACTGGACGAGATCTGTTCGAGTGCAAGGGTAGACCCCTGTATTTCCTAGGAATCGGCTTGGCTCAAGGGGAGCAACCAACGGAAAAAATATGGGAAATCGTCCGCGATCTACATTTGATTGATCCGCTCCAGTCACAGCAGACCACAATCCTCTCAGGCTTTCTTCACCAACTCGACAAGACTGACCCAGGCGCAGCGAGCGCAATCCGTGCTGAATGCAGGAGAACTCCGGCCCTACGCCGCGAATACGCTCTGTTCCTGCCGAAGGGCACTCTCTCAGCGGAACAGCTTCGCGATGTTATTCAAATTGCCACCGAGGTAGGGACCGCTGCGTGGCAACTCACCGATATCGTATGGCGCGAAGAACGGGGGCTAGACGACGAAGGTCGCGTTTGCCTGTTACAAGCCTTTATGAAAAGGGCGGATGGACCCCTTCTGGTATCGGACGCACTCAACATGTTGCGCCATGCTGAAAAAGGCAAACGCGAAATATGGCCGGAGGCACTTAGAGCAATTGGGTTGGAAGCAGCGATCGCGATCATTGAAGACCACGAATTAAATGGCAATCTCGATCATGAAGTTGCTCGCGTACTCTCCTCTTGCTTGCGTGGTGACAAAGGTGCCGATGCGAATCGTGTTATGGACGCGATCATCTCGCGCGCGGCGCGTCGTTACGGGAGCACCTACGATTTGACGGCAACGCTCGGGACGCTAGCGCGGCAATCGCCCCACGTCTTCCTGAGCAAAGTTTTCCCCGACGGAACAGAGCTGCCGTCCATCAGATTTCGAGACAGTTTGCAGCCCGGGGCTTTGTCACGGCTCCCCCCGGAAGCTCTGATCGACTGGTGTAACGAAAATGCCGACCGGTGGACCCGTGTGGCGCCGGAAATCTCATCCTTCACGCGTGGGAGCGAGGAGAAGGAAAGAACCGGGGGCGTTTCTGAGGTCGCCGCTGCGCTTCTCAAAGCAGCTCCGAATCCTGAAGATGTGGTGGAAGCATATTTACAGCATCTTGCCCCGATGAGCTGGTCTGGTAGTCGAGCGGATATAATGGAGCGCCGATTGGCGGCGATAGAAGCTCTCCACGACCACCCTTCACCGGAAGTTGGTCGCACAATCGCGCGTCTCGCGCCGGGCATCCGAGAACGTATTGATCGTACCCGTCATGCGGAGCAGAAAGAACACCGCGAGCGAGACCAGCGGTTCGAGTGATGGCCATGCTACCGATCATCATCCATATCGTATAGAGTGCATGCGTGTTCTCGGTTTGGACAGAGAAACAGGGTCTGCGTACGTTCAGTGCGCCAAAGCGCAAACCCTACGAATCGGCTAGAATGGGTCACCGAGAAATTCGAGCAGCGATGAACGAAGGGCATCAAGTGCTTCGTCGCGGTCGGCGCACGATCCGTGCGCTTGGGTCAGCTTGACGCGCCACTGCCACGACCCGCGGCCCTGCAGGCTGACGAAGAAGACCTTCCCGACCAACTCGCCGTCCATGAAAACCGACAGATCGTTGGGCGAGAAATCCCCGTGGTGCGTGCGAGCGCGGGCGTATGTCCATCGTTTCTCCATTCTCGAATATAGAACGGAGGGTGAACGATTCGACAAGGTGGCTTTCAGTCTGCTGCCTCGATCAGCTCGGGACCGTCGTCGCGGATCCCAAACGGCACCACGGGATGATGCCGGAGGCTGGTTCCTGCACCGATCTCCGGATCACTGGCACCCTTCAGCCACGCGTCGCGCTCATCCGAGTTCAGGATCACCGGCATCCGCGTGTGAACGTCGTCGACCGTATCATTTGCGGCACGGGTCACGATCGTGCAGGTCAGGAGGTCATGCCAGCGCGAAGACAGGCCCCCGAACCAAAGCACCTCCTCATTGCCGGCCGACTGGATGAAATGCGGCTGCTTGCTGCCCTTCTCGCCAGTCCATTCGTAGTAGCCGGCGGCCGGGATCAGGCAGCGTCCATACTTCCAGGGCCCGCGGAATGTCGGCTTGCTGGCTGCGTCCTCGATCCGGGCGTTGAAGGTCGTCACTTTCCATTCCTTGGGGTTGTCGCCCTTGAACCACGACGGGATTAGCCACCAGCGCGCATATTCGCCGACTCCGGCGGAATTGATCGTCAGGACGTCCTGTGTCGGCTTCACGTTGAACCTGCGCGGGATCGGATTGATCTTCAGTTCCGAGAAATCATGCTCGGTTCCGCGAAGGTTCGGATCCACGAATCGTCCACACATGTGTGCAAACTAGCAGACGGCAAACGCTTCGACCAACCACCGCTTGTGACCAGGAATGTGCTTCCGGCCCTAGCATCTCGCCAGGTTGGCAAAGTGGCCTTGTCATTTTAGGGTTGGTGAATCGCTGTTGGTACGGAAGGTGAATTGTATGTTTAGCCTAGTGATGGCTGGGAATGATACGGATTGGGACGTGCCGGTTGAAGAGGAGCATTTCGGCACCTTCCCTCTTTATCGATTTCTTGAATATACAGATCCTTCTATCGTCACACGCTTCGAACCCATTACCGCCACCACACTTGAGTACCTAAAAGATCTCCCCACTCTTTTCATGAGTGAGATCCATCGAGACGACGATGACAATGAATTTATTCGGATTCGCTTGGGCAGGGTTTTTGACCTCTCTGTGGTCGAGCGAGAGATCCACTTCAAATTCATGCTTTCACATAACTTTGGAGAGTGTCCGGTTCTAGACCGGAGATCCTTCCGTAGGGTCCTCACGATGGACGATTTTGAACTGCACCGCACACACTGGGCAATTAAGTCCGCCGAACTCGGCTCTATACTAAAGCATATTGTCCCCAATGCACCGGGCACTCTCGAATCGACGCCGAAGGCGGAACCGCCCAAACCATTAAAGTCAAATGAAGGCGTTGTCTCTACACTTCAAGAATTTATGGCATTGGTACTCGAGCTTGAAGAAAATGCGGGCGAGGAAATTTTCTATCGAGGACACTCAGACTCCAGATACTTGTTGGCGCCTTCCTTGCTTCGTCGGAATAAGGATGGTGCCTACAAGTACCTCCCAAAAGAAGTGACGATGGTTCGTGAACTGCTCAGCGTTCAGGATGCGCAGTTTTCCAACGACCGCTCGATGCTTGATAAGTTAGTGCGCATGCAGCATTTCGGTCTACCGACCCGCCTTCTCGATGTAAGTTCCAATCCACTCGTTGCGCTTTATTTTTGCTGCTCCGAAACCAAAACGGATAGCGATGGAAATGAATTAGAGGGTGAGGTTGTCATTCTTCGATCTCCTACCAACGACGTTCTCCATTTTGACTCCGATCGCGTAAGTTGCATCGCGAATCTTTGTCTGATGACGGATGACGGATGACGAGAAGAACGAAATGAACCTTAGTTTAGAAAAAATGGCTTTCAACAAAGAGCCCGTGGTAAAAAAACTTCTGCATTTCATAAAAGGCGAAAAGCCATATTTTGAAGGGCGCATTGAACCTCAGGATCTACAGAAAATAGTGTTCGTCCGAGCGAGGCACACTCACGAGCGTATGGTTTCACAATCCGGCGCATTTCTGCTGTTCGGTAAGGACGCGATACTCCCTGAAACCGGGCATAGTAGCATCAAGGTGTCTCGTATTCGAATCCAGAACAAGCCCCAAATACTTGCGCAACTAGCCAAGCTCAACATCAAAGCTAGCACAATCTATCCGGGAATCGAGAAGGCGGCGAGCGACATTGCAAAGAAGCACGAATTGAATTGAGCACTTCGGCTATATCCACTAATCGTGCTCTACATCTAAGATGCGACACTGCGAAGCAGTCCTGACTTTGCGCAACGGTCGTTGACCTTGGCTCTAGCCCTACGACCACTCTAGCAATAATCACCTGCAGACCTGTCGTGGCGATCATCAGAACCGTATCTTGCACAACCTCGCCACGACTGTGTGAGATCAATAGGGGCTCGTACTTGCGGAGACAACAGTGACGGCAACGGGTGGGTTACCACTCGTAGGATCTCGAGTGCCCAGTCTAACGCCACTGACGTACATTGTCTGGCTTAAGGAGGAAGGGAGGATCTCCTTCCAGAGCCTTCACTTCTGATCGTGCATTGGGAAGAGAGCCATTGGCTTCTTTGGCAAGGCTCTCCGCATCAGCTTCATTCTCGCAGCAAGCGATCCAGTGTTGCTTGTTCTCACCAAATCTGAGTTCAACAATAAAATACTTCATAATACTACGATGGGACTTTTCTTC
Source organism: Paracoccus sp. R12_2 (assembly GCF_017744015.1). Taxonomy (GTDB): domain Bacteria; phylum Pseudomonadota; class Alphaproteobacteria; order Rhodobacterales; family Rhodobacteraceae; genus Paracoccus. The sequence goes on from NZ_JAGHRA010000020.1 coordinate 45,603, forward strand.
TATGAATGCAAACTCAAAACTATTGGACCCGCCTGGTCCTGCGTTTGCGTAACCTCACCGCGCCCCTGCATCGCGCAGCGCCCTGCTCAGGGCATCGGCCTCCTTAACGGCCTTGCGCGCTTGGTCGCTGTTCCAGACCGCGCGAGTCTTGCCGCGCAGCCGTTCCCACACCGACCAGCCCTGAGCGATCAGATAACCGACCAAGCCGATGATCTCGGCCACGTCGGCCGCGTCGATCGGCAGGAAGACACCGAAGATCGCCAGCAGCGCGAAGATCAGCGCCACGACCTGGGCGATGAAGCTGCGGTTGGTCAAGAACAGCGTCCAGCGGGGACCGTCGCCCTCTTGGGCGGCGATGTCGTTGGCCATCTTCACAGTGGCCGAGATCTCTCGAATGATGCGGAACATCAGGTCAACTCCTTACAGATCGGAAAGGCAGAGTTTCTGCTCGGCGGCGCGGCGGTTGGTCAGGCCGCGCACGACCTTACCGCCGGCCTTGTTCCAGCGCGGCAGCTGGTTGCATGCTCCGCGCCAGTCGCCCGCGTTGGCCAGCCGCGCGAGGGTCGAGCCGCATGCGGCCCCTGCCCCAACATTGTAGGTCCAGCTGGTCAGGGCGACCTGCACGCCCTGGGGCTGCTCTGGCAGCGCCGGCACGCAGCGCGTCAGCTGATCGCGGTATTCGCCCAGGGCGCCCATCAGCTTCTCGCTGCACTCGGTCGAGGTGTAACTGTCGCCCGGCTTCACGCCGCGGGTCTCGCCGTAGCAGACCGTCCAGACCGGCGGGCTGGCGATCCGGTCGAGATAGGCTTCCGTCCGTTCCCCTTCCCAAGGCCCCACGAACGCCGCGGCGGCGGCGAGGATTGCGGCGGCGCCGGCCGTGGTGGCGGCCCGCCTCTTTGTCGAGAACATCGATTTGAACCACGCCCCCAGCGCGGCGAGAAACTGCGTCATCGTCATCTCTCCATGAAAAAGCCCCGCGCGAGGCGGGGCGGAATTCTGTCCAAATGTACAAGCTGACAGGCGAGTCAGATCGAGACATAAGCGACCTAACGACCGGACGGCGTGTGTTGTGTGTTACGAGTATTCCCGTCCGGTTGTTCTATCCTGGTGGCAGCAGCATGAACGGGACCGGCCTGGTCCGATCGAACACGCGCTTGTCGCCACATTCGAATTCCAGCGACAGATAGACCGTCACCCTGCCCGGCCGGACCTGCGGCGGAACATCGAGGACCAGCCGCATCGGCGTTTCGGTGGTGCCGACCTGGCGCGCGGGCTTTTGAGAGCCGCCGGCAGATGGAATGTTCGTCTCATCGGTGAACAGTGCGGTGCGGGTCAGCAGCGTGCACCCTGCCCCGGTCCGCGTGCGCTTCACCACCATGTTCAGCGTAATGGCGTCGCCCAGATAGACCGGCTCCTTCACGTAGCTGAACCCGGGCGCCTCGCTGATCACCCGATCCTCGCCGTTGGCGCGCTTCACTTCCTGGGTCAGCACGTCCAGCTTCTGCGCGATCTCGGTCAGCTGCTCGGGGCTGGTCCAGATCGCTGCCAGCCGGTCGGTGGTCGGCGTGAACACCAGCACCAGCGAGGCGGCGAACCCGGCAAAGGCGACGCGGGTCGCCCATTTCTTCGCTTCGTCCGCCACGAACGACCAGAACGGGTGTTCCTTCTCCGCCATAGATCAGCGTTTCCTCTGTCGCAGATGTAAACTTTTTGGCCGCCACCCCTGGTGCCGTTCGGCGCATCCCCGGATAGGGTGGATTGGCAGACAGGAGAGCCAAGGCCGTGAAGATTCTTGCCAAGCACGAAGACTACCAGATCACATTTCATGAACGCCCAGAGGACACGGGCGGCCCTCTGGTAATCACCTTCGGCGGTCAAGACTCCAAGCTGACACCCACAGGTTTCGGCACGGGTTGGTGCCAACGCTGGGGCTGGGACACGATCTATGTCGCCCAACGGGCGGCGACGCAGTATCAGCACCTGTCCGTGCAGGTTTTCTTCGATGCTGTGGCCGAGATTTGCAAAGGGCGTGACGTCGTCTGCTATGGCTCAAGCTTGGGCGGCTACTGTGCGTTTTATTTCGGCGGCGTCCTCGATGCTCGGATCGTCACCGCCGCACCGATGCTGCCCGCGTGGCCACCGCTGGGACGCCTCGGGGACCAGATACAGCTGCAGCACGTGCCTCTGGCCGAGGTTCCTCGGTCCTCGCGCGCGCCGATCATCATCTATGACCCGATCGTCGCCCACGATCAGATGATGATCGACCAGATGATCATGCCGACCTACCCAGACGTGCGCCTGGTTCCTGTCGAATTCGGCGGACACGAAGTTCTTGAAACGCTCAAGAGGGCCGGACTTCTCAGCCCGGTCATCGAGGCCATGATCGGTCGAGACGAGATCCTTCCGCTCGAGTTTGACGGCTACAGCAATCCGCTCTGGCTGTTCCGGCGCGGACGTCATTTCATAAAGTCAGACCCGGAACAGGCACGCGACCTGGTGGAGCGCAGCCTGACCTTGGAGCCGTCGAAGCACGTGATCGGAAACTTGCTCAGCCTGCTGATCCGTGTCGGCGACTTGCCGGCCGCCCAGGCCTTGCTTGATCAGGTGCGAGGCAGCGCAGATCCAAAAATGCAGGTGCCACCGGGGATTCTCGAGAGAGCCCGCATGGCAGGACTTCGCGAATAAGTTCAGCCTCGAACGGGTTGAGAAGCGGGCAACCGGCGGCTGCCCGTTTGGTCTCGCAGCACTCCCAGCTCACCCATAGGCATCCGGGAACCAGATCGGTCCGCCGAAGATGTTCTCGAGATGCGCGTAGATCTTGAGCCGGTCCTTGTCGGATGGAATCTGATCCGTGGCGAACATCGCGTAGAGATCGAATTCGGCGGTCTCGGCACCATTCGGCGGACCCAGGGTGAAGCCGGTCCGGACACCGCTGAGGACGCGATCCGTCAGGATCTGGCTTCTGAGCTTGGCGTCGCTTGCGAGCGTCACCCCGGGATCGGTCACCTTGAGAACCGTCCGCGCGCCGCTGGCGCGCAGCTCCCACTCGACGAGGATCGGCCGGCCGTCGAAGTATTCAGAAGGCACACCGCAGAACGTCCAGCCGCCTTCATAGTCGAGGACGAGGATATGGCCGAAGGCGGCATTGTCGGCGTCAGCCTTGATCGAGAAGCTGCCCCCGCCGGTCGCCTGGAACAGGATTTCCTCTTCGGCCATCTGGTCGTTCAGGCTCAAGAGCAGCATCCCGTAATTCGGGGCAAAACCCGTCAGCGTCGCTGACATCGGATCGGCCGAGAAGATCAGCCGATCTCCGGTCAGGATCGGCCTCGCCGCCTCGCTCGCCGCGGCGTACCCGTTGATGTTGCCGACCGGATCCCCGTTCGCGGCGACCATGCTGCCCGCGATGTCGGTGTAGATGCTGGCGGTCGGAACCTCGACGACGGTGCGGGACGCCGGCAGCAAGGCCGGCAAGGCTTCACCCTGGTAGGGCTCCCAGACGACATCGGACGCCGTCTCGCCGCCAAGACCCGCGGGATAATAATCCTGGGCGATCTCCCATGCCAACGCCTGGAGATACTGCGCCTCATCCACGGTGACCGAGGTGCTGCCGATCGCGTTCGGCAGGCCGACGGGACTGGTCGCGAAGAGCACCGCGTAGGCAAGGCACCAGTCGGCATATGATCCCAGCCGCGAATGCATGTAAGCGTGGTGACCGTCGTTGTTGACCCATCCGGTATCGTCCGCGTGGTAGTCGTAATAGCTGCTGATCGAGGCCGGCTTCTCCGGGCTGCCGTCGCGCACATCATCGTGCAGCCTGATCTCCAGCTGATGGAACGGGAGGATGTAGACCGAGACATCGGAATGCCCGTTCGCAACCAGCCGCGATTGCAGGAATTGCTGACGCACCCGAATGGGAACATCCGTGCCCAGTGCCCTTTGGCGCCATTCGTCCCGAACACCATCGGACGGCGTCGCGCCGTCATCGATCATCGGCTGGCGCGGCCCGGCCAGGAAGATGCTCTTGATGCCCTGTTGCGCCGCGCGCTGAACATAGAGCCACTCGCCTTCAAAATCCGTCTGCGCGCCGAGCATGTGCTCCCGGTCGTGCCATCGGTAGGGATCCGCGAACTCGCCGTTGGAGCCGCCGGAGGCCTGCTCCCAGATCACCAGCGCCTGATAGTTCGCCAGGTCGTTCCTGGGATCGTTGCCGGCGGGGAAGGTCCCGAAGTTCCAGGTGCTCCAGGTTCCGTTCGCCGGACCGATGATCGCGCCGTTGCCGATCCCGGGCAAGCCGCCGGGCAACGGCCCCGCTCCGCCCACCACAGGCCCGAACCGGGATCCGGTATAGGCAGCCCGAAACAGCTGGCTCCATTCATGCGACGGGCGGGCAGGATCTTCGTTCACCCCCCAGGTATCGAACAACCACGAGGCCGCCTGGCTTTCGCCCTGGACCATGATGTTGGCGGTATTGAGGTTCAGCCCGGTATTGATCAGCGCGAACGCCGCCACGGTAATCGAGGCCGAGGACAGCACCGGGCCCCCGACGGCATTGGTGGCGGAGAAGGTGATCACAAACTCGCCCGAAGACCCGGCCGCATAGGAGAGATCGGGACCATCCGCCGTGACGGACCCGGTCACGTCCGTTCCATTGAAGGTCGCCACGAACTCCACGGTGATCGGGGTGTCTCCCTGCCAGGTCGGCGGAACGATCGTGATTGTATCGCCCTGCTGCGGCGATGCCGGGCTGATGGCGGGCTCGGTCGCGACCGAAGGTGCGACCGGAATACGCTGGACCGTCACCGTGACCGTCTCGGTCCTCGTGCCAGCGGCATTCGCGGCGGTCTCGGTGACGGAGACGACGCGGTTCGCGCCGGTGATCGGGGGCGTGTAGCTCAACTCGCTGAACTCGGCAT
>NZ_JAGHRA010000021.1 GCF_017744015.1 Paracoccus sp. R12_2
GACGCCATCGGACCCATCCTGCAAGGCCTCGCAAAACCCGCAAACGACCTGTCGCGAGGATGCACAACAAAAGACATCATCAACGCCGCAGTCATAACAAATATACAAACAATCAGGAAATGACGCGAGAACCTCAGGACCAGAACCGGCAAAGCTGAAGACGCGCAGAAAGGCCCGCGTCCGCGCGTTGAAAACGCAGATCGCCGCCATGCTGAGAGGCGACCGTGGACACGATGGCCAGTCCCAGCCCCACGCCCGATGCATCCGCACTGTTGCGGCCACGCTGGAAGGCGCCGGTCAGCCGGTCGAGATCGTCCCCGGTCAGGACCGACCCGCGATCCGTGACGGTGATCCACGCGTCGTCGGCATCGCCGTCCACTGCGACCTCGGCCTCGCGGCCGTATTTCAGGGCGTTGTCGATCAGGTTCGACAGCGCACGTCGCAGTGCGGTCGGCTGACCGCGCATCAGGATCGTATGGGGATCGGGCATCTCGCGCGACGCGGCACGCGCGAACAACGTGCCGGCGCCGGTGCGTCGCGCGGGCGGCGCGACCATCCGGACCGGCAGGCCGACGTCCTGATAATCGGCGACCACCGCCTCGACCAGAGAGTTGAGCGACAATTGCCGGAAGGGCTCGGATCCGATCTCGGCCCTTGTATAAGTCAGCACGCCGTCGATCATGCTGGTCATCTCGTCGATGTCACGTTCCAGCTTGGCGCGCAGCTCGTCGTTCTCGATCAACGCGCTGCGCAGCCGCAGCCGCGTCGCCGGCGTTCCCAGATCGTGGCTGACGCCGGACAGCACCATCGCGCGGTTTTCCAGCGCCGCGCGGTCCTGCGCGACATAGGCGTTCACCGCCTCGGCGGTCTGGCGCAGTTCTTCGACGCCGCCGACGGGCAGGGCCGCGGTGCGGGCGCGGTGATCGCGCAGGGCGGCGGCAAAATTGCTGAAGGCGGACGATACCTCGGCAACCCAGCCAAGCAGCAATCCCAGCCCGCCGATCAGGATGGCTGCGGCCAAAAGGCGCCGGTCCGGCGGCGCGGCGTCGCAGCCCCACACGGGGATGCCGTCGATCCGGCTCCAGATCCCGTCGTCCAGCTGCACGAACAGCCGCGGTTCGGTGCAGAACCGCGCCAGGGTGCGGGTGACCGAGGCAAGTCCCGCGGCCTGTGACCCGCCGCCGAAACTTTGCACCTCGGCGGCGGGATACTGGATATCCGGCGACTGGATCCGCACCGACAGGCGCGGACCCTGTGCCATGTCGGGGCGTCCGCCGGTCAGGCTGATCCGCGTCTCTCGCCAGCCTGCGGGCAGCACAGGTGGCACGGCAAGCTGCGTCACCTCCAGCCCGTCGGGCAGGGCGCCGCCGTTCAGCAGGCTGTCATGCAGCGCCAGCCCGGCGACATAAGCCTGCACCAGATGCGTGCGCCATGCCGTTTCCGAGGACATCCAGACCCAGACGCCGGCGCCGCCGACGATGATCGCCAGAACCACCCAAAGGCTGGCCAGCCAGCGCAGGCTGAGACGCCTAAACATCGCTGCGCGTCACCTCGGCCGCGAAAACATAGCCGGTGCCGCGTTCGGTCCGGATCAGCGCGGTATCGGTCTTCTGCCGCAACCGGCCCACCAGCATGTCGATCGCGCGGCCTTCGGCGGCCTCGTCATCGTCCAGCGCGGCGGCGATTTCCTCGCGGCTCAGCGGGATCAGCGGATTGGCCAGGAAGACGCGCAGCAGCGCCGTCTCGCGCGCGGACAGCGCGACCTGCCAACCGCCGGGCGCCGTGACCTCGTCGCGCCGGGCGTCATAGCGCCAGTCGGCAAAGCGGCAGACGGCATCGCGCCGGCGATGCGTCAGGCTGGGTGCGCGATGGGCGCGGCGCAGCACCGCCCGGATCCGCGCCAGCAGCAGTTCGGGGTTGAAGGGCTTGGCGATATAGTCGTCGGCCCCGACCTCGTATCCCGCCATCCGCTGATGATCCGCGGACAAGGCCGAGACCATGATGATCGGCACATCCTGCGCCGCGCGGATCTCGGCGCAGATCGCAACCCCGTCATCGTCACCCAAGGACACGTCCAGCAGGATCAGATCGACCCGGGCTGCGCTTAGCGCGGTCAGCGCGGCCGCGCGGCTTTCGGTGCAGGTCACGTGAAATCCCTGCCGTTGCAGATAGGCGGCCAGCATCGCCGCCATCTCGGCGTCATCTTCGACGATCAGCAGCCGGTGCAGGCTCATCGGGGTATCCTCCGCGCATTCAGGGCGTTCTTAGCAGCCACGCGCAAGGCTTCGTAACAGTTTGTAACGTGGCGCGGGGATTTCTGCTGCACGCATGGCTGATCCGCGTTGTCGTCATGGCTGTGGATTTGGCATGATGATCGCCGACGCGGACCGCGAGTCCGTGCAACAAAGATCTGGGAGGATCCATGTATATGAAATCCGTTCTGGCGGCTTCGACCGCCATGATGCTGGCTGGCCCGGTGATGGCCGAGCCGACAGCCGAGGTTCTGCACTGGTGGACATCGGGCGGCGAGGCGAAATCCGTCGCCGTGTTGCAGGACCAGTTCAAGGCCGAAGGCGGCACCTGGACCGACATGCCGGTGGCCGGCGGTGGCGGCGATGCCGCGATGACCGCCCTGCGCGCCCGCGTTCTGGCCGGCAACGCGCCGACCGCCGTGCAGCTGAAAGGTCCGGCGATCCAGGAATGGTACGAGGAAACCGGGCTGGCCGATATCGGCTCGGTCGCCGAGGAAAATGGCTGGGACGATGTTCTGCCCGCGCAGTTGGCCGAACACATGAAATGCGAAGGCCAGTGGTGTGCCGCACCGGTCAACGTGCACCGCGTCAACTGGATCTGGGGCAACAAGCAGATCCTGGATGAACACGGCATCACCCAGCCGACGACCTGGGAAGAATTCAATGCCGCCGCCGAAAAGCTGAAAGAGGCGGGCGTCACGCCGCTGGCGCATGGCGGCCAGAACTGGCAGGACGCGACGATCTTCGAAACCGTCGTGCTGGGGCAGGGCGCCGATTTCTACCAGAAGGCGCTGGTCGATCTGGACCCCGAGGCGCTGAAGTCCGACACCATGAAGGGCGTCTTCGACGAATTGCGCACCCTGCGCGGCTATGTCGACGACAATTTCTCGGGCCGCGACTGGAACCTTGCCACCGCCATGGTGATGAACGGCGAGGCGGCATTCCAGATCATGGGTGACTGGGCCAAGGGCGAGTTCCTGGCCGCCGGCAAGCAGCCGGGGGTGGATTTCGTCTGCTGGCCGACGCCGGGCAACGGGTTCCTTTACAACGTCGACAGCTTTGCCTTCTTCAATGTCGAGGGTGAGGACAAGCAGCAGGGTCAGAAACTGCTGGCCAAGCTGATCATGGGCCCCGATTTCCAGAAGACGTTCAACCTGAACAAGGGATCGATTCCCGCCCGCACCGATGTGGCGCTGGACGAGTTCGACGATTGCGCCAAGCAGTCCAACCAGGACATGAGCGCTGACGCCGAAGACGGATCGCTGCTGCCGTCCTATGCCCACGGCATGGCGCTGCGCGGTGCGCAGGCTGGTGCGATCACCGATGTCGTGACGAACTTCTTCAACAGCGACATGTCGTCCGAGGACGCGGTGCAGCAACTGGCCGACGCCGTCGCCGCCTCGCAGATGTAATCACGCAAAGACGGCCCGCGGCGATGCGTTTCGGCGCGGGCCTTATCATTTGGGGGGACCTCCGGACATGGAATGGCTTGAACGCAACGTGCCCAAGCTGGTGCTTGCGCCGTCCTTCGTCGCGATCCTGATCTTCGTCTATGGCTTCATCGCATGGACCGCATGGGTCAGCCTGACGCGATCCAAGCTGATGCCGCGATACGAGCTTGATGGCTTCGGGCAATACACCCGGCTGTTCGCCTCGCCGCGCTGGGACGTCGCGATGAACAACCTCTATATCTTCGGGGCGCTGTTCATCATCATCTCGATGCTGATCGGACTGATGCTGGCGATCTTCCTGGATCAGAAGATCCGGGCCGAAGGTGTCCTGCGCACGATCTATCTTTACCCGATGGCGCTGTCGTTGATCGTGACCGGCACGGCGTGGAAATGGATCCTGAACCCGGGTCTGGGTATCCAGGAAATGGTCCGCGGCTGGGGGTTCGAAAGCTTTGCCTTCGACTGGCTGATCCGGCCGGAAATGGCGATCTATACCATCGTCATCGCCGCCGTCTGGCAGGCTTCTGGCTTTGTCATGGCGCTGTTCCTGGCGGGCCTGCGATCGGTGGATACCGAGATCATCCGTGCCGCGCAGGTCGACGGCATCCCGACGCGCCGGATCTATTCGGCGATCATCATTCCGACCATGGCGCCGATCTTCCTGTCCGCCTTCATCGTGCTGGCGCATCTGGCCATCAAGGCCTTCGATCTTGTCATCGCGCTGACCAATGGTGGTCCCGGCTATGCCACCGACCTTCCCGCGACCTACATGTATGCGATGGCATTCTCGCGCGGGGATCTGGGTCAGGCGGCCGCCAGCGCAATGATCATGATGATGGTCATCTTCGCCATCGTCGTCCCGTATCTTTACAGCGAATTGAGGCCGCGCCGTGACCAGTAACACAACCATGCTGCGCTGGGGTCTGTACGGCATCCTGATCCTGTTCGCGCTGTTCTATCTGCTGCCGCTTTTCGTGATGCTGACGACGTCGCTGAAAAGCCTTGAGGAAATCCGTACCGGCAGCCTGCTTGCGCTGCCGCGCGGTCTGACCTTCCAACCGTGGATCGAGGCCTGGTCCAGTGCCTGTGCCGGTACCCAATGCGAAGGATTGCGGCCATTCTTCTGGAACAGCGTCCTGATGGCGGTGCCCGCCGTGATGATCTCGACCATCGTCGGCGCGCTGAACGGCTATGTGTTCGCCCAGTGGCGGTTTCCGGGTGCGAACCTGTTCTTCGCCGCGATCTTGTTCGGCTGCTTCATCCCGTTCCAGGTGGTGCTGATGCCGATGGCACGGATGCTGGGCCTGATGGGCCTTGCGGGGACGATTCCGGGGCTGATCTTCGTGCATGTCATCTACGGGATCGGTTTCACCACGCTGTTCTTCCGCAACTACTATGTCACCATCCCGCAGGAGCTGGTGCGCGCTGCCAAGGTCGATGGGGCGGGCTTCTTCCGCATCTTCTGGTCGATCTTCCTGCCGATCTCGCTGCCGATCATCACCGTCTCGGTCATCTGGCAGTTCACCCAGATCTGGAACGACTTCCTGTTCGGGGTCAGCTTCAGCGGACCGGGCAGCCAGCCCGTGACCGTCGCGCTGAACAACATCGTCAACTCCACCACCGGCGTCAAAGCCTACAATGTGGACATGGCCGCCGCGATCATCGCCGCGCTGCCCACGCTGCTGGTCTATGTCGTCGCCGGGAAATACTTCATCCGCGGTCTGACCGCCGGTTCCGTGAAAGGGTGATCCCATGCCGATCCTCGAAATCGACCAACTGCAGAAATCCTATGGCGAAACCCATATCCTGCACGACATCAATATCAGCATCGAGGAAGGCGACTTTCTGGTGCTGGTCGGCCCCTCGGGCTGCGGCAAGTCCACGCTGCTGAACTGCATCGCGGGGCTGGAACCGATCACCGGCGGCACCATCCGCATCGCCGACCGCGACGTGACGGGCGTCAGCCCCAAGGATCGCGACATCGCCATGGTGTTCCAGTCCTATGCGCTGTACCCGACCATGTCGGTGGCCAAGAACATCACCTTCGGCATGCAGGTGCGCGGCGTGGACAAGGCGACGCAGGACCGCAAGCTGAAAGAGGTGGCGGGTCAGTTGCAGATCGAACAGCTTCTGCATCGCAAGCCGGGCCAGCTGTCCGGCGGCCAGCGGCAGCGCGTGGCGATGGGCCGGGCGCTGGTCCGCGATCCGAAGCTGTTCCTGTTCGACGAACCGCTGTCCAACCTTGACGCCAAGCTGCGCGTCAGCATGCGGACCGAGATCAAGAAGCTGCATCAGGATCTGAACGCCAGCATCGTCTATGTCACCCATGACCAGATCGAGGCGATGACGCTGGCCACCAAGATCGTCGTCATGAAGGCGGGCGTGATCCAGCAGATCGGCACCCCGGCGGAAATCTATAACCGCCCGGCCAACATGTTTGTGGCCGATTTCATGGGCAGCCCGGCGATGAACCTGATCCCGGCGCGGGCGCGCCCGCAGGACGGCGTGACCCGGATCGAGATCGACCGTGACGGGGCCGAGCCGCTGGTCATCACCGATCCGGTCGCGCGCGATCTGCCGGCCGAAATCGTTCTGGGTGTCCGTCCCGAAGATATCCACGAGGCGACCGGACAGGCGCATCTGCCCGAAAATGCCCAAGGTGCGGGGGGCGATGTGATGATCGACGTGGTCGAGCCCGCCGGCGCGGATACATTTGCCGTCACGCATCTGGGCGGAAAACCGGTGACCGCGCGGCTGCGCGCCGAAAGCGCGGTGGCGGCGAAGACGCGATTTCCGTTGGCGTTCGACCTGTCGAAAGTGTCCTATTTCTCGCCACAGGACGGCAGCCGCCTGAACTGAGTGTCAGACATTCGCGCGGCGTGGATCGTCGCGCGATCTGCGCTCAGCGTTCCGAAGCTGCGACCGCCGCAATGACCTTGCTGGCGGTCGTCGCCGTGTCGCGCCAATCGGGCAGGGCCTGACCTGCCGCTTCAGCCGCCAGGGTCAGCCGTTCCCGCAGGGCCCCGTCAGACAGGATGCGGTCCAGCGCCGCTGCAAACGCCGCCGGATCGTCGGTCGGTGTCAGCAATCTTGTGCCGGTCGGCAGCGTCTCGGGCACCGCCCCGGTGTCGCAGCTGACGACCGGCAATCCGTTCAACAAGGCCTCGTCGAAGACGATGCCGTATCCCTCGTATCTGGTCGCCAGTGCAAAGACCGATGCGCGGGCGTAAAGGCGCCGCAGCCGGGTGTCGTCGACGCGGCCAGCAAGCTGGATCCGCGCCGCGACAGGGCTGGCGTTCACCATGTCCTGCAAGGCGGCGGCATGGGATCTGTCCCACGGATTGCCGACGATGACCGCCTGCCAGTCCAGATGCGCGATACGCGTCAGGGCCGCGATCAGCACGTCATGGCCCTTGCGCGGATGCAGGATGCCGACCGACAGGATCAGGGGTGGGCTAACCGGTGCGCGGGGCAGGCGTGTCTTGTCCACGCCGGGCCGGGCCACGGTGATCTTTGCGGGCGGCACGTCATAGCGGTCGATCAGGATCCGGCGCGTATGCGGGCTGGGAACCAGCACATGCCGCGACAGTCGCAGATTTTCCCGCTCGGTCTGCAGAAGCTGCGCGCGGCGCGCAGCGCTCAGCCCGCTTTCTTCCGCCAGCGGGTGGTGGACCATGGCGATCACCGGGGCACGAACAGTTGCCAGCCCGGAGGGGTCGATGGCGCCGGACACCAGCCCGTCAAGGATCAGCGGGCGGGCCGGGTCCAGAGACCGCAACATGCCGACCGCGCATGCCATGTCGTCGGGACCGGCATCCGGAAAACTGGCAGGCAGTTCCAGATGCTGCATGTCGTGTCCCAGTTCGCGCAGGCCCGACAGCAGCCGCTTTTCGTACAAATAGCCGCCGGTCAGGGTGTCGATATCCCCCGGGATCGCAAAGGCGGCGGGGATCACCGGCGGACCTGTTCGGGGGCATAGATGGACAGGATGCGCCGTTCGACGGCTGCGACACCGGCATAGCAGACGGCCGAAATCGTCGTGACCACGACGACCGCTGCCCAAAGCATGTTATAGTCCGACACCGAAGCCGAAAGCGCCATCAGGCTGCCCAGACCGCGACCGGTGGTCAGCCATTCGACCACCGTAACGGCAAGGATCGCGGCAGGAACGCTCATCCTGGCGGCGGCGAACAGCGCGGGCAGCATCGCGGGAAGACGGACATGCGCCATCTGGCGCAGCCGCCCGGCGGCATAGGTATGGAACACGTCAAGGATCTGCCCCGGCGCCTGGCGCAGCCCGTGCAGGCAAGCAACCAGCGTCGGAAAGAACACCATCACCGCGACCAGTGAAATCGTGCCAAGCGCGCCGCGCCCCAGAAACAGCACGATCAGCGGGGCCGTCGTGACGATCGGCACCGACCGCAGGGCGACGGCGATCGGCATGACCAGCGCCGACAGGTTCGGCACGATCACCAGCGCGACGGCCAATCCCGCGCCAAGGATCAACCCGGCCAGATAGCCGGGAAGCAGGAATACCGCCGTTTCGGCCAGTGCCGCCCACAACGTGTCGCGGGTCGCGGCGGCCTGGGGCGCCGTGGTCAGCGCGGCCATCACGTCCAGAGGAGACTTGGCGAAAAACGGATTCATGCCCGGCAGCGCCATGGCGCCCCACCACAACACCAGCACCACCGCGACCAGCAGGATGGGCTGCATGACCCGTTCCGGACGGGAACCCCCCATGATGCGCGGCGGTGCAAGGATCACCGGCGGCCGGTCGTGCAGGACCGCCCGCGCCAGCGCGCCGATCGCGGCATAGACTGCCATCGACACCGCCGCAGCCAGCGCCGCGATCGCCCACAGCGCCGGCACGTCCAGCGCGCGCATGAAGCGAATGGTCAAGACGCCCATGCCCCGTTCTGCCCCGGTGAATTCGCCCACCATCGCGCCAAGGAACGCGGCCGGTGCGGCGATCTGCAGACCCGCGAACAGATAGGGCAGGGCGGCTCGGGCGCGGACATGGATCAATTCGGACCAGCGGCCGCGCCCATAGCTGTGGACCAGGTCCAGCCAGACGGCGGGCGTCGCGCGCAGCCCGGTCAACAGCGGGATCAGGGTGGTGTAGTAAACTGCCAGTGCGGCAAGGACGATCTGCGGGCCGTCGCCCGGGCCCATCAGGACGCGCAGGATCGGGCCGGTCGCGATCAGCGGCAGGCAGAAGACCACCAGCGCCAATCCCGAAACAAGGTTCAGAAGGCGCGGCCAGATCATCGCCACCGCGGCCAGTGCGACGGCGACCAGATTACCCGCCAGAAACCCCAGCGTGGCATTGGCCAGGGTGGCGCTTAAGGCGCGTCCGATCAGGCCGGGATTGGTGGTGATCCACCTCGCGACCTCGGTCGGACCTGCAACCAGATGTCCGCCTTGCAGGGCGGCAGCCAGGGCAACCCAGCCAAGGATCAGAATGCCCCCCCCCAGAAGCGGCGGGCCGACGGCCGCCGCGCGCATCATTGCGCCGCCATCGGGGCGTTGTCGGCGTCGCCCTGCGCCAGCGCCTCGGAGGTTCGGGTCACCAGTGCGCGGAACTCGGCGCTGTCCGTCATTTCAGGGCCGCGCGGACGCGGCAGCGGCACGGCGATATCCGCGACGATCCGTGCCGGGCGCGGGCTGAGCACAAGGATACGGTCTGCCAGCGTCACGGCCTCGTGGATGGAATGGGTGACCAGCAATGTCGTCGTGCCGCGTGGCTGCCACAGCGGCGGCAGGTCGCGGGCCAGTTGCCGACGGGTCAGTTCGTCCACCGCGCCGAAGGGTTCGTCAAGCAGCAGGATCTGCGGCCGCGTCGCCAGCGCCCGGGCAATCGCGGCGCGTTGGCGCATGCCGCCCGACAGGGCGGCGGGTCGCGTTTCCTCGGACCCCGACAGGCCGACAAGACCGATCAGATCCTCGACCAGGACCGGGTCGGGCGGCTGTCGCGCCAGTTTCCGTGCCAGCGCGACATTCGCGCGGACGGTCAGCCATGGCAGCAGCGACGGATCCTGGAACGCCACCGAGATCGCGCCCCGCGACCTTTGGCGGTCGGGGGTCAGGTCGTCGATGCGCACCTCGCCCTCGCTGGGTTCCTCCAGCCCGGCGATCAACCGCAGCAGCGTCGATTTTCCGCAGCCCGACGGTCCGACCAGCGCCGTGGTGGCGCCTGCGTCGAAGGACACATCAAGCGGCGCGACGGCGCGCAGGCCGCCGGGAAACGCCTTGCCCAGTCCGGTGCAGACAATCCGTGCGCGGCCGTCGGTGTCAGCCATGGACTTCTTCGAGGATCGAGCGATCCCACAATTGGGGCGTGACCTCGCGCCCAAGAAGGGCCAGCGTTTCGATATTGGCCTGAACGCTGTCGTCGCTGAACCAGCCGAACCCGTACCGGTCGGTCTGGTCGGAAAACATCAGCGGCACCTGACGTTCCGCTTGAAGCTTCTGCGTGGGCAGGTCCAGACCGGCGTCCGGAAACATCTGCACCGTCAGTTCGGCCGCGGCGTCGGTGTCGCCGCGATAGGCGTCCCATCCGCGTGCCTCGCCCGACATCAGCGCGACCAGTTCCGCCCGGCGGTCGCGCAGGCTGTCTTGCGTCGCGATATAGGTCTGGGAATGGACCGCATAGCCGTGATCGGCCATCAGCATGGTCTGCGCGTCGATGCCGTTGATGGCCATCGCGACGGGCAGGTCGGTTTCCCAGCACAGCAGGCAATCGACCTCGCCGGACACCAGGGGTTGGGCGGAATACTGCGTCGGCACGATCTGGATCGCGTCGAAATCAATATCGTTCAGCGTGCACAGCGCCTGCAGGACCGGCGTGTTGGCCAGCGCCATGCCGATCTTGCGGCCTTCCAGATCGGCGGGTGTGGCGACCGGATTGTCGGCCAGCGAGGCGATTGCAAACGGGTTCTTCTGCATCGCGACGCCGATGATCTTGAACTTTGCCCCCTGCGCCACCGCCGCCGCGGTGTAGTCGGCCGCCGAAATCCCGACCAGCGCAGTTCCGGACACGACCGGGGGCTCGACCGGCGCGTTCGGCCCGCCCTGCAGCAGCGACACGTCCAGACCGGCGTCTTGCCACCAGCCGTTCTTCTGCGCCAGATAGCTGCCTGCGAACTGCACCGAATGCAGCCATGACAACTGCAGGCTGACCGGCGTCGCGGCGAAGGCGGCATAGCGTGTGAAGGGCAACACGGCGGCGCCGGTTGCCGCCGCCAGCAGCCCACGCCGCGTGAGGGTGGGGGAAGACATCACGAAACCTCCATCTTGGGTTTGTCCGGCGCAGAGCTTGAGGGGCAAACACCCCGATGCGCAGTTGCGTTCCCGCCGCGCCGCAATATGGGCGCAAGAAGGCCCGGCAGGCTGCTGGCCAGGAACAAGATGCCAAAGGCCACACTGGCGGCCAGACCGGCCCCGGCGCCAAGTCCTGCCAGCGGAAAGATCGCCGCCGCCGCCCCCTCTCGGATGCCCCAGCCGGCGACCGAGATCGGGATCATCATGGCGAACAGGATCGGGGGTATCAGGATCAGCGCGGTCAGCGGCGGCAGCGTGCTGCCGGTGGCGCGGGCGGCTAGCGCGAAGGCGGCGATATTGGTCAGCACCGTGCCAAGGCTCAGCAGGATCTGGCGCGGCAGAACGCCGGGGGCCAGCAGACCAAGCGATAGCGCATGCCGGACGTTCGCCGCGACGCGGCCCGAGGCGCGGGCGACGATCAGCGCCGCCAAGGCGGCGATCGACAGCACGGCGATCAGGATCGCGGGCAGATGGGGGGGCAGGGGCTGGTCCAGCGGCCATGCCCACGATGTGACGGCGGCGGCCAGCAGCACGATCACAAGCATCGCATTGCCCATGAACCGTTCCAAGATGACGGCCAGCGCGGCGGGTGTCTTGCGATTCCGGCCTGCGCTGCGCAAGGCGCGCCCGACATCGCCCACCATGCCGCCCGGTAGGATCTGGTTCACCAACTGACCAAGATAATATTCCATAAGCGCGTGAAACGCGCCCATCCGGATGCCCAGTTGCCGGGCCGTCAGCCGCCAGCGCCAGGCCGAAAGCCATGTCTGCACGCTGAGCGCGACGAACGCCGCCAGCGCCCATCCGGGGGACATGTCGGCCAGTCGCGCGTTGGCATCGGTGCCCCGCAGCGCCATCCACACAAGCGCCAGCATCGACAGGGCAATCGCTGCGCGCAGAAACCTCATGACGGCGCCGCGGCGCTGGTAAAGCTGGTTAGGATCAGGTCGCGCATCCTGTCCATCGGGATGGCGTCACTTCCCTCGGGCGGGATCAGTCCGGGGGTGAACCCCCAGTCGGACGTTCGCGCGACCAGGTTTTCCGGACCGATGACATGCAGCGCAACATCGGGGCGATCGTCCATCGCGATGCCTGGTGCTGCCTGATGGTCCCCCAGCAGAAAGATCAACGGACCGTCCGGCCCCTGACGTTCGGCATACTCCAAAGCCGTCTGCAGCGCATAGTCGACGGAATCGCGATAGTGCCGCCGGACCCGATCCCGATCGCGCCACACATCGCGGGGACTGTCCCCTGAAACGGCCATCGCGTTGAATTCGGTGCCGTCGCCGATTTCGTCCCAGGCCAGCAAATGCGGCACAGGCGTCCACGGCGCGTGAGAGGATACCAGCGCGATCTGGGCGAACAGATGCGGCCGGTCCGGGTCGCGTCGCAACATCCGGTCGGCGGCTGTCAGCGTGAACTGATCGGGCATGGTGACCCAGTTGAACGGCTTGCCGCGATAACCCAGATCCGCAGCGGGCAGGATATGGTCGAACCCCATCCGTTGCGCCTCGGGCCATGGCATGGTGATGGCAGGCATGACAGCGGCGGTCGCGAAGCCCGCGTCTCGGGCCAGGTGGAAGATGGATTGACGCCCGCTGGCCAGCACCGCGCGATAGCGGGTCTGGTCGCTGACCCACAGCCCGTTGGCGAAACTGGCATGCGACAGCCAGCTTTGCCCGCCCTGCGTCGGCGCCGACAGAAATCCCGACCGCATCGACAGCCCTGTGCCTTGCAGCCGTGCCTGCGCGTGGCGCAGCGTCTTCAGGTGGCGTTCGGCATGAAAGTCCACGTCGAAACTGGCCCGGCCATAGCTTTCGACGAAGATCACCAGCACGTCACGGTCGATCCGGTCCAGAAGCCCCGTTTGCCCTGCAAACGGATCCTCTGCCGCCGCCCGACGCAAGTTCCGCAGATCTGCGACGGTCTGGCGGGCGAGCTGCATTTTCGACAGTGCATAGGCCCCGTTATCCGCCGCGTGCAGCCCGGCCATCGGCAGGGCCAGCGTGACGATGCAGACGGCCAGCGCCGCCAGACGGGTTTGCGGCCGCCAGTCGCGCGAGGCCCAAGGCCCGGTCGCCCGCCAGATCGACCAGATGATGCCGCACGCCGCAACTGCGGCGATCAGCGCGACCCCGACCGCCGCCACCTGCCCGAAACTGCCCGTGATCAGGTTCATCGAGGCGGGGATCAGCGGCAGGTCTGCCACCGTGTTGAAACTGCGCCCCAGCGCCTGCTGCATCGCCAGATCGGCGATTTTCTGAACGACCAGCAGCGACAGCGCGACTGTCACGACGACCCGCGTGACCCCGCCGATCAGACACAACGCGGCCAGCAGCAATGGCAGTTCGATCACCAGGATGCCGGGCCCGCTGACCGGCGGCAGCGCCAGAACGGCTGCCAGAACGGCGGCGGCCAGTGTCAGACGCAGCGGGGCACGGGTCATGCATGCCTCCACAGCCATCGGATATCGACGGCAAATGACCACAGCAGCGCGGCCCCCGTCAGCCGGGCCAGCCAGATCGTCAGATCCGCGGGCAGTGCCGGCAATTGCAGCAGAACCAGTGTCGCCAGCTGAACCACGCAGATCAGCTTGCGCCGGAACCGTGGTGGCAGCGGTGCAGTCAGCGCAGGCCAGACCACACCCGCTGCCACGAACACATAGCGCGTCAGCCCCAGCAACAGGATCTCGGCCCCGACCTTGGTGCCCGACAGGATATGCAGCGACAGGATCAGCGCCAATGAGGCATCGACCTCCATGTCGAACCGCGCGCCGAACCCCGAGGCAAGACCGCTGCGCCGTGCCAGCCAGCCATCCACCCCGTCCAGCGCAAGGGCAGCCCCCCCGATGACGGCAACCGTCAGTCCCGCGGCCTCGCCCGCCGCCAGAGGCGGCAGCAAAGCGGCGACCAGCGCGGCGCGCAGCAATGTCACGGCGTTACAGCCACCGATCCGGGAATGTGGATAAAAGCGGCGCATCAGCATCAGGACAGCACCCGATCCCGCCAGATACAGGGCCGAAGCGATCCACCAGCCCGTCGCGTTACCCGCCGCGCCGCCATGGCGACACAGCTGCATCACCGCGACCCCTGTCAGCGCGCAGATGGCCAGCTGCAGCGACAGCGGCAACATCGAAGCGGGGGGCCGCATGAGATCAGAAGTGGCGGGGCGGGTTGCACACATTCGGCCAAGCCTATGCGAAGCCCGTGCAGCGTCAAGCAGAGCCTTTGTCGCGCTAGGCAGAACGGTTCGCGGGCGCTAGACTGACGTCGCAAGAGGAAACATGATGACCCGGCATTCGAACAGCTACCAGACGCCCGCGCGGCTTTTTCACTGGATCATCGCGGCTGCGGTGCTGCTGATGATCCCCGCCGGGCTGATCATGACGCAAGAGGGGATCGCCCGGCCGCTTCAGGACACGCTGTTCCTGTTTCACAAGAATATGGGCGTCATGCTGATCCCGCTGATCCTGTTGCGGCTGATCTATCGTCTGCGCCACCCCGCGCCGCCCTTGCCATCATCCCTGCCCGGCTGGCAGCGCAGCGCGGCGGCGGTGTCGCATTGGCTGTTGTATCTTCTGCTGATCGTGATGCCGATCAGCGGTTTCGTCAGGGTCCGCGCGGGCGGTTTCCCGATCGAGTTGCTGGATCGTCTGGGTGCGGGGCCGTGGCTTGCCAAGTCCGAGGCGCTGGCGGATGCCGCGAAGGGTCTGCACTACGCTGCCGCATTGCTGCTGATCGCGGTGCTTGCGGTGCATATCGGCGCGGCACTGCAGCATGGGTTGATCCGCCGCGATGGCGTCTGGTCGCGGATCTGGCCGCCTGTGCGACCGCGTGACTAGGGCACAGCCGCTGCGGGTGAAATCGCCGCCCATGCGGGGCTGGCCTGTCACGGCATGATCGTTAGAGTAGGGGCAGGACAGGAATGTGACGGACCCTAGATGGCCAAGGACAGCATGGACGACCGGCAGGTGGCCCGCCCTGCGCAAGAGGCGATGGATCTGACCCCCGAACTGGTTCGGCGCAGCTTGCGGGATGAACCGGATCTGGGCCCCGAGCCGGGCTGGACCCATCTTGAAGAGGACGAGGTGGATCAGCTTGCCGCAAGATACGAGCGTGAATGCGGCGATGATCCGCTGTGGCTTTTCGCCTATGGGTCGCTGATCTGGAAACCGGATTTCGACGCCGTGGACCATCGCCGGGCGACGGCCTATGGCTGGCACCGGTCGTTCTGCCTGCGCATGACGCGCTGGCGCGGATCGCCCCAGCAGAACGGCCTGATGATGGCGCTTGAACGCGGGGGACGCTGCGACGGGGTGATCTATCGGCTGCCCGA
Source organism: Paracoccus sp. R12_2 (assembly GCF_017744015.1). Classification (GTDB taxonomy): domain Bacteria; phylum Pseudomonadota; class Alphaproteobacteria; order Rhodobacterales; family Rhodobacteraceae; genus Paracoccus. Next base: position 15,359 of record NZ_JAGHRA010000021.1, read on the forward strand.
TGAAGACCGTCATGCGCAGTTGCGCCGGCTTCTGCTGCGCGAGATCCGGTTTCACCAGAATGTGGACATGATCCGCTGGATCCCGGTCCATACCCGGCAAGGGCGCGTGCGGGCACTGGTCTTCTGGGCAGGTCCGCGCGGCGACCGGGTGGAAAGCCGCAAGCCGCTGGATCAGGTCGCGCCGATCCTGGCCCGAGCCTGCGGGCCGGTCGGATCATGCGCGGAATACCTGCACAACACCGTGCTGCATCTGCGAGAATTCGGAATCAACGATCGCAACCTGTGGCGGCTGCAATCGCTGGTGGCTGACGAAATCCGTGCGATGGGCCCGGCCGACGCCGAAAATGGCGGGCGGCCGGGCTGACCAACGCGGGTTCTCAGAACGGGCTGTCGGGATAGTAGAACTGTTCGGCGTTCTCGGGCGTGATCAGCTGGCTGCCGATGATGTAACGGCCTGCCATCGGTGCGTTCGACACGAAGTTCAGCGCCGTCATCTCGATCGCGGACGAAATCAGCGCCGGCGGATAGGTCACGTTCACCGGCAGTTGCGGATCGTTGTTCATGATCCTTTCGACGATCTGTTTCATGCCAGCGCCGCCGATCACCCACATCTCTTCACTGCGCCCGGCTGCCGAGATCGCTTCCAGAACGCCGATCGCCATGTCGTCATCGGCGGCCCAGACCGCGTCGATCTCGGGGTATTTCGACAGGAAATCCTGCATGACCGTGAAGGCATCGTCGCGGTTCCAGTTGCCGTGTTCCATATCGAGGATCTCGATCTCGGATCCCTCAAGGGCGGCCTGGAATGCCTCCACGCGCTCGTTGTCCAGCGTGGTCGGGATACCGCGCAGGACGACGACCTTGCTGCCGGGCTCAAGGTTCTCGCTGAAATATTCGCCCGCGACGCGGCCGAAGGCGGTGTTGTCACCGGCCACGTAAAGATCCTCGATCCCGTCCTGCGACAGGCCGCGATCGACGACTGTGACGAATTTTCCCGCGTCCTTGACGGCGGCGACAGGCGCGGTCAGCGGTTCGGATTCGAAGGGCAGGACCACCAGCGCGTCGATGTTGCGGGTGGCCATCATGTCTTCGATGTCGCTGACCTGGCTGGCCGCGTCGCCGGCGGTGGACAGCACGAATTCCAGCTGCGGATAGGTTTCGCCCAGCCTTTCGATGCTGTCCTGGGCGTGCCAGTTCAGGCCGCCCATGAAGCCGTGCGTCGCCGAAGGGATCGACACGCCGATGATCTTCTTGTCGGCGTCCTGCGCATAGGCCGCGCCAGCGCCGCCCAGGATTGCGGCAAGCGCGGCCGCCTTCATGAGGTTTCTGCGTTGCATTGATTTTCCTCCCTGTATTACCGCTCGTCGGCGGTGCGTTTCTCTCGCTGCAAGACGACGGCGAGAACGATGATGACGCCCTGGATCGCGCCGTTCAGATAGGGGCTGACCAGATCCGCCAGATTGAGGATGTTGTCGATCAGCGACAGGATCAGCACGCCGACGACGGTGCCCCAGACGCGACCGCGGCCGCCTTTCAGGGCGGTGCCGCCGATGATGACGGCGGCGATCGCCTCAAGTTCCCACAGGACGCCGGTCGAACCCGAGGCCGAGCCGAGGCGGGGCACGTAGAGCACGGTCGAAAGTCCGACCAGCAGACCCAGCAGCATATAGGTCAGCAGCCGGACGCGCCCGACATCGATGGCCGAATAGCGCGCCACGCGATCATTCGAGCCGATCGCCTCGACATGGCGGCCAAAGCGTGAATGCCGCATGATCCATTCGCCCGCGAAGGCGGTCAGCGCGAAGGCGATGATCGGCCATGTCACCCATCCGATGCCGCCGTAATAGACCGGCCGGTACAGCGTCCGCAGGCCGTAATCCAGGCTCAGCGTGCCGCCGTCGGCCAGCCATGTGACCAGCGACCGGAAAATCCCCATCGTCCCCAGCGTGACGATGAATGGCTCGATCCTGGCCTTGGTGATCAGCGCACCGTTCAGATAGCCTGCGGCGATGCCGCCCAAGATCGCGACGCCCATCCCGATCAGGATGGTGCCCCAATTCTCGCCCAGGCCCGGCAGGGCGGCGTTCATGGCAATGATCGCGATGCCGGCAAGGAACGCGGCCATCGACCCCACCGACAGATCCAGCCCGCCGGCGGTGATGACGAAGGTCATGCCGACCGCGATCATCCCGATGAAGGCGGAACGCGCCAGGACATTGGTGATGTTGGCCGGCGCCAGAAAGGCCGAATTCAGAAGCGCGCCCAGAACGATCAGCGCGATCAGTGCGATCAGGGGGCCCAGTGTGTGAAGGTCAGGTTTCATGCGGCCTCTCCGCTGACGCCCATCGCGAGACGGACGATCTTGTCTTCGGTCATGTCCTTGCCGGTCACTTCGCCCGCGATGCGCCCCTCGCGCATGACCAGCACACGGTCGGCTATGCCGATCACCTCGGCCATCTCGCTGCTGATGACGATCAGGCTGCGGCCTTCGTCGGCAAGACGGCGAATAAAGGCGTAAATCTGCTGCTTGGTGCCCACGTCGATCCCCCGTGTCGGTTCGTCGATGATGATGATCTGCGGGTCCGGCAGCATGGTCTTGGCCAGCAGCAGTTTCTGCTGATTGCCGCCAGACAGCTTGCCCGCGATCATCGCAGGGTCGGGGGCGCGGATGTCGAATTCCTGCGTCGCGTGGGCCAGGGCTTCCGTTTCGGCCCGCTGGTCCAGCCTCCAAAGACCGAAGCGCGGCAGATCTGCCAGCGTCAGGTTCTGGGTCAGCCCCTTGTCCAGCAGCAGCCCGGCCTCTTTCCGGTCCTCGGTCAGATAGGCCAGCCCCGCGTCGAAGGCGTCGCGCAGATTGCGGATCGCGACCTTCTGGCCGTTCACGCAGATCTCGCCGGTCGCGGAACGCAAGCCGACGATCCCTTCGGCCAGTTCGGTGCGGCCCGAGCCGACAAGCCCCGCAATGCCCAGAACCTCGCCCCGGTGCAGGGTCAGGCTGACATCGTGGACCCTGCCGGGAACCGACAGCCCCTGCAGATCCAGCGCGGGATCCTGTGAGGGGCGACCCTTGGGCGGATAGAAATCCTGCAATTCGCGGCCGACCATCGCGGCGGCCATGTCGTCCTCGGTCATCTCGCCCCGCATCGCCTGACGGACAACGAGACCGTCGCGCAGGACGGTGATCCGGTCGGCCAGATGCGCCACCTCGTCCAGCCGGTGCGAGCAATACAGGATCGCCACGCCATCGGCGCGCAAACGGTCGATCTGGTCATAAAGCGTGCCCACCTCGCGATGGGTCAGGACGGCGCTGGGTTCGTCCATGATCAGGACGCGGGCGTTGCGCGACAGGGCCTTGGCAATCTCGACCATCTGGCGATCCGGCACGGACAGGTCGCGGATCAGCGTGTCGGGCGAAATCTGAGTGTCCAGTCGCGCCAGCAGCGCGGCCGTATCCCTGCGCATGGCCTTGTGATCAAGCCGCAGTCCACCCGGCTCGCGGCCCAGAAAAACATTCGCGGCCACGCTGAGATCGGCGGCAAGGTTGAATTCCTGATGGATGACGACGATGCCCTGCGCCTCGGCCTCGGGGCCGCTGGAAAAGCGGACGGGCTTGCCGTCCAGCAGGATCTGGCCCTCGGTGGGATCCAGAAACCCGCCCAAAATCTTCATGATCGTGGATTTGCCTGCGCCGTTCTCGCCGATCAGGGCGTGAACCTGACCGGAATCCAGCGCCAGATCGACGTCGTGCAGAACCTCGATCGGACCGAAGCTTTTCGAGACGTCATGCAGGGCCAGAACGGTCATGTCGCGACCTCGACCCAGGCGCCGTCGGCTGAAGACGATGCTTGCGCCGCCGCGATGAACGCCATACCCGACAGGCCATCAGCCAGCCCCGGCACGCGGCCGGCGAGCTGGGTATCGCCCCGGATGATCGTGGCGATGTCGCTGTAGAGATTGGCGAACCCCTCAAGATAGCCCTCAGGATGACCCGGCGGGGTGCGATAGGACTGACTGCGATCCTGTGCACGGGTCAGGATGCGCGCCGGCTCGTCCTTGGGTGTCAGAATCAGCCGTTCGGGCGCGGAAAGCCGCCATTCCAGCGCGGCGGCCGTGCCGAACAGCCGCAGGGACAGGCCGTTTTCCTGCCCGACCGCGACCTGGCTGACCCACAACCCGCCCTTCGCGCCGGAGGCATAGCGCAGCGTGCAGCGCGCGTCGTCATCGATGGGCCGGCCGGGCACGATGCTGGACACCTCTGCCGACAGGTGCGAGGGCGTCTGCCCGGTGACGAACTGTGCCAGCTGCCAGGCATGCGTTCCGATGTCACCCAGCGCTCCGGCGCCCGCGCGGCCGGGATCTGTGCGCCATTCGGCCTGCTTTCCCTGCGCCGGGTCGGACAACCAGCCCTGAAGATATTCGACCTGCACCAGGCGCAGATCGCCCACGCCGCCCTCGGCCACGATCGCGCGCGCCTCGCGCAGCATCGGCAAGGCGCAATAGTTGTGCGTCAGGAAGAACCGCGCGCCGCTGCGCCGTGCGGCATCGGCGATGCGGGCTGCCTGTTCCTGCGTCGCGGCCAGCGGCTTGTCGCAGATCACGTGAATGCCCGCGTCCAGAAATGCCACCGCAGGGTCCGCGTGCATGTGGTTCGGCGTGACGATGGCGACGGCCTGGATCCCGTCATCGCGCGCAGCTTCGGCCTTGGCCATGTCGGCGAAATCGTCATAGCCGCGAATGCCCAGATCTTCGGCGCTGTCCTGCGCCCGCTGGGGATCAGATGACAATGCACCCGCGACCAGCGTGAAATTTCCATCCATCCGGGCGGCGATCCGATGGATCGCGCCGATGAACGCTCCGCTGCCGCCGCCTACCATGCCAAGCCGGATCGGTTTCATAGTCCCAAAGCCCTTCTGATCGCTGCGGGGTCGACATCGCTGGCGGCAAAATCGTCGAAGGCGTGCGGCGTGACCCGGATGATCTGGTCGCGGACAAAGCGCGCGCCTTCCCTTGCGCCGTCTTCGGGGTGCTTCAGCGCGCATTCCCATTCGACAACCGCCCAACCGTCGAACCCGTAGCCGGTCAGTTTCGAGAAGATGGCGCCGAAATCCACCTGACCATCGCCGGGGCTGCGGAAACGCCCCGCCCGGTCGACCCAGGACTGGAAGCCGCCATAGACGCCCTGCCGGCCGGTCGGGTTGAATTCGGCATCCTTGACGTGAAACATCCGGATCCGGTCGTGATAGATGTCGATATTCTGCAGGTAATCAAGCTGCTGAAGCAGGTAATGGGACGGATCATACAACATGTTCGCCCGCCGGTGCCCGCCGACGCGGTCAAGAAACATCTCGAACGTGATGCCGTCATGCAGGTCTTCGCCGGGATGGATCTCGAAGCAGATATCGACGCCCTGATCCTCGGCCAGATCCAGCAGCGGACGCCAGCGTTCCGCCAACGTGTCGAAGGCGGTCTCGACCAGCCCCGGCGCGCGCTGCGGCCACGGATAAAGATAGGGCCATGCCAAGGCCCCGGAAAATGTCGCCATCCGGTCCAGACCCAGAAGATGGCTGAGGCGGATCGTCTTGGCCACCTGATCGACCGCCCATTCCTGGCGGGCGCCAGGGTTGCCGCGCACATCGGCGGGGGCAAATGCGTCGAAGCCTGCATCATAGGCTGGATGCACGGCAACAAGCTGACCCTGCAGATGGGCTGAAAGCTCGGTCACCTCGACGCCGTTGTCTTGCGCGACGCCCAGGAACTGGTCGCGGTAAACGCGCGATTCGATGGCCTTGTCCAGATCCAGGATCCGCGGATCGGATGTCGGAACCTGCACGCCCGCATAGCCGCAATCGGCGGCCCACCGGGTGATCCCGCCCCAGCTGTCGAATGGCGCGGCGTCACCGATGAACTGCGCCAGAAACAGCGCCGGTCCCTTGATCGTCTGCATGATTCCTCTCCCTTGCGACTAGGCTGCACTGCCCTGCAATCGATTGCAAACAAATTCTTGCGGTGCCGTCGCCGCGGGCATAACCTCTGGCGATGGACAAGCGCGCCCCGCCCCCCGGCCGAGCCCGGCTTTCAGATGTCGCAAGATTGGCAGGGGTGTCAGCCTCGACCGTCAGTCGCGTGCTGTCGAACCCGGCGATGGTCGCCGAGCCGACCCGCGAGGCCGTGATCGCGGCGGTGTCCGCCACCGGCTATCGCATGAACCATGCGGCGCGAAACCTGCGCAAGCAGCGGACCGGGACGGTGGTGGCGCTGGTTCCGAATCTGGGCAATCCGTTCTTTGCCAAAATCCTTGACGGGATGGGCCGCGAACTGGCCGGGGCAGGCTATGACCTTCTGGTGGCCGATACGCTGGAGGGTGAGGGCCGAGATACCGCACTGCAACGATTCATGGATCCGTCGCGTGCCGATGGGATCATCCTGCTGGACGGTCTGGTCACGATGCCCGATGATCCGACCGGCTGTGATCTGCCGCCGGTGATAACCGCCTGCGAATGGGTCGAGGGCCTGGCGCTGCCCGGAGTCATGCTGGACAATCAGGAGGGCGCACGGATCGCGATGCGGCATCTGCTGAAGCTTGGCCACGCCCATATCGGTGTGATCGGCGGCCCCCCGGCCAATGTGTTGCACCAGGCGCGCCTGCGCGGCGTTCGCGATGTTGTCGGCGCGTCGCGGCTTACCATGTTTCCCGGCGATTTCACCCTGCAGGCAGGGCAGGACGCGGCGCGGATGTGGCTGGATCTGCCGGTCGGGGATCGGCCCCGCGCGATCTTTGCCTTTTCCGATGAGATGGCCTGTGCGTTCATGGCCGGGCTGTTGCGCGCAGGCATTCATACGCCGCGCGACGTGTCGATCATCGGGTTCGACGATATCGAGATGGGATCGCATCTGACCCCCGCGCTGACGACGATCCGCCAGCCCAAGCGCGACATCGGTCGTCAGGCCGCGCAACTGATCCTGAACCGGATCGCCGGTCGTGACATCATGCCCGTGACCCTTGTGCAGCCGCGCCTGATGCTGCGTGAAACGACAGCCGCACCAACGGGGTGATCAGCGGCACATGCCCGGATCGACGCCGATCCCGCGCAGTGCCCATGCACTGATCTGGCGGACCGTATCCTGAGCTGCCGCGTCGAAGGCCGGGATCAGGTCCGACGTGCGGGTGCTGGCGGCTTCGGCGCTGCTGGCGAAGCGGCCGCGCGACACAACCGTGGCGTCGCTTTCCCGCACAAGCTGGGCATCCACCGCGATGCGGATCAGCGCGCCGTCGCCAGCCAGTTCGGCATTGAAGGCGCCGATCTCGCTGATCAGCGCATAGTCGCCGGCAATCCCCAGCGGGGCGCGGCCGACATGGGTAAAGGCATCGTATCCGCCAAGCGTCTCGACCAGCAGCCGTTGCAAGGTCGCAGGGACCGGATCGCCCCAGATCGCATCCGGAAGATACTGGGTCTGCAACGGAGACGGGCGGATCATGATCCGGTTGCTGTCCAGCGTGCCACGCGCCTTCGGCGGCTCGACCACCAGCTCTGCCAGCCGGCCCCGACCGCATTGCCCCGACCCGACCGACGGGGCCCGCAATTCAAACACGTCGCGGTTCGGCTCACCCTGCAGCGCGGATAGGGCCGCGCAACCGGGCAGGAAAGCGGTCAAGGACAGAAGCAGGGCGGCGGAACGAAACATGGGCACCTCAGCGACGGAATTCTGGCGTGGGCTGACCCCGAAGGATCTGCGCGGGATTTCGTTTCAGCGACGAGACAAGCTGATCCATATTCGCGACAAGTCCTCGCAATTCCTGCGACAGGCGCGAGAATTGCGGCAGCGCGTCGCGCGTGAAAGCCTGCACCGGCCGGCGCGAGCTGTCCAGCATGGCGCGCAGGGAATCGAAGGCGCCGGCGGCAGATTCCGCCGCATCGCGCAACCGCGCTGCGATCAGCGGAACATCATCCGGCAGGCCGGCCAGCGCGTCGTCCAGACGGCCAAGCGTCTGGCGCAGATCCGCAAAGACCGGACCCAGATCCGCAATCACCGCACCCGCGGCATCAAAGGTTCCGGTCGTGGTATCCAGCGCTCGGTCCAGCTTGTCGATCGTCGTATCGGCACGGCCCGCAAGCCGGGACAGATCGCCCTGCAGAGCCGCCACGCTGACCTGCAACTGATTGGTCAGCGGTGTCAGATCTTCGCTGACATAGCCATTGACGCCGGCCAGTGCGGTTCGCGCCTCTTCCGCCGCGCCAGAGACCTGGGTCAGCGTCTTGTCGGCGGACTGACTGAGATCCTGCAGCCGATCGCCGAAGCCAGCCAGATCTGTCGCGGCTGCCGACACGGCCTCGGTCGCCTTCGACACATCCGCCATGGTCTGGTCCAGATTGCCGGTCGATCGTTCGACATTGGTCAGAATCTGGGCGACCCGCGCCTGGTTTTCGTCCCCCAGCAGCGTCGTCAGCTGCGCGGCAAGCACGTTCAGCCGCGTCAGCAGTTGCGGGGCCTGTTCGCCCAATGTCTGCAGCGTCGAACGACCGGACAGGATCACCGGCACCGATTCCGACGACGCCTCACGCAGCAACGGGGCGGTGCCGGTTCCCGGCGTGATCGAGACGGTCGAGATGCCGGTGACCGCCGAGGATTCGATCGAGGCCCGCGAATCCGCGCGAACCGGGGTGTCCTCGTCCATCTCCAGCCGGACACGCACCGATGCCGAATTGTCCGGCGCCAACTGCATATCGACCACCGTGCCGACATTGAGGCCCGCGAACAGCACCTGAGAAGACACGGTCAGCCCCGTCACCTCGGGGAAATAGGCATCATAGTAAGCAAACTGGCGGTTCAATTGCAGGTTCGAAAACCACATCAGGAACCCGATCATGCCCAGGAAGCCTGCAATCGCGAAGGCGCCGATCAGCACGTAATTCGCCTTGGTTTCCATCCGCCTAATCGCCTTTCGGTCGCGACGACATCGCCGCGCGGGCGCGCGGCCCGTGGAAATATTCATGCACCCATGGATGCTGGATCCGCAACATCTGGGCCATGGTACCGCTGGTCAGCACACGCTTTTCCGCCAGAACCGCGATCCGGTCGCAACAGCTGTGCAGCGTATCAAGGTCGTGCGTGACCAGAAAAACCGACAGGTTCAGCGCGTCGCGCAAGGCGACGATCAACCGGTCAAAGGCATCCGCGCCGATGGGGTCCAGCCCGGCGGTCGGTTCGTCCAGAAACACGATCTCGGGATCCAGGGCCAGCGCGCGGGCAAGACCGGCACGCTTGCGCATGCCGCCCGACAACGCGGACGGAAAGGCATCACAGGCCTTCACGGGCAGCCCCGCCATCGAGACCTTCAGCCCGGCCAGCGCGCGGCGATCCGCGTCCGCAAGACCCGGCACCGCGCGCAGCGGAACCTCGACATTCTCGCGCACGGTCAGGGCCGAAAACAGCGCGCCGTCCTGAAACATCACGCCCCAACGGCGTTCCAGTGCCTCACGCGCGGGTCCGGACAGCGTGCCGACATCACGCCCCAGCACGCGGATACTGCCCGCACGGGGTCGGATCAGCCCCACGATGCTGCGCAAAAGGACGGATTTTCCGGTGCCCGACCCTCCGACCACGCCAAGAATCTCGCCCCGCCGCAGATCAAGGTCCAACCCGTCATGGACGACGTGATCGCCGAACTGGGTCCGCAACCCGCGCACCTCGATGACATTCGCGGCGCTCACAATCCGATCTCGGCAAAAAGGATCGAGAATAGCGCGTCCGCGACGATGACGGCAAAGATCGCGTTGACCACCGCGGCCGAGGTCATGCGCCCCAGGGATTCCGCGTCCTTGCCGACCTTCATCCCCGCATGGCATCCGATGACACCGATGATGACGGCAAAGACCGGCGCCTTGACCAGCCCCGCGATGACATTGCCGACCCCGGTATCCGATAGCCTGGACAGGAACATCGGAGGCGAAATGCCAAGCGTGATCCACGACATCATCGCACCACCCAGCAAACCCGACAGATCGGCCAGCAGTCCAAGGATCGGCAGCATCAGGATCAGCGCCAGGATGCGCGGCAGGATCAGAACCATGTCCGGGTCCAGCCCAAGGGTTCGCATCGCGTCGATTTCCTCGCGCATCTTCATCGACCCGATCGAGGCTGTCAGCGCCGAGGCCGTACGCCCGGCGACGATGATTGCGGTCAGCAGAATGCCCAGCTCGCGCAGCACCGAAATCGCGATCAGGTCCACGACGAAAACCTCGGCCCCGAATTGCCGCAGTTGCGTGGCGCCCTGGAATGCCAGCACCACACCGATCAGGAACGACATCACCGTGACGATGGGCACGGCCCGCAGGCCGGTCTGCTCGCAGTGATGGATCAGCGAGGTCAGGCGGAACTGCGAGGGATGGCGGATGCCGCGCCAGAATGCGGCCAGAAAGCGGCCCAGATATTCTGCCAGTTCGCGAAAGAAGACCAGCGCGGCGATCACGTTGCGCCCGGTCTCGGCCAGTGCCCGTCGCAGGCGCGGTGTCGGTGCGGGAACGTCATCGGCGACGGGCAGCGCCTTGGCCACGGTGTCGATAAGTCCGGCCTGCGCGGCGCTGCCCCCGTGAAGGCGGCTGCCTTGCTGTCGGGCGCGGGCCAGATACCACGCACCGGCAGTATCCAGGCGTTCCAGCATGGCGATCGAAAGCTGCGGCGGCGCACGGCGTGGCAGCTGTGGCAAGGTCCAGACATTCAGGGAACCGGCCAGTTCCAGCATGTCTCCATGACGCGACTGGGTCAGGGTGGATCGGTCTGGATCGTCGCTGGCAGGGGACTCTGCAGGTTTCACACCTTCGGTGCCTGCTTGGTGCCCTGCGTCGGAATTTTGGTGACTCGTCAGCGCCTTGATCCCGCGTTGCATTCTTGCCGATCTGTGACGACTGCCATCCTAGCCAATCGCCGCGGTCACGCAAACCCGGATTTCAGCGGTCGCGATGCAGTTCCACGCGCCCAATTCATCACGTTCCGGAATCGATTTGTGGGTAACGATTCAGGATCGTCGTTGGACGATCGAATCGGCGCGATCCACAATTCTTCCATGGAACATGCACCTGAACTGCCCCTGTGCCTGACCCGCCGCGATGCGTCGCTGAACATGGCGCGCTTCTACAGCCTGGACATCGCGGCGGATCTGTTCGGCGGTGCGGTTCTGGTGCGCCATTGGGGTCGCATCGGAAAGACAGGCCAGGAGCGGCGCGAATGGTTTGCCGATCCGGTCAATGCGCGCAGGCAGGCGCTGATGTGGCGCGACCGAAAGCTGCGGCGGGGCTATTGTTGACGGAAAGACTTTGTTATAGCGATGACATCCTGACCGCGTTTCCGGGGGACCGATGGCAGATCTGCAGAAATTCCGAAGCACCGGCCTGATTGCACAAAGCGCGGGCGCGGCTGCTGCGGCACTGAAGGCGCGCGCCGCTGAATGGGATGCGCCGTTGTCTGAGACGCCTGAACGGCTTTCCTTGATGCTTTGGGGGTGTGAACTGCATCTGATCCTGCAGGATCAGGGGCTTCGGGTCGATCTTGCCGGGCCCGAACGGCGATTGATCGGAAGTCTTCGCGATACCGCGACCCAGATCTTCGCCGAGGCCGGGCTGGAGGTGAGATGGGACCATGTCGATACTGGCGCGCTTGCGCCGGGATTGTCCCTGATGCGCGTCAGTCAGGTCCGGCCGACGACGCCGAATTTCCTGCGTGTGCGGCTGACCGGCCCCGATGCGGCGCGGTTCGGCACTGGCAGCCTGCATTTTCGGCTGCTTCTGCCGCCCGCCGGTCGAAGCCCCGTCTGGCCACGCGTTGCCGCCAGTGGCCGCACCGTCTGGCCCGAAGGGCCTGACGCGCTGCACCGACCTGTCTATACAGTCGCGGCGCAGGAGGACGACTGGCTGGAGTTCGACATTTTCCGCCACGCCGGCAGCCCCACCTGCGATTGGGCCGACAGCGATCCGGTGGGCGCAGAGGTCGGCGTCCTCGGCCCCGGCGGCGGCTGGTGCCCTGATGCGCGACGGCTGTTCCTGTTCGGCGATCAGACTGCGCTACCCGCCATTGTCAGAATGCTGAGACTGGCGCGTGGCGAGGTGCGGGCAGTCCTGTCCTGTGCTGCAGACGATCTTGGCGATGCCGTGACTGATCCCCGCGTGACGCGCAGCGATGATCTGTTGGATGGTGTTCGGAAGCTGCAGGATCTGACGCATGACGATTTCGTCTGGTTCGCGGCCCGGGCCGATCAGGCCCGGGCCGCGCGTCAGCACCTTCTTGAACGTGGAATACCGAAACAAGGATTCGTCGCGGCCGCATATTGGGGCTGACCGAATGATGCTGACGTACGGCACTTGAGTTCCATAATTCAGATTATCCCGATTTAAGATGTAGAACCCAGATAGAATTGTCGGACCTACGATATATTGACCATTCGGGCAGATTTCTGACCATTCCACGCGCAATTAGTGACCACTAGCTCTGCCCTCATTCGAGATATGCTATAGTCTTCAGTCATTTAAATAGTTTTGCCGCGTTCTGTCTTTACGGCAATCCTCGGCTACCCACTGGATTTGCCGGCCTGTTGACGTCTCAGCATCTTCACGGCACCCCAACCGCAGCAACATCAGTTCGCCTGATAGGACGTCACATGCGGCAAGAACAGAAACATCAACAAATGCGATCCCATCTGAGCTCTTGGACCGTGAAGCACGACGCAGTTCCCGGCACCAGCAGCTCCTAGTCACGCCTCCTCCGCCTCCAGAGAAATACAGCTGAGCGACTTCCAACCCCGGGTGATCACCTGGCGGGAGGATGAACTTTGCCGAAAGGTCTAAAAATGTCGACGATCGCCTTTACAGAAGCTCGCTTTTTCAACCCTCTTGAGACCAGATATGCCGTTGAGAGGCGTTTTTCCGAACATCTTGAGAAACTGCGCCGGACGCGGAAATCGGCGTCTGGTGCAGGAGCTGCACAACTGTCCGACGAAGCCGGTTTTCAACTCCCTGACTTGTTGTCCGATCACGATGACGGGCGCATCCAACGTCGTGCACACCGTTTGATGGAGCGTCGCGAAGCGGCCACCGGCCTTTCCCATCTCAAGAAAGAAGATAGAGCACGTCTGGAAATTCTTCGCGATGGTGTCCGCTTGATCGCCATTGCCTCTGAGCACCGGGCTGACGAACTAGCCGCCCAACTTCACGCCGAGATGCCATGGATGGCCGCAGTGAATGAGGTCGTCTGGCATGCGATGCGTCGATCCGTGCGCGAAGGCTGGCCTGGGTTCCGGGCGCCGCCATTACTGCTCGACGGGCCTCCGGGCATCGGGAAAAGCCACTGGGCGCGGCGATTGGGGGAGCTCTTGTCAGTCCCCACGACTGTCATTGAAGCCACGGGCGAGAATGCCAGCTTCAGTATCGTTGGATCACAGCGTGGCTGGTCCGGAGCTTATCCGGGGCGAGCACTCGAAACAGTTCTGCAGACCCAAGTCGGCAATCCGGTGATCGTCGTGGACGAAATCGAAAAGGCCGGACTAGTGGTTTCGAGCAAGGGCCAAGCGTTTGGTCTGGCAGAAGGCCTCCTGCCTCTCTTGGAGCCGATGACTGCCAGGCGCTGGAGTTGCCCCTACTTTCAGGTGAAGTTTGACATGAGTTGGATGTCGTGGATCCTGACAAGCAACAACTTCCGGCAGCTGCCGATGCCCCTACTCAATCGATGCCCCCCAACGAGGCTTCAAGAGCCGACGGCGACAGATCTGGACAGATTTGTTCGACGACAGGGAACTCGAGACGCCCTCTCCGACGCGAGCATCGAAGCAATCGTGTCTGCGCTTGCCCATGCGGTGCGTCACGGACAGCGACCGACCCTACGTGCCGCCGTTCGTCTGCTGCGCTATGCAAGGGACTTAGAGAGCAGGCCGATGCTGCATTGAGCAGGCCCCTACCCCGGACAAAGACAACTATGCATCACTTCGCGTTGATGAACTCTGACCTATCGTTCAGGCCGCCAACGTGACACCTCATGAGGAGTTTAAGGACCCTGACCGATCTCACGCTGGATCCGCCAGACGCGACTAGAGACTAGGCTGGGGTGCCGCGGAAGAACGAAGATTATCTGATCCTCTTGATGATCCATACGGCCAAGGGAGGAATGGAAGTCCGTCTATCTGCTGAACGCTCTGGACGGCTGCATTCCCTCGGACCTTGGGCAGCCGCACGACGCTCGGCTTGCCGCTGCGCTTCCATGTCACCCAGCAAAGCCGAAGTGGCGACCGGCACATTTATGCGACGCGGACGCGGTTCATCCCGGCGGCAATCCTGGTTCTGTTCGAGAGCGTAAGGTGGGGGCCACAGCTGCAACTGGCTGACGCGCGACATGCGCCGACACCGATAGAGGTGCCAGCCAAGATGCGGGGGTGGTGGGAAAGTTTGAGCGCCCTCAATCTGCTGCACTTGAAATTCTATACATAACTCGCGACAAAGCTGACCCCGTGGCATCTTGAAGTGTGAGGGCATTGAGCGATGGAGCACTCATTCGTGGCGAGCAAGACAAACGTTCAGAGTGGGCGAGGAAGGGTCGGAGCCGACCTTCGCTGCGCCTTGGGCGAACGGCAGCGGTGCGCAGTGAAGCGGACATTGGCGGCAGAAGCGGCCAACAAGGGCGCCAGATCGACGCGAAGAGCCCAAACTACTTCGGAAGGCTAGGGCAGCATTTCGCAGTCGCAGAACGAAGGCTTCGGTAGGGGCGGCCCACAGCTGCCATTGGCCAGTTCTTGGGACGCTGCTGCGCCGCTTTCGCATTGCGGACATTCACCCTATAGTCATCAGGACTACCGAGGAAGATAAAACGATGACCATACTCGACGAGTTGAACAATGACATACGGAGAAAGGTCGGGACCCTGCAAGCAGGCCAACAATTTTCACTTCGAACGCTCTTTGGTGGAAGTGAAGAGTTCGAGAAATGCGGCAGCTCTGGTCAGCGAAAGGCACTGGGAACTCAGTTCCGTAGAGCGGTAACAGGTGGGGAGTTCAAGGACGTCGAGTATTCACACCACAACCAATCGCCATCCGAGCACTGGTATCGGCGGGTTTGACGGCCCAAACCGGCAGTTGCTGATAGCGTCATTTGCTCAGGCGCAGCTTCACAAGAGCTGACCTACATTCTTATCAGTCAAAAGTCACCAATTTATGAAAAGCTTCTTATGGCTAATGCTTGTCTAACCTCATTTAGGACGGTCTCAAGTTCAGCACTGGAGTCCGTGGAAAAGCCGTCCGATATCGTTTGGAGCTCCTCATATGAACCCACACGTGTAGTGCTGTTCGTCTCCATTCGAAGGCAATAATGATGTCGATTGAAGTCTCCAGCCTTGACCATCTGTTGAAGCATTTCGATTACGGGATTTGGTGCAATCCCAGTCTCAAGTTCCATTGCGTTAACAATTTGGCTTAGTATTCCGCATATAAAGCCAATGTCAGGAAGTATCCTAATAGAGAAACGTCGAGCACGGTTCGCGTGCTTCTGAATGGGAGCTTGCTGTATGACGGGTCGTTCATGTTCGCGAATGAAAGCAAGGAGCCAAGTCTCAATCTCGACAAGTGTTTTGCCTTCACACCACATCCCGATCAATGCTTTCAAAGCACCTAAGATGATTAGCGAGCTTGCATCCTTGTCCACTTGATTTGTGTAAGCACGCCCAAATACGGTCTTTAGAGACGTTTCTCGAACGAGTAGCATTAAGTCTGCGGATGATGTTACACAGACATCCAGAAGCCAAGTGACCCAGGCGACCGTTTCGGCTTTGTCGACTGGAGCAGACCCCATCTGGCTGACAATGCGAACAATCAGCTCAGGCGGAACGCCATTCCGAACCGCCAATGACTCCTGCCAAGGAAGCACAGGAGGGTCCTGCAACATTGCTGTCGCTGCGATGAGCGCCGTCCGCCGAGACTGGAGCCACGAATCGGCAGAGGCCGCATCTTGCGACTTGCGCACAAAATACCCGAACGATCTTCCCGCGATGTCATCAAAACCCGATTGACCATCAATCGTGACCGAGGAGAGGCGCCTTATCATTGCCTGAGTTTTGGGGTCGGAACTGGCTGTTGCTTCTACAGTATCCAGTAGTAATTTGACTGGATCTATAATGTTCTGGCACGCATCTTTATCAGAAAATACAATATTTAGCGGGTTTTGATTCTGACCGAAAGAAAATGTCGAAAAGTCGACTCTAATTGGATTGGCTGGCACAACAATAGAGAGTCCGGTTGCGGAATAGGCTGCCCGGCCAGCTCGGCCCAATGCATTCAAAATCTCATGGGGAAGCAGGTCTTTTCTCGGGTTTCCACCTGGGTCATCTTGAGCGCTTCGATCGGTTCCTGCCAGAATGACCACGTCGCAAGGTAAATTGAGACCTTGAGCGATTGTAGAAGTTGCAGCAATTACCTCTAATCCCAGGCTTGGCCCCGTCAAGGCGCGGCCGCTGCGAAAGACAGATTCCATCAACCTCCGTTCCAAAGGAATCAAGTCACCATGATGGACACCCGCGCGTAGCCCGGTGGGTTCATAGGCTGCCTCGGAAGTGCCAACATCTTTCAGTATTGAATCGCGCATTACTTGTTGATCAATGTTCAACGCGATGTCGGCAGTCTCAATTTGATCATTTACGGAATCGGCAATACTGCCGCATGCTCTCGCGTCGGCGCAAAAAACAATAACGCGCTTGCCTTGAGCTGCATAATCAGAAGCCAGTTGTGCCGCGACAGAATTTCTATTTGACGTATGACGTCCGTTCGATTTGCGCTTCAAAGGCGGCGCTGCTGACGTTAATCTACGCACCGCAAGTTTCTCCGGCCGTTTTGGATGCCAGCCAGACAAGAGAGAAAACAACCCATAGGGTTTAACTGGAATCGAGTTTCTCTCCGTTTGTGTGGGAAGCTTTGCAGTCTCGTTCGCCGAACTTCGGACTTCGGCGTCGTCATATATCACACATGAGCGTAGCTGACGTGTCGGCTTCCAGGGGTCATCGAAGCAGTGGACTGTTGATCCAGTGGTCGAGCTAAGCCAAGCGGCAATTTCCTCGCCATTTGCGACCATTGCGGAAAGTAGAAGAAGGTCAGCATCCTGTCGGCAACTGATGAAGCTCAACAGTGCCAACATAGCATCGATTGCGCGTGAGTTGATTTTGGGCGACGCCAAGTTGTCTGCGCTAATTAAGTGAAATTCATCAAAAACAAGCAAGCCAACATTTTCGAAAAGCTCCGGAGCCGACCCTAATAGTGCGAGACATCTTTCAGGGGTCATCACGGAGAGTTGCGGGAGCCGATCTCCAATCTCCTCCAACAATGTCTCTTCGACGCTTTCAGGTTTGATATCTCCAACTTCACCCGACAGGTCATATTCCACCTGATCCACAAGTGCGTGGGTCGGCGCGAGGTAAACAACACTCTTGTCGGCGCACAAGACAGCTGCAATTTTCAGAACCGATAACGTGGTCTTCCCAGAGCCAGTAGGAGTTGTCATCACCATTGAGGAGCCACTGTCAAGGTATCCAGTCGCGATTGCGCGCAAGTGGTTAGTCCAAAGGAATGGCCTTTTTTCGGCTTGAGGCAGCAACCACTCTCTCCAAGTGACTGGTTTGGCCCCTGCGGGAGCCGGCGTGCGCACAAGCATGGTTTGCCTCACTCTCGGCAATAATCGCAATAAGAGGGTAGCAACATGATGTGGCCCCGCATATTGTTCGTGCATGAGGCCATAGATCCCCTCCGGAAGTTCAGTGCCGTGTGGTTGTGCGAGAGAAATGACCCGAGTCAACTTCTCTTCCAAGTCTTCCGAAATCTCTGTTCTACCCAAGGCTTCTACAGCGAGACCTTGAACGCAGTAAGCACACTCGCGAAACAATAGATTTGTTGCATGCTGTCTGGCGTCGTCCGCTGCAATCCATTCTCCCTCCAAATCTCGTTCAGCGACCTTGAGGAGCTCGCCCCTCGCAAATTCCCGTATCGAGATTATCAACGCTCGCCGAATTGCATGATCTTCACCTACCGCAATGAGTTTGGAAGCAGATTCCGCTGCATCCGCCGCGCGATCTGCGATCAGGAAAAGCAGTGTGCTCGAAATGGAAGATGATATTGCGTCGCTGGAGAGCAGTGTTGGACCTTCTGTTCGGGCGTCTGTTGCTCCAGCTATGAGCTGATGTGCGCTCGCTGCTACAAATGCTGCCGCTTTTGCCCGATCTGGCTGCAAGCCGAATGCTACATAAGCTTCAAAGGTGGCAGCCAAACGGCGAATCCTATCAAGGAGAATTTCCCGCCGAGTTTCGTCTTCTCCAATATTTTCTATTCGGATCGTAGCAATCTCGATATGAGCTTCTGTGAGCAGTTCATCAAGCACGTTGGCATCAAGGCCTGGCAAACTTGGCGCAGAACGGATCAGCTGCCGTGAACTTTCATCAAACAACGCTATCTCCTGTGGCCGATCCGATTTCTTGCAATTTCGTAATCACATCTTCAGCCAACTCCGCGAGGCCAGTTCTAACGTCAGTAAAGGGAAGGATGCCTCCAATCCTGCTTTCAAGTGCCCCCAACGCAACATCTTCAAAGCCGGAAAAGAGTTGCGCAAAATCGCTCTTCCCTCGCTGGTCTTCTCCAGTAGCTACGGAGACACGGAAGTGCCTAATCTTCTCCCAGAAGATCGTATCGACTGCGTCCTCCAATTCTTCTTCTGAAAGACCTGGAACAGCTTTGAGAAGAGTATTTAGTGAAGAGTGAACCTCGTCTTCACGATCACCTTCGCAAATAGAGCTTATCTCCTTCCAGACGCTCGATGTGATCAGGTTACGTGGGGCCTGTGATGCTTTGTCCTCACACAGAACGACTCTCATCACTTTCTTCTGTGCGTCATCCAGATCGATTATGAAGCCATCAAATCCCTTGTCTGCTTGGCGCACATGTGGCGGGGTAAGTATACTTGTCGGACTTGCCAGCCGAGCGGCCACCCATGACAAATACTGAAAGAGATGGCCGTCTCTGTGTTCAATAGATACCTTTATGCTATTCTTAGCTTTCTCTCGCTCTTCCTCATTGCCGTGCTCCATCAGTTCGAGGTCCCCTGGTTTGGGGGCTGTGAGTTTATTGATCGCGTTCGGAAGTGCTCTCTTTGTCGATGATCGCGCCCGTGGGTCAAGAGCTGCGACGACGCGTTGAGCATTCATTCCTTGCTGTAAATATAGATAGGCTAAGATCGTTAAAAGCTGCTCTCGTTTATGCGATTCGATACACCACTCACTCAGATCGCATTCGACCGACGAGCGCTTAGATTGAGCCAACGGCAAGATACGCACTCCAATGTTCTATACTGACGACATATGGCAGAAAGCATCTTAAAGATGAAGCTCCGCCAACGACGTCTGTTCACGAGGAGGTGCTCTTGCGAGCTCTCACACGTAGCGAACGTCCGCAAACCGCCCACCTTCCGGGTGACTTCGCCAAAGCAGCGTAAATTGAGCACGCGCGGCGAAAGGCGGGAAGGTCCCGCATAGCTGGCTTTCCCTAGTCAATTTCGCCGGGTCAGGCACGAACGTCTGGTTTGGAGAAGTGCGCGGCGGCACCGGTCGTGCGTCGAGCGGCCGTTTTGGGCCGAAGGGCTGTGTAGTCACTCCCGGTTCGTCACGCGACTAGCCGCAGCGCCGCATGACAGGTTCAAGCCCGAAAGGCTCGCTGGATCAAAGACGGTCAGCGAGTATTCGTCGATGCGACTCAGTCGGCTGGCAACATCTGCGGGTTCCAGACCACTTCCCACAGATGCCCGTCGGGATCGGTGAAATACCCTGGATAACCGCCGTAGAATGTATCCTGCGGCGTCCTAATTATCTCGGCCCCCGCGCTCTCGGCCGTGCGCATGATGCCGTCGACATATGCCCGCCGCAGCACGTTTTGTCAGATGCTCACGGCGGTGGAGCGGATCGAATGCTTGGGCAGCCCGGTGTCATGCACTAGGCGCATCCTGCGCCCAGATCGCGAGCTTCAGCCCTACTGAGAGATCGAAGAAAGCGACCGCACCATGCTCGAACTCGCGCCCTATGATGCCGATAGTCGGCAGTCCCCGTGCATCGCGGCAAAGGGAAAGCGAATGCTCGATATCGGCAACGGCAAGTGTCAAAACAGAGATACGTCCATACCCTTTCTATCGGCGTCCGCACGATGCGAACACCTCGATAGGCTCGGGCCGCCACATTCACGATGGAAGGACCCACTGAGCGGGGGCCGGGCCAACCTTTCGGCACCTAACCTGTTTCAGCCAAGACGGCGATAAATGCAGAGTTGCGTGTCGGTCAACGACCGCTTCTCTACTCGGGCATTTGCGTCAAGCTCTATTCCATCTGTTCTCTCGCATGGGATCGATGTCTCTCATCCGGGTCGCGCTTATCTTCGCAGTCTGATCCGGCCCATGATTATTGCGGGCCGTTGCACGCATATGTCGGATTGGCGCTGTAGCACCCCTCTCCGTCTCGCGGTCTTTGGCACATTGGGCGTCATCCACGGACCTCATCCGGCGAGGGTGATCCCGTCGTGGTCGTTGAGGGTGTCTGATCATGCGGTGCCCTCCTACAGCTCACGGCGGAGCTCGGTGCCATCGGTCCTCATGCGATGCATCACGAAGGCACGTGACAGATCGGGATCGGCTTCAAAGAGGGCGCGGACTCCTCCACCGAAGAAGCCTAGATCGACGCGGTGCGGCAAGCGCTTTCGACACCGAGGCTATTCCGCCAGAACCGCAGTATAGCCTCCTCCGCTCGTCGCCCACGCGACAACTGCCAAGCCGAGGGCCACGAGCGAAAGGAGTGCGCCGGCCCAGTTTGGCGAGGACAGGCCGAACCCGGCAGCGATGGTCGCGCCGCCTGCCCAGGCTCCGATCGCATTCCCGAGGTTGAACATGCCGATATTCACCGACGCGGCCATGGTGGGCGCGCCGGCTCGGCTGGCACGCTCCATCACCAGTTTCTGGATCGGGGACACGGTGGCGAAACCGAAGGCTGCCATCAGGAACACCGAGAGCGAAGCCACGGCCGGGCTTTCGACGCCGAGCCAGAAGATGACCAGCACCGCAGCCTGCGCCACAAGCGTCACGAACAACGTTCCGAACAGCGAACGGTCGGCAAAGCGGCCGCCAATCCAGTTGCCGACTACCAGCCCCAGACCGAACAGAACCATGATCCGCGAGACACCCGACTCTGAGAGACCGGTCTCCTCGACCATCATCGGCGCGATATAGGTGATTGAGGTGAAGAACGCGGCAGGGCCGAAGATCGTAATACCCATGGCCAGAAGCACCTGTGGGTCCATGAAGGCGCGCAACTCGGCCTTCAGTGCAATGGCCTTGCCCGCCTCAATCCGCGGCACCAATAGTGCGACGCTCAGCGCGGTGACGAGGCCGATCCCCGCGATCAGCCAGAACACCAGCCGCCAGTCGTAGACCTGCGCAAGCCAGGTGCCGGCCGGCACGCCGATCAGGTTCGCCATGGTCAGCCCCGAGAACATGAAGGCGATGGCGCTCGCCTGCCGATCCCTCGCGACCAGTGACGCAGCGATGATCGAACCGATGCCGAAGAAGGTCCCGTGGTTGAACGCCGTTAGGATGCGGCCCGCCAGCGCGATGGGCAACGAAGGTGCAAAGGCGGTCACGGCATTGCCCAGGGTGAAGATGACGGCGAGGCCGATAAGCATCGTTTTACGTGGAACTTTCGCACCCAAGATGGTCAAGATAGGTGCGCCCACGAACACGCCCAGGGCGTAGGTGGTGGCCATGAGCCCGGCGGCGGGGATGTCGACGCGGAAATCCCGGGCGATCTGCGGCAAGATGCCGGCGACGACGAATTCGGTCAGGCCGATACCGAATGCGCCGATCGCCAGCGCGAACAATGCGACTGGCATGGAAGGTCTCCGATTGCGATGTTTCAACCCGAACAATGTTCGGCTATATTGCCCAGATAAGACATGACGTTCGGAGATAAACCCCATATGGCGGTCTTAGATAAAGAAACAGATGTGGTTCGGCAGGTGCGTCACCATCCGGCCGAACTGGACGCGATCGACCGAAGGATATTAGGCGCGCTGGCCGAGGATGCCTCGCGCAGCTATGCCGAACTCAGCAAGATCGTGCATCTATCCGCGCCGGCCGTGCATGATAGGGTAAAGCGCCTGAAACGCGACGGCGTCATCAAGGGCACCATCGCCGTTCTGGACGGCTGCAAACTCGGCCGCACGCTGCTGACCTTCCTCTTGGTCGACACAAGCAGCTACAAGGCCACACGCGAATTGCTGACCTTCGCAGACAGGCCGGAAGTCGAGGAACTCCACACCGTCGCGGGGGACGGCTGCGTTCTGGTGAAGGTGCGTGCGGCCGATACCGAATCGCTGGAGAACTTCCTGATAGAGATCCAGAGCCTCGAAGGCGTCCGCTCCGTGCGCAGTTACATCGCCCTCTCGACGTTCCTCGAGCGAGGTCCGTCGCCGGATTAGGCGAACGTCCCGGGCACGTGTGGACAGGAGCCAGCCATGCCAGCCAGATGGTGGTTGCTGGGCATTCTCCCACTTGGCAGGCAACTGTTTCCCGCACACAAGGAAATGGTTGGCCCCTGCGGGTGGCTGTGCTGGGCATGTGAACCGTCCAGCGTGCGAATGGGATTCAGGTCAGCAGCAGGGTGGAGATGTTCTTTGACAAGGAGCAACGCGTATTATGGCTTGGGCAAGTTCGCTCGGTCCCGTTCCGCGAGCGAGTCGAACTCGCCGCGCAAAACGGCTACGGGATACTCAGCACATCACCCGCCGATTTCGTCCGCACCGTCGCAAGAGGAATATGGGCCTCAGGCTGGCGGATGATCGCCAGCGATCATGGCGTGACGAGCGTTTCCGCCTGATATTGGAGGATGCCACCGTCGCGCGAGCGAACGCGGTCCTTAAATGTAGCGCGATGCAGAGACCCCAAGCCGGCTGATCAACTCAATTTCTTGAAGGCCGCCTCATTCAAACCGCCACAGGTGTCAACCAAGGTTGATTGGGTGACTCGTGACTGTCGACGACTGCCTCTACGAAGGCCACTCCCTTCAGACCGTCATATGCCAGCGGCAGGTTCTGTCCGAGCAAACCCACCTCCCGCCCCTCTTGATGGGCACGGATAGCTTCAGCGAAACCAGCATACAGGTTAGCAAAAGCCTCAAGATAACCCTCGGGATGCCCTGGTGGTGTGCGAGTGCGAAGTTTAGCATCTTCGGACAAATTGTCAGCGCCGCGCTTGATAAGTCGAACGCACCCGTCCAGAGGCGTAAAGACAAGTTCGTTCGGTTGTTCCTGGAACCACTGTAGCGAGCCTTTATCTCCAAATATGCGCAGACGCACGCCGTTGGAGTTACCAATGGCGACCTGCGAAGACCAAAGGAGGCCTCGCGCACCTCCTTGATAGCGCATCATTACATGCGCGTTGTCATCTAGTGTGCGGCCGGGAACGAAGGTTGAGAGATCAGCAGTTAGGCTTTCCAGCTTCAGCCCGGTAACAAAACCCGCCAGATGGTAGGCATGGGTTCCGATATCTCCGATTGAGCCACCGCGACCATTCTTTTTGGGGTCTGTGCGCCAAGCTGCCTGGGCATTGCCCGACTGCTCGACGGCGTTCGCCATCCATTCGAGCGGATACTCTACTTGCACCGTGCGGATTTCGCCCAACTCGCCATTGCAAATGCGAACGCGGGCCTCATGCACCATCGGATAGCCGGAATAGGTATAGGTCACGCCGACGAAGCGACCGCTGTCGCGGGCAAGCTTTTCCAACGCCACGGCATCCGCCAGCGTCGCGGTCAGGGGCTTTTCGCAGATCACGTCGAAACCCGCATCGATTAGCGCCTTGGCGATCGGGTAATGGGTGAAGTTCGGTGTGCAGATCGCCACCGCGTCCACCTTGTCCTCACGCCCAGCCTCGCCCGCGATCAGTTCGTGATATGTGCCATAGCTGCGCGCTGGATCAAGCCCCTGCGAGATCGCGAAGGCGCGGCCGCGCTCGGGGTCCACATCGAACGCCCCGGCCATCAATTGCCACGCGCCGTCCAGACGCGAGGCAAGCCGGTGAATGTTGCCGATATAGGCGCCCTGTCCGCCGCCCACCATTCCAAGACGCAGAACCTTGCTCATACTTCCCCCAGTCCGAGCATCGCCTGGTTGGCGCCGCGATTGGCGCCGGATTTCACGAAATCGTCGAAGGCGCGGTCCGATACCCGGATGATATGGTCCGCGATGAATTGCGCGCCTTCACGGGCGCCGTCCTCGGGGTTTTTGACGAAGCATTCCCATTCCAGGACTGCCCAACCGTCGAAACCATAGGTGGTCAGCTTGGTGAAGATCGCTCGGAAATCGACCTGCCCGTCACCGGGGCTGCGGAAACGACCTGCGCGCTTGCTCCACGGCTGATAGCCGCCATAGGCGCCGGACTTGCCGTCCGGTCTGAACTCGGCATCCTTGACGTGGAAAGCACGGATGCGGTCGTGGTAGTGGTCGATGAAGGCTAGGTAATCCAGCGCCTGCAGCACGAAGTGGCTGGGGTCATACATGATATTGGCGCGGGGGTGGTTCTTCACCTTATTGAGGAAGAACTCCCAGCTATGGCCGTCGTGCAAATCCTCGCAGGGATGGATCTCGTAGCAGACATCCACGCCATACGTATCGAAATCGTCGAGGATCGGCGTCCAGCGTTTTGCCAGCTCGTCGAATCCCTCCTCGACCAGCCCCTCTGGCCATTGCGGATAGGGGTAGAGATAGGGCCAAAGCAGTGCTCCCGGAAAGGTCACGTGCCGGTCCACGCCTAACCGCTTCGAGGCCCGCGCAGCGTAGCGCAGCTGTTCCTCGGCCCAAGCCCGGCGCGCCGTGGGGTTGCCGCGCACATGTTCAGGTGCGAAGCTGTCCATGATAGCGTCATGCGCCGGATGCACCGCCACGAGCTGCCCGGTGATATGTGAGGCAAACTCGGTGATTGTGAGGCCGTGATCGGCCAGCAGCCCCTTTATCTCGTCGCAATAAGCATCGCTTTCGCCCGCCTGCATCATGTCGATCAGGCGGGTGTCCCAAGTCGGAATCTGGACCCCCTTGAAACCTTTGTCAGCCGCCCATTTCGCAAGGCTTGGCAAGGAATTGTAGGGGGCGTTGTCGGCTGCGAATTGGGCCAGAAAAACGCCTGGCCCCTTGATGGTCTGCATCGTCATGCCTCCAGTTTCGCCGCCGGCACCGGCGCATCGTCGTAGCCGCCATGGATGGACTGGTCGAAGGGGATCACTGCTCCCGTCATCATGCCGCTATCGTCGGAGGCCATCCACAACACGGCGCGTGCGACCTCGGCGGGGTCGAGGATCCGACCGAAAGGCTTCTGCGCAGCAGCACGATCGATGAAATCGGCATCTCCTGTTTCAGACAGCACCAGCGCGCGTTCGTGATCCGAGTTCATCCAGCCGATATCCAGCTGGTTAACATGGATACGATGCCGCATCAGCGCGAAGCCGGCATGGCGGGTCAAAGTCGCCAAGGCCCCCTTTGACCCAGCATACGGCGCGAGGAAGGGCTGACCTACCAGCGCCGACATCGACCCGATATTGACGATGCGGCCTTCGATCCCCTCGCGGATCATTACCTTGGCCGCATCCTGCATCAAGAAGAACGGCGCGCGGGTGTTGACGGCGAACATGCGGTCGAAGAGATCGGGCGTGGTGTTGAGCAAATTGCCACGATCGGTCAAACCGGCGGCGTTGACCAGGATGTCCACGCGGCCAAAACGCTTTTCGGCGGCGGGAATAACAGCCTGCACGTCCGCGATCTTGCCCAGATCGGCAGCGATCATCTCGACCGGGACGCCGGTTGCCTCGGCGATTCCGGCGGCGACCGCCTGCCCTTTTTCGAGGCCACGCCCAACGATCACGACGCCTGCCGCGCCGGCCTCAGCGCTGAGCCGCGCGATGGACGCGCCAAGTCCCTGGGTGCCGCCGGTAACAACAGCGACTTTTCCATCAATGCGGTTCATTTCACCACCTCGTAACCTGCCGACGCCATCACGCGCAGCAGTTCCTTTTGTCCCTTTTTCGCCATATCCAGCGGCGGATTCGCCACCGGGTCCTGCTCGGCCTCGACAACGAACCATCCCTCATAGCCCTTTGCCCCCAATGCAGTGACAATCGCCTCAAAGTCCAAGGAACCATCTCCTGGCACGGTAAAGGCTCCCTTGATCACCGCGTCGAGGAAACTCTCTTGCGACCTATCCAGCCCATCAAGCACCGAACGCCGGGTGTCCTTGGTATGGACATGGCTGATGCGGGCATGGTGATGCTCGATTACTCGCATCACATCGCCGCCGGCAAAGGCCATATGTCCCGCGTCATAGAGCAGCGGCGCCGAGGAATGCTTCATGAAAAGGTCCAGCTCTTCCTCGGTTTCGACCACTGCCGCCATGTGGTGGTGATATGAGATCGGCATCCCCTGCTTTGCGCACCAATCGGAAAAGTCGCTGATCTTGCGGCCGTAGATGGCCATCTCAACCTCGGTCAGCTTCGTCTTGGCGGCCAGTGGCAGGGAACGCATACCCTGGATCGAGCGCGCGGTTTCGCCATAGACGATGCAGGGCGCTCCGGCAGCGATGAAGAACTCCATCTGCTCTGCGATCCGGTCCTTTTCCGCTTCAATGTCGCCGTCCAGTAGCTGCCCCGAGAACCAGCCACCACAGACCGACATGCCATACCGCTCTAGAATTGGACCTAGTTCTGTCATGTTCATGGGGAAGCGGCGCCCAGTCTCCATCCCGGTAAACCCTGCCTCTGAAGCCTGCCGTAGACATTCCTCAAGGCTGACGTCGTCTGACAACTCTTCCAGATCGTCGTTCCACCACGCGATCGGAGCAATCCCAAGCTTGCAGCGCAGCATTTGATCAGACCCCCAGCCGCTGTTTCTGGCGGAATGCGACTTGTGCATCCCGGGCCTTGCGAACGTCGTCGCGCTCCGAGACCTCCGGCACGCCCACATACCAATCAGCACCTCCTGGCGTCCATGCATAGGCGTCAGACGCAATGCAAAGCACGGTTGTCCTGTCGGTGCCTTGCGCCCATTCCATAGCCGCCTCCAGATCCGCAAGGCTGTCGCAGCGTTTGGCATAGGCCCCCATCGATTCAGCGTGCTTGACGAAGTCGACATGTAGCGGATCATGCTTGTTCAGCACGCGGCTGTCCTTGAGCAGGTTGTTGAACCCTGGAATACCGTTGTTCGTCTGCAAGCGATTGATAACCCCGAAACCACCGTTGTCGCAGACCACAACGATCATTTTGTGGCCGGAAAGCACCGAGGAATAGATGTCCGAATTCATCAGCATGTAGGACCCATCTCCGACCATTACGATCGGGGTTCCCTCACCGTCCAACGCCATGGCATGTCCCCAGCCTCCGGCGATCTCGTATCCCATGCACGAAAACCCGAATTCGCAGTCGAAGCTGTGCGCCCCCTTAACCCGCCAGTTCTTGATGGTCTCTCCGGGGAGACCACCGGCGGCGGCAATCATCGTGTCGTTCGGACGCGCGGCCTTGTTTACCACGCCAATCACTTGAGCATAGCTTGGCACGGCGGCGTTCGTCGGAGCCTGACCTTGGTCCACGAGATCGTTCCAGTCGGCGTAAAGGGACTTCGCATGATCCGTATGGGCCGGATCACAGCGCCAGTCACCCAGAGCCTCGTCAATTTCGGTCAACGCCTCAAGTGCATCACCCACCACCGGGAGAGCAAGGTGCTTATAGGCATCAAATCGAGCGGCGTTGATTCCGATAAACTTTGCATCTTGAGCGAAGGTGGACCACGAACCAGTTGTGAAATCCTGAAGCCGTGTGCCGACAGCGACCACAACATCAGCCGCTTCAGACAATTCGCGAGCGGCCTCGGTTCCTTCGATCCCCATCGCGCCAACATAGGCGGGATGATCGTGCAGAACCGCGCCCTTGCCGGCAATCGTTTCAGCCATCGGGATTCCACGAGCTTCGGCGAAGCGCGCCAGCGCTTCCCCTGCGCCGGAATACCTAACGCCTCCGCCAGAAATGATTAGCGGCTTCTTTGCCGCGGTCAGCATTTCCACCGCCGCCTTGATTTGCTCTCGATCGGGTCGAGGGCGCGGAATGGACCAGTCGCGTTCCTCGAAGAATTCAAGGGGGTAATCGTAGGCGATTTCTTGGATATCTTGAGGCAGGCCGATGAACGCCGGGCCACAATCGGCCGGATCTAGCATGGTTGCGATTGCCTGCGGCAACGATGAGATAATTTGCGCGGGATGAGTAATCCGGTCCCAGTAGCGCGAAACCGCCCGGAAGCTATCGTTGACGCTGATCGACGGATTGTTGAAGTGCTCGACCTGTTGAAGAACTGGGTCCGGCAGCCTGTTGGTAAAAATATCCCCGCTGAGTAGCAACACTGGAAGCCGATTGGCGTGCGCCACTCCTGCCGCGGTCACCATATTGGTTGCGCCCGGTCCAATCGAAGTTGCGGCGATCATCATCTGCCGGCGTCTCTTCGCCTTGGCATACGCCACTGCAGCCAGAGCCATCGATTGTTCGTTCTGCCCGCGCCAGGTCGGCAGCTGGTCTTGAACCTGTTCTAGGGCCTCGGAGAGACAGGTCACGTTGCCATGGCCGAAGATGCCGAAGACACCGGCGAACAGCGGAACACGTTGACCGTCGATCTCGGTGAACTGATTACAAAGGTAACGGACAAGGGCCTGAGCCATTGTCAGGCGCACGGTCTTGCGGGTCATCTCGCCTCCTCCTGCGGATGGTGTTTTTCGAACGATACGGAATGATGATTGACAATGCAATAGTTCTGCAATGATTATTGCGAGAAGAGATTGGAAGGAATTCCGGGAGGAGCCCCATGACAGGAATCGCCGTCATTGGCATCGGCCGCATTGGCCGCATGCATGCCGAGAACATCGTCGCCCATCCACGCGCCAGACTGGCGGGTGTCTATGACATCCACGCGGCCGCCGCCGCCGAAGTGGCGGCAAGCCTAAGCGTGCCGCAGTTCGATTCGGTCGAGACCTTGCTGGCATCGCGCGAGGTGGACGCGGTGCTTATCGCCAGTTCGACCGCCACTCATGCTGACCTGATCGAACAAGCGGTCGCGGCGGGTAAGGCCATCCTGTGCGAAAAGCCTATCGACCTGTCGCTTGACCGGGTGAACGCCTGCGCCGCGAAGATCGAGGGCGCCAGGTTGCCGGTCATGTTGGGCTTCGTGCGCCGCTTTGACAGCGGTCATGCCGGGGTGCGGCGGGCCATCAAATCGGGCCGGATCGGCGAATTGCACCAAGTGACCATCATTTCGCGCGATCCAGGCATGGCGCCTGATGCCTATATTCAGGCTTCGGGCGGCATCTTCCGCGACATGACCATCCACGATTTCGACATGGCCCGCTTTATCTTGGACGAGGAGGTGACCGAGGTCGCCGCTACGGGCTCGCGCTTGGTCGATACTGCGCTGATGGAGCGCTACGATGACTACGATACCGTGACGGTGGTATTGAAGACCGCCACCAGCAAGCAGGCGCTGATCACAAACTCGCGCCGTGCCGTCTATGGCTATGACCAACGCGTCGAGGCCTTCGGAAGCGAGGGCATGGCTATCTCCGAAAATCGGACGTTGGATCAGGTCCGGCTTTACGGCGCGGAATTCACCGACCGCGCCGCGCCGCTGAAGAATTTCTTCATCGACCGCTACGCCGACGCCTTCGCCGCCGAAATCGGTGCCTTCGTCGACGCCATCGAGCAAGGCAAGCCGGTGCCAGTCGGGTTCGAGGACGGTAGGCAGGCGCTGATTTTGGCGGAGGCCGCAATCCGTTCCGCCGCTGCAGGCCGCACCATCAAAACTTCGGAGATCGGTTGATGTATTCGCAATTCGGACTTTTCATCGACGGCAGTTGGAGCCGTAGCACCGCCGCCGCAGAGGTGATATCCCCGGTCACCGAAAAGTTGCTTGGGCAGGTGGCCCTGGCCACCCCCGAGGATACGAAAGCTGCGCTGGACGCGGCCGCTCGCGCCCTGCCTAAACTGCGTGCGATGGGCGGATTCGCCCGCGCTGACGCGCTGCACAGGGCCGCCGACGAGATGATTCGCCGCACCGATGAGGCCGCGCGGATGATCGTCTCCGAAACCGGTAAGCCTATTGCGCAGGCCGACCGGGAATGGACCTTGGCCTGCGACCAGTTTCGCTGGTTCGCCGAGGAGGCTCGTCGCATATATGGCCGCATTGTCGAGAGCCGCGTGCCGGGTGGCCGGTTCGAGGTAACGCGCGAACCGGTGGGCATCGTGGGCGCATTCACCGCCTGGAACTTTCCCGCCGCCCTGCCCGCCCGCAAGTTGGCCCCGGCGCTGGCCGCTGGCTGTCCGGTGGTGCTGCGCCCATCCTCGCAGACACCGGGCGTGGCGATGGTGATGGTCGACTGCCTGCGCGCAGCGGGTATGCCCGACGGCGCGGTCAATCTAGTGGTCGGCTCAACCGCGGACACCTATGGGCCGATCATGGCCGATACTCGGGTGCGCAAGGTCAGCCTGACTGGCTCAACCCGCGTCGGCCAGCAGATGATTCGCGACGCCGCCGATACGGTCAAGAAGGTCAGCATGGAACTGGGTGGCAACGCACCCGTGATCGTCTACGATGACTCCGACCTGGAAGGCACGTTGGACCTGATCGTGCCGACCAAGTTCGCCAATTGCGGCCAAGTCTGCGTGACGCCCGACCGGATTTTCGTCCATGACAGCCTGCATGACGCCTTCGTCGAGGGCTTCGTTTCGCGCGCGGCAAAGATCAAGTTGGGCGACGGGCTAGACATGGAAACCGGCATGGGACCGCTCATCAATGGCGGCAGACTGGCCGAGATTGAATCCATCGTCGCGGACGCCATCCGCAGCGGCGCGACGCTCGCCCATGGTGGCAGGCGCCCGGCGCATCTCGACGGCGGCTTCTTCTTCGAACCGACGGTGCTGACCGATGTGACCGACGACATGAGGGTGTTTGCCGAAGAAAACTTCGGCCCCATCGCCGCCATCACCCGCTTTTCGAAGGAAGAAGAGGTGCTGGCACGCGCCAATGCATCCGACATGGGCCTCTCAGCCTATGCCTTCACCCGGTCGCCCGACAGAGCGCGGCGGACGGTGGCGGCGCTGAAGGCGGGCATGGTCGGCATCAACAGCTTTGCGCTTGCCTCGTCGGAGGCACCTTTCGGCGGCACCAACCATTCCGGCATGGGCCGGGAAGGTGGCATCGAGGGAATCGAGGACTACCTCGACACCAAGCTTGCGCAGATCGTGTTCTAGGGGAGGAATCGCGATGTTCATCAACAAGTTAAAACAACACTGGGCCGACGACCGCCCCGCCATCAATGGTTGGTTGTCCATTGGCAATCCTCTGACTGCCGAGATCATGGCGGCACAAGGCTATGATAGCATCACTATCGACGCTCAGCACGGAGCGCTGGACTACAGCGCGATGCTGCCCATGTTGCAAGCGATGCGTGCCTCGGGCGTGACGCCCATGGTCCGCGTGCCATGGCGCGAGCCGGGCGCGATCATGAAGGCGCTAGATGCAGGCGCGCAAGGCATCATCTGCCCGATGGTCAACTCGGCCGACGAGGCGGCGGAGTTCGTCAGCTACATGCGCTATCCACCGCAGGGCCAACGTAGTTTCGGGCCTACCCGCGCCACCTTCGCATATGGCGGCTATGGCGTGGCGGCAAACGAGCAGCTGCTTGCGCTGGCCATGGTCGAGACTCAGCAGGGCATGGACAATCTTGAGGCCATCGCAGCAACGCCCGGTCTCGACGGCCTCTATGTTGGTCCCGCAGACCTGACACTTGGCACACAGGAAGGTCGTCTGCCCCCCGCCTTTGACCGCGAAGAGCCCGAGATGATCGCGCTGCTTCAGCAAATCAAGGATGCCTGCAAGACGAACGGCATTCGTGCCTGTCTTCACTGCGGCTCTCCGGAGTATGCCGCGAAGGCTATTGGTTGGGGGTTCGACCTGACCACGGTCGGCGGCGATACCCGCCTATTGGCCGGCGCGGCCAGTGCCACGGTTGCGACTTGGCGCAACCTGACCGGTTCCGCCCCCGCCTCCGCAACGAAAGGAGCCTATTGATGCCGCATCTTCTTGTTGCTGGAAAACTTCATCCTGCGGGAGAAGCGTTGCTGCGTGAACTCCCCGCCCGCGGTATAACCGTGGATTATGTCGAGGAAATCTCGGAACCTTCCTACGCGCCGCTGATAAAAAAGGCCGATGCGCTGGTGATCCGCACCCAGCCGCTGTCTGCTGCCACAGTGGCGCTCGCCGAGAAGCTAAAGGTCGTCTCGCGACATGGCGTTGGATACGATGCGGTCGATCTCGACGCGCTGAACGAGCGCGGCATTGCTCTGTCCATCGTCGGCGACGTAAACTCGATCTCGGTTGCCGAGCATGCGATGATGCAATTACTGGCCGGCGCCAAGCGGGTGTTGCTGGCTGACCGCGCGGTGCGAGAGCCCGGCCGATGGGGCTGGCGCAACCGGCTGGAACAGCAGGAAATCTCAAGTAAAAAGCTACTAATCATTGGCTATGGCCGCACCGGACAACGCCTTGCCCGCATGGCCGCGGGGTTTGAGATGACGATTCGTGCCCATGACCCCTATCTTTCGCGCAAGGGTTGGCCGGAAGGCCCAGTCGCCGAAGTCGCCGATCTGGACGAGGGTTTGCCTTGGGCCGATTGCATCTCGATTCATGTGCCCAGAGCCGACAGGCCGGTGCTAGGGGCAAGGGAGATCGCACTAATGAAGCCGGGAGTAGTTCTAGCAAATACGGCGCGCGGCGGCGTGGTGGACGAAGTGGCGCTTGCCGAGGCGCTTGCCTCGTGCCAAGTCGGTGCCGCAGGCGTCGATGTGTTCGACGAAGAGCCACCCGAGAGTTCGCCCTTGTTCGGCCAGCCGACTGCAGTTCTGTCTCCCCACATTGCCGGACTGACCGCCGAATGTGGAGAACGTATGGCCATCGCATCCATACAGAACGCACTCGACTATCTGAACGGCACGGTTGATCCAGGCCTCATCGTCAATCCCACATTCGCCTATGTTTGAGAAACTGCGTTACCGGTTCAGCATTTTCTGTGAGCAAGTCCGACAGGCAACGCTTCTTTGTTACGGTGGTGGAGCAATTCTGACGGACTTGGCACAACGCCTTGAGCAGGATCTGCCGGAGCCTCGAGATGGTTATCGACCGCGGCCTGCGCACCCTCAAGTTGAATTCTCCTCAATCGGCTCACGTGTCCGCGATTTAGATGGCACTTAAGCCCACCTCAGGTTCAAAACGGATAAAATTCATGTCTGACAAACCCCTCATTCGCATCGGTCTGATCGGCACCGGTTTCATGGGAAAGGCCCATGTTTTCGGCTTCGCCAGCGCCCAAAAGGTCTTCGACCTGCCATATCGTCTGGAACTGCATACCGTCGCCGATGTGAACACTGAAGCCGCCGCCCGCGCGGCCGCCGATTTCGGCTTTGGTCACGCCACTGCCGATTGGCGCACAATGATCGAAAACCCTGACATTGACGTGATTGATATCACCGCCCCAAACTCGCTGCACAAGGAGATGGCGTTGTCCGCGATTGCAGCTGGCAAACACGTCTACTGCGAAAAGCCGTTGGCTCCGCTTACTTCGGATGCGCGTCAGATGGCGGACGCAGCAACCGCCAAGGGAGTTAAGACTCAAGTCGGTTTCAACTATCTCTGTAACCCCATGCTGCGGCTTGCGCGTGAGATGATCGGGGCGGGCGAACTGGGAGAAATCCGTGGCTATCGCGGGCTGCATGCCGAGGATTATATGACCAATCTCGACGATCCCTGGAGTTTCCGGCATGATCCGTCGGGTGGTGGAGCGTTGGCCGATATCGGCAGCCACGCGTTGGCCACGGCTGAATTCCTGCTCGGCCCGATCGCTGAGGTGATGGGTGATTGTATCACGATGATCAATCAGCGCCCTGATGGAAAGGGGGGCATGCGTGCCGTGACCGTGGACGATGTGGGCCGCGCATTTCTGCGCTTCGCGAATGGGGCGCAAGGCTCTATCGAGGGAAACTGGATTGCTACCGGTCGGAAAATGCAGCATGACTTTGAGGTCTATGGCACGAAGGGCGCGTTGGCCTTCAGCCAGGAGCGCTTCAACGAGTTGCACTTCTATTCGACCGCAGACGCGCCCGGTCGGCGCGGCTTCCGCCGCCTTGAAGCGAGCCCCGACCATCCACCCTATGGTCGCTTTTGCGTGGCCCCCGGCCATCAGATCGGCTTCAATGACCTGAAGGCAATCGAGATCGAGGGCTATCTGCGTGCCATTGCGGGCGAGATCCCCGAGCCTTTCGGCTTTGCGGCCGGTCTGCGTATCCAGCGGTTGGTCGAGACAATCCAGCGCTCTTCCGCCGCGCGGCAGTGGATGGCTATAACAGCCTGAGAGGAGACATCCGTCTACCTGCTGTGGCACAAGGATGGGGCCGACATCGCGTCTATCCGTGTTAGCTCGGCTGTTCGCCGAGCACCGACCTTCGAGAGAAATAGGCATGTTTCAGAAAATCCTTGTGGCGAACCGTGGCGAGATTGCCATTCGGGTCATGCGGGCGGCGAACGAGCTGGGCAAGCGCACGGTCGCGGTCTTTGCCGAGGAGGACAAGCTGGGCCTGCACCG
>NZ_JAGHRA010000022.1 GCF_017744015.1 Paracoccus sp. R12_2
CGGCGTCGCTCCTTATTTGCGCTCGTCGCGGAAGTGGTAGAGATGGTAGAGGCCCCATTGGCCAAGCCGTCGGAAGGGCGTCTTCCATCCCTCATGCGGCAATTCGGTATTGAAGATCGGCAGGTCGGGGACCGTCTCGCCGGCGACAAGCTGCGCCATGCGGCGGCCGGCCATTGCGGAATACATGACCCCGTTGCCGCCATAGCCAAGCGCGTAGAACGCGCCGGGCAGGTCGGGCAGGCCGGTGATGCGCGGCATCATGTCATGGCTGACATCGACCCAGCCCCACCATGAATAATCCAGATCGATCCCGCGCAGGACCGGGAATTTCC
Source organism: Paracoccus sp. R12_2 (assembly GCF_017744015.1). GTDB lineage: Bacteria > Pseudomonadota > Alphaproteobacteria > Rhodobacterales > Rhodobacteraceae > Paracoccus. The sequence continues at coordinate 333 of NZ_JAGHRA010000022.1, forward strand.
GCGCCATGCCCTCGCGCAGCGCCTTCAGATGCGCCGGGTTGGCGGCGTCGCGCCCGGTGATCGCCGCGCGCGATCCGATCTGCAGCCGGTTGTCGGGCAGCAGGCGGTAATAATGGCGCAGCGTCCGGGTATCGGTCAGCGGCGACAGCTTGCGGATGCCCACCGCGTCCAGTTCGTCCGCGGTCAGCACCCGCGTCACGACGCTGTTCGACATGATCGGCATCAGCCGGTCCTTCAGCCGCGGATGCAGCGCGCGGGGCGCATAGGCCGCTGTCGCCACCGCTACCCGCCGTGCGCGGACGGTGCCGCCCGGCGTGCGCAGATGGTGGATTCCGTCCTTCAGCACCCAGCCCTGGACCGGGCTGTCGGGATGCACCGTCGCGCCCAGTTCGCGGGCCACGCGCAGATAGCCGAAGGCCAGCCGGGCGGCGTGGATGCCGACGCCGTCGGGTTCCCACATCGCGCCATGCGCCTCGTGGTCGCGGGCGACGGTCCGAAACAGCTCGTCCCGGTCCAGCATCCGCGCGCCATAGCCGAAGGTCTCGTTCAGCAGCCGCGTCTCGGATTCCAGCGCGGGCATCGCGGAGGCCTTGTGGGCGATATAGTAATGCCCGCCGTCCTGTGGCTGGCAGTCGATGCCATGATCGCGGATCAGGCCGCGGAACAGGTCGAAGGCTTCGACCACCTCGTCATGCAGCGCACGCGCGGCATCAAGGCCCCAGCGGGCGATCCACTGGCTGCGCTTGAGGCGGCCCGAGCTGATCTGCGCCTGACCACCGTTGCGGGTGGAACAGCCGTAAGCGACACCATTCGCCTCCAGCACCGTGGCCTTGATGCCGTGCATCTTGGCCAGGTGGATGGCGCAGGACAATCCGGTATAGCCCGACCCGATCACCGCAACATCGACATCCATATCGCCGGTGACGGGGCCATCGTCATCGGGGATCTCACCCGCCGTGCCGATCCAGTAGGTCGGCGCGTAATCGCTGCCCGGACCCAGTTTCGGGGCGGTCATGGGATCGTAGAACGGGTCGAACGGCACTGACCCTGCCCTTTTCGCCATTACGTCCATTGCGTTTCTCACTTGGCCGGCACAGAGGGACGTTGCTTGCGGATCGCCTGTTTCTCGACGATCTGGCCGTCACGGATGCGGAACAGATCGACGCCCTGCACCTCGGTCCGCGTGCCGTCGGGATTGGTGGCGCGGAAGGTCCACTGGCTGACGCCGCGAGTGCCGTCCTCGGACAGGAAATGGCTGTGATCGGCCCACTGGACGTCGGGCATCGCGGTCCAGACACCCTCGAAAGCCTTGGCGATCGCGGGCTTGCCGTCGATCCGGTTGCCGTATTCATTCTCGCCCGCGACGGTGAAGAATACGCAGTCATCGGCGAAATGGGTCATCACCCCGTCAATGTCGTGGCGGTTGAAGGCGTCGAAGGTGGCCTTCAGGTCGTCGGCGGTCAGTGTGCGGGTGGTCGTGGCGGTCATGTGTGGACTCCTTGCGTCAGTAGCCCATCATCCGGGGCAGCCACAGGGCGATTTCCGGGAAGATGGCGATGATGAAGATTGCGGTGACAGAGGCGATCGCGAACGGGATCGCCCGCAGGCTGATCCGCTCGATCGAGATGCCCGAGATGCCCGAGGCGATGAACAGGTTCTCGCCCAGGGGCGGGGTCTGGAAGCCGACCGACAGGGTGCAGATCATGACGATCCCGAAATGGATCGGATCGATGCCCATCATGTAGGCCACCGGCAGCATGACCGGCACCAGGATCATGATCGCGGCCAGCGTTTCCATGAACATGCCGATGATCAGCAGAAGACCGATCACCATCGCCCAGATCAGGTAGATGTTGTCGGTCAGCGACAGGATGCCGCCGGCGATCACGCCCGGCACGTTGTTCTCGACCAGGATGCGGCCGAAGATCGTGGCGGTGAACAGGACCAGCAGCACACGCCCGGCAAGCCAGGTCGTGGTGTCCAGTGACTTGATCATCTGGCGCAGATCCAGTTCGCGATAGATCACCCCACCAACGAACAGCGTGTAGAAGATCGCGACGATGGCGGCCTCGGTGGGCGTGAAGAAGCCGGAATAGATGCCGCCCAGGATCACCACCGGGGCCAGCAGCGCCCAGAACCCGTGATAGCAGGCCGACAGGATCTTGCCGACCGACAGCGGCTCGGACGAGCCGTGGAAGCCGCGCATCCGGCAGCGGATATAGTTCATGGTCAGCAGGCCGCCGGCCATCACCACGCCCGGCAGGAACCCGGCGATGAACAACTTCGAGATCGACACCGACTGGAACGCGCCATGCGCCTCGATCGCTTCGGGTGGCGGTTGCATGCCCATGGCCGAGATGCCGTAGATCACCATCGGGATCGATGGCGGGATGATGATGCCAAGCCCACCTGCCGCGGCGGTCACCGACGCGGCGTAGCCCGCGCCGTACCCCTGCCGCACCATCGCCGGGATCATCAGCATGCCGACGGCGGCGGTGGTGGCCGGACCCGACCCCGAGATCGCGCCGAAGAACAGGCAGGCCATCACGGTGGCGGCGGACAGCCCGCCGGTGAACGGACCTGCCAGGCTTTCGGCCACGTTGATCAGCCGCCGCGACAGGCCCGCGGCCTCCATCAGCGCGCCGGCCAGGATGAAGGCAGGCAGCGCCATCAGCGGGAACGAACCCACCGAGGACCACGCCATCTGCACCATCTTGATCGGGTTGTCGCCCAGATACAGCATCGCGGCCAGCGACGACACGCCAAGCGCCACGGTGATCGGGGCGCCAAGGACCAGCAGGGCGAAGAAGGCGCCGAACAGGATTTCGATCAGCAGGGAATCCATCAGCGTTCCCCCTTCTCGAAGTTGCGCTTCTCGTCCTCGGCCAGTTCCAGCGCCGCCTGAACGCTGGCCTTGTCGGGATCGGTCGGATCGATGCCGCGCACCAGTTTCAGGTAATTCACCTGCAGGATCCGCAGCGTCATCAGCGTGAAGGCGATGGGCAGCGCCAGATAGACATGGCGCATCTCCCAACCCAGGGTCTGGGCCTTCACGAACGGCTTCAGCCGGCTGATGAATTCGATCGATTGCCAGACGAAGACCAGGTTGAATGCGATCCAGAACGCGTCGCCCATCGCCTCGATGACGCGCGCCTTGGTCCGGGGCAGCGCGTTCAGGTGAAAGGTCACGCGGTTATGGGCAGCGATCCGGGCGGCGTAGGACGCCCCGAAATAGGCGAACCAGACGAACAGGATGATCGACAGCTCCTCGATCCAGGTGATCGAGAAACCGAAGATCTGGCGGGACACGATCTGCACGAACAGCAGTGTCACGAAGACAGCCAGCAGAACGCGGCAGACATGGCTTTCGAACCTGTCGAGAAACGACCAGTGCGCAGACATGACGGGCCTCCGAATGGGGGCAGCGAAAAAGGACGGGCGGCAAACGGGGACGCGCGGGCCGAGCCGCGCGCCCGGTCAGTCGGCGGCGGGCTCGCGACCCAGCGAGGTCAGGACATTGTCCAGCACTTCCTTGCCGCCGATCTGGTCATAGAACTTGGGCCAGACCGCCGAGGTGGCCAGATCGATGAATTCCTGCTCGTCATTGGCCGGCTGGGTGATTTCCATGCCGCGATTGACCAGCTCTTCGCGGATCTTGGCCTCTTCGGTGCGCAGGAACTCTGCCGACGCCTGCGTCGCGGCCTCGCCTGCGGCCAGCACCTGCTGCTGCTCTTCTTCGGACATGCCTTCGAACAGCGCCTCGCTGACGATCAGCGGTTCGATCGAGAAGATATAGTGCAGGTCGGTGATGTATTTCTGAACCTCGTCGAACTTCATCGCATAATTGGTCATGTAGGGGTTGTCCTGACCGTCGACGACCTTCTGCTGAAGCGCGGCGAACGTCTCGCCCCAGGCCATCGGGGTCGGGTTGATGCCCCATGACTTGTAGGTTTCGATCATGATCTCGTTCTTCGGCACGCGGACGACCAGACCCTGCAGATCCTCCACGGTCGAGACCGGCTTTTTCGAGTTGGTCAGAACGCGGAACCCCGAATAGCCCCAGCCGATGATGCGCACGCCGGCATCCTCGATGGTCTGGTCGATCATCTGCTGGCCGACCTCGCCCTGGGTGATCGCCTCGGCGTCATCCTGGCTGAGGATGACATAGGGCAGCGTCAGCGTGCCGACCGACGGCGAAAAGGGCGTGATGTTGTTGATCGCGAGGATCGAGAAATCCAGCGTGCCGGTGGCGGCGGCGGTGACGGTGTCCTGTTCGTCGCCAAGCTGGCCGTTCAGGAACAGCTTGCCGGTCATCTCTCCACCCGACTGTTCTTCCAGCGCGGCGATGAAGGCCAGCCCCAGCGCCTCTTGCGTACCGCCGGCGCCGTCGCCGACCGCGACGCGGTATTCGGTGGCCGCGGCCGGAACGGCCAGCGCAAGCGCGGCCACGGTGCCGGTCAGCAGGCGGGTCATATAGGTCATCGAAGTCTCCCTGTTTGTCGTCGCGTTGATCGCGATGCGTGGTGATGCGGCAGAATGTTGCAGGTGCGGCGCCGGAACGATATGTCCAGTTTGAACCGTTCATAGGTCCAGATGTCAGCCCGCATACCCACCGAGATCATCTTTCTGCGCGACGACGAGGCGCCGACGCTGCAGGGTCGGCTGGCGGCGGCGATCGTGCGGGCAGTTCTTGAAAGTCGCGCCCGTCCGGGCACGCGGCTGCCCTCCAGCCGCAGCCTAGCATCGGCGCTGGGAATCTCGCGGATGACGGTGACGCTGGTCTATCAGGATCTGGTCAGCCAGGGATATCTGGAAACCCTGCCGCGTTCGGGGATCGCGGTGGCGGCGACGGTGCCGCATCGGCGCCTGCGACCGCCCGGCATCCGCCCGCAAGCCGCACGTCCGCCCGACTGGTCGGACTGGCTGTCCGGCCATCAACTGCCGCGCCGGGTGATCCGCAAACCCGCGAACTGGCGCGACTTCCGGTTCCCCTTCATCTACGGGCAAGCCGATCCCACGCTGTTCGACCACAACGCGTGGCGCGACTGCGCGCGCCGCGCCCTTGGCACGCGCGACTTCGCCGATCTGGCCGCGGACCGGTATGGTGCCGACGATCCGCTGCTGATCGACTATATCTGTTCCAACACCCTGCCCCGCCGCGGCATCCATGCCCGCCCCGACGAGGTGCTGGTGACACTGGGCGCCCAGAATGCGCTGTTCCTTGCGACCGAATTGCTGGCCCGCGCCGACCGTCTGGCGGTCACCGAAGAACCCGGCTACCCGGATTTTGCCGAAACGCTGCGCCGCGCGCAAAGCCCCACGACCTTTCTGCCGGTCGATCATGGCGGGCTGAACCCCGACGATCTGCCCGAAAAGACCAGCCTCGTGATCATCACGCCCAGCCACCACATTCCCACCGGGGCGACGATGCCGCTGGACCGGCGCTGCGACCTGATCGCCCGCGCCGCCGCGCAGGATTTCCTGATCATCGAGGATGATTACGACTTCGAGATGTCCTATCTGGCGCCGCCCGCCCCGGCCTTGAAGTCGCTGGATCGCGACGGGCGCGTGGTCTATGTCGGCAGCTTCTCGAAGTCGCTGTTTCCGGGGCTGCGGATCGGCTACATGGTCGGCCCGGCCGACCTGATCGCGCAGGCCCGCGCCCTGCGGTCGATCATGCTGCGCCACCCGCCCAGTCACCTGCAGCGCATCACCGCCTATTTTCTGGCGCTGGGGCATTACGACGCCCATATCGTGCGGCTGCGGCAGACGCTGAAGACACGCCGCGCGACCTTGCAGGAGGCATTGGCCTCCACCACGCTGCAGATCGCGGGGGCCCCCAGTTCGGGCGGCTCCAGCATCTGGCTGCGCGCGCCCGGCGATGTTGACAGCGCCGTTCTGGCACAGCAGCTTCTGACCGACGGGGTGCTGATCGAACCGGGCGCCGTATTCTTCGAGACGCCCCCGACCCCCTGCCCGTTCTTTCGCCTCGGCTATGGTTCGATCTCGCAGCGCGACATCCCCGAGGGGATCCGCCTGATCGCCGCGGCGGCAAGCCGCTGCTGAATTCGCGCATGGCGGTTCTGGACCCGCAGCCGCGCTGCGCCTATGTCTTGGCGCAGCGGAATCCCAGCGCGGGGGCGGCAGGACGGTGACCGGCAATCCAGACGATATCGAGGCGGCGCGGCAAAGGGCCATTGCGGGCTTCGTCCGCGATCGTTACGGCCCGCGCGGCACACTGCGCCTGCATCGGGCGGTGCTGGGACTGGATCTGCTGCGCGCGCCCGTCAATGTCGCGCTGTCGCCGGTATTCCTTCTGACACGTCTGGGTGCCTGGGTCTGCGGCAAGGTGGGCTTGCACGCGGCCGGCGGCTGGCTGGCGCGGCGACGGGTGTTCCTGCCATCAGATCTGGCGCGGCTGCTGCATGACGACCTGACCGCCTTCCTGCGCGCGATGCAGGCCGAAGGGTTGGCACCCGACATTCCCGACGCAGATCTGCGGCGCGCCGTCTCGGTCTATACCGAAACCCGCAACGCCGTGGCCGAGATCACCACTTCGATGATCGTGCTGATCGTCGGGGTCGCGATGTTCGGTGCAACGACGCCGGGGGTGATCTCGTTGGCCGGGCCGGTCGCCGAACTGCGCGCGCAGCGCCAGGCCATCGACGATTTCGTGCTTGGCAGCGGGCTGGGGCGGCTGTGGAACGGCATGTTTCCGGTCGAACCCAGCGCCGCGCAGGTCGCCGTCACGGGCGTCGCGCTGGCCATTGCCGCGTCCGTGGTCACCGCCTTCGCCGGGCTTCTGGCCGACCCGCTGCAATTATGGACCGGGGTGCATCGGCGCAGGCTGATGCGGCTGCTGGCGCGCCTTGACCGCAAGGCCGAGGCGCCGGGCCTGGAACGCGAACATCTGCTGGCGCGCAGCGGCGATCTGGCCGACGCCGCGCTGACCCTGTGGCGCAGCCTGCGCGGCTGACGCGAACTGGTCATCGCAATCGGCCCGGGCAGACGCCCGGACCGGCATCCAGCGGAACTTACTTCTGCAGTTCGGTCCAGATCGCGGTCATGTAGTCGCGCGCGGTGGGCGAACACAGCGGCATCCACTTGCCGTTGGCCAGATGTTCCTCGGGCACGACCATCTCGGGCGCGGCCCGCATTTCGTCGCTGAAGAATTCCTCGCTGCCGGCGATGCCGTTCGGATATTTGGTGTAATCCGAATTCATCGCGGCATTTTCCGGGTCCATGATGAAATCGAGGAACTGATAGGCCTCATCGACATTCTGCGCGTCATGCAGCAGCGCGATGCTGTCCATGAACAGCGGATAGCCTTCCTTCGGATAGCCATAGACGACCGCCGGGTTCTGCAACCGCGCCCGCATGATCGCGCCCGACCAGTATTCCGACGCCTTCACGTCGCCGCTGCCCATCTTGTCGGACATGCCGTAATCCATCGACATCCATTTGGGCTTGGCCTCGACCAGCTTGTCACGGACCTTCTTCAGCATCTCCTTGTCCTCGGTGCAGGGCTCGCCGCCCAGATACATCGTGGTCAGATGCATGATGTCGGTCATCTCGGGGGCGACATTGACCTTGCCCACCAGCTCCTCGGGCGGGTCGAGGAAGATCGCCGAGGTGTTGGGATCGCCGTCATAGGTGTCGGTGTTGACGCCCATGCCGACCGTGCCCCACAGCCACGGGATCGAATGTGTGCGGCCCTGATCCCACGGCACGTCCACCCATTTCGGATCGATGTTGCCGAAATTCTTCAGCCGCGCATGGTCCAGTTCCGCAAGCAGCCCCTTTTGCACGAAGATCTGCAGATAGTTGTGCGACGGCACGATCAGATCAAAGCCGTGCCCGCCCGCGCTGACCTTGGCCATCGAGGTGTCGTTGCTGTCGTAATCGGTAATGGTGACGTCGATGCCCGTCTGGTCTTCGAACTTCTTGATCATCTCGGGGCTGGTATAGTCGCCCCAGTTGTACAGATTCAGTTGCCCCTCGGCCAGCGCGGGCAGCGCAAGCGCCGAGATGCCGATGGCAAGGATCGCTGTGGTTTTCATTGTTTTCCCCTGTTGGTCTGCTTGTTGATGATGAAGAACGCGGTCAGCAACACGACGGTGACCATCAGCAGCATGGTCGAGATCGCATTCACCTCGGGCGAGACGCCGCGCCGCATCTGCGCCAGCATATAGGTCGGCAGGGTGTCCTGTCCCGCCGACTTGACGAATTCGGTGATCACCACGTCATCAAGGCTGATGACGAAGGCCAGCATCGCCCCCGCGATGATGCCGGGCGTCAGCAAGGGCAGCGTGACATGCCGGAACGCCTGCCGCGGCGTGGCGTAAAGATCGGCCGCCGCCGCCTCCAGCGTGGCGTCCATGCCTTCCAGCCGGGCCGAGATCGGCAGATAGGCAAAGGGCACGCAGAATGCGGCATGCGCCGCGATCAGATAGCCAAGACCCTGATAGCCGGTGAACTGCCGGACACTGGCAAAGAAGATCAGCAACGCCACCGCCGTCACGATCTCGGGGACCATCAGCGGCTGGTTGATCGCCATATAGACCACCGCCCTGCCCTTCATGCGACGGTTGCGCACGACGCCCACCGCCGCCAGCGTCGCCAGGGTCGTGGCCAGCGCCGAGGCGCAGGCGGCGATCACCACCGACCGCAGCGCGGCGGCCTTGACGGTTTCATTGGCCCATGCCCGGCCAAACCAGTCCAGCGAAAAGCCGCCCCAGACGGCCACCGAGTCCCCGCCATTGAAGCTGTAGGCAACCAGTGTCGCGATCGGCAGATACAGCAACACGAACACCCCCACGGCGACGGTCGCAAAGCCCGGCAGCCGGGTCGGATCGAAACGCCGCTCAGCCATCGGCCCGCCCTGCCCCGCCCAGAACCCTGACATAGACCGTCAGCGCCAGCCCCACCACGATCAGCAACAGCACCGCCAGCGCGGCGCCAAGCGGCCAGTTCTGCCCCTGCCCGAATTGCAGTTCGATGAAGTTGCCGATCATCATGTTCTTGCCGCCGCCCAGAACGCGCGGCGTGACATAGGCCCCCAGCGACGGCACGAACACAAGGATCGACCCCGCAAGGATGCCCGGCCGGATCACCGGCAGCACCACATGCCACAACGCCTGCCAGCGATTTGCGAACAGGTCATAGGCGGCTTCCAGCAGCCTGGTGTCGAACCGGTCGATGGCCGCATACATCGGCAGCACCATCATCGGCAGATAGACATAGGCCATGCCGATCAGCACCGCCGTGTCGGTATAAAGGATCTGCAACGGCACGCCGATCACCCCCAGCTTCAGCAGCATCTGGTTCAGCAGCCCCTCGTTGCGGATGATCTCGTTGATGGCGATGGTCCGGATCAGCAGATTGGTCCAGAACGGGATGGTGATCAGGAACAGCCACAACGCCCGGCGGTCGGGCGGCCGCGTGGCGATGAACCACGCCGTCGGCAGGCCAAGCAGGAAGGTGATCACCGCCGTCAGGACCGACAGCTTCACCGACCGCCAGAAGATGGTCATGTGCGCGTCCGCCCATCCCAGCGTGTCGTCGAAGATGTCACGGGTCAGAAAGACCTGTTCCCACGCCTGGGTGGTGAAGGGCCGCTGGACACCGGAATAGTCGCCCGGCGTCATGAAGGAATAGACCAGCACGATCAGCAAGGGCCCGATCGACCCGATCAGCAGCAGCGCCAGCGCGGGTGCGGCAAGGCTCCAGGAGGTGCGGTTGGCCTGCCCCTGCCCCGCGCTCATTCCGCCTCCAGGATCTGGACGGCTTCGGCGGGCAGGCGTAGCCCGATCCGCTGTCCGCTTTCCGGCAGGTCGATGGTCGCCGGCTGGCGCAGCGCGATCCGGGTTCCGTCCTCCATCCGCGCCATGATCTGCACGGCATTGCCCAGATAGACCGTATCGGTCACCTCGGCCGACAGCGCGGCGCCGGGCTCCAGCAGGATATCCTCGGGCCGGATCGCCAGCGTCGCGGGACCGGGATTGGCGGGTGCGGCCAGGCTGATGCGATGATCGCCGATCCGCGCCGCCCCGTCCGCGACGGTGACCGGCAGGAAATTGCTTTCGCCGATGAACCCCGCGACAAAGCGGTTGGCCGGGTGGGCATAGATCTTGCGCGGGGTGCCGATCTGCTGGACGCGGCCCGCCGACATGACCGCGATGCGGTCCGACATGGTCAGCGCCTCTTCCTGGTCGTGGGTCACGAACACGAAGGTGATGCCGGTCTCGCGCTGCAACCGCTTCAACTCGATCTGCATTTCCTTGCGCAGCTTCAGATCCAGCGCCGACAGCGGTTCATCCAGCAGCAGGACACGCGGCTCGGGCGCCAGCGCGCGGGCCAGTGCCACCCGCTGCTGCTGGCCGCCCGACAGCTGCGCGACCGGGCGTCCGGCAAAATCCTGCATCCTGACCAGCGCCAGCATCCGGTCCACGCGCGATTCACGTTTCGCGCGCGCGATGCCCTGCATCTTCAGGCCGAAGCCGACATTCTGCGCCACGCTCAGATGCGGGAACAGCGCGTAGGACTGAAACACCGTGTTGATCGGACGGCGATTGGGCGGCAGCGCGGTCACGTCCTGATCGCCCAGAAGAATGCGCCCGCCGGTCGGCGTCTCGAACCCCGCCAGCAGCCGCAGAAGCGTGGTCTTGCCGCAGCCCGACGGCCCCAGCAGCGTGAAGAACGACCCGCCCTCGATCGTCAGCGTCACATCGGCCAGTGCGTGGACGGCAGCGGCGCCATGGCCGAACCGCTTGCTGGCACCCTTGACGTAAACCCGTGTCGCCTCGTCCATCCCGATCCCCCTCTGAGCGGAAAGATTGCGTCAGCCGGGTCAGAACTTGCAAGCATCGAAATGTGAAGACGGGCGGCCAGCGCCGCCCGTCCCCGGTCGTTCGTGGCCGTGATCCGCGTTCAGTCGGCCGATGCCTGCTGCAGCAGATCGGTGATCCTGCGAACCGAAGCGCGGCGGTTCTGGCGCACATCGCCTTCGCGCCGGACCTGCAGATATTGCTCACCATAGCCCTGCACGACCATGTTCTCGGGCGGCACATCGAAATACTCGGTCAGGGCCAGGGCCACCGATTCCGCACGGCGATCCGACAGGGCAAGGTTCGCCGCGTCCGACCCGACCGTGTCGGTATGGCCTTCGATCAGGAACACCTCGCCCGAGTTCTCGGCGATCGACTCGCGCAGCGCGTTGCCCAATGTCGACAGCTGCTTTGCCTGATCGGGGCTGATCGCGGCCGAACCGGTGTCGAAGGTGATGCCGCTGATGGCGACCGGCGCCACCAGCGCGCGCACCTGAGGGATGTCCCGGATCTGCGCCAGCGAAAAGCGGCGGTCAACATTCGCCTCGCGGCGCAGCGCCTCGCGCAGCTGATCCTCGTTCATTTCGCCAGCGCTGCCGTTCGACGTCGCAGCCGGCGCGGGCAGGCTGGCGATATCGACGGGCTGCGCGCTGGTATCGTCGATCAGCCGCGTCGTCGTGCCATCGGCCGAGACCAGCGTGCGGCGCAGCACCCGCAGATCGGCGTCACGAATGGTGACGACCTTGCTGCCGTCCTGACGCGTGACGATGGTGCGCGACGACCCGTCGTCGAAATTCTCGGTCGCCACGGTCGATCCCGGCTGCCGCAGCAGCGCGACCTCGTCCTTGATGACCTGCTGGCTGCCATCGGGCCGCGTCACCACAACCCGGTCCGGCGTGCTGAGCGAGACCTGCCGGTTGTTGTTCAACATCGCGCCGACCGCCAATGCGCCCGCACCCAGAAGCAGCGCTTTGGTCAGATCGTTATCGTCGTCGTCGTCATCCTCGCGGCTGCGTGCCTCGGCCTCGGACTGGCCGGTGGCCGCGCCAAGCGCCTCGCTGAGACTGGTCGCGAAATCCTCGGCAGACGAACGGCTGTTGTCCTCGGTCACCTGCTCTTCGGTGATCTCGGCATCGCTGCTGGCATCGTCGTCAAGGGCTGCGGCCTTCGGGGCCTCGGACGCTTCGGCAGCCTCCTTGGCGGCCTCGGTTTCCTTTGCATCGGCCTCGGGGGCTTCTGCGCTTTCCTCGGTCGCCTCGGCGTCCTGTTCGGCGCCCTCAGCGCCCGACTGTTCCTGCTCCAGCGCCTCGGCCAGCGGGTCCTGATCGGTCGCAGCTTCGCCGTCGGTGGTGTCGGCAGCCTCGTCGGTCATGTCCTCGGCGGGCTGATCCATATCCGCCGGCGCGCCATCCGCCTGCGCGTCACTGTCTTCGGCTTCGCTGGCCTCCTGCTCCGCCGCGAGGGCCTCGGCCAGCGGATCCTGATCGGTCTCGGCCTCCTCGGCTGCGGGTTCAGAGCCTGTGGTCTCGTCGGTCATCTCTTCGGCGGGCTCCGCCTCCGCCTGCGCCTCGCTGGCAGCTTCGGGCGCATCGGCCTGTTCTGCCTCCAGCGCCTCGGCCAGCGGATCGCCGACCGGCTCTGCCGCGTCCGAGGTTTCGGCGGCGGCATCTTCCTCGGGGGCGACCTCACCGGCCGTCATGTCGTCGGCTGCCATATCATCGGCGGCACCCTCTGCGGACGACGCTTCGCTGGCTGCATCGGCGGGTTCGGCCGCTGGCTGCTCGGTTGCGTCCTGCTCCTCGGCCATGGGCTCGGGCTGCGCATCCATCGCGCCTTCGTCCACAGTCTCCTCTGCGGGTTGCGCCTCTTCGGCGGGTTCTTCCACCGGCGCCGCGGCCTCGGCTGCCGGCTGAGGCTCCTCTGCGGCAGCTTCCGCCTCGGCCTCGGCCTGCCCGGCGGCGTCCCCGACTTCAGCGCCAGCTTCTTCCTGCTGCGCCAAGGCGTCCGCCAGCGGGTCTTCCGCCCCCTCGGGTTGCTGCTCCGCCTCGGGCGGCAGCACTTCGGGTTGCTGTTGCTGAGCCTCGCCTTCCACGGCGGCGGTCTGTGCCATCGCAAGATGCGGGGCCATCAGCGACAGGCATGCCGCTATGGCGGTGGTGTTGTGAATGATGCGGCGCATCGGTGCCCTCCTGTATCGTCCGGCGTCGCGGACAAAGTCATCTGCAACCGAACAGTCGGCAGCAAAGGGCAGTTCCAAACGATCCCGTGACCGGGCGCCATTCCGCCGTCCCCGGCCTTGCGATCAATGCGTCAGGACGCGCGCCAGAAAGCTCTGGGTGCGTTCGTTGCGGGGGTTGTCGAAGACCTGTTCGGGCGTCCCCTCCTCGGTGATCTCGCCCTTGTGGATATAGATCACGCGGTCCGCGACCTCGCGGGCAAAGCTCATCTCGTGGGTGACGATCATCATCGTCATCCCCTCGCGCGCCAACTCGCGCATCGCGTCCAGAACCTCGCCGATCATCTCGGGGTCCAGCGCCGAAGTCGGCTCGTCGAACAGCATCAGCCGCGGCTCCATCGCCAGCGCCCGCGCCAGCGCGACCCGCTGCTGCTGCCCACCCGACAGCTGCGACGGGAATTTCCGCGCCTGATCGGTGATGCCGACCCGATCCAGCAGCCGCATCGCGGTGTCCTCGGCCTGCTGCCGGCTGACATTGCGCACCCGCATCGGCGCCAGCATCACGTTGTCGATGACGCTGAGATGCGGAAACAGGTTGAACTGCTGGAAGACCATCCCGACCTCGGTGCGGATCGCCTGCAACGCGCCGCCGGACTTGCCGTCGGGTTTCAGAAGATTGCCATCCACCTCGATCTGGCCGCGCTGGAATTCCTCCAGCCCGTTCACGCAGCGGATCAGGGTCGATTTGCCCGATCCGCTGGCGCCGATCACCACCACCACCTCACCGGGTGCCACCTGCAGATCGATATCCTTCAGCACATGCAGGCTGCCGAAATGCTTGTTCAGCCCCTCGATGCGGACGATCGGCGCCTTGTCGTCGTCTTGGCTCATTGTCCCACCAATCCCTTGCGTTCCAGAAGCCGCAGACCGGCCGACAGCGACAGCGTGATCGCCAGATACAGGACGGCGACCATCAGATAGACCTCAAGCGCGGTGAAGGTCGTGGCGATATAGATCTGCCCCTGGCGCACCAGTTCGCCCACCCCGATCACCGCGAACAGCGAGGTGTCCTTGATGCTGATGATGCCCTGATTGCCAAGCGCCGGGATCATCCGCCGGAAGGCCTGCGGCCAGATGACAAAGCGGAACGTGTCGATCCGCGTCAGGCCCAGGGACAATCCCGCCTCGCGCTGACCGCGTTCGATGGACTGCACGCCGCCGCGCACGATCTCCGAGATATAGGCCCCCGAATTGACCGCGATCGCGGCGATCCCCGCCGTCACCGCATCGATCGGCCCGCCCAGGATCTGCGGCAGCCCGTAGAAGATGAACAGCACCTGGACCAGAACCGGCGTGCCGCGAAAGACCTCGATATAGATGATCGCGATCCAGCGCAGCCACGCCATCGGGCTGATCCGCAGAAGTCCGAAGATGATGCCGATGACAAAGCCGATGGCCAGACCCACGCCCGAAATCAGCAGCGTGTAGGGTATGCCCTTCAGCAGATACGGGATCGAATCGAACGCCGCCTGCCAGTCGAATTGAAATGTGCTGTCCAAGTGATCCGCTCCGTGACAGGACCCGCGTCATGGTGGCGCCGCCCGTCAGCCGGGCGGCGCATGGTGCCCGAAGATTATTCGGTACTTTCGCCGAACCATTTCGCGTGGATCTCGTCATAGGTGCCGTCCTCGCGCATCGCGGCCAGCGCCTCGTTGGCGGGTTCCAGCAGTTCGCTGCCCTTGACGAAGGCGATCCCGTATTGCTGACCCTCGTACAGCGGGCCGACGACCTTCACGCGACCCTCGCCGCGGGTCTGCGCGAAATAGGCCACGTTCGGCGCGTCATAGAAGACCGCGTCCACGCTGCCGCCCATCAGCGCCATATACATGTCGCTGGAGCCGGGATAGGGCGTGATCTCGGCGTCCTCGCCCAGATTTTCGGTCAGATAGTCGAAGCTGGTCGATCCGATCTTGGTGCCGATCGTCATGCCGGCCAGATCCTCGACGGATTCGACATCGTCGTTATCGGCGGCGACCAGGATTTTCAGGCCGCTGTCGTAATACGGGTCCGAGAAATCGACGATCTCGCCGCGTTCCTCGGTGATGGTGATCCCGGCGATCGCGATGTCCACATTGCCAGTCTGCACGGCCGGAATGATGCCATTGAAGTCCATCGTGTTCAGATCGTATTCGAACCCGGCGCGGTTCGCGATCTCGGCGATGATGTCCATGTCGAAGCCGATCATCTCGCCGCTTTCCTGATCCAGCATCTCGAACGGAACGAAGCTGGGGTCGGTCGCGACCTTGGCCGTCTGCGCGGTTGCCATGCCGGCGCTCATCGCGCCCAGACCGATGCAACCCGCCAGTGCCAGAGACTTGAATTCGCGTATCATCTTTTCCCCTTTTCCCTGTCTGAAGACGGCGGATCTTCACCCGCCATTTATCACCGGGTAGCATGTCGGGGGGCCGGGACAGCGTCAACCGCATTTCCCAAGCTGTTGTTCCTGAATGATTTAATTGCCTCAAAGCGTGTCGATGACGACATCCGCGATGCTGCCGTCATGGCGTCGCGCGGCGATCTTCAGCCGTCCCAGAAGATGCGTGCGCACATAGGTCGCATGAAACCGCGACGGCGCGATCAGGGTCAGCCGCCCCTCGGCGATCCCGGCCTCGCGCAGCGCCCGGAACCAGGCGTCGCACAGCGCCGGGTCCTCGTCGGCAAGCCGGTCACAGATGGCAGGCCAGACGCCGTCGCCCGGCACCGGATCGGGCCTGCGGAACGGAACCACGGTGCTGTCCGCGGGCTGCGGCCCCTGTCCGACGCGGGCCACGAAATCCTCGCCGATATGGGTCCATTCGGGGCGCGTATCCAGCATGATCCGTTCCAGATCCAGCCCCAGGACCGAGACCCTGCCGCGGGCCCCTGCCCGCTTGACCTGAACCCAGCCAAGTCCGCGCAGACGCGCCATGTCGCGCTTGACGGTGCGTTCGTCCACGCACCACAGCCGGGCGATCTCGCGCTGTCCCGTGGCAAGTTCGTTGCGCTGCCAGTTGTAGCGTGTGGTGATCAGCGCCATCAGTCGCAGGATCAGCCGTTGCCGGTGCTGGTCACCGGCCAGCGCATGGGCCATCATCGCCGACAGGATGTCGTATTTTTTCGCCGCGGCCTCCCGGCCGACGGGTCGGATCACCTGCATCACTGCTCCTGCCGGTCATACACCGGCTGCCCTTGCCATGCCGCCTTGCTGCGGCCTTTCTGCCTCGATGGCCTGGGGGGTCTTTGCCACCCTGTCTGGTGTCTTGGCCGAACGACCGCAACGCTTTTCGCCATCCTTACCGCATTTGCGTCCTGAAATCCGATTCTGTCAAGAACTTTGCTTGACCGGATCTTTTCCTGTCCCGATCCTGATTGAAAAATCGGTATCACTGGTATTGGGTGACGCCTTGGGTGTCCCCTGATATCACGCCGATGTCCCCCAATCTGTGGTGGGCGCCGTTTCTGCGTCCCCCATTTGTGGCGCCCTGTCCGATTGCTGGACGCTGCGCCGGATGCGGGCCGATTCGCCGATATGGGCCGCGATTCGCGCCTTGGCGGTCGATGCTGCCCTGATTGAAAACCTCTTTTGCCAAAAGCGCAAATTCGGCGTAAAAGCAGAGATGGCAGTAATCAACGTCCTTCAAGACAGGCACAACATGTATACGCACGAAGACCTTGCCCGGCTGCAGGCACAGTCCCTGAAGATGCAGGGCTGGATCCGGCGCCAGACCTTCAGCCCCGATAACGAGAAGACGCTGCGACGATTTTCGTCCTGGGAAGTCTCGGAGCTGATCTTCCGCATCAACCAGTCCACCTTCCGCGGCAAGCTGGCGGCGGACCCGAACCTTCCCCTCGGGGAAGTCGAGGAAGAAGGCCGGCAGCGCTGGTTCAGCCTGGACGAGATCAACGAACTGCGCCGCCGCATCCGGATCGGCAAGCGGTCGCTGCTGCCGCCCCGCCCGGCGGGCAAGCGCGCCTTCCGCGCGGCGATCGCCAACTTCAAGGGCGGCGCGGGCAAGTCGACCGTGGCCCTGCATTTCGCCCACGCCGCGGCGCTGGACGGCTATCGTGTGCTGCTGGTCGATTTCGACCCGCAGGCGACGCTGTCCCATTCGATGGGGCTGACCGATGTCGGTGAGGACCACACCGTCTGGGGCATCATGGCCCGCGATCTTGAACGCGAGACGGATCGCATGAACGCGGTCGGGTCCGGCGCCGAAAGCGGAACCGCCCTGCCCCAGCGCAAGCTGCCATCCTCGATCCGGGACATGGGCCTGGGCGCGCTGCGCCCGTCGGACTTCATCAAGCCGACCGCGTGGCCGACCATCGACATTGTTCCCAGCTGCGCCAATGCGGCCTTCGTCGAATTTGCCAGCGCACAGTATCGGCACCTCAATCCCGAATGGACCTTCTTCGGCGCGGTGTCGCGGTTCCTGGACGGGCTGGCCGACGACGCCTATGACCTGATCCTGTTCGACTGCCCGCCCGCCATCGGCTATCAGTCGATGAACGCGGTCTTTGCCGCCGACATGCTGTATATCCCGTCAGGCCCCGGCTACTGGGAATACGACTCCACCACCAGCTTCATCGGCCAGTTGTCCGAGGCGCTCGAGGATCTGTCGCACGGGTTCGAAAATTTCCCCACGGGGAAGATCGCCCTGCCCAAGGCCTTCCATGATGTCCGCTTCCTGATGACCAGGTTCGAGCCGTCTAACGAGTTGCATCAGGCGATGCTGAACGCGTTCCGGCAGGTGTTCGGCGACCGCATGGCCCAGCACCCGATCGAGCTGACGCGCGCCGTCGAACAGTCCGGCCGCTTCCTCAGCTCGATCTACGAAATCGACTATCGCGAGATGACCCGCAACACATGGCGACGCGCCCGCGCGACATTCGATCAGGCATACGAGGAGTTTCGCAGCCATGTCCTGGCGGCATGGGACCAGATGGAGGCTGACGCATGAGCCGCAAACGCCGCATGTTCGACATCGAGATGCCAGAGGAAGATCCCGCCGAAACCTTCCCCGCGGGGAAGACCGACGACCGTGACGCGCGGCGCGGTCCGATGGCCACGGCGATCGCCGAAACGGCCGAATCCAGCCGCGACCGCGCGCAGGTCGAGGCGCGGATTCGGGCCGAAAATGACGCGCTTGCGCAGGAACATGTCCGGCTGAAGCGCGCCGGTCTGATCACCGACATGATCCCGCTGGACGCGATCGACACGCAGAAACTGATCCGCGACCGCGCGCCGGGGGCGGATTTCGAACTGGCCGAGCTGACGGATTCGATCCGCGAAATCGGTCTGTCGAACCCGATCCGGGTCGAGCCTTCGGGTGATGGAAGATACGAGCTGATCCAGGGCTGGCGCCGCCTGTCGGCCTATCGCGCATTGCTTGAGGAGACGGGCGATGCCGAAACCTGGGGCCGGATCCCCGCCGGGATCGCGGCACGCGGCGACGCGTTGGAACAGCTGTATCGTCGCATGGTGGACGAGAACATGGTCCGCAAGGACATCTCGTTCGCCGAGATGGCGCAGCTTGCCGTCCATTATGCGATGGACCCGCTGACCCCGGAGAACGATCCCGAAAAGGCCGTCGCGATCCTGTTCCGGTCCGCGGGCTATCAGAAGCGCAGCTATATCAGGAATTTCATCCGCGTGGTGGAAAGGCTGGGCGAGACGCTGCTGTATCCGCAGGAAATCCCGCGCGCGCTGGGTCTGGCTTTGGCGCAACGGCTGGACGAGATGCCGGGAACGGCTGCCGCGATCAAGGCCGAGTTTCGCGACTGGGACACGCGATCGGTCAAGGACGAGCTTGAGGTTCTGCGGCGCTTTGCGGGGCAGGGCGGTGATGCCGGGTCGGGCGATGCCGCGCCGCGTGCGCGGTCCGCGCCGACCGGGTCCGGCGGCAAGGCCAAGACCACCTTCCAGCTTGCCCGCCCGCAGGGCAGCGCGAAATGCGTCGCCGCGAATGGCCGGCTCGAGATCCGCCTGCCGCGCGATTTCACCGCGGTGGACCGCCGACGGCTGGAGGCGGCGGTGGCCGCGCTGCTGGACCAGATCGACTGATCTTCCCCGCGGGGAAGATCGCCGGTCCGGGTCAATCCTCCAGAAGGTCGGTGGCGGGATTCCGTTCGATTTCGATATCCGCGTAATACTGCTGTGCCTGATTCACGCTGCGGTGCAGCGAAAGCTGCATCGCCGCCTGCAGGGGCGCACCGTCCAGCGCCGCCTGCGTCAGAAACCCCGCGCGCAGACCGTGGGCGCTGGCGAATCCGGGCGGATAGCCCGCCAGTTCAAGCCGGTGTCGCAGCAGCACCGACAGGCCGTCGAACGACAGTCGGCGGGGCAGGGGGCGGTCAGCCAGGCTGACCGGCCGGAACAATGGGCCCGAATCGATCCGCGCGGCGGTGATCCAGTTCATGACGGCGCACGCCGCGCGTCCCTTCAGCGGCAGTCGGGGCGCGGCGTTGGGCCCGGTCGTCTTGGTGGTCAGCAATCTGATGCGCAATATGCCCTTGGCGGTCAGGTCGCGGTCGTCGATGCCGTCACGGTTCAGGGCCACGATTTCGGACCGCCACCGCCCGCCCGAGTCGTCGCCGAGGTCGCTGGCGTGATCCAGCACGAAACGCAATGCCACGGACTCGGCTTCGGGCCATGTCAGCGTGGCGCCGAACGCCGCCTGTTTCCAGGCGGTGACACAGGCCAGGTCGCGTTCCCATGCCCGCACGGTGTTGTCGGGCGTGCCGCGGCGATACAGCTCGGCCAGTGCGGCGGCATCGGTCCACGGCAGGTGATAGGTGAAGGGCAGGGGGGTTGTCATGTCGCCCTGCTGATGCCATATCTAGACAGATAGCTAGACAGGAACGATGTCATGTGGACGCTCCAAGATGCGAAGAACCGCTTCAGCGCGGTGGTCGAAGCGGCGCTGGCCGGGCAGCCGCAAGAGGTCAGCCGACGCGGCAAGCCTGCCGTTGTCGTGCTGTCGGTCGAGGAATATCGGCGCATGCTGGCCGGTGAGGTGCAGGGCCGCGAAAGCTTTGCCCAGCACCTGATGAGATTTCCGGGGGCCGAGATCCCGCGTGCCAAGGTGCAGCCCCGGGATGTCGAGTTCTGATGTATCTTCTGGATACCAACGTCATCTCGGCGGCGCGCCGTCCCGACCGCGCGCCGCGAGTCGCCGCGTGGCTTGCCGACAAGGCCGAGGCGGATCTGTTCCTGAGCGTCATCACGGTGGGCGAGATCGAGCGCGGCATCCAGCAGCAAGTGCAGCGCGACCCCGGCTTTGCGTCTGATCTGCAGGCGTGGCTTGACCGGACGCTGCGGATCTTTGGCGACCGGATTCTGGATTTCGGGGCCGAGGACGCCCGGATCTGGGGCCGCCTGAGCCGGCAGATCGGCCATTCCGGCGCCGATCTGATGATCGCAGCGACCGCATTGCGGCATGGCGCGGTCGTGGTGACGGGCAATGTCGCGGACTTTGCGCCGACTGGTGTCGCGTTGGAAGATCCCTTCCGATCCTAGTGTGTGCTGTCGCGCGGCTGCATGAGCGGAAGAATGGGGACGGTTCCATGCTGTTGTGAACAGTCGTGATAAGTGAACCTTATCAAGAGCAATAGGAAACCTGAAAGCGCACTTCTGTAATCCGCAGAATTCCTCTAACCTGCGGATATGATGGTTCAAACCCTTTTGTCCGATGCCGGATGATGACCCTTCGCGGATCATCGATTCCGTCACCTGGCAGGCCGCCGAGGCGAGTCTTTCTGTCGCGTTTAATATCCGATCTCAATTTGAAACAGTAACCTGAAGCTGAAGCGCCGGAATTTCATCTTAGCGCTTCACCAACGCTTCAAGTTTCCTAAGCTTCACAGCCCTGCGGCTTTGGTCAGGTTCGCACTGAACCTGTCGCGCCTGCGCTGGTAGCGCCGGGTCATCTCGGCGGACGCATGTCCGAGTTGCTTTTGAACGTAGCGCTCATCAACCTCTGCCGACGAGGCGAGCCCGGCGCGTAAGGAATGCCCCGAGAACATTGCCAGCCGTTTGGTTTCCGGCAGATCGGATCTGACGCCACCCTTCAGAACGGTTGCCTTGATCAGTCGCGCGACGTGTTTGTCGGAAAGGCGGGTCTCGAGGGCGCGTTTGCCGTCCCGCGAGGTGCGCACGAAGATCGGCCCAAAGTCGATCTTCGCAAAGTGTAGCCATTGCTCCAGCGCGTGGACGGGACATGTCTGGTCGCTTGAGCCGCGGCCGACCTCGACCTCGCGCCACCCGGTCTTGGCGTTGAGCGTCAGCAGAACACCGCCTTTGAAGGCCTCGATCCAGCCGCCGGAGTCCGGAGTATCGTTCTTATGCACATCGAGGCAGACCACCTCCGAACGGCGCAGACCGCCTGCAAAGCCCAATAGCAAGATCGCCCGGTCTCGAAGCCCGCGGAGATCGTAGGGAAGGGTGGCCACCATGGCCTGGATGTCCGCTGGCAGGATCGCTTCTTTCTGAACCGGCGGGCGCGCATGTTTGCGTTTGATCCCGGCCAGAACGGTAGCGATGTGACGGTTCTTGCGATCAAGAGCGAACCCGCGCTGCCTGTAATTCCAGGCAAGCCCCGAGAGGCGACGGTCGATCGTCGAGACCGAAAGGGCAGGGGCCTTCCCGGTTGGTGCGGCCAGATCAGCCAGATAAAGTCCAACCATCTCGGGCGAGGGGGGCAGAGGTTCCGTGCCTTTCAGCCGACACCAGCGGGTGAAGTGTTTCCAGTCGGCCGAGTAGGCCTTGTTGGTGTTCCCAGCCGTCGAGGCCTCGGCGTAGTCGCGCGCGGTGTCGATCAGCCGGTCGAGCGCGCCGGAGCCGACCACATGGGCGGGCAGAGCGATTGAGGCTCGGTCCCGAGAGGTTCTCTCGTCGTGTTCGTCACTGTTCGGCGCATCATAGGACGCTGAACTCGAATTCCCTGCGTCAGACGCGTCGGAATCCTCGATTTTGGTGCCGTTATGCGTGAGATTGCTCATGTTTCTGAGCATATCATTTATATGTCCGATAACGCAAGATTATCGGACATTCTTGCAAAAGCTAGAGTGAGGCGGTTTGTACGCAATTTTCTGGCATAAAGCGCCGCGACGATGTAGGCTTCAAGGATGACATTTGCTCGGCACGACCACTGCGACGACCTGGGCACGCCACCCCGGATGCCGCATTGGGTCACATCGACACGGGTCGAAGCCCTTGAAGATGTGGTATTTTTGTCGGGCGCTGCGCTTGCTCTCCTGCATCTTGTGTTTGCACGAGACGATCTCCCCCACGCCTTGTTGCGGGCGCGGCTTGCGCTGCGCGCGGCTGAGGCTTGTATCGTGTTTTCCGGACGACCTGAGAGGGCAGGAGAATTGCGCGACGCCGTACATCTTTTGCGCCCCGGCGACCTGCCCGGCCCGGCAGGGGAGACATATCTATCTTGGCGTCGCGCCGCTGAACGACCGGTGTCGGTCAAGGCTCTGGGGCGGGCCCTGCCGAGCCTCGACCCGGGTCAGATCGCCACGTGGCTCGATGCGAGGAGTGGGCCGCCGGTGAACCGCGCTGTGATGGTACTGGAGGCAATGCTGACCGAGGCACCCCGTGCCGAAGTCCCGGCGTTGATCCTCGCGGACGCCGCCCTCGCCGATGCGCTTGGTTGGTCTCATGTCGTGCCGCTGCTGGCTGCGGGTTTGAAACTCACAGACCTGCGCAAGCGGGGACACGATTTGCGCCTAGCCTGTCATCGCGCTGTGACCGCATCCGCGATCGAGGCCACGCGTCTGGCCGTTGACCTCGCGCGTCGGGCTGCGTTTTTGAAAGGGGTGGCACCAAAGCTTCGGGCCAAGGGGGCGGCCGACGCCGTCGAGATCTTCCTGACACAGGACGCGGTCGCCCCCTCAGCCTTGCCTTTGTCGGATCGCGCGGCGCGTCGGCTCTGCGACCGGCTGGTTGACCTTGGGGCGGTGCGCGAACTGACTGGTCGCGACACCTTCCGGCTCTACGGAGTCTGAGCGATGGTCAAGGATGGACCCGGCACAGAGCTTGACCGCGAGTTGACCGACCTGCCGAAGGAGCTGCGCTGGCGCGAATGGATGCGGAGGATCGAGGCTGTGCTGTTTGCGTCCGCCTCGCCTGTACCGCGCGAGGATCTGGCGCGCGTGGTGGGGCAGTCGGCCTCGATTGATCTTCTTTTGGAAGACCTTGCCGCCGATCTGGAAGGGCGGGCGTTCGAGATTGCCATGGTCGCAGGGGGATGGATGTTCCGGACGCGGACCGCTTATGCGCCTGCGATCCGCGCCGCAGCGGATGTCGCGGACCAGTTGCTGGACCTGAACGACTTCGACGTCGCGATTTTGGCGGCCATCGCCTACCACCAGCCGATCACCCGCCACGGGCTCAAGGATATCTTCGGCAAGGAGATCAGCCGTGACCTGATTGGTCGGCTGCATGCGCGAGACTTGATCGGGACCGGGCCGCGGTCCCCTCAGCGAGGGGCTCCCTACACCTTCGTTACCACCAAGCAGTTCCTGGTGGCCTTCGGGATGGAGAGCTTGCGCGACCTCCCGGATAGGGAGCAGTTGGAGGATGTGGGCTTGGCTCGTGCAATGGATCGTTCAGCGACCTAGCGGAGCTTTAGTTTCCTGCTTGCGGAAACCGGGTCCGGCCAAGCGATGTTCCCGATCAAGATGGCATAAAACTCTGCATGGCGGCTGCCACCGAGTGGTTGCCTTCGGACAAGGTCAGAACCGCGTTCGCGATTGAATGCCGATCCAGCCCGAAGTGACGGTATAGATCGCCAACGGTGCCAGTCTGGCCGAAATGCTCCACCCCGTGCGAGACTGTCCTGTGCCCGTGCACCGATCCCAGCCAGGCCAGGGTGGCGGGATGCCCGTCGATGGCGCTGACGATCAGGCAGTCGCGGGGCAGATCCGCAAGCAATGTCTCGATATGGCTGCGGGCCTTGCGGTCGCCCCGCGCGCGCGCACGTTGTGCGGCGGTCCAGCCGGCGTTCAGCCGGTCCGCCGACGTGATGGCCAAGACGCCCATGTCGCGCCGGTGTTCGCCGATGATCCCCGCCGCGGCGATGGCTTCATGGGCCACGGCACCCTGATAGGCGATGACGGCCTGGCAATTCGGTCCGGGCTTGCGCAGCCAGTAGGCCCCGTCAATCGCACCTTGCCGGAAAGCATCGTCATGACGTTTTCCAGGCTGTTCAAGTGGGTTGGTGGACAGCCGCAGATAGACGGACCCGCCTGTTTCATCACGCAGCCAGGTGCGTTCGTCCGGGTCCTGGTCGCCCTCGCGTTGCATATAGTCGAATGCCCATTCCATGATGACGGCAAGTTCGTCGGCAAAGGCCGGTTCAAACGCGGCAAGGCCGTCCTGGGACATGCCTGTCAGCGGCGTGCCGATGGATTGATGCGCGCCGCCTTCGGGGGCAAGCGTCACGCCGGACGGTGTGCCGACGATCATAAACCGCGCGTCCTGATAGCAGGCATAATTCAGCGCATCGAGTCCGCGATGCACGAAGGGGTCATAGACCGTTCCGATGGGAAACAGCCGCTTGCCGAACAGGCTGTGCGACAGGCCCGCCGCACCCAGAAGCAGAAACAGGTTCATCTCTGCGATGCCCAGTTCGATATGCTGGCCTTCCGGCGCAAATTCCCATTTTGCTGTCGAAATGATGCGATGTCCGATGAAAGCGTCTGCCCGTGGCGCCCGTGCGAAAAGCTTGCGCCGGTTCACCCAAGGCCCAAGATTGGTTGTTCCCGTTACATCTGGTGAGGTCGTGACGACCCGCACGGCGAGCGGGCTGTCGCCCTTGGACAGATCATCGAGGATCTTCCCAAAGGCAGCCTGCGTTGAAATCTCGCGGTGCGTATCAATCGCGATTTGCGGCACTGCGATATGATCATCCCCAAAACGGCGTCTGCCACGGGAAAAGAACGGAACGCGCGATAGAAACGCCTGCAGTGCGTCAGGGTCCGTAACAGCGGCCAACGGGTCCCATTCCTGGCCCTGCGCGACGCCCATGTGCTTTTGCCATGCGGCGAATTGCGTCGGGTTCATCAACCCGCCGTGATTGTCCTTGTGACCGGCAATGGGGGTGCCCCAGCCCTTGATCGTATAGGCCAGAAAACATGTCGGCCTGTCATGTGTGACTGCGTCGAACGCTTCGGCCATGGTCTGCACGCAGTTGCCGCCAAGGTTTTCCATCAACGCGGCAAGGGCCTCATCGTCGCGCCGGTCGATCAGCGCCGACACATCGCCCTGGTCGCCCAGATCCTCCATCAGGCGCTTGCGCCAGACGGCACCGCCCATGAACGTCAGGGCGGCATATTCCTGGTTCGGACAACGATCTATCCAGTCGCGCAGCGCCTCTCCGCCTGGCTCGGTAAAGGCGGCGCGCTGCCGGGCGCCGTACTTGATCCGCACGACATCCCATCCGAACGCATCAAAGATCTTTTCGACGCGTGCAAACAGCCCTTCGCGGACGATGCCATCCAGCGATTGGCGGTTATAGTCGATGATCCACCAACAGTTGCGCAGATCGTTCTTCCACCCTTCCTGCAAGGCTTCATAGACGTTGCCTTCGTCAAGTTCGGCATCTCCCACGAGTGCCACCATGCGGCCGAGGGGCAGGTCGCGGCCCCAGCTTTTGGCAGCCACATAGTCCTGCACCAGTGAGGCAAAAGACGTGATCGCGACGCCCAGCCCGACGGACCCGGTCGAGAAATCCACATCATCCATGTCCTTCGTGCGCGACGGATAGCTTTGCACGCCGCCGAAACCGCGAAAGTTTTCCATCTTCTCGCGGGTCTGGTGGCCCATCAGATACTGGATCGCATGAAAGACGGGGGAAGCATGAGGCTTGACCGCCACCCGGTCCTCGGGCCGCAAGGCATGGAAGTAAAGCGCGGTGAGGATCGACACCATCGAGGCGGAAGAAGCCTGATGCCCGCCGATCTTGATCCCGTCCACCTTCGGGCGGACATGGTTCGCATGGTGGATCATCCAGTGCGACAGCCACAGCAGTCGCTGTTCAATGGTTTTCAGATGAGCGAAATCGGCGGGCATCTGGAATCAGCCTTCCTTGTAATAATAGCTGTAGCCATTGATGGCCGGTGCGCCGCCCAGATGAGCATACAGCACCTTGGATCCTTCCGGGAAAAACCCCTTGCGGGTCAGGTCGATCATCCCCTGCATCGATTTGCCCTCGTATACGGGGTCGGTGATCATTGCCTCGGTCCGGGCGGCCAGTCGGATGGCGTCGTTGGTTTCCTCGGATGGAACGCCATAGGCCGGATAGGCATAATCGGGGTTGATGACGATTTCGTCCTCGCGGATCTTGCGGCCAAGGCCTACCAGTTCCGCCGCATTGTCGGCGATCTGCCGCACCTGCGCGCGGGTCTGGTCCAGCGTGCCGGATGCGTCGATGCCGATCACGGATTGCGCGCGGTCTTGTGCTGCAAAGCCCACGATCATGCCGGCCTGCGTCGATCCGGTGACAACACAGACCACGATGTAGTCGAAGGTGATCCCCAGTTCCTTTTCCTGTTCCGCAACCTCCTCTGCAAATCCGATGTAGCCCAGTGCACCATATTTGTGCACGCTGGCACCGGCCGGAATGGCATAGGGGACGCCGCCTGCGTCCTTGACGGACTGGATTGCGTTTTCCCAGCTTTGGCGGATGCCGATATCGAACCCGTCGTCGACCAGCCGGGAATCAGCCCCCATCAGGCGGGTCATCAGGATATTGCCGACACGGTCATAGACGGCATCATAATGGGGCACCCATTTTTCCTGAACGACGACGCATTTCATCCCGATCTTGGCGGCTGTTGCCGCAACCATGCGCGTATGATTGGACTGCACGCCGCCGATGGAGACCAGCGTATCGGCGCCCGATTTGATCGCGTCGGGAACGATATATTCCAATTTGCGCAGCTTGTTGCCGCCCATGGCAAGGCCGGAATTGCAATCGTCCCGCTTGGCATAGATCTGCACCTTTCCGCCCAATGCCTCGGTCAGGCGGGGCAGGTGTTCGATAGGCGTGGGACCATAGGTCAGCGGATAGCATTCAAAGTCTGCAAGAAGTGACATGGCGGTCTCCTGATGTGCGTTGTGCAGGAAACGTATCAGGCTTTTTCAAAAACAGGCTTTCATAGTTCATGT
The DNA here is from genome assembly GCF_017744015.1 of Paracoccus sp. R12_2. Classification (GTDB taxonomy): domain Bacteria; phylum Pseudomonadota; class Alphaproteobacteria; order Rhodobacterales; family Rhodobacteraceae; genus Paracoccus. The sequence goes on from NZ_JAGHRA010000022.1 coordinate 27,547, forward strand.
CATAATTGTTGGCTTTGACGCATGGTTGATGGTAAATGATAAGCTTTAGAAAATGTTTTGGGTAAGAAATGGAAGAATCTTCCACTGCGGATCTGGACCGAATCGACCGTAACATGTTGCGGGCGCTGCAAAGTGACGGGCGTCTGGCCAATGCGGATCTGGCGAAACAGGTGAATATCAGCGCAGCCACCTGCCATCGCCGCACCCAAAGGCTGATTCAACAGGGCTTTATCACCAGCGTCCGGGCGCAGGTCGATCCGGATGCCGTGGGCCTTGGGGCCCTGGTGATGGTGGGTGTGGTGCTGGACCGATCCACGCCGGAAAGCTTTGCCGCCTTCGAGGCCGCAGTCGGCGAAATGAAGGAGGTGCTGGATTGCAATCTGGTCGCGGGTGACTTCGACTATCTGCTGAAGCTGCGTGTCCGGGATATGGCCGGGTTCAACCTGTTGCACGGTCGCCGGCTGATCGCCTTGCCTGGTGTGCGCCAGATCCGGACGTTTTTTGTCCTTAAGGAGGTCAAGGACAACGCGCCGCTTTCGTTTTGAGAAATGGGGTTAGGGAAGACCTGTCCCCTGTCCCTTCAGTTCGTCGGCTCGAGGATCGGAAAAAACGCCTCATGTGCCGGTTTCCCGTGCGAGGTGGGCTGCCACCAGCCATGAAAACTTGTCAGCCTGTCGCGACTGGCCAATGAACAAGTCGGCCGTTCCGGCATCACCAATATCCGCCATTCTGTCGATGGCCGTTCGCAGCGCCTTGGCATGTATGGAAATCGACCCGGCCAGAGCGACAGGCAACTCACGTTCCAATGCGCTTCTTTCGCGCGGGCACGCAGTTCGAGAGCGTCGGACAGACGCGCCTGCAGGATCGGAACAACAGCCGCACGGATCGCTGTGTCAAGGTCAAGTTGTGATGCGTAAGTCACCATACCTCTTCAGCCTGTTGGGGGCATGGTTGGGAAGGGGCGGCTCTTGACCGCCCCTTCCCGTATCTCGATCTTCAGGATCTTGCGAACTCCAGAAGGTCGGCGTTGACCAGATCGGGATGCGTGGCGAAGGGCGCGTGCGACAGGCCCGGGTAGGTTTTCAGCGTCCCGTTCTTCAGCATCTTGATGGCCCGACGTGCCGTGTTGTCGATCGGCACAAGCTGATCGTCTTCGCCGTGCAGGATCAGGACCGGGACGTTCAGCGACTGAAGATCTTCGGTAAAGTCGGTTTCCGAAAAAGCCTTGATGCAATCGTAGTGGGCTTTCGCGCTTCCTGTCATGCCTTGCTGATACCAATGGCGGATCTGGCCTTCGCTGATCTCGGTACCCTCGCGGTTGAAGCCGAAGAAGGGGCCCGACGCGATGTCGAGATAGAACTGAGCCCTGTTCCTGATCAGCGAAGCGCGGAACCCGTCGAACACCTCCAGGGGGATGCCTCCGGGGTTCGATGCGGTCTGGGCCATGACTGGCGTCACCGCGCCGATCAGCACGACCTTGGAAACCCGCCCCGGTTCGGCGATGGCGGCATAGCGCGCAGCCTCTCCGCCGCCGGTGGAATGGCCGACGTGGATCGCATTCTTCAGGTCCAGGGCACGGGCAAGTTCGACGACGTCCTGCGCATAGGTCTCCATGTCATGCCCGTGTTCGGGCTGGTCTGACCGGCCGTGCCCGCGGCGGTCATGGGCGATGACGCGATAGCCTTGCTCGAGGAAGTGGAGCAACTGGCCGTCCCAGTCGTCGCTCGACAGCGGCCAGCCGTGGTGGAAGACGATGGGTTGCGCGTCGCGGGGACCCCAATCCTTGTAGAAGATGTTGGTGCCGTCGGTTGTGGTGATCGTTGTCATGATGATGTCTCCTTGGGTTTGCGCGTTGATGCTGTTGCGGTTCAGGATGAGCAGGGCGGCGGCCGCCGCTGCGGTCGTGATCAGGGTCCGTCTTGTGATCGTTGTGTCCATTGCGGGGCCTTTCGTTTCGGTATGGACAATCTACGCACCCGCACCGAAGGATGGGCGTGGCGAAAATGACAATGATCGGGTCAAAAATGACAAATGAGCGCTTGGTAGCGGATATTGGGCTGCTGATCTATCCGGGGGGCGCCTTGGCAGCCATTTACGGACTCACGGACCTGTTCCAGATCGCCGGGGACTGGACGGGCGAAGAGAAACGCGCCATCCGCGTCTCGCACTGGCAGCTTGGTGCCGATGGCATGGACTGTGTCTGGGACAGCCACCCCGGTACCGCCCATCGCCTGACGCACATCATCGCCCCGCCCAGCATCATCATGCCGGAACGGATGCAGCCCGCACCCGTGATCGCTGATTGGATGCGCGATCAACATTCGCAGGGTGCCACGCTGTGTTCGGTCTGTGCGGGGGCGTTCGTCCTGGCGGAGACCGGGCTGATCGACGGGCGCAGTGCGACGACCCACTGGGCCTTTGCCCGCCAACTGGCAGAGCGGTTTCCCAAGATCCATCTGGCCGATGAACATATGGTGGTAGATGATGGCGACATTATCACCGCAGGCGGCATTCTAGCATGGGCCGATCTTGGGCTGACGCTCGTTGATCGGCTGCTTGGCCCGGCGACGATGCTGGCGACAGCGCGGTTCCTGTTGATCGAGCCGCCGCGCCAAAGCCAACGTGTCTTTGCGCAGTTCATCCCACGGTTCGATCACGGCGACGATGCCGTGCGAGCCAGCCAGCATCATATCCATGCTCACGCCGCGAACATGCAGGGTGTGGCGGACTTGGCCGATCAAGCTGGTATGACGGGCCGGACATTCCTGCGCCGGTTCCGCACCGCGACGGGTCTGACGCCGGTTGAATACTTGCAACAGGTGCGGATCGCCAAGGCGCGTGAGGCGCTGGAACGAACGTTGGCTCCGGTTGACCGAATCGCCTGGGATGTTGGTTATTCTGATCCGGCAGCTTTCCGGAAGCTGTTTCAAAAGCTGACAGGGCTGCCGCCCGCAGCCTACCGCCAACAATTTGGGATCGCTCGCTGACCTGAGTCGTCCACCGCTCATCCTTGGGACGGGCGGTCGTCACGCAACGACTTCGAGCACAGCGCCGAACGCTTCCACGAGCTTTGTCTTCGCGACACTGATCGAGGTTTCGCGCGCTTCAGGTCCAAAGGCCAGCTTCTCTGCCAGGATGCATGTTTGATCGGTAGTGCCGATGAAGCCGAGCAGCGCCTGCGGCAATAATCGCAAATCTCGTAGCGTTTCTGGCCTCCGATCTGACGAGCACAATCACGGGGACAGGGGCGACAGCCCTTTGCGGATCGTCGCGGTTCTGGCGGCGTCGCTACAGATGACCACCGCGATGGTCGAGGCCGAGGCCGGGATCAGCCGCGACACCGGGGAACGCCTGCTGGTGCACCTGGCCGGGATGGGCCTGGTCCGCGAGACCACCGGCGCCACGCGATGCCGGCTGTGGACCGCCGCGCTGTGAATCCGGCAGGGTGCTTGGTGCACCGGATAGGCGCGCCTTGCGACCCGCCTTTTGCGCTACTGGATCGACATGGGGGCCCTAGCCCTGGCGGATTATCCGACCGGAGGGGTTGCGGTGGTGGCCCTCATGATCAGCTCGCATTCAAAACAGGTGCGGATCATCGCGTCTTCGGATTCGCTGTCCACCGCGGCCACCAGATGATCCGCTGACGCCGCCCCGATCCGGCGCGCCGGGATGCGGATCGTGGTCAACGGTGGCTCCAACTCGGCCGAGCCGACGAAATCGCCGATGCCGATGATCGACAGATCCCCAGGCACCTTCAGCCCCAGCTTCAGCGCAGCATACAACGCCCCCTGTGCGATCACGTCATTGCCGCACAACAGCGCGGTCGGCCGGTCGGCAGAGGCCAGCAGTTCCAGGCAGGCTCGCTTGGCCTGGCCGGTATTGTAGGGCGTCTGGATCTGCCAGTCGGCGCGTTCAGCAAGTCCTGCGGCCTGAAGGGTTGCCTGCGCGGCCGATCGCCGTGATCGGGCCCGGTCATTCTCGCCCGTATCGGGGAAGATTGTCGCGATCCGGCGATGGCCCAGCATCAGAAGATGGCTGGCGGCGATCCGCCCGGCCTCGGCATTGTCTATCCCGAGACAGGAGATCGTCGAGGCCGGATCATAGTTCCAGATGGCCAGCGCCGGCAGCCCCTGTTCGCGCAGCACCCGATATGTATCTTCGCCATGATCCAGCCCGATCAGCGCAAGCGCATCGACCCGGTGTTCCAGAAGCTTGCGCACCAGCGCGTATTCGGTCGCCAGATCATAACCGTGAGATGCCAGAAGCAGGGTGAAGCCACGCTGGCTGACCGCGTCGTTGAAGGCCTGGACCAGCTCGGCGAAGATGACATTGGCGATCGTCGGAACGACCAGACCTATGGTGGCGCTGCGCCGGCCGTGGATCGTCTGGGCGGCCCGATTGCGGATATAGCCCGACTTCCGAATCGCCAGATCGATCTTCTTCCGGGTCGCCGGATGAACCAGATCGGGGTGATTCAGCGCCCGCGAAACGGTGGCAGCCGACACGCCGGCAAGACGTGCTACGGAAACAATATCAGGTTTATCATTCTGTTTTTTCAACAGTTCTAGCCCTACTGCGGATACTCTATGAAAACATTTGCAAGACTATTTTCATGTCCTATCGTGAAAATCGTGATCCGGCAATCGAGGAGTTGCGGGGTCGCACATCAGGGGAGGACCACCGGCGCACGCGTCGGCGTCCATGGCTTTTCGGAAAGCGTGTGACGAATATGAATATTTCGAATGATATCCTTTCGGTCGACGCGGTCATGGCCGATGCGCGCGATGCTCAGGCCGTGTTCGAAGCCGAAGGCAGCCAGGCGCGTTACGATCGCGCAGCGCAGGCGGCGGCCTGGGCGATCATGGAGCCTGGACGCAACCGGCGTCTGGCCGAACTGGCGGTCGAGACGACCGGGCTTGGCAATGTCGCCGACAAGATCACCAAGAACCACCGCAAGACACTGGGCCTGATGCGCGACATCAGCGGCGTTCCGACCTACGGTATCCTGTCGGACGACCACGCCACCGGAATCGTCAAAATCGCCCGGCCCATCGGCGTGGTGGGGGCTGTCGTGCCCTCGACCAACCCGGCCGCGACGCCGGCGAACAATATCATCAACGCCCTGAAATGCGGCAATGCGATCATCCTGTCGCCGTCGCCCAAGGGCGTTGCCTGTTGCGAGATGCTGCTGGATTTCATCCATGCCGAGTTCGACAAGATCGGCGAGGACAAGCGCCTGGTGCAGATGCTGCCCGCGCCCGGCAGCAAGGCGAAGACCCAGCGTCTTCTGGAAACCTGCGATCTGGCGATCGTCACGGGCAGCCAGGACAATGTCCGCCGCGCCTATGAAAGCGGCACCCCGGCCATCGGTGTCGGCGCGGGCAATGTCGCCGTCATCGTGGACGAGACGGCTGATCTGGCCGCCGCCGCCACCAAGATCGCCGCATCGAAGACCTTTGACAATGCGACCTCGTGTTCGTCCGAAAATGCCCTGATCGTGGTTGACGCGGTCTATGATGATTTCGTCGCTGCGATGGCGGCCGCGGGCGGTGCCGTGGTATCTGCCGCCGAAGCCGGTGGTATCGTCGCGAAACTGTGGCCCGACGGGCATCTGAACCGCGAGATCATCGCGAAGGATGCCGATGTCATGATAGAAAAGCTGGGCCTGACAGGCACAGTTCCCGAAGGGACCAGCTTTCTGGCTGTCGAGACCAATGGAATAGGACCGGCACATCCATTGTCCGGTGAAAAGCTGAGCCGCGTCGTCGCCCTGTACCGGGCTCGCGATTTCGACGATGCGACCGCCATAGCGCGCCTGATCCTTGACCATCAGGGCGCCGGCCATTCCGTCGGGCTGCATTCCGACGATTCTGAACGGCCCGTCGCGATGGGCCGCGCCTTGCCGGTCTGCCGGGTCATCGTCAACCAGGCGCATTGCTTTGCCACCGGCGGGGCGTTCGACAATGGACTGCCCTTCTCTCTGTCGATGGGATGCGGTTCCTGGGGCGGCAACTCGATCGATGCGAATCTGCATTGGCGGCATTATCTGCAGCATACCCGCGTGGTTCGGCCCATCACGGCCCGCGAACCGGCGCTGGAGGATATCTTTTCCGAATACTGGGCCGAGGTCGGCAAATGAGGTTCGATCCGGACCTGCCGCCGGGCGGAACGACCCGCGACTGGCTGGATTTCCGCGCCGAGAACGAGGCGCGGCAGATCAGCCATGTCTTTCCCGATGATGACAGCACGCTAAGCTGGGCCGAGTTGCGCGACCGCGCCGCCGAGATAGCCGGCAACCTGGCCGGGATGGGGATCGCGAAGGGCGACAGCGTCGCGCTGATGATGCCCAATGGGCGCAATGCGGTGCTGGGACTGTTCGGGGCACTCTATGGCGGGTTCCGGGCGACGATGATCAACCTTGTCGCGGGCGCTGATGCCATTGGCTATGCGCTGTCGCATTCGGGTGCGAAGATCGTCCTGGTGGCCGAGACGCAGCGCGATCTGCTGGACCGCGCGCTGGTCGGCAACCAGAACACGCCCGTGGTCGTGACTACCGGGACCGGCGGTTTAGCCTGGCCTGCGGATCTGGTGGCCGCCGCGCCGCATCCGCATGGCGCCGACGATGACGCATTGCTGATGTATACATCCGGCACGACCGGGCGGCCCAAGGGCGTGCTGCACAGTCATGCCAGCCTGCTGGCCGGAGGCTGGACGACAACGGCGGCGCATCACCTGACCGAGGCGGACCGCGCGATGTGCGTGCTGCCCATCTATCATATCAACGGGCTGTGCGTGACGATCATGGGTCCGCTGATCGCGGGCGGGACCGCGATCGTCTGCGAACGGTTCTCGGCGGGTCGGTTCTGGTCGCTGTGCGAGGAATACCGCGCGACGTGGTTTTCGGTCGTGCCCACGATCATCTCGCATCTGCTGCATGGCGAGAAGACGCCGGATCTGACCACGCGGTCGCGCATCCGGTTCGGCCGATCCGCCTCGTCCGCGCTGGCCGTCGAGGTGCAAAGCGCGTTCGAACAGCGCTTCGGCATCCCGATCGTCGAGACGATGGGCCTGACCGAAACCGCCGCGCAGATCCTGTCGAACCCGCTGCCCCCCGGCATGCGCAAGATCGGCTCGCCCGGTCGGGGCGTGGGCAACGAGGTGGCGATCATGGATGCCGAGATGCGTCCCCTGCCGCCGGAAACCGAGGGAGAGATCTGCGTGCGTGGCCCCAATGTCATGCGCGGCTATCTGAACAACCCCGAGGCCACCGCGGCTGCGCTGACCGCCGATCGCTGGCTGCGCACGGGCGATCTGGGCCGGATCGACAAGGACGGATATGTCTTCGTGACCGGCAGGTTGAAGGAACTGATCATCAAGGGCGGCGAGAACATCGCACCGCGCGAAATCGACGAGGCGCTTTATGCCCATCCCGACGTGATCGAGGCCGCAGCCTTCGCCCGCAAATGCGCCCGCTACGGCGAACGCGTCGAGGCCGCAGTGGCCCTGCGACCCGGATCAGGGCTGAGGATCGAAGAGCTGACGCAACTTTGCGAGGACCGCCTGGGCAAGTTCAAATCGCCCGATGTCATTCACCTGATGGCCGAACTGCCGAAAGGCCCGTCCGGAAAGATTCAACGCCTGCGGCTGGCACAGATGACCGAATAAGACCGCAAGCCCGTCCGCTTTGGGAGGAGAAGACGGGACAGCATAAAGCAACGGTCGTAATGGGAGGAGAAACCGATGACCTACCGGCGCAAGCACGGCGGCACTGATCGCCTCGGCCGGGATGGCCAGCGCGCAGGACTATCCGCAGCGTCCGATCGAGATGGTCGTGACCTTTGGTCCCGGCGGCGGCGCGGACCTGATGGGCCGGCAGATGGGCCGGTTGATGGAAAAGCCGCTTGGCGTCTCGATCCCGATCTCGAACGTGGCGGGCGCATCCGGGAATGCCGGCCTGACCCGGCTCAGACCGACGCACCGGATGGATACACGATCGGCACGCTGATTTCGCTGACGGTGGCCTCGTGGGCATCGGGGCTGGGCGATAGCAACATAGATGACTTCGAGGTTCTGGCGGTCGTGCAGAATTCGCCGTCGTTTCTGTTCGTGCCCGCCTCTAGCCCTTACCAGACCGCCGAAGATCTTTTCGCCTACGCAAAGGAAAATCCGGGCGAACTGACCGTGGCGACATCGGGGTATGGCACGCAGGATGACGTCACGCTGAAACTGCTGGCCAAGGACGGGGTCCAGATGGAGAACGTGCCGTTCCAGTCACCCGGAGAGCGCTACGCATCCCCCATCGGCGGCCATACCGCCGTCCTTTATGAAGAACCGGGCGATGTCGCACAGTTCCTGAAGGCCGAACAGCTGAAACCGCTGGTCGTGTTCTCCGAGGAACGACACCCGGCCTTCCCGGATGTCCCCACCTCGACCGAACTGGGATACGAAATCTCGGGGCTGGACAATTTCCGCACGGTCGCGGTGCGCGCCGGAACCGATCCCGCCATTGTCGAAAAGCTGCAATCGGCGGTCGAGGAATCGGTCGCCAGCGAGGAATGGCAGAAATTCTGCGCCGAGACCTATAGCTGCATCGAGCCGGTCACCGGCGAGGACGCGCAGAAGATGGTCCAGGACTTCCTTCAGCTGATCACGGATCAACTGGCAAGCTGAGGCAGGACGATGGCGATGGTCGAGAAGGCGCGAGACGACCGCGTGTCCTGGCGCGACGCGGAACCGAAACACGTGGCGGCGCAGGGCGGTCGTGGCAAGGCGATGGCGCGGCTGATCCCGGTGGCGGTACCGGCGATGTTGCTGGTCGCGGCACTGGTGCTGCCCGCCTTCATGTTCACCGGCGACCGACGACCGGACGTGCCCGGCCTTGGTCCTGCGGCCTGGCCGAACATGGTTCTGCTGCTGTTGGGTGTCTTCTCGGCCATCTGGCTTGCGATCGAAGTCTGGGGGCTGGTCAAGTGGCGCGTCTCGACCAGCCTCTCGGCCCCCCATGACGAGAATGTCTATCACTATGGCAAGGCGCTGGTGGGGATCGGCCTTGTCATCGCCTTCGGCTGGCTGCTGCCCTATGTCGGCTTCGCTGTGGCCTGCGCGGGGTTCCTGCTGATCTGGTGCCTGTATGGCGGGATTCGAAACCCCTTCGTCCTGGTTCTGGTCCCGACTCTGGGCACGGTCGCGCTGCTGTGGATGTTCATGGGCCTCGCGCTCATGCCGCTCAGCCGGGGTGTCGGCATCTTCGACCAGTTCAGCGTCGCATTGCTGCAACTATTGGGCATCTACTGAGGGGGCGCGACCATGCAGACCATAGATCTTCTGTTCGCCGGGTTTGCCTCGGCATTCCAGATCGGCGCCTTCCTGACGGTCGTTGTCGGCCTTCTGGTCGGCGTTATCGCGGGCGCCCTGCCGGGCATTTCCTTCGTCAACGCGATGGCGATGGCGCTGCCTTTCACCTATGCGATGAATGTGACCCACGCGATGCTGTTTCTGGGCGGCATCTATGTCGGCGGCGTCTTCGGCGGCTCGATCTCGGCGATCATGATCAACGTTCCCGGCACGCCGGCCTCACTGCCGGCCACCTGGGACGGCTATGCGATGACCAAGAAAGGCCAGGTCAAGCGCGCGTTGACCATCGCGGTGACGGCCTCGGCCGTGGGCGGTCTGGCCAGCGCCCTGATGCTGACCTTCCTGTCCGCGCCCTTCGCCAAGTTCGCGATGAAGTTTTCGCAGCCCGAATTCTTCGCGGCCACGGTCCTTGGTCTTGTCAGCGTCATTGCCATCGCCAAGGACAAGCCGATCATCACGATGATCTCGCTGCTCAGCGGCATGGCCATCGGGACCGTCGGCGTCGATCCTCTTTACGGGCAGGCCCGGTTCAGTTTCGGGATTCCCGAGGTCGAAAGCGGCATCCGCTTCGTCGTCGTGATGATCGGCCTGTTTGCCATCGGCGAGGTCGTCGATCTGGTCGCCACCGACCGCGATCTGCGGCCCAAGAAGGCGGACGGCAAGATGGCCGGTGCCAGTTTTCGCGACATCTGGAACGTCAAGGGCGCCATTGCGCGGGGCACGGGCCTTGGCTGCATGATCGGGGTCATTCCGGGCGCTGGCGCCACGCCCGGCGCGGTCATCGCCTACGGGGTCGAAAAGCAGATCAATCCGCGCGGCAAGGAATTCGGCACCGGCGTCGAGGCCGGGCTGGCGGCGCCCGAGGCCGCCAAGAACGCGACCACCGGCGCCGCGATGGTGCCGCTGCTGACACTTGGCATTCCCGGCAGCGCGGCGACCGCGATCATGCTGGCCGCGATGATGCTGCAGGGCGTCAATCCCGGCCCGCTGCTGTTCATCATGGATCCGTCGATGGTCTATACGATCTTCGCCGCGATGATCATTGCCAACGTGCTGATGATCGGTGCGGGCGTGGGCGTGGCCCAGATGTTTTCGACCCTGATGCGGACGCCGCCGGCGATCCTTGCCGGGTTCATCGTGATCCTCAGCCTGATCGGGGCTTACGGTGTCAGGAACAATATCTTCGATGTGCATGTCTGCCTGATTTTCGGCGTCATAGGCTGGGCGATGAAACGCGTCGGCTTTCCGTCGGCGCCGTTGGTTCTGGGCGTGATCCTGGGCCCCCTGGCCGAGCGTTACTTCCTGACCGCGGTCGCCAATTCCCGGCAGGATTACACGGTCTTCTTCACCCGGCCGATCAGCGCGACGATCCTGTTTCTCGCCCTGATCTTCGTGCTGTGGTCGCTGTGGCCGTCTGTCAGATCGCGCATCAAACGGCAGCCCGCATAAGCGGGCGACCCAAGGAGCAATCATGAACCAGCCATGGATCGACACCTCGCCCAAGGTTTCGGACGAGATCCGCAAGACCACCTGCTACATGTGCGCCTGTCGCTGCGGCATCAACGTCCACATGAAGGAGGGCCGCGTCGCCTATATCGAGGGTAATCGCGACCATCCGGTGAACAAGGGCGTGCTGTGCGCCAAGGGTTCGGCCGGGATCATGCAGGTCAATGCGCCGGCGCGGCTGCGCGCACCGCTGCGGCGCGTCGGCCCGCGCGGCTCGGGCGAGTTCAAGGAGATCTCATGGGACGAGGCCCTGGGCCTTGCCAGGGAATGGCTGACCCCGATCCGTAAATCCGACCCTTCGAAGCTGGCCTTCTTCACCGGTCGCGACCAGTCGCAAAGCTTTACCAGCTTCTGGGCGCAGGCCTTCGGCACACCCAACTATGCCGCGCATGGCGGGTTCTGTTCGGTGAACATGGCGGCGGCGGGCATCTATACGATGGGCGGCGCCTTCTGGGAATTCGGTCAGCCGGACTGGGATCGCGCCAAGCTGTTCATGCTGTTCGGTGTCGCCGAGGACCATGACAGCAACCCCATCAAGATGGGCATCGGCAAGCTGAAGGCACGTGGCGCGCGGATCATCGGCGTGAACCCGATCCGGTCGGGCTATAACGCGGTTGCCGATGAATGGCTGGGCATCACGCCGGGCACGGATGGCCTGCTGATCCTGTCGCTGGTCCATTGCCTGATGGAGGCGGGCAAGATCGACCTTGATTATCTGGCGCGCTATACCGATGCGCCGTTGCTGGTCGATGACGAGACCGGACTGTTCCTGCGCGATGACGGCGGCAAGACGCTGGTCGTCGACCGCGCGACCGGTCATCTGAGACCGTTCGACGAGAAGGGTGTGCGCCCCGACCTGAACGCCAGCCATCCCGGCCATCGCACGGTGATGCAGCTGATGGCCGAGCGTTACCTGAAGCCCGAATACGCCCCCGAGGCCGTTGCAGATCGCTGCGGGATCGCCGCGCCCCGCATCCGGGCGGTCGCGGCGGAGATCGCGCGCGTGGCCTTTGACGAGGCGATCACGCTGGACCAGGCCTGGACCGATTTCCGGGGCGAGCGGCACGAGAAGATGACAGGCCGCCCCGTCGCGTTTCACGCGATGCGCGGGATCTCGGCGCATTCCAATGGTTTCCAGACCTGCCGGGCGCTGCATGTCCTGCAGATCCTTCTGGGTGCGGTCGAGGTTCCGGGCGGGTTCCGCTTCAAGCCACCCTATCCGAAGCCTGCCACGGCGCATCCGAGGCCGCACTGCAATACCACGCCCGAAATGCCGCTGGACGGCCCGCATCTGGGCTTTGTCCATGGCCCCGAAGATCTGGCGCTGAAGGCGGATGGCAGCCCGGCGAGGATCGACAAGGCCTTTACCTGGGAAAACCCGATGTCGGCGCACGGGCTGATGCATATGGTGATCTCGAACGCCCATGCCGGCGATCCCTACCGGATCGACACGCTGTTCATGTACATGGCGAACATGTCGTGGAATTCGTCGATGAATACGGGCGGCGTCATGAAGATGCTGACCGACACCGACGAGAACGGCGACTATGTGATCCCCCGGATCATCTATTCCGACGCTTATTCGTCAGAGATGGTGGCCTATGCCGATCTGATCCTGCCCGATACGACATATCTGGAACGCCACGATTGCATCAGCCTGCTGGACCGTCCGATCTGCGAGGCCGACGCTGCGGCGGACGCGATCCGCTGGCCGGTGGTCGAACCGGACCGCGATGTTCGCGGGTTCCAGACCGCCCTGATCCAGCTGGCCAACCTGATGGAGCTGCCGGGCTTTGTTCATGAAGGCGGCAGCCCGAAATGGCAGGATTACGCGGATTACATCGTCAATCACGAACGCAAGCCCGGCGTCGGTCCGCTGGCCGGGTTTCGGGGCGACGGTGAACAGGTGGGACGCGGGACGCCGAACCCCGACCAGTTGAAGCGCTATATCGACAATGGCGGCTTTTTCGTCTCGCATATCCCCGAAGGCGCGGACTTCTACAAGCCGTGGAACATGGCCTATCAGGATTGGGCTGTCGGCATGGGCCTTTATAATGCGCCGCAGCCCTATCTGTTCAACCTGTATGTCGAACCGATGCGCAAGTTCCAGCGCGCGGCCGAAGGCCATGGCGACCGCCAGCCGCCCGATCATCTGCGCGACCAGATCCGCAAGGTGATGGACCCGCTGCCGATCTGGTATGCGCCGTTCGAGGACGACCACGTCGATCCCGAGGAATATCCGATCCACGCCCTGACCCAGCGTCCGATGGCGATGTATCATTCCTGGGGCAGCCAGAACGCGTGGCTGCGGCAGATCCACGGCCAGAACCCGATGTATCTGCCGCGCGAGATCTGGGAGGCGCATGGCTTTGCCGACGGCGATTGGGCGCGCGTCAGTTCGATCCACGGGGCGATCTCCGTGCCGGTCGCGCTGCATGCCGGCCTGAACGGCAGCACCATCTGGACCTGGAACGCGATCGGCAAGCGCAAGGGGGCGTGGGCCCTGGACAAGGACGCGCCCGAGGCAACGAAAGGCTTTCTCTTGAACCATCTCATCCATGAATTGCAGCCGCCCCGCGGCGACGGGATGCGCTGGTCGAATTCCGACCCGATCACCGGTCAGGCCGCGTGGTTCGACCTGCGCGTCAAGATAGAAAAGATGCCGGCGCAGCACGAGACGGATCCGGACATGGGCGTCATGGCGTCTCCGGTTGGTCGCGGCCCGCGCAACCTGCGCTGGAAGGTGGGCAAATGACTGCGCTTCCGGAACGGACCGAACGCAAGCTGGGGCTGGTGATCGATCTTGATACCTGCGTCGGCTGCCATGCCTGTGTCATCAGCTGCAAGGGCTGGAATACCGAGAACTATGGCGCGCCCCTGTCGGATATGGACGCATATGGGGCGGACCCCGTGGGCACCTTCCTCAATCGTGTCCACAGCTACGAGATCGAGCCCGAAGGCGGCGGCTGTGCCCAGACCGTGCATTTCCCGAAATCATGCCTGCATTGCGAGGATGCGCCCTGCGTGACCGTCTGTCCCACCGGCGCCAGCTACAAGCGCGCCGAGGATGGGATCGTGTTGGTCAACGAGGATGCCTGTATCGGCTGCGGCCTCTGCGCCTGGGCCTGCCCCTATGGCGCGCGGGAAATGGACCGCGCCGAGGGCGTGATGAAGAAATGCACGCTGTGCGTGGACCGCATCTACAACGAAAACCTGGAAGAGGTGGACCGTGTCCCGGCCTGCGTGCGCACCTGTCCGGCAGGTGCGCGCCATTTCGGGGATCTGGGCGATCCTGACAGCACCGTCAGCCAGCTGGTTGCGGAACGCGGCGGCTTCGATCTGATGCCGGAACAGGGCACCAAGCCGGTGAACAAGTACCTGCCGCCACGTCCCAAGGATCGGTTGACCGGCGCTGCCGCCACGGCGCCCGCCTTGCCGACGAAACGGCGCGATGCGACCGGCTTCCTTGCCTGGCTCGACCGCACGCTGGAGAAGATCTGAATGCATCCTGCACCTTCCGTCATTCTCTTTACCGTGCTGTCTGGCGCTGGCTTCGGCTATCTGGCCCTCTTGGGGCTGGGGGCGGCATCCACCGGCTGGCCCGCCTTCTGGCAATTCGCGCTGGCCTTCGCGATGGCGGTGGGTGGCCTCGTTTCGTCGGTCTTTCACCTGGGCAACCCGCAGCGCGGATTGCTGGCCTTCACGCAGTGGCGCACCAGCTGGCTGTCGCGCGAAGGCTGGGCTTCGGTCGCGACGCTTCTGGTCATGGGGCTGTTTGCGATTGCTGCAATCTTCTTCGCGGCGATCCTGCCGATCCTGGGCGTGATCGGGGCAGCCCTTTCCGTCGCGACGGTCTTCGTGACTTCGATGATCTATGCACAGATGAAGACGGTTCCGCGCTGGAATTCGCCGCTGACCCCGACCTATTTCATCGCCTGCGCGCTGACCGCCGGTGCGATCCTGTCAGCGATCTGGAGCCTTGCCCTGATCCTGCTGGTCGCGCTGGGGCTGTTGCAGGTTTCCTGCTGGATGTCTGGTGACGGACGCTTTGCGCAAAGGGGCCACGACATGAACTCGGCAACCGGCCTGCATGGACAGATCCGCATGTTCGAATCCCCGCATAGCGGGACGAACTACCTGCTGCAGGAATTCGGGTTTCAGGTAGCCCGGCGCCATGCGGCCAAGCTGCGGGTGATCTGCATCTGCCTGATCTCGGTCCTGCCTGCGATCATGCTGCTGTTTGGCGCGCACCCGATCGCCTTCGGCCTGGCCTTCGCGCTGCATCTGTTGGGTGTGTTCGTGTCGCGCTGGCTGTTCTTCGCCGAGGCGCGCCACGTGGTGCAGCTGTATTACGGGCGTGAAGCGGTCGCGGCCTAGTTTCGGCCACCATCGCCAATCGCAAAGGGCCTTCTGCAGGGGTCATATCGCCCTTTGCCTGAGTTATAGCTGCCGGGAAGCCCGCGCTGATCAGACTGTCTCTGCCAATTCCGTGGCCGTCCGCTGCATCAGCGGCAGGTGCAGTCTTGCGTCATCCAGCGTCAGGCGCTGGACCGGCGCATGAAAGGAAAGCGTTCCGAAGACCCTGTCGAGATTGTCGCGGATCGGCACCGCCAGCGCGATCATGCCCTCGATCATTTCCTGGGCGTCTTCGGCGTGGCCACGTTCCCTTGTCGTCTTCAACTCGGCGACCAGCGCGTCTCGTTCGGTGATCGTGTGCGGGGTCTGTGCGGTCAGCGTCATGCGGCGCAGCAAGCGCGACAATTGCGATTGCGGCAATGTGGCCATGTAGGTCTTGCCGGATGCGGTGCAGTGCAACGGCACCCGGCTTCCGATCGGCAGCCGGATGCGCAGCGGCCAGTGGGTTTCGACCCGATCGACATAGACCATCGCATCCCCTTCGGGCATCGAGATGTTGCAGGTCTCGCCAACCTCGCTTGCCAGACGCTGCAGGATCGCCATGCGTTCGCGGCGCAGGCCCGGACCGCTGAACGTATTCGCCGCCAGCCGTCTCAGCAGGTGACCGGCGACGAAACCGCGACCGCCAAGATCCCGCATCAGCCAGCCATCATCCTCGAGCGTCTGAAGCAGGCGGTGAATGGTGGGCTTGGGCAGGTCCAGCGCCTGACCGATCTCAAGCGCGGACAGCGGCGCTGCCGCCTCGGCCACGGTCTTCAGGATGTAAAGCGGTCGCAGGTTGTTCTGCGGCGCCTTGTCGGTGCTCGCGTCATCTTCCCGGCCGTTGCTGTCCATATCCCCTGTCCACAAAATCAGCGCCACCGCATGTCCCCTCAGCGCGAGGGAAGCAGGATTGTCGTCAGCGATGGTGTCACGGCGACAAGAATCCAGACGGTCAGCAGAGCCGCAAGATAGTAAAGCGCATAGCGCAGCAGCCGCATGTAGGGAACCCCCGTGACGCTGGAGGCGACATAGAGGTTCAGCCCGTAGGGCGGTGTCACGAAGCCGATCGATGCGCCGACCAGAAAGATCACGGCAAAATGCACCGGGTCCATTCCGTTCGCCGCCGCCAGCGGAGCCAGGATCGGTGCCAGGATGATGGTGACCGGAAGGCTTTCCAGAACCATTCCACCGATGAAGATGATCGCCATCGACGCCGCCAGCACGATCCAGTAGCCACCCAGTCCGGCAACCCAGGTTCCGATCGCATCCTGGGCGCCAAGCAGCGACAGGATCTGCTGCATGACCACGGAAATCCCGATTAGGGGTGCAAGAATTCCGGTGATCTGGGCGGATCGCATGGTGATCGAGGGCAGATCCCTTATCCGGAACCCTTCAACCAGAATGCTGGCGGTGTAGGTCCGGGGCCGGCCGTCTTCGTCCATGCCCGAGGCGACCAGCGGATACAGCCAGCGGCTGAGAATGCCGACGATGACGCAGAAGCCGACGGTGACCGCCGCAGCCTCGGTCGGGGAAAACTTGCCGGTGTAGATGCCCCACAGTACCAGGCCGATGGCGAAGAAACCAAGCCACGCACCGAATGCGGTCCGCAGCACTCGGCCGATATCGAAGGGGATGATATGGCCCCAGCGGTTGTATCGCGACACGATCCAGCAGACCACCTGCATCGCGACGACCATCAGGATGCCGGGGATAATCCCTGCGACGAACAGATCCGAGATCGGCAGGTTCATCAGAAAGCCATAGACGATGAAGATGATCGATGGCGGGATGATGATGCCGACGGTCCCCCCAGCCGCGGCTGTCGCGGCCGCAAAGCGCGTATCATAGCCGCCCTTCACCATCTCGGGATGCATCATCGACCCGATCGTGGCGGTGGTCGCGGAATTCGAACCCGAAATGGCGGCGAACAGCCCACATGCCCCGATGGCGGCCATGGCAAGCCCGCCGCGCAGCCAGCCCAGGACCGCGTAGGCGAAATCCGACAGGCGTCGTGCGATGCCCGCCTTGTTGATCAGGTCGCCGGTCAGGATGAACAACGGCATGGCCAGCAGCGCGAAGCCGTTGGAAAACGCATAGGTCAGTGCCGCGCCGATATTGTCGAAGGTCATCCCCAGGACGATCGAGCAGCCGATGACCCAGTAGGCGATGACCAGAAAGACCGGCACGCCCAGCATGAACAGACCCGTCACGGCCAGCGAAATCAGAGTGATCCACGTGGAATCGGTCATTTTGGCCTCTCAGCTGTCGCCCAGGGTGGTCAGTTCGATCAGCGGCGCACCCGTCCGAAAGCGGCGCAGATCCTCGATCAGGTTCTCGACCGCACGGGCGGCGAGGATGGTGAACGAGACCGGCACAAGGATCACGAACCACCAGACCATGACGTTGTCGGTTCCCAGCAGGATCTGGAAATTCGAGGCCGAGTTCGCGGCCAGCCGCAACGTCGTCGTGACCGCAATCCAGGCCATGCCCAGCCAAAGCAGATTGTCGACCACCAGACAGCCCAACTGCCCGCCGCGCCCCATGCGGCTGCGGAACTCGCTGAAGGCCAGATGCGCGCGCAGCTTAACGTTGAACGCGCAGCCGAACCAGGTCAGCAGCAGGAACAGATAGGGCGGCAGGGTCGTGGACCAGGGTTCTTGCAGGCTGAAGACGAAGCGGCGGATCACCTCGACGAATATGATCGCGGCGATGGCCAGATAGACGGCGACCATCAACACGCGCTCAAGGTGGCGGTCCAGAACCGGAACGGCCCGGAACAGCGCCAGGATAAGCGCCGCACCGACAGACATCACCATCAACCCGAACAACCACGCCGCGGGTTGGCCAAGTGCGGTGTTGATTTCCCAGGAATCCCGCGTCGCAAGCGCGGAAAGGATCGTGCCCAGATCGGCAAATATGCTTGCCATGATAAGAATTCCCCCCGATTGCGACGCCCTTGAACGGACGTCGCCTTGTTGCAATCAGGCCGACCGCCACCAGCGGCGCGGCTCGACGTTTTCGGGCTTCATGTCCGTCGGGATCTCGCGCGCGATGCGATAGATCTCGTCATAGGTGTCGATGCCGCCCGACCACTGCATCAGTCGCTCGCGCCACTGGCTCCACGGATCGGGGTTGAACTCGGGCGAGCACATCTCTTCGGCCTTGCGACGTTCTTCGTCGGACAGGAAGGCGCAGCGAACGCCGTGTTCGGCGAACAATGTCCCGGGCATCTGGGGGTCCGAGAAGCCGACCGTCTTGATCAGCGCGGCCTCGTTCGCAGCTTGCGCATGCACCTGTGCCAGATAGGCGGATTCCATCACCGCATCCTGCAGATGCGGTTCCAGCGCGTCGAAGACCTTGGATGACATCGCACAATGTTCGGTGCCGCAGAAAAAGCGAAGATCGACGGACTGGCTGACCACCGGCGTCATGTTGGCATAGGCCACGGCCGAGGCCCAAGTCTCGGCCCCATCGATCAGCCCCTGCTTCAATCCGTCGATGGTCTCTTCCCACGCCACCGGCACCGGGTTCAGGTTCATCAGCTGCATCGCGATCCGGCCCAGTTGTGTGCCGGTCACGCGGTTCTTCGTGCCTGCCAGCTGGTCGACGCTGGTCACCAGATCGCGGTCCTTCCATTTCAGACCCAACTGGATCCCGCGCAGTTCGCAATGCGAGAAAAGGAACTTGATCCCGTGCCGCTTTTCCAGCGGATCGCGCAGGATGCGCTGGCTTTCCGGGCTGTACAGGAAGTGATATTGCGACGCCCGGGTCGGGAACATGTAGGCAAAGTCCAGCACGTTGTAATACGGTGCCACCCCGGCCGAGTTCTGGGTCGAGGCCGCGAAGAATTCGACGACGCCAAGCTGGGTCTTCTCGACGCAATCAAGCTGGCCGCAGATCTGGTTGTCGCCGATGAATTCGATCCGGATCTCGCCGTCGGTGCGTTCTTCCAGATCCCGGGCGAATTCCAGAAACCCCGTGCGTTCGATCAGCAGGTTGCGGGCGTTGAAGCCCGACGCGCCCATCTTGAACGTGTGCTTCGGTTCCTTCGAGAAACGCTTTTCATAGGTGCTTTCGGCGGCGCTGGCCAGTTCCGCGGTCGTCAGCAGGCCTGCCGCACCACTTATCGCCATGGCGGTGGAAGTCATTCCGAACCGGCCTGCGACGCGAAGAACATCGCGGCGCGAAAGCCCGCGGATGGTGCCCATATTTCCCTTCATCACATTCCTCCTCCCTAAAGATGCGATTTTTGAGACTTGTAGTATCATTTCTAATTGTTTACGTTCGCATTGCAAGAGGAATCTGCGGTCTTCTGTCATTCGCAGGCTTGTGGGAGGGATGAGTTGGAAACCGATTATCTTGTGGTCGGAGCGGGTTCGGCCGGTTGCGCGCTTGCAAATCGCCTGTCTGCGGATCCCGGCGTGACGGTCACGCTGCTTGAAGCCGGATCGTGGGACTGGAATCCGTGGATCCATATCCCGGTCGGATATTTCAAGACCATGAACAACCCTTCGGTGGACTGGTGCTATCGGACCGAGCCCGATCCGGGTCTGAACGGGCGTCAGCTTGACTGGCCGCGTGGCAAGGTCATGGGCGGGTCGTCGTCGCTGAACGGGCTGCTGTATGTCCGGGGGCAACCCCAGGATTATGACCGTTGGGCGCAGATGGGCTTTTCCGGCTGGTCATGGGACGATGTTCTGCCGTTGTTCAAGCGGGCCGAAAATCAGGAACGCGGGGCCGATGACTTTCATGGCGCCGGCGGACCGCTGAACGTGTCGGACATGCGCCTTTCAAGGCCGATCTGCGATGCGTGGGTGGCTGCGGCACAGGCGGCAGGCTATCCGTTCAATCCCGATTACAACGGTGCCACGCAGGAAGGTGTGGGATATTTTCAGCTGACCACCCGCAAGGGACGGCGCTGTTCCGCCGCCGTGGCCTATATCCATCCGGTTCGCAAGCGCCCGAATCTGCGCATCATCACCCGCGCTCAGACTCGCCGGGTCATCATTGAAGGGGGTCGCGCCGTCGGCGTCGAATATTCCGACCGCTCGGGCGCCGTGCAGCGGATCGATGTGAAGGGCGAGGTCATCCTGTCTGCCGGCGCCATCGGCAGCCCGCAGATCCTGATGCTGTCAGGTGTCGGCGATGCCGGGCATCTGGCCGAACACGGCATCCCTGTCGTCGCTGATCTGCCCGGTGTGGGGCAGGGTTTGCAGGACCATCTTCAGGCCCGGCTGGTCTATACCTGCAATGAACCGACCCTGAACGACGAGGTGCGCAAGCTGTGGCAGCAAGCCCGGATCGCCCTGAAATACGCGATGTTCCGCGCCGGGCCGATGAGCATGGCCGCCAGTCTCGCCACCGGGTTCATGCGCACGAATGACCGTGTCGCGACGCCGGATATCCAGTTCCATGTCCAGCCCTGGTCCGCCGACAGCCCGACCCAGGGGGTGCATCCCTTCTCGGCCTTCACCATGTCTGTCTGCCAGTTGCGGCCCGAAAGCCGGGGCAGCATCCGCCTGAAATCGGCGGACCCGTCGGCCTATCCGGCGATCCATCCGAACTACCTCGCGACCGAGACCGACTGCCAAACCATGGTCGATGGCGTGAAGATCGCCCGGAACATCGCCAGGGAACGGCCGCTTTCCGGCAAGATCACCGCCGAAATGCGTCCTGGCCCCGAGGCGCAAGACGATGCCGCCTTGCTGGAATGGGTGCGCAATTCCGCAGGCACGATCTTTCATCCGACGGGCACAGCCGCGATGGGCCCGGTTCTGGATGAAAGGCTGCGCGTCAAGGGCATCCGTGGCCTGCGGGTCGCCGATTGCTCGATCATGCCCGAGATCGTCTCGGGCAACACCAATGCCCCCGCGATCATGATCGGCGAAAAGGCCGCCGACCTGCTGCGCGAGGATCGCAGGCGGGGTGCCTGACAACCAATCGAAGAAAGGGAGGATTTGTCC
>NZ_JAGHRA010000023.1 GCF_017744015.1 Paracoccus sp. R12_2
ATGGCTCTGGTCCTACAACAATGAGCGCCCAAACATGGGCAACGGCGGGATGACACCCGCACAGAAACTGAGAATGGCCGCGTAAATTCTACGACCAAGCCCCCACAAAAATGGGGGGATTACCCTGCTGCTGATGGGAAACTTCATGAACCTGATCGATGTCAGCATCGTCAATGTGGCGCTGCCATCGATCCAGCGGAACCTGGGCGCCTCGGCCAGCCAGATCGAATGGGTGTCCGCAGCTTATGTGCTGGCCTTTGCGGCCGGGTTGCTGCCGTTCGGGCGCTTTGGCGACAAGTTGGGGCGCAAGCGGTTGTTCCTGCTGGGGGTGGCGTTGTTCACCTTGGCATCGGCGCTTTGCGGGCTGGCACAGGACATGACGATGCTGATCGGCTCGCGTGCGATCCAGGGGCTGGGCGGTGCGATGATGGTGCCGCAGGTCATGGCGATCATCCACTTGATGTTTCCCCCCGACCAGAAGGCGCGGGCCTTCGCGCTGGCAGGGGTGGTCGTCAGCATGGGCGCGGTGACCGGGCCGTTGCTGGGAGGTGCGCTGATCACCGCCGATATCCATGGGCTGGATTGGCGGCCGATCTTTCTGGTCAATCTTCCGGTCGGAATCTTCGTGATCCTTGCCGGGCTGCGATGGATACCCGGCTTGCAGCGGGATCGGGACATGACCATCGACTGGATCGGCATGGTGGTGTTCGCGCTTGCGATCATCATGATCGTCCTTCCGGTGATCGAGGGTGCGCTTCTGGGCTGGCCCTGGTGGTGCATCGCGCTGCTGCTTGGTGCCGTGCCGATGGGCGCGCTTTTTGTCTTGCGGCAGGCCGCGCTGGCGCGGGCGGGGCGGACGCAGCTTCTGCCCGTCGCACTGATGAGGAATCCGGGCTATCTGTCCGGCGTCCTGATGGTCATGCTGCATTTTTCGGCCATTCCGGGCATGTTCCTGATCCTTGCGATCTATCTGCAGACCGGATTCGGATTGTCACCGCTGGCCTCGGGGCTGGCCACGGCGCCGTTTCCGCTGGGGGTAATGCTGGGCAGCTATGTCACGGGCCGCTTCGGGGCCAGCCGTTTGCCGCTGCGGATGGGGGCGGGGGCGTTGGTCCTGCTGATCGGGATGGCGTGGCTGCGCCATGCGGCCGGCAACCCGCCACATCCGTTCACGCCGCTGGCGATCGCGGCGCCGCTGGCGATCTGCGGAACGGGTATGGGTCTGGCGATATCGCCGCTGTTTCAACTGGTGCTTCAGGCCGTGCCCGGACATGACGCGGGCGCCGGTTCGGGCGCCATGCAGGCGTTTCAGCAGGTCGGTGCGGCCGTGGGGATCGCCGTCGTGTCCAGTCTTTTCTTCGTGCAGCTGCATCACGGGGCAGATGCGGACTATCCGCAGGCCATGCACCACGCGCTGATCTATCAACTGGGGGTGTTCATCACGATCCTGATGGTGCTGTCGCTGCGCAGCTGGCTGATCCGGCCCAAGCCGACGGCCAAGGGGGTGGACGGGCCGCCGCCGATGATCGGGCCAGGGGCGCGCTAGCATGTGGAGATCATCGCTTGAGGTGTTCCAGATCGCGACCGGGTGCTGTCGCGTCGTGCTGCGCAGCCCGCAGCTGATCGAGGCACCAAACTGGCATCCAGACGGCTGGTTCCTGGTCAATGGCGACGGGCGGCTGTGGCGCGCGGACATGTCGGGGTTGACGCTGATCGACACCGGCGGATTGACGCGCTGCAACAATGATCACGGCTTCCTGCCAGACGGCCGGATCATCTTTTCCTGTCACGATGCACAGGGCGCGGGTATCCATGTGCTGGACGCGGATGGCGTGAAGCCGGTTCCGGTCGGACGGCCAAGCTGGTGGCACGGCGCGCGTGGCCGACTGATCGCCTATGCCTGCGCGCGGCGTGATCGCGTGGTCCGCATCGCGACGCTGGACATGGCGGGCGGTGCCGAACATATCCTGACCCCGATGCCCGGCCACCATGACGGCCCCGATTTTTCGGCCTGCGGCAGGTTTCTGTGGTTCAACTCGGACGCCACGGGACATGCCCAGATCTGGCGCATGACGCTGGACGGCCGGAACGCCGCGCCGGTCTTTCGCGATGATAACGTGAACTGGTTTCCGCATCCGTCGCCCGATGGGCGTCATGTCCTCTATCTTGCCTATCAACCCGGCACGACGGGGCACCCGCGCGATCGCGATGTGTCACTGTGGCTGATGGACACGGATGGCGGCCAGCGGCGCAGGATCCTGGATCTGTTCGGAGGGCAGGGGACGCTGAACGTGCCCTGCTGGTCGCCCGATGGTCGGGCCTTCGCCTTCATGCGCTACGCACCGCAGGCGGGCATCGCGCGCGCCTGATCCGGCGCGCGCGCTGCGGGTGACGATCAGTGGACGCTGACCGGGATCAGTTCGTTCTGGCGCGCCAGCATGAAGGCCATCGCGCGTTCACGCACCAGCGCCAGCCGTTCGCCGTCCGAATCATGGACGGCATACATGGTCTCGACGCCGGGCACCTGTTCGCGGACGTCCTCGGGCAGGGTGTGTGTCGCGACCTGGCGGACATAGACGGTGTTCTGTGCGTCGCTGTCGCCGAAATCGAATTTGGTATCCATGTTGATCCCCCTTACTTGCGGCTGATCGGAATTGTCTGAACCAGTTGCTGCGGCTTAACCCGCTTCAGATCGACATGCAGCAGGCCATTCTCGATCTGGGCCGAGACGACCTCGACCCCGTCCGCCAGCACGAAACTGCGCTGGAAGGCCCGCGCGGCGATGCCGCGATGCAGATAGACCCTGTCCTCGGACGGCTCTGCAAGACGACCGCGGATGACCAGTTGCCGATCTTCGGTGGTGACGGCCAGATCGTGTTCGCGAAAGCCCGCCACGGCCAGCGTGATCCGGAACCCGTCGGGCGCGAGATGTTCGATATTATAGGGCGGATAGCCCTCGGAGCCCTTTGCGGCGCGTTCCGCCATCCGCTCCAACTGGTCGAAACCCAGCAGATAGGGATGCGACCCCAGTGACATCTTGCTCATCTCATCAGCCCTTTTGCGGCGAAGCGACTGTCTGAAAAGGGCCCCGTTGCGGCGACCCAACATGGGTTCAATATGTGAATGCGATCGCCGGGCTGCAAGGGCCGCGACGGCAACCGGCCCAGTGTCAGGGGCGGATGCCGCAACGCGACATGGCCGTTCTGATCGCCTTGCCGGACCCACCAAGGGGAAAATTCGACACCGAATTTCCGGGACGATTGCGCGCCTGGACCGCATTTCCCGCAAGAAGCGCGTTGACCAGCCCCGATCCTGCCCGTGCCGAGGTGTAATGCACCCCGTCCCGCCCCGCGAAGGGCGGGCGGAATTCGCGGCCATCGACCGACAGGATCACGCCCGAGGACGGTCCCGGCAAACCGCTGATTGCCAGCAGCGCGGGTTTGCCAGCCTGACAGACATAGCTGAACGTGCTGCGGCCAACGGTCACTGACGCCATCTGGCCGCCGGTCGCCGCCCCGCTGACGGTCCAGGTGGCGCGCGCCGGCGATGGCGCCGAGGGCGTCTGATCGCTGCACGAACGGGCCACGCAGGAATTGTACTGACTGCTTCCGGCACCCGGCGAATCCGCAAGGCAACGCCAGATGCAGCGCTGCAATTCCTCGCCGTCCATCTGCGCGTGGGCCGGGGTTGCGACGGATAGCCCTGCCAACAACAGCGCGACCGCAGGCGCGCCGGTCAAGCCGATCAGTTTCATGACTTTTCTCCGGTTCGGTGATCCGGATGAAGTTTCGCGCCGACACGGCGAAAGATCAATTTTAATGTATGGGCGGGACGGGTTTGCGAAGTCGTTGTTAACAGGCGTGAAACAAATGGCTATAAGCGGAATGGAAACGCGTCATTCCAGCCGGGCCAGCCAGATGAACATGCACCACGAGATGTCCCACGAGGAAATCGTCCGCGCCAGGCTGATCGCGCTGCGCTGCGAACATCGCGATCTGGACCAGGCCATCGCCGCGCTGGCATCGCAGCAGATGACCTCGTCTCTGACGCTGCAGCGCCTGAAGAAGCAGAAGCTGGTGCTGAAGGATCGGATCGCGCGGCTGGAAGATGAACTGACCCCCGACATCATCGCCTGATTGCGGCCCCGGCGCGCGCACGGTATTGCGGAGCGCACGAAAACGCTGGACCCAGAACAAGCAAGGGGGCGCCGTATGGACAAGCCGGTCGGAATCATCATGGGCAGCCAGTCGGACTGGTCCACCATGCGCGAGGCAGCAGCGATCCTTGATGATCTGGGCATCGACTATGAGGCGCGCATCGTCAGCGCCCATCGCACCCCGGACCGGTTGTGGGATTACGGTCGCAGCGCCGTTCAGCGCGGGTTGAAGGTGATCATCGCAGGGGCCGGAGGGGCGGCGCACCTGCCCGGCATGATGGCCTCGAAGACGCGCCTGCCGGTGATCGGCGTGCCTGTCCAGACCCGTGCGCTGTCAGGCGTCGATTCGCTGTATTCCATCGTGCAGATGCCGCGTGGCTTTCCCGTTGCGACGATGGCGATCGGTGCCGCGGGTGCGACCAATGCCGGGCTGATGGCCGCGTCGATCCTGGCGCTTGACGATCCGGCGCTGGCGGCGCGGCTGGATGCGTGGCGGGCGGCCCTGTCGGACAGCATTCCCGAGGAGCCGCAGGATGACTGAGGTCCGCACCATCGGCATTCTGGGCGGCGGCCAGCTGGGACGGATGCTGTCGGTGGCGGCCAGCCGTCTTGGCCTGCGTTGCCATGTCTATGAACCGGGTGCCGCGCCTGCGGGCGATGTCGCACATCGCCTGACCACCGCCCCTTATGAGGACAGTACGGCCCTGCGCGCCTTTGCCGAATCGGTCGATGTCATCACCTATGAATTCGAGAACGTGCCGACCTCGGCGCTGGACCTGCTGGAATCGATCTGCCCGATCCGCCCGAACCGGCGCGCGCTGGCAGTGTCGCAGGATCGGTTGACGGAAAAGACCTTCCTGAACGAGATCGGACTTGCCACGGCACCCTTCGCCGACGTGCCGGGCAGGGGCGACCTGGCCGCGGCGATCGCGCGGATCGGGACACCCTCGATCCTCAAGACGCGGCGCATGGGCTATGACGGCAAGGGCCAGGTGCGGATCACCGATCCGGCGCAGGCGGACTGGACCGGTGCGCCCTCGGTGCTGGAAGGGTTCGTCGATTTCTCGGCCGAGATCAGTGTCATCATCGCGCGCGGCGCCGATGGACAGGTGTCCGCGTTCGATCCGGGGCTGAACCTGCATCAGGGCGGCATCCTGCGCACGACGACGGTGCCCTGCGGGCTGCCCTCAGCCCTGACGACCGATGCCGTCCTGATCGCGGCCCGAATCGCCAACGCGCTGGACTATGTCGGCGTGATGGGGGTTGAGCTGTTCGTGACGCCTGCCGGGCTGATCGTGAACGAGATCGCGCCGCGCGTGCACAACTCGGGTCACTGGACGCAGGCGGGCTGTGCCGTCGATCAGTTCGAACAACATGTCCGCGCGGTCGCCGGCCTGCCCTTGGGCGACGGCAAGCGTTACGCCGATGTGGTGATGGAGAACCTGATCGGCGACGACATCGACCGGGTGCCCGACCTGCTGGCCACGCCGCGCGCGCAGCTGCATCTTTACGGCAAGGGCGAGGCGCGGCCGGGCCGCAAGATGGGCCATGTGAACCGGATCGCCGGATGAGGCTGGCGCGGCCCCGTCTGGCGGTGCGCGCGGCGGTTCTGCATCGCGACCGGCTGCTGATGGTCAATGCCTATCCGGGGCAAGACAGCGATCTGTGGTGCCTGCCCGGCGGAGGAGTCGAGCCGGGTCAGTCGCTGCCAGAAAACCTGATGCGCGAGGTGGCCGAGGAAACCGGCCTGATCATCAGTGTCGGGGCGCCCTTTCTGGTGAACGAATTCCACGATCCCGCCAGCGGCTTTCATCAGGTCGAGATCCATTTCCGCGCCATGCCGGTGGCAGGCGACGATATTTCGCTGGCAGACCCGATGGGGGTGGTGAACCGGTTTCGCTGGGTCACACGGGCCGAACTTGCAACCCTGCGCCACAAGCCCGGCAGCCTCGCCGCCGCGCTTTGGGGCGATGCGGCGGCGCATTACGACGCGCTGGAAACCATCGTGCCCTGAACCTGGGGCTGCCCGGAATGTCGCCGGGGGCCGCGGCCCCCAAGCGCCGTCATGGCAGATCGACGCTACTCGGCCGCCTCGTTCACAGCCGTCTCGGATCCGGGCTTCATGCGGAATCCGCGTTCCAGCTGATCGAACGGCGCGACCGGATAATCGCCCGAGAAGCAGGCGTCGCAATATTGCGGGCATTTGCCGTTGCGGCCGTCAGCCTCGCCGACGGCACGATACAGGCCGTCCAGCGTCACGAAGGCCAGCGAATCAACGCCGATCCATTCCCGCATCTCCTCGGTCGTCATCTGCGCCGCCAGCAGCTTGTCACGGTCGGGCGTATCCACGCCATAGAAGCAGGGCCATGCGGTCGGCGGGGATGCGATGCGGAAATGAACTTCGGCCGCGCCCGCATCCAGGATCATGTCCTTGATCTTCCGGCTGGTCGTGCCGCGGACCACGCTGTCATCGACAAGAACGACCCGCTTTCCGGCGATCAGCGACCGGTTGACGTTCAGCTTCAGCCTGACGCCCATGTTGCGGATCTGCTCGGTCGGCTCGATGAAGGTTCGGCCCATATACTGGTTGCGGATGATTCCCATGCCGTAGGGGATGCCCGATTCCTGTGCGTAACCGATTGCTGCGGGGGTGCCGCTGTCGGGGACCGGGCAGACCAGATCGGCCTCGATCGGGGCTTCGCGGGCCAGTTCGACACCGATCTGGCGGCGGGTTTCATAGACCGAGCGACCGCCAATGATCGAATCCGGACGCGAGAAATAGACATGTTCGAAGATGCAGAATCGACCCGTGGACGGGCCGAAGGGGCGCGAGCTTTCGACCTTGCCGCGCGAGATCACCACCATTTCGCCCGGATCGACCTCGCGAACGAAATCGGCACCGATAATGTCCAGCGCGCAGGTTTCCGAGGCCAGCACGAAACCGTCATCGCCGACCTTGCCCAATACCAGCGGGCGCACGCCCAAGGGGTCGCGCACGCCGATCAGCTTGGTACGGGTCATCGCGATGACGCTGAACGCCCCCTCGACCCGGCGCAGCGCATCCTTCATCCGTTCGGGCAGGTTGCGCTGTATCGACCGCGCCATCAGGTGGATGATGCATTCGCTGTCGCTGCTGGACTGGAAGATCGAGCCACGCTCGGTCAGTTCGCGGCGCAGGGCTGCGGCGTTGGTGATGTTGCCGTTATGGGCGATCGCGCAACCGCCCATCGAGAATTCGCCGAAAAACGGCTGCACGTCGCGGATCGCGGTGTTGGCCTTGGTTCCGGCGGTTGAATAGCGGACATGGCCGATGGCCAGCGGCCCCGGCAGCGTCGCCATCACGTCGGCCTTGGTGAAATTGTCGCGCACATAGCCGAAGCGATGGGCGCTGTTGAATCCGTGTTCGGGATCGTGGGTGACGATCCCCCCGGCCTCCTGTCCGCGATGCTGCAACGCGTGCAGGCCAAGGGCGACGAAGCTGGAGGCATCGGCCATGCCGATCGCGCCGAAAATTCCGCATTCTTCATGAAGGCGGTCCGAATCGAACGGATGGGCCAGAAATGGTTGCATCAGGGCATCCTGAATGGCTTTGGGCTGTGGGGCGGTATGTAGGGGCAAGGGAACATAAAGTCACGCCCCCGTGCAAGCACAGGGGCGGTTTTTCGTCATGAAAGCGTCACGGCATGGCAGCCATGCAG
The DNA here is from genome assembly GCF_017744015.1 of Paracoccus sp. R12_2. GTDB lineage: Bacteria > Pseudomonadota > Alphaproteobacteria > Rhodobacterales > Rhodobacteraceae > Paracoccus. The sequence goes on from NZ_JAGHRA010000023.1 coordinate 7,855, forward strand.
CCAGATCCAAGCTCTCAGGATCAATTCTCAGCGGGCGGGGTCGCCTCGGGCGCGACCGTTTCGGTTGCAGTGCAGCCGCCGACCATCTGTTCATAGCGGCTGACGATCCAGCTTGGCGCGTCGTCGGGGATCTGTTCGTCCATCTGGCCGCGCATCCGCTCGAACACTTGTGCCGAGCGCGAATTCTCGACCATGGCGACCTGCTGACTGGTCATCACGCGGTCATAAACGATGAAGGCGATGGCGACCAAAAGAATGCCCCGGGCCACGCCGAACAGGAATCCCATTCCCTGATCGATGCCGCCAAGCGCCGAACGCTGCACCACGGATGAGAACAGCGGCGTGATGATCGAAAAGATCACCAGCGCCAGTGCAAAGACCACCGCGAAGCCGGCGATCGTGGCCAGTTCGCAACTGTCGCCCAGAAATCGGTCCAGCACGGGAAGCTGGGCGATCATCGGACGCACGGTGGCGGCGAAAAGGAACGCCAGGATGGCTGCGGCGATCCATCCCAGAATGGCCAGCGATTCGCGCACGAAGCCGCGCGACCAGGCCAGAATGGCCGAAAGGATGACAACGCCGGCCACCACCGCGTCAATGATCGTGAAACCGTCCATAAGTCCTGCCCCTGCGCCGGATATCGTTTCGTTTCAGGCGGTTCAGCCGGCGCCGAAGACCTCGCCCACAAATCCTGTCAGGTCGGCGATGCGTCGCATGCCCATCCCGCCCCGATCTGTCGTCACGCCCTCGACCTTCTGGCCGTCGGGTAAAATCGCCTGTGAAAAACCAAGTTTCTGCGCTTCTTTCAACCTGTTTTCGGCCTGTGCGACGGGACGTAGCGCGCCCGACAGGCTGATTTCGCCGAAAAGCACGGCCTCGGGCGGCAGGGCGCTGTCCTCGCGCGCCGACAACAGCGCGCCCGCGATCGCCAGATCCGCGGCGGGTTCGTTGACCCTCATGCCGCCGGCGACGTTCAGGAAAACGTCAAGACCGGTGAAAGGGATGCCGCATCGCGCCTCCAGCACGGCAAGAATGGTGCTGACCCGGCCGCTGTCCAGACCCACGACGGTGCGGCGCGGGCTTGCCAGTGTCGAGGGGGCGACCAGCGCCTGCACCTCGGTCAGCACCGGGCGCGTGCCCTCGATCCCCGCGAACACCGCGCTGCCGGGCGAGGGCTGGCCGCGTTCCGACAGAAACAGCGCCGAGGGATTGGCGACCTCGGCCAGTCCGGCGCCCGTCATCTCGAATACCCCGATTTCGTCGGCGGGGCCGAATCGGTTCTTGACGCTGCGCAGGATGCGGAACTGGTGGCCGCGCTCTCCCTCGAAATACAGGACGGTGTCGACCATGTGCTCGACCACGCGCGGACCGGCGATCTGTCCGTCCTTGGTGACATGGCCGACCAGCACGATGGCGACGCCGCGCCGTTTGGCGAATGTCACCAGTTCGTGCGCGGCGGCGCGGACCTGTGCCACGCTGCCCGGCGCGGCCTCGACCGTGTCCGACCACAAGGTCTGCACGGAATCGATGATGGCAAGATCGGGACGTTCACTGTCCAGCGTGGTCAGGATATTGCGCAGATTGGTTTCCGCCCCCAGTCGCACGGGCGCATCCGCCAGTCCCAGACGTTGGGCGCGCATCCGCACCTGTGCGCTGGCCTCTTCGCCGCTGATATAGATGGCGTTCAGCCCGGTCCGCGCAAATGCCGCCGCACCCTGCAGCAGAAGGGTCGATTTGCCGATGCCGGGGTCGCCGCCGACCAGGACCGCCGATCCGGGCACCAGCCCGCTGCCCAGAACCCGGTCCAGTTCTGCCATCCCCGATTGCCGGCGGGGTGGGGGCGGCTCGTCCGTGGCAAGGCCCGACAACGGCACGCTGCGGCCCTTGGCGGCGCCCAGGCCGCGGCCGGGCCCCTGCGACAGCGGCGCTTCCTCGACAACGGTATTCCATGCCCCGCAGGCGTCGCAGCGCCCGGCCCATTTCTTGTGGGCGGCGCCGCAGGCGGTGCAGGTGAATGAGGTAACGGATTTTGCCATGCAGATCTTGTGGCATCCGCGCCGACCCGCCGCAACATGCATCTTCGGCGACCCGGTCGCGGTCAGCCGGACCAGTCGATGGGCGCATATCCACGTTCGTTCAGCCAGCCATTGATGCGGCTGAACGGGCGGCTGCCGAAGAAGCCGCGCCGGGCCGACAGCGGCGATGGGTGGGCCGTCGCAATGACCATATCCTGATCGCGCGGAAGTCCCGCGACAGCCTTCTGCGCGTGTGCGCCCCACAGCAGAAACGCCAACGGACCGTGGTCCTGGGCCTTGGTGATGGCCTGCCGGGACAGCTTGTCCCAGCCCCATTTCGCGTGCGCCCCGGCATCTCCGGGCGGCACCGTCAACGCGGTATTCAACAGCAATACGCCCTGCGCGGCCCAATGCGAAAGATCGCCCGTTCGGGGCGCCCGGCCCAGATCATCGCGCAGTTCGGTGAAGATATTGCGCAGCGACCGGGGCAGCGCGACCTGCGGCGCGACCGAGAACGCAAGCCCGTTGGCGTGACCCGGCGTGGGGTAGGGGTCCTGCCCCAGAATCACGACGCGGACCTGTTCGGGTGGCGTCGCCTGCAATGCGGCAAAGATCCGGTCGGGTCCGGGCAACCATTCGCAACCTTCAAGCCGGTCGCGGATCGCGGGCCAGTCCTGACGAAAGAACGCCAGATCGGCCCAGGCGTGGGGCGGGATCACGGCTCCGGCGGGCCGGTCACTTCGGCCAGGCTGGTCAGCCGGGCCTTGGCGGCACCGCTGTCGATCGATTCCGCCGCCATCGCCGCACCCTCGCGCAGGTCGCGGGCGGTGCCCGCGACCAGCAGCGCGGCGGCGGCATTCAGCAGCACCGCGTCGCGATAGGCGCCGGTCTCGCCCTCCAGCAGCGCGCGAAACGCGGCGGCGTTCTGCGACGGCTCTCCGCCGATGATTGCCTCGAAAGGATGCCGGCTCAGGCCCGCATCCTCGGGCGTCACGGTGAATTCGGTGATCTCGCCGTTCTTCAGCGCCGCGACCGCGGTGTCGCCGGCGATGCTGATCTCGTCGGTGCCGTCGCTGCCGTGCACCAGCCATGCCGCGTCGCTGCCCAGATCGCGCAGCACCTCGGCCATGGGGCGGATCCAGTGGGCCGAGAAGGCGCCGGTCAGTTGCCGACGCACGGCGGCGGGGTTGGTCAGCGGTCCCAGCAGGTTGAAGACCGTCCGTGTGCCCAGTTCGGCGCGCGGCGGGCCGACATGGCGCATCGCAGGGTGATGCATCGGGGCCATCATGAAGCAGATCCCCGCCCGGTCCAGCGCCTTCTGCGCAACGGACGGGCCGCCCATCACATTGATGCCCATCTGGGTCAGCGCGTCCGCGGCCCCGGATTTCGATGACAGGTTGCGATTGCCGTGCTTGGCGACCGGGATGCCTGCCCCCGCCACCACGAAGGCCGTCGCGGTCGAGATGTTCAGCGTGCCCTTGCCGTCACCGCCGGTGCCGACGATGTCCATGGCGTTCGCGGGCGCATGGACGCGATTCATCCGGGCGCGCATCGCACGGGCGGCTGCCGCGATCTCGTCCACGGTTTCGCCGCGCACGCGCAGCGCCATCAACAGGCCACCGATCTGCGCGGGCGTCGCCGCACCGTCGAACAGCGCCGAAAAGGCCGATTCTGCCTCGGGGCCGGTCAGTGGACGAACGGCGGCGGTGCCGATCAGCGGGCGGATATCGGTGGTCATGCGGCGGCTTCGTCCTTGCGGCAGCGGGACAGGAAGTTGCGGATCATCTCGTGCCCGTATTCCGAGGCGATCGATTCCGGGTGAAACTGAACGCCCTCGATGGGCAGGTCCGTATGGATCAGACCCATGATGGTGCCGTCATCCGAAGTCGCGGTGACCCGCAGGCAATTGGGCAGGGTTTCGGGCTGCACCGTCAGCGAATGATAGCGGGTGGCGTTCAGCGGCGAGGGCAGTTCCGCAAAGACGCCGCTGCCGTCGTGGCTGACCGCATCGACCTTGCCGTGCAGGATCCGGTTGGCGCGCACCACCTTGCCGCCGAACGCTTCGCCGATGGCCTGATGGCCAAGGCAGACCCCGAACAGCGGGATCGCCCGGTCGGCCACCGCGCGGATCAGGTCGAGGCAGATTCCCGCCTGCGCCGGATCGCAGGGGCCGGGCGAGATCACGATGCCGTCGGGCCGCAGGGTCAGAGCCTCGTCGACAGTGATCTGGTCGTTGCGGCGCACAGTGACATCGGCTCCGGCCTCGCCCAGATAATGCACGAGATTCCAGGTGAAGCTGTCGTAATTGTCGATCAGAAGGATCATCTTGGGCGCCTTGATCTGCAGTGGCGGCTTGGGGGCGGTTTCCCCCCGGAAAACGGTCCGCTATAGATGGGCCAAAGCGCGTCGGGGGGTCAAGCCCGGCCGGGGAAAGAAGAGGCGCATGGCACGCGGTTTCTGGACAGGTTTGGGGCATGGTGCGGCGCTGAGCGCCGTCGTGCTGGTGTCATTGTCGCTGATCCTGCCGTTGCCCGGCCCGCAGGCCGTGCCGCAGCAGGGCGAAGAATCGGCTGCGACGGGGCCGGGTGAAGCGGATCCGGTCGTAACGGACGCCGCACCCGGACCGGGCTCGGACACCACATCTCGGCCGGCCCCGGAGGTTTCTGCGCCGACAACCGCGGCGTCGGATTCGCCCCCCGCAACGCCTGAAACGGCGCCCGAGACGGCTGCCACAGCCAGCCCGTCCGATGATGATGCGCCACAGGCCGAGGCAGTTGGTCTGCCGGTGGGATCGGAATTCGGCCGGGGCGGGGATGTGGTGCCGCTGCAACCCGCGCCGCTGGCGTCGCCGGCCTCGCGCATGGATCAGGCGGATGCGCCCGCCGTCAGCGCCCCGGCGGCCGAACCGGCACCGGTCGCCATCACCGACAGCGACAGCAGGCCCGAGGCCCCCGAGGGTGCTGCAGGTCGCGCGCAGGCCCAACCTGCGCCGGGCGATACGGCGCCCGACGTCGCACAGCCCGGGGCGTTGGACATGCCGGTGATGCCGGATGCGCCGCAGATGGCGGGATCTGGCGATCGGGACGAGCGGCCGCAGACCGCCGCGATCCGCGCGGACGACCCGACCCCACCCGCCGACCCCGCCAGCGAGCCAGCCGCGAGTGCCGAAAGCCGCGAGCCTTCCCGCCCCGAACGCCCCGAGCCTGCGCAGGACGAGACAACCACCGCGCCCGCGATGCCGTCTCCGTCGCTGGACCTGTCCTTGCCGCCAGACCTGTCCGATCTGCGCGCGCTGCAGCGTGACTGACATGGCTGGTATCAACCCCGCCATCGCCGCAAGCTTTGCCCCGCCCGTGATGGAGGCCAGACGCTGGTTGCAGGGGGTCGAATTTCCGCCCGACCGTCCGCTGATCAATGTCAGCCAGGCGGCCCCCGCCGACGCGCCGCCCGAAGGGTTGCGGCGGGCCATCGCTGATGCCGCGATGGATCTGCCGGGCGCACATCTTTACGGGCCGGTGCTGGGAAACCCGGACCTGCGCGCGGCTGTCGCCGATCAGTTCAGCGAGGCCTATGGCGGTGTGGTCTCGGCCGATCAGGTGGCGATCACCCAAGGCTGCAATCAGGCGTTCTGCGCCGCGATCGCCACGCTTGCGGGGGCAGGGGACGAGGTGATCCTGCCGGTGCCGTGGTATTTCAACCACAAGATGTGGCTGGACATGCAGGGAATCGCGACCCGTCCGCTGTCCTGCGGTGCGGGCATGCTGCCTGACCCCGACGATGCAGCAGCCATGATCGGCCCGACGACGCGTGCGATCGTGCTGGTCACGCCGAACAACCCGTCAGGGGCTGAATATCCCGCCTCGTTGCTGGCGGCGTTCTTCGATCTGGCGCAGCGCCATGGCATCGCGCTGATCCTGGACGAGACCTATCGCGATTTCGACAGCCGCACCGGCGCGCCGCATGACCTTCTGACGCGGCCGGGCTGGGATCAGACCGTCATCCAGCTTTACAGTTTTTCCAAGGCCTACCGGCTGACAGGACATCGTGTCGGCGCGATGGTCTGCGGCGTGGCGCGGATGCGCGAGGCCGAGAAATTTCTGGACACCGTCGCCATCTCGGCCTCGCAGCTTGGCCAGATCGGGGCGCTGTGGGGGATGACGCATCTGCGCGACTGGCTGGCCGGCGAACGCGCCGAAACCCTTGCCCGCCGCGACGCCACCATCGCCGCGCTGGCCGGTTTGACCGGCTGGCGGCTGAAAACCGCGGGCGCCTATTTCGCCTGGGTGGAACATCCCTTCGCCGCATCATCCGCGACCTTGGCCCCGCGTCTGCTGCGCGAGGCGTCGGTGCTGGCGCTGCCCGGCACGATGTTCACGCCAGAGGGCGATCCGGTCGGCGACCGGCATTTCCGACTGGCCTTCGCCAATGTGGACCGGACAGGTATCGCGCAGCTTGCCGAACGGCTGGTCTTGTTCCGCCCCTGAAGGCTTGTGGCGCGGCGGTCGCCGTCATAAAGACGGCAGGACACGACCCGCAAGGAAGGCCGCGCCATGAAGAACCTGCGCACGCACGGAAAATCGACGATCGTCTGGATCCTGATGGGGCTTCTGATCCTGGGGTTGGGCGGTTTCGGCGTGACCAGCTTTTCCGGAGGCCGCACCGAGATCGGGTCCGTCGGTGAGACCAAGGTCACCGCGGATGAATATGCCCGCAGCCTGCGCAACGAAATCAACGCCTACTCGCAGCAGGCCGGTCAGCCCTTCACCATGGCGCAGGCGCAGGCCATTGGCCTGCCGCAGGCGGTTCAGGCGCAGCTGTTCACCGGGGCCGCGCTAGAGGAACAGGCACGTCTAATCGGCGTTTCGGTCGGCGACGACCGCGTGCGTCAGTCAATTCTGAATGCCGATGCGTTCAAGGGACCGAACGGGAATTTCGACCGCACCGCCTATGCGCAGGTGCTGCAGCGTCAGGGCATGTCCGAGGCCGAGTTCGAATCCGCCGTGCGCAAGGACGAGGCACGGCTGTTGCTGCAGCGCGCCGTCGCGGGCGGCGTGGTCGCCCCCGAGGCGATGGTGGACCAGACCGCGAAATGGCTGCTTGAGACGCGCGACCTGTCCTGGGTGGAACTGACCGAGGATGACCTGCAATCGCCCGTCGAAGATCCCGACGAGGAGGCTCTGGAATCCTGGCACCAAGCCAATGCCGATCGTTTCACCGCGCCGGAAATGCGCCGGATCAGCTATGTCTGGCTGACGCCCGAAATGCTGAGCGAAGAGGCGGCACTGGACGAACAGGCGCTGCGCGATGCCTACGAGGCCAATATCGATGAATACCGCCAGCCCGAGCGTCGCATGGTCAGCCGGTTGGTGTTTTCAAGCCGCGACGATGCGGCGGCCGCCAAGGCGGCGATCGACGCGGGCGACTTTCCGTTCGAGGCTTTCGTGCTGGAGCGCGGCCTGACGCTGGAGGATGTCGATCTGGGCGAGGTCACTCGCGAGGAACTGGGTGCTGCGGGCGAAGCCGTCTTTGCCGCTGACCAGCCCGGCATCGTGGGGCCTGTGGATACCGATCTTGGGCCGGCGCTGTTTGCGATGAATGCGATTCTCGATCCGGTGGATATCAGCTTCGAGGAGGCGCGCGAGGGCCTGCGCGAAGAAGCGGCGCTGGATCGCGCCACCCGGATGATCGACGATCGCAGCGGCGAGTTCGAGGATCTGCTGGCAGGTGGCGCCACGCTGGAGCAGCTGGCCGAGGAAACCGCGATGCAGCTTGGCCAGATCGACTGGACCCAGGGCGAAGCCCCGGCGGAACGCAGCATTGCCGGCTATCAGGCATTCCGCGACCGCGCGGCGGCCGTGACCCAGCAGGACTTTCCGGAACTGGTCCGGCTGGACGATGGCGGCGTCTTCGCGCTGCGCCTGGACGAGGTCGTGCCGCCCGCGCTGAGGCCGTTCGAGGAGGTCCGTGACGAGGTGGCCGAAGACTGGCGTGCCGCCGAAATACAGCGTCAGCTGCTGGCGCTGGCCGAAGAGCGCAAGGTCGAGGCCAGCTCGACGGCATCGCCGAACCCGGTCGTGTCGCCCGCGCCCGAAGGCGCCGGGGCTCGTGTTGCAACGCCCGAATCCGCGCCGGATCAGACTGACGCGGAAGGCCAGGAAACGGCGGGTCCTGCCGCGAAAATGCCGGGCTGGACGTCGGAAACCGACCTGACCCGCGATGGCTGGATCGACGGCGTACCGTCGGACCTGATCGCCACCGCCTTCGCTATCGACGAGCCCGGCGAGATCGAGATCGTCGAGGCAGAAAACCGCGTGTTCCTGGTCTGTCTTGATGCCGTCCACGAAGCGGATCTGGAAGGTGAGGATGCAATGCGCGTGCTGGACGCGGTCAGCGCCCGGCTGGAAGGGTCGCTGCAGGCCGATATCTTCGATTACTACGCCCGTGCGGCGCAGCGTCAGGGCGGCTTGCGACTGAACCAGCAGGCCATCAACGCCGTCAACGCGCAGGTTCAGTGATGGAGATGACGCCCGATTTTCCGGCTTTCGAGGCGGGATGGAAGGCGGGGCAGAACCAGTTGGTGACGATCCGGCTGGCGGCCGATCTGGACACGCCTGTCAGCCTGATGCTGAAACTGGCAGAAGCCGCGCCGATGTCCTTCATGCTGGAATCGGTCACCGGCGGCGAGGTGCGCGGACGCTATTCCATCGTCGGCATGAAACCGGATCTGATCTGGGACTGTCGCGACGGTCAGGCACGCATCAACCGCAGCGCCCGCTTTTCGGACGACTTTCAGCCGGATGATCGTCCCGCACTGGACAGTCTGCGCGCGCTGATCGCCGAAAGCCGCATCGAGGCCATGCCCGAGGGCGTGCCGCCCGTCGCGGCCGGTCTTTTCGGCTATCTGGGTTATGACATGATCCGGCTTGTGGAACATCTGCCGGATGTGAATCCCGATCCCCTGGATCTGCCCGACGCGATGCTGATGCGGCCTTCGGTCGTGGCGGTGCTGGACGGCGTCAAGGGTGAAGTGACGCTGTGTGCGCCCGCATGGCACGATGGCGGCGATGCGCGCGCCGCCTATGCCCGCGCGGCGGAACGCGTGATGGATGCGCTGCGGTCGCTGGATCGGCAACCCTCCGAGCCGCGCGCCCTGGGGCATGACGCGCAGATCGGTGAACCGGTCTCGAATTTCGCCAAGCCCGACTATCTTGCTGCAGTCGAGAAGGCCAAGGACTATATCAGGGCGGGCGACATCTTTCAGGTAGTGCCGTCGCAGCGCTGGCGGATGGATTTCCCGCTGCCGCCCTTTGCCCTGTATCGCAGCCTGCGCCGCACCAATCCGTCGCCCTTCATGTTCTTCCTGAACATGGGTGGATTCCAGATTGTCGGGGCCAGCCCCGAGATTCTGGTCCGGTTGCGCGACGGCGAAGTGACCATCCGCCCGATCGCCGGCACCCGTCCGCGAGGCGCCGACGAGGCCGAGGATCGCGCGCTGGAAGCCGATCTTCTGGGCGATCAGAAGGAACTGGCCGAACATCTGATGCTGCTGGATCTGGGCCGCAACGACGTGGGTCGCGTCGCGCGACCCGGCACCGTGCGCCCGACCGAGCAGTTCACGATCGAGCGCTATAGCCATGTGATGCATATCGTGTCGAATGTCGTGGGCGAACTGCGCGAGGACGAGGACGCCTTGTCAGCCCTGCTGGCCGGATTGCCCGCAGGCACGGTGTCGGGCGCACCAAAGGTGCGGGCGATGCAGATCATCGACGAGTTGGAGCCCGAAAAACGCGGCGTTTATGCCGGTGCGGTCGGCTATTTTGCCGCGAATGGCGAGATGGACATGTGCATTGCGCTGCGCACCGGTGTCGTGAAGGACCGGGCATTGTATATTCAGGCGGGCGGCGGCGTGGTCTATGACAGCGATCCCGAGGCGGAGTTCCAGGAAACCGTCAACAAAAGCCGCGCCCTTCGCCGGGCGGCCGAGGGTGCAGCACGGTTTGTTCGCGGCAATCAGTGACGGCGCTGGTCTGCAAGCACGTCCCCTAGATGCAATCACGCGCGTTACCATGAAAAAAGGGCGGCCAGATGGCCGCCCTTTCTGCGTGTGACAGGTCCGATCAGTTGCTGGCCGGCTGTTCGGTTTCGCCTTCCATCGGTTCCATGTCCGATTCGGGCTGCTCGCCGTCCATGGTGTCACCGTCCGCCGGCATCGCGCCGTCTTCGGCAGGGGCCATTCCGTCTTCGGCCGGTGCCATGGTATCGTCTGCCGGTGCCATCGTGTCATCTGCGGGCGCCATGGTGTCATCCGCCGGTTCCATCGTGTCATCCGCGGGCGCCATGGTGTCGTCCGCCGGTGCCATCGAGTCATCCGCAGGGGCCATGGTGTCATCGGTCGCCATGCCCGCATCATCACCTGCCGGTGCGACGCTGGGGGCGTCCTCGCGATCACGGAAAACATATTCCGGGGCGGCGTCGGCCTCTTCCTGGCTCAGGTCGCTGCTGATTTCCTGCGCGTCATAGTTGACGGTCAACTGATCCCACGGCAGGGCGATCTGCTTTTCACCGATGCCAAGGAACCCGCCGACGCCGACAACCGCTGCGATCATCTGGCCGTTCTCGCCATCTACGATCAGGTCATTGATGTCGCCGATCGAGCTGCCGTCCGGAGAAGTGACGGTCGCGTCGGTAATCCAGTCAAGGCGCAGTTCGTTTGCGGCCTGCTGCTGTGCAACCTTTCCGCTGGCTGCGACCTCGGCTTCCATCGCTGCCTGCTCGGCGGCTTCGGCGTCCGGATCGGCGGCCATGTCGCCTGCAGCAGGATCGGCTGCGGGGTCGCTCGCCATCGGGTCGGTGCCGGCACCATCCATCGGCTGCGTGGACGCGGCCGGATCTTGCGTCGTGGTGGCGGCGTCGTCCTGTGCGAACGCTGCGCCCATCGACAGCGGCATGACGAAGGCGGTGGTCAGAAGAAGCTTACGCATAATATCCTCCAGTTTGTCATCGCGGACCGCAGGTTGGCCCTGCGATGCGCTTCGGGAGGACAATGAACGGGGGATGTGGTCGGTTCCTGCGATTGATAAATGCTAGCAGGATTCCGCCGCGGGTGGTGCCACACAAGCCACCCTCATTTTGCACGAAACCAATAATTTCCTATTTTTATCCGTTGGTTCCATCAGCGGTGAACGTGTCGGCGCCAGCCTGCCGACCACACCGCATCAATCCTCGCCGCGATAGGGTTGGACGTATTGCAGCGCCATGTCCCAAGGAAAGAAGATCCAGGTATCCTGGCTGACCTCGGTGATCCAGCTTTGCACCATCGGCTTGCCCTTCGGCTTGGCATAGACGGTGGCGAAATGCGCCTTGGGATACATCTCGCGGATCAGTTCCAGCGTGCGACCGGAATCGACCAGGTCATCGACGACAAGAATACCCTCGCCATCCTGCATCAGCGTATCGTCCGGGCGCTTCAAGACCTGCAGCGCGCCTTGACCCGCCTCGGACCCGACGCCCTTGTAGGACCGGATCGAGATCGTGTCGATGGTCCGGATATCCAGTTCGCGCGCCACGATCATCGCCGGGACCAGCCCGCCGCGCGTCACCGCGACGACGGCCCGCCAGTCGGTTCCGTCCAGCCGCCACGCCAACGCGCGGGCATCACGGTGCAGCTGGTCCCAACTGACATGGAACCCCTTTTCATGCGGCAAACGGTCATTCATGGGTTGGACTCCTCAGGTCGTGGCTAGTTTCAGGCCCAACAGGGCCAGCAACCCGCCGAACACGCGATCGATCACGGTCTTCAGGTTCAGATAGGTCGCCCGGCTGCGGCGAAAGGCGAAAATGCGGCCGACGATCATGTTCCAGCCGGCATCGTTCACGAAGATCATCAGCAGGATCACCGCCAGTGCCCAGATCGGCGCATCGCGGGGCACAAGCGTCAGAAATATCGTTCCGAAGAACACGGCGGGCTTGGGGTTCGCCAGTTGCACGGCGATGCCTTGACGGACCAGTGCGGCGCGGCCGCGCACCTGATGCAGGTTCGCGTCGTCCTCGATGCCGTCGGCGGCATGGCGCCAGATCTTGAAGGCCAGCCACAGCAGGTAGATCGCGCCGCCGATCTTCAGCGCCACCAGCAGCGCCGGGGCGACACGGAACAGCACGGCCAGCCCGAACAGCGCCGTCACCGCCCAGATACAGGCGCCAAGGCCAAGACCGACCGACAGCCACGCGCTGCGTGCGAAGCCGTGACTAAGCGAGGTGCGCGCCGCCATGAGGACCGCGGGCCCCGGAGAAATTGCCGCCGCAAGATGCACAAGATAGACCGCGATCAGCGCCGCCAGCGTCATGTCAGTCCTTGCGCTCCACCGCTGCCGCGATATCGGGCGCATCGACCGCCTTCATGCCCACGACATGATAGCCCGCATCGACGTGATGCGTTTCGCCCGTCACGCCGGCGCCAAGCCGCGACAGAAGATACAGCGCCGAGTTACCGACATCCTCTTGCGTGACATTGCGGCGCAGCGGGGCGTTCAGCTCGTTCCACTTCATGATGTAGCGGAAATCGCCGATGCCGCTGGCGGCGAGGGTGCGGATCGGTCCGGCGCTGATGGCGTTCACGCGGATGCCGTCCTTGCCGAAATCCTCGGCCAGATAGCGCACGCTTGCCTCAAGCGCGGCCTTGGCGACGCCCATCACGTTGTAATGCGGCATCACACGTTCCGCGCCGTAATAGGTCAGCGTCACCATGCTGCCGCCGTCCGGCATCAGTGCCGCCGCCCGCTTGGCCACGGACGTGAACGAGAAGACCGAGATGTCCATCGTCTTCAGGAAATTGTCGCGCGTGGTCTCGGCATAGCGGCCGCGCAGCTGATCCTTGTCGGAAAAGCCGATCGCGTGGACCAGGAAATCCAGCTTGCCCCATTCCTCGTCGAGGCGGTTGAACAGCAGTTCGATCGAGCTTTCGTCCCCGACATCGCAGGGCAGGACCAGCGACGACCCCAATTGTGCCGCCAAAGGATCGACCCGTTTCTTCAGCGCTTCGCCCTGATACGAAAACGCCAGATCGGCACCTTCGTCCGCCAGTGCCTTGGCAATTCCCCAGGCAATCGACTTGTCATTGGCCAGTCCCATGATGAGACCGCGTTTCCCGGCCATCAGGCCGGTATGCTGCTCGCTTGACATGTGCTGCCCCTCGCGCTTTCAACCCGTCGAGACGTGATTAGGCCAAGTATGCTGCCGCATCAAGCGCAAGGGGATGAAGATGAGCGACCGGACAGGTATCTTTGCGGGCGACGACCCGTTTTCCATCGCACGCGCCTGGCTGGCCGAGGCCGAGGCCAGCGAGCCGAACGATCCCAACGCCATCGCGTTGGCCACCGTCGATCCCGAGGGGCTACCGGATGTGCGGATGGTCTTGCTGAAAGAGATCGAGGCCGACGCATTCGTCTTCTACACCAACTATGACAGCGCCAAGGGCCGACAGATCGAGGCCTCGGGAAAGGCGGCGTTCGTGATGCACTGGAAATCGCTGCGCCGGCAGATCCGCGTGCGCGGCACGGTCACGCGCGAGGATGGCCCGCAGGCGGATGAATATTACGACAGCAGATCACTGCAAAGCCGCATCGGTGCCTGGGCGTCGCGGCAGTCACAGCCGCTGGACAGCCGCACGACGCTGATGGCCGCGGCGGCGCGGCAGGGACTGGTCCACGGAACGAAACCGCCGCGCCCGCCTTTCTGGGGTGGTTTCAGAATCACGCCTGTCCAGATCGAATTCTGGAGTGACGGAGCGTTCCGCTTGCATGATCGGTTTCGTTGGACAAAAGAGGCGGATCTTTGCTGGAATGTCGGAAGATTGCATCCGTAAGGCTTGACCGAAAAGACACGCGGATCGACACTTTTAAGTAGAGTATGTTGAAGACCTTGATTTCTTGACATTCTCGGGCGCAGATTCATGCTTTCAAAGCATTTGAACCGGATCGCCTGAAAGCGTAATGTTGAGGGACTGGGTAGCGAGTGCGCGATGGTGGTGAGAACATGACTGACGATGGTGGGATGAAGCTGGTCTCGGGGCGGGTCAAATGGTTTGATCCGACCAAGGGCTATGGTTTCATCCTGAATGCCGATGGTGGCCCTGACATTCTTCTGCACGCCAATGTCTTGCGCAATTTCGGCCGCAGCTCGGTCGCAGATCAGTCTCGCGTGACGGCTTGGGTTCAGCCCACCACACGGGGGCTGCAGGCCTCTGAGGTCCTTGAGATCGAGCCGCCCGAATCCGACGGTACGCCACCGATCGCCGATCTCGACAGCGACGTGGTCGAGAATCTGGACGCTTTGCCGTTGCGTCCCGCCCGCGTGAAATGGTTCGACAAGGGCAAGGGATTCGGCTTCGCGAATATCTTCGGCCATCCCGACGACGTGTTCATTCATATCGAGGTCCTGCGCCATTCAGGTTTCTCGGATCTTGCCATCGGCGAGGCGATCGGGATGCGCGTGGTCGAGGGGCCGCGCGGGCTGATGGCCGCCCAAATCACAAGCTGGGATCGTGGTGGTGAAGAAAGTGAGTTGGCCCTTGGCCCTTTCGCCGGACATGAACCGGAACAGGACCAGGATGACTTTCTGGCTCATGTCGCCGAATAGCGTTTCCGCTGACGGATCGCGAAAGCAAAGGTCGGGCGCGGTCGTCCTTGCCTCTGCAATGGCGATTTTGTTGATCGCGGCACCCGGCCTGGCCTCGGCGGCGGCCCGCGTGCCCGCAGCCTGCGCCCCGGACAAGGTGATCTTCCAGACGCCCGCCGGGCAGAACAGCATCGCGGTCGAAATCGCGGATGATGTAGATGAGCGCGCGCAGGGCTTGATGTTCCGGCGCAACCTGCCCGAAGGCGAGGGTATGCTGTTCATCTATGACAGCGCGCGCGAGGTGTCGTTCTGGATGCGCAACACGCTGATCCCGTTGGACATGATCTTTCTGGACCGGACGGGTGTGATCCGCCACGTCCACGCCAAGGCGCGTCCGCTGGACGAGACGCCGATCCCTGGCGCGGTGAACGGAGATCCCGATCCAAGACGGCTGATGGTGCTTGAGATCGCCGGAGGTGAAGCGGCGCGTCTTGGGCTGTCGCCGGGGCAGGTGATGGCGCATCCCCGGATCCCGCAGGCAAATGCCGCCTGGCCCTGTCGCTAACCCTCTTTCCACCGCCGCGATCATGGTCTAGAAGCACCGCTGTCGGGGCGTAGCGCAGCCTGGTAGCGCGACGGTTTTGGGTACCGTAGGTCGGAGGTTCGAATCCTCTCGCCCCGACCAGCACTTGGCCCAATCGAGGGACCTGCCAATCGCAGGCGTTGAGCGAAGGCCGAAGGATCTGCAAGCGCGTCACATCCTGAGCGTCTTGGATGCCTGAACCCGGCAACCCGCCACTGCCAGGTTCTCTCTGTTCTGTCGAGTGTTCCGGTTTTCGGGATGGCGTCTTTCCAAGGGCGATTGTCCGAGGCGGCAGCCGAATTTAGAGGCGGCAGCCGAATTTAGCGGGCCGGGTGGCTTCAAGGCCAGCGCCTTGGTACGCTTCAGTTCAACGCAACCCGGAACAACACATCTCGCCCCGTGGGGGCGGCACAGCGCGATGATCGGCTAGCCGGTCGAGAATGATCTATCAACTTTCGGATGATTGGTGGAGCCAAGGGGAGGCGCTATCGATTTTCATTTTTCTTAGCTTTTACAAGGTGCAACAGGGCAACAGCGATGTCAATGTGACATGTCGATGTAACACCCTTGGGTTTCCCTGAGAGGCTCTGATGCCGTAATTCTCGCCGTAGCTGTTCCAAATGATCCATTGTAAAAAGTGACATACCCAGACAGCATGAAGGGCTGGCAATGGACTTCGGCGAACATATAGAAAGGAATGGCGGTCCTGATCCTCTCACGCCTCGCTTCATCAAGTTCCTTGAAGAGAGGATGTCAGGCATTTCACTGGACATGGACGGAGATAAAGAAAAGCGCCCTGACTACGCATGCCTAAATGGTGCTATAGTTGTCGAAATAAAAACGTTAGAGACATCCCCTTCCGGTAGACTTTCTAATGTAATCGAACTTTGGAGGACGAAAGGAAACTGGCCGAGATTTTATGGAAAATGGCCGGTCAGCTCAGTTGTTAAGAAAATTCCGGCGGAGCAAGGGGAAGAACTTAATCGAACTCTCGGTGATCGGCTGGGAAGAGCGGTCGTTTATCACCTCAAGAGGGCGCAAGAACAGATATTCAACTATGAGAAATCGAATAGTGAAATCCGCCTAAGATTAGTAGCAATGCTAAACGAAGATTTTCCAGAATACGATCCGCATATTATTACTTATATCGTAAAAAAAGAACTCAGAAGAAAGGGTGAGGATGGCAATCTGAAATACCATAACATTGATGCTGTCCTCTATCTGACTGAACGCCATGCCACAAATGTAAACGGACAAGTTACCTTTCCAATTACGGTTATTCACGGTCCAGGCATTGGAGAAGCCGCCGAAGCTCACAAGCTCCTAGAGTCACTGATCAACCAATGGGCTGATTTTTCATCAGGCTGCCAACCATTTACGGCAGACCGAAATCAAATGTTTGCGCCGATAAAAGAAATTCCCGCCACCCTTACGCGACAGAAAATGTGGGAGCTAGAGTATAACCGCCGCCCTTACATGAGAAGATGGTCTGACCATGACGTAATTGCTCTTTGGGATTTCACCGTTGTATTGACACTCATTTTGGTTCACAAGGAGCCGCCAATTAAGCTGCCTCAAAAGCTCATGCTGCAAGTGATGGAGAGAACGACGCATCTCTTGCAAGAGAGTGCATCTCGCGGAATAGGAGCCGATCAACTTAAGCCAACAAAACCCAGAGTAAATGCTGCCATTTCGAAAGTTACTCTTGGACCCTCAATACAGAAGTGGCTCAAGAAACAGTTGAAGCACATCCATTAGACGGATGGTTGCAGCATCTCCCACAAGAGCTTAACTTAGTCAGCCAAGACTCGATAGACGGACGATCTAGCCACCCTCAACTTACGCGCGATCTGTGTGGCTCCTAAACCCTCGGCGTCACGAAGCCGTTTTATCTCACTCGCGTTGATTGTCGGCTTACGCCCCTTATAGACCCCTGCGGCTTTTGCTTTTGAAATCCCCTCAGCCTGCCGCTCTTTCCGCAGATTAGTCTCGAACTCCGCGAATACCCCCAGCATCTGGAAGAACGCTCTGCCAGCAGCGCTTCCTGTGTCCACAGGCTGCTCTGTAGCTCGAAGCGTTACGCCCCTCTCCTGAAGCTGACGCGCAATGGTAGTTAGGTCGTCCATTGATCGCGCTAGGCGGTCAAGCCGCGTGACAACTAGCGTGTCGCCGTCCCGCATGAACTCTAGCAGGGTCTGCAACTCGTCGCGTCCACCCAACTTTGTGCCGCTGCGCTTCTCTTCCCGGATCACATCGCAGCCCGCTGCCTTCAATGCTTCGCGTTGGATGGTCAGGTCTTGGTCGGCAGTGGAAACGCGGGCATAGCCGTAGGTCTTCATGGCAGACTGTCCTTTTTGGGTCTAGACCATGTCTGCCTATTGTCCGATAAACTTCAAGTCAACCCTATTCGGACGCATGAATTGTCCGATGGGTATGTCCGGGAACGGTAAACCTAAAGCGGACATTAACATGCACGCGGCATGTGTTGTTACCTGTTACTCCCGATCTGCCAGCGAAGCAGACTAGAAACCAATCTGCGGTTGTGTTACGAATTAAAACAAGGGAAACCATACACATACGCATGTGTATTGGCCCTTGCGGTAACGCAAAGGGGAACCTGATGATCCGAGAACGAATCGAAGAACTGCTCAACCAAGCCGCTGAGGCGTGGGCTGATCTTCAAGAAAGCGAAGCGCAGATTAGAGAGCTGGAAGTGGCAGCTGATGAAGCTGCACACGTGGCAACACAGGCGGAGACAGAGGTGATGTATCTCAGGCTTTTGCTTTCCCATGGGGAATGTGGGCCACGCGCTTCAGTGTGATGTGGAAGAGGCGGGGAAGCCCCCCCGCCCCTTCCCGTTTTCGCGATACTGGTAGTGCGGCGCCAGCTATACGGGGGAAAACGTTTGCCTCATCTAACGATAAGGCGCTGAGAATTTTGCGACTAAAAGTGGCCGGTCCTACTTCCCCAACTCAGCAAGCGCACCATAGGAACTTATTCCGCTCCGTCGCATCCGACCGGCTTCTGCCGCTTCCACAGTTCGCCGCCTGACACCTTTCAGAATTTCCGGGTTCTCTTCCATGAGTTGCCTTTTGGCGGCCTCTCGATACCCGTCAATTACGCGGCGCATCGCTTTCACTCTCGGGTCCAGTGTCGGGTCGCTAAAGTCGTCGCGCAGGCGCCGGTATTGAGTGCTTTCGACCAGCTTTTTAAGGCGCTGGTGCAGCGTGTCGCCGTTGTAAGTCACGGTTCCTTGAATCGCCCCGGGTCTGTCGGAGACCGTCAACTTAAGTAAGGATGACGGTTATGACGAAAAGCAAAATGGCAAATCGCTACTCGCCAGAGGTCCGCGCGCGTGCGGTTCGGATGGTCTTCGAGCATCAAGGCTCTTACGAAACGCAGGCGGGCGCGATTGCGGCCATTGCACCGAAGATCGGATGTATTCCGCAAACCTTGCGCGAATGGGTCAAGCAGGCCGAGAAGGACAGCGGCATGCGCGACGGCGTGACGACTGAGGAACGGGATCGGATCAAGGCACTGGAACGCGAGGTTCGCGAACTACGCCAAGCCAATGAGATCCTCCGCAAGGGTGAGTGGGTGAACGCCATCGGTCCGAGAGAACCCACGAACGCGTATTTTGCGCAGGCGGAACTCGACCGCCCACTGAAGCGATGATCGCCTTCATTGATGATCGGCGCGTTGTTTACGGTGTCGAGTCAATCTGCAGAGTGCTGCCGATTGCGCCGTCAACTTATTATCATCAGCTGGCGTGCCGCACGGACCCCTCCAAAGCCTCAGCGCGCCATCAGCGTGACCGAGAGCTTTGCCCGGAGATCAAACGGGTCTGGGATGAGAATTACCAGGTCTATGGGGTTCGCAAGGCATGGCATCAGCTGAAGCGCGAGGGCTTTGCGCTGGCGCGCTGCACTGTTGACCGTCTGATGAAACAGATCGGCATCCGTGGCGCTGTGCGCGGAAAAGTAATCAAAACAACGGACCCTGACACGTCAGCACCCTGTCCGCGCGACAAGGTGAACCGAGTGTTCCGGGCGCCTGCCCCGAACCTGCTCTGGGTCAGCGACTTCACTTACGTATCCACGTGGCAGGGCTTTGTTTATGTGGCCTTCGTCATCGACACCTTTGCTGATCGCATCGTGGGCTGGCGGGTCTCGCGGTCTGCCAAGACAGAGTTTGTTCTCGATGCCCTCGAGCAAGCTCTGCATGATCGACGGCCTGTTCAGAAGGGCGGATTGATCCATCATTCCGACCGCGGCGGGCAGTATTTATCTATTCGATACACCGAGCGTTTAGCCGAAGCAGGCATCGAACCCTCCGTCGGAAGCGTCGGCGATTCTTATGACAACGCCCTCGCTGAAACGATCAATGGCCTCTACAAAACCGAACTGGTCCATCGCCAGGGACCGTGGCGCAATATGCAGGATCTGGAAATGGCCACCCTCGGATGGGTCGATTGGTTCAACAACAGGCGCCTGCTTGGCCCGATCGGAAACATCCCGCCAGCAGAGGCAGAACTGAACTTCTATGCTCAGCGCGACATGCTCGATCTTGTCGCGTAAAGTGAAGCTATAGGTCTCCGACAGACCCGGGGCGATTCACGGCGGGCCAAGCGTGTGTGTCCAGTCACGGCTTCGAGCCTCTTCACTGCAACACCTCTACGTGGCGAAATATCCAATTTCCCTAGCAATCGCAGGAAGTTTGTTAGATTTCAAGCTGCTGAGGAACATTGGTGGAGCCAAGGGGAGTCGAACCCCTGACCTCTTGAATGCCATTCAAGCGCTCTACCAACTGAGCTATGGCCCCACCGGAGGTCTGCAGGACGTTGTTCGTCGCTGCGTGGGGCGTCGTATAGGGGGCAGGGCTGCGGGGTGCAAGCGGAAAATTCTGACGGCAGAGATGTTTCTTGGGTTTCCACTTGGGACACGGTTTAACTCTTTGAAGAAAAAGAAAACGCGGCCGAAATGGCCGCGTCTGGAAGGCTTTGAAATGGGGGCGGATTCGGGCGGACGCGTCAGTCCTCGTCGTCATCCGCGACGTCAGCGATTTCGTCCAGCGACACGTCGCCGTCGTCATCGTCGTCGTCCAGCAGATCATCGTCCAGATCGCCGCCCTCGTCCTCGAGATCTTCTTCTTCGTCGTTGGTCTTGGTGTTCCGCTGCGTCGCGGTCTTCTCGCTGGTCAGCGCCTTGCCACGACCCTCGTTGAAACTTTCAAGCGAGAACTGGTTTCCGCAGGCCGGGCAGGTCAGCGGGTCGTTTCTGAGGTCGTAGAAGCGGGTCGCACAATGCGGGCACAGGCGTTTCGTGCCCCATTCCTCTTTGGGCATGGTAATCTCCTTCCGCCGCGATTAGGGAATTTGCCGATCCCGTGCCACAGGCTTGCGGGGGTGTCAAAGGCTTTTCTAATGCGGCGGAGCGGGAAGCTTGGACGAGACGATCACGATTGCTGACGGGTTGCGTATCGCGCTGCGAAGATCCGCGCGTGCGCGGCGCATGATCCTGCGTGTGCCGCGCGACGGCGGCGACCCGGTGCTGACCCTGCCATCCCGCGTCGCGCTGGCAGAGGGGCTTGCCTTTGCCGAGGCAAGGGTGGGCTGGCTGCGCGAGGCAACTGCAAGGCGGCCGGGGCCGAGGCGGGTCGAGGCCGGTGTGCTGCTGCCGGTCGAAGGCTTGCCGCGGCGGCTGATGCCCGCCAGTGAGCGCGCGGCGCGGCTGGAGCCCGATCGGCTGCTGATCCCGCAGGGCAGGCCACCCGGCCCGGTCGTGCAGGGCTATCTGAAGCATCTGGCCCATGATCGACTGCGGCTTGCCTGCGACCGTCATGCGGCGGCGCTGGGTCGGCAGGTGCGCGCCATCTCGCTGCGCGATACGCGGTCGCGCTGGGGCAGTTGCACGGCGGATGGCCGGCTGATGTTCTCGTGGCGACTGGCGATGGCGCCGCCCCAGGTCCTGGACTATGTCGCCGCCCACGAGGTGGCCCATCTGGCGCATATGGACCATTCGCCACGCTTCTGGGCCACGGTCGAGCGGTTGATGCCCGGCCATGGCCCGCACCGCGCCTGGCTGAGGCAGAACGGTGCGGATCTGATGGTCTGGAAATTCCGCGATTGACCCGGCGCGGTTTCGTGATCACAGATATGCCATGACAGCAATCCGTTCCGCAGATCCCGCCGCACATGAGCGTCTTTATCGCAGCCTTCGCAGCCGCATCATGCTGGGCGAGGTGTCACCCGGCGCCGCGCTGACCCTGCGCGGACTTGCCCGAGAATATCACGTCTCGATGACCCCGGCACGCGAGGCGGTGCGGCGGCTGGTCGCGGAAGGGGCGCTGAGTTTGTCGGCCTCGGGTCGGGTCGCGACGCCCGAACTGTCCGACGAACGGATCGAAGAGTTGGCGGCGCTGCGCGCCCTGATCGAGCCGGAACTGGCCGCGCGGGCCCTGCCGCGCGCGCATTTTGCACTGATCGAGCGTCTGGCCCAAATGAACGCGCGGATCGCGGATGCGGTCGAACGCCATGACGCGGTCGGCTATATTCGCTGCAACCTGGATTTTCACCGGATGCTGTATCTGCGCGCGCAGGCGCCCGCGATGCTGGCGATGCTCGAAACGATCTGGTTGCAGTTGGGGCCGACGATGCGCGCATTGTATGGGCGGGTAAAGCGCAACGAGCCGCCGCGCCATCACCGGATGATCCTGGCGGCGCTGCGGGCAGGCGACGAACCTGCATTGCGGCTGGCGATCAGGGCTGACGTGACCCACGGCCTGCGCCACCTGACCGCAGCCTGACCTTTCGGATCATTCCGGCACGACGCCGGTTTGGCACCGGCGCCGGCTGCATCGGCGCGCCGCTGCTTAACCCCGCTGCATGCGCGGCAGGCCCAGCCCGCCGAAATTGATCAGGCCCGACGGGATGATGCGGGTGTACTTGGTGCCCCTGATCGCGGCACCGGCCATCAGCCCGGACTGACCGAAGATCATCGCCACCACCGGATACTGCGCCGTGATCGTGTCCGCGCCCAGATTTGTGCCGCCCGCCGGAATCGCGTAATACGCATCCGCCCCGGCGACCCATCCGGTCGCAGCACGGAACGCCGCCAGCGCCTGATCGGTCTGGAAGATCAGCACATGGGCGTATTGCTGGCCACCGGCCTGAAAGCCCACAGTCGCCTGGGTTGCGGAATAGTAATCCACCGTCGCGCCGCCGATGCGCAGCGCACCCTGACCATATGCCCCGCCGATTCCCAGCGCGGCCTCGGTCATCAGGGGCATGTACAGCACGCCCTTGGCGTTCTGGATCATCGGCGCGGCGTTTGGATAGGTCTGCAACAGATACTGGTGGGTCTGGTCAACCCGCGCGTCAAGCTGTGCGGATGCATTGCTGCCCACGGCATTGCTGCACCCCGCCAGGGCCAGCGCCGCGCCACCGGTCGCCAGCAGTCCACGGCGGCTCATCATGTTGGATTTGCTCATTTTGTCGCCTCGTTTGGTTCACACCGGACACTGACGGCCCGCTTGCCGCAACGATACGCGAGGGCGCGACCTCATGCCAGCATTTCGGCGACCGTGGGCGCAAAATAGCTGAGCACGCCGTCGCAGCCCGCCCGGCGGAACGAAAGCAGGCTTTCGGTCATCGCATCGCGCGACAGCCAGCCGTTGCGGATCGCGCCTTCCAGCATCGCGTATTCACCGCTGACCTGATAGGCGAAGGTGGGCGCCCCGAATTCGTCCTTCACGGCCCGGCAGATATCCAGATAGGGCATGCCCGGCTTGACCATCACCATATCCGCGCCTTCGGCCAGATCCCGGGCCACGCAGCGCAGCGCCTCGCCCCGGTTCGCGGGGTTGACCTGATAGGTCTTCTTGTCGCCGACCAGCCGCCCCGAGGCTCCGACCGCGTCGCGGAACGGGCCATAGAAGGCGCTGGCGAACTTGGCTGCGTAGGACAGGATCGCCACATGCTTGTGACCCGCCGTCTCCATCGCGCCGCGCAGCGCCCCGATGCGTCCGTCCATCATGTCGCTGGGGCCAAGGATGTCCGCACCTGCCTCGGCCTGTGCCAGTGCCATGCGAACCAGCGCCTCGACGGTTTCATCGTTCAGGATCTCGCCGTCCCGCACGATCCCGTCATGTCCGTTCGCGTTATAGGGGTCCAACGCGATGTCGGTCATCACCGCCATCTCGGGCACTGTCTCCTTGACGGCACGGATCGCACGGTTGCCGATATTATCGGGATCCCAAGCGCGTTCGCAGGTCTCGGTCTTGAGGCCCTGATCGGAATGGGGGAAAATGCAGATCGCGGGGATGTTCAGCCGTGCCGCCCGTTCTGCCGCGCGTTTGGCGCCGTCCAGCGTCAGGCGCTGGACGCCGGGCATCGAGGCGATCTCGCCCTCGGCGCCCGCGACTTCGGTGACGAAGATCGGCCAGATCAGGTTGGCGGGGGTCAGGTTCACCTCGCTGACCATGGCGCGCAGATTGGCGGTCCGCCGCAGCCGGCGCAGGCGCGTGGCGGGAAACGGGGCGATGATCGGGCTGGCCATGGCGGCATCCTTTCGCGGCGTAAGGCGGGTGCAGGCAACTGCTTTCCCTTGGCGTGACAACGTTCTAAGGTCGCGCGCGACCAAGGACAAGGAACCCCGGCGTGCCGCAATTCGACGGAGTCATCAGCTTTCTGGACAACCGCTCGTTCGGGACGATCTGGTTCTGGCTGGTGGTGATCGGGATGTGGTCGGTGACGGGGCGCAGCGTGCTGGGCGTGCCCACCGAGGTGGTCAGCCGCGCCCACCGCGCCCAGAAGGCCGGCGAGGCCGAGCACGCGTCCGTCATCACCCTGCTGGACTGGCTGTCGCTGACGTTGCCCCGGTGGCGCCTTGGGCCGCACGAAGGCGCAGCCTTTCTGGGGGTCACTGCGTTTCTGCTGACCTCGCTTGCGGTGTTCGGATTCCGCTATGGACTGGAGATGGCACAGGCGCTGACGTTTCTGCTGACCCCGTTTCTGATCCTGTTCTGGTTGCGCGTTCGCCTTGCCGGCAGGCTGATCCCGTTGCTTGATGAAGCCGAGCGAGGAGAGCGGCCGGTTGCCAGCGTCGGCGCCGAGGCAGTGCGTCTGATGATCCGTCACCGCCGCATTGTCACGATGCTTGCCGCCGCCGCTGTCGCAGTGACCGCTTTGTGGGGGACGTTATGGGGGTTGATGCACCCCAATGGGCTGTGACACTTGACACCGTCGCGCTGCGCTTTACCTGACCCAACATGCCGGACCAGTTGATCCTTTCAGGCGCCCCCGAGGGCTATGACGCGGCGCTGATCGCGCGTGAAGCGGCTCGCGGCCAGCCGATCATCCATATTGCGCGCGATGATCGCCGCATGGTCGCGATGCGCGCAGCGCTGGCCTTTCTTGCGCCGGGCCTGCCGGTGCTGGATTTCCCCGCCTGGGACACCACGCCCTATGACCGCGTGTCGCCGTCGCCCGATATCCAGGCCGCGCGGATGGCGACGCTGGCCGGTCTGGCGCAGGGGGCGATCAAGGGGCCGTTCGTCCTGCTGACCACGCTGAATGCGGTGCTGCAGCGCGTGCCGGCGCGTGATCTGGTCGCTGGCGCCAGCTTCGCGGCCCGGGTCGGCGATCGCATCGACGAGGCCGCGTTGCGCGATTTCCTGGTCCGCATGGACTTTGTCCAGTCCCCGACGGTGACCGAACCTGGGGACTACGCGATCCGGGGCGGCATCATCGACATCTATCCACCGGGTGAGATGGGCCCCGTCCGGCTGGATCTGTTCGGCGATGTTCTGGACGGTGCGCGGCGATTTGACGCC
Organism: Paracoccus sp. R12_2; assembly: GCF_017744015.1. Lineage (GTDB taxonomy): Bacteria > Pseudomonadota > Alphaproteobacteria > Rhodobacterales > Rhodobacteraceae > Paracoccus. Next base: position 32,896 of record NZ_JAGHRA010000023.1, read on the forward strand.
GAGACCCAGCGCACGACCGAAAAGCTGTCGCGTGTCGAGATCGCGCCGATGTCCGAGGTGATCCTGGACGAGGCGGCGATCACCCGGTTCCGCCAGAACTATCGCGCCGAATATGGCGGTGGAACCAACGATCCGCTGTACGAGGGCGTCAGCGCGGGTCGCAAGATGTCGGGCACCGAACACTGGCTGCCGTGGTTTCACGACCGGATGGAAAGCCTGTTCGACTATCTGCCCGGCGCGTCCGTCGTGCTGGACGACCATGTCGGGCAGGTGATCGACGCGCGGCGCGAGATGATCCGCGAACAGTTCGAGGCGCGCAAGGCCGCGTTGGCCGCCAAGGCCCGCAGCGACACGGTCTATAAACCGGTGCCGCCCGACGAGATGTTTCCGACCGAGGCCCAGTGGACGGCGTGGCTTGCGGCGCATCGCGTCCTGCGGCTTTCGGTTCTGGCACATCCACCGGGACCGGGCGTGCTGGATGCAGGGGGGCGACCGGGCCGCAACTTCGCGCCCGAACGGCAGACGGAACAGATAAATCTATTCAAGGCCCTTGCGGATCATGTGAAGGTTCTTTCCCGCGATCATCGGGTGATCCTGGCCAGTTTTTCTGACGGTGCCCGGGATCGCTTGTCCGGCCTGCTGGCCGATGAAGGTCTGACCGGGGCGCAGCCTGTTGACGATCTGCGTGACCTGCCAGAAACGCCCGGCGCCATCGGCCTTGCGGTCTGGCCCCTGGACGAAGGGTTTGTCGCAGAAGGTCAGGCGCTTGGCGCCATCGCGGTGATTTCGGAACAGGACGTGCTGGGCGATCGGCTGATCCGGGGCGCCAAAAAGCGCCGCCGGGCCGAGAATTTCCTGCAGGACACCACCAGCCTGACGCCGGGCGATCTGGTCGTCCATGTCGAACACGGCATCGGGCGCTACAAGGGGTTGGAAACCATCACCGCCGCCGGTGTGCCGCATGATTGCGTGGCACTGGAATACGCGGGCGGCGACCGGCTGTTCCTGCCGGTCGAGAATATCGAACTGCTGTCCCGCTATGGTCACGAAGAAGGGTTGCTGGACCGGCTTGGCGGCGGTGCGTGGCAGGCCCGCAAGGCACGTCTGAAGGAACGCATCCGGCTGATCGCGGACAAGCTGATGCGGGTGGCGGCCGAACGACTGCTGCGGCCCGCCCCCGTGCTGGAACCCGAGGACCACGACTGGCAGGCATTCTCGGCCCGCTTTCCCTACAGCGAGACCGACGATCAGATGGCCGCGATCGAGGACGTGGTCGAGGATCTGCAGGCGGGCCGGCCGATGGACCGGCTCGTGGTCGGCGATGTCGGCTTCGGCAAGACCGAGGTGGCGATGCGCGCCGCCTTCATCGCCGCCTCGCAGGGCATGCAGGTGGCGGTCGTCGCGCCGACGACGCTGCTTGCGCGTCAGCATTTCAGGACCTTCGCCGAACGGTTTCGCGGCACCGCGATCACGGTGCGGCCGCTGTCGCGCTTTGTCGGGACCAAGGACGCCGCGAAAGCCCGCGAGGGGCTGGCCGACGGCACCGTCGATATCGTGGTCGGCACTCATGCCGTGCTGGCCAAGGGGGTGCGGTTCAAGCGTCTGGGGCTTCTTGTCATCGACGAAGAGCAGCATTTCGGCGTCGCCCACAAGGAACGGCTGAAGGAACTGCGCAGCGACATTCATGTGCTGACGCTGACAGCCACGCCGATCCCGCGCACGTTGCAACTGTCGCTGACGGGCGTGCGCGACCTGTCGGTCATCGGCACGCCGCCGGTCGACCGTCTGGCGATCCGCACCTATGTCAGCGAATTCGACAGCGTGACGATCCGAGAGGCGCTGTTGCGCGAGAAATACCGCGGCGGACAAAGCTTCTTCGTCGTCCCGCGCCTGACCGACCTGCCCGATGTCGAACACTGGCTGACCGAGAACATGCCCGAAGTCAGCTATATCGTGGCCCATGGCCAGCTGGCGGCGGGCGATCTGGACCAGCGCATGAACGCCTTCTACGACGGCAGCCATGACGTGCTGGTGGCGACCTCGATCGTGGAATCGGGGCTGGATATCCCGACCGCGAACACCATGGTCATCTGGCGGTCGGACATGTTCGGCCTTGCCCAGCTTTACCAGATCCGCGGCAGGGTGGGGCGGTCCAAGACCCGCGCCTATTGTTATCTGACGACGAAACCGCGTCAGCCGCTGACCCCTCAGGCGATGAGGCGGCTCAAGTTCCTGGGATCCATCGACGGGCTGGGGGCCGGGTTCAACCTTGCCAGCCAGGACCTGGACCTGCGCGGTGCCGGCAATCTTCTGGGCGAGGAGCAGTCAGGCCATATCAAGGAGGTCGGGTTCGAGTTGTACCAGCAGATGCTGGAAGAGACGATCGCCAAGCTGAAATCCGGCGAGATCGAGGGCACGCCCGAGGACGAATGGGCACCCCAGCTGAACCTGGGCGTTCCGGTCACCATCCCGGAAAGCTATATCCCCGATCTGGACGTGCGGCTGGGGCTGTATCGGCGGCTGGCCGAACTGACTACCAAGGTCGAGCTGGAAGGTTTCGCGGCCGAGTTGATCGACCGCTTCGGCAAGTTGCCGCGCGAGGTGAACACCCTGCTGCTGGTCATCCGGATCAAGGCGATGGCCAAGCGCGCCCAGGTTGCTCGACTGGATGCGGGTCCAAAGGGCGCGACGGTGCAGTTCCACAACGACAAGTTCCCGAACCCTGCGGGTCTGGTCGAGTTCCTGACCGATCAGCGCGGGCTGGCCAAGGTCACCGACAACAAGATCGTCATTCGCCGCGATTGGGCCACGGACGCGGATCGCATCAAGGGCGCCTTCGCCATCGTCCGCGACCTTGCCGCCAAGGCGAAGGCGGTCGCCGAAAAGACCGGATCATGACCGGACAGGTCAGGTTCGATCACGGCCCGCTGCCCGGCGGCACGCTGTTTGCGCGGCCTCAGACGATCATCCGTGCCGACACTGCCGCGGGCGTCGTTCCGGCACTAGCCGCGATCGAGGCCGCACGTGCGCGCGGCTGCTGGTTGGCCGGTTATCTGTCCTATGAGCTTGGCTATGCGTTGACGCCGAAACTGGCCCCGCTGATGCCGGCGTCACGCGATATGCCGCTGATCCTGATGGGGGTGTTTGACGCACCGCACCCGGCGCCGCCGCTGCCTGACACGGCCGATGTGCGCATCTCGGCGCCGCGCCCGCTGTGGGACCGGCAGCGATATGATGCCGCCATCTCCGCCGTGCATCGCTATATCGAGGCGGGCGATACTTATCAGATCAACTTGACCTTTCCGATGCAGTGCGACTGCACTGGCGATCCGCTGGCGATCCACGCCGCGCTGAGCGCGCGTCAGCCGGTGGGCGAGGGGGTCTTTGTGGATCTGGGGGGGGCTGTGGTGCTGTCGCGCAGTCCGGAACTGTTCTTTGCGGTGGACGCCGAACGCCGGATCGAAACACGACCGATGAAGGGCACGGCGCCTCGCGGCGCGAACTCTGCCGATGACGCGGCGGCTGCTGCCGCGCTGGAACGATCGCCCAAGGACAGGGCCGAGAACCTGATGATCGTCGATCTGCTGCGCAACGACATCAGCCGGGTCTGTGTACCGGGCAGCGTGCATGTGCCGCGCCTGTTCCAGATCGAACCCTATGCGACCGTTCATCAGATGACATCGACGGTGCGGGGCCAGTTGACCCCGGATGCACGCTTCGCCGATATTCTGCAGGCGTTGTTTCCCTGTGGCTCCATCACGGGTGCACCCAAGATCCGGTCCATGGAAATCATCGCCGAACTGGAAGGGGCGGCGCGCGGCGTCTATTGCGGGGCGATCGGCTGGCTGGACCCGTCCGGGCCGATGCGCTTTGGCGTCGCCATACGGACGCCGGTGATGACGGCGCCGGGGCGGCTGCGGCTGAATGTCGGCGGCGGCATCACCCATGACAGCCGCGCGGGATCCGAATGGGAGGAAGCGTTGTGCAAATCGGCATTTCTGGACCTGTCCCCGAAGACCTGACCGTGTTCGAGACAATGCGCGCCGAGCCGGATCGCAGGATCCCCTTGTGGTCGCGTCATCTTGAAAGGCTGCGGTACGGATGCGCCACAGTCGGATTTCCGCTGGACGAAGATGCTGTCGCCACAGCCCTTCAGGGCCTGCCGGGTGGCGTGGTCCTGCGTGTGCGGCTTGCCGTCGATGCCGCCGGTCGCGCGCGGGTCGCGCATCAGCCTTTGCCTGCAAATCCATCCTTCTGGCGCGCGCAGTTTTCCCCGATGCGTCTGGACAGCGACGATCCCTGGCTGCGGATAAAGTCTTCCCACCGCCCGGTCTATGACGGCGCCCGCGCGGCGCTGCGCGACGGCTGCGACGAGGCGATCCTGCTGAACCAGCGCGGCGAAGTCTGCGAAGGCAGCATCACCAGCCTGTTCTTGCGGCGCGGCGATGCGCTGCTGACGCCGCCGCTGCATTGCGGCCTGCTGCCCGGCGTTCTGCGGGCATCTTTGCTGGCGACGGGGGCGGCATCGGAACAGGTGCTGATGCCCGATGACCTGTCAAAGGGCGATCTGTTTTGCGGAAACGCGCTGCGCGGGTTGATCCCGCTTCGGCTGGTGCGGTCCTGATCCGTCATTGCCTTGCGCGAACAAATGTCGCTTGCAACCCAGATGCGGCTTGCACTGAACGTCGCCGGACGGTATTCAAATCGCCGTTGCGGGTGTAGCTCAATGGTAGAGCAGTAGCTTCCCAAGCTGATGACGAGGGTTCGATTCCCTTCACCCGCTCCATCCTAAGATTTGCTGTTCGATGATATCAGGCCGCTGTTCGACAAGATGGCCCGTGCCCGACACACTCGTGCGAAACTTTACCAGCCCATGACCCTCTGCGCGGAGATTGCGTCCCGCGCCAGACGCCAAGGCTCGACCCCTTTTGAGATAGTTCTCTGACATCTTCGCCCGAGTGTGTCCGTCCACCGTCATGATCCGGTATCGCGATCACCCCCCCCCCCGGCCAAGAGGTGATCCGCCGCCTTGCGGATGCTGTGTGATGACTGTTTGTTCAGTCCGGACTCCAGACTTCTTGCGAGACAGTGGGTCTGCAATGTAAGCGTCTTCAGCGCCCCACCTTCCGGCTCTCATCCTGATCGGTTCTTTGGACCTTGGTGATTGTTGGAATGGATTTTCTCCATGGAGACTACATTGGAGGTTCTCCCGGTTGGCGGTCGTGGCC
>NZ_JAGHRA010000024.1 GCF_017744015.1 Paracoccus sp. R12_2
CACGACCGCCAACCGGGAGAACCTCCAATGTAGTCTCCATGGAGAAAATCCATTCCAACAATCACCAAGGTCCAAAGAACCGATCAGGATGAGAGCCGGAAGGTGGGGCGCTGAAGACGCTTACGGATATTCTTGAGATCCCCGGCATCCGGTCGGACAGGAAAACGCTCGATGCGCTCGGCGAGGTTATGGGTATCCACTTGCCGATGCCGGCGGGTCAGATGACCTATTCGCGCCTGATGAGCGACCTGGCCCGCCCGACAGGGGATGAGAAATCCGACAGCCGCAACCGTGTGCTCATCTCCCGCCTCAAGGCATTTCTGAAGGCCGCGGGTTGGGTGGCCGAGATCGAAATCGTGGATCGCCGGCGCGCGATCGAGAAATTGTCGAGTTGGTCGGCTGCAACCCTCGACCTTACGGAAAACAGCTTCGCCACCTACAAATCCGACATCCTGGCGGCTATTCACTCTCATGGCGGTCGAAACCGGCCGTCCGGAATTCGGGACGTGGCTGGCATCTATCGCGAAATCCACGATGTGCTGTCGGAGTCCGATTGCCCAGATGACCTGAAGCTGATCTCGGGGACGTTCTTCCATTTCCTCTACCAGCGGAAAATTTCACCTGGTGAAATCTCCACAGAGGTCCTGCACGAATACTATCTGCACCGGCTCGCGGTCAGCCCGAAGGGTGAGGCGACTTGCAAGAGGCACGTGCAGCGCATCTCGGCGCTCTGCACACGCCTCGCGGCCGATGCAGACTTCAGCTCCTATGGGTTCAGCGTGGTGGAGCACCCGTTCCCGGACGGGAGGAACAAGTATGGCGTCGATGCCTCGGTCTTTTCCGAGTTGCTCTCCGAGTTCGACGGGCCTGTCAGCCGGTGGCTGAGGGGCGAGGCATCTCGTGATGGGCTGTCGGAAGAAGCGTTCCTCGCGCAGTTGGACGCCGACGAGTCCACGCGCCCGGTGAACCCGAAGAAAGCCCTTCTGAAAAAGAAGAACGGGGGCCGAAAGCGCACCGAGGAAGAGCGGCAGTCGGCTGGTTTCCTCCTGCCCGGACAGACATGGAGCGAGAGGACTCTCGAAAACCGGCGCTACCAGCTGATCGCGGGAGCGAAGGCGCTCTACGCCTCGACAGGATATCTTATTGAGGACCTGACAGAATATACTGATCCGGATGTCATCGAGAGCGTCCTCGACGTTCTGAGTTCCGGGATTTCCGACGACGAATTCCCGAGCAGCTATGCCGAGTCGGTCGGGAAGACGCTGAAGAAGCTGGCGCGGGACTACATCGGTCGAAGCGCCGACGACGTGAATGCCATCGCCGGGCATATCAAGGAACATGCGATCGGCGAAACGGGCATCTCGCGTCGCAACAAGGCCCGGCTGCGCCAGATCATCGGTGACCGCCAGCAGCGGCTGATCGATCTGAGCGACATCCTGACCGACGAGGTCAACTCGATCATCGACAAACGGAAACGGAAGTGCCGCGGGAAGACCAGGATCGACCTGCTCGGACCGGAAGAGGCCAGGGACATCATGTGCGCGATCGCCAGCGACATTCTCCTGGCGCGGGCGCCACGGCGGGCAAACATAACCGGCATTCGTCTGCCCTGGATTTCCTGGGCGGGTGGAACGGCGCGGATTGTTGTCCCTAATGTTGAGGTGAAAGGGCGTGATAGCGATGATCCGGATCTCCATATTCCGCTCGATGAGCATGCTTCGGCCAGGTTGAAATTGTTCATCGAGAAGGTCCGGCCGAAGGCTTTGCGGGAAGGAGACGACGACAATCCATTCCTGTTCCCGTCACAGGGGGAAGGGGGCGATCCGGGGCAACCCTATGCCGGCTTGCTCGAGCGTCTCGTCCGGCACACGAAACGGATCGTGGGATTGAAGATGAATCCCCACCTCTATCGGCACTTTCTGGGCTGGCTCTGGCTCCGGGAAGATCCGGATCGGCTGCCTGATGTCCAGCGTCTCCTCGGACACAAGCGGCTCGAGACGACCCTGGCTCACTATGCCGAGATAGACGAGGATCTCGCTCTCGACCGGTGGAGCAAATACCTCGCCGATCAAAAGTCCCGGCAGCCCGAAAAAACCAAGAAGAAAAGGAAAACAGGATGAAGACCCCACTCCAGAAGCGATCGGACCAAAGAAAACTGCTCCGCACCCGCGTGGACGCAATCATCGACCAATATTCCCGTCTCGTCGTCAACCCTGAGCCGGGGCCCGGGTGCACCTGTCTGGCCCTTCAGGCGGCGCGATCGGAACGACCGGCCAATTCAAGAAAGCGGGAGATCTTCTGATGCGGGCCACGAAAGCTCAGTCCGGGCGGGCCGCACCGTGCTCCCCGGAGGAATTCCGCGAGGCCTTCGGCCAGGATCGACCAGGCGTCGATCCCGGGCCCGTTCTCCGCTCCGTGCGTGGCTTTTCGGAGTGGCGCGGCGACATGGGCTGGCCCATGCCCGTGCCGGACCGCACTGAACTATCCGGCTATCTCGGCGCGCTCTCCGCGCGCCTCGGAGCAGAATACGCTTCTTCCGAGTTCGCTTACATTCAGCTCGGCGCCCCCGTCCTGTGGGGTGTCCCGGTCGCGGGCATGATCGGTCAGGTCCTGCGACAGAGCCGGTGCACTTCGAAGGTCGCGGCCAAGTCGATCGACGAGCGGGCCCGGTCCGCCATCTCGTCGCTCCCGGACGAATGGCAAGGGAAGCTCATCGCGAAACTGATCAGTGAACCGGGACCTCACTCCGAGAAATGGAGCGCGAACCATGTTCAGTCTGTGGCGCATGCCCTGGCGCGATGGTGTCGCGCGTCGGCCGTTCTCGGTCAAGAGCTGCGGCCAACAGGTACCTCGTTCCACATCTACGCGACCGACCTGAGGGACGACGGCGTCTCGGATCGTAGCGTGGCCGACTATCTGTCGCGCATCGTCTCCGGCTTTCGCGTCGTGGCGGATCCCGGCTTCTGTAGCACGGGGTGCGACCATGTCATCGCGCGGCATGATGCCCTCGCCAAGGTCGCCGGCCGGCCGACGAAGACCGGCGCGCAGATCGTCGGCGCATCGACGATTTTCGATCTCGGCGTAGGCCTCATGGACGCGGCACGGGAGAATGGCCCTCGTGGTCTGCATGTCGCACGCGACTTCCGCAACGGCCTGCTGCTGTCCTTTGCCGCGGCCCTGCCGCAGCGGGCGCGGGCCCTTTCGCACCTTGCCTTCGGCACAACCGTCGTGCTCCTCGAGAGACCCTACGTTCATGTCGTGCTTCCCGGGCGCGTGCTGAAAATGCGTGAGGCGAAGAAGCGGTTCGCGGGCCATGACAAGGTCTTGATCAACCCCGTGCTGTGGTCGGCTCTCGACGACTACAAGCGGAGTTTCCGGCCGCTCTTCGATGACGGTTCGGCGCTTTTTCCGAGCATGGTCGACATGGGGGCGGCCATCACGTCGGCGCAACTCGGCCGTCTGGTCGGCGATCTGACCTTCAAGCATCTCGGCGTGCGCGTGAGCATCCATCGGGTCAGAGATAATGCCGCGACCGAGGCCTCGGAGGAAATTCAGAGCGGGGGATATCTGGCGCCGGCTCTCTTGGGCAACAAGAGCGCCGGCACGACCAGGGACAGCTACGATCACGCACAGGGGATGAGGGCCGCACGCGATCATGGGGCACGCATTGCCGGCCGGAGGTCATCTCCCAAGACCTTGCGCGTGTAGCCTCAGTGTGTCCCCGGGGCGGTCTGTTAACGAGACGCCGAAAGTGCCGCCCGCAAGGGAGAGCCTGGCATCGACATGGACGTGAACTGGGTATGCTGCCGGTCCCCTTCCTGGCGGATCGGACACCCGGCGCCAGACACGAACGATCAGGAAGAAACCAATGCACGATTACCCTCCGAGGTCTCCCGAAACTCTTGCTGCCATGGAAAGGACCCGGGCGGCGGCCAGGCAACTGGAGACGGACGCCCGCGACGTTGCCATCTGGCTCGCGGCCCGGGCTCCCGGCATACTCGTCCGCATCGAAATCCAGCGGCATCATGGCTGCGAAGACCAAGAGCTCGCGCATGTCGTGCCCCATGTGACGGAGCCGGAGGCACGCCGAAAACTGCGGGCGGCGGCCGAGAGAGCCTTGCAGGCGTTCGGATGGACACTGAAGCCGGAGGGGCGAGACGTCTGGTCGATATTCGTTCAGGGTGAAGGGCGCACGCTGTCCGCTCACCAGCGCCTCGCGGCAATCTCGAGGTTGGAAGACGCCATGAATACAGCCTCGGTCGAGGCTACCCAATGGCCATCGACATGCGGACATGATGATGCTGGCCCCTGACCGGCGGTTGTAGGTTGGCCGCCGCTCACCGCCGCAAAACACCGTGATCTCTGCATTTTTCCGGTTCAATTGAAGACGGGTCGTTTACACCCGCACGGGGTAGGATGTGCCCCTTCTCAATTTTTTCCGTCTTCTGCCGCAACGTGCCGCAACATCCGGACCGAGATTGCCATTTCTACAATTTCAGGTCCGGAACCGTCCAGCCGAGGGTGAAGAGAGGGAATGGGCGCCGTCATTCCGTTGGCCGCGCTCCTCGGGGCGAGAGCGCGGCCAACGTAAACGCGGCGCCTCGCGATTAACGAAATCAACCAAGCCGGCGACAACCCCTCCTGCTGCTACAGATGCGCCGGCAAGACACCCCCGATACGGAAAGGAGATTTCTCGGGGCCTTGACTGCCACGAACGGCGTCGACCTCCACAGGAGACCCCATGTTCAACTTTTCGAGCAATCCCGTCCCGGCGGGCCGCGATCCGGCGATGCTTGCAACCAGGACCTTCTTCCACGAGCACGGCTCGGCCATGCTCAATGCCGCTGCGCTGCTCAGCGGCCCGACTGCGCACCGTCGCTGCCTCCGGCTTCTGTCCGGAATTTCCGAGAACTCCTCGCTCACGCGGGCGCTCAGGCAGGACCTGGTCTGGCTGCATCGGCTTGTGTGCCTCGATCTCGTCGGGGATCCGGAGGCCGAGGAAACAGCCCGCTTCGCGATGATCGACCTGCTGGATCCACGGGTCGAGGAGATCTGCCTCGAAGCCGACCGTCTCTACGATCTTCTCGTCGCGATCTCCGATCTGGATCCCGGGTGCGATGTCATCCTGGGCGAGCTGTTCGACCTCTCTGCTGCATGACGCAGTCGGCCCGCAAGGGCCGGCAGCTTGAAGGCGCGGCAATGCCGCCGCGACCGACTCTTCTGGAGAAAGACATGCAGACCTATTACCAGATGCCGCTCGATGAGCTGTGCTCACTGCTGATCGGGATGACCCGGGGGTTCATCGACCATTTCCCTGCCAACGAGATTGCCGCCGATGCGCTCGAGCGCGGGTCGCTGCGCCGCACCCTGGAGGCGATGCGCGCCTGTGCCGGACTCTCGCGTCGCGACGACACGGACGTCGACCTCCTGTCGGCCGTCCTGGACCGCGAGCGCGAGCGAGAGCTCCTGGGCACGTTCGTGGTGTTCGATGGCCGGGACGATCCCGATCTCGGCGCCGTTGGAGAGGTGCGGGAGGTGCTGGACCTGACGGACAGGGGACGGGCGATCGACGCGTGCATCAGGTCCCTGCGGCGCATCGCGCATATCCGCGCAATCTGCCGGGCCCGGATCGACGCCGAGAAGCTCCTGTTGGGGCGTTGAGCAGCGCTCCCACATGGGTCGGCGAGCAGTCCCGGTGGCCGGCAGGAATGCCGGCCACCATTCGGGCGTCATGCCTTGGGGCTGAGCCTGAAGGCCTTGCGCCGCTTCTTTCCGTCGATCTTCGTGCCGGCGGGAAGTTCGTGGACCCATCCATATTGCATCAGGACGGCCAGCTGCCGATCGAGAGCCTTCGACCGCCGGGCGGCGACCGGCCCGAACTGCAGAACCCGGTCGGTCGCGAACCCGTCGCCGGGCTGCAGGTTCTTCCGAAGCCAGTCGAGGAGGGCTTGGGCCTGGGCGATCTCGGTCTCGTTCGTGGCCGCGATGCAGAGGAACTTGTACTGGCTCAGGTAGTATTTGACCATCTTGCAAGCTGCTTTCATGACCTCGCCGGAAACGGTCGCGGCGCCCCCGTCCTCGAAGAGCGTCATGATCGCGGCCAGCCGGCATGCGTGCTCCGGCGCCTTGGAGGCAAAGCCGGAGATGTCTGTAGCCCCATCCTCCGCGGCCGAGTTCAGACTCGACGTTGTCATGAAATTCGACGCAGATGGACAGGGCATCCTCCGAAAGGGACAGAAACCGCTGGGTTGGATCCGACAGAGTGTCCATCAGAGCTGCCTCGACTTCGTCATGGAAGCGATCCGCGGAAGCCTCGTCCTCGGCAGTCGGACGCCGATATTTTCGGTTGCCCATGTTGCTGACGGGCCAGCACGGCAGCATCCTCGCCAGGATGCCCTGACCGATCAGGAATTCGTCGCCGTAGGTGTCACGGATGAGCGTCGGCTGGAACATGAGGTTGATCGTGGTTGGAGTGGGAGGGACATAGCCGTCACCCTCCTGACCGGCACGCGGACGGAAGAAGTAATCGCCATCCCAGAATTTTGACACGATGCCGCTTGTTTTCGCACGCTGGTCTTTCGACATGGAATGGCCGCCCCAAAACGACGCGGCTTCGTCCGTGAACCATCCGAGAAACCCGCACCCGGACGCGATTGTCTTGAAGGCACCCTCGACGGTTGGCTCCGTCACCAGGAAGCTCGGACAGACCGGGGCCGCAGGTTTTTCTTCTCCGCGGCCGGCGCTCGCGATTTCCGACTTGTGGCGCGCCATTGCGATCTCGTGTTCCTTCCGGAGACGCATGATCACCCGGTCGATACCGGTCTTGGCGATCTTGTCCGCGGCACTCTTCCGCTCGCCCGACAAGGCGATCGTGACGAAAGCTGCAGTCGCGTTCGAGGGCGATCCGAGGGTTTGGACCTTCGCCCGGCTCCCCGCAACGAGCGAGGCCACGGACAGAACGGATTGCGCGGCAATGGCGGCCGGCCCTTGCGTCTTCCTGACGATTGCCTCTGCCGCGCTACGGAGCTTCGGCGTCAGGCAGTCGAGGGGGAAGGCACTGGCGGGCGGCTCCGCATGGGGCAGCGGCGTGGGCTCTCGTGGCGGAGTGGCCGCTTCTCCATGCGGGACTGAAAAGTTCGGCTTCGACGCTTTGGCGTCGACCCTGCCGACGAGGGACTTGATGCGGGCAAGCATTCCTGATCTCCGTTGCTGCTCGGGTTGTGATCAGGAAATCGGTCGATCGGTTTTCCGGCGGAAACGGCAGGAAGCGGATTCTTATGGCGATGGACGGCTTTTTTGGGGAGGACGCATGAGGCTTGGCTCAAGGCCATAAGACCGCGATCTCGTGGAGGCGCTTCTTGTAACGCCATGGCACATGACGAGAAGGCCCGGGCAGGAGCCCGGGCCTTTTCAGAACTCCGGGTTACCGGAACGGACAGGCGATATCCGGAAGACCGGCGCCGATCTCTGACTGCGCTCCGTCAATTGCCCTGCGGAGACTGCTTGCCAGAAACGGTACTCCCCAGTCCGGGGTCAATTGTCCCATAATCGCTCTGACGACGTGATCTGCGCATTCGTGCTCAATGAGCTCCCGACGCAAGGCGCGTCGAAAATCATGTGCTTGAAGGGCGGAGGCGCCGATGCCGTGTGTGTCGCAGTAGCGAATGAAAACCTTCCGGAACCGCGCTGTGCCAGTTCCGGGCCGGTCCGCCGCGAGTTGCGGAAAGAGCAATGCCTCGTTCTGGTCCCGCCGCAACTCGAACAGACCAAGGAGACCAAGGTCCTGCAACTGCGGAGAGACAGGAACCTCCCGTCGGGCGGCGGGCGTCTTCGCATTGCGATCGATGAAGAGGACCGGCATGCTGTCACGATACTGCAGATCCCGGGTCGCCAGGTTCACGGCTTCGTCGAGCCGCAGGCCTCCGAGCCGCATCAGGAGCGGCACCCAGAACAGGGGATCACCGGCGTCCTGGATGTCTCCTTTGAAAATCGGTGATGACAGGTAGTTCTCGACTGCCTCAGACCAGGCACGGGGTTCGAGCGGTTGCTCCTGCCGCCGCAGACAGGCCTCTTCGACCGTCGACCAGGCACAGACATCGAACGGGTTCTCCCCTTCGAGCCCAAGCTCGACAAGGAAATCGCCAACCCGACGTGCTGTCCGCCCGAATCTCAGGAAAGTCGATATCCTGATACGGTCGGGAACAGACAGCTCTTCCACAGGCCCACCTTTATTTCCGGCAGCACTGTGGCGTTTCCCGTGGTATTTCGGCAGGTTTCGGATTTCCGTCAGGGCGTCGAAGACATCTCCCCGTTCGATGTGGGAAAAGAACGGGTTCCCGAGGGCGCGCGTCCAGACACGCTTCGCGCTCTCGGTATTCGCACCGCTGCTCCGGCGCCATCGTTCACCATGAGCGGTATCGAGCCGTCTGATATCGGGTCGATAGCCCACCGACCGCGCCTCGATATAGAGGTCGAAGGCCGTCTCGACGCAGATCTCCAGCTCGCCTGCAAGGATCGCCTTTGATTGTTCTGTGAGATTGGCGGCCTCGAGTAGGGACCGGGATGTCCGCCAAGAGGCCGTTCCCTGGTGCATTGCGATGTCAATTCGGGTGGCGAGGATGTCGCGCATTTCCTGTATCTCCGTGGGTGTTGGAATGCCGCCCTATGCCCCGGATTCGCGGGAAACAGTTGATCTGGGTCAAAATTTCCGGCCGTTATCTCCGCCAGGATATCACGCCTTCGTGAGCGCGCGGTTGCCAGGAGCGGCCAAGGCGCTCCCCTGCAAATCAACGGGGCATTCGCCTTGCTGTCCCGGTTCTTCCGCCGGAAATCGCATCAGCGCGCGGCGCTCCGGAAATCGACGACCTTCTCTTCGTTACGGAAGCGCCCCGTGTCGTCGAAGGGCCGCGCGATCATGGAGACGTCGAGCTCGACGTCGCAGATGCGCTCGTAGAGCGCCTCGAGCGTGAGCCCTTGGGCATAGGATCTTGCGCCTTCGTCGACGGGGTCGTGCCCCATCAGGACGCAGCGGATCGCGTCGGACTTGTCCTGGTTCATGAGGTCGGAGTTGAACGAGGTGCGCATCGCGTGCAGGTCCAGACCTTCCCAGTAGCAGTCATTCGTCTTCCTGTAATAGGTGAACTTCTTGGAGAAGTTCTCCGAATAGGTCTTCTTCGCTTCTCCGCGGGTCAGGTTCACGAACAGGCGATGCTTGCCATGCTTGCGGCGAAGTTCAACGAGCTTCAGGAGGCCAAGCTCGATCAGCGTCGGATGCACCGGGATGCGGCGCTGGGAGTCGACGGTCTTGACGTTGTTCGCATCGCGGCATTTCACGTCGACATAGACGATGCCCTTGTCCGTGCCGAAATCATTGGGGCCGAGCTGGCAGGCCTCTTCCTCTCGCAGGCCCATGAGGCGTGCGATGAGCGGTATCCAGTAGAGGGGTTCACCCGGATCGTCGAACGGCCCCTGGAAGGCAGGCGAGTCCAGGAAGGTGTAGAAGCGATCGTCCCAGCAGACGCGTTTGCGTTTCTCTTCGCCTTTCTTCCATTTGTCCTTCAGCTTGTTGGACACGCCGCAGATCTCGAACGGATTCTGGTCGATCAGCTGGAGGTCGTAGAGCATCTTCCCGACCGACTTGATGTAGCCGCGATGTTTGGCGCGGGTCTCGGCGCGAATGCGCGGAATGCGGGCGTCGAGAGCCGCCTTTTCCCGGTCGGCTTCGGTCGCATCGCCTTGGAGGTCGAGCAGCTCCAGCGCCTGCTGCTCAAGACGTGCCTCTTCGGCCTCGAGATCCTCGATCAACGCCTTGAACCCGAATTGCGAGACGAATTTCGTCTTCCCCTTGGAATGCTGAAAGGGCAGCTCGGGCAGGATTTTCAATGCATCCCGGATGTGATCCCGATTTGCGGCTTCGAACGGGACATCTCCGACGAACTCCACCCAGAATTTCTCCGCGACATTCGCTTTGCTGCCACTGTTGGACGTCCATTTCTTGCCGGCATCAGCATCGCCGGTCTGCTCCATGGAGAAGTCGTCTCCGTATCCGGCCATCTTGAGCTCCCGCATGAGCTTGATACCCTCGAGAAGCGTGATGCCCCGGGGCTTTGTGAGAACGACCTCCCTCGTTTCGGGCGAGAGATCCCGCAGGTCGATGTTCTTCAGGAGCGGTGGGCGCAGCTTGATCCGGAACGCGGTGTCGTCATCCTTGGCAGCGGTGTCCGGGGACGCGTCCCCGGCCGCGGGCTGGGGCGTTGCCGACGGTGCCGGCACTGTGTCCGCATTCGCAGTCGGGGTTGCGGCCGTGTCGACCGGGGTCTGAAGAGGAGCAGCCGCCTCCGTGGCCGGCTGTGGCGTGGTTGCTGCCGTCATGGGCGGCACGGCGATCGAGGTCGCGACCGATGCGGTTGCTGCCGGGATGGCCAGGGCGGGCGCGTGCGATTGTGAGACAACCTGGGGCAGGACAGCGCCCGGGGCGGCCGAGCGGCGCGCCATCACGGACCGGAAGATCGGTGTCACCTCATCGTAGGTCCCGACCTCGCGCCGTTCCCGTTCGCGGGACACGTCGAGCATGATACGCAGAGCCTCGAACGCGAGGGAACGCCAGTCTGAGCTGGTCTCATCGAGGGTCACGCCGAACTGCCTCGCCATCTCGCGCAAGGGGTCCGTGACCGGGGACCGATCACCGAGCGCCAGGGCCCGGCGCAGCATGTCCTGGGTCGCGCGCTCGGTCTGCGCCGCGAAATTCGCCGCCGCCTCGGAACGCGGTTCGGCCGACGCCCGCAGGGCTTCGTGGGCGGCGATCTGGCAGCGCGCCAATTCGGTCAGCAATGTCACGTGCTCGGGGCTCAGATGATCCACCGGTCTCTCCGTCGTCAGCGCGACGGCCAGGTCCGTGGGCGCCGTGAGGGCGCGAACGCGGCATGTCGCTTCGGAGAGGACGTCGGTTCGTAGCGAGAGGCAGATGGCCGATCTTTGACTAGGGTTCGATATCTCGCGGAACGCGCGCGGAAGCCGGCGCCGGAAGAAGTAGCCCGAGGGGCGTTTCTCGAGGTGGGGGGTGTGTGCGACTCCGGCCATGCGGGAAGCCTCCGAAACGGGTTCCAGGGCATCCGGGAGTCGCGGTGGTGCACCGGTTCGGGCACGCGTTTGTGCACCAATTTGTGCACGTGCACAGGTGGCTCCGACTCTGGTCGGAGGTCACCTCGTGGGAAACCCAATGAAATAAGGCGTTTCGCCTATGTCTGAGGGATTTTGGCTCCGGCGGTAGGGATCGAACCTACGACCAATTGATTAACAGTCAACTGCTCTACCGCTGAGCTACGCCGGAACACGGGGGCGATATAGCAATGCGTTCGGGGGGCGTCCAGAGGCTTTGCGACGTTTTTTTCACAATGCCTCGAAAGTCGTCTCGGCGGTGATCTCCCCATGCGTTTTCACAGCGCCAAGTGTCGTCAGGGCCAGCAGATGGGACAAAACATTGCGGGTCGCCGCGGGAAGCAAGCCGGGCGACACATCATAGATGCGCCGCGCCAAAGCCTCGGCGTTGCCGGGTCTCTCGCGCAGGGCGGCCAGGATATGCGCGGTCCGGGCCTGACGATGCGCGACAAGTTCCGCGATACGGGCAAGCGGCGCGGTGACAGGATCGCCATGCGCTGGCAGCAAACGCGCCGGGGCAAGCGCCGATATCCGATCGAGCGATCGGAAATAGTCGATCAGATCGCCGTCCGGGGGCGATATCAGCGTGCTGGACCAAGCCATGACGATGTCCCCGCAGAACAGCGTGTCATCGACCAGAAAGCACAGATGACCACCGCAATGACCCGGCAGATGCAGTGCCCGGATCCGCCATTCCTTCGTTTCAACCGTTTCCCCGTCGCGCAGCAGGATGTCCGGCCGGAAGTCCATGTCCAGACCTTCCCCGCCAGCCACCATTCCGGCCGCGGCCAGTCGCTCCATCACGGCCGAGCGACCGGACACCGCATCGCCGAACGCCATGACCGGGGCGCCGGTCATGGCGGCCAACCGGGCCGCACCGGCGCTGTGATCGCGATGGGCATGCGTCACCAGGATGTGGGTGATCCGCCCGCCGCCTTCCTTCGCCGCAGCGACGATGGCGCCCAGATGGGCGTCGTCGTCCGGGCCGGGATCGATCACGGCGACGTCGTCGCGACCGATCAGGAAGCTGTTGGTCCCCGGCCCGGTCAGGGCGGACGGGTTGGGGGCCAGAATGCTGCGGGGCTCTTTCGTCCGGGGGCTCATGCGGCTAGCCTATCCCGCGTCAGGCGGTGTTTCCATGTCCAATAACGGCGAAGCGCAAATTCCAAGATGGCTGTTGCCACGCGGGCTGTATGGCCGCGCGGCACTGATCCTGTTTCTTCCGGTCGTCGTGGTGACGCTGGTGGTCAGCATCATGTTCCTGCAGCGCCACTTCGAAGGTGTGACGCGGCAGATGACCTCCAGCATGGCGCGAGAGTTGGGATTCGTCGCGCAGCGCATGACGCAATCCGACAATGCCGCGCTGGCGCTGCTGGCGGGGCGTGCGGTCGCGACGCCGCTGGAGTTGTCGCTGCAGATGCCGGCGCAGCCCGGGCAGGACGACCAACGTCTGTTCTATGATTTTTCGGGACGTGTCGTGATCGAGGAACTGCGTGCCACCCTGCCCCAGATCATGTCGATCGATCTGGCGACCGACGACAAGCGGGTGGACGTGGTGATGGAAGGGCGTTTCGGCCCCTATTCGGTGGCGTTCGACCGGAAACGTGTCAGCGCCTCGAACCCGCATCAGTTGCTGGTCCTGATGGTCTTCACATCGCTGCTGATGAGCGGCATCGCCACAGTCTTTCTGCGCAACCAGCTGCGCCCGATCCGACGCCTGGCCCATGCAGCCGAGGAATATGGGAAAGGCCGGATCCTGCCCTATCGTCCCGGTGGTGCGGTCGAGGTGCGCAGCGCCGGAACCGCGTTTCTGGACATGCGGAACCGTCTGGAAAGGCAGAACGAACAGCGCAAGATGATGATGTCAGGCATCAGCCATGACCTGCGCACGCCGTTGACCCGCCTGCGGCTGGGGCTTTCGATGATGTCGTCGGACACGCCGCCGGACGCCGAAGAGATATCCGCGATGGAGGTTGATATCGCGGAAATGAACCGGATGGTGGACGCATTTCTGGACTATGCCCGTGACGAGGCGCAGGACAGTCCGCCCGAGACGGTCGCCGCACTGGATTTTCTGCGCGGCGTCGTATCGGATGCGCAGCGCGCCGGCCAGAACGTGTCCGTTCTGTCGCTTGAGGGCGATGCTGCCGGCGCGGCCACGTTTCGGCCCGACATGCTGCGCCGCGCGCTGGAGAACCTGATCGGCAACGCGGTGCGCTATGGCACGCGCGCGGAACTGGATGCCACGCTTGGGCCACGCAGCCTGCGCGTCGGCGTCGAGGATGACGGACCCGGCATTCCCGACGACAATCTGGATGCCGCGATGCGGCCCTTTACACGCCTGGACCCGGCACGGACCCGCAACAGGGGCCAGGGCGCGGGCCTGGGCCTTGCCATAGCAGCAGACGTCGCGCGCGCGCATGGCGGCCAGTTGCGGCTTGGCCGCGGCGGGCGCCTTGGCGGGCTGCGTGCCGAGATCGTGATACCCAGGTAGCGCGCCTTTCGACCTCGCGCCGCCGCAGCAATTGGTGTTTCCGGCGCGCGACAGCGAAATATATGGTATTCTCGGGGTCATATTGAATGCCGCCGCCCGGCCCCTTAGATTGACGCGATGCAGGGGCCGTGCGTCGCCATGACGGGGCCACGGCTTCGGGCAGGAAAGGAATGCAAAGCATGAACGAATTCGCTTCTCAGACCTATCCGGTGCTGCCTTTGCGCGACATCGTGGTCTTTCCTCACATGATCGTGCCGCTGTTCGTGGGGCGCGACAAATCGGTGCGCGCACTGGAAACGGTAATGGAATCGGACAGCCCGATTCTGCTGGCGGCACAGAAGGATGCGTCGGTGGACGAACCCACCGAGGATGGGATCTATCGCACCGGTGTGCTTGCCAATGTGCTGCAACTGCTGAAACTGCCGGACGGCACGGTGAAGGTGCTGGTCGAAGGTCAGGAGCGCGTCGAGATCACCGGGTTCGTGGACAACGACGAACATTTCGAGGCCGCCGCCGTGGCGCTGCCCGAAACCACCGGTGACGAGGCGACGGTGACCGCCCTTGTCCGTACCGTCGCCGAGGAATTCGAGCGGTACGTGAAGGTTCGCAAGAACATCCCCGAAGAAGTCGTCAGCGCCGTATCCGAGGCCAAGGAACCCGGCAAGCTGGCAGACCTTGTCGCGGGCCACATGGGCATCGATCTGGACCGAAAACAGGATCTGCTGGACACGCTGGACATCTCGGAACGGCTGGAAAAGGTCTATTCCCACATGCAGGGCGAAATGTCGGTCCTGCAGGTCGAGAAGAAGATCAAGTCCCGCGTCAAGACGCAGATGGAGAAGACCCAGCGCGAGTACTATCTGAATGAGCAGATGAAGGCCATTCAGAAGGAACTGGGCGACGGCGAGGATCAGAACGAGATCGCCGAACTGGAAGAAAAGATCGAACAGACCAAGTTCAGCAAGGAAGCCCGCGAAAAGGCCGAATCCGAGCTGAAGAAGCTGAAGTCGATGTCGCCGATGTCGGCCGAGGCGACGGTCAGCCGCAACTATCTGGACTGGCTGCTGGCGCTGCCATGGGGCGTGAAGTCGCGCACCAAGAAGGATCTGGGCCGCGCTGAACAGGTGCTGGACGCCGATCATTACGGCCTCGAGAAGGTCAAGGAACGCATCGTGGAATACCTGGCCGTGCAGTCGCGCAGCCAGAAGCTGAAGGGCCCGATCCTGTGCCTTGTCGGCCCTCCGGGCGTGGGCAAGACCTCGTTGGGGCGTTCGGTCGCGAAGGCCACGGGTCGCGAATTTATCCGCATCAGTCTGGGCGGTGTGCGCGACGAATCCGAGATCCGCGGACACCGGCGCACCTATATCGGCTCGATGCCGGGCAAGATCATCCAGGCGCTGAAGAAGGCCAAGACCACCAATCCGCTGATCCTGCTGGATGAGATCGACAAGATGGGTCAGGATTTTCGCGGCGATCCGGCCAGCGCGATGCTGGAGGTACTTGACCCCGAACAGAACTCGACCTTCGTGGACCACTATCTGGAAGTGGAATACGACCTGTCTAACGTCATGTTCGTGACCACGGCCAACAGCTACAATATGCCCGGACCGCTGCTGGACCGGATGGAGATCATCCCGCTGTCGGGCTACACCGAGGACGAAAAGCGCGAGATCGCAAAACAGCATCTGGTGGAAAAGCAGATCAAGGCCAACGGCCTGCGCAAGGGTGAATTCAGCATCGGCGACGACGCGCTGACCCATGTGATCCGCTACTACACCCGCGAGGCGGGCGTGCGGTCGCTGGAACGCGAGATCGCCAAGCTGGCCCGGAAGGCCGTGACCGAGATCCTGAAGGGCAAGGTCAAGTCGGTCGAGGTGACGCCAGAGAAGGCCGAGGAATATCTGGGCGTTCGCCGGCACCGCTACGGTCTGGCCGAGAAGGATGATCAGGTTGGTGTCGTAACCGGTCTGGCCTGGACCTCGGTCGGGGGCGACCTGTTGCAGATCGAGGCGCTGCGCCTGCCGGGCAAGGGCCGGATGAAGACGACCGGCAAGCTGGGCGACGTGATGAAGGAATCGATCGACGCGGCATCCAGCTTCGTGCGGTCTGTTTCCCCAGAAATCGGTGTGAAGCCGCCCGAGTTCGACAAGCGTGACATCCATGTGCACGTCCCCGAAGGGGCGACCCCCAAGGACGGCCCGTCCGCAGGTATCGCGATGGTGACCAGCGTTGTGTCGGTGATGACCGGCATCCCGGTCCGCAAGGATGTCGCCATGACCGGCGAAGTGACCCTGCGCGGCAATGTCCTGGCCATCGGCGGCCTCAAGGAGAAGCTGTTGGCGGCCCTGCGCGGCGGCATCAAGACGGTTCTCATCCCCGCCGACAACGAAAAGGATCTTGTCGAGATCCCGGACAATGTGAAGACGGGTCTGAAGATCATTCCGGTCGGCAACGTGCGCGAGGTTCTGAAACATGCGCTGGTGCGCATGCCGGAGCCTGTCGAATGGGATGAGGCGGCCGAAGAGGCGGCCGCCGAAGCCGCCCGGATCGCTGCCCGCGACGGCGGCGGGGCGACGGGCAGCACCGTCGCGCACTGACCCAAGCGTCGCACCACGTGACCTTCTGACATTTAGGGCCGAACCGGAAATCGTCTGGTTCGGCCTTTTAATTTCATTCGGTTGCCCCGCTTTAGATGTTGACGTAACGTCAATTGAGCCTCAGTTTTGAAGGGTTCGAGCAGCACACCTTTGGGGGGGGAAATCATGGCAGACAATCCTGCGGAGCAAGATCGCCGCAAGATGCGGTCCGGCGATCATCGCAACGAACCGCAACCCGCGATGGTGGTGCAGAAAAAGGATTTCGTCGACCGAGTCGTCGCGGCCACCGGCGTCCGGAAATCCGAAGCCCGGCCAATCATCGAAGCAACCTTGGAACAGTTGGGCGAGGCGCTGTCCGCTGGTCACACCCTTGCGGTGCCGCCGCTGGGACGGGCGCGCGTCAATCTTGAAAAGGACCTTCGGGGGGGCGACGTGATCACCCTGCGCCTGCGCCGCAAATCCGCGATTGCGACGCCTGTCGGCGCCGTCGGACCGGCAACAGCAAAATAACGGATTGGCCCTTGCATCGCTGTCACCCTGCCGCTAAAAGCCCGTCCACCGGGTGATTAGCTCAGCGGTAGAGCGCTTCGTTCACATCGAAGATGTCAGCGGTTCAAATCCGTTATCACCCACCATTCCCCCCTTTGTCAGAGACCGGGCGCAGCCAAGCCGCGTGCGCCCCGGACGACAATGTCACGGCCCGCGACATATCCCTGATAGACCCCGCCGTCACACGGACAAGCGGGATCCAGCGCGCGTCGCCGCTCCGTTGCCTCAGGAAACTGCCGAACCCGCGCTAGACGGTGTCCAGATACAGTTCGACAGTCTCTTCATCCGACAATTCGGCCATGTAGTGCAGTTCTTGCCGTTTGGTCATCAGATAGTTCTCGACCAGATGTTCGGGAAAGATGCGCCGGATCTCGGGGCATTTGTCGAAGGCCTCGATCGCGGCGCCCCAATCGCCGGGCAGCTGCGCCAGTTGCTGGTCGTAGGCGTTGCCCTTGAACGGGGCCGGCGCTTCCAGCCTGTCCTCGATCCCGTCCAGCGCGGCACCCAAGATCGCGGCGACGGTCAGGTACGGGTTCACGTCTCCGCCAGCCACCCGATGTTCGATGCGACGCGCCTTCGGGCCGGATGAAGGAATGCGGATCGCGGCGGTGCGGTTTTCATAGGCCCACCCGATCCCGGTCGGCGCGTGGGCGTTCGGCACCAGCCTGTCATAGGAATTCTCGTGCGGGGCGAACAGCAGCGTCGATCCCGGCATGGCGCGCAGACATCCGGCGACGGCGTGACGCAGCGCCTCGGTACCCTCCTCGCCGCCATTGTCGAAGATGTTCTCGCCGTTCTTCGTCAGGACCGAGAAATGCATGTGCATCCCGTTCCCCGGCCACGCATCATAGGGCTTGGCCATGAAGCTGGCCGCGAAACCGTAGGATCGTGCCACGCCTTTCACCAGCATCTTGAACAGCCAGGTGTCGTCGGCGGCCTTCAGCGGATCGGCCTGATGCATCAGGTTGATCTCGAACTGGCCCGGCCCGGCCTCGGAAATCGAGGTGTCGGCGGGAATGTCCATCATCTCGCACGCCTCGTAGAGGGTCGAGAAGAACTGATCGAACGCATCAAGGGCGCGCAAGGACAGAACCTCGCCCCCGGTGCGACGCTTGCCGGAACGTGGGCTGGGCGGAACGCGCAAAGTGCGCCCCGAATCGTCGATGAGGAAAAATTCCAGCTCGGTGGCGACCACGGCCTTCAGACCGGCCGCGTCATAGCGGTCCACGACACGGGCCAGCGCCTGGCGTGGATCGCCCTCATAGGGCCGTCCATCGGGATGGAACATCCACAAGGGCAGCAGCCCGGTCGGAGCCTCCAGCCAAGGCATCGGCATGAAGCCGCGATCGGTGGGCATCAGCAGGCCGTCGGGATCGCCGGATTCAAAGACCAGCGGGCTGTCTTCGATATCCTCGCCCCAGATATCCAGATTCATCACCGAGAAGGGAAACTTCGTGCCCTCTTCGAACAGCTTCTGCGCAAATCGCGCCGGCATCCGCTTGCCCCGGGCCACCCCGTTCAGGTCGGCGGCGGCCACGCGGATCGTCTTGACGTCGGGATGCTCTCTCAGCCAGTCCATTTATCTCACCAGTTGCGGGCGATATTTCAACCGCTTGACCGCGCCCGGAAGATGCTGGTTCAAGCGTCGGTTCACCATGCCGAACAGCCCGATGAGGATCAATGTGAACAAGACGAAATATCCTGCCACGATCGGGTAGGCCACGAACGGGTTGAAGGTCTTGTCGGCAAAGTAGGTCGCGTAATACAGGCTGTCGCCACGCTGCTGGAAGGCCGGGAAGCCGGAAAAGAACACCAGCGTCGTGGCATGGAACAGGAAGATCGCCTCGTTGGTATAGGACGGCCAGGCAAGCCGCAGCATGGTGGGCCAGACCACCCGACGGAACTTGACCCAGCCCGCCAGACCATAGGCATCCGCAGCCTCGAGATCGCCCTTGGGCACGGACATCAAGGCGCCGTGAAAGATCTGGGCGGAGTATGCGGTCGTGTTCAGGATCAGCACGATCAATGCCCCGGCCCAGGCCTTGGTCAGCCAGCTTGTCGCGACGGTCATTCCGAACACGTCAATCCCCGCGCGCGGCAGCAGAACCAGCGCCTCGTAGGCCAGAAAGAACTGGATGAACAGCGGGCTGCCACGGAACAAGAAGATGAAGGCGTCGGCCGGCCTGCGCAGAAAAGCGTTCCCGCTGGCCTTTGCCATCGCAATCCCGGTCGCGAAGAAGAAGCCGAAGAACAGCGCCAGGCTTGCGAAATACAGGTTCCAGATCAGCCCCGACCCGATCAGCGTGATCTGCTGGCACAGGTCGAAATCCGTGCGCGGCAGCAGGCGTTCGCCGATCCCGATCGACCGCAGCGCATAGCTGGTGATTGTCTCGGCGCAGGTCATGCGGCCTCCTTGCGCATGGCCTCGCCACCCATCGTGGCCTGGCCCGCGGAAAGTCGCCGTGTCAGCCGTGCGATGACCGTCTCGGAGATCCAGGTCATCAGCAGATAGAAGACGAGGATCGCAAGGAAATAATAGATCCGCCAGTCGGGATGCGGATAGGTGAAGGCGCTGGTCTTGGCGCCGCCCAGTTCCCGCGCCCAATAGACGATGTCCTCGACCCCCAGCAGGAACAGAAGCGGTGTCGCCTTGATCAGGATCATCCAGAGATTGGACAGACCGGGGATCGCATAGGTCCACATCTGCGGAATCAGCACCCGGCGCGACACCTGGCGCGCGTTCATTCCGTAGGCTTCTGCCGTCTCAAGCTGGGCGCGCGGCACGGCCTGCATCGCGCCGTGCAGCACATTCGCGGCGAACGCACCGAAGACGACGGCGAAGGCGACCACGGCAAGGGCAAAACCATAGGCTTCGTGGATCCATTGCGGGCTGGTGGACAGCGGCAGCTTGGCGGCGGCACAGACCACGAAATCGTTGCCCTGCCTGACCGGTGCATCGCCGTCGCACAGATACTGGTGGCGCAGCCATTCCAGCCCCTGATCCAGCGCGATGGGCACGAACAGGAAGAAGATGATGTCCGGAACCCCGCGCACCATCGAGGTGTACAGCCGCCCGATCCAGCGCAGCGGCGGAATGCGGGACCGCGACGCCAACGCCCCACCGAAGCCGAACAGCAGCGCGACGGGGGCCGTGATCGCCAGCAGCAGCAGCACGGTGCCGAAACTGGCATAGAACAGCATGTGCTTGCCCGATGTCAGGTAGCACATCAGCCAGGGCACGCCCTCCAGCGCGGCGGGATCAGAACATTGCGACAGCATCACAGGCTACCCTTGGCCGTCGCGCGACGACCTGCGCGCGACGGCCGGGTTGTCATTCGTAGGTCTGCGCGTCTTCGCCGAACCACTTCTTGATCATGTCGTTCAGGCTGCCATCTTCCTTCATGGCCGAGATCACGCCGTCCAGCTTGTCACGAAGCTCGGTATCCGACTGCCGCAGGCCGACCCCGATCCCGTTGCCCAGAACGACATCTTCGCCGACCCAGACCAGTTCTCCGCCCGATTCATTGACGAAGGGCGCAAGAAAGTCCTTGTCGGCCAGAACCGCGTCAGCCTCGCCGTTGCGGACCGCAGCCAGCGTTTCGTCAGGGGTGGCGTATTCCAGCAAGGTCGCGCCGGTTTCGGCCACATGGCCCGCCTGGATGGTCCCGGTCTGCGCCGCAACGACGCCAGTTTCCACATCCACATCGGGCGTCAGCCCGACATACGCCGAAGGGACCGGCGGAATATAGTTCTGCGTAAAGGCGATCACTTCTTCGCGTTCGGGGGTTATGCTCATCCCGGCCATGATCGTGTCGTAGTTGCCCGACACAAGGTTCGGGATGATCGAATCCCAGTCATTCGTGACCCAGGTGCAGTCCAGTTCGGCGCGCGCACAGATTTCATCGCCAAGCTCGCGTTCGAACCCGTCGACCTCGCCGGAATCGTTGATGAAGTTGTACGGAGGATACGCGCCCTCGGTCCCAAGGCGAACCGTCTGCGAAAAGCCGGCTCCGGCGGTCAGGCCCAGCACGGCGGCGGTAAGGATCAGTCTTTTCATATTTCATGCTCCTGTTGGTCGTCTTTTTTTGTTGGGGGTGCTTGTCTTGATTGTGTGTCGGAATCCTCAGGCAGCCATCGTGGCGCTGAGGAACTGTTGCAGCCGCTCGCTCTGGGGATTGCCGAACAAGGTATCCGGCGGACCTTCCTCGCAGATCACGCCCTGATGCAGGAACACGACATGGTCGCTGACATCCGCGGCCAACCGCATGTCGTGGGTGACGATCAGCATGGTCCGGTGTTCGCCCGCCAGATCCTTGATGACCTTGACCACCTCTTGCTGCAGTTCCGGGTCCAGGGCGCTGGTCGGCTCATCGAACAGCAGCGCACGGGGCTGCATGCACAGGGCGCGCGCGATCGCCGCGCGCTGTTGCTGCCCGCCCGACAACTGCGCGGGCCACGCCTCGCATTTGTCACCGATGCCCACCTTGGCCAGCAGCGCGCGGGCCCGCTGTTCGACCTCGGCCCGATCCTCGCCCAGCACGGTCACCGGCGCCTCCATGACGTTCTGCAGGATCGTCATGTGGGACCACAGGTTGAACTGCTGGAACACCATCGACAGGTTCGTGCGGAACCGCGTCACCTGTGCGCGGTCAGCAGGATGGCGGTTCGCCCCCTGCCCTTTCCAGCGCACGGCCTCGCCATCGAACAGGATCTGGCCCTGCTGGCTGTTTTCCAGCAGGTTGCAGCAGCGCAACAAGGTGGACTTGCCCGATCCGGACGACCCGATCAGGCTGATGACGTTGCCACGCGGTGCGGTCAGGGACACGCCCTTCAGGACCTCTAGCTGGCCATAGGCCTTGTGCAGGCCGGTGATCTGGATGACCGGGGCAGTTTCGTCAGGGGCTGTTTGCGTCTGGCTTTGCATCCGTGCATTGGGCGACAATTGCGTGACGATTGCAACGGGTTCCGCGCAGCTTGCACACCGCCGAACCGCGCTGACCTTGCGTCAGGCGATCTCGATCGAGTATTTTTCAATCACGGTGTTGGCCAGCAGCCCCTCGCACATGCGCGCGACTTCGGCCCGTGCGGCCTCGGGGTCGGTGGCCTCGAGGTCCAGCTCGATCAGCTTTCCCTGACGCACGCCGGAAACGCCCGTATGGCCCAGCCCCCCCAAGGCGTGGCGGATAGCCTCGCCCTGCGGGTCCAGAACGCCGTCTTTCAGCATGATGGTGACACGGGCCTTGAGGGGGGCTGTCATCGGGGCTTCCTTCAGTTGATCGCGGTCGGCTTGAGGCTGGTGGTATTGGCGGGCATCAGGCCCAGACGTCGTGCCACCTCGGTATAGGCGTCGGTCAGGTTGCCCAGATCGCGGCGGAACACGTCCTTATCCAGTTTCTGGCCGGTCTTGACATCCCACAGGCGGCAGCTGTCGGGGCTGATCTCATCGGCGACGATCAGGCGCATGAAGTCGTTGTCCCAGACGCGACCGATCTCGATCTTGAAGTCGATCAGCTTGATGCCGACACCGTAGAAGACGCCCGACAGGAAATCGTTCACGCGCAGCGCAAGCGACACCATATCGTCCAGATCCTGCTGGCTCGCCCATCCGAAGGCGACGATGTATTCCTCGGACACCATCGGGTCGCCCAGCTCGTCGTTCTTGAAGCTGTATTCGACGATGGGGCGCGGCAGCATCGTGCCTTCTTCGATTCCAAGCCGCTTGGACAAGGAACCGGCGGCGAAATTGCGCACGATCACCTCGAGCGGGATGATCTCGACCTGACGGATCAGCTGCTCGCGCATGTTGATGCGGCGGATGAAGTGGTTGGGCACGCCGATATTCGTCAGCCCGTTCATGAAGAACTCGGACAGGCGGTTGTTCAGGACGCCCTTGCCTTCGATCGTGGCCCTCTTCTGGGCATTGAACGCAGTGGCATCATCCTTGAAATACTGCACCAGCGTACCCGGCTCGGTGCCTTCGTAAAGGATCTTCGCCTTGCCTTCGTAAACTTTCTTGCGCCGCGGAGCCATGACGGGCCATCCTTTCGCATCTGACTGCCATGCGCCTTAGCGCAGAACCGGACCGATGGGCAATACAGGGTTGCGGCAAAGCCATTCAGTGGGCATATCAATTCGCAACCGACACAGGAGGCCATGCATGTCCCTTTTCGACGATCGCGAACGCGCCTACGAGGCCAAGTTTGCCCACGACGCCGACCTGCGCTTCAAGGCCGAGGCACGGCGCAACCGCCTGCTTGGCGAATGGGCCGCCGAAATACTGGGCAAATCCGGCGAAGAGGCCCGCAGCTATGCCATGACCGTCGTCACCTCCGACTTCGAGGAAGCCGGCGACGAGGACGTGTTCCGCAAGCTTGCCGGCGATCTGGAAGGTCAGGTGGACGCCGCCGCGATCCGCGCCAAGATGGCCGAGATGATGACCGAAGCGCGCCGTCAGGTCTTCAACGAAGCCAAGTAGGCAACGGCTGCGGGCGTTTCAGCGACGCCCGCGCCATGAGGTCGACCCGCCCCCTGTCAGGCCTTGGTGGCGCTGACCGGAGGCGTGATCGTCGTCACGCGCTTCTGCGCCTCGCGCCAGGTGATATAGCTGATCGCGCCGATCATCATGCCGCCCCCCGTGATCACCCAGATGTCCAGCGGTTCGTGGAACACGAAAACGCCAAGTAGGCTGGCCCAGATCAGTTGAAGGAAGGTGACCGGCTGGGTCACCGTCAGGGGCGCGGCGGCAAAGGCGCGGGTCATCGCATAGTGACCCAATGTCGCAAAGACGGCCACCAGCGCCAGCCAGATGACCTGTGACAGGCTGGGCGGCACCCACACCGCCCATGCCAGAGGCGCCAGGCCGATGGATACCGTCAGCGACATCATCGCGACCACGACCGCGGCCGGCACACGGCCCGAAAGGCGCTTGGCCACCAGATAGGACGCTCCGAAAGCTATCGCCGCGGCAACCTGGGACACATGGCCCGGGTCCAGCGGCCGGATCCCCGGTCGCAGCACGATCATCGCGCCGACCAGTGCGACGCAGACTGCCGCGATGCGTCGCGCCGCCAGCTTTTCCCCCAGGAACAGCGCCGCACCCAGGGTCACCATGATCGGATTGAGAAAGCCGATCGCCGTCACCTCGGCCACGGTGATCCGCGACATCGCATAGAACCACGCGACGACGGCGATGACATGCAGCGCGCCGCGCAACCCGAACATGACCCAGACATGACCGGAAAAACCGCGCCGCAGCGCCGGCAGCAGGATCGGGGTCAGGAAGGCCAGCCCGAAAAGGAACCGGATAAAGGCTGCCTGAGGCGCCGGCAGAGCACCGTCAAGGCCACGAACGATTCCATTCACCGCGACGAAGCACAGCCCCGTCAGCAGCATCCAGCCGATGCCGATCACGTCGCTGCGGGTTTCCGGATCGAATTGCATTATCTGCAAATGACTGATTTCGCGGCCCGCCGCAAGTCTGTCACCCAATCGCCAGCCGCCAGGCGATTACCCACATCACCGCACCGACCATCACATCAAGCACCTGCCACGCGCGTGGCCGGGCGAAGAACGGCGCCAAAAGCCGCGCCCCATATCCCAGCGCGAAGAAGAACAGGAACGATCCGCTGACCGCCCCGAAGGCGAACATCGCCCGATTCGGCCACTGCGCCGATATCGCCCCCAGCAGCACCACAGTGTCCAACCAGACATGCGGGTTCAGCCAGGTCAGCGCCGCGACGGTCACCAGCGTCGGCGCCAGCGCCGCGCCCTGCCCCTGTGGCCGCAGCGCCGCGCCGCCGCGCCACGCCGAACGGAACGACACCAGCCCATAACAGAACAGGAATACCACCCCGCCCCAGCGCATCGCAGGCACCAGCCAGGGAAGCCAGTCCCCCAGACGGGCCATGCCGGTCACACCCAGCGTGATCAGCGCGGCATCCGAGGCGGCACAGAACAGGCAGACCGCAAACACATGGCGGCCAAGCAGCCCCTGCCTGAGAACGAAAGCGTTCTGGGATCCGATCGCCACGATCAGCGACAACCCGGTCCCGAGACCCGCAATAAAAGACGACATTGGCACCTCCGAGCTTGCCGATGCCATGGTCTGCGAATTAATTGAAGTGAATTGACCTAATCCGGATGAAGTATCGCTAATGCTGGATTACCGCGCCCTGCACGCCCTTGCCGAAATCTTGCGGCGCGGTTCATTCGAGGCGGCGGCCCATGCATTGTCGGTGACACCGTCGGCGATCTCGCAGCGCATCCGCCTGCTGGAGGAACGTTGCGGGTCGGTTCTGATCGATCGCGGACCACCGCTGCGCGGAACGCCTGCGGGATTGCGGCTGGCGACGCATCTGGATCAGGTCCGATTGATGGAATCGGCACTGATGGGGGCAGCGACACCGGATTGCCGGTTCTGGACATCGCCATCAACGCGGACAGCCTTGCAAGCTGGGCGATGGCGCCGCTGGCCGCCGCGCCCGGTCTGATCGACCTGATCATCGACGATCAGGACCACGCGCAGGATTGGCTGCGCAGCGGTCGCGTCGCGGCAGCGATCACGGCCGCGGCCACGCCGGTGCCCGGTTGCGACATTTTTCCGCTGGGGCGCATGCGCTATCGCGCGACGGCCAGTCCGGATTTCGTCGCCCGCCATTTCCGCGGCGGCATCGATGCTGACACCCTGTCGCGCGCTCCCGCGCTGCGCTTCAATTCAAAGGACGGCCTGCAGGATCGCTGGGTCGCCACGCGGCTTGACCACAAGCTTGCCCTGCAATTTCACCGCATCCCGTCGTCGCAGGGCTTTGCCGAGGCCACACGCCTCGGGATCGGCTGGGGGATGAACCCCGAGGCGATGATCGCTGGCGATCTCGCCAGCGGACGGCTTGTGGACCTTGCTCCGGATCTTCCGCTGGACATCGGCCTTGTCTGGCAGGTCGCCCGGATCGCCGCCGATGCCTTGTCACCGCTCACCACCGCGATCAGACGCGCCGCCAGGGTCAGCCTGCTACCGGCGCAGGACCGTGCGGCAGGCACAGACAGCCCGCCGCGCGACGGCACGCAAAAGACCTGAAGCAGATGCGGCGCGAACGCCGGGGGCACCGCCCCCGGCCATCGCCCCAGGCAAGGAACCGCACAGCTTACAGCTGTGCGGCCACCGTCTCCGACAGATCGAAATTGCCGGTGACGTTCTGCACGTCGTCATCATCCTCCAGCGCGTCGATCAGCTTCATCAGCTTCTGAGCCGTCTCGACATCAGAGATTTCCGTCGGCGCCTGCGGTTTCCAGATCAGCTTCGTGGTCTCGGATTCGCCAAGCGCGGCCTCCAGCGCGGTCGCGACATCGTTCAGGTCGGTGTCGGCGCAATAGATCCAGTGACCATCCTCATCGCTTTCGACATCCGTCGCCCCGGCCTCGATCGCGGCCAGCATCACCGTGTCGGCGTCGCCTGCCGAGGCAGGATAGACGATCTCGCCCACCCGGTCGAACATGAAGCTGACCGAGCCGGTCTGACCCAGGTCGCCGCCCGACTTGGTGAAATAGCTGCGCACGTTGGATGCAGTGCGGTTGCGATTGTCGGTCATGGCCTCGACCACCAGCGCGATTCCGTTCGGGCCGTAACCCTCATAGCGGATCTCTTCATAGTTCTCGGCATCGCCGCCCTGCGATTTCTTGATGGCGCGGTCGATCACGTCCTTGGGGACGGAACTCGACTTGGCCTCTTTGACCGCCAGACGCAGACGCGGATTCTTGTCGGGATCGGGGTCCCCCATCTTGGCGGCGACGGTGATTTCCTTCGAGAGCTTGGAAAACAGCTTTGACCGCGCGGCGTCCTGACGACCCTTGCGATGCTGGATATTGGCCCATTTGGAATGACCTGCCATGGTCGTGATCCCTCGATAACTGTGAAATCCGGATTCGGGCGCTTTTAGTCCAGTGTCATGCACCATCGCAAGACGAACCCGATGGGTAAGCCGTGCGTTGCCCCTCTGCACGTCGGCAAGAGATGCACATGACACCCTCTCAGATCACGCTCTTCTCGATCTTCGCGCTGATGATGGCGTTCATGTTCTGGGGACGCTGGCGACACGACCTGGTGGCCTTCGCGGGCCTGATGACGGCGGTGCTGTGCGGCGTCGTGCCCGCCGGGCAGGCTTTTTCCGGCTTCGGCAACCCGACCACCATGATCGTCGCGCTGGTGCTGATCGCAACCGCGGGGCTGAGCAGGTCCGGCGCCGTCTCGCGGCTGACGCGGATGCTGGCGCGCGACGGGCGCTCGACGACCGGGCATATTTTGCTGTTCGGCAGTGTCGGCGGTCTGCTTTCGGGTTTCATGAACAACATCGCCGCGCTGGCCATGCTGATGCCGGTCGATCTGCAGACGGCACGCAAGGCCGGTCGAGCGGCCGGACTTACGCTGATGCCGCTTGCCTTCGCCACCATCCTTGGCGGGATGCTGACGCTGATCGGGACACCGCCGAACCTGATCGTGTCCAGCTATCGCAGCCAGGTGCTGGGAGAACCTTACCGGATGTTCGATTTCCTGCCTGTCGGCGCCGCTGTCGCGACCGCCGGCATCGCGTTCATCGCCCTGATAGGTTGGCGGCTGATCCCGGTCCGTCGCCCCGAGGGTGCCGGCGGTGGCGATCGTCCGCGCCGCTATCTTGCGCGGCTGGTCGTGATCGAGGCCAGTAACGCCGTGGGGCAACGGGTCGCCGACCTTCGCGAAATCGCGCAGAAGGCCGGTGTGCGACTGGTCGGAATCATGCGTCACGGCCACCCCGTTGTGGACCAGCTTGACGAACTGACGCTCGCGCAAGGCGATGTGCTGCTGGTGCGCGCCGGTCCTGCCGCGCTGGACGAATACCGATCCGCCGAGAAACTTGCCTTTCCCGACGGCCGGTTGGAGCCGCGGGCACGAAAGGATTCCGAAGGCCAGAGCCTGATCGAATGCCTGGTCCCGGTCGGATCAGAGATCATCGACCGCAACGCCCAGTCCTTTGGCCTGGTCAATCGCTATGACAGTGTGCTGATCGGCATGCGACGGCGCGGCGTGGCGCTGCGCGACGCGCTGTCGCGTCAACAGATCGCGGCGGGCGACATGTTGTTGTTGCTGGTCCCCGAGAGCCGGGCCGAGGATGTGCTGCGCGCGTCCGGCGTCCTTCGGCTTGATGGCGGCAGCCTGCCGGTGCAACGCGAAGGCCACATGCTCAGCGCGATCCTGCTGTTCGCGCTGGCGGTTCTGGCCACCAGCCTTGGCTGGGTCAGCATGCCCATCGCGCTTGGCTGCGTCGTGATCGCCTATGTGCTGACCGGCGTCCTGTCGATCAACGAGCTTTACGATCATGTGGATTGGCCGGTGGTGGTTCTGTTGGGGTCGATGATCCCGTTGGGCCTGGCGCTGGACGAAACCGGCGGCACGGCTCTGATCGCGGGGCTGCTGGCGCGGGCAACCGACGGCTATCCGGCCTGGATCGCGCTGCTGCTTCTGATGATGGCCACGATGTTCCTGTCGGACGTGCTGAACAACAACGCCACGACAATCATCGCAGCCCCCGTCGGCATCCGCTTGGCGCAGCAGCTGGAGGTGCAGCCCGACGCCTTCCTGATGGGGGTCGCTGTCTCGGCCGCATGTGCGTTCCTGACCCCGATCGGGCACCAGAACAACACGCTGATCCTTGGACCCGGGGATTATCGCTTCGGCGACTACTGGCGGATGGGCCTGCCGCTGGAGGGGATCGTTCTGGCCGTCTCGATCCCGATCCTGCTGATTGTCTGGCCGCTTCAGTAGCGGACGAGCCGGCCGACCCGCAAAAAAAGCGCCGGCATTGTTGCCGACGCAGACAGATGATGCGCATTCCTGAGCGAACCAGTTGGTCAGATCGCGTTGGTCAGATCGCGGCGTTGATCCCCAGAATACGGCGGATCTCGCCTTCGCGGGTCAGCCCGTGTGCCGCCAGTTCCTCATCGCTGATGCGGTGCAGATGTTCGAGGGCACGCATGCGCGGACCTGACTCGGCCAGATGCACGAGAAAGCGCCCGGTCGCAATAAAGGGTGCCGCCAATGCGGCGCCGATTCCGGCAAGCGGCCTGCGTTCGATGGTTGCGGTGTTGGCCATTTGGAAACTCCTTGTATCGCACAAAGCCGTTTCCTCCCTGCCCCTGAATATTGTGCAGTCGCAGCATCCACGCAAGCCGCAATGCTGCATGGCAGCATTGCAGAGACCTCAACCCTTGAATATCAAGGTGTTAAAGAGGCCAGACGATCGGAATGACGGTCGAGGCCGTGATCGCCATCAGCAGGTTCAGCGGCAGGCCGACCTTGATGAAATCGACGAAGCGATAGCCGCCCGGACCATAGACAAGCGTGTTGGTCTGATACCCGATCGGGGTCGCGAAACTGGCGGACGCGCCCATCATCACGGCAATGACCAGCGGGCGCGGATCGACGCCCAGTTGACCGGCCAGCGAGATCGCGACAGGTGTGACGATCACGGCCACCGCATTGTTGGTCACCGTTTCGGTCAGCGCCATCGCCAGAAGATAGACCGCAAGGACAAGCCCCCAATGCGGCATCTCGGCAAGCCACGGCGCAACACGGGTCACGATCAGTTCAACGGCGCCCGAATTCTCCAGCCCCGCCCCGACTGCCAGCATCGCGAAAATCAGCGCCATCAGCCGGCCATCGACAAAGCCAAGCGCCTCGTCCGCGTCGATGCAGCGCGTGCCCAGCACCACGGCCACGCCGATAAAGGCCAGCAGCAGGATCGGCGCCACGTTGAAGGCAGACAGGATGACCACCCCTGCCAGCGTCGCCACCACGATCGGTGCGTGCTTGCGCCTGAAGGCGCGGTCGGACGGCGCGGTAACCTCGACCATCTCCATGTCGCTGGCCAGACGCTGGATATCGGCCGGCGCGCCCTCAAGCAGCAGCGTATCACCCACCCGGACAACAAGATCGTCCAGCTGCCGGCCGATATTCTGGTTCTTGCGGTGCGCCGCCAGCACATAGACACCATAGCGGCGGCGCAGACGCATCGATCCAAGGCTGCGCCCGATCATGTGGCAACCGGGTGTGATCAGCACCTCGACGGTCGATGTCTGGACCGAACTCAGCTTGTCCACCATCCGCAGGTCCTTGTGGCTTTGCAGCCCCAGCACCTCGGACATTGGGGTTCGCAGCACCACACGGTCGCCCGCCTCCAACTGCACGGCCGCAAGATCGCGACGCAGCGATGCGTCACCGCGCAACACGTCGATCACGCGCGCCGTATCACGCGTGAAGATATCCACCTCGTCCAGGGTCTTGCCGATCAGCGCCGAATCCTCGGGGATCGCGACTTCTGTAAAGAACTTCATCTTCGAACGGCCGGACATCAGCTGCGACATCGAATCCCGCTCGGGCAAAAGACGCGGGGCGAAGATCAGCAGATAGATCACGCCCACGATCGCCATGGGCAGGCCGACCGGCGTGATCTCGAAGATCGAGAACGGCTCCAGTCCGGAACTGCGCGCGACACCATCCACCAGCAGGTTCGTCGAGGTGCCGATCATCGTCATCGTGCCGCCCAGGATCGACAGATATGACAATGGGATCAGCAGCTTGGACGGAGAACTTCCCATTTCCTTGGCAAGCTGCATGAAGATCGGCATCATCACCACGACCAGCGGCGTGTTGTTGACGAAGGCCGACATCGCACAGACCACGCAGGACACCAGCCCCAGCGTCAGCAACGGCCGGGTGCCCGCATGCCGCGCGGCGTTCTGCCCGATCCAGTCCAGCGCCCCGGTCCGCACCAGTCCGCCGACGATGATGAACATGAACGCGATGGTCCATGGGGCCGGGTTCGACAGCACGCCGGCGACATGTTCGACATCAAGGATGCCGAACGCAAGCAGCACCACCGCACCAAGGATCGCCGTCACCTCGGGCGGATAGGTCTCGCGGATGAAAAGGGTCAACATACCGGCGATGATGAAGATCGTGGTGACCGCAGACAGGGTTCCGGTCAGTTCAATTCCGAACATTCACATCTCGCATTTCCGGTCAGATCCTGACCCGCCGCCAGCATCTTGCGCCGATTCGAAGGGGCGCTGCAAGCAGGCAAGAACGCAATTCATGTCAGCCCTCGGCGGGCTGGTTCGCCGAATGGCTGGGCGCCAGGCGACCGCCCACGCGCACTGGCTCGATCCGCCGCGACAGGCCTGTCCGGTCGTCGGTCTCGACCAGCACGCCGCACAGCGTCGCCTCGCCCTCGGCGGGGCTGAAACGGTCGCGCGTCATGCCGGTGACAAAGCGGCGCATGGGTTCGGTCTTTTCCATTCCGATGACGCTGTCATAGTCGCCGCACATCCCGGCATCGGTCAGATAGCCCGTGCCCCGCGGCAGAAGCTGGGCATCCGCTGTCGGAACATGGGTATGCGTGCCAACGACCAGACTGGCGCGTCCGTCGCAGAAATGGCCGATGGCCATCTTCTCGCTTGTGGCCTCGGCATGGATATCGACCACGGCAGCCTGAACCATGCCGCCCGGCGGGTGTGCCCGCAAGACACCATCCAGCGCCGAGAACGGATCGTCATAGGGTCGCGACATGAACACCTGACCCAACGCCTGCGTGACCAGGATCTTCCGCCCCCGCGCGTCGCTGAATACCCCCGCTCCGCGCCCGGGCGCCTCTTTGGCGTAGTTCAACGGCCGAAGGATCCGGGGATCCTTCTCGACATGGGTCAGCATGTCCTTTTGATCGAAGGCGTGATCACCCAGCGTCAGGCAGTCCGCCCCAGCTTCTAGAAGAAGCTGCGCGTGGCCCGCAGTGACGCCGCGTCCGCCACTGGCGTTCTCGGCATTCACGATGACAAAATCCGCCCTGAGCTGCTTTCGCAGCACGGCAAGACCCTCGCTGATCGCTCGGCGGCCGGCCCGCCCCATGACATCGCCAAGAAACAGAATACGCATCCTGCCTGAGTATGACAAAGCCGCCAGACGCTCAAGCGCGATAGAGACTGCTGTCGGCGATACCGTGAGGCAATAGCGTGACTTCGGATAGAGGGGCTCAGGGCGTGCCAACTGCACAACCGTCATCCAGAAAAAATCAGACGTGCTTACCGCTTGGTTCTCGAACCGTGAATCACGCCCCTACGTGGAACTCATTGGGTCCTGAACCTCGTTCCAGCGACGGAACCAAAGGTGGGCAAGTGCCCTGCCCATTGAGACAAATAAGACCGCGGACCCCGGCCGGATACCTTGGGGCGCAGACTGCGACGCCCCTGTTAGCCGTTGTACCCGACTGCGTCACATCATCGGCTTTCCGCCCGTAACCGCGATGGTCGTTCCAGAGATGTAGCTTGCGGTGTCTTCGGCAAGCATGACGTAGGGCGCGGCAAGTTCCACAGGCTGCGCTGGTCGCTT
>NZ_JAGHRA010000025.1 GCF_017744015.1 Paracoccus sp. R12_2
GAATGGCTCTGGTCCTACAACAATGAGCGCCCAAACATGGGCAACGGCGGGATGACACCCGCACAGAAACTGAGAATGGCCGCGTAAATTCTACGACCAAGCCCCCACAAAAATGGGGGGATTACCGATCGTTTCCTCGAGATCAGACTCGCTCTATCGCGCTGTCTAATCAACTGAATACCAAGCGATATCATGAGCTTGATTGGACCATCTGCGCGATGAAAGGCATGAGCGAACGCGAGTACGCGGCCCATTCCGGCCTTTCTCGCGGCGGGGTGCAGAAGGCGCGCAAGAACGGGCGGCTGGTGATCCATGACGACGGGTCGATCAACGCCGCGGCCTCGGATGTGCGGCGGGCCGAGATGACCGACCCCGACCAGCAGCGGCGGTCCTTGGGTGGGGATGGGCTAGCCAGCGGTGCGGGCGAGACCTCGTCCTACATCAAGGCGCGCACGCTGCTGACAGTCTATGCCGCGCAGGACAAGCAGATCGCGGTCCAGAAGAAGAAGGGCACGCTGGTCGACCGTGCAAGGGCGGAGACCCTTGTCTTCCGCCTAGCGCGACAGGAACGGGATGTCTGGGTGACCTGGCCCGGACGGGTGGCCGCGCTGATGGCGGCGCAGATCATGGCGGAGGTGGAACGGCAATCCGGGGCATCGGTGACGATCGAGACCGCGATCATGCAGAGGGTGCTGGAAGCCCATGTCCGCGAACAGCTCGACGCCCTCGCCGACCTCCGGGTCTCGCTTGCATGATGAGGATGACGACAACGATCTGACCGCAGGTCTCGACCTCGGCTTCGACGGGGCCGAGGACCTGCTCCGGGTCTGGCGGCAGGGGATGCGGCCCGATCCGAACCTGACGGTCTCGGAATGGGCAGATCAGCATCGCTGGCTGTCCTCGCGCGGCGCGGCGGAACCGGGGCGGTATCGCACCGCCCGGGCGCCTTACCTGCGCGAGATCATGGATGCGCTGTCGCCCGGGCATCCGGCGCAGCGCATCACCTTCATGAAGGCTGCACAGGTGGGGGCCACCGAGGCAGGCAACAACTGGATCGGCTTCGTCATCCACCATTCCCCCGGGCCGATGCTCGCGGTGCTGCCAAGCCTGGAACTGGCGAAACGCACCTCGCGGGGCCGATTGGACCCGCTGATCGCAGACAGCCCGGCGCTGCGCGAACGGGTCAACCCGGCGCGATCCCGCGACGCGGGCAACTCGATGCTGTCGAAGGAATTCCCAGGCGGCATACTGGTGCTGACCGGGGCAAACTCGGCCACCGGCCTGCGGTCGATGCCCGCGCGCTATGTATTCCTCGACGAGGTCGACGCCTATCCAGCCTCGGCCGACGAGGAGGGCGATCCAGTCACGCTGGCCGAGGCGCGGACCACGACCTTCTCGCATCGACGCAAGGTGTTCATGGTCTCGACCCCCACGATCCGGGGGCTGTCGCGCATCGAGCGCGAGTTCGAGGCATCTGATCAGCGGCGCTACTTCGTGCCCTGCCCGCATTGCGGGGCGATGCAATGGCTGCAGTTCGAGCGGCTGCGCTGGGCGAAGGGGAAGCCGGAAACCGCCGTCTATCACTGCGAGGGTTGCGAACGCCCTATCGCCGAGCACCACAAGACGGAGATGCTAGCCAAAGGCGTATGGCGGGCAACAGCGGTTTCCAGGGATCCGAAGGCCATCGGCTTCCACCTCTCGGCGCTCTATTCGCCGCTCGGGTGGAAAAGCTGGTCCGACGTCGCGCGGGAATGGCTCGCGGCGCAAGGCTCGGACGAGACGCTGCGTGCGGCGCGCAACACGCTGCTGGGCGAGACATGGGTCGAGAGCGGCGATGCCCCGGAATGGCAGCGGCTGGCAGATCGTCGCGAGGCGTGGAAGCCGGGCACCGTGCCGATGGCCGCTCTGTTCCTGACTGCGGGCGCTGACGTCCAGAGGGACCGGATCGAGGTCGACATCTGGGCCTGGGGCCGAGGCATGGAAAGCTGGCTTGTCGATCACATCGTGATTCCGGGCGGGCCCGACGATCCCGCCGCCTGGGACAAGCTGACCGCCTTGCTCGGCCGGTCGTGGCAGCATGCCAACGGCGCCTTCATGATGGTGGCGCGGCTCGGCATTGATACCGGCTACGAGGCAGCGGCAGTCTATGCCTGGTCGCGCAAGGTCGGCTTTGAGCAAGTCGCGCCGCTGAAGGGCCTCGAAGGGTTCAACCGCGCCGCCCCCGTTTCTGGCCCGACCTTCGTCGACGCCACCATCGGCGGCAAACGGCTGCGCCGCGGCGCGCGGCTTTGGTCGGTGGCCACGGCGACGTTCAAGGCGGAGACCTATCGGTTCCTGCGGATCGAACGTCCCTCGGACGAGGATCGCGCCACTGGTGTGCTCGACGCCCCCGGCACGATCCACCTTCCCGGCTGGGCCGACACCGAATGGCTGAAGCAGCTGGTGGCCGAACAGCTGGTCACCATCCGCAACAAGCGCGGCTATGCCCACCAAGAGTGGCAGAAGATGCGCGAGCGCAACGAGGCGCTGGACTGCCGGGTCTATGCCCGTGCTGCGGCGTGGATCCTTGGCGCCGACCGCTGGGACGAGGCTACCTGGCGGCGGCTGGAAGCACAGGCGGGCGTCGAAACCCGCCTGCCAGTCACCGTCGTTACCGACACAGCACCACCCGATCCGGCCCAACCCAAGGCCGGAACCCTGACCACGCCACGTCGGAAACGGCGGGCCTACACCCCGAACTTCATGAGGGACTGATGGACCTGGAACGCATGCAGGCCCTGCTGACCGCGCTGCAGGAAGCCCGCTTCGCCGGGCTGCGCAGCGTCAGCTATGACGGCAAGACCGTGACCTATGGCTCGGACGCGGAACTGGCGACGGCGATCAGGGATCTGGAAGGCCGGATCGCGACCGCCTCTGCCACGCCGCGGCGTCGCCGCTGGGGCACCGTGGCCACGAAGGGTCTGTGACCATGGTCCTCGACGCCTTCCGTGCGCGGCTCGGGTCCATCATCGGCGGGTTCGACGCGGCGCAGTCCCATCGGCGCATGCGCGGGTTCCGGGCCACCCGGGCGCATGTGAACACGCTGATCGCCGCCTCCGGCGAGACCATCACGGCCCGCGCCCGCTGGCTGGTCAGGAACAATGGCTACGCCGCGAACGCCGTCGATGCCTTCGCGAACCATGTCGTCGGCGACGGGATCAAGCCCTCGTCGAAGATCGCCGATGCCGCGAAGAAGGAGGAGCTGCAGAAGCTCTGGCTCGCCTGGACGGACGAGGCCGATGCGGAAGGCCTGACCGACTTTTTCGGGTTGCAGCGCCGGGCCGCGCGGGAGGTGTTCCTGGCTGGTGAGGTCTTTCTGCGCATCCGCACGCGGCGGCCGGAAGATGGACTGACGGTGCCGATGCAACTGCAGCTGCTGCCTTCGGAAATGCTGCCCCAGGACATGACGCGTGTGCTGCCCGGCGCGGGATCGATCCGGCAGGGCATCGAATTCGACGGCATCGGGCGGCGCGTCGCCTATCACTTCCTGCGCCGCCACCCCGGCGACATGACTGATCCGGGGCTGGCGGGCGAGACGGTCAGGGTTCCGGCCCCGGAGGTGATCCACATTCTGGACCCGGTCGAGGCGGGCCAGCTGCGGGGCGTATCGCGCTTTGCCGCGGCCGTGGTCAAGCTCTTCACGCTCGATCTCTACGACGACGCGGAACTGGAGCGGAAGAAGACCGCGGCGATGTTTGCCATGTTCATCACGTCGCCAGCGCCAGAAACGGCCCTCGATCCCGCCGAGGACGATCTGGAGGTCGAACCGGGCCAGGTGGTGCGGCTGGATCCCGGCGAGGATGTCACCACGCCTTCGACACCGGATTCCGGATCGACATATGAACCCTTCCAGTACCGCACGCTCCTGCAGATTGGCGCGGC
Source organism: Paracoccus sp. R12_2 (assembly GCF_017744015.1). Lineage (GTDB taxonomy): Bacteria > Pseudomonadota > Alphaproteobacteria > Rhodobacterales > Rhodobacteraceae > Paracoccus. The sequence continues at coordinate 3,922 of NZ_JAGHRA010000025.1, forward strand.
GCTGGGCGTGCCCTATGGTTATCTCACCGGCGACACCGCGAAGGGGAACTTCTCGAACACCCGGATCGCGCTCGTGGACTTCCGCCGTCGCATCTCGGCCTTCCAGCATTCGGTGATGGTCTATCAGCTCTGCCGCGCCGTCTGGACGCGCTGGATGGATATGGCCGTGCTGGCGGGCGCCATCGACCTGCCGCGCTATGCGACCGACCGGCGCGCGTACCTTGCCTGCGACTGGCTCCCCACGAAATGGGACTGGATCGACCCGGCCAAGGATGCGGCGGCTGAGATCCTGCAGATCGAGGCGGGCCTGAAATCCCGCACGCAGGCCATCGCCGAGCGCGGCTACGACGCAGAGCAGGTCGACAGGGAAATCGCGGCCGAACGGAAACGCGAGGCGGAGCTAGGGCTCGACTTCCGGCGGCCGGGATCGCCCGCGCAGGCGGCAGGCGGCGGCGCGGCGCCGAGTGCTGCCGAGGACCAGCGGCAGGATCAGCACGACACCACCGATCAGGTTGACGACGGCGAGGACCGGGAACCCCGGCCTGCGGAGGAGGGATGATGCACCACACCCAGATCGCCCAGCGCGTCTTCAACACGCCGCTGATGGTCGATCCCGCCAAGGCGCTGGCCTTCCTGACCGGTCTTGGCCCCCGGATCACGGGGCGGGAAGTCAGCATCGAAGGAGTGGAAATCGCGACCGAAGAACGGGATGCGGCCAGCCTGCCCGCCCGGGCGTCGCTCTTTGGGGACGACCTTAAAAGCCGTCAGTCACGGAACGGCGGCCAGCCCTTCGCCGTCGTCGACGGGATTGCGGTAATCGAGATCGCAGGCACGCTGGTACATCGCGGGGCGTGGATCGGGCAATCCTCGGGCCTGACCTCCTATGAAGGGATCGCGGTCCAGCTGCAGGCGGCCCTTGCCGATCCGGCCATTCGCGGCATTGCCCTCGACATCGACAGCTTTGGCGGCGAGGTGGCCGGTGCTTTCGACCTCGCGGACGGCATCCGGGCCGCCCGGACGCAGAAGCCGGTCCACGCATTCGTCGCCGATCACGCCCTCTCGGCCGCCTATGCGCTGGCCTCCCAGGCCGACCGCATCATCCTGCCCCGGACCGGGGCCGTCGGCAGCATCGGCGTCGTGGCGATGCACAGCGACATGAGCGGGGCGCTGGACCAGAAGGGCATCGCCGTCACGCTGATCCACGCAGGCGCGCACAAGGTCGATGCCAATCCCTACCAGCCCCTACCCGAGGCCGTCCGCGACCGGATCGCGGGCGAGTTGGAAGACCTCCGCCAGCTCTTCGCCGAAACCGTTGCCGAAGGTCGTGGCCGCCGCCTCGACACCCTACGCGCGCTGGGCACCGAGGCCGCCGTCTTCCGCGGCGAGGCGGCCGTCTTCGCCGGTCTCGCCGACGAGGTGGCGGATCCCGTCACCGCCTTCCGCGCTTTCGCCGCCGCACCCCGCGGCACAACCACCCTCAAATCCAACCCCAAGGGAAAGGGCCCGATGATGACCACTGCCCCCGAAGACAATGCGCAGCCTGCGACCGCGCCTGCTGCCAGCACCCCGCCGGAACCGGCCGCGCCCACGGCAGTCGCACCGCCGCAGACCGCGGCGGCTGCGATGTCGCCCGAGGCGATCCGGGCCGAGGCGGCCGAGGTCGCGCAGGTCTGCGCACAGGCCGCCCGGCTTGGTGTGCAGATCGACGCCGCCGATGCCGTCACCAAAGGCGTGAAGCCCGAGGCGCTGCGCGCCAAGATCCTGGCCGATCTTGCCGCCCGCAGCGATGCCGCGGGCATCATCGCAACTGCCCCGGCACTTGGGGCCAAGGAAAGCCCCATCGTGGCGGCTGCGAAGAAATCGGCCGCCACCTCGCGCTAACGCGCATTGCCCAGATCGGGCGCCCCCTTCCCCACCATCACGGAGACTGAACAATGCCCGTCCTGACGGAACCGCCCAGCATGGGCGACGTCCTCAAATATGAGGTAAACCCGAACTACACCCGCGAGGTGGTGACGCTGCTGATCGGCACCAACTACCCGTCCGGTGCGGTCCTCGGCCGCATCACCGCCAGCGGCAAATACACCCTCTCGCCCGCGACCGGTGCCGACGGTTCGCAGACCGCAGTCGCCGTCCTGCTCTACCCGGTGAACGCCACGCTGGCAGACGCCGTTGGCATCGTGGTCACCCGCGGCCCCGCCATCGTCTCGCGCGCCGCCCTCGCCTACGAGGCAACGGTCAACGATGCGGCCAAGATCGCCGCGAAGATCACCCAACTGGCCGCGGTCGGCATCATCGCCCGCGACGGCGTCTGACGCAGCCCTCCCGGCCGCGCCCCTTCCCTCATTCCCCGGAGCCCCACCATGACCATCGTCCGCAATCCCTTCGACGCTGGCGGCTATTCGTTGGCCGAGATGACGCAGGCCATCAACATCCTGCCCAACCTCTACACCCGCCTCGCCCAGATCGGCCTCTTCCGATTCGAAGGGGTCAGCCAGCGCTCGGTCATCATCGAGCAATACGAAGGCGTCCTGAGCCTCCTTCCCTCCGTCCCCCTTGGCGGACCCGCCACGGTCGGCACCCGGGAAGGCCGCTCCATGCGGTCCTTCGCCCTGCCGTGGATCCCGCATGACGACGTGGTCCTGCCTGCCGATCTTCAGGGCCAACCCGCGCTGGGCGCCGCCTTCGACGCGGCCGATCCCCTCGTCGAGGTGATGAACCGCAAGCTGTTGCTGATGCGCCGGAAGCACGCCCAGACCCGCGAATACATGGAGATGAACGCGCTCCGCGGCATCGTGAAGGATGGCGCAGGCACCACCCTCTACAACTACTTCACCGAGTTCGGCCTGGCGCAGATCTCGGTGGACTTCGTCCTCGGCACCGCAGGCACCAACGTCCAGGGCAAGGTGCGCGAGGTGCTGCGCGCCATCGAGGACAACTTGCTGGGCGAGGCCATGACCTCGGTCCATGCCCTCGTCAGCCGCGAGTTCTTCGACAAGCTGATCGCGCATCCGAAAACCGAGGAGGCCTACAAGTTCTACGCCTCGACCGGCGCCCAGCCCCTGCGCGAGGACGTCCGCCGCAACTTCCCCTTCGCCGGGATCCTGTTCGAAGAGTATTCCGGCACCGTCACCCTCTCGACCAAGGCCACCGAACGTCTGGTCCCGGCGAACGAGGGCATCGCCTTCCCCTTGGGCACGATGGACACCTTCACGACCTATGGCGGCCCCGCGAACCTGCTGGAGACCGCCAACACTATCGGCCTGCCCCTCTACGCCCGCCAGCATCTCGACGAGAAGGGCCGCTGGATCGACGTGATGACCGAGGCCTCGATCCTGCCGGTCAACAAGCGGCCCCGGCTGGCCGTCCGGATCCACAGCTCGAACTGATCTGTCATGTCCGTCTTCGCCGCCGCCATGGACCGCATCTTCACCCATGCTGCCATGGCGGCCCCGGCACTCTGGATCTCGGCCACCACATCCGAGGAACGCCCGATCCGCATCATCCGCCGCGCGCCAAACCGCGTCACCGACTTCGGCGCGGGCCGGTTCGTCAGCGACACGACGGTGGTGGACGTGCGCGTGGCGGACCTCCCCGCCCCGCGCCCGGGCGATATGATCGTCATCGGCGCAGACAGCCACGTCATCCAGGGGGAACCGCTGCGCGACCGCGAACGGCTGATCTGGACGCTGGACCTGAGGCCTGCATGAAGCTGAAGCTCACCATCGATCCCGACCTCGCCGCCCTGATGCAGGCGGAAATCGCCGCGGGCGAGAAGGCCGTGACCACAGCCATGCGCGAGGCGGGCGCGGGCCTGAAATCCGCCTGGCGCGGCCAGATCACCGGCGCGGGGCTCGGCACCCGGCTCGGCAACTCGATCCGCCTCGCGACCTATCCCAAGGGCGGCGAAAGCCTGAACGCTGCGGCGTTGGTCTGGTCGAACGCCCCGGTGATCGTTGGCGCGCATGACACCGGGCCGCTGATCCGGTCGCGCAACGGGTTCTGGCTGGCCATCCCGACCCCCGCCGCTGGCAAATCCACCCGCGGCGGACGGATCAGCCCCGGCGAATGGGAACGCCGCACGGGGTTGCGGCTGCGGTTCATCTACCGCCGCCGGGGTCCGAGCCTACTGGTGGCCGAGGGGCGGCTGAACAGCAAGGGGCGCGCTGTGGCGTCACGGGCGAAGAGCGGACGCGGGCTGACCACCGTGCCGATCTTCCTCCTCGTGCCGCAGGTCAAGCTGCGCAAGCGGCTCGATCTGGCACGGGATGCCGAACGGGCCATCGACGGCGTGCCGGGGCGGATCGTGGCGGGATGGGCGCCAATAGGCTCGTCACCGTAAAGGGCTTGCGGCTCCAATCCTGGCGCTACGCTGCATCGTCCTCATCATGTTCCACGCTTTCGGCAATGCGCAGTTCGGCAACATCGTCGGTGAAATCGGTGAAGAAGTTCAGCTGTGGGTCGTCGCGATGAACTTTGTTCATTCTATCGACATCACACACCGCCCTGTAGACATCGCTGGCAATCGCATCGCGCCTCTGTTTGACAGACTTCTGGCGAAGCGATGGTGAGCCACCCGTATCGGTGTCGAAGTAGTGTTTAATGGCCTCACCGCCCTCAAACAGCGTGGCCGACTGAAACGCCCGATACGTGAAGCGTCCGTCTTCGTCCCATCGCTTTGCCTGACGCAAAGACTGGGTCACCTGCCGTCGTAGCATCTGCTTTACATCGACCGGGTTCGGTACGAGCCGACGGTTCGACAAAGCCCAGTCGACGAATTCACCCGGATCCGCCGACTCGTAGCCCGTTTCAGCAACCCACTCTTCCCAAAGGTTCACAACCTGCTCGCTGAAGTTTGCCATGTTTCGGCCTCCTCAAAGTTCCACGCGGGCGACTTCGTCCCACCCGTCGACAGCTTCCCACTCTTTCAGGAAAGCTCGAATGCTTGTCTGATACTTACGCAACCAGTTGTGGCGGTTCGTCTTGTGCTGGATCTGCCCGATGACGATCGCCGGATGTATCTGTGCCCGTGCTGCAAATGCGCGGACGTCTTTTTCGGAAATGTAGGGACTCTTTCTAAGAATGAAGGACTGCAACATCGCCTGATCGACGCAGAAATCAGCCGCAGCAGCATTTGCGAGCTTTTCGCATTCCGGTAGATCAGGGTTTCCTGAACCCAGATTTCCATCAAAATCGTCAATTGGCGCGAAAGTATCTTCGCGGCCATCACCGCGAAGAACGTGCTCGATCTCATGGCGCAAAACAAAGCAAAGGTTATCGATCCGATCTAGCCGGTTGGTGAGACCGATCACCGGCTGATCATCAAGCCAAGTGCAAACGCCATCAATCTTCGATCCGGCGATCTGTTCGACGAGGACCAGCCTTACGCCACACTTCTTCAACAGTGCTGGAATTCTTGGCAGATCATCGGGATCGATAAAATGCGACCGAAGAGTTGAAAGAACACCACGCAGGGCATCCTCGGAATACTTCGGGCAATCAATGGTTCGCGCAACACTTCGGACGCGATGAAGCCACACATACTGGCCCGGAAGAATTTCCGAATACGAGGTTTTGCGAGCAGCGTGAGCAATGACTGGCGCTTCACTGACGAACGGAACCTCATCACGGCGGTTCTTGCCAAAAAATCGCACCATCTGCACATCAAGCAGGCTGCTCTCGGTATCTTCGATCCAGCCGCGCTTAATCATCTCGCGAACTGGAAACACCGCAGCCCAAGATGCTCGTGTCCGCACGCCGGGATCCGCTTTCTTTGCGCGACCCAAATCGTACTGTTTCTGCAGATTCATGAAGAATTCTGCAGGCATGTCGAAAGCGTCTCCCAGCATGTTCGCGGAGTCAGGCGTAACGTCCGTCTTACCCTTGATAAGACGATTCAACTGGCTGACATCCCATCCCAATACGAATGCCAAGTCAGCCTGCGACCAGCCCCTCGCTTCAAGTTCTTCGGCGATGAACTCCCCAGGATGCTCCGAAGGTAGGATTTCAAGACTGGCCATCAGTGATAGTCCTCAATGCTCAATATCGTGATCGTCGGCGGTTTGGTCCCTTCTTCCAGGGTGAAAACCAGTCTGAATTGGTCGTTCAGACGCACAGACCGCTGACCATCTCGTCCCCCTCTAAGCTTCTCGTAGTGCAGACTCTTCCAGTTCCGCAGCGACCTCTCATCTGGTGCGGCACGAAGCACTGTGAGCTTTCGTCGCGCAGACTTGATGATTGCCACCGAAAGACGCGTGGTCCCGGCTTGATCGGTCTCGATGAGTGCAAGTGTGGCATCAGCGAATACTACTTCCATTGCCATCTTCTACCGCTCCGCGGAACGCTATGCAACGTCAAATTGACTAGGTGAGTCAATTTGATTTTTATATAGCGCATACTAAGGGTTAGGATAACTTTGCGATGCCAACCACCCGCGAACTCGTCCTCGGCGCGCTGTATGCGCGGCTGCAACCGCTTGCCGCCCCGGCCCTGCGTGACGAGGTGCTGCCCGAGCGGATCCCAACTGCCGGTCTGATCATCCTGCGGGACGGCCAGCCGGGCGAGCTGGAAGTGACGCTGTCGCCCCTGCGCTACCACTACCAACACCGGGCAGAACTTGAGGTCGTCGTCCAGGCGGGCACCGGCCGGGCCAGCACCTTCGACGATCTGATCGCCGCCATCGGTACGGCACTTGAGACTGACCGGACGCTGGGCGGCCTCTGCGACTGGGTCGAACCGGAAGCCCCGGCCTCGGTCGATCTGCCCGTCGAGGGCGCGGCGGCCCTGAAGGCAGCGGTGATCACCGTCGTCCTGCACTACACCACGACCGGCCCCCTGGCCTGACACCCCACATCCACAGGAGACACCCATGGCACGCGCACACGGCGCGCGGGCGCAGATGGCGCTTGCGTTCGAAACCGTCTACGGCACCCCGCCCGCCAGCGGTTATCGGCTGATGCCCTTCGCCCGGACCACGCTCGGCGCAGAGCAGCCCTTGCTGAATTCGGAACTGCTGGGCTACGGCCGCGATCCGCTCGCCCCCATCAAGGACGCGGTCACCGCCGATGGCGAGGTAGTGGTGCCGATCGATGTTGAGGCCTTCGGCTTCTGGCTGAAGGCGGCCTTCGGCGCCCCAACCACGACCGGCACCACGCCCAAGACCCACACCTTCCAGTCGGGAAACTGGACCCTGCCCTCCATGGCCATCGAGGTGGCCATGCCCGAGGTGCCGCGGTTCGCGATGTACGCGGGCTGCGTGATGGACCAGCTTAGCTGGCAGATGAACCGGTCGGGGCTTCTGACCGCGACTGCCCGGCTGATCGCGCAGGGCGAAGCGATTGCTGCCACCACGGCCGCGGGCACGCCGACCGCGCTGGGCCTGCAACGCTTCGGCCATTTCAACGGGGTGGTGAAGCGGAACGGCACGGCCTTGGGCAACGTCGTCTCGGCCGAGATCACCTACGCCAACGGCCTCGACCGGATCGAGACCATCCGCAACGACGGCAAGATCGAGGGCGCCGATCCCGGCATGGCGGCGCTGACCGGTCAGATCGAGGTCCGTTTCGCCGATAGTGCCCTCGTCACCCAAGCCATTGACGGCACGCCCTGCGAGCTCGAGTTTGCCTACAGCCTCGGGGCGAACGCCAGCTTCACCTTCACCGCCCACGCCTTCTACCTGCCCGTCCCGCGGATCGAAATCCCTGGGCCCCAGGGCATCCAGGCGACCTTCGACTGGCAGGCCGCGAAGGCCACCAGCCCCGCCCGCATGTGCACCGCCGTCCTCGTCAACACCGTCACGGGATACTGACCATGATCCGCCTGAACTTGTCGAACCGCCCCGAATGGCTGGACCTGCTGCCTGGACTGCGCGTTCTGGTGGCCCCCCTGACCACCGCGCTGATGGTCTCGGCGCGCGCCGACCCGGCCATCGACAACCTGTCGGAGGCGTCAAGCCAGGAGGACATGGCGCTGACCATGGCCAAGGCCGTCGCCCGCCGCGCGGTTCTGGATTGGGACGGCGTGGGCGATGATGACGGCAACCTTGTGCCTGTCAGCCCGGCCGGGATCGACGCCCTGCTGGAAATCTGGCCCGTGTTCGAGGCCTTCCAGGCGCAATATGTCGCCCGCGGCCTGATGCTGGATCAGGAAAAAAACGCCTCCGCGCCCTCGCCGACTGGTCCTTCGGCGGGGGTGACGGCTACTGCGCGGCCTGCACGGGTCCCTGCCCGGACTGCCCCGCAAGATTGAACCAGCCGCTGACGGTCGAGGGCTGGCAGGTCTGGGATCTGACCCAGCGCCTTGGCGGCCAGCTCCGCATCGCGCCGGGGGCTGTGATCGGATGGGACATGGGCGCGGCGCTGTCATTGGCGCAGGCGCTGGGCGTCAACGCCCTGATCGCCGCCGAACTGCTGCCCGAGATCGAGGCGGTGATTGTGCGCAAACTGAACGAGCAGATGGAAGGACGCCGGAATGGCTGAGAAGAAGGTCTCAGTCCGCCTCGTGGCGGAGGGCGGACGTCGCGTGCGCGCCGAACTGGAGGGCGTCGGCGAGGCTGGGGCGAAGGGCTTCGGTCGGCTGTCACGCGAGATGGAACTGGCGAACACCCGGCTTGCTGCTTTCGCACGCCGGGCAGGCATCGCCCTCGGGGCCGCCGCGGCGGCCGCTACAGCCTCGCTCGGGCTGATCGTCCGCTCCACGGCCGAGAGTTCTGCCCAGATCCGACAGTTCGCACAGGTCGCCAATGCCACGCCCGAGGCGCTGCAACGCTGGTCGGCTGGTGCGCGTACGGTTGGCATCGAGCAGGAGAAGCTCGCCGACATCCTGAAGGACGTGAACGACCGGGTCGGGGATTTCCTGCAGACCGGCGGTGGGCCGATGGCGGATTTCTTCGAGAATGTCGCCCCCCGTGTCGGCGTCACCGCCGACCAGTTCGCCCGCCTCTCCGGCCCCGAGGCACTGCAGCTTTACGTCGACACGCTGGAACGGGCGGGTCTGAGCCAGCAGGAGATGACCTTCTATCTCGAGGCGATGGCCTCGGACGCGACGCGCCTGCTGCCGCTGTTGCGCAATGGCGGGGCGGAGATGGCCCGACTTGGGGATCAGGCCTCCGACCTCGGGGCAGTGCTGGACAGCGATGCGCTGGAAGCCTTGCGCCGTACGCAGCTGGCGCTGGGCACCGTATCCCTCGTGTTCGACGGCCTCCGGAACCGGATCGCCGTCGCCGTCGCTCCGACCATCGAAGCGCTGGCCAATGCTTTCGTGGCCCTTGCGTCCGATGGCGGCATCCTGCGGTCGGCCATCGATGGGCTGATCGGCAACCTCGGCCGTCTCGCCACCTATGCCGCAACCTTCGCGGCCGTCATGGCGGGCCGTTGGGTCGCGGGACTTGCCGCGGCGGCACTCTCCGTGCGCGGCCTCGCGACGGCGCTCGTGTTCCTGCGCGGCGCCCTGATCCGGACCGGCATCGGCGCGCTGATCGTCGGTGCGGGCGAGCTCGTCTATCAGTTCTCGCAGCTTGTCGCTCGGGTCGGCGGCGTGGGCGAGGCGTTTCGCCTGCTTGGCGACCTGGCCCGAGAGGTCTGGTCGCGCATCGGCCTGTCGCTGGATGCGGCCCTCGCGCGAATGGCGGCAGGGTGGCAGGGCCTAAAGGCCGCGGGGCTCTCGGCCCTCGATGGCACCATCGCGGGCGTCGTCAGCTTCGGCGACCGGACAGCCGCGATCTTCCAGGGGGCTTATGGCGCCGCCGTCGCGATCTGGGGCAGTCTGCCGGGCGCCATCGGCGACTTCGCCTTCCAGGCGGCAAACGGGTTGATCTCCGGCGTCGAGGCGATGCTGAACGGCGTCGTCACGCGCATCAACAGCTTCATCGAGACCTTGAACGCTGCGCTGGCCCTGCTGCCCGAATGGGCCACCGGCGAAGGTGGCGTGCGGATCGGCATTCTCGATCCGGTGGAACTGGGCCGCATTGGCAACCCGTTTGAGGGAGCCGCGACCGCTGCTGGTGCCGCCGCCGCGGATGCCTTCTCGGCCGCGCTGTCGCGGACTTACCTCGAGCCGCCTGACCTCGGCCTCGGTGCTATGGCCGAGGATGCCCGCGCCCGGGCCGACGGCTATCGCGAGGCCGCAGGCATGCTGGCCGATGCCGCCGGTCGGCCGCTCGCCAGCTGGCAGGCGCTGAAGGATGTGGTGACCGGCACGGGGACCGAGGCAGAGACCGCCCTGGCAGATGCCGCCGCCTCCGCCGATGCCCTGACCATCGGTCTGAACGATACGGCCACCGCCGCCGACGGCGCTGGTGGCGCAGCACGCGACGCGGGCGTTGCAGCCGCCGAGGGCGAGGACACGGCCCTGACAGGCTGGCAGGCCGTTACCGCGGCGCTTGCCGACTACGCCGCCAAGGCGCGCGACATTGGCGGCGATATCGGCAGCGCTCTGGTCGGGGCCTTCCAGAGCGCCGAGAACGCCATCGGCGACTTCGTGAAGACCGGCAAACTCGACTTCCGCGACCTGGTGACATCGATGATCGCCGATCTGGCGAAGCTCGCCGCCCGGCGTTTCATCCTCGGCCCGATCGCCAATGCCCTCTCCGGCGCGCTGGGCGGCGCGGGTGGCATTTTCGCGAACATCCTGCATGCGGGCGGGATGGTCGGCGCACCCGGTCCCGGCCGGATGGTCCCGGCATTGGCTTTTGCCGGTGCGCCGCGCATGCACAATGGCGGCTGGGCTGGGCTGCGGCCCGACGAGGTGCCAGCGATCCTACAACGCGGGGAGCGGGTCCTCTCGCGCAGGGAAGCGGCGGGATACGGCCAGTCGGTTGCCTCCACCGTCAACGTCACGATCAACGCCCGCGACGCAGAGAGCTTCCGCCAGTCCCGAACGCAGGTCGCCAGCGACATCGCCCGCGCCGTGTCGCTGGGCCGGAGAGGGATGTGATGGCATTTCACGAGGTCCGGTTTCCGGACAACATCAGCCGCGGGGCACGCGGTGGACCTGAACGCCGCACCCAGATCGTCGAGCTGGCGAGCGGGGCCGAGGAGCGCAACGCCAGCTGGGCTAACAGCCGCCGCCGCTATGACGTCGCCTATGGCATCCGCCGCGCCGACGATCTGGCCGCGGTCGTGGCCTTCTTCGAGGCCCGCAATGGCCGCCTTCATGGCTTCCGCTTCAAGGACTGGGCCGACTTCAAGTCCTGCCTGCCGTCGCAGACGCCAGGCCCTACCAACCAGCCCATCGGCACCGGCAATGGGGCGGCCACCCTGTTTCAGCTCACCAAGCGCTACACTTCCGGCGCGCAGTCCTGGACGCGCGTCATCACCAAGCCCGTCGCGGGAACCGTGACCATCGCCCTGAACGGCACGCCACAAGCCTCCGGCTGGTCGGTTTCGACAACCACCGGCCTCATCACCTTCGCCACCGCCCCGGCCGCAGGCGTCGCCGTCACTGCGGGATTCGAATTCGACGTCCCGGTCCGCTTCGACACAGACGCTCTCGACGTTACCCTCGATCTCGAACGCCTCGGGTCGATCACCTCGATCCCCCTCGTGGAAATCCGCACATGAAGTCCCTGAACCCTGCGCTGCAGGCCCATCTCGACGACGGCACCACGACGCTAGCCTGGTGCTGGCGGATCACCCGCGCCGATGGCGTAACCTTCGGCTTCACCGACCACGACCGGACCCTGTCATTTGACGGGACCGAGTTCGAACCCGAAAGCGGGCTGACAGCGTCAGAGGTGCGGTCGGGGTCGGACCTGTCGGTGGACGCGCAGGATGCCCAAGGCGTGCTGTCCTCCGACCGGATCACCGAGACGGACATCCTAGACGGCCGATGGGACAATGCAGCGGTCGAGGTCTGGCGGGTGAACTGGTCGACCCCTTCGCAGCGCGTGCTCCTCCGGCGCGGGGCCATCGGACAGATCCGTCGCGGGCGGCTGGCTTTCGTGGCGGAGGTGCGGTCGCTGGCCCATGTGCTCGGCCAGACGGTGGGGCGGACGTTCCAAGCCAGCTGCGATGCCGCGCTGGGCGATGCGCGCTGCGGGGTGAACCTCGGGGCCCCGGCCTTCACGGGCACCGGCGCGGTGATCGATGTGCTGCGGGATCGGGCCTTCACGGCCTCCGGCCTCGGCAGTTTCGGGGCAAGCCAGTTCGCCTTCGGGTTGGTCGAATGGTCGACCGGCGCGAATGCCGGGCGGCGCGTCGAGGTGCTGTCGCATGACCTCGTCGACGGCGCGGCGATCCTGACCCTGCTCGAAGCTCCGGTGCGTCCAATCGCGGCGACGGACGCCTTCGTGGTCCGGGCGGGCTGCGACAAGCGGATCGCGACCTGCGGGTCGAAGTTCGCCAATGTCGCGAACTTCCGAGGGTTCCCGCACATTCCGGGGCAGGACGCGGTCCTGCGCTACGCCACCAAGGACGGCGGCCATGAGGGGGCGGTGCTGTGACCGCGCAAACACCGACTGCCGATCCCGCCCTTGTCATCGCCGCTGCCCGATCCTGGCTCGGCACGCCCTATCACGACCAGGCCAGCCTGCGCGGGGTCGGCTGCGATTGCCTCGGCCTCGCGCGTGGCGTCTGGCGCGAGGTTGTAGGCACAGAACCGTTCCCGATCCCGCCCTACAGCCGCGACTGGGGCGAGACCGGCCCGCGCGAGGTGCTGGCCGTGGGCGCGCGCGCCATGATGATCGAGGTGCCGCCCGCAGAGGCCGGGCCGGGTGCGCTGGTGCTGTTCCGGATGATGCCACGCGCCATCGCCAAGCATGTGGGCATCCTCACCGGCCCGGACACCTTCCTTCACGCTTTTGAGCGACTGGGCGTGATCGAGGAACCTCTGACGCCCGCTTGGGCGCGCAAGATCGCCTTCGCTTTCCTCTTTCCCGCACGCTGAGATTTTCCCATGGCCACGCTTGTCCTCGGCGCTGTCGGTTCCGCCATTGGCGGGGCCTTTGGCGGGGCGATCCTCGGCTTCTCTGGCGCTGCCATCGGTGGCTTCATCGGCTCGACCATTGGGTCGGTCGTGGACAGCTGGATCGTATCGTCGCTGGCCCCCGCACAGAAGATTGAGGGCCAGCGGCTGGATTCGCTACGGATCACCTCGGCCACGGAAGGCGCGATCATCCCGCGGCTCTATGGCCGGATGCGCATCGGCGGCAACATCATCTGGGCCACGGATTTCCGTGAGGAGACCAAGACCACCACGCAGGGTGGCGGCAAGGGCGGTGGTGGCGGCCGGGTCCAGACAACGGAATACCTCTACTATGCGTCCTTCGCGGTCGCCCTGTGCGAGGGCCCGATCACCGGCATCGGGCGCATCTGGGCCGACGGCAAGCCGCTCGACATGACCGGCATGACATGGCGCTGGTATCCGGGGAACGAGACCCAAACGGCTGACCCGTTCATTGCGGCGAAGATGGGGGCGGCCAACACTCCCGCCTATCGCGGCACAGCCTATGTGGTCTTCGAGGAACTGGCGCTTTCCACCTATGGCAACCGCCTGCCGCAGCTGTCTTTCGAAGTCTTCCGGCCGCTCGCGGATCCCGACACGGCCGAGGGGCTGGTGAATGCCGTGACGATGATCCCGGCCTCGGGCGAGTTCACCTATGCGACCGAGGCTGTGCGCAAGACAGTGGGCGCATCCACGACGGTATTCGGCCAGACCACCGGCGGCACAACCTCGGCCGAGAACCTGAACGCGCTGCCGGATGAGGCCGACATCGTCGTGGCCCTCGACCGGCTGCAAGCCATGGCCCCGGCCGTCGAGAGCGTCAGCCTGGTCGTCGCCTGGTTCGGCAACGATCTGCGTGCGGGGAACTGCACCATCAAGCCCGGCGTGGAGGTCGTGACCAAGGCCACCAGCCCAAAGGTCTGGACCGTCAACGGCGTGGCGCGGGCGGGTGCCCATCTCGTCAGCCGGGATACGGAAGATCGGCCAGTCTACGGCGGCACGCCTGCGGATTTCGCGGTGGTGCAGGCCATCCGCGAGATGAGGGCGCGTGGGCTGCGGGTGACGTTCTATCCCTTCCTGCTGATGGACGTCCCGCCCGGGAACACTCTGCCGAACCCCTACAGCGCGAATGCCGCGACGCCGGGCCAGCCGAGTTTCCCGTGGCGGGGCCGGATCACCTGTTCCCCGGCGGCAGGCTTTGCGGGGACCGCCGACAAGACCGCCGCCGCGGCGACGCAGGTCTCCAGCTTCTTCGGCGCGGCCACCCCGGCGCAGTTCGCGGTGTCGGGCGACAACGTGAACTGGACCGGCCCTGCGGGTGACTGGGGCCTGAGGCGCATGATCCTGCACTACGCCCATCTCTGTGCCGTGGCGGGCGGTGTCGATGCCTTCCTGATCGGGACCGAGATGCGCGGGCTGACCACCATCCGCTCCAGCGCCAGCGCCTATCCGGCCGTCACCGCCTTCAAGGCGCTGGCGGCCAATGTGAAGGCAATCCTCGGCGCTGGGACCAAGGTCGGTTACGCCTCGGACTGGTCGGAATACTTTGGCCACCAGCCGGGCGATGGAACAGGGGACGTGTTCTTCCACCTCGACCCGCTCTGGTCGGATGCGAACATCGATTTCATCGGCATCGACAACTACATGCCCCTGTCAGACTGGCGCGACGGTTTCGACCATGCCGACGCCCTGCAAGGTTGGCCCGCCATCCATGACCGGGCCTACCTGCAGGCGAACATCGCCGGTGGCGAAGGCTTCGACTGGTTCTACGCCAGCGCCGCCGACCGCTCGGCCCAGATCCGCACCCCAATCACCGATGGCACCGCGGGCAAGCCTTGGGTGTTCCGCTACAAGGATCTGCGCGCCTGGTGGTCGAACCCGCATTTCAACCGGCCGGGCGGGATCGAGAGCGGCACGCCGACCGCATGGGTGCCGCAGTCGAAGCCGGTGTGGTTCACCGAACTTGGGTGCCCCGCCATCGACCGGGGCACGAACCAGCCCAACGTCTTCTTTGACCCGAAGTCGTCCGAAAGCTTCACGCCCTACTTCTCCCGCGGCTGGCGCGACGACGCGATCCAGCGCGCCTATCTCGAGGCCAGCTATCTCTGGTGGGGTCAAGGCGCGAACAACCCGACGTCGCCCGTCTACGGCGGCCGGATGGTCCACGTCCCCGAATGCGCCGCCTGGACCTGGGATGCTCGGCCGTATCCGTTCTTTCCCGAACTGACCGGGGTCTGGACGGATGGTCCGAACTGGCGCCTTGGGCACTGGCTGACGGGGCGGCTGGGCGCGGTGTCGCTCGCCGCCCTTGTGCGTCAACTCTGTCTACGTGCCGGGCTGGCAGAGAGCCTGATCGACGTCTCGGGTCTCTGGGGTGCGGTCGAGGGCTATGTGATCGGCGCCCTGGAAAGCCCGCGCGCGTCGATTTCCACCTTGGCCCGGCATTTCGGCTTCGATGCCATCGAGACCGAAGGCGTGATCCGCTTCATCATGCGCGGGCGGGCATCGAGCCTGACCCTCACGGTGGATGATATGGTCTCCAGCCGCGAAGGCGAGGTTTTTGAGCTGACTCGGGGCCAGGAGACCGAACTGCCGCAGGCGCTGAAGTGGCAGGTCGCCCGGGCGGATGAAGACTACGATGCTGCGCTGGTCGAGGCACGCCGCATCACCGTCGACACGACCCGCATCGCCTCCGAGTCCTTCCCGATGGCGATCCCGCCCGAGGAAGCCGAACGCCGCTGCCGCCGCGCGCTGATGGAGGCCTGGATCGGCCGGGAAAGCGCCACCTTTCGCCTGCCGCCCTCGCGGCTCACCCTCGACCCTGCCGAAGTGATCCGGCTTGCGCATGACGGCCGCGAGATCGATTTCCGCCTGATGTCAGTCGCCGATGCCGAAGCACGCGGGATTGAGGCCGTCCGTCAGGATCGTGCCGCCTATGATCTGCCGCCCGGCGATCCCCGCCCGGCCTCACTGGCGAGTCCCGTCGTCTTCGGCACGCCGGAAGTGGTCATGCTGGACCTGCCGCAGATCAGTGAGGATCAACCCGCCCATCGCCCCCTGATCGCCGCGCATGCCAGCCCCTGGCCCGGCGAGATCGCCGTTTTCCGCAGCGCCTCGACAGATGGGTTCGCCTTGCTGACGACCTTCGGCAGTCGTGCCCGGATCGGGACACTGGCCTTCGACTTCTTTCCCGGGCCGACGTCGCGCTTCGATCTGGGCAACGCGTTGGTGGTCGATCTGCTGTCTGGAACGCTGGAAAGCGTAACGGATGTCGCGCTGTTCGGCGGAGCGAATGCGGTAGCCGTCGAGACAGCGGCGGGCCTTTGGGAAATCGTCCAGGCGGGCGCGGCCGAATTGATCGCCCCCGGCCGCTACCGCCTGACCCGTCTGCTGCGTGGCCAGCGCGGAACGGAATACGCGATGGGCAACCCGGCCCCGGCCGGGACACGGGTGGTCGTGCTAGATGCGACGCTGGCCTCTTTGCCCATCACCGAAGCCGACCTTGGCCTGCCGTGGAACTGGCGGGTGGGCCCGGCCGCGCGCGCCGTCAGTGACGCGAGCTATGCTGCGCTGGGCTTCACCCCGACCGGGCGCGGCCTTGTCCCGTTCGCGCCGGTCCACGTCGAACAGCCGTGGCGCACGGCACGCAGCCCGGGCGATCTGACCATCCGTTGGACGCGCCGATCCCGCGCGCTGGTGGCCGATGCCTGGGAGCAGGTCGAGGTGCCGCTGGCCGAGGACGTGGAAAGCTACGATGTGCAGATCCTCGACGGCGCTGCGATCAAGCGCACGCTGGCCAGCAGCACGACCTCCGTCCTCTACACTGCCGCCCTACAGACTGCGGACTGGGGCGCGCCGCTTTGGCTCGGCCAGACGCTCTCGCTCCGCATTTACCAGCTTTCGAACCGCCTCGGCCGCGGCACGCCTGCCGCGGTCACGATGCAATTCTGATCCCAACCCACGGGAACCCTCATGTCCGACACCACGACCCATCTGGGCCTGCCCTATCTTCTGGCGGCGCAGGCGCAGAAGCATGTCACCCACAACGAGGCGCTGCGGCTGCTCGATGCCATGGTGCAGCTTTCGGTCCTCGACCGCACGCGCATCGCACCGCCCGCGAGCCCGGCCGACGGCAACCGCCATCTGGTAGCCTCGGGCGCGACCGGCCTCTGGACCGGATGGGATCTGAACATCGCCTTCTGGGTTGATGGCGCGTGGATCCGGCTGGTGCCGCGCACCGGCTGGCTGGTCTGGGTCGCAGCCGAGGGGCTGTTTCTCGTCTGGACCGGCAGTGCCTGGGAGGTCGTGGGCGAGCCGCGCGACGTCTCGGATGCGGTCTTCAGCCTCGTGAACGATGCGGACCCGACGAGGAAGGCCACCTTCTCGCTGGCGGCCATCAGCGCAGGCACCACGCGCAGCTTCACCCTTCCCAACACCTCGTCCGAACTGGCGATCCTTGCAGGCACCCAGACCTTCACCGGCAACAAGACCTTCTCGGGCACGCTGACGGCGTCCGGGACCGTCACTGTCTCAGCGGCCAGCGCCTCGATCGGCACGGCAACGACGACCGCCACCTACGGGATTGGCACCGGGGCCACGACCACTGGCGTCACCAAGACGGTGAACCTCGGCACGGGCGGGGCATCCGGGTCGACGACGGTCGTCAACATCGGCTCGGCCTCCGCCGGGGCGGGCGGCACGACAATCATCAACACGCCAACCGTCACCTTCGCCAATGCCGTCACGCAGGTCGGTATGCCGCAGGCGAACCTGACCGCACAGCTGCTCGGCCTCGGCGGGGCGACGGCCGACAGCTTCAACCGCCTGTCCGTGAACACCCCGGCAGTTCTGCTGAACAACGCAGGCGCGGGGATCGAGGCGACGGTCAACAAGGCCGCAGCCGGGAACGACGCCGCTTTTGCATTCAAGACCGGTTTCTCCGCCCGCGCGCTGATCGGTCTCCTCGGTAACGACGACTTCAGCTTCAAGGTCAGCCCGGATGGCTCTGCCTTCCTCGATGCCATCAGGGTCGACCGCACCAACGGTCGCGTGGAACTGGCTGAACCGGTGGTCCTGCCCACCCATGGCGCCGTCCCCTCGCCACCACCCGCGGGGAAACTTGCGCTCTATGCCCGCGACCGGGCGGGGATGGGATGGCTCGATGTCGAGCGACCCTCCGGCCGCCACTTCCCGCTCCAGCCGCATTTCGGGGTCAACCGGATCGCGACCTGGGCGCCCTCGACCAGCACCACGATTAACACCAACGGCATGCCGCGCACGGCGGTCGGCACAGCGGCGACACCGACGCTGGCCACGACCAACCTCTCCACCTCCATGCGTCGCTGGCGGATGACGTCGGCGGCCACGGCCGGGGCGGCGGCCGAGGAACGCTCGGCAGGCTGGGTCTGCTGGCGCGGTAATGCGGATGGCCTTGGCGGCTTCACCTATGTGAACCGGCTGTCGCTGGTCACGCTGCAGGCAACGGGAATTGGCTTCTTCGGCCTGATCGGATCGGTCGCGGCGCTGTCGACCACCCTGACGCTGCCGGCCGTCGTCAACGCGCTGGGCACCGGGTTCGAGCGCGGCACGCATGCCAACTGGCAGATAGTGCACAATGACGGCACCGGCGCACCAACTCTGATTGACCTCGGCCCGGGCTTCCCGGTGGCCAGCACGACCAATGTCCTGACGCTCTACATCGCTGCGGCCCCGAACGACAGCGAGGTCGGGATCCGCGTGGTCGAGGAAGTCTCGGGCACGGTGGCGGAGGCCACGATCACCACCGACATGCCCGCGGCGACCCAGCTCCTGAGCCCGCGCAATTACCTCAACAACGGCACCACCGCCGCAGCCGTCGCCTATGACTGCTCCGGCGTCTACGTCGAGACCGATTACTGAAGCGCCACACCCCGTGGCCGGAAAGGACCATGATGAACGACCAGACCACTCTCGCCGACGCAGTCGCGCGGGCCTTTCGGGACCACGGGATCACGGCCGCGCTGACCGCGCTGATCGGCAGCACCATGGCCCTGATCGCGGCGATCACGCGCAAAGCGTTTACCAACGAGGCCCTGCTGGACCGGCTTGATCGCGAACTCATCACCGAACGCGACCGCGCCGACAAGCAGCGCAGCGAGGATCGCAAGGCCGATGGCGACCGCCTCGACCGGATCGAAACCGACATCCGCTCGATGCGCGACATGCTGTTCGACGCCTTCCAGCGCGGCAGATCCGACTGACCGCCTGGCGACCACACCACCACGACCACATCCCCCGCCCCAGAGGCGGGTTTTTTCATCTCGAGGATCCACCATGCCCACCCTGACCTATCACCACTGGCGCGACGTGCCCGCGAACACCTGGCGCTGGCCGAACTTCTCGGCCGCCGAGATCGCCTGCCGCGGCACCGGCGCGATCAAGATCAACACCGAGGCTATGGACAAGCTCCAGGCCCTGCGCGACCGACTGGGCAAGCCGCTGATCATCCGCTCCGCCTATCGCAGCCCGGAACACAATCGCGCCGTGGGCGGGGCCCCTGCCTCGAAGCACATGCAGGCGACCGCCTTCGACATCGCCATGTCCAACCACGATCCCGCAGCCTTCGAAGCGGCGGCGCGGGCGGTCGGGTTCCTGGGGTTCGGATACTATCCCCGCTCCGGCTTCATGCACATCGACCTCGGCCCTGCCCGATCCTGGGGCGATCCCTTCCCGCCGCGGCCCGTGCCCTTCGCCCCGGAACTGCCGGCCGCGCGCGAGGTGCTTTCGGAAAGCCGCACGCTGCGCGGGGGCGGTGCGGCTGGGGCGGCCACCGTCGGCGCCGCCGGTGTTGAAGTGCTGCAGGACATCCTCGTGGAAACCCAGTCCACCATCCAGCCGCTGGTGCCCTACCTCGACACGCTGCGCTGGGTTCTGATCGCCATCGCGCTGATCGGCATCGCCGTCACCATCCACGCCCGGCTCGACGACTGGAAGCGGGGCCAGCGGTGATCAGCTGGCTTCTGACCCATGGCCCGGCGCGAAAAGCGCTGGGCCTCATCCTCGCCACCGCAGCGATCTTGCTGTTCCTGCTGAACCTGCGCCGTGCCGGTGAACGCGCCGGGCGCGCTGCCGAACGGCTAGTCCTCCGAGAGACAAACGATGCCATCCACCGCCAGATGCTCGACGCCGCAGCCCGCCGCCCTCCTGATCGCGACGCTCTGGCTGACCGGCTGCGCGATGGGCGGTTCTGACTCACGCGCGCCTTGCCCTCCCGTGGTCGACTACACGGCCGCCGAGCGGGCGCGGGCGGGCGACGAGGTAGAGGCTTTGCCGGAAGACGCCGTCATCGTCCGGATGCTGAGCGATTACGCTGTCTTGCGTGATCAAGCGCGAGCGTGCCAATGATGACATAGCGTGGGCCTCGGCACCGATTTCTCAGCCGAGGCGCGCTGTTCTCGATCAGCGGTATTGTCTCATGATTGAATGGCCCTTTGAGTTCCAGCGTGTTCAAGACGCCCTCGACAGGCGGACCATGACTGGCCAGGAAGCTGCGCGCGAAATCTTCGTCGCAAGACGGAAGCATGGCCCGCCTTGGCACTGGAAAAACTGGAAGCGCACGAGGGTTCAATTCCTTGGTTCGGAATGCGCAACATGCGGTGCCGACCATGAGGCTGTACTTGTTCTGCAGCACACGGTGAGAATACCCCGGGTTCAGCCCTATTTGGACAACGCCAAAGCCGAATATGAGGCGCGGGAACCTGCCCACGACTATCGAGCTGAGTTGCGAGAAGAATGCTACGCGATCCGAGACGCCGTCATTCCGGAAATGCGGGACTGCTGCCCTTTGTGCTTCAGCCTTTCGATTCAGTTTCGCAAAAAGGCGGCCACGTGGATCTGCAACAGCCCGGTCGGTCGGGGCTACTGCGGTCACGTTTTCGAAGTTCCGGCGAAGAAGGAGGCCCTCACAGCAGCCCAGAAACGCAGTATCCGCGCGCGAAAATATATGGCTTGGCGTGAGAAGGCGACAAATTGGGACGGCGATTGGAAGCGCGGAGCGATTCTCGCATGGCTTGCGGATTTCCGGGAGTATCTTTCGCTGAAGCACACAAAGACGCTGTGCAAGCGTTGCGCTTTCCTGGAGGACATGACTGATCTGAAGCCATGCCTCGAGTGCGGATTTGCGTTCTCAAGGACAGAAACTGCGTGTCCTGACTGCGGCCGTGCGGTCGCTGAGGCTCACGCTTACAGCGCGGAGGGAGAGACGGATGACGGCCCGACCCAAAACGATGACGATTGAGATCGATGAGGAGCTGCACGCGTTCCTGACGTTCATGGTGAGCGACGCAGGGCCCTACCAATCCGTCGGCGCGTACGTTGAAGAGCTGATCCGGCGTGACATGGCAAGTCAGGAGGTCGCGGCATTTACGGGGCTGCAGGTGGAACTTGTCGCTGAGTTCAGCGCCCCAGAATCCACCTACCATCCGTCGTCTGCCGCGGAGGTAATCGCGCGCAACCGCATTTGACGGTTCAGCCGCTTCTCGTGATCCGTGGGTCATCCGTTCCAAGGGTCATCGAACGGCGAAATCCGCCTACGGAGCAGTCGTGCGGAGAATAGCGGGCTAATCTCCGCATAATCTGCGGTGATTGAACATGATGATACCGCGGGGTGCGGACCTGCGCAGGTTGCTTGAAGCCGAGCGGCATGTTACAAAACCTAGGACAGGATGCACTTGTGTCCGAGGTTTTGTAACCATGCTTGCGACGGATCAGGGCCAGCGCGCCCGCATGATCGACTACATGGAAGTTCATGCGCCAGCCCGGTCCAGGGATCTGGCGTCCATCGGCGTGAGCGGAACCACCATTGCGAGGGCGGTGGCAGATGGCGTGGTGGTACGGATTGGGCGGGGCCTATATCAGCTACCAGACAGCGAGCCAGACCTTCATGCTGGGCTGATTGAGATCGCCAAGCTCGCACCCAAGGCCGTCATCTGTCTGACCTCGGCTCTATCCTTTCATCAGCTGACCGACCAACTTCCACGCCGGGTGTGGATCGCCATCGGCGCCAAGGACTGGGCACCGAAGATCGAATACCCTCGCATCCGCATCGTGCGTTTCCGTGAGCCCTACCTGACCAATGGCATCGAGGTCCATCGGATCGGGGAGGCGGAGGTTCGGGTCTATTCCATAGCCAAGACGATTGCCGACGCATTTCGTAACCCGAAGCTGGTGGACCGATCCGTCACCATCGAGGCGATGAAGGCAGCGCTGGGCGCAAGGAAGGCCACGGCGGGCCAGCTCGCGACAGCCGCGCGCGAAAACGGGACGTGGAACCAGATGCGCCCCTATCTGGAGGCCCTGACGTCAAATGGCTAAGCAACCCAAGGACATCGCGGCCTCCGTGCGTCAGCGTCTGCTGAACCTTGCCCGTGCTGAAGGTCAGCTGTTCGATGTGGTGCTGGTGGCCTTCGGCCTTGAACGACTGGTGTACCGGCTGTCTGTCTCCGAATATCGCGACCGCTTTGTCCTGAAGGGTGGCATGCTTGTCACCTTGTGGACGGCCGACACTGGCCGCTTCACCCGGGACATCGACTTCCTGGCGTTCGGCTCGGACGAGGAGGCAGAACTGAAGACTGCCTTCTCCCGGATACTCGCCATAGATGGCGATGACGGGCTGGTCTATGACATTGAAAGCCTGACGGCCGTCGTCGTTCGAGAAGACCAGATCTATGGCGGGATGCGGCTCCGGACCGAAGCCCGCTTGGGCAACACGCGCATACCGATCACCGTGGACCTCGGCTTCGGCGATGCCTTGGCCGATCCGCAATTCGAGATCGAGTACGGCTCCCTGCTCGACTTTCCAGCCGCATCGATCCGCGCCTATTCACCGGCAACGGTCATCGCCGAGAAGTTTCAGGCCGTGGTGGCGCTGGGCTTGGCGAACAGCCGGATGAAGGACCTGTATGATCTGTGGACGCTGCCGAAATCCATCGACATCGACACGGGCGACCTCGCGGCCGCGATCCGAGGAACCTTCGCTCGACGCGATACGATTGTTCCAGCCTCCTGCCCTGTCGGCCTGTCGGAGGAGTTCTCGACCGATCCGGCGAAGATGACGCAGTGGCGGGCCTACTCTGCGGGCACGGCTCTCGAGGGACGGCCGCTCGCGGAGGTCACTGCGGAGATCTGGGCCTGGCTTGAACCGGCATGCAGGGCGGCGGCATGATTCTCGCGTTCTGCGCGATCATGTTGCTCGTCAATGGGGGGCTCGTAAAACGTTGACCAGGTGTTGACAAGAATTTCAAAAGCAAAAACCCGACGGTTTATGTCGGGTTCTAACGCTTTGATATCTTGTAGGATTTTGGTTGCGGGGACAGGATTTGAACCTGTGACCTTCAGGTTATGAGCCTGACGAGCTACCGGGCTGCTCTACCCCGCGCCAATTGCATCGCGGTGATCTGCGGTGCTTTTTGTCATCGTTTCAGA
>NZ_JAGHRA010000026.1 GCF_017744015.1 Paracoccus sp. R12_2
CTCGGAGACCGCGAAAAAGAAGAGGAAGGAGACGCCAATGTTGACCCCGTCATGAACCGACCGACATACTGACAGGCGGGTCAAATCTCGATGACAATGCTGGGTCAGTTCTCAGTGACATCCAACAATCCAACACCACAACACTTCGATCTGACCGTCGTCCCGCAGAAGCGGAACCTTCTGCAGCTTTCGCATCCAGATCAGGGTCGCCCCAAGCAATGAAGCAACGAGAATATGTCCCGGGACCGGCGTGGAGTTCATGGAGAGCACGCCGCTGCGAGCGCCCTCACCGCTGACCATGTAGGTAACGTGGCATCCGGCCACGACAAGATCAGGCGAGGCCGGCTCGGGAGTTCCGCGCGAGATCCGCAGCTTGTGGCGCAGCAGCCCATTTAGAAGAGGGGGGTTTGGCGAATTGCTGGTTCCGCGATGGCGGAGCAGGCGCTCGATGCTGTGCCGGTCGTCGAACGTGAGAAGAAAGCCGGGCTCGACAGCAGAGCGTTCAAAAAGCGATCAAAAGTCACTGCCGGCAAGCAAGGGGGATCCTGCTAATGGTCATGATGTGTCTCCCGGAGCGGTGAAGCCCGCGTTCTCAGATGCAAGGATGTGAGAAAGCCCCGGGTGGTTGAAGACGCGCTCAAGCGCAGACCGCCCGGGGACTCGGGCGGTTCAGAAGCAGAAACCGGGAAAGGTTTTCGTGCGAGATCATGAGGAGACCTTAGTCTTTGGGTGCAACCTGTCAATCTTGGCGACTAGGCCGGTTCCGGAACGGACAAGGATGCGCAGATCCCGAGAAGGTGAAGAAGGCGAATTGATGACGAGGTCCACGAGGCGGGCTTCGACGTCAGTGGGTCACCGACGGCTCACTTCGAAGAATGGGCCACGTCGAGCTTTCTGTATCGCCAGTCGCATCGCAGCGGGATGATCTTTGCCGATGTCGTGCAACCACCATAGTCTTTCCCACGCTTCAGGCAGCTGGCGCTCGACGTTGCCGACAAAGGTTGTATGTCCTTCGGTGCGAAAAGATACGGGAACAGCTCTTCGAAGTCCGCCTTACAGATCATCATTTCGACACTCCTATTCTTCATTTCATGGGAGCCGCTAGTCCGGAATTGCCGCGCACCACTGGCGTCCGGTGGTGCGCAGTCTCAAGAATAGGGTAGGCCCTGAGGTTCGGCCGCCGCGCTATCCCGCGTCGACATCCAAATGCGAAGAAACTGGGCGCATGCTCAGTTCGCAATCCGTAAAACCATTGACGACGCGTGGGATTTCATTGCGATCAATCCCGATGTCGCGCAGCATGCGATCATCCATTCGCCGAAGAGCTTCAATCATTTTCCGGCGTTGCCAGCGGCGGAATGCGTTTCGGAGCCAATGTCGAAGCACTCGAGACGTGCGGTTGCGTTGATTTGTCGTTCGAGTGGATGAGAAGTGAGGGGTGTCGGATTTGAAGACGTGGGGGTGCATGTCATGCTCCATGACGAAGAAACTGAACCGAAACGCACGCACCACGTCAGCCGAGCGACCCGCACAGGCGTGATCCACCGGCCCGATTGGCGCGTATGCCACTTCGAATGATCTGTAAGAGATCGAGGAGACCCCGAGGCGCGGACCGGCAAGCGGCCTGATCCCGCCCGGGGCTACCGGCGGTTCAGTGTGTTTCCTGCGTTGAGCAGGAACCTCGTATGAAGACTGAACATGGTCATGACTGATATATCGGCAATGCGCATGGGCTTATCAAGAGCACGGCGTGGCCTGCGACTTTCTGGCACTGACGCCATCAGAGGCGGACGAGGCTCATGGATGATGACCCGCCAAAGGAGATCGCTGACCTCGGTTTTTTTTGTCGCGCAGCAGTGAGAACCAACTCTTTTGGTGTTGTCACTTCGCGGCACCGCGGCCGTGACGGTTGACAGAATCCATTTGTTGCATAGCCTATGTGCATGGTTACGAACGAAAGCTTCTTCCGGTTTCTGCTTCTGAACCGCCTCCCTGCCCGGGGGGCGAGCGGGTAACCGCGCTCACGGCCGCCCGGGGATTTCTCGAACATTTTGATAGAGATATCGGACCTGGTGAGATCAGCCCCCGGGAGACCAACATGACCAACGCACAACATGTGCGGATGCCGAATAGCTTTGCTTACGACATCTCGCCAGAAAATCGCCTCAATGATGTGGAGTTTTATCTTCGGCCTTCTGACCGCACCGGCATCGAGTCGCTGCTTTCCCGAGATGACCCCGCGGCACGAAATATGCCGCGTCTTGTAGAAGGGATCCTGCGCTACAAGATGCGAACGGCCGGGAAAGCGGTTGGCAAAGGCATCGACCAAATCGCATTGCCTATGAAACGCATTACTTATGCTGAAAGCACTGGTTCAGTACGGAAAGGCATTTTGACCATGAGCATAGCAGAGCGGCCGGGGCGCATTCCGGTGGGGTCTCTGCTTGGGGCAACTCTCTTGGGCATGTCAAGAAACCAGAAGGAGCCCCTAAAGAAAGAAGACGGCTGCACTGTCATTGTCTGCGTTATGAAGATCGAAACCGTGGAACCGGTCTGACGCGTCGAGTAGCAGACCGATCTGCGGTAAGGAAGCGCGTGTAACGTGCCGTCTCAGTTAACCTGCGCCAACATGGCGTCATGTTGCCGTGCCGTGTCAGACGGGTTCCGGTGCGGGGAGGGCAACATCGGCAAGGGTCGAGCGGTTAAGGTTCTCGATAAAGGCCATCTCGGCCACTCGAAGCCGGATCTTCAGGCGACAGCATCCGTCGATCGTGCAATCCCCGCCGTTCGGTTGGAGGCACTCGACAAGCGCCTGACCCTCTTCCAACACTCGCACCACGTCCCCCAATCGGATATCCTCGGGGGCGTGGGCCAAGGTGGCACCGCCACCGCATCCCCTGCGTGTCTGCACCAGTCCGGCCCGGCCGAGTTTCTGCATGATCTTAATGAGATGGTTGCGGGGAAGCTGGAATTCCTCGGCAAGATCAGCCGTGGAAAAAGCCCGGTCCGGCGCACTGGCAAGGCGCATCAGCATGCGGAGCCCGTAGTCGGTGAATGAGGTAAGGCGCATCTGCCATCCATGAAGTGGTATTTACAGTGCCCATTATGGCGCTTATCCAGAGAAGTGAATAGTCCCGGCGCAGAGAGACGGCTCCTGCCGCGAGAATGACTACACCTGAAGTTTGGAGTTCGTACATAGACAATGGGTCCAACAGCTTCAAGAGTGAGGGAAACTTTGCCTCGCCGCCCTGCATGGCGGCAGAGGTCGATCCTGGGTATTTCGACCCCTTGGCCTTAGATCCCGAACAAGCGCGCGACGTGGCCCGGTGGCGCACGGCTGCACGCAAGCGACTTCGCGAAGCGCGTCGGACGCTTTCCTCGTCCCAGAGG
This sequence comes from Paracoccus sp. R12_2, assembly GCF_017744015.1. Classification (GTDB taxonomy): domain Bacteria; phylum Pseudomonadota; class Alphaproteobacteria; order Rhodobacterales; family Rhodobacteraceae; genus Paracoccus. The sequence goes on from NZ_JAGHRA010000026.1 coordinate 3,391, forward strand.
ACAAAAACAAGTGTAGCGCTGATGACAGGACTGGAGAGATTGCTTGCAGGGCATTCTGCTGGGAAGGGCGACGGGGTCATCGCATTCTATTGGCCGATCAAGGATGAGCCGGACCTTCGATCTTTGATGATCGAGATGCAGGCGTCTGGCCGCAGCATCGCTCTGCCTCTGGTGGAGACCCGGGCGGCGCCCTTGGTGTTCCGCCTGTGGACTCGGGAGACCCGGATGGAGCGCGGACACTGGAACATTCCCGTGCCGCCACGGGACGCTCCGGAGGTGATGCCGGACGTCGTTCTCGCACCTCTCATGGGATGGGACAGCGAAGGCTATCGCCTTGGCTATGGTGGGGGGTATTTCGATCGAACCTTGACGGCGCTGTCGCCGCGACCCTTCAGTATTGGTGTGGGTCTCGCCGCGGCGCAGCTGTCCACGATCTATCCGCAACCCCACGATATCCCGATGGATGTCATACTCACCGAGCGAGGGACCGAGGTAGGAGGGTAACAGTCGACAAGGACCAGATTGCGCGAAAGCTGTTCGAGGGCATGCCCGATGCGCTGGTGGTCGCGGACCGCAAGGGCATCATCCGAGTCTGGAACGGGGGCGCGGAGCGGATATTCGGCTTTGCAGAGGGGGAGGCGCTTGGCCAGTCATTGGACATCATCACGCCGGAGCGCCTGCGTGAGCTACACTGGATCGGCTACGAGGCCACCATGCGGACCCGACAAACAAATATGGCGCAGGCGATTTGCTAACTGTTCCAGCAATCCGGCGGGACGGAACGCAAATCTCGATCCAGTTTTCCATCGTCCTGTTGCGCGGCGAGGACGGTGACTTGCAGGCGGTCGCGGCGATCATGCGCGACGTCACCCAGGACTTCGAAGAGCGCAAAAGGTTGCGGCGCGCGCTTCGTGGTTGAGGGAATCGTCGAGGCTGTCAGGCACTGGATTCGGCCTGCGTGACCGAGACAGCCTACACCGAAACGAGTTTACCTTGGGAGAACGGATGCTGCGAGAACTTCAATGCCCGGTCCGGCGAAAAGTGTTCAGCTGAGGAATCTTCTGTAGCCCCAGCCAAGCGCTGGCTCCGATCGAGTGAAGAAGGAAACACCACAACACCAAGCGACCCCATGGCGATCTGGGCTATCACCCTCCGGCTCCTGAAACTATCGTTCCGATGGAGCGAAAGCCGGTCATTCTCCAGCATACAAACTGGACTTTCCGGGTGGGACCGATCATGGCGATAGAGCCGCAAGAACCCGTCATGGTGCGTTTCGTTTACGAGGATCACGAGATTTGTCCAGCAGTTCATTCACACGTGTAGACAAGCTCTTGTCCTCGATGGGATATGGTGCGCGCAAGGACATCGCGCGGCTGGCGCGGTCTGGTGGCATTGTCTTCGATCAGGCTGAGATCCTGGACGCCTCCTCCGTCCGCATCCCTGTCAACGCGGACCTGCCCCGCCGCATGACGGTTGCGGGCAAGCCGCTTGATCCGCTTGCTGGCCTGGTCGTCATGATGAACAAACCCTTGGGCGTGACCTGTTCGCACAAGGAGGCAGGCGAACTCGTCTATGACAGGCTGCCTGCTCGCTGGCGACGCCGCAAGCCCGCAATTTCAACCATTGGGCGTTTGGACAAACAGACCTCTGGCCTTTTGCTTCTGACCGACGACGGAGACCTTCTGCATCGTATCAGCAGCCCCAGAAGCCGGCTCAGAAAAACCTACCGTGTCACGCTTGCCCGTCCACTCGATGACACGGAAACCGCAGTGTTTGCGTCTGGCAGACTCACGCTCAGAGGCGATGACAAACCCCTGGCGCCGGCAGTGCTGGACATAATCTCGGAAACCGAAGCCCTGATCACCGTGACGGAGGGCCGATACCACCAGGTTCGCCGCATGTTCGCTGCCGCCGGCAATTTCGTCGAAGCTCTGCGACGTGAACGCTTGGGCGATCTCTGCCTGCACGACACGCTGGCTCCCGGTCGATGGAAGCTCCTGAGCAAGGAAGAGATCGCCCTCGTTTTTCGATGACCGAGGGGATCGGCTCAGATCACTCCCAGCATCCGCATGGCTTTGGCAACCCGCTCGAAACCGGCGATATTCGCGCCCAGGACGTAGTCACCGGGGGCGCCATATGCATCGGCAGTTTCGGCGCATCTGTCGTGGATGCTTTTCATGATCTGAGCCAACCGCTGTTCGGTCTGCTCAAAGCTCCAACGGTCACGGCTGGCGTTCTGCTGCATTTCCAGTGCCGACGTTGCTACGCCCCCCGCGTTCGCCGCCTTGCCGGGCCCGAACAGGATGCCGGCCTCGCGCAGGATGCGGATCGCCGCGGGGGTGCAGGGCATGTTCGCGCCTTCGCCGACAGCCAGAACGCCGTTCTTGACCAGTGATTTCGCGTCCTTGCCTGTCAGCTCGTTCTGGGTGGCCGAGGGCATTGCCACGTCACAGGGTAGAGCCCAGACAGAGCCCTTTCCGACAGGAATAAATCGGGCTCCGTTCCCACGTAACCTGGCATATTCCGAAATTCGCTCGCGGCGCACGGATTTTACCTCCTGAAGCAGGGCAAGGTTTATTCCGGCTTCATCTATGATGTAGCCGCTAGAATCCGAACAGGCGATGACCCTGCCACCAAAGGATTGCACCTTTTCGATGGTATGGATGGCGACATTGCCAGCGCCTGACACCACGACGCGCTTGCCATCGAAGTCGGTCTGGCGCGTTTCAAGCATCGCCTTGGTAAAATACGTATTGCCGAAGCCAGTTGCCTCGGTCCTGGCTCGGGATCCACCATAGGCGATGTCCTTGCCCGTAAGCACGCCCGATTCATAACGGTTGGTCAGGCGCTTATATTGCCCGAACATATATCCGATTTCACGCCCGCCGACGCCGATATCGCCGGCCGGCACATCCGTCTGCTCGCCCAGATGGCGGTGCAGTTCGATCATCAAGGATTGGCAGAAGCGCATGATTTCGCCATCGGATTTGTTCTTGGGGTCGAAATCCGTTCCGCCCTTTCCGCCACCGATCGGCAGGCCGGTCAGGGCATTCTTGAACGTCTGCTCGAAGCCGAGAAACTTGATAATCCCCAGATTGACGGACGGGTGGAAGCGCATCCCTCCCTTGTAGGGACCGAGGGACGAGTTGAACTGGACGCGAAATCCTCGATTGATCTGGACATGCCCTTGGTCGTCGACCCAAGGGACGCGAAATATAATCTGACGCTCGGGTTCGCAGATTCGTTCGATGAGCGCTTGCTCGAGATAATCTGGGTGCTTTGCCACGACGCGCCCGAGGCTTTCCATCACCTCGTGCACCGCCTGGTGAAATTCCGGCTCGCCGGCATTGCGCCGCGCTACTTCGGCAAGGATCGGTTGTAGCTTTTCGTCGATATTGTTCATTTGCGTCGTCGCATTAAGGGGAGTGTTGGCTGGATGCTAAAAATGTGTGCACCAACATCACGAGTGCCCATTTTCCAATCAGCTATTTGATCCTCGGCCGTTGTGCAAACCGTTATCCCCAAGGATGAAGTCGAAGGGGATGCTGTGAGGGTAAGCTGCGCTGCGATTGTTTTAACGCCGACGCCAATCGGTTTCGAGTGCATTACTGGCGATGCCCCAGACATTTGCCTTACCGCGACCGGTCTCGCATCAGGTCGCAGGCTTCTGCAGCCCCGCCGTTTCCGTGTCAGGCCGGACGAATGAACATGCGGTCATCCTCATGCGCGGCAGCGTCGTCTGAGCGGATGGCGCGGTAGCAATGCCAGGTCGCGTGTCCCAGCAACGGGAACACCAAGATCAGCCCCAATCCGGCCGTGAGCAGACATAGGGCGAACAGCGCCACCACGATGGCGCCCCAGGCGATCATCACCCCAAGGTTGTTCCAGACCATCGCCATGCTGATCCCGAGCGCAGAGAGCGCGTCGGTCCGCTCGGTCAGCAGCATCGGAAAGGCGAAAACGCTGATGGCGAAGGAGAAGGCGGCGAAGAGCGCACCGACGGCAGAGCCGACCAGCAATAGGGCCCAGCCAGTAGGAGTCAGGAGAAGCATCGGAACGATCTCCTCGGTGCCGGGAAAGGCCACCATGCCGAAGAACAGCGCATAGATCAGGACCGCCGCGCGCATCCACAGCAGGAAAAGCCCCAGCAGCATGACCCCCATGAAGACACCGGCACGGCCGGACCGAAGCCGGACGAAGAGCATCGGCACGAGGCCGACGGGTTCGCCTGCCTCCAGTCGCCGACTTTTCTCATAAAGTCCGCCGGCGATCAGCGGCCCAACCACCATGAAACCCGCGAGCGCCGGGAATAGGGCATAGTCGAATTCCAGGCGGAACAGGAACCAGACCACGACGACTGAAACGAGGAAAACGCCGAGGCCGTAGATCAGACTCGGAAGCGGGTGGGACCAGAGATCGCGCCACCCGGCCCGCAGCCACGTGAAGGCGGTGCGCCACGGCAGATCGCGGGCGTGCGGGCTCGGACGCGCCAAGGGTGGGACCACCTTCGGGATGACGCCCCCGACGTGCGGATTGTCGGGCGGCGGCGGGGCGTTGTTCTGGCTCAGCATGACGGTTTCGCCGGGCGGTAGGTGCCGGCGCCTTCCTTGGCGGTTTCAACGCAGCTCGGTTGCGACGACAGCGAGACCGAGACGAGATGGATATTGGCGGCCGCGAAGACGGCCACCACCAGCAATGCGGCGGAGATCGCCAGGACACGGGGTCGCTCAATGGTCATTCCGGGCCTCCATCGGCCAGCGAGGTGATGTAAAGCGCCAGCAACTTGCGCTGCGCTTCGGTCAGGCGGTTTTCCCATGCGGGCATCCAGCCCTTTCGGCCACCATAGATCGTCTCGAACAGCGCCTCATCGGAGCCGCCGTAGATCCAGTGGGTGTCCGTGAGGTTCGGGGCACCAAGGTCCAGCATGCCCGCTCCATCCTCGCCGTGGCAACTCGAGCAATTGTCGGCGAAGAGCGTGGCGCCTACCTCCAGCCGCTCGGGCGAGGCGCCGCTAGCGAGGCCCGCCAGCGATTGCACGTAGTCCGCCACGACGCGGATCTGATCCCGGTTGAGCATGCCATCGCGGCCAAAGGCGAGCATCTCGGCATAGCGCGTGTCGGGATGCGGGGCATTGATGCCGACACGCAGGGTTTCGAGGATCGTTTCGTCATCACCGCCCCAAAGCCAGGCATCATCGACCAGAGAGGGGTAACCGGGGCCGCCTTCGGCGCGGCTTCCGTGGCAGGCCGCGCAATTGTCACCGAAGAGTGCGGGTGCTGTCCGGTCGACATGGGCCATGAGCAGCGTATCGTCACGGATCTTGTCCAGCGGGAGCGCGGCGATTTGATCCGCCCAGATGCCACGGGTGGCATCCGCGGCGGCCACGCGTTCTTCCACCTGTTCTTGTTGGTCAATGCCGAGTAGCCCGCGGGTATAGGTGTTCACCAGTGGCCAGGCCGGCATGAGCACCCAGTAGACCAGCGCCCAAATGTGGGTGACGATGATGAAGAACCACACCGCCCGCGGCACGCGGGTGTTCAGCTCGGTGATCCCGTTCCATTCGTGACCAGTAGTCTGGTGCCCGGTGAGGGGATCGCGTTCCTTTACCGACATGGCCCGTCCTCGTCATCCAGGATGCTGTTGGCGGCCTTTTCGAAGCGTTTGCCCAACGACGGCCAGTAGGCGTAGACGGTGATCCCCACCGACAGGGCGATGAGGTAGAAGAGTCCGAAGGACTTGGCGATCGCCGAGGTCAGTTCGTGCGTGAGGTCCATCCTGTCAGTCGTCCTCGAGTGGCTGGTTGTCGAAGGCGGCGTCTGTGAGCCCGCCAAGGATCTGGAGGTAGGCCACCAGCGCGTCCATCTCCGTGACCCGGTCCTGGCGCCCATCAAAATGGCGAATGCCGGTCGTGTCTCCGTATCGTTCGCTTACCCCGTCAGCTGCGTCGGTGTCGGGCCGGGCCTGGCCACGCGCGTCGGCATCGGCATTGGCTATCTGTTCGTCACTGTAGGGCACGCCCACTGTCCGCAGCGCCGCGAGGCGGTCCGGCAGGCTCTCTGTCTCGAGCGTCTCGTCCAGCAGGAATGCATATTGCGGCATGACCGATTCCGGCACGACGGCGCGTGGATCGACGAGGTGACGCACGTGCCAGTCATCGGAATACTTGTTGCCCAGCCGGGCAAGATCCGGTCCGGTCCGCTTGGAGCCCCAGAGCATCGGGTGATCATATTGCGATTCAACGGCCAGCGAATAGGGACCGTAGCGATCCACCTCGTCCTGCAGCGTCCGGATCATCTGGGAGTGGCAGGCATAGCAGCCCTCGCGAATGTAGATGTCGCGCCCGGCCTGCTCGAGCGGCGTGTAGAGCCGCATGTCCGGTGCGGCCTCGACCGTATCGTCGATGGTGAAGAGCGGGGCGATCTCGACGAACCCACCCACACCGGCGGCGACGATGATGCCGAGGGTCAGGGCCATCGAGTGCCGCTCGGTGCGGTAATGCGTCCGGGCGTGGAATTCGAAGAAGCGGGCGAAGGGGGAGAGGATCTTGCGAAACATCAGGTCACTCCGCTGCCGGAACGGCAGGTTCGGCGGCTTCGGACGAGGTGGGGTAGTCGCGTTCCGGGCGTTTTTCGGGGGCGTGCCGGATCGTCATGTAGACGTTGTAGGCCGCCAGGATCGCCCCGGTCAGGAACAGCGCCCCGCCGCAGGCCCGCGCGACGTAATAAGGGTGCATCGCGACCAGCGTGTCGGTGAAGGAATAGGCCAGCGTGCCGCTGTCGGTGTAGGTGCGCCACATCAGCCCCTGGATGATGCCGCTGTTCCACATTGCGAAGACGTAGATCACCGTGCCCGCCAGCGCGAGCCAGAAGTGCCATTCCACCAGCTTCCAGGAATACATCGTTTCGCGCTTCCACAGCAGCGGAACAACGGAGTAGATCGAGCCGAAGGTGATCAGCGCCACCCAGCCCATCGCGCCCGCATGGACGTGGCCTACCGTCCAGTCGGTGTAATGTGACAGCGAATTGACCGCGCGCACCGCCATGAACGAGCCTTCGAAGGTCGACAGCCCGTAGAACACCGCCGCCACCATCATGAAGCGCAGCGTGGCATCGTCGCGCACCTTGTGCCACGCGCCGTTCAGCGTCATCAGCGCGTTACCCGCACTGGCCCAGGAGGGCACCAGCAGCATGACCGAGAAGGTCATGCCTAGCGTCTGCACCCATTGCGGCAGGGCAGTATAGTGCAGATGGTGCGAGCCGGCCCAGATGTAGAAGAACACGATGCCCCAGAACGACAGGATCGACAGGCGGTAGGAATAGATCGGTCGCTCTGCCCGCTTGGGCAGGAAGTAATAGAGCATGCCGAGGAACCCGGCGGTCAGGAAAAAGGCCACCGCGTTGTGGCCATACCACCATTGCGTCATCGCGTCCTGGACGCCCGCGAAGGCCGAGTAGCTCTTTGCTCCTGTCAGGCTGGCTGGGACGGCGAGGTTGTTGACGATATGCAGGATTGCCACAACCAGGATGAAGGCGAGGTAATACCAGTTGGCGACGTAGATATGCGGCTCGTTCCGGCGCGCCAGCGTGCGGATGTAAAGCACAAAATAGACCACCCAGACGATGACAAGCCAGATATCGGCATACCATTCCGGCTCGGCGTATTCTTTCGACTGGGTAACACCCATCAGGTAGCCCGACGCGGCGATGATGCAGAAAAGGTTGAAACCCAGCAGCACGAACCACGGCGAGACATGCCCTGCCAGACGCGCCCGGCTGGTGCGTTGCATGACGTGATAGGACGTCGCGATGAGGGCGTTGCCCCCGAAACCGAAGATCACCCCCGATGTATGAACGGGGCGAATGCGGCCGAAGCTTGACCATGCCGCGTCAAAGCGCAGGTCGGGCCAGGCAAGTTGCGCCGCGACCCATACGCCCATGCCCATACCGACGACGGCCCAGAACAGGGCGATCACCAGCCCGGCCTTGGTCGGATCGTCGTAGTAGCTGGTGGTTCGATCTTCTGATGGTTCGGGATCGCCCACCGAGCGGAGAATGATGCCGAAGACAAGGCCGGCTGCCAGTAGCACGATCCAGCCATGAACGCCCATGGCGTCGGCGCGACCGGCAGCGGCCATGACAAGACCGACCAGCGTCATGAGGCCGGTGATGATCAGGGCGGTCTGTCGTTCCGTCTCTGTGAGCTTTGAAATCACAATCCCGGCTCCTGTTCCGTCGGGTTGGTTCTATGCTTGTGCGTAATCGGGCGGTCCGCAGCATAGAGAATGCGCTCGGCGTCGCCCGAAAGGTCACGATACTGATCTGTTCGCAGGCTCCATAGAAACGCGCCGACACCGACCGCGCCCATTGCGAGGGAAATCGGGATCAGGACCAGGAGAATGTTCATGCCGGCACCTCGCGGATCCTTGGCCACATCGGACTCCGGGTGGTGCTGGTGGGGCACCGGTTCAGCCGCAGCGAATTGGCGACTACCAGAATAGAACTCGACGACATGGCGACAGCGGCCATCAGTGGGGTGACGAGGCCGGCGATCGCCAGAGGCACCGCGACGGCGTTGTAAAGCAGGGCAAATCCGAAATTCTGCCGCACCACCCGTGCTGTCCGGCGGCCGATGACGATGGCATCGGGGATCGCCGCGAGGCTGTCGCGCAGGAAGATGAAATCGGCGGCCGCCCGTCCGGCGTCGGTCGCGTTGGCCGGAGACATCGACACATAGGCAGCGGCCAGGGCGGGCGTATCGTTCAGCCCGTCGCCCACCATCAGCACCCGGTGTCCGTCCGCTTCCAGAACCTCGAGATGGGCGATCTTGTCGGCCGGCGTCAGGCCGTGGTGAAAGGCGACCCCTCCAAGACGCTCGGAGATTTCCCTCACGCGGTCAGCATCGTCGCCCGAAACGATCTCGGAGGGGATGTTCCGGGTGGCCAGTTCGCGGATCGTCCTGGCCGCGTCCGGCCGCAGGATCTCCGAGAGGACGATGTGCGACATCGGCGCATTCTCGAGACCGAAAGCAGGGCCGGTGCCCTCGGCCTCGGCGGAGGCAATCTCCCTGACCCATGAGGCGCGGCCAAGCCGGGCCCGGCGTCCGTCCGGGAGCTTACCCTCGATCCCGAGGCCGGGGGTCTCGGTCACCTGGTGCAATCCCATTTCCTGGTTGGGCAGCTTCCTTGCGATCGCGACCGCCGCAGGATGACGCGACGCGTTCGCGAGTGCCGCCAGCGCGGCCAGGGTTTCCCCGGCCAGGTCGTCGGCAAGCGTGATGAACTCGAAACTCGTCGTCAGAGTTCCGGTCTTGTCGAATGCGGCCCGATCCACCTGAGCCAGGCGTTCGAGTGCTGAGCCATCCTTCATAAGGATGCCGTCGCGCATCAACCGACCGGCGGCGACGACATGGGCGACGGGAACCGCCAACGACATCGCGCAGGGGCAGGTGATGATCAGCACGCTGATCGCCACGAAGGCCGAGACGTGCCAATCGCCCGTGGACAGATACCAGCCGAGGAATGTGGCCCCGGCCAGGACGTGGATCGCGGGCGCGTAGAGACGTGCCACACGATCCGCGATCCTCACATAGCGGGTGCGGGCACCGTTGACCGAGCCGAGCATCCGTTTCATTGACGCGATAAACGAATCCTGCATGGCGCGCAGGGCGAGGGCCTCTACAGGGCCGGTGAGGTTCAGCGCGCCAGCTTCAACTTCATCGCCCGGAGCGGCCATGACGGCATCAGATTCGCCGGTCACGATGGAACGATCCAGATCCGTGGTTCCCGACTGGATCCTCGCGTCCACTGGCAGCCTTTGGCCGGCATGGATGCGAAGCACCATCCCGGGCGTGATCTGTGTGGGGGCTATTTCCCTGGTCTGACCGTCAGGCAGAACCTGACAGGCGGTTCCGGGAATGAGCCGAGACAAGGCGGTTAGCTCATGCCGAGCCTTGCTTTGCATTCGGTGATCGAGATAGCGGCCGATCAGAAGAAAGAAGGTCAGGGTGAGGGCGGCGTCGAAGAATACGTGTTGCGCCCCGCGCAGGGTCTCGGAAAGGCTAAGCGCAAGCGCCAGCAGAAGGCCCACGGCGATCGGGACATCCATGTTCATCCGGGCCGCACGCAGCGCCGACCAGGCCGAAGTAAAGAAGAAGCGCCCGGAATAGAAGATCACCGGAATGGCGATGAGCGCCGAAACCCAGTGGAAGCCGGCACGCATGGCGCCCTCCGCCCCTGACCAGACCGAGACCGACAGCAGCATCACGTTCATCCCACCGAAGCCGGCGACGGCCACCGCACGGAGGAGCGCAGTGGCGGTCTCGTCCTGTCCTTCACCTTCAAGGTCGGTTGCGTCGATTTCCGTTGCCGGATGCCCGATCTCGGCGAGGCGCGCTAAGATGGTGTCCAACCCCGAAGCCTGGTCGGCCATTCGCAGTTCGATGCGCTTCAAGGTCAGGTTTGCCCGCACCTCCTCGACCCCGGGGATTTGGTCGAGGGTGTCTTCGATCCGGGCCACACACCCCCCGCATCGCATCGAAGGCGCGGAAAGCACGATATCAGGAACAACGGATGAAACGGGGCGTATCATTAGGTCAAGCTATCCAGTCGCGGCAGTTGTCCATATCGTTCGTATCGGCCCAATCTTGCGAGCCAGCCAGGCTCAATGTCAACATCAGGGTTTCCAAGTGGCGGACCTCGTGAACTCACCGAAGTCAGGCATGCTCTCAAGAGATCGGAAAGCTTGGCGCACCACGCGATTCAGAATCTCACCAGCGGCGGGAATGTCGCGGATTTCGCCGACGCCCTGCCCGGCGTAGAGGGCCATCGCCTCCAGCTTGCCCGTGGTCGTACGAAGTGGCGAGTCAGTGCTTTGGCGCAGTCGCGGAATATCGCCATCGTGGGCGATGACCATCCGCGGAATCGTGTCGGGATCGTGTCCCATCAGTTCGGTGCCAAATGCGGCGGTGACGCTGTTCTGAAGGACTCGTACAGCAGAACCCTTGGGCCAGTTCAGGACGAAACCGTCGGTGAGGACCGTATGCTGCGCTTCGGCGGCAACAATCCGCTGCTTGTGGTAGTCATGGGCAAAGGATTCCTCTGTGGCGAGGAATGCGGTGCCGCATTGGATACCTTGGGCCCCGAGGTAAAGCGCGCGGGACAAGCCGTCGCCGGTGCTGATGCCGCCTGAGGCGACGACCGGAAGGTCGAAGTTGTCAATTAGAGCCCGGGTCAGGTCGAATGTTCCTGTTTGCCCGTGAACATGGCCGCCTGCTTCCTGTCCCTGCGCGATCAGCACGTCGGCACCCGCGGCCTCCGCCTCCTGCGCGGCGCGCTCTGTGCCGACCTGGTAAAGCACTTGGCAACCCGCCTCCTTGACCCGCGCGACGATCGCCGGAACAACATCCCAAAAGAAGGAAAACACCTTCACATCATGAGAAAGGCAGGTGTCGATCTGTTGGTTCAGCAGGTCGGGGTCGGTGGCCGCCGGGATGAGGTTCACTGCGAATGGACGGTCCGCGTGTCTGCGATAGGCCCTGATCTCCGAGGCGATCAGCGATGGCGCCTCGCGCACCATCCCCAGGGTCGGGAAACCGCCCGCATTTGCGACCGCGGCGGCCAGTTCGGCGCGCGCGACGCCACCCATACCGGCCAGGATGACGGGATACTCACATCCCAGAAGATCGCACAGAGGGGTGCGAAGGGACCCCAGATCGGCATTCATGTGGTATCCCCCGTGAGACGCTGTTTCAGATAGTCCCGCAGCACCACCGCCTGGTTGTGTTCCCGGTCCTTCGCAGCGAAGAGAAGGGTGACGGGGCCAGCTCGACACCATGCGAGGCAGCGGTCAACGGCGTCCGTGTTGTCAGCCAGTTCCTGCATGTAGCGGTTGCGGAATTCGCCCCATTTGTCCGGGTCGTGGTTGAACCATTTCCTGAGCTCGGTAGTCGGCGCGATGTCCTTGATCCAGTCATCGTGCCCGAGATCGGCCTTCGAAATACCTCGCGGCCAGATTCGGTCCACGAGAAGCCTCGTGCGGTCCGTGGCGGACGCCTCGTCGTGAACGCGGGCAACATCGATATCCAATTGCTTCGCCATGCGAGCCTCAAGCCAAGTTCGGGATGCCACTCCCTCGTGCATCCTCGACCGCGAAGTTGAGCGACCGGGCGATGCGTTCGGCCCGCTCGATGACATGGGCGGCGCCAGCGGGTGTGCAGATCTCCGTTGCGGTCTCACGAAAGAGTGTGAGCCACCGCTCGAAATGGCCCCAGTCAATCGGCAAACCGACGTGCTTGGGCACCGGAGCGCCATGATAGCGGCCTGTCATCAGGGCAACGGAGGACCAGAAGGACGTCATCCGATCCAGATGCGGTGTCCAGTCATCGATGCGCGCCGCGAAGATAGGGCCAAGAACAGAGTCGTTGCGAATCTTGCCATAGAAGGCATGGACCAACCCGCGCAACACCGCTTCATCGAGCCCGGTCCGTGCCTCGAGTTCGGCTGCGATCTCCGTTCGCGCGGAGGGGCTGCGGGATGGGGGTGTCTGGATGGATTTCATCAACCTAGCCCTTGAATACGGTTGTGATATTGAGGTACGCGTCCCAAGTGGTATTGTAAATACCTATTTATAGCGCGTGCACTCGTGCGAAGCCGCGCTGAGCCCGTTAGGCTGAGACCGGCGCGGTACCGGATTATGGGTGATGGTGCGATGAACGAAGTATCCAAAACCGACAGCGGGTTTGTTGTGGAAGCAGCCGCGATCGCACGAGCCTTCAAGATCACGGAAGAACAGGTCCGGGAGGAGATGCGGAATGGCCTCATCAGCAGCCGTTCCGAAAGCGGGTCTGGCAAAGACGAAGGACGTTGGCGCATGACCTTCTATCGTGCCGACCGTGCGTTTCGTCTCGTTGTCGACGCAGATGGGCAGGTGCTGTCCCGGGGAAGCTATCCCGTCACTGCACGAGCACGGTCAGTGCGCCGGGCATGAAACTCCTCGGCCGGCCAGCAACGAACAATCCATGGTAAGAAATAAAATCAGGTTCCGGTCTCGTCTGCTGAAACGTCTAGGTGGGGCGGGAAGTCCTTTAGTCCTCTGTCAGCCTGCTCAACGCAGAAAGAAGGCGATCGTCGTGGCCGTGCCCACTCCGGTGATGAACATTCGCAGCAGGTCCAGGCGTCGGATACCCCTGCTGACACGAGCGCCCACATATCCGCCAAGCGCGGCGCTTGCGGCCAGCAGACCTGCTTCATGCCACGAGATCATGTCAGCCAAGACGAAGGCCACCGACGAGACCAGCGACAGTAAGGCGGACAGAACGTTCTTCAGTCCATTCATCGCGTGGAGGTTTGTGTAGCCGATCAAGCCGAACGCCGCGAGCAGCATGATGCCGAGGCCGCCGTTGAAATAGCCGCCATAGATCGATACGGCCAAGACCACACCGACAGAGATCGCCGGGCCCATGTCTGACACACCCCGTCGGCGGATCGCTCGCAGGATTGCAGGTCCACCCGCAAATAGCGCTGTCGCCAGAAGAAGCAGCCATGGCACGATCGCCAAAAACGCATCACCAGGGGTGACGATCAACAGCAGAGCTCCGGCGATGCTGCCTAGACCTGAGATCAAAAGGATGGTCCGCAGAGCCAAATCACCTTCCTGCAGAATGTCATGGCGAAATCCCCACGCGCCCGCCGCATAGCCGGGCAGTGCGCTGAGAGTCGCCGTGGCGTTGGCGCTGACCGGCGGAACGCCCGTCCAGATCAAGGCAGGCAGACTCACGAAAGTGCCACCCCCCGCCACCGCGTTCAGCATCCCGGACACAAATCCCGCAGCGATCAACAGTATTAACGCGCCCATCGATGTTCCGGGTGCGGGGCGTTTCGACGAATATCGACTTCGTCATCAACCTGCTGAAACACCCGACCTTCCTCGACGACACCTATACGACCAAGTTCATCGACACGACGGCCGAGCTGTTCCAGTTCGACAAGCGCCAGGACCGGGCCACGCGGATCCTGACCTATCTGGCCGATATCAGTGTGAACGGGCATCCCGAAACGGCGGGCCGTGCCATGCCTCCCGCCCAGGCCCGGCCCCCGGTGCCGCCTGCGCCCAAGGCTGAACCGGCCCCGGCACACGGCAGATGCTGGAACAGCAGGGCGCGCAGGCCGTGGCCGACTGGATGGCCGCGCAAACGCGCCTGCTGATGACCGACACCACCATGCGCGACGGCCACCAATCGCTGCTGGCGACCCGGATGCGGTCCATCGACATGATCCGCGTGGCGCCAACTTACGCCGCGAACCTGCCGCAACTGTTTAGCGTCGAATGCTGGGGCGGGGCGGCCTTCGACGTGGCGTATCGCTTTTTGCAGGAATGCCCCTGGCAGCGGCTGCGCGACATCCGCGAGCGGATGCCCAACCTGATGACGCAGATGCTGCTACGGGCGTCCAACGGCGTGGGCTATACCAACTATCCCGACAACGTGGTCCAGTCCTTCGTGCGCCAGGCGGCGGACAGCGGCGTGGATGTGTTCCGCGTCTTCGACAGCCTGAACTGGGTCGAGAACATGCGCGTCGCCATGGACGCGGTGATCGAAACCGGCAAGATCTGCGAAGGCACCGTCTGCTATACCGGCGACATGCTGGACCCCGACCGGTCCAAGTATGACCTGGCCTATTATGTCCGCACCGCGCAGGATCTGAAGGCCGCGGGCGCCCATGTGCTGGGTCTGAAGGACATGGCGGGCCTGCTGAAGCCCGCCGTCGCCCGCATCCTGATCAAGGCGTTGAAGGAGGAGGTGGGCCTGCCGGTCCACTTCCACACGCACGACACTTCGGGGCTTGCCGCCGCCACGATCCTGGCTGCGGCGGATGCGGGCGTGGATGCGGTGGACGCGGCCATGGACGCCTTCTCGGGCGGCACCTCTCAGCCCTGCCTGGGGTCCATCGTCGAGGCGCTGGAAGGGACCGAACGCGACACCGGCCTGGACATCGCGGCGATCCGCCAGATCAGCAACTATTGGGAACGCGTGCGCGAGAACTATGCCGCGTTCGAATCCGGCCTGCAGTCGCCCGCCTCCGAGGTTTATCTGCACGAGATGCCGGGCGGGCAGTTCACCAACCTCAAGGCGCAGGCCCGTTCCATGGGGCTGGAGGATCGCTGGCACGAGGTGGCCCAGGCCTATGCCGACGTGAACCGGATGTTCGGCGATATCGTCAAGGTCACGCCATCGTCCAAGGTGGTGGGTGACATGGCGTTGATGATGGTGGCCCAGCACCTGACGCCCCGGCAGGTGATGGATCCGGCGACCGAGGTCAGCTTCCCCGACAGCGTGATCGACATGATGAAGGGTAACCTCGGTCAACCCCCCGGCGGCTGGCCCGAGGCGTTGCAGCGCAAGGTTCTGAAGGGCGAGCAGCCCATCACCGACCGCCCCGGCGCGCATCTGCCCCCGGTAGACATCGAGGCCACCCGCCAGAAGCTGTCCGAGGATCTGGGCACCCCGATCGACGACGAGGATCTGAACGGCTACCTGATGTATCCCAAGGTCTTCACCGAATATATGTCGCGGCACGAAACCTATGGTCCGGTCCGCGCGCTGCCCACCCGCAACTTCTTCTATGGGATGGAGCAGGGTGACGAGATCAGCGTCGAGATCGACCCCGGCAAGACTCTGGAAATCCGCTTCCTGACCCTGGGCGAGACGGACGAGAAGGGCCAGGTCAAGGTCTTCTTCGAACTGAACGGCCAGCCCCGCCAGGTCCGTGTGCCGAACCGCAAGGCCACAAACGCCGCCGCCGCCCGTCCCAAGGCCGATCCTGCGAACGCGGGCCATGTCGGCGCGCCGATGCCGGGCGTCGTGGCCTCCGTCGCGGCCACGGCGGGCGCCAAGGTCCACCAGGGCGACCTGCTGCTGACCATCGAGGCGATGAAGATGGAAACCGGCCTGCACGCCGACCGCGACGGCACCGTGAAAGCCATCCATGTCCGCCCCGGCGAACAGATCGACGCCAAGGATCTGCTGGTCGAGGTCGAGCTTGCACCGGCTAACGAGGTCGCCCGCGATTCCAAGAAGGACTCCAAACTCACTGATAAATTTGATGATACTCAGGCAAAGATTCTTGCAATCGATCAGGTCTGACAAGGCAGGCCTTCCTCATCAGTGAGCTACCCCCAGCGCCAACTGGAAGACCGCCCCCACCCGCCACGTCGAAGCCGCCGGCACGCGTTTCGCCTATCGCCGACTCGGGCCAGATGCCGGCGTGCCGGTGGTGCTGCTCAACCATTGGGGCGCTAACCTCGACAATTTCGATCCACGCATCGTCGAGGGTCTTGCGGCCGATCGGCCGGTCTATGCACTCAACTATCGCGGCGTCGGCGCATCGGGCGGAGAGGCGCCGCTGACGGTCGCCGAGATGGCCAAGGACATGATCGCCGCCATCCGTGGCCTTGGTCTCGGTCCCGTCGACCTGATCGGCTTCTCGCTTGGCGGGTTTGTCGCCCAACAGATCCTGTTCAATGCGCCCGGCCTTGTCCGGCGCGCAATCCTGGCCGGGACGGGCCCCGCCGACGGAACGGGCATCGAGCGGGTCGGCGCCGTCTCATGGCCGCTGATTGCCAAGGGAATGGTGACGTTCCGCGATCCCAAGACCTATCTCTTCTTCACCTCGAGCGCCGCAGGCAAACGCGCCGCCAAGGCATTTCTGACACGGTTGAAGGAGCGGACCCAGGATCGAGACAAGCCGGTCTCTCCCAAGGTTTTTCTGCGGCAGTTGAAGGCGATCAAGTCCTGGGGCACTCAGGCCCCTCAGGCACTCGACACCCTCGACATTCCGGTGATGGTCGCGAACGGCGATCATGACATCATGGTGCCAAGCGAGAATTCGATCGACATGGCAAGACGCATCCCTGGCGCTGAACTGGTTCTTTGTCCCGATGCCGGTCATGGCGGCATCTTTCAGTACCACGACACATTCCTGCAAAAGGCCAGAACTTTCATGACTGCCTGAATGGCGATTCCGCGCTGTTTCGCGGATGAGCTCGACCGAAGCGGTCTGTTTGATCCGGCGCTTTCGTCTATTGGCACAACGCATTAGGTGTAGCGGTACGAAAGCAGACTTTGAGAGGCAGCTAGAAAAGTACCTTTGCACCGGTCAGCGTTTTTCCCACACAACCCGCCGGGAGTGGGCAAAACTTTGGGGTCACGCGGCCGCTCTTTGGTGCGCGCCAGTTAGCCGACCGTCGAGAACAGCGGCGCGGACAACGGCCACCCGGTGGGCTCCGCTGGGTGACCATCTCATGCGTCGGCGCTTTCCCATGCGAGTGTTGCCGATATCGTCCACGCAGCCCTCGGCCCGGGACGAAGAAATCGGAAGCCCCCTGCGGTACCGCCGACCATAGTCGGTCAGGCTGCCCATGGTGTTCGCAAGGTAGGAATACAGATCCCGACACCGGGCTTGCACGCGTCCGGTTGCTTCAGCCGCCATGCGATCACCTGTATTCAACCGCGCGCAATCGACCATCAACCATTGTAGCCTGGTCGCGGCCGTCATGACTTTCCCATGCCACAGGTACCATCGCAGCGTTTCGGCCGGACGCGTGAACAGCACTGGAATGCCGGAGAAGCCCCCGATCTGCAGCAGGCCCTTTACCGCGTTCTCGACGTGCTGAATGCGCATCGAGATGTGCCACCAGTCGAGGATGTGGCGAACCTTTCCTCCGACGGCGTCGCGCACGAGGTTCGGAAGGGCGGGTTCCCCGTCCGAGATCACCGTGACGGTTTGTCTGTGATCCCAATCGAGAGCGCTCAAGTCCTGGCGAAGCTGGCAGGCTGGCGACAGCACCGCCTGCTGAACAAGGCCGAAGCGGCGGCACTTGTCGTGGCTCTCGATCTTGCCCACCACAACATCGAGGTGTCGCTTCTGGTATTCTGGCCTGCATCGGATATGCGCGCCGTCCACGAAGACGGTCAACCCGGGCGCATCTTCTGCGGCCTCCGCAAACACCGGCTCAGTCAGTTCGCTGTCACAGATGTCCCGGGCGACTTTGCCGAGACGGTTCCGGACCGATGTATTCACCTGTTTCGCGCAAGGCAGGAAGGTTTCCAGGATACGCGCCGCTTCCCGGAAGGAATGACGAGCCCCCAGTTCGGCCTGAAGGCGTCGCAGTTCCGGTGTCGACCGATCCGGAAAGAAGTGAGAAAGAGGCGAAAGCGGTCCGCCCAAGACAACATCTGATTTTGCAGTGCAGGCGCAGCGGCGAATGCGCGGCACCTTGACCTGGAACCTGCCGAAGAGCGTGTCCAGCACCCGCGACCGATAATCATGTACGGCCCGGCCCCCGTCGCAGTCGGGACAGATCCTGCTGGCTTCGGAAATTTCCTCTATCTGGTCGAGCAGGATCGCGTTCTGCAATTGCCCCAGGATCGTCTTCGCATCTTCGAGCAGCAACCCGAACCCCTCAGGCTGCGTGCGCCGAAATGGACGGGACAAACGGTCAAGACGATGCCTCTTTGTGGTTCCCCTCTCAATGAACCACCAACATACAGAGACACCCCAACATCTCGATCGCATACCTGAATCGGATCCGTATTTGTTGCCGCGACTTGAAAACGCCTGAGCAATAAACGTAACAACGATAAAGCAACGGCAGGTGACCATTTATCATTTCACCTACTTGAAATGCAGATACTTAATTTGATAGTCTGGCGCAGACGCGTCAGGCTGCTTTGTGGAGCGCGTCGCATGACCAACCAAGTACAGGTTAGCAACGAGGTGCTCACCCTTGAGATGTGTAGAGAGAGGTTGCTGGAAGGGTGGGAGCTGCACGTTGTCTGTGCGGAGGACCCCGTCCCGGCTCAGAACACTGTCCGAGGCTCATGGTATCTCGTCGCTGTCGAGCCGGAAACGGGTCGCTTCGGCGTCGTGGTCACACAGCGGGACCTGTACCGGGAGCGACGTCGGGCGGAGCAGTCTGGAACAACACTCGATCCATCAGATTACGCATACAAAGAGATCAAGACCACGACCGGGCTCTTTAACGCTCAAACTGATCTGGGCATTACTGCAACCGTCATTCCCGGATCGAAAGGCGTCACCATGGTCGCTCAACTGTCCCCAAGCACCGAGCGGCCATAATCGTGAATATTCGGGAAATCGTTCTGGCACCCTGAAGCCACTATCCCGCCGTGCTCTCCTTGCATCCTTGCTGGCGACGCCCCTTGCGGCCGGCGCCGATGTCCTCTCCGAGGCCCGCGGCTTCGTCCTGAACGCCGGCGCAGCCCGCGATATCTTCGCGCGCCCCGAGGACGATCCCGAATACTCCCGGACGCCTGGTAACGAGCCAGCACTGATCCGCTCGATGCTGGTCCCCACCGAGGCGCCAGCGTCGATCCGCGAGATGGTGACGGCAGCCGCAGCGCGGTATGCATCCCACCCTGCGATTCGCGCAGCCGGGTTTTCGCCCCGAAACTGGAACGCCTACTTCCACTCGATGATCCAGGTCGAAAGCGGGTTCAAGGTCACAGCCTATTCCTCGGCCGGCGCGATGGGGCTTGCGCAACTCATGCCCGGAACCGCCCGCTTTCTCGGCGTCGATCCGCGCGATCCGGTCCAGAACCTCGATGGCGGGGCGCGCTATCTGCTGATGCAACTCGGCGCTTTCGGCACGCCCGAACTCGCACTGGCGGCCTACAACGCCGGCCCCGGTGCGGTCCGCAAGTATCGCGGAATTCCGCCCTACCGGGAAACCCGGAACCATGTCCGCAAGGTCATGGCGATCTATCGCAACCGTTTGACATAAAGGAATTACCCGATGCTGAACTTCAGGCAAAAGCTCGTCGCCGCCGTGATCTGGTGCACGGCGGGAATGCAGGCCCATGCCCAGGAGGTCGATCTTTCCGGGTTCGAGGATACCGGCGAAAGCATCATCGAGCAGCTGCGCGACAACAACCTCGCCCTGACCGCCGTTGTCCTCATCCTGCTGATCATCGGCTTCCTGGCGATATTCACCAAGTTCATCGACTGGAAATGGATCGGCGTGACGGTCGTCGGGCTGTTCTTCATCTTCGGCGGTGACAACCTGGCCGAGTCGATCATCGCGATCTTCCGTGGCTCCGGCACCTGATGCGGGAGAACGTGTATATCCAGGGGCTCAACCGGCAGGCCAGATTCTTTGGTCTGCCTCTGCCCCTGGCCGGGCTGGCCTTCATTCCGCCGTTCCTCACGTTCATCTTCCTCGACAGCCTTTGGTATCTCTGGGCGATCCCCGTTCTCTGGGCGGCTCTCTGGGCCGCCTCGGTCATCAATCCACATTTCGCGCGCTTCATCGCGGTCGTGACCTCGCGCACGCCTGAGCGGCTTCTGCGCGCCAGTTCTGGATCACGGTATGAATGATATTTTCCCCAGTCCGATCCGGGCGCTGTTCGGTGGTGCCCGCGACCTCGAAGACATGCTGCCCTATCTCTTCGAGGAAAATAATCATGCCATCGCCACGCGCAGCGGGGCACTGGTTTCGGTCGTGAAAATTGCGGGCGTCAATCCGTTCACGGCCAGCGAAAGCGAACTGTCCCATATGAACGACCGGCTGGCCGAGTTGGTGGACAAGTCCGGAAACAATTTCAGCTTCCACTTCCACAAGATCCGCTCGGCCTATCACGACTTCGACTATCAGCCGAAAGCCTTCGTCGAACCGGGCTTCGGCAAGGAACTGGACCAAGCCTGGCGCGCGCACATCACGTCGGCAGGCCTCTGCGTTCCGGTGTTGTTCCTCTCGGTGATCGAGCGAAAATCCATGGCGGAACGGATGCCGATCTTCGGCGGCTTTCTCAGTCGTGGGCGTCAGGATACCCTGCCCGAGCGCCTGTCCGACCTCGCCGAGCTGGCCCAGAGCGTGGCGGAAACCCTGGGCGACGGCTCTGAACTTCTCGCCATCGACGACGGCACGCTGACAGGGTTTCTACGCGCCATCTCCACGGGCATCTATGCGCCTCTGGCCAGGTCCGAGACCGGCACCATCGTGGACGATATCCGCACGCCCATCGAGATCTACGACCGGGCCGTGGAAATCGGCGACGACTTCGAGACGCGATACGCCTCGGTGATCAGCGTGGCGAACCTCTCGCCCCAGACCCATGGCGGCATTCTCGACACGCTCTACACAGATCCCGATATCCTGATCTCCTGCACCTACCAGCCGCTTCTGCCCGACCTGATCTCGGCCAAGGCGACAACGCGGCTTGAGCAGACGCTTGAGGAAAGCGCCGGCGGCAAGATCGCCGCGCAGCTTCAGGAAGCAGCCGAGGATCTGCAAATGGGCCAGATGGGCTTTGGCGACAGCCAGACCATCGTCACTGTCTATGCCGCAACCCCCGATGCTCTCAAACGCAAGGTGACCGCGGTCACGGCCATCCTGCGCTCGAAGAAGCTCAAGATCGTCGTCGAAAAGCAGGGGCTGGCCGCTGCATGGTTCGCGCGGTTTCCGGGCAATCACGAGTTCCAGAAACGCCCGCTGACCATCTCCAACCGGAATTTTTCGGACTTCGCCGCGCTGCACATGGTCCGGCTCGGCAAGCCCGCCTCCGAATGCTATTGGGGCACGCCGATCACGACCTTCAAGAGTTGCGCCAATTCACCGTATGACTTCTCCTTCCATGGCCGCTTCGCCCATGCGGAGTCCGAGCCGCCGTTCGCCAGCACCCTGATCGTCGGCCCGCCCGATGCGGGCAAATCAACGATCATGGCCTTTCTGGCCGCACAGGCACGGCGTACCGGATGCAGGATCATCGCCTTCGACAAGGACCAGTCGCTGGAAATGCCCCTGCGCGCACTTGGCGGCACCTATACCGCCGTGCGCGCAGGCCGGAATACCGGGCTTAACCCGCTCGCCTCGGAAACTGACGAGGAAGATCAGGCATGGCTGCGCAGCTGGCTGACGGCGCTTCTGGAACGCAAGGGGCACCAGCTTTCGGTCAGTGATTCCGAGAAACTGGCGCGCACAGTCGAAAGCAACGCGACGGCCCTTCCGTCCTTCCAGGACTTCACCAACTTTACGACGCGGTTCCGCTCCTTCGAGGGCGATATCGGCGGACGTGTCGGCGAATGGTCCCCCAACGGTCAGTATGGCTGGGTCTTTGGCCAGGACAGCGCCCCGATCGTGGATTTCAGCGCCTCCGATATCGTTGGCGTCGATATGACCGCGCTTCTCAACATGGAGATCGAGCGGACCGCATTGCTCGCCTATCTCTTCCGGCAGATCGAAAAGACCGTCAGCGCCCGCACCCCGACCCTTCTGGTTCTGGAAGAGGCCGGCGTGTTCCTCGACGATCTCTACTTCCAGCGCGAACTGAAGACCTGGTTGGCGACGCTGCGGAAGAAAAACGTCGTCGTGGTCATGCTGGTGCAATTCGTCTCGCAGATCAGGGATTGCGCTGCCGGGGCCTCGATCCTCGAAGGTTTGCAGAACCAGCTGATCCTCCCGCACCACCAGGCAGGTCGCGACAGTTATGACGGGTTGGCGCTGTCTGACGCCGAACTGTCCTTCCTGCTCGGCTCGCAGGCCGGCGGCCGCCGGGCGCTGTGGCGCGACGGACAAAGCTCGAACATTCTCGACACCGATCTTTCGGCCCTCGGGCCCTATCTCAGCGTCCTCGGTGGCGGTCGTTCTGCGGAACGGCGCTTCGGCAGCAACTGGCGCGACAAACCCGATTTCTGGAAAGGAAACACGGCATGATCCGCATCGTGATGAGCCTCCTTCTTGCGCTGGCAGTGGCAGGCTGTGCCGCCCAAAGCGGCGAGTTGTCCGAACGCCGCTCGAATTGCTTCGGCAAGCTGAAGCCCGGCGCGCTCAGCTCGGCGCTGGTGGAAGTGCCAAAGGCATGATCCGGACCCGGCGCCTAGTACTCGGCCTCATGCTCGGGGCCTCCGTGGCGAGTCTCACGCTCGCCCAAGGGGTTCCTGTGAGCGATGCCTTGCGGACCCTGCGCGCCGGAACGCTCTCGGTGCTGCAGGGCCGGATCGTGGGCGAGGCCGAAGACGGAAACAGCGTGCGCATCGACATGAATGCACTTCATCGCGATCAGCTGGCAGCCATCGACGCAGCCATTGCCTCGATGAATACCAGCGGCTTCGCGCCCACAGATTTCGAGGACCTGGACGGTGCAGCGGTGTCCGCCGCCTATGATACTTCCGCCGTCACGGGTGCGGAAAGCCGGCTCTTCGGCGAAGGCCGGGTGACGATCGAACAGATGATCGTGGAAACCGTCCAGCGCTACCAGACGCATCCGGCGCTGGCCCGTGCCGGTGTCTCGCCGGTCGGGTTCCGGGCTTGGTTCCAGGCGCTCGTGAAGCAGGAAAGTGGGTTTCAGGTCCGGGTCTGTTCGCACAAGGGCGCCTGCGGGCTGACCCAGATCATGCCGGGCACATTCGATCAGCTTGGTATTCCGGCCTCGCAGCGCAACGATCCCCGCGTGCAGCTCGATGGCGGCGCACGTTACCTGCTGATGCAGCTCGGCAGCTTCGGCTCGATGCCGCTCGCGCTTGGGTAATCCCCCCCGATCTTAACGGGATGCGGAAGTAGAATTTTCTCGGCAGGATGACTGAGGAGATTCCGATGAAGAAGACACGATACACAGAAGCCCAGATCATGGGTGTGCTGCGCCAGATGGA
>NZ_JAGHRA010000027.1 GCF_017744015.1 Paracoccus sp. R12_2
CAGACGAACGGGGTGCTTGGAACATCGAAAGTGCGGATGGGAATGCCGCGATATGTGACCGGCGCGATCATGCCAGCACCCACAGCGCCAGCGCGCCGCCAAGCGTGGTGCAGGCACAGGCGATGGTGGCCAGAAGCAGGTCGCGGGACGTGACCGCCTGAATCGGCCTGGGATCGTCCTCGATCTGCACCGCGGGCAGGTCGATCGGCAGGATCTCTGGCTGATGCGTTGCCCGCCGCATGTCCGCGACCATCTGCATGCGCCAGCGTTCGGTTGCCGCGCGGGTGTCTTCGTCCGGCCAGCCCAACTGGGGCGATGCATAGACGATCTGGCACTCGCGGTCGGTGAGGGGGCGGCTGCTGACGACGGCCATCACGCTGCCCCGTCCGGCATTCCGCCGACATTGCGCTGCGCGAGCTTCACGCCGTTCGCGTTGGCCCTGATGAACCAGGCGAGGCGGACGGCCGTCGGACCAGCGGCCAGTGCGGCATCGGGGTTGGTGAGAATGTGGCGGACCTCGTCATAGATCGGATGGCCCGCAAGTTTGCTATCGGTGCTGCGCTGCATGGCGCTGGCCTCCATCGGGTTGCGATGGCAAGAAGTTCGCGCATAGCGAATAAATTGGCAAGACAAAAAGTTCGCTATGTGCGAATTTATATTGGTTCTGACCCTAGAGCATCGTGCAACGTTCCGCGAATCGGGTTGCGACGTCGGCAAATGTTCGCTTAATGTTCACGCAAAGGGGGCGAGATGTACGTGATTGAATTGCTGCAGCATATGGCCGCCATATCGGAGACCGATAGGCTGAAGCTCTTTAATCAGATTGCTTGTCGCTCGCCGCGAGAAGTCCTCGAGCGATCTTCGCAATCGCCAACTGATCCTCAGGTGAGAGCTGCTGATAAATTGCCACATGATCCAGCATAAGTTGGTCTTGCTGGTTCTCGGGCATGAATATTTCAGCATCATTAACACGCAGTGCTTGCGCGATCGCCCGAAGCATATGCACGCCGCCGGTCCTTTGTCCCGTCTCCAGCTGAGACAGGTACCCCTTCGAGGTTCCGACCATCTCGGCCAGTTGATCTAGGGTCAGACCCCTGTTTTTGCGATGTTCGCGGATGCGGTACTTCATCCTGCGAACATTGCACGCGAGGCGCGGCAAACGAAAATCGCTCTTAGCGAACTTTTGATATTGACGGCGGGTTCGCTTTGCGCGAACGTCCGGCTATGGAAAAGCTTCGAGCATATCTGTCCGACGAGGGCGTAACGCAAAAGACGTTTGCAGAGGCGGTCGGCCTCTCTCGCAGCCACTTGAATGAGATCATCTCCGGGCGAAAACGCCCAAGCTTGGACGTTGCGTTCGCAATAGCGCGGGCAACGAATGGTGCCATTTCGGTGGATTCTTGGGAGATCGGCGGTTTGCCCGAAGCCATTTCTCAAACCCCCAACCACAACGAGTCCTCCAATGAACAATCTGAGAATCAAGACGCAGCCTAGCAGCGGCGCCCGGCAAAAGTCCCATCATGATCAGTTTGACGGACGCGGCCGATCACGTGGATCCGCGCGGCGCGCACATGTCCACGGTCAGCATCCGGATCGCGCCGATTTCCTGCGGCGCTGGTCGCTGCTGATGATCGCCAGCTTTCGCAGCAGCGAGGTCTGCGCGGCCCATTTCGACGTCACGATGCAGACCGCCTGGAACTGGCGAGAGGGAATCAACTGTCCGCTTGGCCACCATGTCGATCATGCGCATGCCACTCTCGCGCGGTTCGATGAGATCATGCGGGGTGACCGGTGATGGAACGTCCGGATCTGAAATCGCCGATCGACGTGCGCGGCTTTCGCACCTGCAAGAGTGCTGAGAACCGTGAGCGCCTAATGAAGGTCCTGAGCGTCGGACGGCCTTCGGTGCGCAGGAAGATCCTCACTGATGAGTCTTGCCAACACCTTCAATTTCATCGGCCTTTTCAAGAATTAGCTTCGCCAGGTGCCTCGCATCCTCGCATGTCATCCGGAACTGAAGCGCGGTGGCCTCGTCTACCTTGCTTTCCTGGCGTTGCGTACCATCCCAGAGGCGACAGCAAATGAGGCTGAGACCGGGAAATACCATCTCGCCGGCGGCGAAGCTGTTCACCAATGGGCCAATCAAACCGCCGTTGTCGTTCCTCAGGAGGTCATCGTCACCGACTTTATACATTTTTGAATCCTTTGTTCGGTGCGCTTTCATATTCGGCCGCGTGCCTAGGATAGGTAATTCGAAAGTAATGCAATTGGTTTCGTGCTTTCAGGTTGCCCGGGGCGGGGAGGATCGGCGGGGCGCAGCACCTGTCGCCAACCCGCTGCGATTGCGGCCCGCCCTGGGTGCAGATCACCCGCGATCGTGGAACCTGCGGCTGGCCCGGCCGAGAGCCGTCTTCTGGCGGCGGGGCAGTCATCTCTGCCTGCGCGAACATCGCCTGTTTCGCGCGGGTGACTGGCGGGGCGCGCTGCTCGCCGCTCCGTCCTTTTTATTCGCAATCCGCCCCGGTCGGTCATCAGGGACGGAAACCCGGTGGCGCCGTCTGCTCCTTCCGCGGCGCCCCCGGGAAACTGACATGTGAGGGACATCATGGATCAGCACGGACGACGCAGGCAGGGGGCGCAGATGATCGCGCTTGGCCTCGCCATGAAATCCAGCCTGGGCGAGGCCGATGCAGAGACGCTGTCGCTGGCCGTCATCGCGGTGAAGGAGACCTTGCCGAAGGACGACCCGCTGTATGTCGGGCTGGATGACTTCGCGGACCTGTTTCCCCGGTCGCGCCGCGATCCAACGCTTTTGAAGACCGCGGGGCAGCGGCTGTGGCGGGCCGTCGAGCGATCGACTTGGCCGATGCCCGCCGAACGCGCCGATGTCGAGGGCTGAGCGATGAAGCTGAACGCATTCGATCGCACGCTGATCCACGGACTTGGTCTGATGTCTCGCCTGCCGCTTATCCCGGACGAGGCCGACTTTCGCATGCTGGCCGAGATCATCGACAAGGCCGCCCCGCGCGCGACCCGGTCGCCGGAAATGGAGCCGCTGCTGCGCGAGGCGCGCCGGATCGCCGATAACCTCGGGCCCCATCGCGCCATCGAACACTATGTCGCCCGAGCGATGAACGATTTCGACCGCCGCTGCATGGCGGCCCACTGGAACGCAGCGCGGAGGCCGGAATGAACGAGCAATCGATCGACCTGGAACTGATCCGCGCGGTGGCTGAAGCCGCCGATATCGGCACGCCCCCACGCAAATTCGTGAAGCTGCTGGAATTCGTGCACGGGCTTTGTATCGACGCCTATCAGTCCGGTCTCGCGGAGAATGCGGATAGCCCCTCGTCGCTTCCGGAAAAGCGGGCGGCATCGGATGGCTGAAGAAGATACCCGGCTGATCGAGGCAAAGGCGATCCCCATGGATCAGTTGGCCGATCGCCTGCAGATCAAGGGGCTTGTGCGCACGGCGGGCGAGCTGGTCGGACCTTGCCCCGGCTGCGGCGGAACGGATCGCTTCTCGATCAATCCCCGCAAAGGCGTGATCTTCTGCCGCGGCTGCGATGCCAAGGGCGACCAGGTCGCGCTGGTTCAGCTGACGCTCGGGATGGATTTCCGTGCGGCGCTGGACTGGCTGGTCGGTCCGCGACAGGAGCTGACGCCACAGCAGCAAGCCGAGCAGCGCCGCAGGGCGGACGCATTCCGTCGGCAACGAGAGGCGGACGCCGCCCGACACAGGGCTGACGCGATTCGCCAGGCGCGCGAGATCTGGAACGCCGGCCGTCCCGCCGACGATACCGTTGTCGCAGACTATCTGGACCGTCGCGGCCTTCGCCTTCGTGCGGGCGCGAAGTTGCCCCGGTGCTTCCGGTTCGAGCCGAGCGCGCGTCTGGTCGTGCCGGTGGCGGGCAGGGGGCGCGAATTCCAGACCGTGCATGAGGGTCCGACCATGTTGTCTGCCATTCAGGCACCGGACGGCAGCATCAGCGGCGTGCATCGCACATGGATCGATCTCGACCAGCCGAAGGGCAAGCCGGTCGTCGCCCATCCGTTCAAGGATGGTGAAACGGTGCCGGCAAAGAAGGTCTACGGCAGCAAGAAGGGCGGCGCGATCCGCCTGTATACCCCGCGCGACGCGATGGTGATGGTGATGGCCGAAGGCATCGAGACGACGCTGTCGGCGATGTTTGCGAGGGCCCTGCCGGAAGGCGCTTCGTACTGGGCCGGGGTGGACCTGGGCAACATGTCCGGCCAGCGGAAGATGGGGCAGGGGCTGAAATACGCCGGCATCCCCGACATGGAGGATCGCGACGCTTTCGTGCCGCCACCATGGGTGCAGCGCCTGATCTTCGTCCAGGACGGCGACAGCGAACCGCGCCTGACACGCGCAAAGCTGCTGTCAGGGCTGCGAAGGGCAATCGCGCGGCGTCCGGGGCTGACCGCGGCCATCGTTCATCCAGGCGAGGGCGTCGATATGAACGATCTTCTGACCGGTGCGGCAGACTGATGGAAGACGGTATCGAAAAGGTTCGGGCTGTCATGCAAGCGCAGGAAGAGGTCAGCCTGCCAGAAGGCATGGAGCCTGCTGCCAACGACAGCGTTGACCCGGGACCGGATCCGCAAGCCGAGCCGGACGACGGATCCCCCGCACCCCCTGATGACACGGTCGACGAAACGCCCCGCGATTGCGCGCACTTGCCCCTGAATGACTATGGCAACGGGCAAAGGTTCTGCCGGCATTTCGGAGAGGACGTTCTATGGGTGCCGCGGGTTGGCTGGTTCGTCTGGTCGGGGCAGCGCTGGGAAAAGGACGCCGACGAGATCGAGGCCCGGCGCCATGCCCAAAAGCTGGGTGGGTTGATCGAGCGCGAGGTGCCGTGGCTGCTGCTGGATGATTGGCAGATGGCGGTTCTGTCCGAGGCGCGGACGTTGCGGAACAAGGCCAAGCAACTCGATGAGAAGGTCGAAGCGGGCGGCGAGGATGCAGCTGCGGCGGAAATCGAGCGGCAAGGTCTGGATGGCCGGTTGGCCGAGATCGCTAGCATGGAAAAGATCCTGACCAGCAAGCGCAAGGATCATCGCGGATTCGCGCGCACATCCGGCAACACGACCCGCATCCAGGCGGCAATGACCGAAGCCTCGGTCGGGCTTGCGAAACCCTTGTCGCTGCTGGACGCGGCTCCGCTGGACGTGAATTGCGCCAGCGGCACGCTGCGGTTCTCGGTGACTGGTGGGCCGCAGGAAGGGTTCAGCCGCACAGCCGATGTCACGTTGCTGGACCATTCCCGGGATCTCTATTGCACCAAGCTGATGCCGGTCGCATACGATCCGGACGCGTCCGCGCCGCTGTTTCATGCCTTCCTTGAACGGATCCAGCCGGCGCCCGAAATGCGAGGCTTCCTTCAGCGCTGGCTAGGGCTGTCCATGACGGCGCTGACCGGCGAACAGAAGCTTTGCTTCTTCCATGGTGGCGGGGGCAACGGCAAATCTGTCCTGGTGGATCTGATCGCCAAGCTGATGGGCGACTATGCCAGTACTGCAAAGATCGAATCCCTGACTGGCCGGAACCGCCGTGGCGGCGGTGATGCCACACCCGACCTGGTGCCCCTGATGGGCGCTCGGTTCGTGCGGGCATCCGAGCCCGAGGAAAACGAGAAGCTTCAGGAAGGGATCATCAAGGAACTGACCGGCGGTGAGCCGATGCTTGTGCGTGCGCTGCACAGCGACTTCGTGGAGGTGCGCCCTCACTTCAAGCTGACCATCAGCGGCAACCACAAGCCCGATATTCGCGGCCTCGATGACGGGATATGGCGACGGGTGCTTCTGGTGCCCTTCGAGGTGCAGATCCCGAAGGAGCAACGCGATCCCAACCTGGGCGAAAAGCTCTGGGCCGAGCGCGCCGGGATCCTGAACTGGCTGATCGAGGGCCTGATCGCCTATCTCGAGGGCGGTCTGCAGGAGCCGCTCGCAGTTCTGGACGCGACACGCGAATACCGAGAGGAATCGGACCCGATCGGCATGTTCCTGGACAGCGCTTGCGTCGTCACCGGCGATGCAACCGACAGCCTGCCGACCAAGGACCTGGTGCTGGCCTTCAACTACTGGATGGACCAACGCGGCGAGGGCCAGTGGAAAGATCGCACGATCAGTTTGAGGCTGAAGGAAAAGTCACGGAGCTGGCGCAGCTCTGTCACAGGCAAGGGTTTCACTGACCGCAAGAGCAGCGGAGTGATGCGCTATGACGGGATCCGCTTCACGGACACGTTCCGAAAGGACCTGCCAACGGATGTGGAAGGGCGGGTGACCTGGACGGGGAGGCGGAATGGTTGATCGCAGCTGGCTGTTGCAGCCTCTAACCGGCCTGACGAAGCCGGATCTACTCTCCCTCGCGCGGGCTGCGGATACGTCCCGAGATTGGAACACCTGGCGGGGCCGCAAGGCGGATCTGAAAGCGATCATAGAGTGCGAACGTGCCAGGTACTGGGACGAAAACGCGCAACCTCCCGCGCCAAAAACTGACCTCGTCATGTCACCGGCAGGGCGAGTTGGCTACATCGTCCCTCGATCCATCATATCGGCCGAAGAAGCGAATGACGTCCTCCGAGGCATGCCTCGGCCCGATCCCGATCTCGGGATAGCAGGAGCTTGAGTTTGCCAACACCATACCTTCACGGCAACCATGATCCTTGCCCCAGCTGCGCGCTGCGGCGCGAGGTCGAAGACACAGCCCCGGTCTTGCGGCCGGTGATCCCGTGCAACCAGTGCGCCGACCTCGGCTTCCTGCCGCTGTCCTCGGCCGAGATCGTGCGGCGGACCTGCGATCACGCACGCGCCTGGTACTGGCCGACGTTCGATCGCGCATGCGCGTCTCCCCGCACCCCTCCTTCGTGGTCGTCGATCAGGGAGGATCAAGCTCCCTGCGGGGAGGATGGGGACGATAAGGGGCGCGGGGTTGAGTGTCGCGATTTCAAGGGGTTGGGGGAGGATCCGGGATGATAGGGAGCATAGGGAGGATATCTGCCACCTACGCATATGCGCGCGCGAAGAAGGGGTGAAGGGGAAGTGATCGTCTTCACATGCGTAGTTCGGCTTTATCGTCCCCATCCTCCCTGACTGAACACAACTCATTGAAACTGCGCGCTTTATCCTCCCTTTCTATCCTCCCTCCATCATCCCTTCCTGAAAGAACATCCTCCCCATGATCCCTGTGAAAAAGAGCCACGAAACAACAGGTAGTGTGATGGCAAAGAGCGGACACAAGATAAGCGATTTCGGGACGATGGGTCGGGATTGGAATGAGGCTGAAGCGCGGCGGCGGGACGAAGAGCGCAGCCGGATCGAGGCGATCAAGTCTGCCGCGCAGCCGCCTGCCGAGTGCGGCCCGGCCATCATCGCCGCACCGGCGCGCGGAGCTGGTGTGGCATTCCAGCCGTTGGAGATGCGGCCGAAGGGCGAGGAAGACTGGCAGGCGGTCCCGGTCGGCTATGGCGGTCGCTCCGCCGTGCGCGCGGCGGATGTGTTCGACCGGATGATTGCCAGCGCCGATCGGGCAGGGCGGTCGTGGCCTCTGACGCCCGGGCAGATCGCGGTGGGCCGACGCTATCGCGATCTGGTCGAATGGCGCGCGGCGGGCGCGATCAAGGGTTCCACCATCGATGGCAGGCAAGCCGGATCAGGCGACCGCGATTTCATGGATGCCTATCTGTCAGTCGGGCGGGAACTGGACGGTATGAAGCGCCGGATCGGTGACGGCGTCGCGATGCCGGTTCGGCGCATCCGTCCGAAGGCACGCGGTCTGGATCAGCGCGGCCCGATCCTTGATCGCAGGTTGGTGGATATGGTCTGCCTCCAGCAAATGCTTTTGACCGAGGTGCTGCGCCGCCACGGATGGTCAACCAAGGGTCCGCACCGAGATGCGTTGCGAGAGGCTCTGTCAGCCTCGCTGGATCGCATGATCGGATACCGGGTTCGAAAAACTTCTTGACGGCTAAGGTCCGTCTGTGAGAACAGAATCAATATTATCTGGAAGTGCGCCCGCCGGGATCATCCCTCGCGGGCGTTCTTCGTTTTGGCGAGGCCGTGTGTGGGATCTACCTGCGGGTCCGAAGGAAGTTCCAGTTGATCCTGCAGGTGTTCCAGAAGTGCACGATAATCCTTGTTGTGGCGATAGGGTCTCAACGCTGTCAGGATCAGTTGCCATTCGTCAGCAGTAATATACGGGCTGAAAGTGTCTTTCTTCACGGTCTTGCTCATTCTTGCTCTGCTCTCGACAACGCTTAAGAACGGTGGCGCCAGGATTTGGTTGCATGGGCACTCTGACAAGCCCTGCGTGAATTCGGCGTGAACGACGCAGGCACTGATTGCGCAATGCTGTGCGCTTGCGTCTGTGTCCACGCGCACAGTCAGACAGGATGAACGAAGGTAACATGGGAGGGTAGGCATGGATACATTGATGTCCATCGACACCGGCCCGTTCACACTGGCACTGAAGCAGCTGGCCGATCGGGATGTCCGGATCGCCGGCACCTGGGCGCTCAACGACATGGCCGCAGATATACGCCAGGACGTCACCGATCGGATGAAGGTTGTCTTCGACCGGCCGACGCGCTGGACGCTGAACGCCTTCGAGGTGGTGCGGGCAACGCCGATGTCGCTCGAGGCCGAGGTCCGGCAGAGGGCCGGTTCGGCGTCTCGCCACTACCTGCGAGTGGAAGAGGAAGGCGGGCCGAGGCCACAAACCGGGTTCGAGATGCTGCTCTCGCGCAGCCTCGCCTATGAGGGGGTGATCCAGTCGATCATTCCCGGTGACAATGCCCGGCTCGACGCGTACGGGAACTGGTCGCAAGGCGAAAAGAACCGCGTGCTCTCGGATCTCCAAGCGCAGCGGGACGCGACGGCGAACAGCACAGCCGCCTCGCGTCGGCGTCACCGGCGCCGCGCGCGGTACTTCGTACCCAAGCGGGGCCTTTCGGCCGGCATCTACAAGCGGGAGGCCAATGGCAACATCGGCATCGTCGCGGTCATCAGCACGAAGGTGCCGGTCTATCAGCAGAGGCTCGGCTTCTACGAGAATGCGGGCCAGCTATTCGCAGCGAAGATGTCGGACCACCTGACCCGGACGCTTGGCCGGATGATGCAGAAGCGGTTCAGTTAGCCGCGGGTCCTTCCCGCCGATCTGCAGCACGCGGGTAATTCGCACCCCGACAGTTTCGGCTCTCTTAACTGCCGGGAAAGCCTTAACAAAATAGCCTTAACATCAACCACCCGCCTAAACAAACGCAAGGTTGCACAGAAAGGAACGTGATGCTGAACGCGACGCAGCTGGCTGACCGCCTGGGCGTCTCCAAGGCTCGGGTGTCGCAGTACCTGTCCGAAGGCAAACTTGCCGGATGCTACCAGGGCGAGGGCCGCGGTCGGCGCTTCGATCTCTCGAAGGTTCAGGCAGCGCTGCAAGGCCGCCTCGATCCCGGTCAGATGCTGGGGAACGGCGCCTCGACGCGGCAGGCGCTGACCGATCTGGCGGACACGTCGGAGACGGGCAAGCCGCGTGGCGCAGCATCGCGACCGGATGGCGTCCTCTCGCCGCGCGATCCCGATCGCTATGAGCTGGCGCGGATTCAGAACGCTGAAGAGGATGCGCGACGCAAGCGGCGGGACAACGAACGCGACGAGGGTCGCTGGGTCCTGGCGGAGGAAGTGGAGCGAGCGACCGCCAAGCTCACCGCGCGTGAGATCGGCCGGTTCGAAACCGTTCTGCGTGACGGCGCGCGCGCTGTCGCGGACCGGCTTGGTGTGGATTTTCGCGAGGCGAGGCAAATCCTCATGCAGACATGGCGGGCCCATCGCGGCGAGCGAACGGACCATCTGACAGGCGAGGCGGAAAGGACCATCATGACGGATGCCGAACGCGAGGCGAATGGCTGATGGGATTCCTGAGCTCGGCCGAGGCTGCGGTCCTGCGCGGGATCGCCCAGGCAATGCTGCCGCCGCCACCGCCAGACATCACCCGCTGGTGCGAAGAGAATATCGAGTTCGACGAGCGTTCGCCCTTTCCCGGTCGATTTCGGATCGATCGCTTCCCGTTCCTGCGCCGAATCCACGAGGTGCTGTCGCCGGAACATCCCTGTCGTGAAGTGACGGTTCGTGGATCCGCCCAGTGGGGCAAGACGGTGTCGGTCCTGAACCCGACACTTGCCGCCTGGCATGAATACGGCCCGCTCGACAGCCTGGTGGTGCATCCGACGACATCGTCGGCGACGGAATGGGTCCGGACCAAGTGGATGCCCATGCGTCGCCAGGCGCCAAGTCTTCGGACGCTTTTCGGCGACGGCCGGGGCGAGCAGACCGATACGTTGCACAACCAGGAAACCATCCGCCGCGATGGCAGCATGAAGGTGGTCTCCGCGGGCTCGCCGGACGATCTCGCCGGCACCACCCGCCGATTGGTCATGATGGACGACGTGTCGAAGTTCGAGATGACACCCAAGGGTGATCCCGAGCAGCTGGCCGTCAGTCGTGCGGCAGGGTTCGAAGACGCCAAGATCGCCCGGATCTCGACGCCCCAGGTGGTGGGGACGTGTCGGGTTTCGCGGGCGTTCCAGCGATCGACGCAGGAATTCTATCACGTGCCGTGCCCGCATTGCGGGGAGATGGCGCCCCTGACATGGGAGAACTTTCGCAAGAACCTGAATCCGGAACGTCTGGCGGCCGCCCATTTCAGCTGCGAGGCCTGCGGATGCGTGATCGATCACAGCCACAAGGTGGCGATGGTGTCCGCCGGCCGCTGGGTTCCCAACAACCCGGCCGGAGATCACCCCGGCTTTCACTTGTGGCGGGCCTATGTGCCGCAGCGCGACTGGGCCAGCATCGCGATCGAATATGCGCAGGTCATGGGCTGGACCGGATTGAAGCTCACCGAGGTCGGCGAAGCTGCCATGCGCGATCCGATCGATGCTCAAACCGAGCAGACGTTCTGGAACGACGTCATTGGCATGCCCTACGAGCAGGCCAGCAAGGGGCCGGACTGGGAGAAGCTTCGCGATCGCGTCGAAAATGACGAAAGCGAAGTCGGCCGACCGATCCAGAGAGGGACCGTTCCCGCGACAGGTGTCATCCTCGCCGCGGGGGTCGATTGCCAGGGTGACCGGATCGAGGTGCAGGTCGTGGCGTTCGGTCGCAACTATCGTCGCTGGGTGATCGATAACCAGGTGGTTCCGCATCACATCAGCACCGAGGAAGCCAGGGGCGCGCTGAACCAGATCCTGAAAGGGACGTGGCGCACGGAGGCAGGCCGGCGGATCGCGTTGGACGTTCTGGCGATCGATGGTGGTGCCTATACCGAGGATGTCTGGGACTGGGCGCTCGGCCATCCCTATACCCGCGTCATCGTGACCAAGGGCGCCACCAGTGCCATGGCGCCGCCGCTGAAGCGCATGGAATTCGACAAGCGCACCGACCGAATGGCGCGGCGGAAGCGCAGGCAGGGGTTTGTCGTCGGGGTCAGCCAGCTGAAGGCGGACTTCTATACCTGGCTCGACAAGACCGACCCGGCCGAGCGCGGCTTCTGTCGTTTCGCGGCTGGCCTCGGAGATGAATATTACCGCCAGATCACCGCCGAGATGCGAATCCTGAAGCGCGCCACATCGGGGGTCATGGTCAGTCGCTGGGTGATTGCAGAGGCGGGGCGCCGCAACGAGGCGCTGGACACGATGATCATGGCCGAGGCCGGAGCCCGGTACAAACAGTGGACCTACATGAGTGACGCGGCCTGGGACCAGCTGGACGTCGAGCGGGGCAGTCCGGCAGATGATCAGCAGGGGGACCTGTTCACGGCCGCGATCCCGGTCGTTGCTGAACCGGAGCGCCCGGCATCGCCGCCTGCCCATGTTGCGCCACCGGTTTCGGGGCGGATCGTGCCCCGACCCGTACCGACGCCAACACAGGATGAGGGCACCGATTGGGTGCCGGAACGGAGTGACTGGATATGAGCTACACGCAAGCCCAGGTCGACGCGCTTCGCGTGGCCATCGCGACCGGCGCGCTCGAGGTGCAGAACGGTCAGGAGCGTGTGAAGTATCGCAGCCTTGCAGAGATGCAGCGCGTCCTGGCGGAAGCCGAAGCCTCCCTGGCGGGAGTGGCGCGGACGCGTCCGACCCACTTCCATCCGACGTTCGATCGCGGCGTGTGAGGAATCCGGTCGATGAACATTCTTGATCGGACGATCGAACTCGTCTCCCCGATGGCTGCGTTGCGCCGGGCGCAGGCGCGCAGCGCCCTCGACGCGATGATGCGCTATGAGGCTGCCACTGCGGGCCGACGCGGCGCCTCGTGGCGCCCGGTGGCCAGCGATGCGGACACGGCGGCGGATCCGGCCCGCCAGCGTCTCGCGTTCATCGCCCGCGACATGATCCGCAACACCGCATTTGCGACCCGCGTGCAGGCCGTCGTTGCGAACAACGTCGTCGGCGATGGGATCATCCCGAAGGTCCGGGCAAGGTCGAAGCGATCGCGCGACAGCATGCTGGCGTCCATCGAGGCGCATTGCGACACCACCGCGATCGATGCGGACGGTCGCCAGAATCTCT
The DNA here is from genome assembly GCF_017744015.1 of Paracoccus sp. R12_2. Classification (GTDB taxonomy): domain Bacteria; phylum Pseudomonadota; class Alphaproteobacteria; order Rhodobacterales; family Rhodobacteraceae; genus Paracoccus. Next base: position 12,588 of record NZ_JAGHRA010000027.1, read on the forward strand.
ACGGCCTGCAACGGCTGGCGATGAACACGATCGTCGACGCGGGCGAGGTGCTGATCAGGTATCGCCCGCGCGATCTGTCGGATGGTCTGCCGTTGCCGTTCCAGATCGAGGTGCTGGAGCCGGATTACCTGGACGTGACCCGCGACGGCGTCCTGCAAGGCGGCAACCGGGTCGAGAACGGCATCGAGTTCGACAAGTTCGGCCGCAGGGTCGCCTATTATCTGCACGCCGAGCATCCCGGTGCGTTGGGCGGGCTGCGGAACCGGTGGGCCAGCTACCGCGTGCCGGCGGATCGGGTCCTGCACATCTTTCGGCAGGATCGACCGAAGCAGATGCGTGGGGTGAGTTGGTATGCCCCGATCGCGATGCGACTGCAGGACTTCGCAGACGGGCAGGATGCCCACCTGATGCGTCAGAAGATCGCGGCGTGTTTCACAGCGTTCAGGGTGGCGCCTGACGCCGATCTTGCCGGGACGGACCCTGAAGATCCCGCGGGGCTGGCGACGATGTCACCCGGCCGGATCCAGAACTTGCAGCCCGGCGAAGATGTCCGCTTCGGAACGCCGCCCGGTGTGACCGGTGTCGAGGAATTCTATCGCTGGGTGATGCGTGCGGTCAGCGCCGACATGGGGCTGACCTACGAGGCGGTCACCAACGATTTCTCGGGGGTCAATTTCTCATCGGCCAGGATGGCGCGGATGGAAATGGACCGCAATGTCAGCAGCTGGCAATGGCTGATGATGGTTCCGCAGATGATGCAACCGATCGGGCGGTGGCTGGTCGAGGCATGGTCGCTGGTCAATCAGCAGGCCGCGTCGCGCGTGATGCTGGACTGGGTGCCACCGCCACGGGTCATCGTCGATCCCACGCGCGAGATCCTGTCGATGGCGGACCAGGTGCGCGCGGGCTTTGCCAGCCGCTCGGAAATGATCCGTCGCCTTGGCTACGATCCCGAGCGCGTCACCGAGGAGATCAGTGCCGAACGCATGGCAGACCGGGAAGGTAACCTGGTGTTCGACAGCGATGCCGGCGCGGTGGCCGCGCTGAGGGCCTACCCAGCGGAAGAAGCGCCCGCGCAGAAGGAGAAAACGAAATGAACGAGATCACGCTCTACGGAAGCTGCGGCGACAGATGGTGGGATGAGGAGTATTTCACCGCGGCCCAAGTGCGCGATCAGCTGGCGAGCATGTCGGGTCCGGTGACGGTCAGGATCAACTCCGGTGGCGGGGTCGCCTCCGAGGGTCAGGCCGTCTACACGATGCTGGTCGATTATCCGTCCGAGGTTCACGTGGTCATCGACGCGGTTGCCATGAGCGCCGCCAGCCTGATCGCGATGGCCGGTGACACGATCACGATGCGCCTCGGCAGCTACATGTTGATCCACGACCCGGCCTTTCCCTGCCTGGAAGGGCGCGGCACCTCCGCCGAACATCTGGTTGCGCATCAGCAGCTGGAAACCGTCGCCGGAGCCTATGCCGGGGTCTACGCCAGGCGCGCCGGGATCGGTGTCGAGGAAGCGCGCCAGATCATGCGCGATGAGACCGTCCTGGACGGGCCCAAGGCACTGATGATGGGGTTCGCGACGGCTGTCGACGAAAGCACCGAAGCCGAACCCGTCGCGCGCTTTGATTATCGAATCTACGCCCATGCGCCGCAGTCGCTGCGCGAGGCGTCGGAGGTTCTGGGCGGTCGGCCCGGAAAGGCGGCCGTTGTGGCCATGATGTCGGGATCATCCCGCAACCTGCAGCAGGAGACAACGATGGCGGAGAATGCCACCGAGACCGAGGCGGTGGACACCGCCGATGACGAAGTGACCACTTCCGAAACGGAAGACGCGCAAGTGGATGACGCAACGCCCGAAGCCGTCGAGACGGTCCAGGCGACGGCGTCGGGCGCCGATCGCCAGACCGCACAGCGGATCCGCGATACTGTCGCCATGGCCGGCTTCGAGCCGACGATGGCGCTCGACATGATTACCCGTGGCCTGTCCGCCGAAGCTGCGCTGGCCGAAGTTCTCACCAAACGCAAAGAGGGAGACGCGACCATGAGCGGCGCGAACCATTCGGGCCACCGCCCGGTCACGATCACTGCAGACGCGCGCGACAAGTTCCGCGATGGTGCGACCCGGGCGCTCATGATGAAATCCGGGATCACGGGCGGTGAGCGGAACGAGTTCTCCAGCCTGTCGCTCGCCGAGCTGGCACGTGAATGCATCATCATGTCGGGCCACAACGGCCGGTTCTCCAGCCGGATGGAGATGGTGGGCTATGCCTTCACGATGGCCGGATCCAACAGCACCAGCGATTTCGGCAACATCCTACAGAACATCCAGGGCAAGGCCGCGCTTGTGGGCTGGGACGAAGCTGCCGAGACCTATCCGATGTTCACCCGTGCCGGATCGCTGACCGACTTCAAGGCGACCAAGCGTGTCGGGCTGGGACTGTTCGACTCGCTGCAAAAGGTCGAGGAAGGCGCGAATTACGAGTTCGGAACTGTCGGTGATCGCGGCGAGCCGATCACGCTGGCGACTTACGGCCGGATGATCCGGATCACGCGGCAGGCGATCATCAACGATGACTTGACCATCCTGGGGAGCATTCCTCGCAAGATGGGTCGCGCGGCGCGGCGTACCATCGGTGACCTCGTCTTCGCAATCCTGACGGGCAACCCGGCGATGTCCGACGGCACGGCGCTGTTCCACGCCGATCACCGCAACCTGGCCGGATCCGGGGGTGCGCCCAACATCGCCACGATGTCGGCCGCGCGGGCCGCGATGCGCACGCAGCGCGAGAAGGCGGACGGGCCGGCACTGAACATCACCCCGAAATACATGCTGGTCCCGGCCGCCCTCGAAACCGCGTCGGCGCAGCTCCTGACCTCGACCGTCGATCCGACGGCGAACAAAGGGCACGCGACCAACCCGGTGGCCGGCATGGCGGAGCTGATCGTGGATGGCCGCCTCGATGTCGCCTCGGCAACGGCGTGGTACCTGGCCGCGGATCCCAATGCCTTCGACACGATCGAGGTGGCCTATCTCGACGGTGTCCAGTCGCCCTATATCGAGCAGCAGCAGATGTGGACGGCTGATGGGGTCGAGATGAAGGTGCGCATCGACGCGGGCGTGGCGCCGCTCGACTTCCGCACCCTCTACAAGAATCCCGGCTCCTGATCCGGCGATATCTCCTGACGAAAGGGCGGCCATGGTGCCGCCCTTCGTCGTTCTGAAACCTGAAACCGGAAGGTTCGATCATGAAAAACTATGTGAACAATGGCGAGACGGTCACGCTCGCCGCTCCCGATGCTGTCAGCTCCGGCGGCGGTGTGCTGGTTGGCACTCTGTTCGGGGTGGCCCAGGCAGACGCCGCGGCCGACGCACCAGTCGTGCTTGTGACGCGCGGTACCTTTGATCTCGCGAAAGTCGCGTCGCAGGCATGGGTCGTGGGTGTTGCGATCCATTGGGACAACACCGCGAAGGCCTGCACCACGACCGCCTCCGGCAATACGCTCATCGGCAAGGCCGTTGCGGCAGTCGGCGGCGGGGCAGGGGAGACCATCGGTCGCGTTCGGCTGAACGGCTGAACGCGTGTCGACCGTGTTTGACGGCATGACCGGTATCATCGCGAGAACGTTCGGTCGGCCGGATATCCTGTATCTGCCGGCCGTCGGCGCCCCGCGCAATGTTGCAGGGGTGTTTCGCGAGGCACCGACCGAAGCGATCGATCAGGACGGCCATCCGATCCTGATCGTCGCGCCGACCTGGCGCGTTGAGCGCGACCTCGTTCCGGATATTCGTCGAGGTGACCGGATCCAGCCGGGGAACGGACGAACCTACGCCGTTCTCAATCATGACCCTTCGGGCTCGCCCGCAGATGACGCGTTCCTGATCTGCGAACTGGAAAGGATCTTCGAGTGAGCCTCCGTGGTTACTTCAGGGCACTTGCGCGCGCGGCGCTGGCTGCGGATCCGCGCATGGGCGGCGTGGCCCAGCTCTCGGCGTGGGCAGGCAACATCCCCGCGGACATGCTGCCGGTTCTCGGTGTCGTCACGCCGCAGGAACGCGCCACGCTGGACGTGTTCGACCAGATGGAGCGATCCACGTTGCTGCAGGTGGTCGTGAAACGGCTCGGCGGCGACGAGCTGGAAGACACGCTCGACGAGGATGCCGAGGCGATCGAGGATTGCGTTGTGACCGCGATCTTCGCGGCGAACCATCGCTGCCTGCCGGAAGACCTGACCATCGCGCTGAACGGCGAGGGTGAACAGCGGGTCGGCACGGCGATCGTGAACTTCCGCGTGACCTGGCATCGCCCGCTCGGCGGCGAGGACTGACGATCCCGCCGGTGGCGGAGATCGAAGCAAACCCATCTGAAGAGGCGAACATGGCCAGACTGATCAACAAGACCGGGCGCGACATCACGCTGGTGACGCGCCACGTGATCCCCGCGAAGGGCGAACTGACCACCACCAATGCGACGATCCGCAGTCCGGACAACTGGCCGAAGATCTCGGGCCTGCGCGGCTGCGGTGACCTCGAGGTGGTCTTCGACCCGGACGGGGGCAAGAAAGCACCCGCGCCGGTGAAGCGCGCGGCCCGGACCTCGGAAGCGCCGGCGGAGGATCCGGCGAAGGTCGACCCTAAACCCTGAACCGCCGTTGCTCGCGGGCTGACCCCTTCGGTCAAACAGTGAGCTTTCCCGACAACCCGGATCAGGATCCGTCGCCACCGGCGACCCTGATCGCATGCCAAGAAAGGGCACAATCATGGCAGTCGCCATTTCCTATATCGGGGCCACGATCGGCTGTGTCGTCGGCGTCCCCACGACGCTTGACGAGGCAGGTTTCAGCGCCTTGACCTACGAGACCATCGGCAAGATCGCCTCATGGGGTGAGCTGGGCGATACGTCCAACGATATCACCGTCGAGCTGCTCGATGGCCGCGTCGAGCATGTGAGCGGATCGAAGGATGGCGGCGCGGTGCCGTTCACCATCCGGTCGGATGCGGATGACCTGGGCCAGCCGGTGCTGATCGCGCAGTCGAATACCAACAGCGAGGTGTCGTTCCGCGTGGTCGATCCGGACGGCAGCACCGCCTATTTCCACGGCAAGGTCGCCAATGTCCGCGACACGGCGCGCGAACCCGGCAGCTACAAGGGCTTCACCGGCGAGGTCCGCGTCAACTCGGCCGTCGTGCGCGCGTGATCCCATCGCGCCCGCCAGGGGGCGCGACCGGGCCGCCGTGGACGTGGTTCAGCCGCGGCGGCCCATCCTGAACCCGGACCCTCAAGGAACAGACCGATGGATTTTACGCAGTTCGACAGCCGGGCCGGCGCCGAAACCGCAGGGCGCCTGCATCTCAAGCACCCGGCAACCGGAATTCCCCTCTACGCCGACGAGGCCCATGAACAGCCCTGCATCGTGCTGGTGAAGGGCACCGAGGCGCGCTCGGCGCAGGCCGCGATGCGGGCCGCCCGGCAGGCGAAGCTCGCCAGCGGCAAGACCGGCGAGGACGCCGACAGCACGCTGGAGGACCTGCACGCTGACCTGGTCAAGAGTGCGGTTCCCCTGGTCAGCGGCTTCGAGAACATTCTGCGCGGCAAGGATGCCGCGACGGCTGCCGATGCCGAATGGTTCCTGAACCTGAACATCCTCAACGGCCAGAAGGACGACTTCTCCTTCGTCGTCCAGGTGTTCGAGTTTGCCAGCTCGCGTGCCAATTACCTGGGAAACGGCTCGAAACGCTGATCCTCGCGGCACGACAATGGGGTCATCTTCATGCCGTGCCGAAGGATTGCGGCGGGGAGAGCTGGCTGAAGAGGGCGCAACGCCTTCTGCAGCCTCTCGGCCTGCCGGACCTGGACGGCGGGGCTTACCTGCTGGAGGCGATGTTCCGGATCGGGCCGGTTCGTGAAACCGGCCTGGCGGCAACCGCACCGGACTGGTCCGAGATCGATGCATTCGCCCGGCAGACCGGACGGATCTCCGAGCCGTGGGAGGCCGAAGTGCTGTTCGACATGTGTCGCGGCTATCTCGATGAACTCAGGGCAGGGGAAAACCCGCTGGCGATCCCTCCGGTGGAAAGGAAAGCACAATGAGTGAGCTGATCGGTGAGGTTGCGATGGCGATTCTCGTGATCGGGCAGCTTTCGGGCAAGGATTGACCATGAACGTTTCTGCCGGACAGATGAGGGCCAGGCTTGGTCTGGATGTCTCGCAATTCGAGACAAGGGCGCGTGGGGCGGCGAACACCGCGCGGCAAATGGGCGCGCAGATCACGCGGGCACTCGACGGAAGCCGGGGCGCCGCGCGCGCCAATGCCGGGGCATTCGACCAATTGCGCGCCTCGATCGATCCGGCGTTCGCGGCCTCGCAGCGGTTCGGCGACATGCAGCGGCAGATCGCGGCGTTCGTGGACCAGGGCGTGGTGAGCCAGCGCACCGCCAACACCGTCCTCGAGCAGGCCGCATCCAAGTATATGGGTGTGGCGACGGCGGCCGAACGCGCCGAACAGGCGCAACGTCAGCAGGCGCAGGCGCTGGCCCAGACCACCTCAAGCTACCAGTCCCTGCGCGCCTCGATTGATCCGGTCTACGCCAGCAGCAAGCGGTACGAATCCGCGATCGAGACCGCCGATGCGGCCCTGAAGGCCAAGGTCATTACCGAACAGGAACACGCGCGTGTGCTTCAGATGGCGCAGCAGCGATATCTGTCGCTGACCCCGGCCGTCGCTGGCGCCACCGGCGGCCTGGCGAGGTTCACCCCGCAGATCACCAATGCAAGTTTCCAGGTGCAGGACTTCGCGGTTCAGGTCGCATCGGGCCAGTCGGCCCTGACAGCCTTCACTCAGCAGTTTCCGCAGCTTGCCGGCGTGATGGGGTTCTCCGGCAAGCTGGCGCTGATCGGCGCCGGGCTGGGGACCTTGGTCGCGGTGGGTGCCGCGGTGGCGCCGATGCTCTTGAACATGGGCAATTCGGCTGATGCCGCCGAGGATGCAATCGACAGGTTGCAAGGCGCGCATGACAGGCTGCGCACCGCGACCGACGGTCTGCGGATGTCCACAGATGATCTGACCGAAAAGTTCGGCGTGAATGCCGGTGCGGCCCGTGAACTCTACGGCGTCATGGCCGATATGGCGCGCCTCGAGTTCGCCCGCGAGATGGCAGGCGCTGTCTCCGCGTTGACGGGTCAGTTCGATGGTCTCGCGCAACAGCTCGCGACCGTGACAGACCTGTCTCGCGCTGCAGCCGAGAATACGCTGAAGTTCGGAACGGCCAATGATCGGCTGAAGCAGGCGGTGTCGGAGCTGACTGCTCAGTACGGTCTGGGTTACGGCCAGCTCGTCGATCTCAACCGCGCGATGGATGAGCTGCAGGCCGCCAAGGGCCCGCAAGAGCAAGCCCGCGCCGCAGCTGACCTGGTCGCAGAACTCCGCGCGGCGGAAGCTGCGGGAGCCCGGATTCCGCCGCAGATCTACGAGGCCGCGATCCAGTTGGGCAATGCCTCCATGCTGGGGTTCGAACTGGGCGGAAACCTCGATGGTGCGGCGTCCGCCGCTGACAGAGCCGCCGCCGCCGCGAGGAGCCTCGCCGCTGCCCTTTCGGCCGCGGCTGGGTTCAGCGCCGGGATCGAAAGCCAGATCCATGTCATCGGGGCAAGGATTCGTGCTCAGCAAGCCGGTGCCGATGCCGCCCTGGCCGGAACGATCGCGCAGCACAAGGCCGAAGCGGCAATGCATCGCGATCGGCAGATCGCCGACGGGATGGATCGCTACAACGCCGAGGCGCTCTACAAGCTGGACATGGATCGCATCGAGCAGCTTGCGGCGATGACCACGACCGAGAAGGAGCTTGCCAAGGCGGCTCGGTCGACCGGATCCGCCCGAACGGGGGCGGCGTCAAGCGCGTCGAAGGCGGCAAAGGAAGCCGCGCGCCTGACGGGGCAGCTGGACAAGGAAGCGGAACGCTGGCGCGACATGCTGGATCCCGTGGCGAAGTATCGCCGCGAGATGGCCGAGCTCTCGAAGCTCTTCGGGCGGTTGTCGCAGGGCGAGATGGCCGAAGCGCAACGTCGGCTGAATGTCGAGCTGGCAGACAGCGTCCCGCTGGCCGGAGATCTTGTCGACACGCTGTCTGAGGGGCTTCTGAGCGGCTTCTCGGGGACGATCGACAGCATCAAGTCGATGTTCAAGCGCTGGCTGTCGGAGATGATCGCCATGGCGCTCAAGA
>NZ_JAGHRA010000028.1 GCF_017744015.1 Paracoccus sp. R12_2
CAGACGAACGGGGTGCTTGGAACATCGAAAGTGCGGATGGGAATGCCGCGATATGTGACCGGCGCGATCATGCCAGCACCCACAGCGCCAGCGCGCCGCCAAGCGTGGTGCAGGCACAGGCGATGGTCGCCAGCAGCAGGTCGCGAGAGGTAACCGCCTGGATCGGTGTTGGATCGTCCTCGATCTGCACCGCGGGCAGGTCGATCGGCAGGATCTCTGGCTGATGCGTCGCCCGCCGCATGTCCGCGACCATCTGCATGCGGCAGCGCTCGGTTGCCGCGCGGGTGTCTTCGTCCGGCCAGCCCAACTGGGGCGATGCATAGACAATCTGGCATTCGCGGTCGGTGAAGGGGCGGCTGCTGACGACGGCCATCACGCGGCCCCGTCCGGCATTCCGCCGACATTGCGCTGCGCGAGTTTCACGCCATTCGCATTCGCCCTGATGAACCAGGCGAGGCGGACGGCCGTCGGACCAGCCGCCAGGGCGGCATCGGGGTTAGTGAGAATGTGGCGGACCTCGTCATAGATCGGATGGCCCGCAAGTTTGCTATCGGTGCTGCGCTGCATGGCGCTGGCCTCCATCGGGTTGCGATGAAGGGAAGATGATAGGACTTAAATCCTATGTCAAGAACCTAATGGGACAATAATCCTAACTAAACCAAAGCGCGCCGTTCTGGCGTTGCATCCTAGGGGATATCCGGGGAAGGTAGGTTGACGCTTAAACGGGAGCGTTGTTCACTAAATGTTCTTAATGGTATTCTAGCTAATGGAGGAGAGGAATGATCGGTAGGAGCGAGCTTCTACGACTTGCACTCTCCCTCAAGGATGATCAGGTGTTGCAACTCAGATTTGCCACCGAGGTAGCGGATCTTACGAACCGGAGCGCCGCAGGGGCGCAGACCGCCGCGCTTCCGGCCGATCTGCGCCCTGTTGCTTCTTCTCTTCATCATCCGATGGTACAGCCCTTGCGCGCGAAAGAGCAGCTTCAGTGTTCTGAGACTGAAGGTAGAGGGCGTATTTTATGGCCTCTTCGCGAACATGAGGGCTCACCTGGTCGAGAATCCTGAGCCAGTCCAGTGCCGTCGTTGGATCTGAGTGTTCGCCCACTGCGATAATGTCACTCAGCTGGTAGTCCATCGCATTCGCAATTCTCTGTGCTGTCTCGATCTTTGGCGACTTGTTCGCGCCGCTTATCAGCTTGCGGATGGTGGAGTTGTCCAACCCTGCGCGCGTACTCACCGCAGCAGGTGTGAGGTCGGGTCGCGCCTGGAAAATGCGCCGCAAACCTTCAACAAATGGATCGTTCGTAGCCATAGATGAAGGATGGCGGATTAAAATCCTGCGCGCCATAGGACACTGATCCTTTACATGATGGGATTTTAGTCCTATTGATTCGCTCATGCTGAACGAGTTCCTCAATGACGCCCGACAGTATGCCGCCGCTCGCGGCATAAGCCTCACGACGCTGGGGGTCTACTCTGTGGCGGATAGCCGGCTCTTCGCCCGTCTTCTAGCAGGCGGGCAGTGTATGCCGAGAACGATCGAGCGAGTTCGACAGTATATGGCGGCGCATCCAGTGCCCTACACCCCCATCCATAACGAGTCCTCCAATGAACAATCTGAGAATCACGACGCAGCCTAACGGCGGCGCTCGGCAAAAGTCCCATCATGATCAGTTTGACGGGCGCGGCCGTTCACGCGGATCCGTGCGGCGCGCGCATATCCACGCCCAGCATCCGGATCGCGCCGATTTCCTCCGCCGTTGGTCGCTGCTGATGATCGCCAGCTTTCGCAGCAGCGAGGTCTGCGCGGCGCATTTTGACGTCACGATGCAGACCGCCTGGAATTGGCGAGAGGGGATCAACTGTCCGCTTGGCCACCATGTCGATCACGCCCACGCCACGCTGGCGCGGTTCGATGAGATCATGCGGGGTGACCGGTGATGGATCGTCCGGATCTGGAATCGCTGATTGACGTGCGCGGCTTTCGCACCTGCAAGAGCGATGAGATCCATGAGCGCCTGATGAAGGCACTGAGCGTTGGACGGCCTTCGGTGCGCAGGAAGATCGTCACTGATGAGTCTTGCCAATACCTTCAATTTCATCGGCCTTTTCAAGAATTAGCTTGGCCAGGTGCCTCGCATCCTCGCATGTCATCCGGAACTGAAGCGCAGTGGCCTCGTCTACCTTGCTTTCCTGGCGTTGCGTACCATCCCAGAGGCGACAGCAAATGAGGCTGAGACCGGGAAATTCCATCTCGCCGGCGGCGAAGCTGTTCACCAACGGGCCAATCAATCCGCCGTTCGCGTTCCTCAGGAGGTCATCGTCACCGACTTTGTACATTTTTGAATCCTTTGTTCGGTGCGCTTTCATATTCGGTCGGGTGCCTAGGATACGTAATTCGAAAGCGATGCAATTGGTTTCGGGCTTTCAGGTTGCCCGGGGCGGGGAGGATCGGCGGGGCGCAGCACCTGTCGCCAACCCGCTGCGATTGCGGCCCGCCCTGGGCGCAGATCACCCGCGATCGTGGAACCTGCGGCTGGCCCGGCCGAGAGCCGTCTTCTGGCGTCGGGGCAGACATCTCTGCCAGCGCGAACATCGCCTGTTTCGCGCCGGTGACTGGCGGGGCGCGCTGCTCGCCGCCCCGTCCTTTTATTCGCCATCCGTCCTGGTCGGTCATCAGGGACGGAATCCCGGGGGCGCCGTCTCCTCCTCCCTCGGCGCCCCCGGGAAACAGACATGTGAGGGACATCATGGATCAGCACGCACGACGCAGGCAGGGGGCGCAGATGATCGCACTTGGCCTGGCCATGAAATCCAGCCTGGGCGAGGCCGATGCAGAGACGCTGTCGCTGGCCGTCATCGCGGTGAAGGAGACCTTGCCGAAGGACGACCCGCTTTATGTGGGGCTGGATGACTTCGCGGACCTGTTTCCTCGGTCGCGCCGCGATCCAACGCTTTTGAAGACCGCGGGGCAGCGGCTGTGGCGGGCCGTCGAACGATCGACCTGGCCGATGCCCGCCGAACGTGCCGATGTCGAGGGCTGAGTGATGAAGCTGAACGCGTTCGATCGCACGCTGATCCATGGCCTTGGCTTGATGTCGCGCCTGCCGCTTATCCCGGACGAGGCCGACTTTCGCATGCTGGCCGAGATCATCGACAAGGCGGCCCCGCGCGCGACCCGGTCGCCAGAAATGGAGCCGCTGCTGCGCGAGGCACGCCGGATCGCCGACAACCTCGGGCCCCATCGCGCCATCGAGCACTATGTCGCCCGAGCGATGAACGATTTCGACCGCCGCTGCATGGCGGCCCACTGGAATGCAGCGCGGAGGGGACAATGAACAGGCAATCGATCGACGTGGAACTGATCCGCGCGGTGGCTGAAGTCGCCGATATCGGCACGCCCCCACGCAAGTTCGTGAAGCTGCTGGAATTCGTGCACGGGCTTGCGCTGGAAGCCTATCAGTCCGGTCGCGCGGAGAATGCGGATCTCGACTCGTCGCTTCCGGAAAAGCGGGCGGCATCGGATGGCTGAAGAAGATACCCGGCTGATCGAGGCAAAGGCGATCCCCATGGATCAGCTGGCCGATCGCCTGCAGATTAAGGACCTTGTGCGCACGGCTGGCGAGCTGGTCGGACCTTGCCCGGGCTGCGGCGGAACGGATCGCTTCTCGATCAATCCCCGCAAGGGCGTGATCTTCTGCCGCGGCTGCGATGCCAAGGGCGACCAGGTCGCGCTGGTTCAGCTGACGCTCGGGATGGATTTCCGTGCGGCGCTGGACTGGCTGGTCGGTCCGCGACAGGAGCTGACGCCACAGCAGCAAGCCGAGCAGCGCCGCAGGGCGGACGCATTCCGTCGGCAACGAGAGGCGGACGCCGCCCGACACAGGGCTGACGCGATTCGCCAGGCGCGCGAGATCTGGAACGCCGGCCGTCCCGCCGACGATACCGTTGTCGCAGACTATCTGGACCGTCGCGGCCTTCGCCTTCGTGCGGGCGCGAAGTTGCCCCGGTGCTTCCGGTTCGAGCCGAGCGCGCGTCTGGTCGTGCCGGTGGCGGGCAGGGGGCGCGAATTCCAGACCGTGCATGAGGGCCCGACCATGCTGTCTGCCATTCAGGCACCGGACAGCAGCATCAGCGGCGTGCATCGCACATGGATCGATCTCGACCAGCCGAAGGGCAAGCCGGTCGTCACCCATCCGTTCAAGGATGGTGAAACGGTGCCGGCGAAGAAGGTCTATGGCAGCAAGAAGGGCGGCGCGATCAGGCTGTATACCCCGCGCGACGCGACGGTGATGGTGATGGGCGAGGGGATCGAAACTACCCTGTCCACGATGATCGCGCGGGCGGAGCCGTCGGAAGCGTACTGGGCCGGGGTCGACCTGGGCAACATGTCCGGACAGCGGAAGATGGGGAAGGGGCTGAAATACGCCGGCATCCCCGACATGGAGGATCGCGACGCCTTCATTCCACCGCCATGGGTCCAGCGCCTGATCTTCATTCAGGACGGCGACAGCGACCCGAAACTGACCCGAGCCAAGCTGATGTCCGGGCTGCGCCGCGCAAAGCTGTGCAGTCCCGGGCGCACCACGGCCATCGTCCACTCGGGCGAGGGCGTGGACAGCAATGACCGATTGATGGATGCGCTGAGATGACCGACGAGCCGGACAAGATGGCCGATTTCCAGAAGGACATGAAGTCCGAGGAGGAAATCGATCTGCCCGAAGAGCTGCGGAATGCATCAGGGCAGGGCGATCCGGCGGCCGAGATCCCGGATGACTATGTGCCGCCACCGCCGCCGCCGGAAGACGGTGACGGTCATGCTTCGGATGAGCCTCCGAATCCGATCGCACTGGCTGCGCAGGAGTCGCTGAACGATATCGGGAACGCCAATCGCTTTATCATCCATTTCGGGCGTGACATTCAGCATGTCGCGCAGGTCGGCTGGCATATTTGGGATGAACGCCGCTGGCGCAAGGATCTGGAAATCAGCAAGGGGTTGTCGCCCCGTATCCGCCAGCTTACGCAGCGGATGTCCGGGCTGATCGCGCAGGAGATCGACTTCATCCAACCCAGCAAGCGCGATCGCAAACTGCTGCAGGAAGAGATCGAACTTCGCCGCCGCCGGATCGAGATCGAGGCGGCGCCCGATTATGCCGGCGATGAAACACTGGTCTCGGAACTGGGCAACATCTCATCTCGGTTGCGGTCGATCGACGCGGCCCTGAAAGGCCACAAGACCGTCATCGGCCGGCGGCTGACGCACGCCAAGAACGCGGGCAATTCCGGCCCGATGACCAACATGGCGGCCGAGGCCCAGGTCATGCGGTCGATAACGGTGGACGACCTGGATCAGAGCGCCCTGGACGTGAATACCACGTCTGGCGTTTTGCGCTTCTCGATAGCCCCGGACCCCGAGAAGGGGATGTCCCCGATGCCCGAGGTCAAGCTCATCCCGCATGCTCGGGAACAGATGCTCAGCAAGTTGATCCCTGTGGACTATGATCCTGACGCGAAGTGTCCTCGCTTCGATGAGTTCCTTCGGCAGATCCAGCCCAACATCGAAGTGCGGCAATTCCTTCAGCGATGGTTCGGGCTTTCCATGAGCGGGATCCCGGTTCAGAAACTGGCATTCTTCCATGGGTCCGGCGCGAACGGAAAATCCGTTCTGGTCGATATCGTGTCGCGCATCATGGGCGACTATTCCGCCACGGCAAAGATCGAAAGCCTCACCGGCAAGAACAAGAAGTCCGGGTCGGATTCGCAGCCGGACCTGATCCCCCTGATCGGTGCGCGCAGTGTCCGGACCTCGGAGCCCGAAGAGGGGGAGCGACTTCAGGAGGCCTTGGTCAAGGCGCTGACCGGCGGCGAGCCGATGATGATCCGTGACCTGTTTTCGGGCATGATCGAGTTCCAGCCGTATTTCAAGCTGACCATCAGCGGGAACCATCTGCCCGACATCCGGGGCGGCGACGACGGGATCTGGCGGCGCGTAATGCTGGTCAAGTTCCCCGTCCAGATCCCCGAGCAGAAGCGCGTCCCGAAGACCGAGATGGATGCCATCCTCTGGGAAGAGCGATCGGGCATCCTTAACTGGCTGGTCGAGGGCCTGCTGCATTTCCTCGATGGCGGCCTGGCCGAACCGGAGGAGGTGATAGCGGCGACCGAGGGATACCGGAAGGACAGCGATCCGATCGGGACTTTCCTCGGCGATGCCACCCTGGTGACCGGCTATGAGGGTGACTTCATGACGTCGCGCGAGCTGATCGATGCCTTCAACTTCTGGATCGAGGAGCGCGGTGAAACCCGATGGGGCAACAGAACCGTGTCCAACCGGCTGAAGGCGAAGGCTGACGGCTGGCGCCATCCCGAGACCCAGAAGACCTTCGCGCCCGGAAAGTCGGGCGTGACCGGTTATCGCGGCATCCGATTGGGAGAGGAGTTTGGCCGCCGTATGCGTGAGGCGCAGGGCACAGACAGCAGCGGGTGGACATCATGGTCCCGATAGCCCCGCACCCCTTCCATCGGAACCTCGACCTGGCGGGCCTGCGGGCCCGTCAAGCATGTCAGGCATTCGCGGTTCGAAATGGGCTTGGCGGGCCTGAATGCGCAGGCGGCAGGGCCAGACGATCGCGGGGGTTGGGGGGATGCCGTTTCTGCGTTTTCAAAGGGTTAGGTATCGAATTTGGGCCTGAGGGTCGGAAGGGCCTGAAAATCCAACCTATGTGCGCGCGCGTATGTGGAAGGGGGCAGGGGGAAGGCGGTTATGCGCATAGGTCGAAAACTCAAGCCCATCGGACCCGTCGAACCCAAAAACACAACCTAACCACCTGATTTCATTACGTCAGACCCATCAAAAACCAACCATAACTCAAGCCCTCGATAAATCTGCAAAGCCCATCAAGCCCTGCTTGAAACAGCGAAATACTAAAGGTGGTGTAAGTATGATCGGAAAACACAAAATAAGCGATTATGAGCAGGGCTGTGGAACTGTTGGCAAGGAAGGCCATGCGGCAGGAAGGTCCCGGCTGATGAGCGAGGCCGACCGCATCGCCGCGATAAAGGCCGCTGCGCAGCCGCCAGCCGAATGCGGACCGGAAATCATCGCTGCTCCGGCGCGTGGCGGGTTTGTCCTGCAGCGCATACGTCACATGGAAGGCATGACGCGCGAGGATTTTGTAGAAACACCTGATGGATATGTCCGCCGCTCGCCGATCCGGCGTGGCGATACATTCGACGCGATGGAGGCGGCTGCGCTACGCCGCAAGCAAGCGTGCCCCCTCACGCCCGGACAGATCGCGATCGGGCGGCGGTATCATGACCTTGTCGAACTTCTGAGCGCGGATGGCACCAAACTGTCGCAACTGGATGGATCATTCGGTTCGGGTGATGGCGGAGATTGGATGGATCAGCGCCTGGCCATATCCCGTGAACTGGACGGGATGCGCCGTCGGCTTGGAACAGGCCCCGCGATACAGATCCGGCGGGTCAGGCCGTCATCCCGTGGCGGCAATGACAGGAAGGCGTTCAGCCAGCGGCAACTCGTCGATGCGATCTGCCTGTCGGGTAAATCGATCAAGGATGTGTTGGGTGACTTCGGATGGCAGCAGGATGGTCGGAACTGCAAGGCTACCATAGAGGCGCTGGCTGCCGCGCTGGACACCATGATCGGTTACGGGAGGAAAAAAACTTCTTGACCGCTTATGCCGCTCTGTGAGAACAGATTGGATAGTATCAAGACGTGCGCCCGCAGGGATAACCCCCTCGCGGGCGCACGTCGTTTCGGCTCAGGCAGCGTTCGCTTGCTGCTGAAATGGGCGAAGGGCCTCTGCCTGATACTCCAGCCGTTCGAGCAACTCGCGATACTCGCTGTTGTGCCGATACGGCTTCAATGCTGTCAGGATCAGCTGCCACTCGTCATGGGAAAATGAGGGACAGAATGTGTTGCTCTTCATGGTCGCCCTCGTTCTTGGTCTATTGGCCTGTTCGCCAACGAACGGTGGGAACAGATCCTGGTTCGTATGGGATTCATAGCACCTGCCGCGTGAATACGGTGTGAACTAATCGACACCGGATGTGTCGTTTTTGCGAACTTGCGTCTGTGTCCACGCGCACATTCGGACAGGTTGAGCGAAAGCAAAGTTGGAGGGTGGGCATGGATACGTTGATGTCCATCGACACCAGTCCTTTCACCCTGGCACTGAAGCAGCTGGCAGATCGGGATGTCCGGATCGCCGGAACCTGGGCGCTCAACGACATGGCCGCCGATATACGGCATGACGTCACCGATCGGATGAAGGTTGTCTTCGATCGACCGACGCGCTGGACGCTGAACGCCTTCGAGGTGGTGCGGGCGAAGCCGATGACGCTCGAGGCCGAGGTCCGGCAAAGGGGCGGTTCGGCGTCTCGCCACTACCTGCGGGTGGAAGAAGAAGGTGGGCCGAGGCCACAAACCGGGTTCGAGATGCTGCTCTCGCGCAGTCTCGCCTATGAGGGGGTGATCCAGTCGATCATTCCCGGCGACAACGCCCGGCTAGACGCGTACGGGAACTGGTCGCAGGGCGAAAAGAACCGCGTGCTCTCGGATCTCCGGGCGCAGCGGGACGCGACGGCGAACAGCACAGCTGCCTCGCGCCGGCGTCATCGGCGCCGCGCGCGATACTTCGTGCCCAGACGGGGCCTTTCGGCCGGCATCTACAAGCGGGAGGCCAATGGCAACATCGGCATCGTCGCGGTCATCAGCACGAAGGTGCCGGTCTATCAGCAGAGGCTCGGCTTCTACGAGAATGCGGGGCAGCTATTCGCGGCAAGGATGTCGGACCACCTGACCCGGACGCTTGGCCGGATGATGCAGATGCGGTTCGGTTAGCCGCGGGTCCTTCCCGGCGATCTGCGGCACGCGGGTAATTCGCACCCCGTTAAATTTGGTTTCGCGATCTCGGCGGCGGGTAGCTGTTCGGGTTGTGGTTGTTGTTATCATTGAGGAAATCATGTCGGAAACTGTCACGCTTGTCGATGGGAGCGTGCTCGATGTCGTGCGCTTTCCGTTGCCGGACGGCGTGGCCGATGACGGCACTCCCCTGAACCGCGCCCAGCTTGCAAGGGCGCTGAATGTCACTGAGAACACGGTGACCAAGTGGCTGTCGCAAGGGATGCCGGCGCTGTCCGTCGGGCAGAACGGGGTCGCCTATGAATTTCGCCTGTCACATTGCTGGGCCTGGCGCCAGGCGCGCGACGAGAAAGTTCGCGATGCCAAGCTGCGCGGTGACCAGCTCGCGGCCCAGGCGGCATTGGCGTTCCGCAACCTCGACGACGATCACGCCGAGGAAGAGGGCGGCCTGACAGCCGACGATCTGCGGAAATGGTCGGAGGCCGAGTACCATCGCAACCGTGTTGCCGAGCAGCGCGGAGACCTGGTGCGCGCAGATCGTACACGTGCACTGATGGAGGATCTGCTGGTCGCCTTCGGCACGGCCATGGATAACTTGCCGGATTTCGCGGAGATGAACTTCGGACTGTCGGCAGCCCAGGTCGCCCAGGTCGAAAGCTATTGCGACCAGGTTCGCGAGGAAGCCCGCCGCATGCTGGAGGATCGGCTTGATCGTGGCGCAACCGTGGTCGCGATCGCCGGCACGCAGTCGGAAATGGAACTGCGCTGATGGTTGCGATGATCGATCGCGGGCTTGGCCAGCTGAACCGGATACCTGCGCTGCCCGCATTCGTCACGCCGGAGGAAATCCTGGCTGATGCCTTGCCGCTGCTTGACCCTCCGAGCCGGATTTCCGTCACGGATGCGGCCGAGCAGAGCTTGCGCGTTCCGATCGCGGGGCGCTGGGGCGCTTATGACCGGGGAGTCGCGCCGTACACGATCGAGCCGCAGGACATTTCGCAGTCGCGGCGCTTCAAGGGCGTCATCTTTGTCGGTCCGTCGCAAAGCGGCAAAAGCCAGATGCTGCTGTCGGTATCTGCGCACGCCGTCACCTGCGCGCCGGGCCCGGTGCAACTGATCCACATGACCAAGACCGATGCCGATGCATGGGTCGAGGAGAAGCTGAACCCGGCGATCTTCAACAGCCCGCGGCTCCATGAACGGCTCGGCAGGTCTCGGGAAGACAGCACGTTCAGCCGCAAGCGCTTCAAGGGGATGCGCCTGACAATCGGTTATCCCGTGGCCAACCAGCTGTCGTCGCGTTCGCAGCGCGGGGTTCTGCTGACAGACTATGACCACATGCCACAGCGGCTGGGTCCGAAGGATGCGCCGGAGGATTCGCCATTCGGGATGGCGCTTCGCCGGATCAAGACCTTCCTGAGCCGGGGTTTCGTGTTCGTGGAAAGCACGCCGGCCTTTCCGGTCGACGAAGACAAGTTCCGTGCCGCCAGTCTGCTGGAGCCGCACCTGATGCCGGCAACAACGGGTGGGATCGTGAACCTGTACAATCAGGGGACGCGTGGACGCTGGTACTGGGAGTGCCCGGACTGCGAAAACCTGTTCGAGCCGACTTTCGAGAGGCTGGACTACAATCGCGATCTGGACCCGGCCGATGCCGGCGACGCCGCCGCAATGGTTTGTCCGCATTGTGGGTCGGTGATTCCGCATCGGCACAAGGCCGAGCTGAACCGGCACGCCGCGACCAGCCATGGGGGATGGCTGCACGAGGGGAGGGCGGTCGATGAAGAGACAGGAGCTCGCCGGCTGGTTCGGATCGACGATCCCGAGCTGCGGAATGCGCCGTTCGCCAGCTATGCGTTCAACGGCGCGGCGGCGGCGTTTTCCTCCTGGGCGTCGCTTGTGGAACGGTACGAGAGCGCGCGGCGGTCGTTCGAGGTCGATGGTGACGATCAGGACTTCGCGGGGGTCCACTATACCGAGATCGGCGTTCCCTATCGCCGGAGCTCGCTTGAAGACGAAGACGCCCTGACGCTCGAGACGTTGCGCGAGCATGCCTTGCAGATCGAGAAGGGGATCGCACCTTCCTGGACGCGCTTTATCACCGTGATGGTGGATGTGCAGGGCAACCGCTTCGAAGTCATGGCGATGGCATGGGGTGCGGAAGGCGAGCGCGTCGCCCTGGAGCGCTACGCGATCCATCAGCCGCCCGACGACGCACCCAGCGCGAAGGGCGACGACGGCCGATACAGGGCCATTGATCCCGGGCGATACGCAGAGGACGCCACGGTGCTGTCGGAATTGGCGGATCGCGTCTATCCGGTGGACGGTGCCGATTGGGGTTTGATGCCGATCGCGGTGGTCATCGACTTCAACGGCCCGAAGGGATGGTCGGACAACGCCGAGAAGTTCTGGCGCCAGCAAGCGAGGGCAGGACGCGGCGGCCGGTTCTACCTGTCGATCGGACGCCCGGGCTTCAACCAGCGCGACCGCGTCTGGCACGAGGCGCCGGACCGAGCGTCTCGGGGCAAGAAGGCGCGCGGAATTCGCCTGCTGAACATGGCGGTAGACCGGCTGAAGGATTCGGTGGTTGCGGCCCTCGGTCGCCTCGATACGCCGATCGGGGCGCAGCATATCCCGTCATGGATGGGCGCGGAGCATGTCTCGGAACATCTCGCAGAAGCGCGGGGCGAGAAGGGCTGGGCGCTGAAGAAGGGTGTCCAGCGCAATGAAGGTCTCGATCACTCGGTGCAGGCCCTGGCGCTGGCCGAGCATCTGGGTGTGAACAGGGTGAACTGGGAGGCGCCGCCGGCATGGTGCCTTGCCGGCTTGCTGAACCCGAATGCCGTCAGGCTGGATCGCGCGAACGATGCGGCCAGCGCGCATGAGCGGTCGGAGCCGCGGATGCCGCGCAAGATCAATTTTCTGAGGAGGTAGTAACGTGGCCTACACACAGGCTGACGCCGATCGGTTGCGGTCGGCGATCGCGAAAGGTGCCTCCGAGGTCGAGGTGAACGGCGAGCGCGTGAGGTTTCGTTCACTTGCCGACATGCGTGCAACGCTGGCGATGATCGAAAACGAACTGGCGGGCCGCAGTGGTGCGGCGTTCGCAATCGGCTATCCGAAGACGCCGCGGGGTCTGTGATGAACGTCCTCGACCGCGTCGTCGGCTTCTTCAACCCGTTGGCGGGGCTCAACCGCGCCAAGGCTCGGGCACAGACGGCGATCGTCATGAACTATGACGCCGCCTCGCGCGGGCGCCGCACCTATGGCTGGAAAGCTCCCGCGATGTCGGCCGATGCTGCCGCTTATGGCAGTCGCGCCAGGCTCCGGCAGATCAGCCGCGACATGGTGCGCAACCGCGCCTATGCGGCCCGTGCTCGCGATGTGGTGGTGGCGAACGTGGTCGGGGACGGCATCATGCCATCCATTCGTTGCGAAAACGAGGCCCACAAGACGACGGTTGAGCAGCTGGTGCGCCAACACTTGCTGTCGAACGACATCGACGCCCTCGGCGAATACGATCTTCTCGAGATGCAGCAGATCTGCATGTCCGGGGTATTCACGGACGGGGAGGTCTTTATTCGCCGTCGGCCCCGGGATGCCCGCTTCGGCGCGCGACTCGCGCTGCCGTACCAGGTCGAGGTCCTGGAACCAGACCTGCTGGACACCACGATTCAGAACAACGGCAAGAACCTCGTGGTCGAGGGGGTCGAATATGGCCCGACAGGAGCGATCGAAGCCTATCATTTCCTGTCCGAGCATCCCGGTGCCGTCCAGCACCGGCGGGCGCCACAATCGACCCGGATACATTGGTCGGATGTCATCCATATCCGCCGCTTCGACCGGCCGGGCCAGCTTCGCGGCGTCCCTTGGCTCGCCCCGGTCATGATGACCATTGGCGAGTTGTCGGACTACCAGGAGGCGCAGATCCTGAAGCAGCGGATGTCCGCACTTCTGGCCGTCATGCTGAAATGGGCTTCGGGCAGCAACCGTCCAGCGGACGAACAGACGGGGCTGGAGAGCCTTGAGCCGGGTGCGGTTGTCAGCCTGCCAGACGGTGCCGAGCCAGTTCCCACCGACCCGCCGAAAGTCGATGGCTATGCCGATTTCATGAAGCAGGGGCTGCGTGCCGTCGCCGCGGGCGTCGGAGTGACCTACGAGGCGCTGGCGGTCGATCTTGAAAAGGTCAACTTCTCATCGGCCCGCCTTGGACGGAACGAAATGGACCGCCTGGTTCGGATGTGGCAGCGGGGCCTGATGATCGCCCAGTTCGGGGCCGGCATGGAGCGCTGGTTTCGGGAAGGCATGGCATTGATGGGCCATCGGGGGATCGAGTTCACCATGGACTGGACCCCGCCCCGCCGGATCCTCGTCGATCCGACCCGCGAGATCCCGGCAATGGTCGAGGAAATCGACGCTGGACTGAACAGTCGGCAGGGCGTGCAGCGCGAACTGGGCCGCGATCCGGCCCGGATCCGCGAGGAGCGCGCGCAGGACATGCAGGCGGATAACGATGCCGGCCTTCCGGAATTGTCCGGTGGCGCGGCGGTCTCGGCATCGGGCGAGGCCCGCGCAGCCGAAGATCAGAGAAAGGAAAAGCAGGATGACGATGGCCAGTGACCTGATCAGCAACGGCGAGCTGATCCTGAGCGGCGAAGTCGTGGACGATGCCTGGGTCGGCTTCATGTGGGAAGAGGATGTGTTCTTCAGCCCCGGCATGGTTCGCAAGGCGCTGGCCGGACTGGGCGAAGGGCGCGTGACCGTCCGGATCAATTCCAACGGTGGTCACGCCGCCGCCGGTGAACAGATCCGCACCATGCTCGCCAGCCATCCCGGCGGTTGTCGGATCATCGTCGAGGGGCAGGCGGCCTCGGCGGCATCGCTGATCCTGATGGCCGGTGTGGAGCGGCTGATGTCGGCCGGGTCGTATATCATGATCCACGATCCCTCGGGCTGCGTCTGCGGCACGGAAGACGAGACGCGCCGCGCCGCGGATGCGCTGGCGGTCCTGGCGTCGACCTATGCCACCGTCTACGCCGCCGTATCCGGCAAGTCGGCACAGGATGTCCGGACCATCATGAAGGCCGAAACATGGTTGGGGCCCGACGCTGCCATTGCCGAGGGTTTTGCCACCGGCACTGCGCCCGAGGTCCTGGCCCTGCCTGCCGCCGCGTCGCTTGAAGCGGCCCAATCGGCCTTCATGGCAAGCCACGACGGACTTCGGCGGCGCCTATCGCAGCACAATACCAATCACCCGTCGGGTCGCGCAAATCGTCCCGCCAACGAGCCCGCCGCCGCGCGCGGCAATCAGAGAGAGGAGGGCGCTATGCCCGAAGACCAGCAGAACTCCGCCGCGCCCGCGAACGCGGCAGCCGGAACGACGCCCGCACCGGCAGCCCCTGCAGCGACGCCGCCGGCGCCCCTGGATCCCGCGACCGGGACCCCGGCGCCGGCTCAGATGCGCGGTCAGTCCGCCGACGATATTCGTATGGCTGAGCGCGCGCGCATGAGGGCGATCCGTGACATGGCAGCCCCCTTCGTCACGTCGGGTCGTCTCATGCAGGCCGATGTGGATGCGTTGATCGACGAAGGTGTGTCGGCCGATGCCGCCGGCGCCCGCTTCATGGCATCCATGGCCGATGCGGAATCGCCGACGCGCACCGGAGGCCCGCGCACCGCGATCACCCGTGACGAGACCGAGACCCGCATGGAGGGCATGGTCGCGGCCATGATGGGCCAGTCCGATGGTCCGGCCCAGGAATACAGTGGCTTGCGGGTGCGCAATCTGGCAATGGCGCTTGCCGGTCCGTCGCGCGGTTACAACGATTCCGAAACCATCCGGCGCGGGATGCGCTCCACCACGATGATGGGCGGCGCCTACGGGATCAGCGATTTTGCCCATATCACCACCGAGGTCATGAACCGCAGCCTCCAGGCCGCTTATCAGCGTCGCGCGGCGACCTGGCAGATGGTGACAGGCCAGCCGCTGACGGCGACCGACTTCCGGGAACTCCATTCGGTGCGTTTCGGTGGGGATTTCTCGCTGAAGCCGGTTCAGGAAAACGGCGAATACCAGTCCGCCGTGCTGGCGGACGAGGCCGAAGGCCTGAAGGTTGAACGTCGCGGCCGCACGATCAAGCTGACCTTCGAAGCGGTGATCAACGACGACATGGGCGCATTCCAGAGGATCCCGATGGAGTTCGCGATGGCCGCTCGCACCATGGAGAACTTGATGGTCTGGGCGTTGATCCGGACCAATGCGCGCTTGAAGTCGGACAACAAGGCGCTGTTCCATGCCGATCACGGCAACCTCGGCGCCGCGGCCGCCATCTCGGCCGCTTCGGTCGCAGTGGCGCGCCGGTCGATGTGGGAGCAGCGCGCGTTCGGAACCAGCGACAAGGACGATTTCATGCAGGTCGAACCGAATCGCCTGATTGTCCCCCCGGCGCTGGAACTGGTCGCCTTGCAGTTCACGACTGTGACGACCCCGGCATCGGATGGCGAGACCAATCCTTACAAATCGACCCTTCAGCCCGCCGTGGTGCCGAACCTGGGTGCGGCTGCCGGTGGGTCGGATTCAGCCTGGTACCTGGTGTCCAGCGACCTGCCGCCCGTCGCGCACGCCTACCTGGAAGGTTACAGCGCACCGACCGTGCAGACGATCGAGGGTATGAACCCGGATGCGGTCACCATGAATGCCCGTCATATCTTCGGCGCGGCGCTCGCCGAGTATCGCGGGACCTACAAGAACCCTGGTCAGTAAGGCCGGGGCGGTTTCTGGACGAAAGGGCGGCTCCGGCCGCCCTTCGTCGTTCTCACAGGTCACGAAAGGACACGACATGAAAAACTACATCCAGCCGGGCGAGCATATCACGCTGACCGCACCGGCCGCCGTCAGCGCCGGCGATGCCGTCCTGGTTGGCGATGTCTTCGGCGTCGCACAGGGCAATGCCGCGCAGGACGATCCGGTTGTGCTGGTTCGTCGCGGGGTCTTCACGCTGCCGAAGACCTCGGCGCAGGCGTGGACCGCCGGCGCCAAGGTCTACTGGGATGCCGCCAACAGCGTAGTGACGACCACGGCGACCGGCAACAAGATGGTCGGCGCGGCCGTTGAAACGGCTGCCAACCCGTCGGCCACGGGCGTTGTCCTCCTGGACGGCACGATCCGCTGATGTCGTCGATCTTCAACGGCATGGCGGGCATCCTGTCCGACGTGCTTGGCGCGGAGGTCCAGTATTTCCGCGCCGCCGAGCCCGGTCGAGCGGTCCGGTCGATGTTTCGGGAAAACGGGGCCGAGGCCTTCGACCAGGATGGCCACCCGGTGCTGGTCGTCGCGCCGACATGGCGGGTGGGGCGCGACCTTGTCCCGCAAATTGCGCGGGGCGATCGAATTGAGCCCGGAAATGGCAAGACCTACAAGATCCTGAACCACGATCTGTCCGCGTCGCCCGCCGATGACGCGTTCCTGATCTGCGAGCTGGAAAGGATCTTCGAATGAGCCTTCGCGGTGACTTCAGGGCGCTGGCCCGCGCGGCGCTGGCTGCCGATCCGCGCATGGGCGGGGTGGCCCAGCTCTCGGCGTGGGCAGGCAACATCCCCGCGGAAATGCTGCCCGTTCTCGGTGTCGTCACACCGCAGGAACGCGCCACGCTGGACGTCTTCGACCAGATGGAGCGATCAACGTTGCTTCAGGTGGTCGTGAAGCGGCTCGGCGGTGACGACCTCGAGGACACGCTCGACGAGGATGCCGAGGCGATCGAGGATTGCGTTGTGACTGCGATCTTCGCCGCGCACCATCGCTGCCTGCCGGAAGACCTGACCATCGCGCTGAACGGCGAGGGTGAACAACGGGTCGGCACGGCGATCGTGAACTTCCGCGTCACCTGGCATCGCCCGCTCGGGGGCGAGGACTGACGATCCCGCCGGTGGCGGAGATCGAAGCAAACCCATCTGAAGAGGCGAACATGGCCAGACTGATCAACAAGACCGGGCGCGACATCACGCTGCTGACGCGCCACGTGATCCCCGCGAAGGGCGAACTGACCACCACCAATGCGACGATCCGCAGTCCGGACAACTGGCCGAAGATCTCGGGCCTGCGCGGCTGCGGTGACCTCGAGGTGGTCTTCGACCCGGACGGGGGCAAAAAGGCACCCGCGCCCGTGAAGCGCGCTGCCCGGACCTCGGAAGCGCCGGCGGAGGATCCGGCGAAGGTCGATCTGAGACCCTGAACCGCCGTTGCCTGCGGGCTGACCCCTTCGGTCAAACAGCGAGCTTTCCCGACAACCCGGATCAGGATCCGTCGCCACCGGCGACCCTGATCGCATGCCAAGAAAGGGCACAATCATGGCAGTCGCCATTTCCTATATCGGGGCCACGATCGGCTGCGTCGTCGGCGTCCCCACGACGCTTGACGAGGCAGGATTCAGCGCCTTGACCTACGAGACCATCGGCAAGATCGCCTCCTGGGGTGAGCTGGGCGATACGTCCAACGATATCACCGTCGAGCTGCTCGATGGCCGCGTCGAGCATGTGAGCGGATCGAAGGATGGCGGCGCGGTGCCGTTCACCATCCGGTCGGATGCGGATGACCTGGGCCAGCCGGTGCTGATCGCGCAGTCGAATACCAACAGCGAGGTGTCGTTCCGCGTGGTCGATCCGGACGGCAGCACCGCCTATTTCCACGGCAAGGTCGCCAATGTCCGCGACACGGCGCGCGAACCCGGCAGCTACAAGGGCTTCACCGGCGAGGTCCGCGTCAACTCGGCCGTCGTGCGCGCGTGATCCCATCGCGCCCGCCAGGGGCGCGACCGGGCCGCCGCAGACGTGGTTCAGCCGCGGCGGCCCATCCTGAACCCGGACCCTCAAGGAACAGACCGATGGATTTTACGCAGTTCGACAGCCGTGCCGGCGCCGAAACCGCAGGGCGCCTGCATCTCAAGCACCCGGCAACCGGAATTCCCCTCTATGCCGATGAGGCCCATGAACAGCCCTGCATCGTGCTGGTGAAGGGCACCGAGGCGCGCTCGGCGCAGGCCGCGATGCGGGCCGCGCGGCAGGCGAAACTCGCCAGCGGCAAGACCGGCGAAGACGCCGACAGCACGCTGGAGGACCTGCACGCTGACCTGGTCAAGAGTGCGGTTCCCCTGATCAGCGGCTTCGAGAACATCCTGCGCGGCAAGGATCCCGCGACGGCCGCCGATGCCGAATGGTTCCTGAACCTGAACATCCTCAACGGCCAGAAGGACGACTTCTCCTTCGTCGTCCAGGTGTTCGAGTTCGCCAGCTCGCGCGCCAACTACCTGGGAAACGGCTCGAAACGCTGATCCTCGCGGCACGACAATGGGGTCATCTTCATGCGGTGCCGAAGGACTGCGGCGGGGAGAGCTGGCTGAAGAGGGCGCAACGCCTTCGGCAGCCTCTCGGCCTGCCGGACCTGGACGGCGGGGCATACCTGCTCGACGCGATGTTCCGGATCGGGCCGGTTCGTGAAACCGGCCTGGCGGCAACCGCACCGGACTGGGCTGAGATCGATGCATTCGCCCGGCAGACCGGACGGATCTCCGAGCCCTGGGAGGCCGAGGTGCTGTTCGACATGTGTCGCGGCTATCTCGACGAACTCAGGGCAGGGGAAAACCCGCTGGCGATCCCGCCGGTGGAAAGGAAAGCGCAATGAGTGAGCTGATCGGTGAGGTCGCGATGGTGGTTCTCGTGATCGGACAGCTTTCGGGCAAGGATCGACCATGAACGCTTCTGCCGGACAGATGAAGGCCAGGCTTGGGCTGGATGTCTCGCAATTCGAGACACGGGCGCGTGGGGCGGCGAACACCGCGCGGCAGATGGGCGCGCAGATCACGCGGGCACTGGATGGAAGCCGGGGAGCCGCGCGCGCCAATGCCGGGGCATTCGACCAGCTGCGCGCCTCGATCGATCCGGCGTTCGCGGCCTCGCAGCGGTTCGGCGACATGCAGCGGCAGATCGCGGCGTTCGTGGACCAGGGTGTGGTCAGCCAGCGCACCGCGAACACCGTCCTGGAGCAGGCCGCGTCCAGATATATGGGTGTGGCGACGGCGGCCGAGCGCGCGGAACAGGCGCAGCGCCAGCAGGCGCAGGCGCTGGCCCAGACCACCTCAAGCTACCAGTCCCTGCGCGCCTCGATCGATCCGGTCTATGCCAGCAGCAAGCGGTACGAATCCGCGATCGAAACCGCCGATGCAGCCCTGAAGGCCAAGGTCATCACCGAACAGGAACACGCGCGTGTGCTTCAGATGGCGCAGCAGCGATATCTCTCGCTGACCCCGGCCGTCGCCGGCGCCACCGGTGGCCTGGCGAGGTTCACGCCGCAGATCACCAATGCAAGTTTCCAGGTGCAGGACTTCGCGGTCCAGGTCGCATCGGGCCAGTCGGCCCTGACAGCCTTCACTCAGCAGTTTCCGCAGCTTGCCGGCGTGATGGGGTTCTCTGGCAAGCTGGCGCTGATCGGCGCCGGCCTGGGGACCTTGGTCGCAGTGGGTGCCGCGGTGGCACCGATGCTCCTGAACATCGAGGACGGTGCAAAATCTGCTGACGAAGCAGTATCTGACCTGTCCGAGACGATTGGCCGATATCGCCAATACGCTCAGGATGCCGCGAAATCCAATGCGGATCTGATGGCGCAGTTTGGCAGCCTGTCGGGCGAGGCGCGTCGCGTCAACGAGGCCCTGTCCCAGATCACCCGGATCGAGGCGATCGAAGCGATGGATGCGGCCGTCGCGGATCTCAGCGAAACGTTTGGCAGTCTCAGCAAGACGGCCGCCGCGGAAGCCGGGCCCGCACGATGGCTGACTGATTCCGGCAAGGTGATCTCGCAGTTCGACAAGACTGTCGGCAACATGGTCGCAACGATGAAGATTGGCGAGGATCAGGCGCGCAAGGTGGCGAACGCCCTCGCCGCGTGGCGTGATGCGCCGATCGGCGATCAGACTGTCGCGGCGCGGGCGCTGCACCAGGAACTGCTCGGGGTATTCGGATCGGTCGAGGCAATTCCGCCAGAGCTGCGCGCTGCTGACGTTCAGGCACTTCGACTGGCCCTGAGCGCTGGCGAAGTTGCAGGCAATGTTCAATCGATTGGCGATCTTGCATCGGAACTTCAAGGGCTGTTCGCGGCTGCCGGCAACACCCTGGGTATCGCGATCAGTAATACCGAGACCTGGGCGATATCCATGTCGGGTGTCCGTGCGGAAGTGCTCGGAATCGCATCTGCGCTTTCGCAGATCGGCGGTGGGATGATCTCGAATGCCGCGACGTTCGTCGAAATCAACGCGCTGAAGGCAGGTAAGTCGATAGCGGATGCGCGCATGGAGATGGAGCGGTTCAAGGTATCCGCCAAGTATGATGGCGATATTCTTGCCGCTGAAGCTCGCGGTGGCGTCATGGGCTGGACAGAGGCGCAGGCCCTCAAGGCGGCCAAGGCCCTCGAACTCTCTGGCCTCGCAGCTGCGGACGAAGCCACCGAGCTTCGGAAGGTCGCAGCGGCGTCCGAGAGAGCCTCGGGTGGCAGGGCGAAGTCCGCGGCGAGCGCGTCGAAGGCGGCAAAGGAAGCCGCGCGCCTGACGGGGCAGCTGGACAAGGAAGCGGAACGCTGGCGCGACATGCTGGATCCCGTGGCGAAATATCGCCGCGAGATGTCCGAGCTCTCGAAGCTCTCCGGACGGTTGTCGCAGGGCGAGATGGCCGAGGCGCAGCGCCGCCTGAACGTCGAGCTGGCAGACAGCGTGCCGCTGGCCGGAGATCTTGTCGACACGCTGTCTGAGGGGCTTCTGAGCGGCTTCTCGGGGACGATCGACAGCATCAAGTCGATGTTCAAGCGCTGGCTGTCGGAGATGATCGCCATGGCGCTCAAGA
>NZ_JAGHRA010000029.1 GCF_017744015.1 Paracoccus sp. R12_2
CATAGGCACGGAAATCACCGAAATACTTCGTGATCGCCGCCGTCAGCGTCGTCTTGCCGTGGTCAACGTGACCGATCGTCCCGATATTGACGTGCGGTTTCGTCCGTTCAAACTTTGCCTTTGCCATAGCTGGCTCCTCTTCTTCTGACGGTGCGTGCAGGCACGCACCCTACGGGGGTTGGTAGGGTGCGCGGACCGCGCACCGCCCTTATGCGTATTTCTTCTGGATCTCGTCCGAGATGTTCTGCGGCACAGCCTCGTAATGCGAGAACTGCATCGTGAACACCGCGCGGCCCGACGACATGGAACGCAGGTTGTTGATGTAGCCGAACATGTTGGCCAGCGGAACGAACGAGTCGATGACATTCGCGTTGCCGCGGCTGTCCTGCCCGCGAACCATCCCGCGACGGCTGGTCAGATCGCCGATGATCGAACCCGTGTATTCCTCGGGCGTGACCACCTCGACCTTCATGATCGGCTCCAGCAGCTTGGCGCCGGCCTTGCGCAGACCTTCACGCATTGCCGCGCGCGAAGCGATCTCGAAGGCCAGGACCGACGAGTCGACATCGTGGAAGGCACCGTCGATCAGCGCGACCTTGAAGTCGATCACGGGGAAGCCTGCCAGCGGACCGGAATCCATGACCGACTTGATGCCCTTCTCGACGCCAGGAATATATTCCTTCGGCACCGCGCCGCCCACGATCTTGCTTTCGAACGAGTAACCCTCGCCCGGCTCGGTCGGGGTGATGACCAGCTTGACGCGCGCGAACTGGCCGGTACCGCCGGTCTGTTTCTTGTGCGTGTAGTCGATCTCGGCTTCCGACGAGATGGTCTCGCGATAGGCCACCTGAGGGGCGCCGATATTCGCCTCGACCTTGAACTCGCGCTTCATGCGGTCGACCAGGATGTCGAGGTGAAGTTCGCCCATGCCCTTCATGATCGTCTGACCCGATTCCAGATCGGTCTCGACGCGGAAGGACGGATCCTCTGCCGCCAGACGCTGCAGGGCCAGACCCATCTTTTCCTGATCGGCCTTCGACTTCGGCTCGACCGCGATCTCGATGACCGGATCGGGGAAGGTCATGGTTTCCAGGACGACCTGCTTGCTGGCATCGCACAGCGTATCACCGGTGGTGGTCTCTTTCAGACCGGCCAGCGCGATGATGTCGCCAGCGAATGCCTCGTCGATCTCTTCGCGGCTGATCGAGTGCATCATCATCATCCGGCCAATACGCTCGCGCTTGCCCTTGGTCGAGTTGATGATCGAGTCGCCCTTCTTCAGCACGCCCGAATAGATCCGGGTGAAGGTCAGCGAACCGACGAACGGGTCGTTCATGATCTTGAACGCCAGCGCCGAGAACGGCGCGGAATCGTCGGCAGGACGCTCGATGTTGCGCTCTTCGGTCTCGTCATCGGGGCTGAAGCCCTTCAGCACCGGCACGTCGATCGGCGCGGGCAGGAAGTCGATGACCGCGTTCAGCAGCGGCTGGACGCCCTTGTTCTTGAACGCCGAACCGGCAGCCACCGGGAAGAACGACAGCGACAGCGTGCCCTTGCGGATCAGCTGGCGAAGCGTGTCTTCGTCAGGCTCGTTGCCTTCCAGATAGGCTTCCATCGCATCATCGTCCTGCTCGACGGCAAGCTCGATCATGTTGTTGCGCCATTCCTCGGCCTGATCCTTCAGTTCGTCACGGATCGGCTGGCGGGTCCAGGACGCACCCAGATCCTCGCCGCGCCAGGTCCACTCTTCCATCTTAATCAGGTCGATGATGCCTTCCAGCTTGTCTTCCGCGCCGATCGGCAGGGCGATCGGGCACGGGGTGCCGCCGGTGCGGTCCTTGATCATCTTGACGCAGTTGAAGAAGTCGGCGCCGATCTTGTCCATCTTATTGACGAACACGATCCGCGGAACCTTGTAACGGTCGGCCTGACGCCAGACCGTTTCGGTCTGCGGCTCGACGCCGGCATTGGCGTCCAGAAGGCAGATCGCACCGTCCAGAACGGCCAGCGAACGTTCCACCTCGATGGTGAAGTCGACGTGGCCCGGCGTGTCGATGATGTTGAAACGGTACTTGGTGTCCGACGTGCCGTCGGCAGTCGGATCTTCCTGGCGCTGCCAGAACGTGGTGGTCGCGGCAGACGTGATCGTGATGCCGCGTTCCTGTTCCTGTTCCATCCAGTCCATGGTCGCGGCGCCGTCATGCACTTCGCCGATCTTGTGCGACTTGCCCGTGTAGAAAAGGATGCGCTCGGTCGTCGTCGTCTTGCCGGCATCAATGTGGGCCATGATGCCGAAGTTGCGATAACGCTGCAGCGGATAATCGCGTGCCATGGTCGGGATCCTTTCGCTTTACCAGCGGTAGTGGCTGAACGCCTTGTTGGCGTCGGCCATCTTGTGGGTGTCTTCGCGCTTCTTCACGGCGGTGCCGCGGCCGTTGACGGCGTCGGCCAGCTCGCCTGCAAGGCGCTCTTCCATCGTGTTCTCGTTGCGGTTCTTCGCGGCCGTGATCAGCCAGCGGATCGCCAGAGCCTCGCGGCGGACGGGGCGGACCTCGACGGGAACCTGGTAGGTGGCACCACCGACGCGGCGCGAACGCACTTCGACGGAAGGCTTCACGTTGTCCAGGGCTTCGTGGAAGACTTCGATCGGTTCGCGCTTGAGTCGGCCTTCGACGCGCTCCAGCGCGTTGTAGACGATCCGCTCGGCGGTCGATTTCTTGCCGTCAACCATCAGGTTGTTCATGAATTTGGTCAGCACGCGATCGCCATATTTGGCGTCGGGCAGGATTTCGCGCTTTTCAGCGGCGTGACGACGGGACATTGATGCCTCTCCTTATTTCGGACGCTTGGCGCCGTATTTCGAACGACGCTGACGACGATCCTTGACGCCCTGAGTATCCAGCACACCGCGCAGGATGTGGTAACGGACACCCGGAAGGTCTTTCACACGGCCGCCGCGGATCAGCACGACGCTGTGTTCCTGCAGGTTGTGCTTTTCGCCCGGAATGTAGGAGATGACCTCGAAGCCATTCGTCAGGCGGACCTTGGCCACCTTACGCATAGCAGAGTTCGGTTTCTTCGGCGTCGTGGTATAGACGCGCGTGCAGACGCCGCGCTTCTGCGGACATCCCTGAAGGTGCATCGACTTGCTGCGCTGCACCCTGGGCTGCCGCGGTTTGCGGATCAGCTGTTGAATCGTCGGCATTCGGTTCCCCGTCTTGCTCTGTCAATACTCGCAGCCGACCGGCTGCGCCACTTCTCGACGGCATTCTGCGCGAATCGCAAAACGCCAAACCCATCCGGCCCCGAAAGGGGTGGATGGTCAAATTCCAGAGGATCGGGGCATTTTCGGCCCGGATCGTGACCACACAGGTTCTGGTCCCCGATGCGGTTTCCCGCCGGGTGTCGGGCGTATAGGGGGAATCGGATAGGGTGTCAACACAACCCGCGAATGCCGGTGTCGCCCTGGTCGGTTCATCGAGACGCCACATGGCCCCGGCGTCAGGACCGCTGCAACCGCGCTTCGCGCCAGATGGTGTATCCCCCTGCCCCGACGATCAGGGTCGCGCCGATCCATGTCCAGGAATCTGGCCATTCCCCGAAGATCAGCAGCCCGGCAATGATCGCAACCAGCAGCGAGGTATAGCGGAAAGGCGCGACATAGGAAATCTCGCCCACGCGCATGGCCGCGACCGCCGTCAGGTATCCCAGCGTCAGGAAAGCACCGCTGAGCACCAGCAGCGCAAGCTGCCGCACATCCGGCGCAACCCAGCCATCCCAGATCGCCCCGACGAAGCCGGTGACCGCGACACTGATCGCCGCATAGAACGCGATCGAGGCCGATCCGACATGCCGACCGAACAGTCGCGTGACCATGTCGCGCAGGACCATCAGCAGCATCGCGGCCAACGCCACAAGGGCCCAGATGCCGAACGTCCCGCTGCCCGGGCGAAGGATCAGCATCACCCCGATCATGCCGACCACCACCGCCGAGGTGCGGCGCCAGCCCAACGGCTCGCCAAAGAACACCGCCGCGGCCAGCATGATCGCCAGGGGCAGCGACTGCATCACCGCCGCAAGGTCGGCGATTGCCATGGCACGCAGGGCATTCAGGAACAGGACCGTCGAGCCGACCTCGCCCAGCACACGCCAGAACATCGGCCAGCGATCGCCGCGCGCCAGTCGCAACTGCAACCCGCCCTCGCGCCGTGCCAGAAACCACAGCACCACCACCATCACGACGCCTCGCAGCGCGATGGCCTGATACAGCGGCATCGTCTGTGTCACGTATTTCATCACCGCGTCGTTGCAGCCATATCCCAGCATGGACAGGCACATCAGCACCGCGCCGCGCAGATTGTCGCCCGGCTGAAGCGGCTGGGTGGTGATCGAGGCCGGGCTGACCCGGCGAAAGGGCGATATCAAGGGCGCGCGCATGAAATACCGTGAGATTACCGGACAGTCCTGCGATAGGGCCTGACGCGGTGACTTGAAAGCCCCTTGCCCGTCCGATGGGCAACGCGTCCCGCCACGGCCATGACATGCTGGCCCGGGGATTTCAGACAAGAAAGGCCCGGCCGATATGGCCGGGCCTTTCTCAATTCATGTCAGCGATCTCAGTCTTCGCTGTGCTCGTGCACATCCGCGACGCTGCTTTCGGATGCCGGTTGATCCATCGCAGGTTCCGGCGCCGCCAGCGCGGCGGCAGCCTCGGCCTCGGCGCGGCGCGCCTCGATCACCTCGGCATCGCGTTCGCTGGCGATGCGGCGAACACGCGCGGTGGCCCCGCCGGTGCCTGCCGGGATCAGCCGGCCGACGATGACGTTTTCCTTCAGGCCAACCAGCTTGTCGCGCTTGCCCTGAACGGCAGCCTCGGTCAGCACGCGCGTCGTTTCCTGGAACGAGGCGGCCGAGATGAAGCTGCGGGTCTGCAGCGACGCCTTGGTGATGCCCAGAAGCACCGGCTCGCCCGAGGCCGGACGGCCACCCTTGGCTTCGATCTTGGCGTTCTCTTCCTCGAACTCGTCGCGTTCGACATGCTCGCCCTTCAGCAGCGTCGTATCGCCGCTGTCGATGATCTCGATCTTCTGCAGCATCTGGCGAACGATCACCTCGATGTGCTTGTCGTTGATCTTCACACCCTGCAGTCGATAGACATCCTGAACCTCGTCGATGAGGTAGTCGGCCAGCGCCTCGATCCCCATGATCCGCAGGATGTCATGCGGCGCCGGGTTGCCGTCCATGATGTAGTCACCCTTCTGCACGAAGTCGCCTTCCTGCACCGGGATGTGCTTGCCTTTCGGCACCAT
Organism: Paracoccus sp. R12_2; assembly: GCF_017744015.1. Taxonomy (GTDB): domain Bacteria; phylum Pseudomonadota; class Alphaproteobacteria; order Rhodobacterales; family Rhodobacteraceae; genus Paracoccus. Next base: position 5,310 of record NZ_JAGHRA010000029.1, read on the forward strand.
GTATTCGACGGGTTCCTGACCTTCCGCTGACGGCTCGATGGCGATGCGACGCTTGTTCTTGTAGTCCTTGCCAAAGCGCACATAACCGTCGATCTCGGCGATGATGGCGTGATCCTTGGGACGACGTGCCTCGAACAGTTCCGCCACGCGGGGCAGACCCCCGGTGATGTCCTTGGTCTTGGCACCTTCGCGCGGAATACGCGCGACGACGTCGCCCGGACGGATGTCCTGACCGTCCTCGACCGACAGAATGGCATCGACCGACATCGGATAGCTGACCGGGTTGCCCTGATCGTTGCGCACCGGTTCGCCGTTTGCATCCATGATGATGATCTCGGGCTTGAGGTCGTTGCCCTTGGGCGCCGACCGCCAGTCCGTCACGATCTTCTGGGTCATGCCGGTTGCTTCGTCGGTCTCGTCGCGGACCGACAGGCCCGTGGCAAGATCGACGAACTTCGCCACGCCGCCCTTTTCGGCGATGATCGGCAGGGTATAGGGATCCCATTCGTACAGCTTGGCACCGCGGATGACGCGGTCCCCGTCCTTCACGAACAGCTTGCTGCCGTAGAACAGCTTGTGGCTGGCGCGTTCCTGCCCCTGATCATCCATGATCATCAGCTGCATGTTGCGCGACATGACCACCATCTCGCCATTGGCATTTTCCAGCACGCTTTCGTTGCGGAACTGGACCGTGCCCTCGTGCGAGGCGGCCTGGAAGGACTGCTGACCACCCTGTGCGATGCCGCCGATGTGGAAGGTCCGCATCGTCAGCTGGGTGCCCGGCTCGCCGATCGACTGGGCGGCGATGATACCCACCGCCTCGCCGATATTGACCAGCGTGCCGCGTGCCAGATCGCGACCATAGCACAGCGCGCAGACGCCATCCTCGGATTCGCAGGTCAGCGCCGAACGGATGCGGACGCTTTGCACGCCCGCCTGTTCGATCACATCGGCCTTGCGTTCGTCGATCAGCTCGCCACCGCGAATGATGATCTCGTCCTCGCCGGGGACCAGGACATCCTCGGCCGCGGTGCGTCCCAGGATACGCTCGGACAGCGGGGCGATGACCTCACCATCGTTGACGGCGGCCGAGGCGGTGATGGCCTGCTCGGTTCCGCAGTCATGTTCGCGGATGATGCAGTCCTGCGCCACGTCCACCAGACGGCGGGTCAGATAGCCCGAGTTCGCGGTCTTCAACGCGGTATCCGACAGACCCTTCCGGGCCCCGTGGGTCGAGTTGAAGTATTCAAGAACGGTCAGACCTTCCTTGAAGTTCGAGATGATCGGCGTTTCGATGATCTCGCCCGACGGCTTGGCCATCAGGCCGCGCATACCACCCAGCTGCTTCATCTGGTTGACCGAACCCCGGGCACCCGAATGCGCCATCATATAGACGCTGTTCGGCTCCATCTCGGCGCCGTTCTCGTCCTTCTTGGTGGCCGAGATCGTCGACATCATGGCCTCGGTCACGCGGTCGTTGCATTTCGACCACGCGTCCACGACCTTGTTGTACTTTTCGCCCTGGGTGATGAGGCCGTCCAGATATTGCTGTTCGAACTCTTTCACCTGTTCCTGGACTTCGCCGACGATATCCCACTTGTTGTCGGGAACGACCATGTCGTTCTTGCCGAAGCTGATGCCGGCGCGGAACGCCTCGCGGAAGCCAAGCGACATGATCTGGTCGCAGAAGATGACCGACTCTTTCTGACCGCAATAGCGATAGACGGTGTCGATGACGTTCTGGATGTCCTTCTTGCGCAGAAGGCGGTTGACCAGTTCGAACGGGGCCTTGGCATTCATCGGCAGCAGCGCGCCCAGGCGGACACGGCCCGGCGTCGTTTCAAACCGGCGGATGACCTCGTTTCCGTTCTCGTCGATCTGGCGAATGCGCGCCATGATCTTGGCGTGCAGATGCACCTCGCCAGCGGCCAGGGCATGTTCGACCTCTTCGATATTCGAGAAGGCCATGCCCTCGCCCTTCATGCCCTCGCGCATCATCGAGACATAATACAGGCCCAGAACCATGTCCTGCGACGGAACGATGATCGGCGCGCCGTTGGCGGGCGACAGGACGTTGTTCGTCGACATCATCAGGACGCGCGCTTCCAGCTGTGCTTCCAGCGACAGCGGAACGTGCACGGCCATCTGGTCGCCGTCGAAGTCGGCGTTGAAGGCCGAACAGACCAGCGGGTGCAGCTGGATCGCCTTGCCCTCGATCAGGATCGGTTCGAACGCCTGGATGCCAAGACGGTGCAGCGTGGGCGCGCGGTTCAGCAGAACCGGATGCTCGCGGATGACCTCGTCCAGGATGTCCCAGACCTCTGGGCGCTCCTTCTCGACCAGCTTCTTGGCCTGCTTGACCGTGCTGGACAGGCCCTTCGCCTCAAGCCGTGAATAGATGAACGGCTTGAACAGCTCCAGGGCCATCTTCTTCGGCAGGCCGCACTGGTGCAGCTTCAGTTCCGGGCCGGTCACGATGACCGAACGGCCCGAAAAGTCGACCCGCTTGCCCAGAAGGTTCTGGCGGAAGCGGCCCTGCTTGCCCTTCAGCATGTCTGACAGCGACTTCAGCGGGCGACGGTTGTTGCCGGTGATGACGCGGCCGCGACGGCCGTTGTCGAACAGCGCATCGACCGATTCCTGCAGCATGCGCTTTTCGTTGCGCACGATGATGTCGGGCGCGCGCAGCTCGATCAGCCGCTTCAGACGGTTGTTCCTGTTGATCACGCGGCGGTACAGGTCGTTCAGATCCGACGTCGCGAACCGGCCGCCGTCCAGCGGCACCAGCGGACGCAGTTCCGGCGGAATGACCGGGATCACCGTCAGGACCATCCATTCCGGACGGTTGCCGGATTCCAGGAACGACTCGACGATCTTCAGCCGCTTGATGATCTTCTTCGGCTTCAGTTCGCCCGTCGCCTCTTTCAGATCCTCGCGCAGTTGTTCCGCGGTCGCCGCCAGGTCGATATTGGCCAGCATCGCGCGGATCGCCTCGGCGCCGATATCGGCGGTGAAGGCATCGGCGCCATAGCTGTCCTGCGCGTCAAGGTATTCCTCTTCGCTCAGCAACTGGCCATAGGTCAGGTCGGTCAGACCCGGCTCGATCACAACATAATTCTCGAAATAGAGGATGCGTTCCAGATCGCGCAGCGTCATGTCCAGCATCAGGCCGATGCGGGACGGCAGCGACTTCAGGAACCAGATATGCGCGACCGGCGCGGCCAGTTCGATATGGCCCATCCGCTCGCGGCGGACCTTCTGCAAGGTGACCTCGACGCCGCATTTCTCGCAGACGAGGCCGCGATACTTCATGCGCTTGTACTTGCCGCACAGGCATTCGTAGTCCTTGATCGGACCGAAGATGCGCGCGCAGAACAGGCCGTCACGTTCCGGCTTGAACGTGCGGTAGTTGATGGTTTCGGGCTTCTTAACCTCGCCGAAGGACCAGGCCAGAATTTCTTCCGGCGAGGCCAACGAGATCTTGATTTCGTCGAACTGCCGCGGCGGGGCCAGCGGGTTCAGAGGGTTGGTGGCAAGTTCCTGGTTCATTTTCAAATCCTAATGAAGGGCACGGGGGTGGGGACGGGTGAGGGCCGCAGCCCTCACTCCTCTTCCTCCGCATCCAGGAGTTCCATGTTGAGGCCCAGACCCCGGACCTCCTTGACCAGCACGTTGAACGATTCCGGCACGCCGGCCTCGAAATTGTCCTCGCCCTTGACGATGGACTCGTAGACCTTGGTGCGGCCGGCGACGTCGTCCGATTTGACGGTCAGCATTTCCTGCAGGGTATAGGCGGCGCCATAGGCTTCCAGCGCCCAGACCTCCATCTCACCCAGACGCTGACCACCGAACTGCGCCTTACCACCCAACGGCTGCTGGGTCACAAGGCTGTACGGACCGGTCGAACGGGCGTGCATCTTGTCATCGACAAGGTGGTGCAGCTTCAGGACATACTTCATCCCGACGGTGACTTTACGGGCGAACTGTTCGCCCGTGCGGCCATCGAACACCACCGACTGGCCCGACGTGTCGAAGCCAGCGCGCGCCAGCGCGTCGTTGACATCGGCCTCTTTCGCGCCGTCGAAGACTGGCGTGGCGATCGGAACCCCGGTGCGCACGGTGTTCGCGTGCTCGACCAGAGTGTCGTCCTCCATGCCCTCGAAGGTCTCGGAATACAGCTGATCGCCGTAACCGATCTTCATCGCCTCGCGCACCGGGGTCATGTCGCCGTTGCGGCGATATTCTTCCAGCGCCTCGTCGATCTTGATGCCCAGGCCGCGCGATGCCCAGCCCATATGGGTTTCAAGGATCTGGCCGACGTTCATCCGCGATGGCACGCCAAGCGGGTTCAGCACCAGATCGACCGGCGTGCCGTCCGCCAGGAACGGCATGTCCTCCATCGGCACGACCTTGGACACGACGCCCTTGTTGCCGTGACGACCAGCCATCTTGTCGCCCGCCTGCAGCTTGCGCTTCACGGCGACGAAGACCTTGACCATCTTCATCACGCCCGGCGGCAGATCGTCGCCCTGACGGACTTTCTCGACCTTGTCCTCGAAGCGGGCCTCAAGGGCCTTCTTCTGGGCGTCATATTGATGGTTCAGCGCCTCGACTTCCTTGGCGATGTCTTCTTCGCTGACAGCAAGCTGCCACCACTGGCCGCGGCTGAGGGTTCCCAGCAGATCCTCGGTGATCTCGGAGTTCGCCTTGACACCTTTCGGTCCCTTGACGGCAGTCTTGCCCATGATCAGCGATTTCAGACGCGCATAGATGTTGCGGTCCAGGATCGCCTGTTCGTCGTCACGGTCGCGCGCCAGACGCTCGACTTCCTCGCGCTCGATCTGCAGGGCGCGTTCGTCCTTGTCCACACCGTGCCGGTTGAACACCCGAACTTCGACGATCGTGCCATAAGCCCCCGGCGGCAGCCGCAGGGACGTATCGCGCACGTCGCTGGCCTTTTCACCGAAGATGGCGCGCAGAAGTTTTTCTTCAGGCGTCATCGGGCTTTCGCCCTTGGGGGTGATCTTGCCGACCAGGATATCACCCGGTCCGACCTCGGCGCCGATATAAACGATGCCTGCCTCGTCGAGGTTGCGCAGCGCCTCTTCACCGACGTTCGGGATGTCGCGGGTGATTTCCTCGGGTCCCAGCTTGGTGTCGCGGGCCGCCACTTCGTATTCGTCGATATGGATCGAGGTGAACACATCGTCGCGGTGGATCCGTTCGGAGATCAGGATCGAGTCTTCGTAGTTGTAGCCGTTCCACGGCATGAACGCGACGACCACGTTCCGGCCGATGGCCAGTTCGCCCTGATCGGTCGACGGACCGTCCGCGATGACCTGACCGCCTTCGACCTTCTCGCCCACCTTGACCAGCGGACGCTGGTTGATGGTCGAGGACTGGTTCGAGCGCTTGAACTTGCGCAGACGATAGATGTCCACGCCCGCGTCGCCGGCCTCGAGGTTCTCGGTGGCGCGTACGACGATACGCTGCGCATCGACCTGGTCGATGACGCCGCCCCGACGCGCGGTGATCGCGGCGCCGGAATCGCGTGCCACGACGGCCTCCATGCCGGTGCCGACGAAGGGCGCCTCGGCGCGCAGCAGCGGCACGGCCTGACGCTGCATGTTCGAACCCATCAGCGCGCGGTTGGCGTCGTCGTTTTCAAGGAACGGGATCAGCGCCGCGGCGACCGAAACCAGCTGCTTGGGCGAAACGTCGATCAGATCGACGGCATCGACCGGGTTCAGCATGAAGTCGCCCGACTGGCGGGTCGAAATCAGTTCGTCCACGAAGTTGCCGTCCGCATCCAGCGTCGCGTTCGCCTGCGCCACGGTGTGACGCATTTCCTCGGTCGCGGACATGTAGACCACGTCGTCGGTGACACGGCCGCTTTCGACCTTGCGATACGGCGTCTCGATGAAGCCGTACTTGTTCACCCGCGCGAAGGTCGCGAGGCTGTTGATCAGACCGATGTTCTGACCTTCCGGCGTCTCGATGGGACACATACGGCCATAGTGGGTCGGGTGGACGTCGCGAACCTCGAAGCCTGCGCGTTCGCGCGTCAGACCGCCCGGCCCAAGGGCCGACAGGCGCCGCTTGTGCGTCACTTCGGACAGCGGGTTGGTCTGGTCCATGAACTGCGACAGCTGGCTGCTGCCGAAGAACTCACGCACCGCTGCCGCTGCGGGTTTCGCGTTGATCAGGTCCTGCGGCATCACCGTGTCGATCTCGACACCCGACATGCGCTCGCGGATCGCGCGCTCCATGCGCAGCAGACCGATGCGGTACTGGTTTTCCATCAGTTCGCCGACCGAACGCACACGACGGTTGCCGAGGTGGTCGATGTCGTCGATCTCGCCCTTGCCGTCGCGCAGTTCCACCAGTCCGCGCACGCAGGCCACGATATCTTCGTGGCGCAGGGTGCGCTGGGTGTCCGGTGCGTCAAGGTTCAGCCGCATGTTCATCTTCACCCGACCGACCGCGGACAGGTCATACCGCTCGCTGTCGAAGAACAGGCTGTTGAACAGCGTGCTGGCAGCCTCGACGGTGGGCGGCTCGCCGGGGCGCATGACGCGATAGATGTCCATCAGCGCCTGATCGCGGTTCATGTTCTTGTCCGCCGCCATCGTGTTGCGGATATACGGACCGACATTGATGTGATCGATGTCCAGAACCGGAATATCGGTCACATCGTTGTCCAGCAGCACCTTCAGAAGGCCGCCCGACAGATCGCCCTGCTTGTCGTATTCCGCGGTGATCTCATCGCCGGCCTCGGCGTAGATCAGTCCGGTTTCCTCGTTGATGATATCCTTGGAGACAAAGCGGCCGATGATGCGCTCGAACGGAACCAGCAGGCTGACCTGCTCGCCCGAATCCAGCAACTGCTTGACCAGGCGCGGCGTTACCTTGTCGCCCGCTTTGGTGATCACCTCGCCGGTATCGGCATTCACAAGATCATAGGCCGGGCGCGTGCCCCGAACCCGCTCGGGGAAGAAGCGCGTCACCCAGCCCTGACTGCGGCCGTCCTTGCGCAGCGTGTAATCGACGGTCTCGTAGAAGGCATCCATGATACCTTCCTGATCCATGCCAAGCGCATACAGCAGGGTCGTCACCGGCAGTTTCCGGCGGCGGTCGATGCGCGCGAAGACCAGATCCTTGGCGTCGAATTCGAAGTCCAGCCAGCTGCCGCGATAGGGGATGATCCGGCAGGCGAACAACAGCTTGCCCGAGGAATGGGTCTTGCCCCGGTCATGGTCGAAGAACACGCCGGGCGAACGGTGCATCTGGGAAACGACGACGCGTTCGGTCCCGTTCACGATGAACGTGCCGTTGGTGGTCATCAGGGGCATGTCGCCCATGAAGACATCCTGTTCCTTGATGTCCTTGACCGATTTCGCGCCGGTGTTTTCATCGACATCGAACACGATCAGACGCAGCGTCACCTTCAAAGGTGCCGCATAGGTCATGTCGCGCTGCTGACATTCCTCGACATCGTATTTCGGGCGCTCCAGGTCGTACTTGACGAATTCCAGCGTCGCGGTCTCGTTGAAATCCTTGATCGGAAAGACCGACTGAAACACGCCCTGAATGCCGTCGCCATCGTTATGGCCGGTGCCTTCGCCCGAGTTCAGGAACAGATCGTAAGAGGATTTCTGAACCTCGATGAGGTTCGGCATCTCCAGCACTTCGCGAATATTGCCGTAATAGCGCCGGATACGCTTCTGGCCGACATAGGATTGCGCCATGGGGTCTTGTCACCTTTCGTCTTCGCGCGCGATCCGGGTCGGGGCCCCCGGATGCGGCCTACGAATGCAGGGGTGAGGTTCCATTCGTGCCGCGCGTCCCACCGCGTGGCTCCCGAACCTCGAACATGCCCTGAAGGAAGGTCTGCGACGGATCGCCCAAACCGCCCTTCAAGACAGGTTCGGCAGGGACCGGGAAAGCCCGGACCCTGCCACATTCATCCAGCAAGAAAGCCGATTACTTCAGCTCGACCTTGGCGCCAGCCGCTTCGAGCTTCTTCTTGATTTCTTCGGCTTCGTCCTTGTTGGCGCCTTCCTTGACCTTGCCACCGGCTTCGACCAGGTCCTTGGCTTCTTTCAGGCCCAGACCGGTGATGCCGCGCACTTCTTTGATCACGTTGATCTTGCTGGCACCGGCTTCGACCAGAACGACGTCGAATTCGGTCTTCTCTTCGGCAGCTTCTTCAGCGCCAGCAGCCGGACCGGCCATCATGACGGCGCCACCGGCAGCCGGCTCGATGCCGTATTCGTCTTTCAGGATGGTTTTCAGTTCTTGGGCTTCCAGCAGGGTCAGGCCCACGATTTCTTCGGCGAGTTTCTTCAGATCAGCCATTTTTCCGTTCTTTCCAGTTAGTGTTCCAACGTCGGGTATTCAACCACCAGTCGGGAAAGGGTTGCGTCAAGCAGCCTCGCGCTCTTCCAGAGTGCTGAGGATGCCCGCGATGTTGCTTGCAGGCGCGCCGATCGCACCGGCGATGTTGGAAGCAGGGGCGCCGATGCAGGACACGATCGAAGCAATAAGCTCGTCACGCGACGGCATGGCGGCCACGGCTTTCACACCGGCCGGATCCAGCGCCGAGTCGCCCATGGCACCGCCCAGGATCACGAATTTCTCGTTCCCCTTGGCGTATTCCTGGCAGACCTTGGCCGCAGCCACGGGGTCTTCCGAGAAGGACAACACGGTCATGCCCGTCAGATAGTCGGCGATGCTTGCGCAAGGCTTACCTTCCAGGGCGATCTTGGCGAGCTTGTTCTTGGCAACACGCACCGCACCACCTGCTTCGCGCATCTTCGCTCGCAGGTTCTGCATTTGCGCAACCGTCATTCCCTCGTAGTGGGCAACCACCACGACGCCAGAGCTTTCAAAGATCTGGCCGAGTTCATCGACCACCTGTTCTTTTTGTGCTCTATCCACGGTTTCACTCCAATATGGGGGTTTCCCCCCGGCTCTCACTTTGTTCCGGCCCCGAGGGACCGGATCGGGTCCGTGAGGGACAAGATCGCCCGAAGGTTCAACCTTCGGAAAAATGCTTGTTCCCATCTCAGGAAGGACATTAAGCCTTGGCCCTTGCGGACCGCCGCACCCTCCGTCTCGGACAGGACGGGGCGGCGTTTCGGCAGCCCCGTCATTCCCGGCTTGCAGGCCGGGAAATTCCTTAGTTGGCGGTCGCCGAAACGACGTCCACCGACACGCCCGGCCCCATGGTCGAGCTGATCGAGACCTTTTTCATGTAGGTCCCTTTCGCGCCCGAGGGCTTGGCCTTCTGCACCGCGTCCACGAAGGCACGCAGGTTCTGGGCCAGCTTGTCTTCGTCGAAGCTGACCTTGCCGATACCGGCATGGACAACGCCCGCCTTCTCGGCCTTGAACTGAACCTCGCCGCCCTTGGCGGCCTTGACGGCAGTCGCGACATCCATCGTCACCGTGCCGACCTTGGGGTTCGGCATCAGGTTGCGCGGACCCAGGATCTTGCCCAGACGGCCGACCAGCGGCATCATGTCCGGCGTCGCGATGCAACGGTCGAACTCGATCTTGCCCGACTGGATCGTTTCCATCAGGTCCTCGGCGCCGACGATGTCCGCACCCGCTGCCTTGGCTTCGTCAGCCTTGGGACCACGGGCGAACACGGCCACGCGGACATCCTTGCCGGTGCCGGCAGGCAGCGTCACGACGCCGCGGACCATCTGGTCAGCGTGACGCGGATCGACGCCAAGGTTCAGCGCGATCTCGATGGTTTCGTCGAACTTGGCCGAGGCCGAGCCCTTGACCAGCTTGACGGCATCCTCGACGCTGACGTTGGTCTTGCCTTCGAAGGCGGCCCGGGCCGCGGCTTTTTTCTTCGCAATCTTCGCCATGGCTTAGCCTTTCACCTCGATACCGATCGAACGGGCCGAACCCAGAATGATCTTCATCGCCTGATCGACGTCATTGGCGGAAAGATCCGTCATCTTCGACTCGGCGATCTCGCGCACCTGCTTGACGGTCACATAGCCAGCGGTCGCGCGACCGGGCTTTTCCGAACCCTTGGCGCGGTTGCGCTTGCCCACCGGCTTCAGGCCGGCTGCTTTCTTCAGCAGAAAGGACGCCGGCGGCGTCTTCGTCTCGAAGGTGAACGACTTGTCGGCGTAGTAGGTGATCACGACCGGAACGGGCGAACCCTGCTCCATTTCCTGCGTCTTGGCGTTGAACGCCTTGCAGAATTCCATGATGTTTATCCCGCGCTGACCCAGTGCGGGGCCAACGGGGGGCGACGGGTTCGCCTGACCCGCCTTGATCTGCAGCTTCAGCTGCCCGACGACTTTCTTGGCCATGTGGCCTTCTCCTTATCATCACGCCCCTGCCCTTGACCGGACTTGCGGGGCCGACTTAGCGGTACGGCCCGCATCCCCGAAGGGACCGGCGCCTCCCGCAACCAATCACGCGGTCTTGGCGACCTGCGTGAATTCCAGTTCGACCGGTGTCGGCCGGCCGAAGATCGAAACGGTGACCTTGATCCGCGACGCCGCTTCGTCAACCTCTTCCACCATGCCCGAAAAGCCCTCGAAGGGTCCGTCGGTCACATTCACCTTCTCGCCCACGTCGAAGCGGATCAGGTTGCGCGGTGCAGCCTCGTCGCCTTCGCCGGTGCGGTGAAGGATGGTGTTCACCTCTTCGTCACGCATGGGCATGGGCTTGCCCTGCGAGCCGAGAAAGCCGGTGACCCGATTGATCGAGTTCACCAGATGATAGGTCCGATCCGACATGTCCATGTGGACCAGGACATAGCCGGGCATGAAACGACGCTCGGACGTCACCTTCTTGCCGCGGCGGATCTCGATGACCTCCTCGGTCGGGACCAGCACCTCGTCGATCTGCTCTTCAAGGCCCTTCTCGGATGCCGCCTGACGAATCGCCTCGGCGACCTTCTTCTCGAAGTTCGACAGGACGCTGACCGAATACCAACGCTTTGCCATGTCTCGATCGACCCCTGTTCGTCTTTCGGGAATCACCTGCGCGTGCGGGCAACCCCTTGAATTCAAATGCGCCCGGCAAAATTGAAATCGGCGCGCACGCGGATTCGATGCACGCCGTCAACCGGACAGTCGTGGGCAAATACCGCCACGCGCCCGGAATTGCAAGCCCGGATCAGCCGCTGATGAACTTCAACCCTTCGGTCAGGCCGAAACGGATCACCAGATCGACCAGAAAGAAGAAAATACTGGTCAGCGCGGCCATGATGAAGACCATGATCGTGGTCGTGATGACCTCGCGGCGGGTGGGCCAGGTGATCTTGGCGGCCTCGGCGCGGACCTGGTTGATGAACTGGACAGGATTGGTGGCCACTTGCGGCTCCTCGCGGAAATTCAGTTGGGCATTTAACTGCCGACGCGCGGCGATTCAAGCCCGCACAGGCAAAGCACCCGCCAGACACACGACATGCATAGCGCGTACACCGACAACGCACGCCGCGTTAACACAACCGAAACGACTGCCGCCGAACGACCCTGCCGATCAGTATCGCCTGGCAATTCGAAATATGTATGAAGGTCTGGCAGGGGCAGGGGGACTCGAACCCACGACCCTCGGTTTTGGAGACCGATGCTCTACCAACTGAGCTATACCCCTGCAGCGCGGCCCTGATAGGGTTTGTGACGCGCGCCGTCAAGCGCACAATCGGCGCGTTATCACGCCGGTTATCAGTTTCACGTTCTGTGCCCGTTCTGTTCATTGGCGTCTCTTCCATGCTTGTTTTGCTCTCATGATTTGCCGGGCCTCCCCGGCATGATTGATGATCATCGCTTTGGATGAATGACCGCTGTAGGAGGCGATCTCGTCATCGTCACAGCCGGCCCAAGCGAGTTCCATGACTCCACGATATCGCATGGCGTGCTGGTCGAATCGCTCGAGCCCTAGACGCTTCCGCTCCTTCCGCATGATCTGAGCGAGGCCTGAATACCTAAGGGGATCGCCTTTGCGCTCCGTAAGAATGCGCCTGGTTGGATGCGGAGCGACGCTCAGCGCGCGCCCAGCCTCGTCAAGTGCCGCCTTGAGCTGAGACGTGCAGGGCAGCTTAAGTGGCTTGTCCGTTTTGTTCTGACGCAATGCCAGGTTCTCGCCATCATAGTCAGCACTGTCTTGCTGTAGTGATGGCTCGGGACGCGGAAACTGATCCCCGTACGATCTGCCAGAACCACTTTGACCTTCAGGCTCTCGCCCTGAAATAAGACGTTGCGGACTTGGCCCGTAAGCTAGTTGCTGTTGCTGTCCAACTCGTCAGCCGCGCAGGACAGTAGCGCCCCGGCTTGAAGCGCGATGTACCGCCCGTCGCCTGCCGCAACTGGCTTTTTCGATGAATAGCAGGTCATAACTCGGACATCCGGGGCGCTTCCTGTCTGCGCCGAAACAGCCTTTCAAAACATGGCTAAGATGTCGCGCAGCGCCTCTCAGAGTTCTCCGGGGGCGGCGCATCAAATTCTGTATGGACCCGAGAAATCGGCATAGGTTGCGGAGCCGCTGCAATATTCACCGCTGTCGAGCGGTACCGGTCTGGTAAAATGAAGGCCCAAATCATGACAGAGGCCGATCCATGACTCTTATCGTTCCCGTTGTTAAATCACCGGACTTCGAGCCCCGTAACGTCCAGGTCGCAAGCGACCGCCTGATCGCCGGCACGCCAGTCTGCAAGGCCTGGGATCTGGACGATGCAAAGGACGGCAAGGTCCGCACCGGCATCTTCTCGGGGACAGAAGGTACCAACAAATCGATAAAGGGCGAACTTTTCGAATTCTGCCATATCCTCGGGTAATCCCCCCCGATCTTAACGGGATGCGGAAGTAGAATTTTCTCGGCAGGATGACTGAGGAGATTCCGATGAAGAAGACACGATACACAGAAGCCCAGATCATGGGTGTGCTGCGCCAGATGGA
>NZ_JAGHRA010000002.1 GCF_017744015.1 Paracoccus sp. R12_2
GTGGTGTGGTTCGCAAAACCACCATAGAGACCCGAGATCCGGTTATGGCCGCCTGCTGCGCAATTTTGGTGGCTGCGCAGGCGGCCATAACCTTCAACGGCGCGCTATTCCCAACATGCTACGGCCCGGAATATGTCAGTGGCACTTTGATGGAATGGGCAGAAAGCCAGAGTATCAGCTTGTCCTACATTCAGCCAGGCAAACCGCAGCAGAACGCCTACGTCGAACGATACAACCGGACGGTCCGGCATGAATGGCTGGACCTCTACATCTTCGAAAGCATCGACGAGGTGCAGCGGATTGCCACTGAATGGCTCTGGTCCTACAACAATGAGCGCCCAAACATGGGCAACGGCGGGATGACACCCGCACAGAAACTGAGAATGGCCGCGTAAATTCTACGACCAAGCCCCCACAAAAATGGGGGGATTACCGCACCAACCGCCAGGCAGGTCCCCGCTTTCAAGTAACGCGGCGATGCCGAGAAACGTCCGCAATTCCACGACCGGGCGCCCGTATCGCGCGCCCGGTCGTGCCCGTCTCAGTCGAAGGCGCGGTCGGTGATGACATGCGAGAATGCCCCCTCGGGCGCGGCCGAGATTACCGGATCCGAACCGCCGGCCATCAGGATATCGACGGTGCGCTGATAATCGGCATCGTCCAGCGTGCCGTCAGAACCCGCGGTCAGCTTGGCGACCTCGCTCATCATCCGGGTCTGATGCTCGATGGTCTGGGCGCCGGTCTCGTCGTTTTCCAGCACGATCTCGGCTGCTTCCTCGGGATTCTCCTCGGCGTATTTCCATCCCTTCATGCTGGCCCGGACAAAGCGGACCAGCGCGGTGACCTTGTCGGGATCTTCTAGCGTCGAATCCAGCGTATACAGCCCGTCTTCCAGCGTCGCGACATCCTGATCGGAATACTTGAACGTCACCAGCTCTTCGGCGGGGATGCCGGCGTCGATGATCTGCCAGTATTCGTTGTAGGTCATGGTCGAGATGCAGGCGGCCTGTTTCTGCAGCAGCGGGTCCACGTTGAAGCCCTGTTTCAGCACCGTCACGCCGTCCTGTCCGCCCTCGGTCGACAGGCCAAGCGTGCTCATCCAACTGAGAAAGGGATATTCGTTGCCAGCGAACCAGACACCAAGCGTCTTGCCTGCGAAATCGGTCTGCGGATCGCTGATCCCGGATTCCTTGAGGCATGTCAGCATCATCCCCGAGGATTTGAAGGGTTGCGCGATATTGACCAGCGGCAGCCCCTTTTCACGCGCGGCCAGTGCGGCGGGCATCCATTCGACGACGACGTCGGCGCCGCCCCCGGCCAATACCTGCGTCGGTGCGATATCGGGGCCGCCGGGCTTGATGGTGACGTTCAGCCCTTCCTCGTCGTAGAAGCCCTTGTCCCTGGCGACGTAATAGCCGGCGAACTGCGCCTGCGTGACCCATTTCAGTTGCAGCGTCAGGTCATATTCGGCATCGGCCCAGGCCGTACCCGCGACCAGTGTCGCGGCGACCGCGCCCAGCATGGTTTTCTTCATGGCTCACTCTCCTGTTGGTGGGGTCTAGCCCCGTTGATTGCGCTGCGACGGGTGCCAGAACGTCACCTTCTTCTCGATCAGCGCGACGATGCCATAAAACAGCGATCCGGCGATCGCCGCCACAAGGATTTCCGCCCAGACCAGCGGCAGGTCCAGGCGCCCGACAGCGGTCGAGATCCGAAACCCCATCCCCTTGGTGGGGCTGCCGAAGAACTCGGCCACGATCGCGCCGATCAGAGCAAGCGTCGTGGTGATCTTGAGACCGTTGAACAGGAACGGCATTGCGGCCGGCAGCCGCATCCGCAACAGCGACGCACGATAAGGTGCCGCCCATGTCGCCATCAGGTCGCGCTGCATGGGATCGGTGGCCGCAAGGCCCGCGACCATGTTCACAAGGATCGGGAAGAACACCATAACCACCACCACGGCGGCCTTGGACTGCCAGTCGAACCCGAACCACATCACCAGGATCGGGGCGATGCCCACGATCGGCAGCGCGGCGACGAAGTTTCCGATCGGCAGCAGGCCGCGTTGCAGAAACGGGCTGCGATCAATGGCGATGGCGGTCAGGATCGCGGCCGATGCGCCGATCAGCCAGCCGGTCAGCGCGCCCCTCAGGATCGTCTGGACAAAATCGGTCCACAGAATGCCGGTATTGGCCGCGAAGCTGGCGGCGATCTGGCTGGGCGCGGGCAGGATGACCGACGGGACCTGGTAGATCCGCACGATCATTTCCCACAACAAGATCAGCGTAGTGCCAAAAATGACCGCGACCAGAAATCGTGTCAGTCGTGTGTCGAAACGTGCCAACCACGCGTTCAGCGCCCAGCCAGCGATCCAGACAGCAAGGATCGGGATCGCGTTCATCGGGCCAATCCCATACGCTGCAAGGTCAGCTTTTCCGCCCATCCGATCAGCGTCACCAGCAGGGCCGCCAGCGCGGCGGCGGTGAACAGCGCGGACCAGATCTGGACCGTCTGGCCGTAATAGCTGCCCGACAACAGGCGTGCGCCAAGCCCCGAGCTGGCGCCGGCGGGCAATTCACCCACGATGGTGCCCACCAGCGCCGCGGCGACGGCCACCTTGAGGCTGGCGAACAGATAGGGCATCGACGATGGCAGGCGCAGTCGCCAGAACTGCTGGCCCTGGCTGGCGCTCCAGGATCGCATCAGGTCAAGCTGCATCGCGTCGGGTGTCCGCAGGCCCTTTACCATGCCGACAAGCACCGGAAAGAACGACAGCCAAGCAGCGATGATCGCCTTTGGCAGCAGGCCGGTGACGCCGGCGCTGGCGAAGACCACGATCACCATGGGCGCAATGGCAAGGATCGGCACGGTCTGGCTGGCGACCGCCCAGGGCATCACCGACTGGTCCATGGCGCGGTTATGCACGATGCCGACGGCCAGAAGGATGCCCGCAAGGCTGCCGATGGCAAACCCCGCCAGCGTGGCCGACAAGGTGACCCAGCCATGATAGATCAGGCTGCGTTTCGAGGTGACCTTCTGTCCCGCGATCCCGTCCCACAGTCCAACCGCGACCTGGTGCGGCGCGGGCAGCACGGGACGATCCAGCGTCAGCGTCTGGCCGATGAACTGCGTGGTTGTCAGCACGGTATCGCTGCGCGCCGCCTGATCGCGTACCCATTGCGCGTTCATGCCGACAGCCGCGACATACCAGATCGCGACGATGGCCAGCAGCACGGTCAGCACCGGGATCGTGCGACCCTGCGTGCCAAGACGCATCAGCCCCGCGACGCCGCCCGGCGCGGTCGCCTCAGTCATAGCTGTGTCCTTCGCGCAGCCCCTCGCGGACCTCGTGGGCCAGCGCGATGAACTCGGGCGTGTCGCGGATGTCCAGCGGGCGTTCGCGGGGAAGGGGGCTTTCGATGATCCGCGTGATGCGGCCGGGACGCGGGCTCATCACCACGATCCGCGTGGACAGATAGACCGCCTCGGGGATCGAGTGGGTGATGAAGCCGATGGTCTTGCCTGTCTTGGCCCACAGCTCCAGCAACGCCTCGTTCAGCCGGTCGCGCACGATCTCGTCCAGCGCCCCGAAGGGTTCGTCCATCAACAGGATGTCGGCGTCGAAGGCCAACGCGCGGGCAATGCTGGCGCGCTGCTGCATTCCCCCCGAAAGCTGCCACGGATATTTCCCCCCGAATCCGGCCAGATCGACCAGATCCAGCACGCGATCGATCCGCTGCCGCCGTTCGGTCCGGTCAAAACCCATGATCTCCAGCGGCAGACCGATATTTCCGGCAATCGTCCGCCACGGATAGAGCCCCGGCGCCTGAAAGACATAGCCATAGGCCCGCGCCTTGCGCGCCGCATCCGGGGTCATCCCGTTCACGCTCAGGCGCCCGGCGGTCGGCGTCTCCAGCGCGGCGATGGCCCGCAGCAAGGTCGTTTTGCCACATCCCGACGGTCCTATGAAACTGACGAAATCGCCCTGACCGATGGTCAGGTCCACATCCTTCAGCGCGTGGACCGGACCATCCGTCGTCTGGAATGTCAGGCCGGCACCGCTTGCCTCGATCACCGATGCGGCCAAGTTCAGACCCCCGTCGCCGGAATGCCCGACCGTTCCACGGCCCGCGGCGCGGTAAGCTGTTTCCACTGCGACAATGCGCGGTTCACCGTTCCGCGCGGTTCACGGGCGACGAACTCGCCGTGTCCTTCGCGGCTGTCCATCTTGCCCTCGGTCACCGCGACGACGCCCCGCGTGATTGTAAAACGCGGCAGGCCCTTGACTTTCTGACCTTCGAAGACGTTGTAATCGATGGCCGATTGCTGGCTGCCGGCCGAGATGGTCTTTTCCGCCTCGGGATCCCAGATGACCAGATCGGCATCGCTGCCGACCAGCACCGCGCCCTTCTTCGGATACATGCCCAGGATCTTGGCGCTGTTGGTCGAGGTGGCTGCGACGAATTCGTTCGGTGTCAGGCGCCCGGTACCGACGCCATGCGTCCACAGCATCGGCATCCGATCCTCAAGCCCGCCAGTGCCGTTCGGGATCTTGGTGAAATCGCCCACGCCAGTGCGTTTTTGTTCGGTGGTGAAGGCGCAGTGATCGGTGGCAACGACCGACAGGCTGCCCGATTGCAGTCCCGCCCACAGGCTGTCCTGATGCTTCTTGTCGCGGAAGGGCGGAGACATGACGCGGCGGGCGGCGTGGTCCCAGTCCTTGTCGAAATATTCGCTTTCATCCAGCGTCAGGTGCTGGATCAGCGGTTCGCCCCAGACCCGCTTGCCCTGCTGACGGGCGCGGCGGATCGCCTCGTGGCTGTCCTCGCAACTGACATGCACCACGTACAGCGGAACGCCCGCCATGTCGGCTACCATGATGGCGCGGTTTGTGGCCTCGCCCTCGACCTGGGGCGGGCGGGAATAGGCATGCGCCTCGGGTCCGGTACTGCCCTCGGCCAGCAGCCGCGCAGACAATTCGGCCACCACGTCGCCGTTCTCGGCATGGACCATGGCGATGCCGCCCAGATCGCCGACGCGGCGGAAGGACGCGAACAATTCATCGTCATTCACCATCAAGGCGCCCTTGTAGGCCATGAAATGCTTGAAGCTGGTGATTCCGCGATCGACGACCGCCTGCATTTCGTCAAAGACCTGTTCGCCCCACCAGGTGATCGCCATATGATAGCTGTAGTCGCAATGCGCGCGCCCCGACTTGTTGTCCCACATCTGCAACGCGTCCAGCAGTCCCTGTCCGGGCGAGGGCAGCGCGAAATCCACGACCATCGTGGTGCCGCCCGCCAGCGCGGCGCGGGTGCCGCTGTCGAAATCATCGGCCGAGTAGGTCCCCATGAAGGGCATTTCCAGATGCGTATGCGGGTCGATCCCGCCCGGCATGACATAGCAGCCGGTCGCATCAAGGGTCTGATCGCCCACCAGCCCCTCGCCGATCGCCGCGATCTTGCCGCCCTCGATCAGCACATCCGCCTTGTAGGTCAGATCCGCCGTCACGATGGTTCCGTTCCTGATGATCGTGCTCATCGCCAACCTCTTCTTCTTTGTTCAAATACCCCGGGGGTCCGGAGGGCGGCACCCCCGGCACGCGTCCGCGTCAGCGGACAATCTCGGCGGCGTCCAGAACCGCATGCAGCAGGACATCTGCGCCCGCCTTGGCCCATTCGGGACTGATCTCTTCGGCCTCGTTATGGCTCAGGCCGTCCACGCAGGGGCACATGATCATCACCGTCGGTGCGATGCGGTTGATCCAGCAGGCGTCGTGACCGGCGCCGCTGACGATATCCATATGGCTGTATCCCAGCCGGTCAGCGGCGCTGCGCAGCTTCTGCGCAAGTTCCGGATCAAAGGTCACCGGGTCGAAATGGCCGACCGGCTCGATCTCGATGCCAAGGCCAAGATCGCGAGCGATTTCAAAGGCCTCGGCCTCCAATCTCGACCGCATCGAGGTCAGCTTGTCCAGATCCGGGCTGCGGAAGTCGATCGTGAAAACCGCCCGGCCGGGGATCACGTTGCGGCTGTTGGGGTAGACATTGGCCTGGCCGACCGCACCCACGGCGTTTGGCTGATGATCCAGGGCGATCCGGTGGACGGCCTCGGTGATGCGCGCCATGCCCAGCCCCGCGTTGACCCGCATGGTCATGGGCGTGCTGCCCGTATGCGCGTCCTTGCCGGTCAGCGTGACCTGCAGCCACCACAGGCCCTGGCCATGGGTGACGACACCGATCTCCTTTCCCTCAGCCTCGAGGATCGGACCCTGTTCGATGTGATACTCGAACATCGCGTGGATGGGGCGCTTGCCCGGTTCCTCGTCCCCGCGCCAGCCGATCCGGTCAAGTTCGGCACCGAATGTCTTGCCGTCGGCGTCCTCGCGGCTATTGGCATAGTCTTCGCTGTGCATCCCCGCAAACACGCCCGAGGCCAGCATCGCGGGCGCGAAACGGGTGCCTTCCTCGTTGGTCCAGTTGACCACGACGATCGGCCGGCGCGTGCGGATGCCCATGTCGCGGATCGAACGGATCACCTCCAGCCCGGCCAGCACGCCCAGCACGCCGTCGTATTTTCCCCCGGTGGGCTGGGTGTCCAGATGGCTGCCGATATAGACCGGATCCAGATCCGGTTCGGTCCCCTCGTGGCGCATGAACATGTTGCCCATCCGGTCAAGGCCCATCGTCATCCCGGCATCTTCCGACCACATGCGGAACAGCGCACGCCCCTCGGCGTCGGCATCTGTCAGGGTCTGGCGATTATTGCCGCCCGCGACGCCGGGGCCGATCTTCGCCATCTCCATCAGGCTGTCCCACAGCCTGTCGCCATCGACTTTCATGTTCGCGGCGGGGCCCGCCGCAGCGGTGTCTGTCATGTCGTGTCCTTCCTGTCTGGCCGTCCCGTCTTTGTGCGGGATCGGCGTGATCGGTGGGGGCGGCGGGGACGACGCGGAACGCCGCGTGCCCCGGATTGGCGATCTCAGCCCGCCTGTCTCAGAACCTCTGCCAGCGTGCCGACCAGTTCGTCGATCTGTTCCTTGCTGATGATCAGCGGGGGCGACATCGCGATGATATCGCCGGTGATGCGGATCATGATCCCGGCCTCGAACGCCTTCACGAACACGTCGAAGGCGCGCTTGCCCGGCTGGCACTCCATCGGGGCCAGTTCGACCGCGCCGATCAGGCCCATGTTGCGGATGTCAACGACATGCGGAAGCCCCTTCAGGCCGTGCAGCGCCTCTTGCCAGTAGGTTTCCAGATCGGCGGCGCGTGTCAGCAGGCCGTCTTCGGCATAGGTATCCAGCGTCGCAAGACCGGCGGCGCAGGCGACCGGATTTCCGGAATAGGTATAGCCGTGGAACAGCTCGATCACATGTTCCGGGCCCTGCATGAAGGCGTCGTGGATCTGGGCCGTGGTCAGCACCGCACCCATCGGGATGACGCCGTTGGTCAGGCCCTTGGCGCAGGTGATCATGTCGGGCATGACATCGAAATGCTGGGCGGCGAAGGGGCTGCCCAGACGGCCAAAGCCGGTGATGACCTCATCGAAGATCAGCAGGATGCCGTGCTTGTGCGTGATCTCGCGCAGACGTTTCAGATATCCCTTGGGCGGCAACAGCACGCCGGTCGAGCCAGCCATGGGTTCGACGATGACGGCGGCGATCGTTTCCGCGCCGTGCAGCGCGATGATCCGCTCCAACTCGTCGGCCAGATTGGCGCCGTGTTCGGGCTGGCCTTTGGTGAAGGCGTTCTCGGGCAGGTGCGTATGGGGCAGGTGGTCCACGCCCGTCAGCAGGCTGCCGAAGAAGCGGCGGTTGTTGACGATCCCGCCGACCGAGATGCCGCCGAATCCGACACCGTGATAGCCGCGCTCGCGCCCGATCAGGCGCGTGCGCGCCGAATCACCGCGCGCGCGGTGATAGGCCAGCGCGATCTTCAACGCGGTATCCACGGCCTCGCTGCCGGAATTGCAGTAGAAGACATGCTCAATCCCGTCAGGCGCGATATCGACGATCCGATTGGCCAGTTCGAAGGCCAGCGGATGGCCCATCTGGAATGCAGGCGCATAGTCCATTTCGGCCACCTGCGCCTGAACGGCCTCGGTTATCTTCGGGCGGCAATGGCCGGCGTTGCAGCACCACAGCCCGGCCGTGCCATCCAGGATCTGCCGCCCGTCCGATGTCGTGTAGTACATGTCCTTGGCCGCCACCAGCATCCGCGGTGCGGACTTGAACTGACGATTCGCGGTGAAGGGCATCCAGAAGGCGCGCAGGTCATTGGGCGCGGATTTGCGGTCAAGCGGCATCTGATGAACCTCGAGAATTATTGACCATACGGTCAGGATCAGGCTAGCACGGGGCCTTGGCCAGTCAAGCACGCAGAACCAGTGCGTGACAAATCGCATTCCCCTGCCCAAAAAAGGATCATGCCAGAGCGGGATAGACGATGACAGATCAGAATGAACCCCAACTGACCCGAATCCAGCAGATCAACCGCGAACGAATCCTGGAAGGCGCGTTGACCGCGTTTTCAGCCAACGGGTTCAGGGGGGCGACCATCGACCAGATCGCCGAGGCCGCCGGGTTGTCGAAACCGAACGTGCTGTATTACTTCGGCTCGAAGGACGAGATCCACAAGACGCTGCTGACCGCGCTGCTGGACATGTGGCTTGCCCCGATGCTGAACCTGAACCCCGACGGCGATCCGCTGGACGAGGTCTTGCGTTATGTCCGCACCAAGCTGCACATGTCACGCGATTTTCCGCGCGAGAGCAGGCTTTTTGCATACGAGATCCTGCAAGGTGCCCCCCATCTCAGCGAGATCCTGGGAGGCAG
The DNA here is from genome assembly GCF_017744015.1 of Paracoccus sp. R12_2. Classification (GTDB taxonomy): domain Bacteria; phylum Pseudomonadota; class Alphaproteobacteria; order Rhodobacterales; family Rhodobacteraceae; genus Paracoccus. The sequence goes on from NZ_JAGHRA010000002.1 coordinate 8,837, forward strand.
GCTTCGGCTGCTGGTCGATGACGCTGTCGCGATCCTTGCCGGCTGGATCGGATCGGGGCGGCTGGCGTCTGTCGATCCGCACCATCTGATCTTCTCGATCTGGGCGCTGACCCAGCATTATGCGGATTTCGAGGTGCAGGTGCGTGCCGTGCTGGGGCCGGGGCACGACCCCTTTGCCGAGGCAGAGATCTATCTTGAGAACATGTTCCGGCGCATGCTGGAGGTCTAGCTGCGTCCGGCTTGCACCGACCCCCGGTCCAGCATGCGCGCGGCTGGCAGGATAAGGGCCAGATTGTCACGGGCCGTGGCGACAAAATCGTCCCTTTCGCCCGACAACCATTGCTTGGTCGCCGCATTTGTCGCGGCCACGATCGCGGCGGCGAGAATCTCGATCATCTGCGGTTCGGCGCCGGGCATTCGGCGGCTCAGCAATTCGCGCATCTGCGCGCGGCGCGCCAGGATCGCGCTGTTGCGCAACGCGCCAAGCTTTGGGTCGGTATCGGCCAGGCGAAACAGATGGGCCAGCATCTGGCGTTCGTCCAGAAAGCGCAGCAGATGTGCCTCGATCAGCCGGTCCAGATCGTCGATCAACCGGCCCGTCCCAGCCACGAATCGTTCGACGGCGTCGGCGGGGTAGTCCGGCGGCGGTCCGACCAGCGCGGCTTCCTTGTAGGGATAGTAGTTGAAGAATGTCCGCGTGCTGATACCCGAATGTCGGGCGATCGCCTCGGTCGTGACATTCGCAAGGCCGTCGCGAACCGCCAGATCGATGGCGGCGGCCTGAATTTTCTTGGCGGTGCGATAGCGGCGGGTTGTCTGTGGGCTCATCTGAGGGGGGTGCATCCGTCTGTGCGCTGGCGAGGTTGGACCAGCGTTCAGGAAGAAAACAGACCCGTCAAGCGATTAGCTCATCAACTTGCAAGAAGGCGTCGCGCACGCGGGATCGAACGCGCTGCGCCGCCCGCGCATGACTTGGCGGACGGCGGCGCAGAAAAGCGATCCGGGGTCGTGTAAGGTCAGGAACCCCAGCTGCGGATAGGTCCGCAATCCATATGCACGAAGTTCGAACGCGAATACTTGCCGACGCCGCCAGCCTTGCAGGCCATCGCGGCCTGGTACATCTGGTTGACGGAGCGCGATTTCAGACGCAGATCCGCGGCCTTGCCGGACATGTGCAACGAATTCTTCGCCACGCCACCCGATCTGCGGCGCAGCATCGCGTTGGTTTGCGGCGAGCGATAGCCCGACAGCATCATGTAGGGTTCATTCGTCTGCAGCAGCCGGTGCGAGGCCGCCGCCACATCGATCGTGCGCGGGTCGATGCCGATCGCCGTCCCGGTCCGCCAGTCACGCATGAAGATGTTGATTTCATTCAGGGCTTCGCGAACATACTTGCCGTTCACCCAGTACACGGTATCTAGGCTTTCGCCTGTCCTGCCGTTATACATCCGAACGCGCCGCATGTCGCCTGCACCGCGAAGAAAGCCGAACGCGTTGGCCATCACCGGGGCTGCCGCCACGCTGGTGGCTGCGAACACCCCAAGAATGCCGCGGCGCGAGATAAGGTCCATTGTCATGTCAGATCGCCTGTCCTGCTTCGTTTTTTGCCGCGTTGTATCGCGGCTTCGCCGAGGTTTATCCCCAACTTCCTAACAATATGTCAAAAGAACGTGCAGTCAGGAACTGTTTCCGCGCGCCGGCCTGAGATTTTTCACGCGATAGGCGAAAATTTGCCAATCGGAACTGCGTGCCAAAACCGCCGCATGCATGTGTCTTTTTGGCAACCATCGGCTTGCCGAAGTCGTTGTCGCGTGAACAGGCGCTGGTTCGAATCCTGTCCGAATGGCAGGATTGATGTTGTATTTTCCGGGTGTTGTGATGCGATCGCGTAGATTCCTGCCTGTCGTCGGCCTTCTGATGGTGACCATGACTGTGCAACCGGCGATTGCACAGTCCGGACTGGTTCCGGGGCGTGCGGCGGGCGTTGCGCTGGCGCCACAGCTGCATTTCACCTCTGACGAAATGGCTCTGGCAAACGCTGTTGCCGACCGTCCTCAGTTGGCCGCGTTCTATGGAAGTCATGGGTTGCGCCCGATTTTCCAGGGCGAAGACGGCGCCAGATTGCGCAAGGCGCTGCATCAGGCGATCCGGTCTGCGCCCCGGCATGGCTTGCCGGTCGAGCGCTATCGTCCCGAACTACTTGCCGACGCCGGGCAAGGACTGCGGGCCGAGGTGATCCATGCCAGCGTGTTGGTGCGTTATCTGCGCGACATGACGGGCGGGGCCATCCGACCGTCCGATGCAGATCCGCAGATCAGGCGGCAGGTGCGGCGTCCAGACATCTCCGGGCTGATCCGCGCATTTGTCGATGCCGCTGATCCGGCATCCTATCTTGCGTCTGTCGCGCCGGACCATCCGGCATATCTTGCCCTGCAGGACGCGCTGGCAGGCGCGCCCGATCTGACCGTTCCCGACCATCTTCCGTCAGTGCCGCCCGCGATCTGGCGCGTCGGCATGCGCGGCGACGGCGTCCTGCCGCTGCGGGTGCGTCTGGAAAGCATCGGGTTTTCGGCACCGTCGCAGGATCCGCGGCTTTATGACGCCGCGTTGTCGGATGCGGTCGCGCGATATCAGGACGCGGCGGGACTGCCTGCGGACGGGGTTGCCGGTCCGCAGACCATCGCGGCGCTGAATGGCGATCCCGCGGCCAGAAGCGACCGTCGCAGCCGCATGCTGATCGTCGCGTTGGAGCGGATGCGGTGGATGGCAGGCGAGGATCTGGATGCGCGCCATGTGTGGGTCAATATTCCGGAATACACCGCCCGGATCATGGATGGCGGGCACGAGGTATTCCGGACCCGCGTGGTGGTCGGGAAGACCGAGCATGATATGCGCACGCCGGAATTTTCCGACCAGATGGAACATGTCGTCGTCAATCCGCGCTGGAACGTGCCACGCTCGATCACCGTCAAGGAATATCTGCCGCGACTGAAGGCGAATCGCTATGCCGTATCGCATCTGGACGTGATTGACGGGCGCGGCAATGTCGTGGCCCGCGACCGGATCGATTTTGCCCGCTACACGGCGTCGAACTTTCCCTACCGCATGCGCCAGAAACCCAGTGATGACAATGCGTTGGGGTTGGTGAAGTTCATCTTCCCCAACCCCTGGAACATCTATCTTCACGATACGCCGACCAAGCATCTGTTCAGCCAAAGCAGGCGCGCCTATTCGCATGGCTGCGTCCGCGTGGGCGATCCGTTCGATCTGGCGACGCAATTGCTGTCACAGCAAAGCCAGGATCCGCGCGGGATGTTCGACCGCGCCTTGGCGCGTGACCGCGAGGTGTGGTTGCAACTGACCCCGAACGTCCCCGTGCATCTGGTCTATTTCACGGCATTCCCGGACGAGACCGGCCAGATCCGCTTTTTCGACGACGTTTACGGGCGCGATGCCGCCATTTGGGATCGTCTGCAAGTTGCCGGACTGGATTTGAACAGCGAAAGCGATTAGATCGCCCCCTGAAAGAAGGGTGCGATGACAAGATCGGTAACAATCGGAGAATTGGCCCGCGCATTGGATGCGCGAAGCTGGGGTGACGCGGCGCTGCCTGTGACCGGCGCGGCCGAACCGGCGGCGACATCGCCGGTGGGGGCCGATGGCGGTGTGATCGCGCTGGCCATGGCTCCGAAATATGCCGAGGCGTTGAAGCCTGGCAGCATGGCGATCCTTGCCGAAGGGATGGACCCCGAAGCTTACGGGCTGAAAGCGGCGATCTTCGCGCCCCGGCCGCGATTGCTGATGGCCGGGCTGACACGCGCCTTCGATGCCGGGCCGGACATCGCGCCGGGCATTCATCCGACTGCGGTCGTCGATCCTTCGGCCATGATCGGGGTGGATGCGGCGATCGGCCCCTTTGTCGTTATCGGCGCAGGGGTCCAGATCGGTGCAGGCGTCCGGATCGGGCCGCATGTGTCGATCGGACGCAACGCAAGGATAGGCGAGCATGCCTTGATCCATGCCGGTGCGCGGATCGCGCATGACGTGTACGCGGGGGACCGACTGATCGTCCAGTCCGGGGCGGTCATCGGCGGGGACGGATTTTCATTTGTCACCCCCGAGGAGTCGGGAATCGAGGAAATACGGCGAACCCTTGGTGCGCGCGAAGATATTCGGCAGCAGCACTGGACGCGCATCCATTCCCTGGGCGGGGTCGAACTGGGACACGACGTCGAAATCGGGGCTAACGCGACGATCGACCGTGGAACGATCCGGGCGACCCGCGTCGGCGACGGCACGAAGATCGACAATCTTGTCATGCTTGGACATAATGTCGTCGTCGGTCGCGACTGCCTGCTGTGTTCGCAGGTGGGTGTCGCGGGATCGTCGCGCATCGGCGATAGGGTGGTGCTTGCCGGTCAGGTCGGCGTGAACGACAATATCGAGATCGGCGACGATGTGATCGCCGGCGGCGCGACGAAGATCTTTACCCGTGTTCCGGCGGGCCGCGTCATTCTGGGCAATCCGGCGGTGAAAATGGAGACCCAGATGGAAATCCAGAAAGCCATGCGCCGGTTGCCACGTTTCGCACAACAGCTAGCAAAGCTTCAGGAAACTGTTACACGACTGTTGGAAAAGGCCTGAGCAGGAGGCTCCATGACCGACACGATCAAATCCCGTATCAAATCCATCATCGCGGAACAGGCGATGCTGGAACCTGATCAGATCAGCGACGATTCGACGCCCGAGGATTTGGGCATAGACAGCCTGGGCCTGGTCGAATCGATCTTTGCGCTGGAAGAGGAATTCGACATCTCGATTCCGTTCAACGCGAACGAACCGGACAAGTCTGATTTCGACATCTCGAACATGGGCACGATCATCGCGGCGGTCCAGCGCCTGGTGGCGCAAAAAGCTGCATGAGTCCGAAGAAAACCGGCAAGAAGACCGCCCGAGAACAATCTGTCGGCGCTGGCGACAGGTCCGCATCGCCGCGAGGGGACGGACTGCGCCGTGTGGTCATCACCGGTGCCGGCACGATCAATGCGCTTGGCCATGATGTCGACACCACTCTGGCCGCGTTCCGCGAGGGGCGCAGCGGCATCACCGCGCTAAACTTCCGCGATGTGGACCGGCTGTCCATCCAGATCGGCGCGCAGATCCATGACTGGCGCCCGGAAGACTATTTCAACCGCCAGCAGATCCTGTTGTATGACAAGTTCACCCAATTCACGCTGTTGGCGGCCAAGCAGGCGGTCGCGCAGTCCGGCCTGGCCTTTCACGGGGCGCTGGGGCTGCGATCCGGTGTCATCCTGGGCACCGCCGGCGGCGGGCTGAACACTTGGGACGACAATTACCGGGCGGTCTATGAAGAGGGCAAGAACCGGGTTCATCCCTTTGTCGTTCCGAAATTGATGAACAACGCCGCCGCCAGCCATACCTCGATGGAATTCGGGTTGCGCGGGCCTTCGTTCACGGTCGCGACGGCCTGTGCCAGTTCCAACCATGCGATGGGACTTGCGTTCCAGATGGTGCGCTCGGGGGCGGCGCAGGTCATGCTGACCGGCGGTTCCGAGGCGATGTTGTGCTTTGGCGGCGTGAAAGCCTGGGAAGGGCTGCGGGTCATGTCGAAAGATGCCTGCCGCCCGTTTAGTGCAAACCGCAACGGCATGGTGCAGGGCGAGGGCGCGGGCGTCTTCGTGTTCGAGGACTATGACCATGCCCGTGCGCGCGGCGCCGAGATCCTGGCCGAAGTGGTGGGCTTTGCCATGTCGTCGGATGCGCAGGATATCGTCATGCCGTCGGCGCAGGGCGCCGAACGTGCGATCACCGGCGCGCTGCGCGATGCGGGGCTGAACCCCGATCAGATCGGCTATATCAATGCGCATGGCACCGGCACGGCCGCCAATGACAAGACCGAATGCGCCGCCGTCGCGCATGCTTTCGGTCATCACGCGGACCGGCTGATGATATCGTCCACGAAGTCGATGCATGGGCATCTGATCGGCGGCACCGGCGCGGTCGAACTGCTGGCCTGCATCATGGCACTGCGCGACGGGATCATAGCACCCACCATCGGCTATCAGGAACCCGATCCGGAATGCGCCCTGGATGTCGTTCCGAACGAGGCCCGCGAGGCGACGGTCGATGCGGTCCTGTCGAACGCATTCGCATTCGGCGGCCTGAACGCGGTCATCGCGTTGCGCAGGATCTGACCTGTTCCTTCACCCCGCTTGTTCAACATAAAACCGCGCCCGATCAGGGCGCGGTTTGCGATGTGATGGCCGGTGGTGATCGGCAGGCCTATTCGGCCGCAGCTGCGTCTTTCGCGGCATAGGCGCTGAGTTCGTCGAATGCGGCGGTAAAGCCTGCAAGCGACAGGCCCAGTTCGACCGGTTGCTTCGGGTCGCCGCCGAATGGCATCAGCGTCACGGTCGCTGCGCTGCCGCGTTTCATCTGGCCCAGCTCTTCCGCCGACAGGCCGATCCGCGACACGCAGCCGACCGGCGCGCAGAAGCTGAACGGGTAGCCGCGCGGCTTGCCGTTATCGACCGCAAAGCCAAGGCCTTGAATCAGGTCGGTCTCCAGCGGTGCGACCAGCGTCGCGCCTGCGGCGACGTCGCCATTGGTCAGCGGGATCAGCGTCAGTTCGGCGACCGAATTTCCGTCGGCGTCCTGCATCAGTTGATACAGTTCGCAGGGATCCTTGCCCTGTTCCGCCTTGATGCAGCGGACAGTCCAGTCAGTATGCGAGGACTTGGCATAGTAGCTGCCCACCTTCGGCTCGCCCGACGCGGCCTCGTCTGTCGCCGTAGCAGCGCCCGCGGCGCTGGTGGCGGGTGCCGCAGCGGCGGGCTGTTCGTCGGCATCCGGGGCGTCGGCTGCGGGTGCGTCGGCGGTCGCATCCTCGCCGGAAGATGTTTCCGCGGCAGGCGCTTCGGTGGCTGGTGCCTCGGCCGCAGGCGCCTCCGTGGCGGGCGCTTCGGCGGTGCTGGACTGGGCGGCGCTGTCGGGTTCGGCCGGTGTCGCGCTGTCCTGTGCGAAAGCCGGGGCAGCAATCACGGCCAGCGCGGCCAACAGTGCCTGCGAGGGTTTGATCGGCATATTCATGTCTTCCCTTTGCTCGATGCTTTTCAGTCGCCTAGCATGTCTCTGGATCTTTGTCAGGATCAAGATCCCCACGCTTCTTCACCTTGGCTTGACCCGTGATCCATCCGGTCGCGTGACAGGCGGATCCTTGCCGCTGGCGGGAAATCCCGGCGCTTCGTCTTGTCGCGTCTGGCGCGGCGACCCATCTATTCAGGAACAGCGTCGCGTCGGCTTCGGGGCGATTCATATAAGAATAGGGTCGCAGATTTCCCTGCGACCCCTACGCCTGAGGCGTCCTCTCCCTGCCGGACTGGCCGGTCATCATTGGCTGCACGCTAGTCGCGCAGCCGTGATCCGTCAACAGCGCATTGCGGCATCCTCGATCACAAAAAAGCCGCGCCCGAGGGCGCGGCAGTCCAACAGGGAGGAAGGTCCGGGTCACGGCAATGATCCCCGGACAAATCCAATATGGCACGAATCCGTTAAGATTGTATTGTCGCATCGCGCGCACTTCGCGTGCGGCTACTGGCAAGCGACAGGGACGAAGCAGATATGACAGCGGTACTGGACGAACAGGCTGGAACGGTTTTCGTGGGCGGGGCCGGCAGGGACCATGCATCACCGCAATCGCTGCTGCTGAAATATGCAAATCGTCATGGCATGATCGCCGGCGCCACCGGTACCGGGAAGACGGTCACCCTGCAGACCCTGGCTGAAAGCCTGTCTCTTGCGGGCGTGCCCGTGTTCATGTCCGACGTGAAGGGTGATCTTGCGGGCCTGTCGCAATCCGGCAGTCAGGATGCGCCATTGCACGACGCGTTCCGGAAACGGGCAGACCAGATCGGGCTGACGCTGGAGTATCAGTCCTTTCCGGTGACGTTCTGGGATGTCTGGGGCGAAAAGGGACATCCGGTCCGCACCACACCTGCCGAGATGGGGCCGCTTCTGCTGTCGCGGCTGCTGGATCTGACCGATGTCCAGGAAGGCGTGATGAACATTGCCTTCCGCGTCGCGGATGAGCAGGGGCTGGCCTTGCTGGATCTGGGCGATCTTCAGGCGATGCTGGTCTGGGTCGGCCAGAATGCTGCCGATCTGTCGCTGCAATATGGCAATGTCAGCACCGCCAGTGTCGGCGCGATCCAGCGCGCGTTGCTGGTTCTGGAAAATCAGGGCGGCAACAAGCTGTTCGGGGAACCGGCGCTGGAACTGGCCGATCTGCTGCGCGTGGATCAGGCCGGCCGCGGGGTCGTCAATATTCTGGCTGCCGACCGGTTGATGAATTCACCGCGGCTTTACGCGACATTCCTTCTGTGGCTTCTGTCCGAGCTGTTCGAGCAGCTTCCCGAGGTCGGCGATCCCGATCGGCCGCGCGTCGCGTTTTTGTTCGACGAATCGCATCTGCTGTTCGATGATGCCCCCAAGGCGTTGATCGACAAGGTCGAACAGGTGGCCCGGTTGATCCGATCCAAAGGGGTCAGTGTCTGGTTCATCAGCCAGAACCCTGCCGATATCCCCGAGGATGTCCTGGGCCAATTGGGAAATCGGGTGCAGCACGGTCTGAGGGCGTTTACCGCCAAGGATCAGAAGGCGCTGCGTCTGGCTGCGCAGAATTATCGCAACAATCCTGATTTCGACATCGCCGAGGCGATCCAGTCTGTCGGCACCGGCGAGGCGGTCACCTCGTTGCTTGAAGCCAAGGGCGTGCCCGGCATCGCGCAGCGGACCCTGATCCGTCCGCCTTTCAGTCGCCTCGGCCCGGTCGACGAGGCCGAACGCAAGGCGGTACTGGCCGCCTCGCCGATGGGCGCGAAATATGACCTCGGTCTGGACCGTGAATCCGCGAAAGAGATCCTGGCCAAGCGCGCCGATCAGGCTGCACAGGAAAGTCTGGCGGCAAAGCAGAATGTCGGCGCGGATGACGATCTGTTCGACATGAGCCGTGACGAGTATCAGAACGCCCGTCGCTACGAGCCGCGCCAAGAGGCTGCATCGGGCAGCAGGCGGCGCAGCTCTCGCAGCGACAGCATTGCCGAAACATTCGGCAAAAGCCTTGCCCGGCAACTTGGTACGAAATCCGGGCAGGCGCTGGTCAGGGGTGTGCTGGGGTCGCTTTTCCGAGGGCGCTGAGCGCCACGGCACCGACCTTTGCCAAGCGGTCGATTGTCGTTCCCGCACCGACAGGCTGAGGGACGCTGCTGACGGCGGCTCGCATTTCGGCCAGGATCGCGATCATCAGCATGACATGGCGCTGCATGTCATAATCCGCATCGTGGTTGCGGCGCGCATCGTTCAGCAATGCTTCCTCGGCGCGCAGCCTTGGCAGCGCCGCGCCCGGCGCCGGGCACCGCTCGGCACGCAGAAGACGTGGCAGGTCGCGGCTGCGCCGCCACCCCTGCTGACCCTCGCGCGCGGCACGGATCAGCGATGCAGGGCGGCGCAGGCCGGAATGCAGCGGGCGTGGGCGGAAGGCGATCACATTCTGCATCGCGGTCATGGCAAGATCCTCCTGGCTGTCGATGTGATTGACCATGACACAACCAATGCGTGTGTTGCCGAAAGCCTTGATGCAGCGCGCGCAGGGGCAAGGAATCTTTAGGATTTGTTAGGGAATGTTGCGGCTATGTGCAGAAAGCAGCCTGTCATCCACAGGACTTAACGCAACCCAGGGTGGTCTTCTGCCGGGCTGCCCGAGGACGACAAGGGACCAGACATGACCATATTGACCGGCGACTTCGCAATCGACACGGGAGGCGCAGACCACCGATCGCAGATCAGTGTCGGCGCGGCCGGACGTGACGATTTGCCGGAAGATGCCAAACTGTATCTGCGCCATGTCGAGCACGGAGAAACGATCCGCGCGCTGGCCCGAGAGGCGGGTTGTCATGCCTCGACGATCCTGCGGCGCATTCGCCGTTTCGAGGCGCGTCGCGACGATCCGCTGGTCGATGGGGCATTGTCGGACCGTCCTGTGGACCCGGCAAGGATGGACGACCGCGCGGCGCTGCGCCTGTTGCGCCGGCTGGCCGAACCGGGCGCGGTTCTGGCTTCCGCCGAGGGGATGGAAAAGGCGATCGTCACCCGGGACGACATTCGCACTGCCGTTCTGGACCGCCACATGGCCGAGGATCTGGCGCTGCGGGGATGGGTCGTTCAAAGCGGGCAGGGCGGGCGCATCCGCAGATATGTTCTGGCCCCTGCCGGACGCGAGGCGCTGCGCCGGATGCTGCGTTCGCCGCGACAGCGCGAAGCGGTGCCCGGACCCGCTGATTTCCGTCAGGCCAGTCCGGTGCAGGCCCAGCCAGCACAAGGCATGGCCGAGGATCAGGCCGGATTCGAACACGCCGAACGTCACCGCGTCTTCGAAGACCGCATGATTCAGGATCCCGATGACGGGCGTCGCAGATCCGCACGCGTCAATGTCGCGGAAAGCCCGCTGCTGCTGCTTGCCCGCCGGCGCGACCAGAACGGTCAGCCTTTCCTGTCCTCCGGAATGGTCGGGGCAGGCGAGCGGCTGCGCGAGGATTTCGAACTGGCGCAGATGGGACCGCGTGTCACCCAGAACTGGGATGGCTTCATGACCGCCGGGATCGACGTCTCACGCAACGGCGCGGGCTATCGCGGCGGCTCGGAATCCGCGCGCAATCGCGTTGCCCTTGCATTGCGGGATCTGGGGCCGGGAATGGGCGACATCGTGCTGCGAGTCTGCTGCTTTCTGGAAGGGATCGAGCTGACCGAAAGGCGTCTGGGCTGGTCGGCGCGATCGGGCAAGGTTGTTCTGCGTCTTGCCCTGATGCGTCTTGAGCGCCACTATCACGAAACCTACGGCACGGGTTTGCCCATGATCGGCTAGGGATCGCCGGGGATCACGATGAATGGGATGCCGCAAACGGCATCCCATTTCGATTCAGGTGCCGATTGCCAGGAACATGGGCGGCGCGATAAGGGATGCAAGCGCAGACTGCGGCATATGATCAGGTGAGTTTATGAACATTACCCTTCGCCAGCTGCGTTATTTCCTGGCCTTGGCCGATCACGGGCATTTCACTCGCGCCGCCGAGGTGACCCATGTCAGCCAGCCAGCCCTGTCCATGCAGATCCGCGCGCTGGAGGAAATCGCCGGCGGGCCTTTGGTCGAACGCATCACGGGTGGCGTGGTTCTGACGCCGCGCGGTCGCGAACTGGCAGCCCATGCGCGCCGGGTCATGGCCGCGATGGCGGGCCTGGAACAGGGGCTGCGACAACCGGGCGAAGGCGGTCGGCTGATGTTGGGCATGATCCCGACGGTCGCGCCCTATCTGCTGCCCGAGGCATTGCCGGTGCTGCGTGCAAGGGATGTCGGCCGCGATCTGCATCTGCGCGAGGCGCAGACAGACCGTCTGCTGGACGAACTGGATTGCGGTCGTCTGGATGCCGTCGTGGTGGCAACCCCGCCCGAGGGCAGGGGCATGGTCGCGGCGCCGCTGTTCACCGATCGTTTTCTGCTGGCCGGCAGTGCCGCGCGGATCGCGCAGATTCAGGGGCGCGCGGTTGCACCCAAGGAACTGGATCCCGGTCAGCTTCTGCTGCTGGACGAAGGGCATTGTCTGGGCGATCAGGCGCTGGAGGTGTGCGGACTGAACCGCCGGTCAAGCCATCTTGATCTGGGCGCCGCCTCGCTTTCGACGTTGTGCAGACTGGCCGCGCAGGGCATGGGCCTGACATTCCTGCCGCAGATCGCGCTTCGTCAGGAAATTGCGGCAGCGCCTGGTCTGACGGCCATCGCGTTCCCGGATCCGCAACCCCTGCGCGAGGTCGTGTTGATCCGAAGGGCATCGACGCCTGCCGAGGGATGGTTTGATGAGCTTGCCGACACGCTGCGCGCCGCCGCGCGAAACTTGCTGTAGCCAAACGAAGGGCCGCGCAGGACGCGGCCCCCGGGTCTCTGCGCCCTTAGGCGGGTTCTGACACGCGCGCGGTTTGCAGATAGCCCAGCACGGTCTCGGGCGAGGTCTCGCCATAGGGGTCGTCTGCGCAATCGTCGCAACGGCCGGGTTCCTCGAACCACTTTTTCACGATCCCGTCGTTGATCACGGCGGCATAACGCCAGCTGCGCGCGCCGAAGCCCAGATTGTCCTTGCGCACCAGCATGCCGACCTTTTCGGTGAACGATCCCGACCCGTCGGGGATGACCGTCACGTTCCGCAGTCCCTGTGCCTTCGCCCACTGATTCATCACGAAGCTGTCATTGACCGACATGCAGTAGATCGCGTCGATCCCCAGATCGCGCATCTGGTCGAACGCGAGATCGAAGCCCGGCAGCTGGTAGGTCGAGCAAGTCGGCGTGAAAGCACCCGGCAGCGAGAACAGCACCACGCGCTTGCCGGCAAAGTAATCCGCCGTCGTCATGTCCTGCCAGCGGAACGGGTTCGGCCCGCCCACCGATTCGTCGCGGACCCGCGTCCTGAACGTCACCTGGGGAAGTGTGCTGCCAATCTTCATCCTGATATTCCTATACATCTGCATTGTTTCCTCCCCCCGTCCCATGCCGCGATGCAGCGTGGAGAATGCACATGCAGCATGCCGCGTGGCGTTGATCAAGCCCCGGTTTGGGATTAGATAGAACGAAACTCAGCGAAAGGTCGGACATGACCGAGATCACCGCGCCGCAACTGCCCCGTCTTCGCCATCCCGAAAAGGCGCATCGGCCCGATCAGGCGCAGCCGAAAAAGCCAGACTGGATCCGCGTGAAGGCGCCGGTCAGCGAAGGCTACAAGCGCACGCGCGATATCATGCAGGAACATCGCCTTTCGACGGTCTGCGAAGAGGCAGGCTGCCCGAATGTCGGCGAATGCTGGAGCCAGGGTCACGCGACCATGATGATCATGGGCGAGATCTGCACGCGCGGCTGCACGTTCTGCAACGTCTCGACGGGGCGCCCGAATGAGCTGGATGTGTTCGAACCCGGCCGCGTTGCGCATGCGGTCCAGAAGCTGGGCTTGAACCATGTCGTCATCACCAGTGTGGACCGTGACGATCTGGACGATGGCGGTGCCGAACATTTCGCGCAGACGATCCGCGCGATCCGCCATCGCAGCCCCGATTCGACCATCGAGGTGCTGACCCCCGACTTCCTGAAATCCAGGCCGGGCTCTCTGGAAATGGTGGTCGAGGCACGCCCGGATGTCTTCAACCACAATCTTGAAACGGTGCCGGGGCTTTACCCCACGGTTCGGCCGGGTGCGCGGTATTTCCATTCCCTGCGGCTGCTGCAGCGGGTCAAGGAACTGGATCCGTCGATGTTCACCAAGTCGGGGATCATGGTCGGACTGGGCGAAGATCGTCAGGGCGTCCTGCAGGTCATGGACGACATGCGCGCCGCCGACGTGGATTTCATGACCATCGGGCAGTATCTGCAGCCCAGCCCCAAACATCACCGCGTGGATCGCTTCGTGACGCCCGACGAATTCGCTAGCTATGAAAAATCCGCCTACGGCAAGGGGTTCCTGATGGTGTCGGCGACCCCGCTGACGCGCTCGTCCTATCATGCCGGCGACGATTTCGCGCAGTTGCGCGCCGCGCGGCTGGCCAAGCTGGGGCTGGCCTGAGGCAGGCCTGAACATGCCTGCCGCAAGGTCGGGCCGGTTGATGTGAAACGCGCATCTGACCTCTTGCAAATCGGCGCGCTGCGGCTTAGGCGAAGGTCAGACATCGACGATCGGTTCGGCGGGTTCATGAGGCGCAAGCCCTTCGGTTTCCCTGATCACGGCGTTGACATGATTGCCACGTTTGCGCGGCGATCCACCCGGTGCGGGTGTGGCGGAATGGTAGACGCGAGGGTCTCAAACACCCTTTCCGCAAGGAGTGTCGGTTCGAGTCCGACCACCCGCACCAATTTCAAGTCTTTGAACTGAACCTGTCCTGCGCCAACGGGTTGCGCCACAAGACCGCGGCCGCGGATTTGCGGCCGCCTGCCGAGATTGCGGGACATTCATGCAGGATCATGGGACGACCCGACAACTCGACGATCCATCTGAACCAAAGTGCGCCTTGTGGCTATCCGCGATGCGCCCCGGCAGCCAGATCACGGACGAAATCCAGGATCTCGGGGACCGGACGACGTTCGCCGATCAGCTTGACGATGGCGCTGCCGACGACGCAGCCATCGGCGACCGAGGCGACCTGTTCGGCGGCTTCCGGGGTCGAGATGCCGAACCCGACCACCACCGGCAGGTTCGCGGCCTTCTGGATGCGCGCGACCTCGGGGGCGACCTCGGCTGCATCTGCGGCGGGGCCGCCGGTGATGCCGGTGACGCTGACGTAATAGACAAAGCCGCTGGTGTTCTTGACCACGGCGGGCAGACGCCGGTCGTCGGTGGTGGGCGTCGCCAGACGGATGAAGTTCAACCCGGCGCGGCCTGCAGGAATGCACAGTTCGGCGTCTTCCTCGGGCGGCAGATCGACCACGATCAACCCGTCCACGCCGGCCTCGGCAGCGTCTTTCAGGAACTGATCGACACCGCCGTCGCGCGCATAGATGGGATTGTAATATCCCATCAACACGACAGGCGTCTCGTCGTCGTGCTTGCGGAACGCGCGCAGCATGTCCAGCGTGCGGGACACGCTGCCGCCCTGCGTCAGGGCACGCTGACCGGCCGCCTGAATGGTCGGACCGTCAGCCATCGGATCGGTGAACGGCATCCCCAGTTCGATGATATCGACGCCTGCGGCTGGCAGTCCGGACATGATCTCAAGCGCGGTTGCGTCGTCGGGATCAGATGCCATCATGTAGGCCACGAAGGCTTTCTTTCCCTCGGCCTGCAACGCCGCGAAACGCTTGTCGATTCTGGTCATGTCCGTCCCCGTCTTCCGTTGTCTCAGCACTAGCCTTGATGCCCGCCATGCGCAATCCGCGCAGGCTGGACTTGGCGCCGCATGGGGCCTAAGTAGCGGCGAAATTCAGGAAAGGGTGCGATCATGGGCTTTCGGATGGGAATTGTCGGGCTGCCGAATGTGGGCAAGTCCACGCTGTTCAATGCGCTGACCAGAACCGCTGCCGCACAGGCCGCCAATTTCCCCTTCTGCACGATCGAGCCGAATGTGGGCGAGGTGGCCGTGCCCGACCCGCGCCTTGACAGGCTGGCCGGGATCGCGGGCAGCAAGCAGATCATCCCGACGCGGATCACCTTTGTCGATATCGCGGGTCTGGTGAAGGGCGCCAGCAAGGGCGAAGGGCTGGGCAACCAGTTCCTGGCCAATATCCGCGAAGTCGATGCCATCGCCCATGTGTTGCGCTGCTTCGAGGATGGCGACGTCACCCATGTCGAGGGGCGCGTCGATCCCATCGCTGATGCCGAGGTGATCGAAACCGAGCTGATGATCGCCGACATGGAGTCGGTCGAGCGTCGTCTGGCCAATCTGGCGCGCAAGCTGAAGGGCGGCGACAAAGAGGCCGCTGAACAACAGGACCTGCTGAAGCGCGCCCTTGCCGCGCTGGAAAACGGTCAACCCGCCCGCACGGTGGACATCGCCGAGGATGAGCGCAAGACGTGGAACATGTTGCAGCTGCTGACGTCCAAGCCGGTGCTGTATGTCTGCAATGTGGCCGAGGACGACGCCGCCAAGGGCAATGCCCTGTCCGATAAGGTTGCAGAGATGGCCAAGGC
Organism: Paracoccus sp. R12_2; assembly: GCF_017744015.1. GTDB lineage: Bacteria > Pseudomonadota > Alphaproteobacteria > Rhodobacterales > Rhodobacteraceae > Paracoccus. The sequence continues at coordinate 24,568 of NZ_JAGHRA010000002.1, forward strand.
GCAGGGCGCGGGCCATGTCGTGATCTCGGCAAGGATCGAGGAAGAGATCAGCCAGCTTGAGGCCGAAGAGGCCCAGATGTTTCTGGCCGAGATGGGGCTGGACGAAGCCGGGCTGGATCGGCTGATCCGCGCGGGCTACGATCTGCTGGGTCTGCAGACCTATTTCACCGTCGGCCCGAAAGAGGCCCGCGCCTGGACGATCACCAAGGGCACGTTGGCTCCCCAGGCTGCGGGCGTGATTCACGGCGATTTCGAAAAGGGCTTCATCCGCGCGGAAACCGTGGCCTATGACGATTACATCTCCGGCAATGGCGAGGCGGGCGCGCGCGAGGCCGGCAAGCTGCGAGTCGAGGGCAAGTCCTACGAGGTCAAGGACGGCGACGTCCTGCACTTCCTGTTCAACGCCTGAATCGCAGCGGCGAGGCGCGAACTGAAAAGGCCGGGCAATCGCCCGGCCTTTCGCATCCTGTCACGGGATCAGACGATCACTCGCGGTTGCCCATGAACTGCAGAAGGAACATGAACAGGTTCAAGAAGTCCAGATACAGGCGCAGCGCGCCCATGATCGCGGTCTTGCCGATGAAGTCCTTGTCCGAACCGGCCATCTGCAGATAGGTGTTCTTGATGTTCTGCGTATCATAGGCGGTCAGGCCAGCAAAGATCAGCACGCCCAGGATCGAGATCGCGAACTGCATCGCCGAGCTTTGCAGGAAGATGTTCACGATCGAGGCGACGATCAGGCCGATCACCCCCATGATCAGGAAGCTGCCCCAGCCCGAGATGTCCTTCTTGGTGGTATAGCCCCACAGCGACAGGCCCGCGAAGGCGATCGCCGTCACAAGGAAGGTCTGCACGATCGAGAACGGCGTATAGACCAGGAAGATCGAGCTGATCGACAGGCCCATCAGTGCCGCGAAGGCGTAGAACATGAACGTCGCGCCCTGCACCGACAGGCGGTTCATCGCCGCGCCGAAGGCGAACACCATCAGCAGCGGGGCGAACATGATCACCCATTTCAGCGGCGAGGCATAGATCGCCATGCCAAGCTGGGTCAGCTGCCCGCTTGCATCGACGGCAGCCGTGCTGATGCCGTAGGCTGCGACGGCGGTCACACCCATGCCGACCGCCATCAGCCCATAAACCTTGTTCATGTAGGCCCGCAGGCCTTCGTCAACGGCCGCGCTGCGGCTGCCAACGCCCTGCGCGGTTCGGTATGTGTTGTAATCTGCCATCAATGTCTCCCTCTCAGGCGTTGCGGGCAATGCCCCTGCATATGCGAACCATATTGGCAGGCTGACGCCCCGTTTCAATGCCGAAACGATGCCCGGACCGCGCATTTCACATGGTTATCACGATCTTTCCAACCGATTTCCGGCTGCGCAGTAGCTGAAAGGCTTCGGACAGCCGCTCCAGCGGCAGAACCTGACCGGCGACAGGCGCCAGACGGCCGTTTTCGAACATCCGCAGCAGGTCGTCCACGCTTGTCCTGATGGCTTGCGGATCCAACTGACGATAGCCACCCCAATAAAATCCGTGAATCGCGATGTTCTTGACCAGTGCGTGGTTCAGGGGCAGGGCGGATGGCTTGCCCCCGGCAAATCCGATCACCAGGAACCTGCCGCCGCGCCGCAGGGCGCCGAACGCCTGCAATCCTGCCGTGTCGCCGACCGGGTCATAGACGACATCGACGCCTCCCATGTCCCTCAGCGCCGACTTCAGATCCGGGCAGTTCGTGCTGTCGATCACATCGGCGGCACCGGCGGCACGCACGGTTTCCAGGCGTTCGGGGCCGCGGGCGATCCCGATGACGCGGGCGCCAAGCGCGTGTCCGATTTCGACCGCCGTCAGACCGACGCCGCCCGCCGCCCCAAGCACGGCCAGCGTCTCGCCTTCGCGCAGCCCGGCGCGCATCGTCAACGCCAGGTGGCTGGTGCCGTAGGCGACCAGAAAGCCCGCTGCCTGTTCGAAACTCATTTTGTCCGGAATGACATGGCAGGCGACGGGAGGTACGGCGATCACCTCGGCCAGTGTTCCGGGAAACGACACCGCCACGCGGTCCCCGGCGAACAGCCCGCTGGATGAGGGTGCCTCGATCACCTCGCCCGCGCCTTCCAGCCCGGCGACGAAGGGGGCGTCCTGTGGTTCCTGATACTGTCCTTTTGCCTTCAGCAAATCGGCAAAGTTCAGCGCGCCAGCCCGCATGCGCACAAGAACCTTTCCATCTGCAGACCGCGGTGCGGAATGGCGCAGGACGACAGGGTCCTGACCCAGCGCCTCGACGCGGGCGATTCGTATCTGCTCAGTCATCACGATCTCCGGAAAAATAAGACAATGAGTTCACCTGCTTGGCCTGTTCATCCCAAAGCTGCACGACGCGCAATACGACACCTGTCTTTTTGGTCAGAAACGGTCCGGTTAACCATGTTGACACTCGATAATTGCGGCGGGTTGGGCTACTGCCTCTTTAGATTGAATGGGGTTAACGATGAAACACGGTGTAGATGTTCATGTTGGTAAGCGTATCCGTCATCGTCGCTGGATGATCGGAATGACGCAACAGCAACTGGCCGACAAGGTCGGTATCAAATTTCAGCAGATTCAGAAATACGAAACCGGAATGAACCGTGTTTCCGCGTCCCGCCTTTGGGATATCGCGCGGGCGGTGGATGTTCCGGTCAGCTTCTTTTTCGAAGGTTTGCACGAAGGCGAGATTGCGGCCGCGGTCGAGGGCGACATCCTGGCCGACAAGGAAGCGCTGCAGTTGGTTCGCGCCTATTACGCGATGCCCGCGGCACAGCGCCGCCAGATCTTCGAACTGGCGCGGGTTCTTTCGGACGCCGCCTGAACAAACGTTGATCCGGCCGAGCACGACAGCGGTTCGGCAGGATCGTCTTTGACGCATTGGCGTCAGCTTTCCCTGAACAGAGTGGTTTTCTGTGCCTTCGGCCACTGGCAGGCGCGGTCACTTGCCGCTAGACCTGTCGCTGACGGAACACCACGGGCGGCGGGGGACAGCGATGCAAGACGCACAGCAGATCATCGACACCGCGCACGAAATGGCCGACGCGGCACGCAAGGCCATCCTGCCGCTGTTCCGGTCGTCCAGCATCATCACGGACAACAAGCGGCCAGAGGATTTTGATCCCGTCACGCAAGCTGATCGGGCCGCCGAAGCCGCGATGCGTGACGTGTTGTCGCGACGTCGACCGCAGGACGGGATCTTCGGCGAGGAATTCGGTCGGACCGAAGGCGACAGCGGACTGACCTGGATCCTCGACCCGATCGACGGCACGCGCGCCTTCCTGTGTGGCGCGCCAAGCTGGGGCGTGCTGATCGGGTTGGGCGACGCGTGCGGAATCCGCTACGGCCTGATCGATCAGCCCTACCTGCGCGAGCGTTTCGAAGGTGGCCTTGGTCGCGCTCGGCTGGTCGGACCGGATGGCGAACGGACGCTGGTCACGCGGCAGGGCGTCACACTGAGCGGTGCCACGCTGATGACCACCTTTCCTGAAATCGGCTCACCCGCCGAGTCGCAGGCGTTCCGTCGCATTGCGGACCGCGTGCGGCTGACCCGTTATGGTCTGGATTGCTATGCCTATGCGATGCTGGCGCTTGGCCAGGTCGATCTGGTGATCGAGGCCGGGTTGCAGCAATACGACATTGCAGGGCCCTTGGCGGTGGTCGAGGCGGCAGGCGGCATCGTGACCGACTGGCAGGGCGGATCCGCCGCAAAGGGCGGGCAGGTGATCGCCGCTGCCTCGCGCGACCTGCATGCGCAGGCGCTGGAGATGTTGCGCAGCTGACCGCGGTATCGTTTCCGACCCGCGAGAAAGAAAAACGAAAACCGACAGGAGGCGCGCATGGCAGAAGAGGAACGTCCGGATCAGCAGGATCAGGCTACCGAAAATCCGGTCGCAGATCCGGATGAGGACGAATTTCTGCCGCGACGCGAGCTTCTGGACCAGATTGACGAGGCTATCGAGGCCGAGGATCGCGACAGGCTGAATGCCCTGCTGGAACCGATGCATGCGGCAGATATCGCCGACATCATCGAACGGCTGCACGGTGCCGACCGGCGCAATTTCCTGCAATTGTATTCGGGCGAGATCGACGGCGAGATCCTGTCCGAGATCGACGAAGGCATTCGCGAAGAGGTCCTGGAATTCCTGCCGCCCGAGGTGCTTGCGGAAGCTGTCCGCGAGATGGACAGCGACGATGTCGTCGACCTGATCGAGGACATGGACGAGGCGGAACGTGCCGGCATTCTTGCGGCGCTGGACGATTCCGATCGCGCTGCGGTCCAGCAATCGCTGGCCTATCCCGAATACTCGGCCGGTCGCCTGATGCAATCCGAGGTCGTGACCGCGCCCGAACACTGGACGGTGGGCGAAGCCATCGACTTCCTGCGCGCCGAGGAATGGCTGCCCGAACAGTTCTATCACATCATTCTGGTCGATCCGCGCCGTCACCCGATCGGATATGTCGCGCTGGGACGGTTGCTGTCCTCGCCCCGTGCGACCGCGCTGAGCGAGATCACCGAAGACAGCTTTCGCCCGATCAGCGCCTATGCCGAGGAAGGCGACGTGGCGTACGCGTTCAACCAGTACCATCTGATCTCGGCACCCGTGGTGGATGCTGACGACCGGTTGGTGGGCGTCATCACGATGGACGACGCGATGGCCGTGATGGACGAGGAACACGAAGAAGACATCCTGCGACTTGCCGGTGTCGGCGAGGAATCGGCGATCACCGACAGCGTGACCGAGACGCTGCGACAGCGACTGCCCTGGCTGATGGTGAATCTTCTGACGGCGGTGCTGGCGTCGCTGGTGATCGCGGTCTTCGAGGCCACCATTCAGAAGGTCGTGGCACTGGCCGTGCTGATGCCGATCGTCGCCTCGATGGGCGGCAATGCGGGCACCCAGACGCTGACCGTGGCGGTACGGGCCTTGGCGACGAAAAGCCTGACCGGCGGCAATGTCTGGCGGGTCGTCCGACGAGAGGCGATCGTCGGCGTCCTGAACGGGCTGGCCTTTGCCGTGGTGATGGGGATCGTCGCCTATATCTGGTTCGAGGGCGTGTCGCTGGCCGCGGTGATCGGCATCGCGATGATCGTCAACCTTGCCGTTGCGGCGCTGGCAGGCATCCTGATCCCGCTGGCCCTTGAAAAGGCGGGTGCGGATCCCGCACTGGCTTCGGGCACGTTTGTCACCACCGTGACCGATGTCGTGGGCTTCTTCGCGTTTCTCGGGCTGGCGTCGGCGGTCCTGCTGTGAGCGCGGCGGAAAAGGTACAGCTGCGCGCCCGCGCGCTTGCGGCACGTTTGCAATCTGGCGGAGATCAGGACGGGATCACCCGCAATCTGGCGGGCGTTCTGCGCCCTCATGCCGGAAAGATCCTGTCGGGATACTGGCCGATGCGCGGCGAGGCCGATCCCCTGCCGGCCATGGCGGCGCATTCCGGGCCATTGTGCCTGCCGGTCGTCACCGGCAAGGCCGTCCCGCTGATCTTTCGGGCATGGGACGGCAAGGCCCTTGAGCCCGGTCCGTTCGGCACGTCGCACCCGCCAGCATCTGCGCCTGAATTGTCGCCCCGGGTTTTGATCGTTCCGCTGGCCGCGTTCGATCGCACCGGAAACCGGATCGGCTATGGCGGCGGCTATTACGACCGAACGCTTGAGGTTTTGCGCCGCGACGGAGCCTGCGTGGCGATCGGTCTGGCATTTGCGTCGCAGGAACTGCAATCGATCCCGGTCGAGGCTTTCGACCAGCGGCTGGACATGATCGTGACGGATCATGACGTCATCCTGCCGGCGGGCGGCTGAGAGATCGGTTCAGGTCCGGCCTTGCGTCCCCGTCATTCGGCGTCGCTCAGGGCCTGGATGATTGCGCCGAAATCATCGGCTTTCAGGCTTGCACCGCCCACCAGCGCGCCATCCACATCGGTGATCGCAAAGATCTCGGCGGCGTTCGACGGCTTGACGCTGCCACCATACAGCAGGCGCAGATCGGCGGCGTCGCGGATCGTTCGGGCAAGAACGGCGCGCATGCGACCGTGGACCTCGGCGATCTGATCGTTCGTCGGGGTGCGTCCGGTGCCGATCGCCCAGATCGGCTCGTAGGCGATGACGGTGTTCTGGGCAGTGGCGCCCGGAGGGACCGAGCCTGCAAGCTGGGTCTCGATAACCTCCAAGGTCTGGTCGGCATCGCGCTGCGCCTCGGTCTCGCCCACGCAGATGATCGCGATCAGGTCGGCCTCGTGCGCGGCTGCCGCCTTGGCGGCAATGTCATCATCGGTTTCACCATGATCGGCGCGGCGTTCGGAATGGCCGACGATGACGTAATCCGCACCGACATCCTTCAACTGCACGGCCGAAATGTCGCCGGTATGCGCCCCGGAGGATCGGGCGTGGCAATCCTGACCGCCCAAGGCGACCGGGTGCGCGCCAATGCGTCCCTTCATCGGATGGATCAACAGGGCAGGCGGGCAAATCAGGATATCGCAGCCGGGATCCGGGAACGCGTCGCACAAGGCATCAATCTGGGACAAGGCCGCCAGATCGCCGTTCATCTTCCAGTTTCCCGCCGCAAGCCGCCGTGGTGACATGGTTTCCTCCGTTTTCTGCCTCTCTGGCTTATGCGGGGAAGACTTGGGGCGCAATCATGATAGCGTCGCAACCATGGCAGTAATCAGGCATGCCGCCGCCCTAAAGCTCTTGGGCGCGACTTCCCTCAAGCGGTTCGAACCGAACGGATTCGCCGCAGCCACAGGCATCGGTGACGTTGGGATTGCGGAACCTGAACCCGGATTCCAGAAGATCGGTCTGATAATCGATCTCGGTTCCGAACAGGAACATCTGCGCCATTGGCGCAATCATGACCCGGGCGGCGCCCTGTTCGACGACTTCCTCGTTCGCGTCCGGCGCCTTGGCCAGTTCCATGGTGTATTCCATGCCGGCGCAACCGCCCTTTTTCAGCCCGATGCGCAGGCCGAAGGCGTTCTTGCCTGACATCAGCCGCGCGATCTGGCGCTCGGCTGCGGGTGTAATGGTCACGGGTGAGGTGCCGGGCATGGCAAACATCGCAGGAACCTTCTCTTTGTCCTGACACCAAGATAGGTGCCGCGGCGGGACGTCTCAACCCCCCCCGTCGGCGGGCATCGTCTTCGCGCAAACATCTGACAGAGCCTGCACCGGGCCTTGCGGCGCGGGCCTGCGACCTGCTTCGTCGTCCTACATGAAGCCCAGTTCCAGCCTGGCCTCGTCGGACATCATGTCCATGCCCCATTGCGGCTGAAAGGTCATCTCGACATCGACCTGCTTCACACCGGCAAGCGGTTCGATCGCATCCGCGACCCAGCCCGGCATCTCGCCTGCGACGGGGCAGCCGGGCGCGGTCAGCGTCATGATCACCCGCACCTCGTTCGCGTCATTGATCTCGACCGTGTAGATCAGGCCCAGGTCGTAGATATTGACCGGGATCTCGGGGTCGTACACGGTCTTGCACGCTTCGACGATCTGTTCGTAAAGCGGGTGATCGGTGCTTGAAGGCGCGATCAGAGGGGCGCCTTCCATCATCGGTTGGGTCATCGCGTCATCCTGACAATTCCAACCGTTTATATAGGGCAACACCCGCCTTGGGTCCAGAGCGTGCCCGTCGTTGCGCCCCGCCGTCAAAGCGGGTAAGCACCCACGGTTTTCCGCCAGAGGCAGTCACCCGCGATGTCCGACCGATTTTCCTTCACGTTGCAGGCCACGGACGGGCGTGCGCGCAGCGGCGTCATCGACACGCCGCGCGGCCAGGTCCGCACGCCGGCCTTCATGCCCGTGGGCACCGCCGCGACGGTCAAGGCGATGCTGCCTGAATCCGTGCGTCAGACCGGGGCGGACATTCTTCTGGGCAACACCTATCACCTGATGCTGCGGCCCGGCGCCGAGCGGATCGACCGTCTGGGCGGGCTGCATAAATTCATGAACTGGGACCGGCCGATCCTGACCGATTCGGGCGGTTTTCAGGTGATGAGCCTGGGTCCGCTGCGCAAGCTGACCGAGGAAGGGGTGACCTTTGCCAGCCATATCGACGGCAGCAAGCATCACCTGACCCCCGAACGCAGCATGGAGATCCAGCGTCTTCTGGGCAGCGATATCGTGATGGCGTTCGACGAATGCCCCGCACTTCCCGCGACCGAGGATGATGTGGCCAGATCCATGCGCCTGTCGATGCGGTGGGCGCGGCGGTCGCGCGACTCGTTCGGCGACCGACCCGGTCATGCCCTGTTCGGCATCATGCAGGGCGGCGTCACCCGCGACCTGCGCGCGGAATCCGCCGAGGCCCTTACCGGGATCGGCTTTGACGGCTATGCCATTGGCGGCCTGGCCGTGGGCGAGGGGCAAGAGGCGATGTTCGGCGTTCTGGATTATGCACCGGATTTCCTGCCTGCGGATAAGCCGCGTTACCTGATGGGCGTCGGCAAGCCGGATGATATCGTGGGTGCTGTGCAGCGCGGCGTGGACATGATGGATTGCGTGCTGCCTTCGCGGTCCGGTCGGACCGGACAGGCCTGGACCCGGCGCGGGCAGATCAACATCAAGAATGCCCGCCATCAGGACGATCCGCGCCCGCTGGACGAGAATTGCGGCTGCCCTGCCTGCCGCAGCTATTCCCGCGCCTATCTGCATCACGTTTTCCGCGCCGGCGAGATGATCAGCGGCATGCTGCTGACATGGCACAACCTGCATTATTATCAGGATCTGATGTCGGGACTGCGTGCGGCCATCGCCGGGCAGCGCCTCGATGACTTCGTCGCCGCGTTTCACGCCACGCGCGCCGAAGGCGACATTCCACCGATCTAGTCTTTTCGGGCAGGAATCCGGCTTCGCAAGCTCTGTCTCTTTCCATCTGCCGCGCTTGCGCTTATGCCTCTGCGGATCGGCGGACGACCCGCCCAAAGCCTGAAAGAGCCGAATGAGCCAAGACATCATCACCATCACCCGCACCGATGACCTCGCCCGCTTCTGCGAGACCGCTAAATCCGCGCCCTATGTCACTGTCGATACCGAATTCCTGCGCGAGCGGACCTACTGGTCCAAGCTGTGCCTGATCCAGCTTGCGATCCCGCCCGCTTCGACGGCGAAAGAGCCGGGCGGAGAGGCGGTGCTGGTCGATCCGCTGTCCGATGGGCTGTCGCTGGAACCACTTTACGACCTGTTCCGCCACCGGCAGACCGTCAAGGTCTTTCACGCCGCGCGCCAGGACCTGGAGATCTTCTTTCACGACGCCAAGCTGTTTCCCGAACCGCTTTTCGACACGCAGGTCGCCGCGATGGTCTGCGGCTTTGGTGAGCAGGTCGGCTATGAAACGCTGGTCCGCAAGATCGCCAAGGCCAGCCTGGACAAGTCATCGCGCTTTACCGACTGGTCGCGCCGGCCCCTGTCGGACGCGCAAAAGGCCTATGCGCTGGCGGATGTGACCCATCTGCGGGCGATCTACGAATTCCTTGCCGCCGAGTTGAAGAAGAACGATCGCGAAAGCTGGCTGGCCGAAGAGATCGCGGTCCTTGAAGACCCCGAGACCTATATCAACCGGCCCGAAGATGCCTGGTTGAAAGTCCGCACCCGCACGAATTCTCCGCGCTTCCTTGCGATCCTGCGAGAGCTTGCGCAGTTCCGCGAAACCTATGCGCAGGAACGCGACATTCCGCGAAGCCGTGTCTTCAAGGACGATGCGATGATCGAGATCGCATCGACCAAGCCCGCGTCCGAGGCGGATCTGGGCCGGTCGCGCCTGCTGCTGCGCGAGGCGCGCCGGGGCGATATCGCGGCGGGCATCATCGCGTCCGTGAAAGCCGGGCTGGAGGCAAAGGACCTGCCGCAACCCAAGAAGGAAGAACCCGGCAAACCCGGCAACGCGGCCCTGTCCGATCTGCTGCGCGTGCTTCTGAAAGCCAAGGCCGATGCCGCAGGCGTCGCGCCGAAGCTGATCGCGTCGTCGGCGGATCTGGATGCCATCGCCACCGGCCAGCGCGATCTTCCGGCGTTGAACGGCTGGCGCGCGGAAGTGTTCGGACAGGACGCGTTGCGCCTTGCGGCGGGTGAAATCGCGTTGTCGGCCCGGGACGGTGCGGTGCGCGTCGTGCCGGCAGACTAGAACGATGCGGGTCACGCTTGGCCGGCTGCGACCCGAGGACGCGCCCCAGATCGCGGGCGTTCTGAACGACTGGGACATGGCACGCTGGCTGACCGCGCTGCCCTGGCCCTATGGGCCGCCAGAGGCCGAGGCGTTCATCGATTCCACCGGTCCGGACGAACTGGCGATCCGGACGGGTGACAGGCTTGCGGGCGTGATCCGGCTGACCGAAAATCTGGGCTATTGGGTTGCACCGGGTTTTCAGGGGCGCGGCATCGCGCTGCGGGCGGCGGTTCTGGGACTGACGCGGTGGTTCGCCGCAGGTCACGACGGCATCGACGCGCGTCATCTGGTCGGCAATCACCGATCCGCGCGGCTTCTGGCGCGGCTGGGATTTCGCCAAACGGGTGAAGGCGAAAGCTGGTCGGTGCCCGAGGGGCGGATGATGCCGACGGTCACGCTGCACCTGAGCCGCGCAGATTTCGCCGCGCGGCACGGTATTTCACTGACGACGGCGAGGTTGGTCATCGACGCTTTCCGTCCAGCCGATCTTGAACCCCTGCACCGCATAACCACGCGGCCTGACGTGGCCCGAATGCTGCTGAGGTTTCGCCCCGGCATGAGCCTGGATGAGATGACCACGATCTTTGACGATCAGGCATTGCTGCCGCCGATGCGTCTGACCGTGCGGCATCGGGACCGGGTTATCGGATCGATCGGGATCAGTGCGGGCGATCCGCCGCGGATCTTCTATTGGCTGGATCCGGCGCTAGCCGGGCAGGGGCTTGGACAGGAAATGGTCGGGGCGTTCCTGGACGAAATCCAGGATCGGTTCGATCCGCAGCAACTGCTGGCCGATGTGTTTCTGGACAACATGGCATCGCGGCGGTTGCTGAAGAATCTGGGCTTCCAACGGGTCGAGGACGGGATGCTGAAATCCTGCGGTCGTGACGAAGCGGCGCCTGCCGCGCTGTATCGCTGGGATTGGCGTTCGCGGCTTTAGCTGCCGCTGCCCGGGATCACCTTGAACATCGCCCGCCGCTCTTCAGGGGTTCGGGGTGCCGAAGGCCGCAGCCCATCGGCCTCGGGCAGGCCGTCCTGCGCCCGTTCGGGATCGTCCTTGACCGTGCCGGAGGGATCAGGTCGTGCAGGCTTGGCCCGCCTTGCGCGACGGGCGAACGGTGCGCCATCCTCGCCAAAACCGGCAACTGAAGGTGATGGTGCCAGGACCTTTCCACCCTCGATGATCGGGCTGATCTCTTCCGAAATCAGATCGAACCGGCGCGGTGCGACGCCGGTCTGACCCTCGGCGATCAGGCAACCCAGGGCGCGCGTGACGTCGCCCAGATCCGATCTCAGCGGCAGCAGCAACATCCGCGCCTGCAGTTCCGGGCGGGCATAATCCGCCTTGCCGTGCAGGCGCAGCTCGGCGATCTGGGGCGCCTTGAAGACGCTTTCCAGCACGTCCGACAGCCGTCCGCGGGATCCGGGGTTAAGGAACGCGCACAGCGGCATGCCGCGCACTTCCATGCCCATCAGGTCAATCAGGTGCCGCCCGGCAAGCCGGAAACGCGCCGCCCCGGGCGCGATGCGTTCCAGGATGAAGGCATGATCCAGCGCACGATGAATGCCGCGCGGTTCGATATCGGATCGCGCGGGTATCGCGCGTCCACGCCGCAGCCCGTGCCAGTAATCGCGCATCTCGGCCAGAAGGCGTGCGGGCTGGGTTCGGTCAAAGTCCGACAGCCGCACAAGCTGCGCCGACGGCGGAAGGTCGCCCGTGCCTTGCTGTTCGTCCTTGCCTTTGCCGTCGGACACGTCCGGAACCTCGTTACACCTGAATACCGGCCCGTTGCCATTTGCGCACGGGTGTATGACTGTGGGCAGGATACGCCGAAGCCCGCACCCCTGCCGAGTCGTTTCCTAACGAATGGTTAAGACAACCACGCGAAGGTCGAAATAGGCGCGATTGCCGATCGGGCCCGGCATGCTGCGCCCGGCGCCCTGGCCGGGGACTTGACCCTTCCCCATCGCTGGTCCATCCCGTTCGGCGATAGCCGTGCGAAAGGGAATACGCTGATGGACCGCACCGGGTTGCTGATCATCCTGTCATCGCCTTCGGGTGCGGGAAAATCGACGCTTGCACGCCGGCTGATGGATTGGGATGGCGATCTGCGCTTTTCCGTGTCTGCCACGACCCGGCCTCCGCGTCCCGGCGAGATCGACGGACAGCATTATTATTTCACCACGCCCGACATGTTTCGCGACATGGTTGCCGACGGACAGATGCTGGAACATGCCGAGGTGTTCGGCAATCTTTACGGCAGCCCGCGCGGCCCGGTCGAGGCGGCGATGCGTCAGGGCCGCGACACTTTGTTCGATGTGGACTGGCAGGGCGGCCAGCAGATCCGCGCCTCGGCGCTTGGCGGGCATGTGGTGTCGATCTTCGTGCTGCCACCGTCCCTGCCAGAGCTGGAGCGACGCCTGCGCGCGCGCGGGCAGGACAGCGATCAGGTTATCGCGGGCCGCATGCAGAAAAGCCGGTCCGAGATCAGCCATTGGGCAGAATACGATTACGTTCTGGTCAATGAAGATCTGGACGAGACCGAGGAACGGCTGCGTGCGATCCTGACCGCCGAAAGGCTGCGGCGTGACCGGCAGGCGGGTCTGGGCAGGTTCGTCAAGCGCCTGATGGAGGAGGAAAGCGCGTGATCTGGGAACTGGATGGCATCGCGCCGCAGATCGCGGACAGCGCCTGGGCCGCGCCCGACGCGCAACTGATCGGGCGCGTCGTGCTGGAAGACGAGGCGTCGGTCTGGTGGGGCTCGGTGCTGCGTGGCGACAACGAGGAAATCCGCCTCGGCCGTGGCAGCAACCTGCAGGATCTATGCGTCTGCCACACGGATATGGGTTATCCCCTGACCATTGGCGCGGACTGCACCATCGGGCATCGCGCGATGCTGCATGGCTGCACCATTGGCGACGGCGCGCTGATCGGCATGGGAGCGACGATCCTGAACGGCGCCGTGATCGGCGCGGGTGCGCTGATCGGGGCGGGCGCGCTGGTCGCCGAGGGCAAAGAGATCCCGCCCGGCGCCTTGGTGATGGGCACGCCCGGCAAGATCGTGCGGATGCTGGACGACGCAGCGCGCGCGACCCTGTTGCAATCGGCGTCACGGTATCGCGCCAATGCCGCGCGGTTCCGCGCCGGGCTGCGGCGCGTGGAATGAGCCGCGCGACACAGCGCAATGCGGACGCCTTTCTCAGCGGCGTTCCGGTGCCGATGCTGGCCGTCGATGGGCGCGCCCGAACGATTGCGGCCAACGCCGCCGCCACGTCGCTGTTCGGCCCCGATCTGCTGGATCGCCCCTTCGTCACGGTCCTGCGCCATCCCGCCGTGGTCGAGGCCGTGGACTGGGTGTTGCAGCCCGACAGGCACCCTGCGCCGCCGCCCGATCCAGCCTTGCCGACCCCGCCTGAAGGCGTCGTCAGCCTGCGTGCCCAGGTCATCGCGGATGGCCGCGACATCGCCGCCGAGATAACGGTTGCCCCGCTGCCCGCCGCGCTGGGTCGTGGTGCAACGGTTGCGATCATCGACCAGTCTGTGGCCGACGAGGCGGAACAGATGCGTCGCGATTTCGTCGCGAATGTCAGCCACGAACTGAAGACGCCTTTGACCGCGATGATCGGCTTCATCGAAACATTGCGCGGTCCGGCGCGCGGCGATCCGAAGGCCCGCGACCGTTTCCTGGACATCATGGAGCGTGAGGCCAACCGCATGAACCGGCTGGTCGCCGATCTGCTGTCACTCAGCCGCGTGCAGGCCGAGGAGCGCCGCCGGCCTTCCTCTGAAGTCGATCTGCCGATGATGCTGCGCGGGGTTCTGGCCACGATGGCGCAGGCGGCCGAAGCAGCGGGGGTCGAGGTCGAAACCGATGGGCTGGAAGGCAGCCGTCTGCTGCCGGGCGACCCCGATCAGCTTGTGCAAGTATTCCAGAACCTGATCGAGAATGCCTTGAAATACGGCGCAAGCGGCGGTCATCTGGGCGTGCGGCTGCGCCGGATCGAGTATGAGCCGCTGATGCGAGGCCCGGCGCTGGCCGTGGATATATCCGATCGGGGCGAGGGCATCGAGGAACGCCATCTGCCGCGACTGACCGAACGCTTCTATCGCGTCGATACGCATCGCTCGCGTGCCCAGGGCGGAACCGGTCTTGGGTTGGCGATCGTCAAGCATATCGTCAATCGCCACCGCGGCCGCCTGAAGATCGAAAGCCGCAAGGCTGGGGGCAGCCGCTTTACGGTCATCCTGCCCGAGAAGCTGACCCGAGCCTAGAACGGAAACGGTCGGCAAGGGCCGGGCGGGCAACCCCTCGCCCTCGCGGACGCCATCGCCTATAACCATTGCGAACCGTCAAGAAGGGAATTCCGATGTCGCTATCTTCGCAACCCGATCCCGCCAAGCTTGCGGCTGCGCGCGCCGCCGTGGCGTTGGTCGAGGATGGCATGAAGCTGGGCCTGGGCACCGGCTCGACCGCCAGCGTGATGGTGCGCGAACTGGCCGCCCGTGCCGCGGCCGAGGGGCTGAAGCTGCGCTGCGCCGCGACGTCTCAGGCGACCGCAGACCTGGCCGAAAGCCTTGGTTTGAAGGTCGAGCCGCTGGACCAGATCGGCTGGCTGGATCTGACCATCGACGGCGCGGATGAGGTTGATCCCGACCTGCATCTGATCAAGGGCGGCGGTGGCGCGCATCTGCGCGAAAAGATCGTCGCGGCCGCAAGCGACCGGATGGTGGTGATCGCCGATCCGGGCAAGGTCGTCGACCGGCTTGGCGCCTTTCCGCTGCCGGTCGAGGTGCTGCAATTCGGGTTCGAAACCACCCGAACCCTGATCCGGCGGGCGTTGCAGACGCTGGATCTGGGCGGGCATGACGTGATGCAGCGGCTGAAGGGCAGCGATCCCTGGGTGACGGACGAAGGCAACGTTATCCTGGATCTGCATCTGGCGGCGATCCCCGACGTGGTAGGGCTGGCCCGCGCGTTATCGGCAATTCCGGGCGTCGTGGAACACGGGCTGTTCCTGAGCATGTGCGATCTGGCGATCATCGGCAAGTCGGACGGAACGGTCGTCGAACTGGATGGCGACGAGGGAATTGACGCCGATCTTCTGGCCGGCGAGGGAGACTGAGAACCGTGACATTCGATTTTGATCTTTTCGTCATCGGCGGCGGTTCGGGCGGGGTGCGTGCGGCGCGCATTGCAGCGGGCGAATACGGCGCGCGGGTCGGTCTGGCCGAGGAAAGCCGGATGGGCGGCACCTGCGTCATTCGCGGCTGCGTGCCCAAGAAGCTGATGATCTTTGCCAGCCAGGCAACACAGATGGCCGAGGAGATGCGAGGCTATGGCTGGTCGGCGGCCGAAAGCGGGCATCTTGATTGGCATCTGTTTCGCGAAAAACTGGACGAGGAACTGAACCGGCTTGAACGCGCCTACGGGGCGAACGCGGAAAAGGCCGGGGTCGAGATCTTTCATCAACGTGCAAGGCTTGTCGATCATCACAGCGTCGAACTGGCCGACGGAACCCGCAAGACGGCAAAGCACATCCTGATCGCCGTTGGTGGCCGACCCTCGAAGATCGGTATCCCCGGAGAAGAGCTGGGCCTGATCTCGGACGACCTGTTTCTTCTGGATGAGTTGCCGCGTCGCGCATTGCTGATCGGCGGCGGCTTCATCGCCTGCGAGTTCGCGACCATCCTGAACGGGCTGGGCGTCGATACCGCGCAGGCCTATCGTGGCGATGCGGTGCTGCGCGGGTTTGACCGCGAGGCGCGGGAAATGGCGACGCTGCAATTGCAGTCGATCGGTGTCGATCTGCGCCTCGGGGTGTCGCCGACCCGACTGGAACGCGACGCAGGCCGCATCATGGCGCATTTCGACGATGGCAACGCGGACCATTTCGATGCGGTGTTCTTCGCGACCGGTCGTGATCCCTATACCGGCGATCTGGGGCTTGAGAATACCGGGGTCCGGCTGCGCGACAGCGGCGCGATCGAGGTGGACGAATGGTCGCAGAGCTCGGTCCCGTCGATCTTCGCGGTCGGCGACGTGACCGACCGGGTGAACCTGACGCCGGTCGCGATCCGCGAGGGCCACGCATTCGCCGACACGGTGTTCGGGGCCAAGGCGCGCAAGGTCAGCCATGAGCCGGTGGCCAGCGCGGTCTATCTGCGCCCATGCGAATTGGGCGCCATCGGGCTGACCGAAGAACAGGCCCGGCAGCGCGGGCCGGTGGATGTGTATTCGGCCGTCTTCAGGCCGATGCGGTCGATGTTCGCGGGATCGGATGCGCGGACCATGATGAAGCTGCTGGTCGATCCTGAAAGCGACAAGGTGCTGGGCTGCCAGATCTTTGGCCCCGAGGCCGGCGAGATGATCCAGCTGGTCGGGATTCCGATCACGATGGGCTGCACCAAGGCCGATTTCGATGCGACCATGGCCGTTCATCCGACCGCAGCGGAAGAATTGGTGACAATGCGCCATCCCGCGCGTCGCTACCCTGCGGACGACAGCTAGGCGCGGCCGTCCGCCGCACGGAATCCGGTGGGAAACGAGGGCGATCAGGGTTGCACATTCGTGCGCTGGACCCCAGTTTCCTTGGCACGAAATATCAGGGAAGGAAGGTCGAGCATATGGCAAATCAGGGCCCTTGGGGCGGTGGCGGCAATGGTGGTGGGGACGATGACGACGATCGCGGCAAGCGTCCGTCGAACCGCCCCTGGGGCGACCAGCAGCCCCCGCGCGGCGGCCCGCGCCGGCCCGGTCAGGGTGGTGAGCAGATGCCCGAGATCGAGGAATTGATGAAGAAGGGCCAGGAACGCCTGCGCGTTCTGATGGGCGGTCGGGGCGGCGGCAATAACGGTGGCGGCGGGGGCGGCAAGCGCCCCTCGGGTCCCGGCTTCGGCCTGAACCGTTCCACACTTGCCATCGCCGGCCTTGTCGCCGTCGCGGTGTGGGGCTTTTCCAGCTTCTATCGCGTCCAGACCAACGAAAAGAGCGTCGAGTTCCTGTTCGGTCGTGCGGTTGCCGTCGGGACCGAAGGTCTGAACTTTGCCCCTTGGCCTTTCGTGACCGCCGAGGTCGTGCCGGTGACGAACGAACGCGTGACCGAGATCGGCACGGGCCGGTCCGGCCCGATGGACAGTGGCCTGATGCTGACCCGCGATCAGAATATCGTGGACATGGAATATCAGGTCGTCTGGAACATCTCGGACCCCGAGAAATACCTGTTCAACCTTGCCGACCCTTCGGACACGATCCGGGCGGTTGCCGAATCCGCGATGCGCGACATCATCGCGCGGTCCGAACTGGCACCGATCCTGAACCGCGATCGGGGCGCCATCGCCAGCGATCTTCGCGATGCCGTGCAGCGCACGCTGGACGCCTATCAATCCGGGATCAACGTGGTGCGTGTGAACCTTGATCGCGCGGATCCGCCAAGCGAGGTGATCGACGCCTTCCGCGAGGTGCAGGCCGCGCAGCAGGAACGAGACCGGCTTGAGAAAGAGGCCGATGCCTATGCCAACCGCGTCCTTGCGCAGGCACGCGGCGACGCCGCCGCGACCCTGGAACAGGCCGAGGGGTATCGTGCCGAGGCCGTCAACAACGCGCAGGGTGAGGCATCGCGCTTCAACTCGATCTACGAGGAATATGTGAAGGCCCCCGAGGTGACGCGCAGACGGATGTATCTTGAGACGATGGAAAAGGTTCTGGGCGACGTGGACAAGGTCATTCTTGACGATGGCACGACCGAGGGCGGTTCCGGGGTGGTGCCCTATCTGCCGCTTGATCAGTTGCGCCGGTCGCAAGGCTCTGGCGGTGACAGCGGCAACGCGGACAACACCAATCGCAATTCGATGACGACCGGAGGGACGAACTGATGGCACGCGCTTTGAAGTTTTCAGCCCTCGCCATTCCCGCGCTGGTCGTGGTGGGCGTCGTCGGCATCGCCTCGGTCTTCATCGTGGACGAACGCGAAAAGGCGCTGGTCCTGCGTCTGGGCCGGGTCGTTGATGTGCAGGAACAGCCGGGCCTTGGCGTGAAGGTGCCGTTTCTGGACAATGTCGTGAAGTATGACGGTCGTATTCTGGGCCTGCCGACATCGCCCCTGGAAGTCACGCCGCTGGATGACCGCCGCCTTGTGGTCGATGCCTTCGCGCGCTGGCGGATCACCGATCCGGTGCGCTTCCGTCAGGCGGTCGGCACCGGTGGCATCCAGGCCGCCCAGGGCCGGTTGGAGCCGATCGTGAACGCGGCCATCCGCGAAGTGCTGGGTTCGGTTCCATCCACGAATGTGCTGTCCGATGACCGGACCACATTGATGAACCAGATCCGCGATGAGGCGCGGAACAATTCGTCCGGGCTGGGGGTCGAGATCATCGACGTTCGCCTGACCCGGACGGATCTGCCCGAGCAGAACCTGAACGCAACCTATGCAAGGATGCGCGCCGAACGTCAGCGCGAGGCCGCAGACGAGATCGCCCGCGGTGGCGAGGCCGCACAGCGCGTCCGCGCCGCTGCCGACCGGACCGTGGTCGAACTGACATCCGAAGCTCAGAAGCGGGCCGAGATCGTCCGCGGTGAGGCCGACGCCGAACGCAACGCGATCTATGCCGACGCATTCGGTCGCGACCCCGAGTTCTTCGCCTTTACCCGGTCGATGACCTCGTATGAACGCGCGCTGAAAGGCGAAAACAGCAGTATGGTGATGCAGCCAGACGGCGAATTCTTCACCTATCTGCGCGATGCGGGTTCTGAACGCGCCGAACCGGCACCGACCCCGGTTCCGCCGGGATCGTCGGCCAGAAGCAACGCCGGATCGTCCGCTGCCGCAGGCGATTCCGACGAGGAGTTGGTGACCCCGAAGGTGACCGACCGCGAGGGCAATCAGCTGGGGGAATCGGCAGGGGTCAAGCTGACACCCGTGCCTGAAAGCCTTGCCACACCGCCGGAACAGCCCTCCAGCGTCGTGCCGCCCGCCACCGACAGCGGCGCGCAGCAGGAACCGGCCGATGAAGGTCAGAATGACGCAGCCGAGGATGCAACGGGGCAGGGCGCCCCCGCGGCCGACGCGGCAGATCCGGAGAGTTCGGCCGACTCCGCGACCGAGGACCCCGCGACCGAAGAGGACGCGCCGGCGCCTGCCACGAACTGAGATGCGGGGGCGGCTGCATGGCCGCCCCTTTTCTTTTCGGCCAAGCCGCTTCAGCCGGATGCCTGCAATGTGCGGATCGGTGGGTTTCGAGGACCGTCCCTTGTGCGATGCGACAGCCAGCACATGTCGCCGGCATTTGACGCGCGGAATGGATGCTGCAACAAAAGTCACGATCAGTTCACTGTCCGAGAGCGTGGTTTATTTGCAACGCGCCACCAAATCCCTTTCATATCAAACCCGTTCGCAGGGCAACCGATGCGCTGCGACGAAATCCGAAAGATGAGGACATCCAGCATGAAGACGCTTTCTCCTCGGCACCTCCTGACCGCGTCGGTTCTTGCCGTAACGGTCGGTCTTGGCATCGCAGGCGCGCAGCAGGCGACAACCGATGTCTCGCCCGAAGCCAGCCAGCAGGCTCAGGAGGCGGCGAACAACAACCAGCCCTTGGGGGCCAACGTCACTGACGGCGCCAATCCGCAGGCCGCGCAGGCCAGCTTTGCCGATCTGGTCGAGAAGGTTTCGCCCGCCGTGGTGAACATCACGACCACGTCGGTGGTCACCCAGCCTGCGGGCGGGCAGGGGCCGATGTTCCCCGAGGGCAGCCCGTTTTCCGACCTGTTTCGCGATTTCGGCTTTCCGGGCATGCCCGGTCCCGACGGCCAGCAGCGCCGGATGCCACAGCGGTCCAATGCGCTGGGGTCCGGGTTCGTCATCTCGGCTGACGGATATATCGTGACGAACAATCACGTCATCGACGGCGCCGATGAGATCGAGGTCGAATTCTATTCCGGCAACACGCTTCCGGCCGAGGTCGTGGGCACCGATCCGAATACCGATGTTGCCGTTCTCAAGGTCGAAAGTGACGAGCCGGTTCCGTTCGTGAAATTCGGCGATTCCGACGTTGCACGCGTCGGCGACTGGGTGCTGGCGCTGGGGAACCCGCTGGGACAGGGCTTTTCGGCCTCTACCGGCATCGTGTCGGCACGCAATCGCGAATTGTCGGGCACCTACGACGATTACCTGCAGACCGACGCGGCGATCAACCGCGGCAATTCCGGCGGTCCGTTGTTCGACATGAACGGCGACGTGATCGGGGTGAACACGGCGATCCTGTCGCCCAATGGCGGGTCGATCGGCATCGGCTTCTCGATGGCGTCGAACGTGGTCAGCAAGGTCGTAAACCAACTGCGCGAATACGGCGAAACACGGCGCGGATGGCTGGGTGTCAAGATCCAGGACGTGACGCCCGACATGGCCGAGGCGCTGGGACTGTCCGAAGAACAGGGCGCGATGGTCACCGACGTGCCGGACGGTCCGGCGAAGGATGCCGGAATGAAGGCGGGCGATGTGATCACCAGCTTTGACGGCGCCGAAGTCGAGGATACGCGCGGGCTTGTCCGTCGCGTCGCCGAGGCACCGGCTGGCGAGGCGGTGGACGTGATCGTTCACCGCGACGGCGAACCCGTGACCCTCAGCGTGACGCTGGGGCGGCGCGAGGTGGCCGAGGGCAACGAAGCCCCCAGTGCGAACCCGCAGACGCCGAGCGAATCCGATCTGCTGGGAATGACGCTATCCACGTTGACGCCAGAGATTGCCGCGGAACTGGGCATCGACGGCGATGGGCAGGGGCTGGTGGTGAAATCGGTCGATCCCGAAGGTGTGGCCGCCGACAAGGGTCTTGCCGCCGGTGACATCATCACCGAGGCCGGTCAGCAGCCTGTGGCCAGCCTGTCCGATCTGAACGACCGGATCGATGAGGCGCGCGAAGCCGGGCGCAAGTCGCTTCTGGTGCTGATCCGACGCGCGGGCGAGCCGCGCTTTGTCGCGCTGCCGATTCCGCAGTCGGACTGACCGCGAAGGCGCCAAGCCTGAGACACAGACGAGGCGGGCCGTCCGGTCCGCCTCTTTTCATTGCGGCCGGGATTGAATATCTGATCCGCAGCAAGGAAAGACGAGCCATGGCGAAGATCACCTATATCGAACACAACGGCACCCGGCACGAGGTCGAGGTCAAGCCCGGCATGACCGTGATGGAGGGCGCGCGCGACAACGGCATTCCCGGCATCGACGCCGATTGCGGCGGGGCCTGCGCCTGTTCGACCTGTCACGTCTATGTGGATCCCGCGTGGCTGGAAAAGCTGCCGGCGAAGGACCCGATGGAAGAAGACATGCTGGACTTCGCCTATGAACCCGACCCCGCGCGGTCGCGCCTGACCTGCCAGATCAAGGTGTCCGAAGATCTGGACGGGCTGGTGGTCCAGATGCCCGAACGTCAGATCTGATTCGACGAAAGTTGCTGGCTTTCAACCGGATGCGGGCGGGAATGGATGCGTTCCCCGCCTCTGGCTCCACGCACGGAAACCCACGAAGGTTATTCGCCGATTTCGATCGCGGTCGTAAAGATCACCCCGGTTCCGGCGAAGGGGACCGCGCGGGGACCGGGGTGACTGGCTGGGTGCGGATCTGGATTTCTTGCCATCTCCGCACAGCCTTTTTGTCTCGATATGTTTAATTTGTCGTTAATCGCCGTGGAAATTTGCGCGGCGCCGCTTTTCATGATGATCCGCTGCCCTGCGCAGGCCGCAGCGCGGACAGGATACGCGCCCAGGACCGCGCGCCCTTCTGAAAGCTGCTGACATCGTATTTCTCGTTCGGAGAATGGATACGGTCGTCATCGCGGCCAAAACCGATCAGCATCGAATCCATTCCCAGGATCTGCCTGAAATCGCCCGCGATGGGGATCGAGCCGCCCGCCCCGATAAGGGCTGCCTCACGCCCCCATTCTTCGCCTAGCGCGGCTTTCGCGGCATCGAAGGCCGGATCGGACACGTCCATGACGCTGGCGGGGCTGGCGCCGTGCGGGTGGAACTCGACCTGGCAGTCATCAGGCACGAAGCGGCGGACATGGTCGCGGAAGGCCGTGCGAACGGCATCGGGATCCTGGGTTCCGGTCAGCCGGAAGCTGACCTTGGCGCGGGCTTCGGCGGGCAGCACGGTCTTGAAGCCGTCGCCCGCATAGCCGCCGGCGATGCCGTTGATCTCGCAGGTGGGGCGGTTCCAGACCATCTCCAGAGGGGGGCGGCCGTCCTCACCGATCGGGATGCGCAACCCGACGCGTCCCAGGAACGCCTCGGCGTCGAAACCCAGGGCCTGCCAATCGTCGCGCAACGCGTCGTCAAGGTCGTGGACGCCATCGTAGAAACCGGGCAGCGTGACCCGGCCTTGTGCATCCTTCAGCGACCCCAGCGCCTGCGCCAGCACCATGATCGGGTTCGCGGCCAGTCCCCCGAAACTGCCCGAATGCAGATCGCGATCGGCGCCGCGAAGCACGACTTCCTCGCCGACCAGCCCGCGCAGTTGCGTCGTGATCGCGGGGCGTCCGTCCGAATACATCGACGTGTCGCAGATCATTGCCAGCGACGCCCGCAGGTCGTCGGCGTGGCCGTGCAGGAAAGGCCGCAGCGAGGGCGAGCCGGATTCCTCTTCCCCCTCGAACAGCAGGATCAGGTCGGATGGAAGCTGACCGTGCACATCGCGCCATGCGCGGAATGCCTCGACGAACGTCATCAACTGACCCTTGTCGTCCGCCGCACCGCGACCACGGATCACCTCTCCGTCGTCGGTCGCCTCAACCGCCGGGTCGAAGGGAGGGCGGTGCCACAGGTCCAGCGGATCGACCGGCTGGACATCGTAATGCCCGTAGAAAAGCAGGGGCCGTTCCGTACCTGCGTGCGAGCGTGCGACGACCATCGGGTGCCCGGTCGTGTCGTGGATTGTCGCATCGAAACCCAGTTCGGTCAGTTCCTTCTGCAGCCATTCCGCGGCCGAGCGCACATCCTGGCTATGCGCCGGATCGGTCGAGATCGAGGGAATGCGCAAGAACTCCAGCAGTCTGTCGATGGCGGCCCCGCGCCCCGCATCCAGCCGCGCCAGCACGGCATCAAGATCCGTTCCTTGCCCCATTTTTCGCATCCTATTTTGACTGATTTCCTTGGTTTTCTATAGGGACTTTGGTCCCGCTGCGACAATTTTGACCTGTCATTTTCAAGATTTGACATGTATCAACGACGTGCCGCGCGTGATCGGAACATGATCGCACCCAGCAAGCTACGCAAGGGAACGCCTGCAATGAATTACGATGCTGCCTTGGATCAGGCGATAGGACGTCTTCACGAAGAAGGCCGCTATCGCACGTTCATCGATATCGAACGTGACAAGGGCCGGTTTCCGCAGGCAGTCTGGACGCGCCCCGATGGCGAGCAGCAGGAAATCACAGTATGGTGCGGCAACGACTATCTGGGCATGGGCCAGCATCAGGCCGTTCTGTCCGCCATGCACGAGGCTCTGGACGCGGTCGGCGCAGGGTCGGGCGGCACCCGCAATATCAGCGGCACCACCGTCTATCACAAGCGACTGGAAGCCGAACTGGCCGATCTGCATGACAAGGAAGCCGCGCTTGTCTTCTCGTCCGCCTACATCGCCAATGACGCCACGCTGTCGACCCTGCCGAAGCTGTTTCCGGGCCTTATCATCTATTCCGATGCGCTGAACCATGCCTCGATGATCGAGGGGATCAAGCGCAATGGCGGTGCCAAGCGGATCTTCCGGCACAACGATCTGGCCCATCTGCGCGAGTTGCTGCAGGCTGACGATCCTGCCGCGCCAAAGCTGATCGCGTTTGAATCGATCTATTCGATGGACGGCGATTTCGGCCCTGTCGAGGCGATCTGCGACCTGGCCGAGGAATTCGGCGCGCTGACCTATCTGGACGAAGTACACGCGGTCGGCATGTATGGCCCCCGCGGCGGCGGCGTCGCCGAGCGTGATGGTCTGTCCGGTCGAATCGACCTGATCAACGGAACGCTTGGCAAGGCATTCGGGGTTTTCGGCGGCTATATCGCCGGCTCGGCCAAGATGTGCGATGCGATCCGGTCCTACGCACCAGGCTTCATCTTCACCACGTCGCTTCCACCTGCCGTGGCGGCGGGTGCGGCGGCGTCGATCCGTTTCCTGAAAGGCGAAGGCGGACAGCATCTGCGTGATGCCCAGCAACTGCATGCGCGGATCCTGAAGATGCGACTGAAATCGCTTGGCATGCCGATCATCGATCACGGCAGCCACATCGTTCCGGTCCATGTCGGCCATCCGGTTCACTGCAAGCAACTGTCCGACATGCTGCTGCGTGACTATGGGATCTATGTCCAGCCGATCAATTTCCCCACCGTCCCGCGCGGAACGGAACGTCTGCGCTTTACGCCCTCGCCGGTGCACGATCCGAAACAGATCGATCACCTGGTGCGCGCGATGGATGCGCTGTGGTCGCACTGTGCGCTGAATCGCAATGAATTGAGCGCGTGACCAAATCGACGGGTGAACTGCTCTCGCCAGCGTGATAACCTTGGATTAATCAAACCAAGGTAGCGTCCGATTCGGGCGTTCCTGTCACCGGGCAGATGAGGCAAACGGAATGAGCAGGCTGCGGGCTGACGTCCCGGCAGAGGAGAGCGATCGGGTGGAGGAGGTGCATCATTTCCTCGACGATGACACACGCCTTGGCGACATCATGCGAGGCGAACGCGCCACCTTGGGTAAATCGCTGCTGGATGTGCAGCGCGAGTTGCGAATCCGCGCCTCTTATGTTGCGGCGATAGAAAATTGCGATGTGACGGCCTTTGATACGCCCAGCTTCGTCTCGGGTTATGTCAGGTCCTATGCGCGCTATCTTGGCATGGACACCGACTGGACGTTCCGGCGGTTCTGTGCCGAATCGGGTTTCCAGCCGACCCACGGAATGGCCGCGTCCGCATCCGGTCCGAAACCGGGCAGGCGTCCTTCCGACCCGGCCGAGGCCTTGGCCAATCCGCACGCGCTATTTCTGCCCAAGCAGGAAAGCTTCTGGTCGGATGTCGAGCCACGCGCGATCGGATCGCTGCTGGTGCTGGTGGCCTTGCTGTGCGGTCTTGCCTATGGCGGCTGGTCTGTCCTGCAAGAGGTGCAGCGTGTGACGCTGACGCCCGGCGACGACAGGCCCGGCGTCGTGACCGCATTGGACCCGGTCGAGGGCGCGTCGATGCCTGATCCCGCGCTTGATATGACGGATGTCGCGGTCCTTGCCCAGAATCTGCCCCAGCCCGAGGCGCTGGACAGGCTTTATCGTCCGCGCACGCTGGAAGCGCCGGTGCTGACCGCGCGCGACGGTCCCATCGCGGCCATCGACCCGGGCCTTAGCCTGCCCGGAGAGTTGTCGCTTGCGTCCTCCGATGCGACGACGCAGGGCGATGCCCCATCACAATCCGCCCCGGCGTCGCGCGCGATGGCCTATGGCCCGCAAATGCCTGATGACGGCGATGAACAGTCTGCACCCGTCCGCACTCTGGCCGAGGATGCACCGCAACTGGAGCTGCTGGCCGCTCGTCCCGCGTGGGTCCGGGTGACGACTGCGGATGGCACCGTGCTGCTGGAAAAGATCATGGACGCAGGCGAACGCTTTGCACTGCCCAAACTGGAAGAGGCGCCGAGGCTGCGGACCGGCAATTCCGGGGCCGTGTATTTCGCCGTCAATGGTCAGACCTATGGTCCAGCCGCCCCCGGGCCGCAGGTTGTAAAGAACATCGAACTTGCACCCGACGCGCTCAGCGAGAAATTCGCGCTTGCCGATCTGGATGCCGATCCCGAACTGGCGCAGATGGTCTCGATCGCGCAGGCCAGCCCGGCCACAACGGGGTTAGAGGCGCAGGCGACCGAGTAATGTGGTCTGAACCCGCGCCGGTCTGATGCCCGTCGTCCCGGGTTCGGAACGACGGGGCAGGAGGCCTTAACCCTTCGATGCAGATGCGCTGCTGCTTTCGCGTCCGCGACTGGTCATCAGCGCAGTATCTGATTGTCCGCAGTCAGCCGCCCCAGCTGCGCTGCAGGACGCCGATCCAGTTTTCGCTGGCGATCTTGCGGATCAGCGCCTCGCCGTATCCATGCGCAGCCATCGCCTGAAGCAACACGGGCAGGGCCGAGGCATCGGGCAGATCGCGGGGCATCAGGGCCCCATCGAAATCCGATCCAAGCGCCACGCCATCCTCACCCAGAATCGCCAGCAGATGATCCAGATGCCGCAGCATCGTATCCAGCTCTTCCAGCGGCAGGCGCTTGCCATCCTCACGCAGAAAGCTTGACGCATAGTTCAGCCCGACCAGCCCGCCGCTGTCGGCGATGACCTGCAATTGCCGGTCGGTCAGGTTGCGGGCGCTGGGGCAGATCTCATGCACGCAGCTGTGGCTGGCGACCAGCGGGGCGTCCGACAGTCGCGCGATGTCGTTGAAACCGGCCTCGTTCAGATGCGACAGGTCCAGCATGATCTTCAGCGCGTTGCATTCGCGGACCAGATCCTTCCCAGCCGGCGTCAGGCCGCTGCCGGTATCGGGTCCGGCCGGAAATGCGAACGGCACTCCTTCGGCGTAGGCAGTCGGTCGCGACCAGACCGGCCCCAATGACCGCAGACCCGCGGCGTGCCACAGATGCAGCGCGTCGATGTCACCGATCGCTTCGGCGCCCTCCATATGCATGATGGCCGCGATCCGGCCCGCATCGATGCTGCGCCGCAGATGGGCGGCATCGGTCACGATATCCAGCGTGCCGGTCCGCTCCAACGCTTTCAGCGCGGCGGCTTGTCGGAATGCGTGGGGCAGGGCGGTATCATGGTCGATCTGGTCCGGCAACGGCAGCGCGAAGGGCGGATTCTGCATCAGGGTGACGGTCTCGGCGTCGTTCGGTCCCGAGGGTGAGGGGATCCAGATCGCGAAAAAACCGCCAACCATGCCGCCCGCGCGCATCCGGGGCAGGTCGAGATGGCCGGTGCCATCGCCTTCCAGCCAGACCCGCGTGCCATCGGCGCCGGCCGCCACGACGCGCTGGATGAAATCGTTGTGGCCGTCGAATACCGGGATCATCGCAAGGCTCCTTTACCGCTTTGTGCCGACCATGCACCGTGCGCGGGGCGGCGACAATGCCCCGCACCTTGGTGGCTTGTCAGCAGGGAAAATCCGCCTAGGCTGGGACAAAGGCACAGCCAGAGGGAGGCAAGCCATGCCCGATATCCGTTCCGATTTCGACGGCCAGACCGTCATCTGCACGTTCGAGGTCACGCCGGGCAGCGCCCATGACGTGCTGGACCTGCTGACCGATGCGTGGGATCAGGTGATCCGGGTCCAGCCGGGATTCATCTCTGGCGCGATCCATCTGAACGACGCGCAGACCCGGATCGCCACCTATTCGCAATGGCGCGATCGCAAGGACTACCAGGCGATGCTGCGCACCGATGAAATGCGCGCCCGCAACCGCGCCATCCACTCGATGTGCAAAAGCTTCGAGCCGGTCATGTACGAACTGCAATCTGTTTTCGACGGCTGATGCTGCGTGTGCAAATACCCCGTGCAATCGTGCCAACGGGGCGCTAACGTCCGGTAAAATCACGGTGAAGGAGCGGCAGGCATGGCAGGCAGGATCATCACGGTGGCGCAGCAGAAGGGCGGGTCGGGCAAGACGACGCTGGCAGTGAACCTGGCGGTTGCGCTGCATGGGCGCGGCCATTCGGTCGCCTTGGTCGATACGGATCCGCAGGGCAGCATGGGCCGCTGGTTCATAGAGCGGATGCAGGCGCAGGGCGAGGATGAGGCAATGGATTTCTCGACCTCGTCGGCCTGGGGGGCCAGCTACGAATCCGAAAAGCTGAAGAAGCGCTTCGATTATGTGATCGTCGATACGCCGCCAAAGATCGACAGCGATCTGCGGCCGGCGTTGCGGGTCGCTGATCTGGTTCTGGTGCCGGTCGCGACAAGTCATGTCGATCTGTGGGCGACCGAGGGCGTTCTGGACCTTGCGCGGCGTGAAAAGGCGCCTGTGCTGGTCGTGCTGAACCGCGTGCGTCCGAACACGCGCCTGTCGGTCGAGGTCGCGGAAAAGGCCGTCGAACTGGGCGCGACGGTCGCGAATACCCAGATCGCCAATCGCGTCGTCTATGCCGAGACATTGGGCGTAGGGTTAGGCGCGATCGAGCGTGCGCGCACCGGCCCCGCGCGCGACGAGGTGACGGCGCTGACCGACGAGGTTCTGTCGATCATCGGCTGAAATTCTGATATTAGAATATCAACTGCCCTCTCGCAGCCATCCGTGTTACGCTTCTTCAAATCCGAGGAGGAGGCACGGAATGTTTCGCAATCTTGTCGTTTTGTCGGCGCTTGTCGCCGCACCGCAATTGGCGCAAGCGCAGGATGCACCCCGCGTGGGGATCACTGCCGACATGGCCAGCGTGACGGTCGAGACGGCCGATGGCCCTATCGAGATCAAGCGTGAACAGGCCGAGGGGGCTGCGCTGGAAGGTGATTGGGCATTGGTAGGGCGCGACTGTCCGCCATTCTGCATCCAGCCGAATACACCCGCCGAGGGCGTGGAAACCATCGGCGAACTCGAGGTGCTGGACGCCCTGAAGACCGGCGATGCGACGGTGGTGGATTCCCGCACGCCCGATTGGTACGCGACCGGCACGATCCCCGGTGCGATCAATATTCCCTATACCCAGGCGGTCGAACAGCTTGCCAAACTGAGCTGCGAACCAGATTTCGACGGGCAGTTCGACTGTGCCAATGCCGACCGGGCGATCCTGTTCTGCAACGGTCTGTGGTGCGGACAGTCTCCGACCGCGATCCGGGCGATGATCGATGCGGGATTTCCCGCCGACCGGATCAGCTATTATCGCGGTGGGATGCAGACCTGGCGGCTTCTGGGGCTGACCGTCGCGGGTGGGTCCGGCAACCCGGTGGTCGATGAAACCACGACCGAGGCTGCCAAGGACGGCGCTGCACCGGTCGAGGAAGACGGGAACTGAGGAGGCGTTCGGCGGTCTAGATCGGCAGGATCGCGGGCCCATCCGGCGTATCGATGCGCCGCGCGGTAATCCCGAAGGCGCGGCGCAACAGATCGTCGGTCAGAACCTGATCCGGGGCGCCGTCCGCCAGAACCTGCCCCTTGTCCAGCAGGACAAGGCGTGTGCAGAACCGTGCGGCCATTCCCAGATCATGGATCGAGACCAGCAGACCGCGGCCTTCGGTCGCCAGCGCGCGAAACAGGCGAAGACAGGCAAGCTGCTGCGTGGGGTCTAGTCCGGCGATGGGTTCGTCCGCGATCAGCAGTGGTGTTTCCTGGGCCAGTGCGCGTGCGATCAGGGCGCGGGTCTGTTCGCCCCCCGACAGGCGCAGGGCAGTGCGCGTGCGGAAATCCTGCAGGTCCATGCGCGCGATCGCCGCGTCGATGGCCGCCCGATCGGCGGGGCCGCGTCCGCCGCCGGGCCAGGGAATACGGCCAAGGGCGATCAGATCCTCGACGCTGACGGGCCAGGCGATCTCGCGCGATTGCGGAAGATAGGCGGCGGCACGCGCCCGGTCGGTCGCTGCCATCGCCGCAAGGTTCGACGCGCCGGTGAACGGGATCAGTCCCAGCGCCGCCTCCATCAGGGTGGATTTGCCCGCCCCGTTGGGCCCGATCAGGCCGACCAGTTCACCGGCTGCCACGGTCAGGCTGACGCGATCCAGCACCGGCCGTTTGCGGCGGGTGACGGTCAGGCCCTGCAGTTCCAGCATCAGACGCGTCCTCCGCTGCGGGTTTTCCAGATCAGGTGCAGAAACAGCGGCGCACCGACAAGCGCGGTCAGAACCCCCAGCTTCAGATCGCGTTCCGGCAGGATCAGCCGCACTGCAATGTCTGCCGCAAGCAGCAGCGCAGCCCCGCCAAGCGCCGAGGCTGGCAGCAGTGCGGATGGCCGGGCCGCAACCCATGGGCGCAGGATATGTGGCACGACCAGCCCGACAAAGCCGATCGCCCCGGCAACCGCCGTCGCGGGTCCGACGATCAACGCAACACCGGCGATCAGTCGCCAGCGCAGCCAGGTCGCTGAGACACCCATCGCCGATGCCGCCGATTCCCCCAGTGTCAGCGCATCCAGCCCGCGCCCGGTCGTCCAGATCAGCGCCGCCCCAAGCAGCATCGGCGGCAGCGCCAGCCAGACATGAACCATCGACCGGTCCGCCAGCGATCCCATCAGCCAGAACACGATCTCGTTCGCGGCATAGGGGTTGGGCGACAGGTTCAGGACCAGCGCCGTGCCCGCGCCCGCAAGGGCCGAGATGGCGATGCCCGCTAGGATCAAGGTCACCGATCCGCCGCGCGGCCCGGCCAGCGCGACCAGCAGCCCGACGCCGATCGCGGCGCCCGCCAGCGCGGTGGCGGGCAGGGCCAGTGCGGTGCCAAGCGACAGACCGGTCTGGATTGCGATCACGGCGCCCAATGCCGCCATGCCAGAAACACCGATCAAGCCCGGCTCGGCCAGCGGGTTGCGCAGATAGCCCTGCATCGCGGCGCCGGTCAAGCCAAGCCCCGCCCCGACCACCAGCCCAAGAAGGGCGCGGGGTAGCCGGATTTCACGCATCACAATGGGCATCGGGCCGTCGCCGCCCAGGATCAGCGCCCGCAGACCGTCCAGCGCCCCGATCCCCGCCGGCCCGGTCATCAGAGAAATCGCGAACAGCGCCGCGACCAGCAGTGCGAGAGCGGCGAACAGGCGTTTCACTTCAGCGCCTCGATGGCTCGCAGGACGAAGGGTGTGCCGCAAACCCAGTCGCGATCGGTGACCTCGGCGGTCTCGGGGGCGATCCGTGCCAGCGCCGGATGATCCAGTATCGCCTCGCCACGCGACTGGCCGGGCCATTTCGCCCCCGTGATCAGCCGGTCGGGTCGCGCCATGACCAGCATTTCCAGCGGCAGGCTGCGTGTGTCGGTGATCCCCAGATCGTCGGCGACATTGCGGTATCCCGCCGCCGTCAGGATCGTGCCGGCCAGCGTGTCGCGCCCCGATGTATAGCCGTTGGCGTAATACAGCGCCGCGCGACCGCGGTCCGCATTGCTTTCAGCCAAGGTCAGACCGCGGTCGAACCGTGCAAGAACCTGGGCGGCCTTGTCCTCGCGTCCCAGAAGCCCGCCCATGCGGATGATTTCGGCCCGGATCGCGTCGATGTCTTCGGCGGGCGGCAGCACCTCGACCCGGACACCCAGCCTGCGCAGCATCGCGACCGTCGGACCCGACGCATATTGCCCGGCGATGACCAGATCCGGGCGCATGAGATAGATCTCCTCGGCGCGGCCATGATTGATCGGATAGTCCTGCGCCCGGTCGGCCATCGGAGACATGCGCGGATCGCGCGCCAGATCACTGACCGAGACCAGTTGCCCCGGCGCCGCCAGCAGCATCGCGATCTGGTCGGTGCACAGATTCATCGACACCACGCGCTGCGGCGCGGCCCCGGCAGAAGAGGCGATGGCAGGTCCGGCGGCGGCGATCAGCGCCGCCGCCAGCCAGCGGAGTATCCGGTCAGAACGACGCACGAATGCCCGCATAGACCGACCTGTCTGGCATGCCGTAGCCGTCGTTCAGCTGATACTCCTCATCAAAGAGGTTCTCGACCCGCAGATATGCCTCGGCGTTCGGGTGCACGTCATGGGTCAGCAGCAGATCGACGGTGGTGAAATCGTCCATGTCATTCGGACGCTTGGCGATGTGTTGCAGCGCGATTGCGGCGGTCGTTCCGGTCGCGAACGCTTTCTCGAACCCCAGGTTCAGGACATGCTGCGGCACTTCGGCCCATTCCGAAGCGACCTGATTATCGGTGTAGGTGAAACTGCCCGTCACTGCGTAGCCAAGGCCAAAGGCGTGACGTCCGTCCAACTCCACGCCCCTGCGCCGCGCCTTGCCATCGACCTGCGCATAGCAGCCGAATGGTTGCCCACAGGCGGTCGAAGCCGGATCGAACCCGATCAGGCTGTCGGCCTCGGTCCAGAAGGCGGTCGCACGCAGATACCCGTCATCGGCCCAACGCTTTTCGATGCCGATTTCGGCGGTGCGGCTTTCTTCACGGTCCAGACCCGCATCGCCATAAGGTCCAAACAGTTCATAAAGCGAGGGCGCGCGGAAACCGTTTCCAAAGGCCGCGCGAAGCAGAAGATCTTCGCGGACCCGCCAGACCCCCGCCAATCGACCCGAAGTGAACCCGCCGAACCGAGAGTGGTCGTCGCGCCGAATCGAGGCGCTGAGGTCGATATCGGTGCCCACCGGGGCGCTTAGCTGTCCGAAGACCCCTGAAAGCCGGGTATCACCCAGACCGTCGGCCTTTTCCTTTTCGGTCTCGGCCCCGAACACCACGCGCGCGCTGGACGTACCGATATCGGTCCCGCCCTGCCAGGACAGCTTGTCGCGGGTTCCGACGAACGGTGTTGCGAACCCGTTCGACCAGCTTGTGCGGTCGATATGATAACGCGTCAGCGCGACCTGGTGATCGACGGCACCTGTCGTGAAATCCGCGAACGCGCGCAGGCCATAGGATGACTTTTCAGAATAATCGTCACCCGGCGTGCCAGCGACATCGCCTTCGAAATCGTCGAAATCGCCCGTGCTGTCTTCCCAGAACCCGTTCAGGCCGATCCTTGCGCCATTTTGCAGCGTGTGCGCGGCGTAGAAGGTAAGGCGCGTCGCGTCATAACCATCCTCCTCGAAATTGCCGTCATTCTCGTCGCGTGCGGAAAATCCATCGCTATGAATTCGCGTCGCGGAAAAAGCCAGATCGGTGTCATCCTGCCGCAGCGTGACCCCATAGCTGGCCTGCAGTGTACTGTAACTGCCTGCCTCGATCGAGAAGCTGTGTCGAAGCCCGTCTTCCGTCGGTCGCAGCGACTGAAGGTTCAGAACCCCGGCCACCGCACGAGAGCCGTAGAGTGCGGATTGTGCGCCACGCAGCAATTCGACCCTGCCGATGGACGCGGTCGTCAGACCACCGATATCGAAATAGGGCTGTCCGGCGGCGGGATCGGAAATATCGATTCCGTCGATGATCGTCGGCAGATACTGGGCAGGCGCGCCGCGAAGCTGAATTGATCCGGTCGTGCCAAGCGGCCCCGATTGCCGCCAGGTCACGCCGGGCAGTCGGGTCAGGCTGCGCGCCAGCGGCTGCCCGGCATTGTCGGCAAGCTGCGCATCGGTCAGGATCGATACCGAGCTGCCGGATCGGCTGAGTTCGGTTTCCTCCAGATTGGCGGTCAGCGTGATTTCGGGCAGCACATAGGTTTCCTGCGCTGTGGCGGGCAGGGCGGACGCGGCTGTGGTCGCGGCCAGGATGGCAAGATGTTTCACGAGATGCGGTCCTTCCGGTCGCCCGTGGCGGGCGCGATGCGTGTTGTCCGGAAGAGATTCTGCCGGACGGCGAATACCACCACGACGGAAGATCCGCTTCGCACATGCCCCACGCATGCACTCAGGGTGATCGCCTTCGGCAGGTCTCCTGACTTCGCGGGTCATGGCTTGGCCGGACCTTCCCATCCGCGCGGATGCGGACAGTGGCATTTTCCGGCCTCGCTCGCCGCTGACAGTTGCGGGGGCAGCTGCGGAGTTGCACCGCATTCCCTTTTCACCGGGCATGGCCCGGAACCGAGGCAGGGCGGGGTTAACCCAGCCTCTGGATTCGCGCAAGGAGTAACAGCGCTTATGCGATCGGAGCGGGCAGATTGATGCGCGCGATGACCGGGAAATGGTCGCTGATCTTCCAGTATTCGGTCCCCGCCGCCGTCTCGCGCGGGATCGCGGCCCCGGTGACCCAGCCGGCCGGCGCGTTGCGAGAATACAGGATATGGTCGATCCAGACCCGGTGATGAGTGTCGTTGAAGATCGGATCGGGAAAGCGCGTGGTGCTGAGGTCGCTGAAATCCAGGCCGTCGCGATCCTTGACCGGCAGGCTGTCGTACAGCGCGTTGCCAAGTGTCAGCACGGGCTTCCAGACCGATCCCATCAGCGTCTCGACACCCGATGCCAGCAGGCGCATCTCGGACGTATCGAAGCCCGGGCCGTCATTGATGTCGCCGCAGACGACCAGCGGTATCCCCGAGGTTTCGGCCTCGGTCAAATAGGGGTCCAGGAAATGTGTCCGGATATGGCGGCACTGTGCCAGCAGTCGGCGGCGGTTCGCGTCGGCCAGTTGCCACCATTTCGACCATTCATAGGCCTGAAAGATCCCTTTGGATTTCAGGTGCAGCCCCAGCACGCGGAACGGGCGACCATTGGCGGGCCGGATCTCGACATACAGCGGACGCCGCTCATAGCGGAACCATTCGAAGACGCCATCTTCTTCGATATCCAGGAAGAACGGCTCCGACGCTGCGTGGATGCTGCCGGAGGCCGCATCCTCGCTGTCCCAGAAGATCGCAGGCGGATCAGCGAACAGGCCGCGATCGGTGCGCAGCGCGATACCCACGCATTGCGCCGATCCCAGACGGCGGCCGTCCGCGCCGGGCCGCGACTGATAACGGGATCGCTGCACATGGCAAAGCCATTCTCCCGGCGCCAGCGCGTCGAAGATCGCCTGCAGTTCGGCGGTCAGATTCGGCCCCTCGACCACCACGATGGCGTCGGCATCCAGATCGGCCAGCCCCTCGGCGATCAGCGCGCTGCGTTCGGCCACGGTCGGGTTTTCGGTCTGCCAGGGTGGCTTGGGTCCGCGCACCCGCGCATCGCCCGGCTTCAGGACCGGTCGACCCTGATCGTCGGTCGTCACCATGTCGTTCAGCCATTCCAGATTCCAGACGGCGAGTTTCATGACAGGGCCTCATCGGTCGCAACAGGGTGATCTTGCGATCCTATCATGAAAGCCGCGTGACGGCGCGTCCCGCGTCAGCGGCAGATCGCGTTCACCCATTCCGGCACCGTTGCCGAAGCCGGGCCATGAATGCGGCGGTCGAAATCGCGGGCGTTTGCGCTGTCGTCCAGATTGAACTCCAGACATTCCGCGCCCATCCTGCCCGCGTGCTGCGCAAATCCCGCCGCAGGATAGACATTGCCCGAGGTGCCGATGGCCGCGAAGATGTCGGCCGCCTCAAGCGCCTGCCAGATCCGTTCCATGTGATAGGGCATCTCGCCGAACCAGACGATGTCGGGCCGCGTCGCGGGTTTGTTGCAGCGCGGGCACGGATCGGTTACCGACATCGCCGCAGGTGCGTCCCAGCGATGTTCGCAGGCCGCGCACAGCGCGCGGCGCAGGCTGCCATGCATGTGTATCACGTCGGGGCTGCCCGCGCGTTCATGCAGGTCATCGACATTCTGCGTGACCAGGGTCAGATCGTGATGGCGTGCCAGTTCGACAAGCGCGCGGTGGGCCGGGTTCGGATGCGCGGCGACGGCCCTGGCCCGACGGGCATTGTAAAAGCCATGCACCAGATCAGGGTCCCGGGCAAAGGCCTCGGGGGTGGCGACATCCTCGATCCGGTTTTGTTCCCACAGCCCGTCGCTGGCGCGAAACGTGGCAAGCCCGCTTTCGGCGGAAATGCCTGCGCCTGTCAGGACGGTGATGTGCATTCACTCAGCGGCAATATGCCTCGGCCGCGCCTGCGAATTTCTTGTAGCGCGCCCAGAATGCGTTGTCGGCGTTGCTTTTCGACATGCGCACGACCTGCGCCTGATGCGGGTCGCGGAAGAAATCGGCCGCGCGGCGCTGATCGGAACGCGACAGCGACTGGTTGGCGACCTGCTGGATGCAACCGCACAGCGGGGCGTTGCCGCGCGCGCGGTCGGATCTGATGCATGCACTGTCGATGGGGCCGGCCATGGCCAGCGGAGCGGTCATCATCACGGCGGCGGCCGCGATCACGATGCGATTCAGCATGGACTGTCTCCTCGGGGTTCCTGAACCTATCCTCTGCGAGAGGGGTGCCGGTTGGACCGGTCTCGATGCCCTCTTCATAGTCCCAAGTCATAGCAAAAACGTTAAGCTCGCTCAATCACCGTGATGAGAGCGTCCGTGATTGTCCGAACCGGCACGGCGCGGCGGTCAGCGACCGGCAGGGCGAGCCCCGTCGCCGGAACAATATTCGACGCGGGATCAAGGCCCTGCCGACGGCTGTCGTCGCGGATGCGCTGTGGCCTGGCGCATTTGACAACCGCGACGCGCCATGATCTCGGTGCGCCTTGCCGCGGGTGCTGCGGCATCTGGACGCAGGAGGGGACGATGATCGACGCGATCGGGCTGGATGCCGACGACACGCTGTGGGAGAACGAGACCTTCTTCCGCCTCACGGAAGCCGAGTTCGCGGCGCTGCTTGCCGATCACTGCGATCCCGACACCGTGGCAAGTCGGCTTTACGAAACCGAGCGGCGCAACCTTCAGCGTTACGGATACGGCATCAAGGGCTTCATGCTGTCGATGGTGCAGACCGCAATCGAACTGACGGATGCCCGGATCGATGGCCGCGCCATCGCTCGCATCCTTGAACTGGGCCAGGATATGCTGGCCCACCCGGTTCATCTGATCGAGGGGGTCGAGGACGCGCTTGCGGGTCTGGACGGGCGCCGACTGTTCCTGATCACAAAGGGCGATCTGATGGACCAGGAACGCAAGATCGCCGCATCGGGTCTGGCCGAGCGTTTCCACGCGGTCGAGATTCTTGCCGACAAGACGCCCGAGGCCTATGCCCGCGTTCTGTCGCGTCACGGCGTTGCGCCTGACAGGTTCATGATGGCCGGTAATTCGATGCGCAGCGATGTGCTGCCGGTGGTCGAACTGGGCGGGCACGGCGTCTTCATTCCGCATGATCTGACCTGGCTGGCCGAACAGGCCGAGGCGTCGGATCATCCGCGGCTGCATCATCTGGACGCGATTGCCAACCTGCCGCAGCTGGTCGCAAGGGTGGAGGACGGCGCATGACGCCCAATGCCCGCGCCGCCGCCCTGATGACGCTGGGGATGGCCGCCTTCGCGTGCGAGGATGCGCTGCTGAAGCTGCTGTCGCGCGGTATCTCGA
This sequence comes from Paracoccus sp. R12_2, assembly GCF_017744015.1. Lineage (GTDB taxonomy): Bacteria > Pseudomonadota > Alphaproteobacteria > Rhodobacterales > Rhodobacteraceae > Paracoccus. Next base: position 61,775 of record NZ_JAGHRA010000002.1, read on the forward strand.
TCGGGCAGTTGCTGCTGGTGATCGGCTTTGCCGGGATGGTGGTGTTCGGAGCCTGGGTGGCGCACAGTACGGAAGGTCTGCGCTGGCGCGACCTGCTGCATCGCGGCGTCATGCTGCGCAACCTGTCCGAGGCGATCTGCGGCGTCTGCTTTCTGACCGCTTTGTCGGTCGGTGATCTCAGCATCGCATCGGCGATCCTGCAGGCACTGCCGCTGCTGATGACATTGGGGGCCGCGCTGGTGCTGGGCGAACCTGTGGGCTGGCGCCGCTGGAGTTCGATCATCGTCGGGCTCATTGGCGTGATGATGATCGTGCGGCCCGGCACCGATGCCTTTCAGCCAGGGTCGGTTCTGGCCCTGGTGGCGGTGGTCGCGCTGGCGGTGCGCGATCTGGTGACGCGGCAACTGCCCGCACGGATCGGCTCGGGGTTGCTGACCGCTTCGGCCTTTGGGGCGATGTCCGTGGCAGGCGCGGTTCTGGTCCTGATCGGCGGGCAAAGCATGGTGATGCCGAACCCGGTCGAAGCCGGGATGATGGCTGTCTCGCTGGGGTTCGGGTTGCTGGGATACATGACCATGGTGATCGCCACACGGATCGGCGAGATCGGCGCGATCGCACCGTTCCGCTATTCGCGTCTGATCTTTGCGATCATCCTGGGTGTGCTTGTCTTTTCCGAAAGACCGGATGGCTGGACTTTGGCCGGGGCGGCGATCATCGCGTTCGCCGGGGGCTATGCGATGTGGCGCGAGGCAAGGCTGCGCCGCCGACCGCGCCGCACACCCGCCGGCAGCCTGACCCGACCGGGCTGAGGCGCGCGGGCGGGCAGTGCGCCGGTCTCAGGCTTTCGGATAGCCGATGCCCTTCAATGCGGTCCTGATCTCGTCCAGGATCGCCGGGTCGTCGATCGTGGCGGGTGTCCTGAAATCCTCGCCATCCGCGATCTTGACCATCGTGGCGCGCAGGATCTTGCCCGACCGGGTCTTGGGCAGACGGTCCACCACGCAGGCCAGCTTGAAGGCCGCGACCGGACCGATCTGGTCGCGCACGCGGGCGACGACCTCGCGCAGCACCTGGTCGTCGGGCGTTTCCACGCCTTTCTTGAGACACAGGAATCCCAGCGGCGTCTGTCCCTTCAGGCTGTCCGCGACGCCGATGACCGCGCACTCGGCGACGGCCGGATGACCCGACAGCACCTCTTCCATCGCGCCGGTGGACAGGCGGTGCCCGGCGACATTGATGACGTCGTCGGTGCGCGCCATGATGTAAAGATACCCGTCCTTGTCGACATAGCCCGCATCGCCGGTTTCGTAGTAACCGGGAAAGTGGTCCAGATAGGCCCTGCGGAACCGGTCTTCGGCGTTCCACAGCGAGGGCAGCGTGCCCGGCGGCAGCGGCAGCCTGATCGCGATGGCGCCAAGCGTTCCGGGTTCGACCGGATGCCCGGCCTCGTCCAGAACCTGCACGTCATAGCCGGGCATCGCGACCGAAGGGCTGCCTTTCTTGATCGGCATCTTTTCGATCCCGAACGGATTGGCGGCGATGGCCCAGCCCGTTTCGGTTTGCCACCAGTGATCGATCACCGGCAGATGCAGCTGATCTTCCAGCCACTGGATCGTGTCCGGATCGGCGCGTTCCCCGGCCAGGAATACCGCCTGCAGGCTGGACAGATCATAGTCCCGGATCAGTTCACCCTTCGGATCCTCGCGCTTGACGGCGCGGATCGCGGTCGGCGCGGTAAAGAAGGATTTCACCCCATGATCCTGGATCACCCGCCAGAACGTGCCGGCATCGGGTGTGCCGACGGGTTTTCCCTCGAAAACGATGGTGGTGGCACCCGCGATCAGCGGGCCATAGCAGATATAGCTGTGGCCCACGACCCAGCCGACATCGGACGCCGCCCAGAAGACATCGCCGGCATCGACGCCGTAGATGCTCCTCATCGTCCAGTTCAGCGCGACCAGATGGCCGGCAGTGTGGCGGATCACGCCTTTCGGCTGGCCGGTCGTGCCGGACGTATAAAGGACATAGGCCGGGTGGTTGCCTTCGACCGGCACGCAATTTGCGGGGGCGACGCCGTGCTGGAATTCGTGCCAGGCCACATCGCGGCCCGGTGTCAGCCCGGCGACTTCCTGTTCCCGCTGAAAGATGACGCAGAAATCGGGCTTGTGCCTGGCCTCGTCGATGGCGGCGTCCAGCAACGGCTTGTAGTGGATCACCCGTCCCGGCTCCAGCCCGCAGGACGCTGCAATGATCGCCTTGGGCTGTGCGTCGTCGATCCGGACGGCCAGTTCATGCGCGGCAAAGCCGCCGAACACGACCGAGTGGATCGCCCCCAGCCGGGCACAGGCCAGCATCGCCTCCAGCGCCTCGGGGATCATCGGCATGTAGATGATCACGCGGTCGCCCTTTTCGATACCCTTGGCGCGCAGCGCGCCGGCAAGGCTGGCCACGCGTGACTGCAATTCGCGAAAGGTGATGCCGCGGGTTGAGTGGGTGATCGGGCTGTCATGGATGATCGCCAGCTGATCGCCGCGCCCGGCCTCGACATGGCGATCGACCGCGTTCCAGCAGGTATTCACCATGCCGTCGGCAAACCATTCGCCCACCGGCCCCTGATCGAAATAGGCCCTGCTGGGGGGGCTGTCCCAGTCGATCCTGTCCGCGGCCTGCATCCAGAAACCTTCCGGATCGGATTTCCAGCCGTCATAGATGTCGCTGTATGCCATCTTATGCCCCCTCCTTGACGCTGCCCGAAGTGTTACGGGGCGGTCAGGCCGTCGCGCAACAGTGTTAGCGGGATCGGAAACGGGGCCGCGACGAAAATTCGCTAAACATGCCGGGCAAAGTTTGCAAACAGCGCGGCGCTGCAAAATCGGCTTCGCGCCGCGCCGGAGTTTGCAAAAACACCCGTGATCGCGTGTCAGAAGCGGCGTGGGTGATTCGCTCGCGCCGCTTCTGACGTGGGTCAACTGTAATGGGCGACGGGGGTTCCTGCCAGCACGCTCATGTTCAAGAGACCGCGCGTCGTGATCGACGGTGTCACGATATGGGCGCGGTTGCCCATTCCCATCAGGATCGGGCCGACTTCCAGACCATTGGCGCGCATCTTCAGCGCGTTGCGCACACCCGATGCGGCGTCCGTGCCCGGGAAGACCAAAACATTCGCCGCACCTTCCAGCCGCGAGCCGGGGAAGATCCGTTCGCGCAGTGCAGGGTCCAGCGCCGCATCGACGTGCATTTCGCCGTCATACATGAAGTCCGGCTCGCGCGCGTCCAGCAGCGCCAGCGCATCGCGCATCTTGCGGCCCGTATAGGTGTCGAGGTTGCCGAACTGCGAATGGGCGCACAGCGCGATCTTGGGCGTCAGGCCGAAGCGGCGGACATGGCGCGCGGCACCCAGCACGGTTTCCATGATCTCTTCTGGCGTGGGGTCGTTGTGGCACTGCGTGTCGGCAATAAACAACGGCCCGTCTTCAAGAATGATCATCGACAAGGCGCCGACCGGATGCAGCCCGCCGCGTGCAAGCACCTGGCTGATATATTGCAGATGCCAATTATACTGGCCGAACGTGCCGCAGATCAGGCTGTCGGCCTCGCCCCGGTGAACCATCACGGCGGCGATGGCGGTGGTGTTGGTGCGCATGATCGCCCGGGCGATGTCTGGGCTGACGCCGCGCCGCGCCATCAGTTGGTGATATGTCTCCCAATAATCGCGATAGCGGGGATCGTTCTCGGGGTTCACGATCTCGAAATCCTTGTCGGGACGGATCGGCAGTCCGGCGCGTTCGGCGCGGGTCGAGATGACATCGGGACGGCCGATCAGGATCGGCACGTCGGTTGTCTCTTCCAGCATCGCGTTGGCGGCGCGCAGCACGCGTTCGTCCTCGCCTTCGGCGAAGACCAGCCGGCGCTGCGACGTGGCCGCTGCTTCGAAGACCGGGCGCATGATCAGCGCCGAACGGAAGACCGACCCGTCCAGATTGCGCTTGTAGGCGTCCAGATCCTTGATCGGGCGGGTCGCTACGCCCGATTCCATCGCCGCGCGCGCGACCGAGCTGGACACGATGCCGACAAGACGCGGATCGAACGGTTTGGGGATCAGGTAATCAGCCCCGAAAGTCAGCGTCTCGCCGCGATAGGCCGCGGCGGCCTCGGCGGCGGTGGTGGCGCGCGCCAGGGCCGCGATGCCTTCGACGCAGGCGATCTCCATCTCGTCGTTGATGGTCGTTGCGCCGACATCCAGGGCGCCACGGAAGATGAACGGGAAACACAGAACATTGTTGACCTGGTTCGGAAAGTCGCTGCGGCCGGTGGCGATGATCGCATCGGGCGCGACGCTGCGCACATCGTCGGGCAGGATTTCCGGCGTGGGATTGGCAAGCGCGAAGATGATCGGACGTTCGGCCATTTTCTGGACCATTTCGGGCTTCAGTACCCCCGGTCCCGAAAGCCCAAGGAACAGGTCCGCACCGCCGATCACCTCGGTCAGGGTCCGCAGGTCGCTGGCTTGCGCGAACTCGGACTTCTGCGGGTTCATGTCTTCGACCCGGCCTTCATGCACCAGCCCGTGAATGTCGCACAGCCAGACATTCTCTCGCTTGACGCCCAGCTTCAGCAGCATGTTCAGGCAGGCGATTCCAGCCGCCCCGCCGCCGGTCGAGACGACCTTGATATCCTCGAACGTCTTGCCAGCCACGCGCAGCGCGTTCGTGGCGGCGGCGCCGACGACGATAGCGGTGCCGTGCTGGTCGTCGTGAAAGACCGGGATGTTCATCCGTTCGCGGCACAGCTTCTCGACGATGAAACAGTCTGGCGCCTTGATGTCTTCCAGATTGATCGCACCGAAGGTCGGTTCCAGCGCGCAGACGATATCGGCAAGTTTCTCGGGATCGGACTGGTCCACCTCGATGTCGAAGCAGTCGATATTCGCGAACTTCTTGAACAGGACCGCCTTGCCCTCCATCACCGGCTTGGAGGCGGCGGCGCCGATATTGCCCAGGCCAAGCACGGCTGTGCCGTTCGACACCACGGCGACCAGGTTTCCGCGCGCGGTATAGCGGCTGGCGGTTGCCGGATCGGCCTTGATTTCCAGGCAGGCTTCGGCGACGCCCGGTGAATAGGCGCGGCTGAGATCGCGTCCATTCGCCAGCGGCTTCGTCGCCCGGATCTCGAGTTTGCCGGGCCGCGGAAATTCGTGATAATCCAGTGCCGCCTGACGCGCGTTGTCCTGCCTGCGATCTTCCATCCTTGCCCCTCCGTCTGGGAATTTAGTTCACCGTTAAACCATTTCTTGGACAAGGAACAGGCGGCTTCGGCTTGCGTTGGTGCCGCCCAAGGCGCAAAACTGCCATCATCGACCGGAAAGAGGGTAAGCCATGTCACTTCTGGATGCGGCGCGAGAGGTTCGCGAAATGGCCTATGTGCCCTATTCGCGGTTCAAGGTCGGGGCGGCGGTGCGCGGCCCGTCCGGCGCCATCTATCGCGGCTGCAATGTCGAAAACGTGGCCTATCCGGAAGGCACCTGCGCCGAGGCTGGGGCGATTGCCGCCATGGTCGCGGCGGGCGAGACCGAACTGGTCGAGGTGGTGGTGATCGCGGACAGCCCGTCTCCGGTTCCTCCCTGCGGGGGGTGCCGGCAGAAGCTGGCCGAGTTCGGGCGTCATGACACGCCGGTTCTGCTGGCGACGATCGATGGTGCGACCCTGGCGACGACGATCGGTGAATTGCTGCCCGGCCGCTTCGACGCAGGCCATATGAGCAAGGCCGAATGACAGATCCGCGCGCGGTCATAGCGGCCATTCGCGATGGCCGGGGTCTGGACGGGCCGGGCGCGTCGCTGATCGCGCAGGGGCTGGCCGACGGGTCGGTCAGCGATGCGCAGGCGGGCGCCTTTGCGATGGCGGTGCTGACGCGGGGTGCGGGCGACAACGGCCGCGTGGCGCTGACCCGCGCGATGCGGGATTCCGGTCATGTGATGCGCTGGGAACTGCCGGGTCCGGTGCTGGACAAGCATTCGACCGGCGGCATCGGAGACACGGTCAGCCTGATCCTGGCGCCGCTTCTGGCGGCAGGCGGGGTCTATGTGCCGATGATCTCGGGGCGGGGGCTGGGTCACACCGGCGGCACGCTGGACAAGCTGGAAGCGATCCCGGGCTATATTTGCGATCAATCCGAGGAACAGTTTCGCCGGATTGTTGAAAACGTCGGTTGTGCGATCGTTGCTGCGACCGCCGATTTCGCGCCTGCGGATCGCCGACTTTATGCGATCCGGGACGAATCGGCCACGGTCGAATCGATCGACCTGATCACCGCCTCGATCCTGTCGAAAAAGCTGGCGGCGGGGCTGGATGCGCTGGTGCTGGACGTTAAGGCGGGGTCGGGTGCCTTCCTGAAGAAGCCCGACAGCAGCGACCGGCTGGCACGCGCATTGGTGCAGACCGCGAATGGCGCGGGCTGCCGCAGCTCGGCGCTGATTTCGGACATGGACCAGCCGCTGGCGCGCAGCGCCGGAAATGCGCTGGAAGTCGCCGAGGCGATCCGCGTCCTTCGCGGCGAAGGCGGCGCGCTGCGCGATCTGACGCTGGAACTGGCGGCCGAATGTCTGCGTCTGGTCGGCCGGGACCCGGATGGTCTTGCAGGCCTGATCGAGTCGGGCGCGGCGGCCGAGACCTTTGGTCTGATGGTTGCCGCGCAGGGCGGGCCGCACGACCTGCTGGACCGGCCCGACGCGTATCTTGAAACAGCCCCTGTCATTCGTCCGGTTCCGGTCGGGCAGGGCGCGGTCGCGGGGATCGACGTGACCGCGCTGGGACACGCCATTGTCGCGCTTGGCGGCGGGCGGGTCCGCGCTGGTGAAAGGATCGATCATCGCGTGGGTCTGAGCGCGTTGGCCAAGTTGGGCGAACCGGTCGGATCGGACAGGCCCGTGGCGATGGTTCATGCCGCCGACGAGACTGCTGCGGGTATCGCCATTGCCGCCGTGCAGGCCGCCTACAGGATTGGTGAACCCGCCGTGGCGGGTCCGCTGGTCCGTGACAGGATCAGTGCATGACCCGAAACCGCGCCTTCCTGATCGTCATGGACAGTGTCGGCATCGGCGGGGCGCCGGATGCCGGGCAGTTTTTCAACAATGATACGCCCGATACCGGCGCGAATACCGTCGGCCACATCGCCCAGGCGCAGACACTGCACCTGCCCAATCTGGATCGTCTGGGACTTGGCGCGGCGATCCGGCTTGCCTCGGGGCTGGACGCGCCGGGGCTGACGGCGGCCGCAGAAGGGTTATGGGGCGGCGCGACAGAGATTTCGCCCGGCAAGGATACGCCATCCGGTCATTGGGAAATCGCCGGCGTGCCGGTGCCGTGGGAATGGACCTGTTTTCCGAAGACCGTCCCGGCCTTTCCCGACGCGGTGACTGCGCGCATCTGCGAACTGGCCGGAACCCAGGGCATTCTGGGCAATTGCCATGCATCGGGAACCCAGGTGATCGAGGATTTCGGGGCCGAACATCTCAGGACCGGCTGGCCGATCTGCTATACTTCGGTCGATAGCGTGCTGCAGATCGCCGCACATCAGGATCATTTCGGCCTGGATCGCCTGATCGCGCTGTGCGAGGGGCTGGCGCCGATGTTGCATCAGATGCGCGTGGGCCGCGTCATCGCGCGGCCGTTCCTGGGTGAACGACCGGGCGAATTCAGCCGCACGCCCCATCGCCGCGACTTCGCCATCGCACCGCCCGCGGACACGATTCTGGACATTGCTGCCGGCGCCGGGCGCGTGACGCATGCCGTCGGCAAGATCGGCGATATTTTCAGCCATCGTGGCATCACGCATCTGCACAAGGGAAAGTCCGACGCCGATCTGGCCGATCACCTTCTGCGATTGGGGCGCGAGGCCGAACGCGGCAGCCTGACATTTGCCAATTTCGTCGAATTTGACACCAATTTCGGCCATCGCCGCGACATTCCCGGCTACGCCACACAGCTGGAATGGTTCGACAGCGTGGCGGGCCGGTTCATGGACTTGCTTGGGCCGGGCGATCTGGCGATCTTCACTGCTGATCACGGCAACGATCCATCCTGGACCGGCACCGACCACACGCGCGAACGGGTGCCGGTGCTGGGCTTCGGCCTTGGGGCGCGGGGGATCGGGCTGGTCGGCTTCAGCGATATCGGCGCTTCGATCATGGCGCATCTGGAACTGCCCGCGCCGCAAAATGGAAAGTCTTTTATTTGAACAAGATAGAACTTCATCTTCATCTGGAAGGCGCGGCGCCGCCGGATCTGGTCCGTGCGTTGGCCGCGGAAAAACATGCCGATCTGTCGAGGATCTTCGACGCGCGCGGACATTATGCCTATGACGGTTTCGACGATTTCCTGCGGGTCTATGAGGCCGCGACAAGCGTGTTGCAGACTCCGCGCGACTATGCGCGGCTGCTGCGCGACGTGCTGGAACGCAGTGCCGAGCAGGGCGTGATCTATACCGAGCTTTTCGTCTCTCCGGAATTTTGTGGCGGTGGCGATCTGACCGCTTGGCGCGACTATCTGGCAGCGATGGTCGAGGTCGCAGATCAGATGCGCGCCCACGGCATCGACAGCCGTGGCATCGTCACCTGCATCCGGCATTTCGGACCTGATCGTGCCAAGGCGTCGGCGTTGTGCGCGGCGGAAACCGCCGGGAACTGGATCACCGGATTTGGCATGGGTGGCGCGGAGGCCGTTGGAAAGGCGACCGATTATCGGTGGAGTTTCGATTGCGCGCGCGAGGCGGGACTGGGCCTGACCTGCCATGCCGGCGAATGGGGCGGGCCAGAAAGCATCCGGCAGGCTTTGGATCTGGGCGTGACGCGGCTGGGACACGGCGTCCGCGCGATCGAGGATGACGCGCTGGTCCGGGATCTGGTTGCGTGCGGCACCGTGCTGGAGGTCTGCCCCGGCTCGAACGTGGCGTTGGGGTTGTATCCTGACTGGTCGGTGCATCCGATCGCACGGCTGGCGGATGCCGGGGTCAAGGTGACCGTCTCGACCGATGACCCGCCGTTCTTCCACACGACCATGCGGCATGAATACGACCGGCTTGCCGATGCCTTCGGTTGGGGCGATGACGACTTCGCACAGATCAACCGATGGGCCGTCGAAGCCGCGTTCTGCGATACGCCGACCCGCGACAGGCTGAGAAAGGAATTCCCGTGACCGACCCGCATCTGACCATCATCACCCATCCGCTGGTCCAGCACAAGCTGACGATCATGCGTCAGAAGGAGGTCTCGACCGCCAGCTTCCGGCGGTTGTTGCGGGAGATCAGCCTGCTTCTGGCTTACGAGGTGACGCGCGAACTGGAACTGACCACGACGACCATCGAGACCCCGCTGTGCCAGATGCAGGCGCCAACGCTGGAGGGCAAGAAGCTTGCTCTGATCTCGATCCTGCGGGCGGGCAACGGATTGCTGGACGGGATCCTTGAACTGATCCCGGCGGCGCGTGTCGGATTCGTCGGGCTTTACCGCGATCCCGAAACGCTGCAGCCGGTCGAATATTATTGCAAGGTGCCGGCGTTGGATCAGCGCATGACCATTGTCGTCGATCCGATGCTGGCAACCGGCAATTCCTCGGTCGCGGCCATCGACATGCTGAAGGCGCGCGGGGCGAAAAACCTGCGTTTCCTGTGCCTTCTGGCCGCACCAGAAGGTGTTGCGCGAATGCGCGAGGCCCATCCCGACGTGCCGATATGGACCGCCGCGCTGGATGAACGCCTGGACGATCACGGCTATATCGTCCCGGGGCTGGGCGACGCCGGAGACAGGATGTTCGGCACCAAATAGCCCGGTCGTTAACCTGTGTTTCAGGCTTTTGGCCTAGGACTGGGCCAAATGGTCGAATCGCGGGTGGATGGATGCGGGTGTCGTGGTGTGCGGTCTGGGTGATGGCGTTGACGGCCACGGGGCAGGCTGCCCCGGTGCCGCAACCGCCGCCGGATTTCGCCGGCGGCCAGTATATCGACGGCGACGGCTGCGTTTTCCTGCGCGACGGCAGCGGATGGGTTCCGCGTCTGGACAGATCCGGCGCGGCCATCTGCGGTTTTCCCCCGACCTTGTCATCGCGGCGCACGGATCCCGACAGCGAACGTGTCTTGTCCTCTACCCAGGATGAATCGCAGCCTTCTGCCGAGGATATCCTGATCGACACGCTTGCGTCGGGCTTGCGGCAAGGGGAATTCAACGCGGACCCCGCGCCGGTCGCGGAACGCCGCGATCCACCGATCCTTCGCCGCAATGATCCGGTCGCAGCCGAGTTGGGTCAGCTTGCCGCGCAGCAGGCGGCGTTGCGTGGCGTTCTGTCCGGCGCTGCAGGCAGCAGTTCCAGGCTTTGCGACTTGCTGGGATATCAGCCGGTCGGGAACGCCGCACCTATCCTTGGCGGCGACGTCACGCAGGGGCTGTGCGCAGGCATGCGCGCCCCGGTGCCTGAAGAACGGATCATCAAGGCCGGGAAAAGCGACGAACGCGAGAACGCGGAAATCGCGTCGTCCGCCAGACCGGAAACGAAACGGCCCGGTCCGCCGGCTGCAGCGTCAGTTGCCGTGGATCGCCGGACAGACAACGCCGTCTCGCCCACCCGCAAATCCGATCCGGCACTGGTCGCAAGTTCTGCGCAGGGTCGCGGACTGGCGTCCAGGTCAGCCCAGGCGCAGGCGCCCACGGTCGAGATGATCCCGGCCTCGGCGCGCTATGTCCAGATCGGCGGATACGCGGATGACGGGAACGCGGTGTCCGCCATCCGCAAACTGTCCGCGATGGGTTTTCGCGTCGCGCAGAGGCGCGACCGTGACGGTGATCGCGTCCTGAGGGTCATTCTGGCAGGGCCGTTCACCGACCGGCGCGATCTGGTCGAGGCGCTGAACCGATTGCGCGACAGCGGATATCCCAAGGCCGTGGCACGCTGACACGCTGTCGTCAATCACCGCTGGCGCGTCGGGGGGCGCACGCTGCTGATGCTTGCCGGGCTGGTCAGAGATGGGCGATCAGGCCGCGCGCTGCGCGTCGAATTCGGTTACGACGATGCGGGGCCGTTCCTCTCGGCTGAAATAGGCATACATCTGTTCCAGCACCGCTTCGGCCTCCTGGGCGCGCTTGCGATCTGCGATGCTTTGCGGCTTTGACGCTCGGCTCATGTCTTGTCTCCGGTCATGGAGTGATCCCCTCCACGCGCGGCCACTTAGTCGGCACCACACGCCATTTCCAGCCTCCGTAACGCCGCGTCACCGAGACGTTACAGGGGCGCGATGCTAGCCGATCCGCACCATGCGATGCTTTTTCCGGCCGACCGAGACTTTCAGCCCGACGCCGATCAGCGCCGCGTCGATGGGCAGTTGCGGATCGCTGACGGGATCGTTGTTCAGGCGCAGCCCGCCTTCGGCGATCAGGCGCTTGGCCTCCTTGCCGCTGGTGGTGATGCCGGTCTGGACCAGCATCTGAACGACCGACAATCCGCCGTCCAGCGACCCGGCGGGCAGGGTGGCGATTTCCAGATCGCCGCCCGCACCGCCCTGTTCGAAGACCTCGCGAGCCGTCGCCTCGGCGCTGGCTGCCGCGTCGGCACCGTGCAGAAGCGTTGTCACCTCGTTGGCAAGGCGCATCTTGGCCTCGTTGATCTCGGACCCTTGCAGCGCGCCAAGACGGTCGCATTCCTCGACCGGCAGTTCAGTATACAGCTTCAGGAAACGGCCCACATCGGCGTCGGTGGTGTTGCGCCAAAACTGCCAGAACTCGTATGGCGACAGCATCGCGCTGCTCAGCCAGACCGCACCGCCCGCAGACTTGCCCATCTTGCGCCCATCGCTGGTCGTCAGCAAAGGCGAGGTCAGCCCCCAGATCACCGCATCGTCCACGCGCCGGGTCAGGTCGATCCCGTTGACGATATTGCCCCATTGATCCGATCCGCCCATCTGCAACTGGCAGCCATAGCGGCGATGAAGTTCAAGAAAATCATAAGCCTGCAGGATCATGTAGTTGAATTCCAGGAAGGACAGCGACTGTTCGCGGTCCAGCCGGGATTTCACCGACTCGAAGCTCAGCATCCGGTTGACGCTGAAATGCCGGCCGATATCGCGCAGGAATTCCAGGTAGTTCAGACCGTCCAGCCATTCGGCGTTGTTCAGCATCAGCGCCGCGTCGTCGCCATAGTCCAGATAGCGGGCAAAGACCTGGCCCATGCCGTCGATATTCGACTGGATCGCCGCGGCGTCCAGAAGCGGCCGTTCCTCGGACCGGAAGGACGGATCGCCGACCTTGGTGGTGCCGCCGCCCATCAGCGTGATCGGCCGGTTGCCGGTCTTCTGGAACCAGCGCAGCATCATGATGTTCAGCAGATGGCCCACATGCAAGGATGCCGCGGTCGCATCATAGCCGATATAGGCCGTCACCGGCCCGGCCAGCAGCGCCCGGTCCAGCCCTTCGTAATCTGTGCAGTCGGCGACATAGCCGCGTTCGATCATCACGCGCAGGAAGTCGGACTTTGGGGCATGGGTCATGGGCTGTTTCCTTCTGATCGGGGCGGATATACCGGCTGGGGAAGCAAAGGAAAAGCATGATGATACGGGCCTTGGGAATGATGTCTGGCACATCTATGGACGGTGTCGATGCGGCGCTGATCCAGACCGACGGCGTTCGTATCGGTGGCTTTGGTCGCAGCGCGTTCCGGGCGTATTCCGACAACGAATCCGCCACGCTGCACGCGGCGCTTGGGCGCTGGCCCGGCGATGAGGGGGTGGCGGACGCCGCCGACATTTCGGTCGCGAGCCATGCCGCGCTGGCTGGCGAATTTCCCGAGGTCGAGGTGATCGGCTATCACGGCCAGACGCTGGCCCATGATCCGCGCGGTCGCGGTACGCATCAGGCAGGCAGCGGTGCGGCACTGGCGCGCGCCACCGGGCGACCCGTGATCTGGGATTTCCGCCGCGAGGATGTGCGGCGCGGCGGCGAAGGTGCACCGCTGGCACCGTTCTTCCATTGGGCCTGTGCGGACTGGGCCGCCGGAAACGGTCTGTTGGCGCGCAGCCCGGTTGCGTTTCTCAATCTGGGTGGGGTGGGCAACATCACCTGGGTCGATCCGGCCGCGTCCGCGCCCGAAGCGCCCGGCGCGTGTCTGGCCTTTGATACCGGTCCCGCCAACGCACCGATCAACGACCTGATGCGGACACGTCGTCGTCTCCCCCATGACGCCGACGGCGCGTTGGCCGCGTCAGGCCACGCGGATGAACGTATCGTGGGGGATTTCCTGCGCCATCCCTATTTCGAACGGCCACCGCCGAAATCCCTGGATCGTGACCAGTTCGCAGACTTGCCGCGCGCTGTTCAGGATCTGGACGACGCCGACGCCGCCGCGACGCTGGTGGCTGCGTTGGCGGGGGCGGTGGCATCGGGGTGGAGATGGCTGCCGTCGGCCCCGGACACGGTGCTGGTCTGCGGCGGCGGGCGGCGCAATGCGGCGATCATGCGGTCGCTGCGCGAGCGGCTCGATGCGGATGTGCAACCGGTCGAGGCGGCAGGGCTGGATGGCGACATGCTGGAGGCGCAGGCCTTCGGATGGCTTGCGGTGCGTGTCCAGCGTGGATTGCCCATTTCGGGTCCGCTGACGACCGGAGTCCCGACGCCCAGTTGCGGCGGTCGGATCAGCCATCCGCACTAGGCCTTCCGCGCCGCGAAAATGACGGCGCGATTTTTTGTTCTGCTCTCTTGACGCGACCGTGCGCACTGCGTAAACCGCCCCTCACTTCGGCGGGCGATCAGCCGGAGCAAGGTGAGTGTGCGGTTGTAGCTCAGTTGGTTAGAGTACCGGCCTGTCACGCCGGGGGTCGCGGGTTCGAGCCCCGTCAACCGCGCCACTTACACCTTTCGCCCGGATATATGCGCGGTTGTAGCTCAGTTGGTTAGAGTACCGGCCTGTCACGCCGGGGGTCGCGGGTTCGAGCCCCGTCAACCGCGCCATTTCCCTTCCTTTCAGTGCAGGCTCGCTTGCTTGCCGCGTGATCTCATCAGGCGCGTTCCACACGGCACAGAAAGCAGTTGTTGCTGGCCGACCGGACGTGGACGAACGCAACCTCGGGCCGTGCAAGAAGTTCGGTGCAGCGCGCGGAGATGTGTTCGGTCGCGATCACCCCTCCGGTGCCGTAAAGGATGCGTTCCCTGCTGCAGTAGCCGCGCACGATATGGGCCTGCGCGGTCAGGATGTCATTCGGAAATCCGGTTCCTGCCATCGGACACCCGTCCTCGCACAGAAAGATCGGACCGGTTTCGGTATAGGGGTTCAGGCCCGAAAAGGGCCGGTGCGCTGCGATCAGATACGGGCGGCCCGGCGGAACCTGCCGCAGGCAATGCCGACACGGCGTGCCGGTGCCGGTTGACGGACCCGCATGTTCCGCTGCCATGCCATTTGCATCAAGCCCGGTTCGCAACGCCCACGCGGTCGCGCTGTTGATCGCGAGAAAACGAATGGTCATATCGGGACTCCTGTTCTGTATTCCGATTGGTTATGCAGGGGCTCCGGGTCGCGCGGGCGCGCGGAACGGGCGTTACATTCGAAAAATGACGGGCAAGGATCACGGGCGATGAAGGATATGGACGACGCCGAGGCGCTGATCGGACAGATGGGACAGGCCGCGCGCGCGGCGGCTGTCGAACTGGCGACGGCAAGCGCCGAACGCAAACATGCCGCGCTGATCGGTGCGGCCGAGTCGATCCGACGCAATGTCCCGGCGATCCTCGAGGCGAATGCCCGCGATCTGCAGTTCGGTCGCGACAAGGGGCTGAGCGACGCGATGATCGACCGGCTGCGGCTGGATGAGGACCGGCTGCGCGGGATCGAGGACGGGCTGCGCGCCGTGGCCGAGCAACGCGATCCGGTGGGCGAGGTCGTCGCCGAATGGGACCGTCCGACCGGGCTGCATATCCGCCGCGTTCGCACGCCGATCGGGGTGATCGGGGTGATCTATGAAAGCCGACCCAACGTCACCGCGGATGCCGGTGCGCTGGCATTGAAGTCGGGCAATGCGGTGATTCTGCGCGGCGGATCGGAAAGCCTGCATTCAAGCCAGGCGATTCATGGCTGCATGGTCGAGGGGGTGCGACAGGCGGGGCTGCCCGAGGCGGCGATCCAGCTTGTGCCGACGCGGGACCGCGCGGCGGTGTCGGCCATGCTGCGGGCGCAAGGACTGATCGACGTCATCATCCCGCGCGGCGGCAAGGGCCTTGTCGGGCTTGTCCAGCGCGAGGCGCGGGTGCCGGTTTTCGCGCATCTCGAGGGCATATGTCACATCTATGTCGATCGCGATGCCGACGCCGAAAAGGCCCGGCGTGTGGTGCTGAACGCAAAGACGCGCCGCACCGGCATCTGCGGTGCCGCCGAATGCCTGCTGATCGACCGTGGCGCCGAACCTGCGCTGCGCGAGGCGCTGATCGCCGATCTGGTGCAGGCCGGGGTCGAAGTGCGCGCCGACGGCGAACTGGCGGATCTGCCGGGCACCGTGCCGGCCCAGCCCGACGATTTCGGGCGCGAGTTTCTGGACATGATCATCGCCGCGAAGCTGGTCGACGGGGTTGACGGGGCGATCGACCATATCCGCCGCCATGGCAGCCAGCACACCGAATCCATCCTGACCGAACGCGACGCCACCGCCAATCGGTTCTTCGCCGGTCTGGACAGTGCGATCCTGATGCGCAACGCCTCGACCCAGTTTGCCGATGGCGGTGAATTCGGGATGGGCGCGGAAATCGGCATCGCGACCGGCAAGATGCATGCCCGAGGTCCGGTCGGTGCCGAACAACTGACCAGCTTCAAGTATCTGGTCAGCGGAGACGGCACGATCAGAAGCTAGAGAAAATGCCGGGACTGGCTAGAAGGCGATTTCGGCGCCTTTGTCATCCAGCTCCCACGCCAGCGCGCGGCTTGATCCGCGCGCGGCTTCGGCCAGCAACGCGAATTGCACCTCGGCTGGTGACGGATTGCGCGCCGGGCCGGTCGCGCCGTCCGAAAGCCAGGACCAAAGCGCCGGGTCGGGACGCATCCGGTCGCTTTCCGCCACAAGTTGCCAGCCGGGCAGCTTGCGCAGCACCATGACCCGTCCGCCCCAGGGCATCGCGGTTTCCAGGCACATCAGCGCCAGCATCACCATGCGGATCTCTGGGCGGGCGAAATCACCGTCGGCGTCAAGTTCGATCCGCAGCCTTCCATGCGCTGCCATACCGTCAAGCAGCCGGGACAATTCGACGCGCGCAACCCGCTGATCGCCTTGCGCGTGGCCGAAGGCCATCCGGAACGCCTGAATTCGCGACCGCGCCGCCGCCACCGATTCCGCGATCAGACGCAGTTCGGGACTTTGGGCGATCGTCGGGAAATCTGGCGACATTTCAAGCAGTTCGACGCCGTTGCCGATCGCCCCCAGCGGTGAAACCAGATCGTGACACAGGCGCGACCCCAGCAATGCGGCAAGATCGCCCGGCGCGATCTGCGTTGTATCAAGGCTCATGCGGGATTACCTTTCGTGGGGTTGAGCGGAGCGGTGGCTGTGAACGAGATACTTGAACCCGGCATGATCGTCAGACATCCCGACGCGCCCGACTGGGGCGACGGGCAGGTCCAGTCACGCATTGGCGATCGGATCACCGTGAACTTTCTCGAGGCGGGCAAGAAGGTCATCGACGGTCGTCGCGTGACGCTGCAGATCGTGGGATTAGACAAGGAATGAACGGTTCGGTGCATGGCGCAAGGATTGCAATCAAAGATTGTGCCATGCAAGAGATAGTTGCATCCGCGGCCAGCTTCGGGTCGTCGCATCTGTTGCAAACCTCTGCCGCCCCCCCTAGACAGGCCAGCGCCGCAGCATGCTTTGCAGATGAAGGCCGCATGAAGTCTGATCCGTCATATTTCGACATCCGCATCGCCACCACCGAACGCGATCTGCTGGCGGCGCAACGGCTGCGCTATCGGGTGTTCATCGAGGAACTTGGCGGCACCGGACCGCTGGTGGACCACGACGCGCGACTGGAACGGGACGAGTTCGATCCGGTGGTGGATCATCTGTGCCTGGTGGACCGGCGCCGTTCGGCCGAGGAACTGGATCACGTCGTCGGCGTCTATCGCCTTCTGCCCGGTCAGCGGGCCAGGGAATTCGGCCGATTTTACTGCGATGCGGAATATGACCTGACGCCGTTGCGAAACTCGGGGCGTTCGGTGCTGGAACTTGGTCGGTCCTGTGTCGATCCGGCCTATCGCGGCGGATCCGGGATGTTCCTGCTGTGGAATGCACTGGCGGATTATGTGCTGGAACTGGGCATCGAGGTTCTGTTCGGCGTCGCCAGCTTTCACGGCACCGATATCCAGACGCTGGCGCCGTCGCTGAGCTGGCTGCATCACCATCATCTGGCACCTGCCGAATTGTGCCCGCGTGCGCGATCCGAAGGGTATCAGGACATGAACCTGATCCCCGCCGACCGGCTTGACCGCCGCGAGGCGCTGGTGGCGATGCCGGCCTTGATCAAGGCCTATCTTCGGCTTGGCGGGCTGGTGGGCGACGGTGCCTTCGTGGATCGCGATTTCAACACCACGGATGTCTTTTTGCTGATGGACACCAAGATGATGTCCGAGAAGCATCGCAAGTTCTATGAAAGCCGCTGGCAACCGCAATGACCCGCCAATCAGCCGAAACCTCGGGCGGCATCCGGATTGACCCGGGTCGAGGCGACGCAACCTGGCGGGCGGGCGTGCCGCCCGCGCTGCCACGTCCCAGCGGCGTCCGCGGCTGGTGGCGGGTCGTCCGACGCGGGGTGCCGGCGATCCTGGTGCTGCTGGCGGGGGTGATCCTGATCCTGCCGATGCGCGGGATCGAGCGTCTGGTCCACGGCGCGCGGCGACCCTGGACAGGGCCGCATGTCCGGGTGGCGTGCAGGCTGGTTTTAAGCTGCATTGGCATCGGCTGGCGGCGCAAGGGGCAGCCGATGCGCGGCCCCGGCGCGGTCGTGGCGAATCATTCAAGCTGGCTGGACATCCTGGCGATGAATGCGGCCATGCCGATCTTTTTCGTCAGCAAGGCCGAGGTTCGGGGCTGGCCCGGAATCAATATCCTGACGGCGGTCACGAACACGCATTTCGTGGTTCGCGACCCGAAACACGCTCGGGCGCAGGCACTGGAATTCGCGGCCCGGATCCGCGCGGGCCATCGCCTGCTGTTCTTCCCCGAGGGCACATCGACCGATGGCAGGCGTGTCCTGCCGTTCAAGCCGACGCTGTTTCAGGGGTTTCTGGACCCGGATCTGCCCGACGGGCTGGCGATCCAGCCGATGAGCGTGATCTATCACGCGCCGCCGGACGCGGATCCGCGGTTCTATGGCTGGTGGGCCGACATGGCACTGGCCGATCATCTGCTGGCCGTGTTGTCGGCACCCCGCCAGGGAAGCGTCGATGTCATTCTGCATGCGCCGATTCCCGTCGCCGACGAGACGCGCAAGACCCTTTCTCTGAAATGCGAAATCGCGGTTCGCCAAGGGCTTGAAGGGAACATTCGGGCCGTGGAAAAAAGCGATTGAAGCTTCGCAGATCCGACAATATCTGGTACAGTTTCCCGCCCTCGATACCAAGGAATGCCCCATGACCCGCTTTGCCGCCCCTATCGCCGAACAGATCTGGGACATGAAGTACCGGATGAAGGATGGCGCGGGACAGCCCGTCGATACCTCGATCGAGGACAGCTGGCGCCGTGTTGCGCGCGATCTTGCGCGGGTCGAGGCAGAGCCTGCGAAATGGGAAGACCGGTTCTATGCCGCGCTTGAGGATTTCAAGTTTCTGCCGGCCGGCCGCATCCTTGCGGGGGCCGGAACGGGCAGGGCGGTGACGCTGTTCAACTGCTTCGTCATGGGGACGATCCCCGACAGCATGGGCGGCATCTTCGACATGCTGAAGGAAGCCGCGCTGACCATGCAGCAGGGGGGCGGGATCGGCTATGACTTCAGCACCATCCGCCCGCGCGGCGCCGAGGTGAAGGGCGTCGCGGCGGACGCGTCCGGGCCGCTGAGCTTCATGGATGTCTGGGACGCGATGTGCCGCACGATCATGTCGGCCGGGTCGCGGCGTGGGGCGATGATGGCCACGATGCGCTGCGACCATCCCGATATCGAACAGTTCATCGAGGCCAAGCAGGACAGTGCGCGTCTGCGCATGTTCAACCTGTCGGTTCTGGTCACGGACGACTTCATGGAGGCGGTCAAGGCCGACGGTCCGTGGGAACTGACCTATGGCGACAAGGTCTATCGCACGGTTCAGGCGCGCGATCTGTGGAACCGGATCATGAAGGCAACCTATGATTACGCCGAGCCGGGCGTGATCTTCATTGACCGGATCAACAAGGCCAATAACCTGAACTACGCCGAGACGATTGCCGCGACCAATCCCTGCGGCGAACAGCCGCTGCCGCCCTATGGCGCCTGCCTGCTGGGTTCGGTCAACCTGGCGCGGCTGGTCACCGACCCGTTCACCGACGCGGCGAAGCTGGATGAAAAGGCGCTGGACGATCTGGTCCGCACCGCGATCCGGATGATGGACAACGTCGTCGACGCCTCGAAATTCCCGCTGCCCCAGCAAGAGGCCGAGGCGCAGGCCAAGCGCCGGATCGGCCTGGGCGTGACGGGCCTTGCCGATGCGCTGCTGATGCTGGGCCTGCGTTACGGCGCGCCAGATGCGGTGGAACAGACCCGCGCCTGGATGAAGGCCATCGCCAATTCCGCCTATCTGGCCAGCGTCGATCTGGCCAAGGAAAAGGGCGCCTTCCCGCTGTTCGATGCCAAGAAATACCTTGCCTCGGGTTTCATGTCGAAAATGGACGCCGAGGTGCGCGACGCGGTGGCAAAGCATGGTATCCGCAACGCGCTGCTGACCAGCATCGCGCCGACCGGCACGATCAGCCTCTATGCGGGCAACGTCTCTTCGGGGATCGAGCCGGTCTTTGCCTATGCCTACACGCGCAAGGTCTTGCAAAAGGACGGCTCGCGGACCGAGGAAGAGGTCGTCGATTACGCCGTCCAGATGTGGCGCGACCTGAAAGGTGATGCGCCGCTGCCGGACTATTTCGTCAATGCGCAGACCCTGGCGCCCAAGGACCACGTGGCCATGCAGGCGGCGGCGCAGGACTGGGTGGACAGTTCGATCAGCAAGACGATCAATTGCCCCGAAGATATCAGCTTCGAGGATTTCAAGGACGTGTATCTGTCGGCCTGGGATCTGGGCTGCAAGGGCTGCACCACCTACCGTCCCAACGAGGTCACGGGCAGCGTCCTGTCGGTCAGCGAAAAAACCGAAAGCACCCCCGAGGCCGACAAGGGTGCCGACGTGGTCTATCTGACCGAGCCCCTGGACCGGCCCGCCGCGCTGGAAGGCACGACCTACAAGCTGAAATGGCCGGGCAGCGAACACGCGATCTATATCACCGTCAACGATATCGTGCAGGGAGGGCATCGCCGTCCGTTCGAGGTTTTCATCAACTCGAAGAACATGGAACACTATGCCTGGACGGTCGCATTGACGCGGATGATCTCGGCCGTGTTCCGGCGCGGCGGCGATGTATCCTTCGTGGTCGAGGAGCTGAAGGCTGTCTTCGATCCGCGCGGCGGCGCCTGGATGCAGGGCCGCTATGTGCCCTCGATCCTGGCGGCGATCGGCGGTGTGATCGAACGCCACATGATCTCGATCGGCTTCCTGGAAGGCGAAGGGATGGGGCTGAAAACCGACCCGAAGGCCGAGGCGGTCGCCGTGGGCGAAGCGCCGCGCGGTCCCGCCTGTCCGTCATGCGGGCAATATGGAATGCGCATGGTCGAAGGCTGCATGACCTGTCCAAGCTGCGGTCACTCAAAATGCGGTTAGTGGTTTAGTCCCGACATTATTCTGCATTTTGCATTTTTCCGCCCAGTTGCATGTCTTCATGACACCAAGTTGGGCGGAAAACTTCTTTGCCTGACATGACTTGCCGAGGCCCATACACCAATCCGAAAACGTAGCCAGAGCGATGCGGCGCAAACGCCGGCGCTTGTTCATATGTGCAGTGAAATAATGCCAGCGACAGTGTTTTTATCACTTCGCTGCCCTGCGGCATTCTCGGGAAGCAGGCCGATTTGACAATTTTCGAAGTTCCTCGGTGCTCTTTGTAAAGAATAGGTAAAATTTTCGGAATTCCATCGGATGCGGAAGGCAGGAATTTCCTGCGTTTGCAAAGCAAGGTGATTCGCAAAACCGCGAGTCGAAACATCGGGTCATTATGAGCGTTATGTTCGCATTTCCTGTAATTGCAGGTTCTAAAATGATGGATGATTCGCGTTCCACGCGATGATCAAATTGATCTTATTCGGTTCAGTTGGCGCGGCTGTGCCTAGGTTTTCTGCGGGATGGTAAAAAACCGCCGATCCCGCCTATTAGCATGGACCCATCCTTGCACCGCGTTCATGGCCTAAAATATGGTCGCGCTAACCTCTCGGCGCATTCTCCGTTAGTACCATGTTAAGTTGTTTATGCCTTCTTGGCCGCGTCGGAAACGAAATCGACTGACCGACACCGGGCACCGTGCCCGGGTCGCGGGAAATCTATTGGGAAGGTCTTCGGGAAATGGCTAGGACTCCGGTTTCGGCGGGCGATCTGTCGACGGGCGTGAACTATGAAACAGGCCTGCAGGGCGCGGTATATACAGGCGACGACTTTGACAGCCTGTTCGACGCACTCGACAGGATGCAGCGCGACCCGGACGCGACCTTTGTATCGGACGCGTTCGATTATTCTGCTTCATACGGCGCGCTGCGCGACTTTCTTGGCGAGGACGCGGAAACGCTGAGCGATCCGGCGACCCGCGCCATTTCGGACCAGTATGCGCTGCATTTTTCGGGACAGATCTATCTCGAGGCCGGGCGGCACAGTTTCTACAACATGACCGATGACGGGTTTCGCCTGACCATTGGTGACGAGTTGGTCGCGCAATATTCCGATCCGCGCGCAAGCGGTCTGACCGAGGGTCAGGTGACGGTCAGCGAAGCCGGGTGGTACACGATCAATGTCGATTACTTCGAACAGTGGGGCGCATCCGAACTGCGCATCGGGCATCGGCTGAACGGTGGTCCGCTGGAATATCTTGGCGGCGACAGGTTGAGATATGCGGCCGAGACCACCGATATACCTGAGAATACTGCACCAGAATCTCGCGATGATCCGAGGCAGCTTGCTGAGGATGGACGACTTACGCTGGATCCGCTGGCGAACGACACGGACGCAGACGGAGACAGCCTGACCCTCGGCGCCGTCGGCGATCCCGATCACGGCACGGTCACGCGCAACGCCGACGGGACATTGACCTATGTTCCAGAGGCCGATTTTCATGGCCGCGACAGCTTTACCTATACGATTTCCGACGGGCGCGGCGGCGAAGATACGGCCCGCGTGGTCATCGACGTATCGCCGGTGAACGATGTGCCCGAGGCTGCCGGCGACGGCGGTTTCTCGGTCGCGGCCGGCCAGACCCTCATGCTGGACATCGCCGAACTTCTGTCGAATGACCGCGATTCCGACGGCGATTCGTTGTCGATCGTGGGACTGAGCGATGTCAGGAACGGGACCGCCGATATTGTTGGCGACCAGATCCGGTTCATCGGCAACGGCGCGGGCGACGCCAGCTTCCGTTATGTCGTGGGCGACGGGAACGGCGGGCGCGATACGGCCACCGTGTCTATTGCTGTCACCGGTGGTGCGACCGGCACCCCTGAGGAGAACCGGGCACCGGACGCGCGAAATGACATTCGCCGGATCGACGAGGACGGACAGCTGACGCTGAATCCTCTTGAAAACGATATCGATCCCGATGGCGATCCGTTGACGATGTATCGTCTCGATCAGCCCGAGCACGGGACGGTCGTCAGAAATCCGAACGGCACAGTGACCTATGTTCCCGATGACAATTTCAATGGTCGGGACAGCTTCGTGTATTTCGTGAACGACGGCAACGGTCACATCAACGCGGCTCGGGTCGTGGTCAATGTAACTTCCGTCAACGATGTACCCCAGGCGTCAGACGACGACGGCTATGAGGTCGAGGCCGGACAGGTTCTGACCATCGACATCGCCGATCTGCTGCAGAACGACAGTGATGCGGACGGTGACGAGCTGTCGATTATCCGCCTTGACGACGTGACCAACGGCACCGCCGAGATCGTCGGCGACCAGATCCGGTTTGTCGGAAACGGCGAAGGTGACGGCAGCTTCAGCTATCTTGTGGGTGACGGAAATGGCGGGCGCGACGAAGCGCGCGTTCTGGTCGATGTCAGCGGATCGGACGATCACGGCGGTTCAGACGGCAGCGACAGCGGATCGGGCGATCACGGCGGCTCGGACGGCGGCGACAGTGGCTCGGGCGATCATGGCGGCTCGGACGGTGGCGACAGTGGTTCGGGCGATCATGGCGGCTCGGATGGTGGCGACAGCGGATCAGGTGGGCATCACCACGGCGGCTCGTTCGAGCCGATCGATCCGCCGCAGACCCCGGCCGAGATCGCGGCCTTCGTCAACATGGTCATGAACATGCCCGAAGACACGATGGAGGGGCATCCGGCCGGGATGGCCAACCACATGGCGACGCTGAATCTGGTCGATCGCAGCGACTCCACTCATGTGGCGATCGGTCATGGCGACTGGAACGACCCGTCCACCTGGCACAACGGCGAAGTTCCCGGCGAGGGTGCGCGCGTGCTGATCCCCGAGGGCATCTCGGTCGGCTACAGCCAGCAGAACGACGCCTCGATCTTTACCGTTCGCGTCGATGGCGAACTGCATTTCGCGACCGATCAGGACAGCAGGCTTCTGGTCGATACGCTGGTGGTCTCGCCGTCGGGACGTCTGGAAATCGGCACGGCCCATGATCCGATCGAGGCGGGAACCTCGGTCGATATCGTCTTTGCCGACAATGGCAATATCGACGTGGGTTGGGATCCGGCGCTGCTGTCGCGCGGCATGGTCGCCTTCGGCGAGGTGGACATTGCCGGGCAAGAGAAAGGCTCGCATCTGAAGGTGCAGGTCGATGCGATGGCCGGCGACACGACGCTGACCCTGGCCGAGGCTCCGACAGGCTGGCAGGTCGGAGACAAGCTTGTCCTGACCGGCACCTATCAGCAGGGCTTCTACTGGAACAACGACATCCAGGCGACGGATTTCGCGGAAAGCCAGGACGAGGAACTCGTCATCACGGCGATCAGCGGCAATACCATCACGCTGGACCGGCCGCTGACCTTCGATCACGACACGCCGCGTGACGACCTCAAGGCCTATGTGGCCAACATGACCCGCAACGTGACCTTCTCCAGCGAAGGGGGCGAGGATCTGCCCGCCCATCAGCGCGGCCATGTCATGTTCATGCACAACGACAACATCGACGTGCGCTATGCGGGCTTCAACGATCTGGGACGTACCGACAAATCCGAATTTGCCGGACCGGCAAGCGCGTTCGGTGGCGTCGGCAACCTGTCGCCCGACACGAATGTCGAGGCGCGCTATTCCTTCCACATCCACGAAGCCGGCGTCGCCGATATCGAAAACCCGGCCAGCGTGGTGGGCAACGTCGTGGACGGCTCGCCGGGATGGGGTTTCGTGCAGCATTCCTCGAACGCCGACCTGACCAACAACGTCGCCTATGACGTCTGGGGGGCATCCTTTGTCGCCGAGGACGGCAACGAGACCGGCACCTGGTATCGCAATATCGCCATCAAGGGCGAGGGCTGGGCCGCCGGCGACATCGCCGTGAAGCACAGCGAGGTCGATGGCAATGACGGGCGGACAGGCGACGGTTTCTGGTTCGCAGGCCGATTGGTCGAAGTGGTCGAAAACGTGGCGGCAAACACCACCCATGGGTTCGTCTGGCTTCACCGGGGTGAACGCGACAGCATCGATCCCGACACGATGCATCAGTCCGAACTGGGCTATGGCCGGGACATGCTGGAAACCGACAAGGCGCCAATCCAGGGCTTCCGCGACAACGAGGCGTTCGGCACCAATACCGGGCTGATCGTCGTCAAGCAGAACCCCGATCAGGCCCATGACGTGCGCAGTGTCTTCGACGGTTTCCTGAACTGGGAAACACGCGAGGGCGTCGCCGTCAGCTATACAGGCCACTATACCTATCTGGATTTCGATCTGGTGGGCCAGCGTCCCGAACCCGGCGAGGTGACCGATCGCGCCTATCAGGGCGTCAATCTGGGTGGCAACGCCTTCGACATGGTGTTCAACAACATTCGGATCGACGGCTTCGAGCACGCCTTCAATCTGACCGATAATGCCAATGTCGATACCGGTTCCGGCCAAGGCCTGGAAAATGTCGTCATCGACGGAGAGTTCCTGAACATCTCCAACTCGGATATCCGGCAAAACTATCCGGGGCAATTGCAGGTACTGGGTGGCGGTGACCTCACGCCCGGCCGGCTTGAATTCCGCCTGACCGCTGACCGGATCGTGTCTGATCGCGAGCACATGTTCTTCGATGGCATCAAGACGGATTCCATCGGCGATATCGAACGCAACTTCGATCTTGAGCAGCAGGGGATCTGGGGCGTCGATCAGTTTCTCAATGCAAACGGGTATTGGGAATTGCCGGATGGGACACCGGTCGCGCTGGTCGAGGACTACATCTCTGACAGGGCCACGGGTGAGATGGTCAAGCAGATGCTGGTCTTCGAACTGGACTACTCTGCCGCGATGCTGGAAAGAAGCTATTCGCTCAACGGTGTCGTCGATCTTGGCGGTCGGGGGGCGATCGCCCGCGACGACCGCGTCAGCACCTCGGTCAATCAGGATCTGATCATCGATCTGGTGGCGAACGACAGCGATCCCGATGGTGGGCGTGTCTATGTCGATGGCCTGATCGACTCGCGGAACGGCACCGTTTACATGCAGGATGACGGCACCGTGCTGTATCGGCCGAACGAAGGTTTCGTCGGGGAAGATCGCTTCACCTACTGGGCTGCCGATGAAGAGGGCAACTTCACCAGGGGCGAGGCATTCGTCACCGTGACGCCTGGCAGCGGAATGATGCACGACGCGATGCAGGCGGACATGTTCGACATGTGATCGCATCCGTCAATCACCACTTTGCCCCGGCGAGAAAACGCCGGGGCAGGGCGATCCCGTCCCGGGACGGGCGGACAGAAGAAAATACCAGACAGCGATTGCAGAAACGACGGGAGTTGTTCCGTTGCCGTGCAAGCCGCGGTGTTCATGGATCCAGGGGCCTGACCCGGTCGTCCGGCGCGCGGCTCGGCGCAGCGCGCCGCATCAACCGGAACTTCCATCCTACCGAAATGGCCGCCCCCCAGCAGGATCGAAACAGTGGCGCCGATCTTGCGGGGCATGCCGAACCTGGCGATCACATGCGGTTGGGGGGTCGTGACGTGAACACGCGCCCTCGGATCAACGGTCACCGACTTTCATCACGCTGCGGTTTCCACCGCCGATACATTCGCGCGACGGGCCATTGGCGAGGGCTTGCCCCAGAACGAAAAAGAACCCCCGGCGCCAGGCCGGGGGTTCTGCATCTTGGTCCGGTCGCGGTTCAGGCCGCCGCGAGGTTGCGCAGCACGTAGTGCAGGACGCCGCCGTTCTTCAGATACTCGATCTCGACCTCGGTATCGACGCGCGCCTTCAGCTTGATCTCCTTGGTCGTGCCATCGGCATAGGTGATCTTGCACGGCACCAGCGACAATGGCTTGAAGTCGCCATCCAGCCCCTCGATCGAGATGCTTTCGTCGCCGGTCAGCTTCAGCGTCTTGCGGCTGTCGCCGTCGGTGAACTCGAACGGAATGACGCCCATGCCGACCAGGTTCGACCGGTGGATGCGTTCGAACGATTCCGCGATCACGGCCTTGACGCCCAGAAGATTGGTGCCCTTGGCCGCCCAGTCGCGTGACGAGCCGGCACCGTATTCGACGCCGCCGACGATCACCAGCGGCGTGCCCTGATCGGCGTAGTCCATCGCCGCGTCATAGATCGCTTCCTGCTTGCCGTCCGGTCCCTTGGTGAAACCGCCCTCGACGCCGTCCAGCATCTCGTTCTTGATGCGGATATTGGCGAAGGTGCCGCGCATCATCACCTCGTGGTTGCCGCGCCGCGAACCATAGCTGTTGAACTCGCGCGGCGGCACCTGACGTTCGGTCAGATAGCGTCCGGCCGGGGTAGCTTCCTTGAACGACCCGGCGGGCGAGATGTGGTCGGTGGTGATCATGTCGCCCAGCAATGCCAGAACCCGGGCGCCCTCGATATTGTGAATGCTGCCCGGCTCCTTGGACATCCCCTGGAAATAGGGCGGGTTCTGGATATAGGTCGAGGTCGCCGGCCAGTCATAGGTTTCGCTGTCGGTCACATCGACGCCCTGCCAGCGTTCGTCGCCCTTGAAGACATCGCCGTATTTGTCGATGAACATCTCGCGCGTGACGACGCTGGCCACCAGGTCCGCGACCTCCTTGGTGCTGGGCCACAGATCCTTCAGATAGACCGGGTTGCCGTCCTTGTCGGTCCCCAGCGGGTCACGCGTCAGGTCGATATTCATGTCGCCGGCCAGCGCGTAGGCCACGACCAGCGGCGGCGAGGCCAGATAGTTGGCGCGCACGTCGGGCGAGATGCGTCCCTCGAAGTTGCGGTTGCCCGACAGCACCGACACGGCGATCAGGTCGTTCTCGTTGATCGACTTGGAAATCGCGGGCTCCAGCGGACCGGAATTGCCGATGCAGGTGGTGCAGCCATAGCCCACAAGGTTGAAGCCGATCGCGTCCAGATCGTCCTGAAGACCGGCGGCCTCCAGGTATTCGCTGACGACCTGCGATCCCGGAGCCAGCGAGGTCTTGACCCAGGGCTTGCGGTTCAGCCCCAGTTCGCGTGCCTTGCGGGCCACCAGACCGGCGGCGATCAGCACCGACGGGTTCGAGGTGTTGGTGCACGAGGTGATCGAGGCGATCACGATGCTGCCGTCATGCAGCGTGTAATCCTCGCCCTCGACCGTGCCTTCCGAAAAGCCCTTGTGACGGCCCCCCGGAACATAGCCGGGATCGCGCGTGCCACCTTCCTCGCGCCAGTCGGTTTCGGCGTCGTCCGTGGCATCGGGGAAACGCACGCCGCGAACCATCTTCAGGAACGCGTCGGCGGATTGATCCAGTGGCGTGTGGTCCTGCGGGCGCTTGGGGCCGGAAATCGCAGGCACCACATCGGCCAGATCCAGATGCAGGGTCGAGGAATAGACCGGCTCATAGCCTTCGTGGCGCCAGAAGCCGTTCTCTTTCGCATAGGCCTCGACCAACGCGATGCGGTCCTTGTCACGGCCGGTCTGTTCCAGATATTGCAGCGTGATCTGATCGATCGGGAAGAAGCCGCAGGTGGCGCCGTATTCCGGGGCCATGTTGCCAATCGTGGCGCGGTCGGCCAGCGGCATGTTGTCCAGACCGTCGCCGTAGAACTCGACGAATTTGCCCACGACACCATGCGCCCGCAGCATCTGCGTGACCTTCAGCACCAGGTCGGTCGCGGTGACGCCTTCCATCATGGCGCCGGTGATCTTGAAGCCGACCACTTCCGGGATCAGCATCGAGATCGGCTGACCCAGCATCGCGGCCTCGGCCTCGATCCCGCCGACGCCCCAGCCCAGAACGGCAAGGCCGTTGACCATGGTGGTGTGGCTGTCGGTGCCCACCAGCGTGTCGGGATAGGCGACTTCGTTGCCGTTCTGATCGGTGTCGGTCCAGACGGTCTGGGCCAGGTATTCAAGGTTCACCTGATGGCAGATGCCGGTTCCGGGCGGCACCACGCGGAAATTCTGGAACGCCTTCTGACCCCATTTCAGGAACTGATAGCGTTCGATATTGCGTTCGTATTCGCGTTCCACGTTGAACTGGAAGGCGCGCGGTGTGCCGAATTCGTCGATCATCACGCTGTGGTCGATGACCAGATCGACCGGGTTCAGCGGGTTGATCTTCTGCGGATCACCGCCCAGGGCCTTGATGCCGTCGCGCATCGCGGCAAGATCGACGACCGCCGGCACGCCGGTGAAGTCCTGCATCAGGACGCGCGCCGGACGATAGGCGATCTCGCGCGGGTTCTTGCCGCCCTTGTCGGCCCATTCCGCAAACGCCTTGATGTCGTCGGTGCTGACGGTCTTGCCGCCATCTTCAAAGCGCAGCATGTTTTCCAGCACGACCTTCAGCGCGGCCGGCAGCTTTGAAAAATCGCCCAGACCCGCGTCGGACGCGGCGGCGATAGAGAAATAATCGACCTTTTGATCGCCCACGCTCAGCGTGCGGCGCGTCTTGGCGGTGTCGGTTCCGGTCTGGATCGGCATCAGGGCCTCCCTGTCTGCAAGATGGATGGGTCGGGCATGCGTTCCCCTGATTTGCCCCATGCGGCAATGCAGCGCAAGGGCAGTCAGGATAAATTGTATGCCGTTGCATACCATAAGTGCCGCTGTTGCTCAAGAGGCACTGGTCGCAATTCACGAGATGGCTAACAAAGCCTTGATTTGTTCACGCCCCATGGCAGCCGCTATGCAGATAACAGCCAAGGGGAAATCATGGACAGTTGCATGCGGACAGGGTCGGCGGACCGGATCACGGGCGTTTCGGTGATGCGCGGCATTCCTGCTGCGTTGGCGCTGCTTGCCTGCCTGATGTCGGCGCCGGTTCTGGCGCAGGCGCCTGGCGCCGATGTCGATGTCGGGATATCGGCAGCGGGCGGCTCGGCGGCGACCTCCGAAAGCGACGCACCGGCCGAGGGCGCTGCGGGTGCGGCACCCGCCGAGCTGGCCGACGACGCCCCCGTGATCCCCGCACCCGACGATGCGGGCCGGGCGGCGCCGGGCGTGATGGGCTTTGCGGCGTCGGAATCGGGGGGCTTCAACAGTTTTGCGGCCCCGGATGCGCCGCCGCTGGACAGTTTCACCCCGCCGACATTGCCCGTGGTGGTCGAACTGTTCACGTCTCAGGGGTGTTCATCCTGTCCGACCGCCGATGCGATGCTGGCCGCTCTGGCGGGCAAGCCCGGCGTTCTGCCGCTGTCGTTCCACGTCGATTACTGGGACTATCTTGGCTGGGCCGACAGTTTCGCGCGGCCCGAATTCACTGCCCGTCAGGAAGGCTATGCCCGCGCCTCGGGCGAAAGGTCGCTTTATACGCCGCAGCTGATCATCGACGGTCAGGATACCGCGGTCGCGCCGGGTCCGGCGCAGCTGATGGCGCTGATCGACGCCAACCGGCTGTCGCCCGCCATGCTCAGCGTCCAGCGCGACACCACCGCCGAGGGCGAGGCGATCGAGCTGATGCCGCTGTCGGATCTTGGCGGTCGGGTCGAGATCCTGTTGGTCCGCTATGCGCCGCGCCGCGACGTCAAGGTGACGGCGGGCGAGAATCGCGGTCGGACGGTCAGCTATGTGAATGTGGTGCTGGCCCTGGACGAACTGGCGAAATGGGACGGCACCGCGCCGCTGCGCCTGACGGTGCGCCCGGACGGCGAGCCGGATGAGGATTTTCCCGCCGATGCGCGCCACGCGCTGCTGATCCAGAAGGAACTGACGGGCGATGACCTGCCGGGACCGATCCTGGCTGCGATCCGGCTGGACTGACGCGCTGCGCTGACGCCGGGCACGGCAAACACATCTTGCAGATCCTGCAAATTCACGCCATCACCGGCGGATGAGCGAATGGGTCATCCAGATCGCGGGCACGCCCGAAGGCGCGCGGGTGGCCTCGGCGCTTGCGGTCATGGCGGCATTCCTGCACGCGCTGTTCGGCGCCCTGCAGAAGGGGCGGCACGACCCGTGGCTCAGCCGCGCCGCGATCGATCTCAGCTATGGTGTGATGGCATTGCCGGTGGCGCTGTTCGTCGTGCCATGGCCTTCGGCCGCGCTGTGGCCGGTGCTGTTGGGGGCGATGGTTATTCATATCGCCTACAAGATCGCGCAGGCGATGACCTATACGCGCGGGGCCTATACGGTGGTCTATCCCGTCGTGCGCGGCAGCGCGCCGCTTTTCGCGGTGATCGCGGCCGGGGTGGTGTTTCACGAACATTTCAACCTGATCCAGTGGGGCGGCGTGCTGCTGCTGACCGGCGGCATCTTCGGTCTGGCGGCGTGGAACCGTGCCCATCTGAGGGTGGGCCGCGAAACGCTGGGACCGGCCCTTGCCTGGGCGGTCGTGACCGGCGGTTTCGTCGCGCTTTACACGACCTATGACGCCTGGGGAATCCGGCTGGCGGCCGATCCCTTCACCTTCCTGGCCTGGTTCTTCGTGCTGGATTCGCTGTTCATGCCGATCTGGAACCTGCGCCGCCTCGCGCGGCTGCGCGGCGCCGAAATCGCCCCGCTGGCCACGCGCGGGATCCTTGGCGCGCTGGTCGCGTTCGCCAGTTTCGGCGCGATCATGCTTGCGACCCGCATCGACGATGTCGGGCGCGCCGCGGTCCTGCGCGAGACATCGACCGTGTTCGCGGCCCTTGTCGGCTGGCTGATCCTGGGCGAAAAGGTGGGGCCGGTGCGGGCCGCGCTGATGGCGCTGATCGCGGCCGGCGCGGTGGTGGTAGAGTTCGCCGCCTGACAAGGCAGGAGTAGCGACGCGATGAAGGAACCGAAACCCTGGGTCAAACCGGTGCTGGAACTGGGGCCCGTGCTGATCTTCTTCCTGGTCTTCATCCTCAAGCGGGGTGAGACGACCGTGATCGCAGGCCAGGAATACAGCGCGTTTATCCTGGCGACGCTGGTCTTCATCCCGGCGCTGGCGCTGGCCACGCTGATCCAGTGGCGGCTGACCGGCAAGCTGGCGCCCATGCAGATCGCGACGCTGGTGCTGGTGATCGTTTTCGGCGGGCTGTCGGTCTGGCTGAACGATCCGCGCTTCTTCAAGATGAAGCCGACGATGATCTATCTGCTGTTCGCGGCGATTCTTGGCTACAGCCTGCTTGCGCGCAAGAACTGGCTGCAGGCGGTGCTGTCCGAGGCGCTGCCGATGGACGCGATTGGCTGGCGCAAGCTGACCCTGCGGATGGCTTTGCTGTTCCTGGCACTGGCCGTGGCGAACGAGGTCGTCTGGCGCACGATGTCCGAAACCACATGGGTCTATTTCAAGACCTTCGGCCTGCCGCTGATCCTGTTCGTGTTCCTGATGGGCAATGCCGGGCTGTATCGGGCCCATGCGATCCAGACAGATGCAGATGAAGGAAACCCGGACAACGGCCGGAAATGACCCGCTAGCCGCGCGCCAGTCCGAACTGGGCGGGCCCGGCCAGCAGGCGTGACCAGCGCGGTTCGATCCGGCCGGGCAGGCGGGCGTGCAGCATGCCGATCGGCAGCGCCCATGGCCGGCACAGCGCGGTGCGATAGAAATCGAACAGGCCGCGGCGCAGATAGGGCGTCCAGTGCGACAGGCGCAGCGGCCGCCGTTCGGTCGGGAACCCCAGAGATTCCAGCGCGGCCAGCGTCTCGCCGTGATCGATCTGCACGTCGATCCAGTTGCGCGACGGCGTGTCCAGCCCGAACCCCAGCGCCTGACGCCGGCCCCGGGACAGCCATTGTTCCAGAGCGAAATCGAAGATGTCGTTCTCGCGCGAGGTGACATTGATGATCTCGGCGTCCTGCCCGGCCCGGCTGTCCAGCGCGTCGGCGGCGGCGCAACGGAATTCGGCGCCGGTCAGCAGGATCACCCGGCCGATGCTGCCGGGATCGGCATGGTGCAGCGATTGCAACGCCACGCGTGCGCCCAGGGAATGTCCGATCACCGCGACGGGTCGTCCGGCCCGTTCGGCCAGTTGCGACACGATCCGGGCCAGCGATGCACCGGCTTCGCCCGCACGGCGATAGGCGCCGCCCAGGCTGCCCCGCGCCTCCCATCCGAAGGCCAGTGCCAGCCCTTCGTCCCGTGCACCGGTGCCGAATCCCAGCGCACGCGGCCAGGAATGGGCGCGCCGACAGCTGTGATCGGGGTCCAGCGACAGGATATGGCGATGCGGGTCATGTGCCGGGCTGGAGGGCGAGTAACGGTACCCGTGCACCATCACGACGATCGGTGCCCCTTCCTGCAGCGTCTCGGCGGTCTGCCACAACCGCCGCGGCGCGTCGTGTTGTGCGTTGACCTTGACGACCGGCATTCCGACCTCCTGAACAACCACCGTTACGCGACGTGGTAGGTGGATGTTGCGACAACGGCGTGAAAGAAGCGTTAAGCTAGCGTGAAGGCTGGGGCCGCTGAGGGGTTATTTCATAAATCTGTTTCAAAACAGGATTTTGAAGACGTTATGTAATGAATGGTGTGTCGCTTTCACGACGGCTGTTGCGCGGTCGCGGCCTGTCTTCCGTCGGTGTCGCGCAACAAGGCCCGGGTCGATCGACCCGAAGCGTCGCGGTCTTGCGGCCCCGATGACCGACACGGCACTCGGGCGCCGATTCGACACGTGATTTCTTTTGGGCATTGAAACTTGCCCTCATCCACCTCTATGTTGCGGTTATGCGTCATGCGCCCTCAACTTCGGGTTGCGACGCCAACAGTTTCGCAGCGCGGCACCTCTGGTCCCGGCCGACAGCCAGGCGACATGTGTCTCGCGGAAAACTCAGCCTCTGTGCAGCGACCTATCGCGACCGGGGCGATGTAGGACAGCGGTCCGGCCAGCCCTGCGGCTGACGGGCCATCACAAGGAACAGACGCGATGAAGCGCGCGACGGTCGGAGTAGAGCACGGAGGGCGGGCCGCAGGCCAAGCCGGACCCGTGACCACCGCCATCGCCGCCATCGCGCCCACATCATCAAGCAGCCATCTTTCGTCGGTGCCATTGGCGCCGCCGGACGCATGCCTGCGCGAAAGACATAAAAATGGCAAAGAAAATGCTGATCGACGCCACCCACGCCGAGGAAACTCGGGTGGTCGTGGTCGATGGAACGAAAGTTGAGGAATTTGACTTCGAGACTCTGAACAAGCGTCAGATCTCGGGCAATATCTATCTGGCAAAGGTTACGCGGGTCGAACCCTCGCTGCAGGCGGCCTTCGTGGATTACGGCGGAAATCGTCACGGTTTCCTGGCCTTCGCGGAAATCCACCCCGATTATTACCAGATCCCCGCAGCCGACCGCGAGGCGCTGCTGGCCGAGGAACGCGCCCATGCCGAGGCCCAGGAGGCCGAGGAAAACAGTGGCCGCGGCCGTCGCAGATCCGCGCCCAGGGCCGAAAAGTCAGAGACCGGCGATGAAACCGTCTCGGCCGAGGCCGCGCCGCAGGATGGCGATGCCGATGGCGATACCGGTTCCGACGCACAGGGCGACGCCGCCTCCAAGGACGACAACATCGAGTCGGTCGCCGACGAGGATGTGTCCGAAGAAATCCGTCCGTCCAGAAAGCCGCGCGCCCGCCGCTACAAGATCCAGGAGGTCGTCAAGGTCCGCCAGATCATGCTGGTGCAGGTCGTCAAGGAAGAACGCGGCAACAAGGGCGCGGCGCTGACCACCTATCTGTCGCTGGCCGGACGCTACTGCGTTCTGATGCCCAACACCGCGCGTGGCGGCGGCATCAGCCGCAAGATCACCAATGCCGCGGACCGCAAGAAGCTGAAGGACATCGCGGGCGAATTGTCGGTGCCGAAGGGCGCCGGGCTGATCATCCGCACCGCCGGCAGCCAGCGCACCCGGACCGAGATCAAGCGCGACTACGAATATCTTTTGCGCCTGTGGGAACAGATCCGCGACCTGACCTTCAAATCGGTCGCACCTGCGCCGATCTACGAGGAAGGCGACCTGATCAAGCGCAATATCCGCGACCTCTATTCGAAGGATATCGACGAGGTGCTGGTCGAGGGTGATCGCGGCTATCGCGTCGCCAAGGACTTCATGAAGATGATCATGCCGTCCCACGCCAGGAACGTGAAGAACTACGCCGATCCGATGCCGCTGTTCGCGCGCTATCAGGTCGAAAGCTATCTCTCGGGCATGTTCAACCCGACCGTGCAGCTGAAATCGGGCGGTTATATCGTCATCGGCGTGACTGAGGCGCTGGTGGCCATCGACGTGAACTCGGGCCGGGCCACCAAGGAAGGCTCGATCGAGGAAACGGCGCTGAAGACCAATCTGGAAGCCGCCGACGAGGTGGCGCGCCAGCTGCGTCTGCGCGACCTTGCCGGTCTGATCGTGATCGACTTCATCGACATGGAAGAGCGCAAGAACAACGCCGCCGTCGAAAAGCGCATGAAGGACCGGCTGAAATCCGACCGCGCACGCATTCAGGTGGGGCGCATCTCGGGCTTCGGACTGATGGAGATGTCGCGCCAGCGGCTTCGTCCTGGCATGCTGGAAAGCACGACACAGCCCTGCGCGCATTGCCACGGCACCGGGCTGATCCGGTCCGATGACAGCCTCGCACTGACGATCCTGCGCGCAGTCGAGGAAGAGGGAACGCGCAAGCGGTCGCGCGAGGTGCTGGTCCGCGCGCCGGTGGCTGTCGCGAACTTCCTCATCAATTCCAAGCGCGAACATATCGCCGGGATCGAGCTGCGTTACGGCATGTCGGTTCGGATCGAGGGTGATCCCGCGCTGATCTCGCCCGATTACACGATCGAGAAATTCAAGACCGCGACCCGCACGGTTCCCGATGCGGCCCACCCGGTCCTGTCCGTCGATGCCGAACTGATGGCGCAGATCGATGATGAGGATGTGGGCGATCAGGACGACGACAGCGACGCCGCTGCGCCGTCCGAGGAGGCCACCCCGGATGCCGCAACAAGCAAGCCGGCGGAAGCTGACGCCAGCCCGTCCAACGGGGATGACGACGACGCTGGCCGCGGCCGCCGCCGTCGCCGCCGCCGGCGCAGGAAATCGGGCGACCGCGGCGAGGATCAGAACGGTGACGACACCGCAGCCGCGTCTGACCAAAGTGATGGCGGCGAGGATGAGGCGGAACAGGCCGCGTCGGGGGATACGTCCGATGCCTCGACCGACGCCGACGAAAAACAGCCCGAATCCGGCCGCAAACCCCGTTCGCGCACGCGCAGCCGTCGCCGCGACAGCCGTCAGGACACGGATCGCGACACCGCCGCAGGCGCCTTGCCGGACGCGGTCGATCTTGACGACAAGGGCGAGGAAACCCGCGCCGACACGCTGCCCGGCGTGAATGCGGGCTATCCGAAGGCGGCTTCCACGGCCAGCGACGCCACGCCGCAGGCCGGCGCCGACGTGGCTGCGGAGGTGCGCCAACCCGTCGCGGCCCAGTCTGATGACGCGGCGCACGAACCCGCCCCGCAAGCCGATATGCAGGACGCCGCCGCGGATGCGGTCGCGGCCGAGGACGTCGCGGCGCAAGAGGCGGTCGAACGTGACGAACCCGCGGCCGCCGAACCGGCACCGCAACTCGCCGACGCCGCGGCGCCCGTGACCGATGACCGCGCCGACGAGGACGGCGATCAGGGCCGTGCGCCCGAAATGGCCGAGGCCGAGGCTGCGCCCGAAGCGCAGCCCGAGGATGATCGTCCCAAGCGCCGCGGCTGGTGGTCGCTGGGTCGCTGAACGGCTTTGGCGCCGGGGCGCGCGCAGGCATTGGCGCGCGCCCCGGCGCCCCCCACGCAACCGTGACGATTTGTCCCTAGGCGCGACGCGCCAAGTGGTTATTGTCGCGCCATGCTTGGAATCGAACTTGCCAGTGCCGCCTTCCTGCCCGCCGCTTTCGTGGCGCTGCTGGCAGGTCTGCTGTCTTTCCTGTCGCCCTGCGTGCTACCCATCGTGCCGCCCTATCTGGCCTATATGACCGGGGTCGGCGTCAACGGGCTGAAGACCGGCGAACGCAGCGCGGTCCTGCCGGCGCTGTTCTTCGTGATGGGCCTGTCCACGGTCTTCCTGGTGATGGGTTTCGCCGCCTCGGCCTTCGGGCGCGCCTTCCTGCAATATCAGGACATGCTGGCCAAACTGGCGGGGATCGTGGTGATCGTGATGGGGCTGCATTTCCTGCATGTCATCCGCATCCCCTTCCTGGACCAAGAGGCGCGGATCGACGCCGGTCAACAGGGCGGCGGGGCGCTGGGGGCCTATGTGCTGGGGCTGGCCTTCGCCTTCGGCTGGACGCCATGTATCGGCCCGCAGCTTGGCATGATCCTGTCGCTTGCGGCGACCGGAGGCGAATTGTCGCGCGGCACGGCGCTGCTGGCGGTCTATGCGCTAGGGCTGGGCATCCCGTTCCTGCTGGCGGCGATCTTCATCCGCCGTGCCATCGGTCTGATGAACCGGCTGAAACCCTATCTGAAGACGATCGAAAAGATCATGGGTGCATTGCTGGTCGTGGTCGGGTTGATGCTGCTGTTCGGGGCATTCTCGGCGTTTTCCTATTGGCTGCTTGAAACCTTTCCGGCGCTGGCCGAACTGGGCTGATCGCAGGTCTGCGCGGCGATCCCTGGAAAGCCAGGGGTTTCACCCCGCCGCACCCCCGTTGGGTATTTCCGCAAAGAAGAATCCGTTCGGTGGTCGCGTGCCGACGGTTTTGCGGTCTGCCCCGCAATCGGGAGTGGCGCGACAGATGAAATCACGCTATCCTTGCCGACAGATCCGGAAAAACCGGACGATGCAGAGGCAGTGACGGCGGTATTCCCATGACCGAGATGGTCTTTGGTGCCACGCCCGCAAGGGCGGGCGACCCTATTCTTCCACGCTGGTGGCGCACGCTGGACAAGTGGTCACTTGCCTGCGTCCTGGGGCTGTTCACGATCGGCTTGTTGCTGGGTCTGGCGGCGTCGGTGCCGCTGGCCGAAAAGAACAATCTGCCGCGCTTCTACTATGTTCAGCGCCAGGCGTTCTTCGGCGGCGTCGCGCTGTGCGTGATGCTGGTCATCTCGATGATGTCGCCGCGACAGATCCGTAGGCTGGGTGTCCTTGGCTTTCTGGCGGCCTTTGCATTGATCCTTGCGCTGCCGGTGATCGGCACGGATTTCGGCAAGGGTGCGACGCGCTGGCTGTCCCTGGGCTTCGTGTCGGTCCAGCCTTCGGAATTCCTGAAGCCGGGCTTCGTGGCGCTTTGCGCGTGGTTCATGGCCGCCAGCCAGGAGGTCGGCGGCCCGCCGGGCAAGTTCTATTCCTTCGTCACTGCCGGGGCGATCGTGGTGCTGCTGGCACTGCAGCCCGATTTCGGCCAGGCCTCGCTGGTGCTGTTCTCGTGGCTGGTGATGTATTTCGTGGCCGGTGCGCCGCTGATCCTGCTGATGGCGGTCGCGGGCATGGCGGTCGCGGGCGGCGTCTTCGCCTATGGCGCGTCCGAACATTTCGCCCGCCGGATCAATGGGTTTCTCAATCCCGAAATCGATCCGCGCACGCAGATCGGCTATGCCACCAATGCCATTCAGGAGGGCGGCTTCTTCGGCGTGGGCGTGGGCGAGGGGACGGTGAAATGGTCCTTGCCGGACGCGCATACCGATTTCATCATCGCCGTCGCGGCGGAAGAATACGGCACCATCATGGTGCTGGCGATCATCGCGCTGTACTGCACCATCGTCGTGCGGTCGCTGCTGCGCCTGCTGAAGGAACGTGACCCGTTCACCCGCATCGCCGGAACCGGTCTGGCCTGCGCCTTCGGCGTGCAGGCGCTGATCAACATGGGCGTCGCGGTGCGGCTGCTGCCCGCCAAGGGCATGACGCTGCCCTTCGTCAGCTATGGCGGTTCGTCGGTGATCGCCTCGGGGATCGCGCTGGGGATGCTGCTGGCGCTGACCCGGACGCGGCCACAGGGCGAGATGGCCGAAATCCTGCGGCGGGCACGATGATGGCTGCAAGGCTGGCCCTGATCGCTGCCGGTGGCACCGGCGGACACATGTTTCCCGCGCAATCGCTGGCGGAGCTGCTGCTGGCCGAAGGCTGGCGGGTCAAGCTGTCGACCGACGATCGCGGCGCGCGCTATGCGGGCGGCTTTCCCGATGCGGTCGAACGTGTCGTCGTCCCCTCGGCCACGACCGCCCGCGGCGGCGTCATCGGCAAGCTGACCGCACCGCTGAAGATCGCCGCGGGGGTGATGGCGGCACGCGCCGATTTCCGCCGCGACCGGCCCTCGGTCGTGGTGGGGTTCGGCGGCTATCCGACCATTCCGGCGCTGTCGGCGGCATTCACGATGCGCTTGCCGCGGCTTGTCCACGAACAGAACGGCGTCATGGGGCGGGTCAACCGGATCTTCGCGGCGCGGGTGAACCGCGTGGCCTGCGGCACCTGGCCGACCGATCTGCCCGCAGGCGTCAGAGGCGTCCATACCGGCAACCCGGTCCGCGCCGCCGTGCTGGACCGCGCCGCCGCGGCCTATGCCGCGCCGGGGCAGGGCGCGCTGCATCTGCTGGTGATCGGCGGCAGCCAGGGCGCGCGCGTCCTGTCGGACGTGGTGCCCACAGCGATCGCCGCCTTGCCCGATGATCTGCGCACGCGACTGCGCGTCAGCCATCAGGCGCGGGCCGAAGATGCCGACCGCGTCACCGATGCCTATGCCCGGTCCGGTGTCAGCGCCGATGTCCAGCCCTTCTTCACCGATGTGCCGCAACGGCTTGCCCAGGCGCAGCTTGTCGTCAGCCGCTCGGGCGCGTCCTCGATCGCGGATATCACCGTGATCGGCCGCCCGGCGATCCTGATCCCCTATGCCGCGGCCACCGGCGATCACCAGACCGCCAATGCGCAGGCGCTTGCCCAGTCCGGCGCCGCGCTGGTCCGGCCGGAATCCGGGCTTGACGCAGACAGCCTGACGCGCGACATCCTCGCGATCCTCACAGACCCTGCGCGCGCGTCCGGCATGGCCGCGGCCGCCCTGGAACTGGGCCGCCCCGATGCGGCCCGCCGCCTTTACGATCTGATCACGGAGATAGTGCCATGAACGCCGCCACCAAACTGCCCGGAGAGCTTGGCCCGATCCATTTCACCGGCATCGGCGGCATCGGCATGTCGGGCATCGCCGAGGTGCTGCTGACCTTGGGCTACCAGGTCCAGGGCAGCGACCTGAAACGCTCGAAGATCACCGACCGGCTGGAAACCCTGGGCGCGACCGTGTTCGAGGGGCAGCGCGCCGAGAATATCGGCGAGGCTGGCGTGGTGGTCATCTCGACCGCCATCAAGAAGGGCAATCCCGAACTGGAAGAGGCGCGCCGCCGCGGCCTTCCGGTCGTCCGCCGGGCCGAGATGCTGGCCGAGCTGATGCGCATGAAATCCAATATCTGCGTCGCCGGCACCCACGGCAAGACGACGACCACCACCATGGTCGCCACGCTTCTGGACGCCGGCAACCTGGACGCCACCGTCATCAATGGCGGCGTCATCCACGCCTATGGTAGCAACGCGCGCGCGGGCGAGGGCGAATGGATGGTGGTCGAGGCCGACGAAAGCGACGGCAGCTTCAACCGCCTGCCGACCGACATCGCCATCATCACCAATATCGACCCCGAACACATGGAACACTGGGGCGATTTCGACGCGCTGCGGCAGGGTTTCTACGATTTCGCAAGCTCGATCCCCTTCTACGGCCTCGCCGTCTGCTGCACCGACCACCCCGAGGTGCAGTCGCTGGTCGGCCGGCTGACCGAACGCCGCGTCGTGACCTTCGGCTTCAACGCCCAGGCCGATATCCGCGCCATGAATCTGCGCTATGAAAAGGGCATCGCCCATTTCGACATCGCGCTGCAGGGCGAACGCGCCAAGGACAGCGCGCAGGTCGAGATAATCGAGGGATGCACCCTGCCGATGCCCGGCGATCATAACGTCTCGAACTGCCTTGCCGCCGTCGCCGTCGCCCGCCATCTGGGCATGAAGAAGGCCGAGATCCGCGAGGCGCTGGCCAAGTTCGGCGGCGTCGGGCGCCGCTTCACCCGCGTGGGCGAGGTCGATGGCGTCACCATCATCGACGATTACGGCCATCACCCGGTGGAAATCGCCGCCGTGCTCAAGGCCGCGCGCCAGGCGACCGAGGGCAGGGTGATCGCCGTCCACCAGCCGCACCGCTATTCGCGCCTGTCCAGCCTGTTCGACGATTTCTGCACCTGCTTCAACGAGGCGGACGTGGTCGCCATCGCCGATGTCTATGCGGCGGGCGAGGATCCGATCCCCGGCGCCTCGCGCGACGATCTGGTGGCCGGGCTGATCGCCCATGGCCACCGCCACGCCCGCGCGATCCTCAGCGAAGACGACCTGGAACGGCTGGTCCGCGAACAGGCGCGGCCCGGCGACATGGTGGTGTGCCTGGGCGCCGGCACCATCTCGGCCTGGGCCAACGCGCTGCCCGCGCGGCTGCAAGGCAAGGCCGCGTGACCGGGCTGCATCTTGCCACCTTTGCCGTCGCGGCGGTCTGGCTGCTGCTGGCCTGCCTGCTGCCGTGGCTGCGCGCCCATCATCGCCCGCGCGCCTTCTGGGCGCTGGTCGGCACGGGCGTGCCGGTGCTGGGCTGGCTGACCCTGAACTGGGGGCCGATCCTGGGCGTCGCGGGCTTTGCGCTTGGCCTTGCCGCGCTGTTCTGGCCACCCCGCCGCCATCCCCGCGACCCGATGCTGCCGCCGCTGGACTGAAACGGTTCTCTGGGGCCTGCGTTCAGAATGTCGGGTAATAGCGTCCGTTTCTGGTGGTAAGCACCTGTCGCTTGACCATTTCCTCAAGCACCGCTTCGAAATCCGTAAACCATTCTTTCTTGTCGCCGCGCCACGCATCAGGCTTGATGGCGCGCGATTTGCCCAGTGGATAGACATAGCTGCAGTCCGGCGTATTGCTGATCGCATTGGCCAGCCCGTCCTTGGTCGGAAAACGATGCGCGACCGCGCGGTCCAAGTCCTTTTCCCTGTAGGC
Organism: Paracoccus sp. R12_2; assembly: GCF_017744015.1. GTDB lineage: Bacteria > Pseudomonadota > Alphaproteobacteria > Rhodobacterales > Rhodobacteraceae > Paracoccus. Next base: position 103,616 of record NZ_JAGHRA010000002.1, read on the forward strand.
ATCATGGTTCACGATTTCCGGGCTTAGCACCGCTTGCCGGATGCAGAGAACCTCGTAGATGCAGACTTCGCGTGGATCCCGAAGCTTCTCATATGCGCCAAGGATAGTCTTCAGAAAGTTGGAATAGAACCCCGCTCCGGCCAACGCACCCAACCCGAGAAGATGTCCCAGTTGGGGATCGGTCGCGATCGCCAGCTTCAGGCTACTGGCAACGGCGACCAGCGGCGCGATGCTTCCTTTCAGAGTGGGTTTTATCTTCAAGATGCGGCCTCGTCCGAGGCGCATTTCCAAACGCTCGGCATGGCGTGGATCTTCGGATTTTCGATCCAGTTCAAAAAAGTGATACTCGGGATTGTCGTCGATCAACACCGCACGCAGATTTGCCTGCAGCAATCGCATGTCGCGCTGAATATGACCATCATCAGGGTAACCTGCGCTGACGAAACGCAAGAAATCCTGATCCGCGTCTGCGAAGGCAGTCTCGATCTCAGTCCGGATATCGCCTTCGTAGGTCCAACCCTCCTTCTCGATCAAAACTCGCGCCTGCTGCGGCGACAATGTTTCGTCTTCATGATCGAACGGCCCCATGTCCACGTCCTTCCCATGCTTATCGTCTGCTCGTGAGAAACTCCCCGCGTCTAGACAATGAACTGTGCTGTTTGGAAATCAACGCCTAAAGGACCCTCTTGCGTATCTCGCGCGCGGGAATGGAAATTTGATCTGCGCGGAAGCTCTCTCCAGTCCCTAACGATTCCTTAACGCCGGGCTCGCAAGCTGTGTACGCCCTGTGCACGGGCTGTGCCGCCCCGGTGCACGGCCTGTGCGGCCGAAATCCCTGCATTTGCTGGCCCTGCCGCCATCGGGGCGCGCGTCGCGGTATCACGCAACGCACGGCCTGTTGCGCGGCCCGTGCAACAGTCGCGATGTTGACGCCTCGCGCGGCTCTGGCTACCAGCATCGGATGACCTTCGATCTTCCCACCCCCCGCGGCATGCTGACCCCGAACCGGCCCCTCGACAGCCTGACCTGGCTGCGCGTCGGAGGCCCCGCCGACTGGCTGTTCCAGCCCGCCGATCCGCAGGATCTGGCCGAATTCCTGGCCGCGCTGGACCCCGCCGTGCCGGTCTTTCCCATGGGCGTCGGCAGCAACCTGATCGTCCGTGACGGCGGCATCCGCGGTGTGGTGGTCCGTCTGGGGCGCGGCTTCAACGGCATTGAAATCGCTGACGAAACCGTGACAGCCGGGGCAGCGGCGCTGGATGCCCATGTCGCCCGCCGCGCCGCCGATGCGGGGCTGGACCTGACCTTCCTGCGCACCATTCCCGGCAGTATCGGCGGTGCCGTGCGGATGAATGCGGGCTGCTATGGCAGCTATGTCGCCGATCATCTGACCCTGGCCCGCGCCGTCACCCGCGGCGGTCGCCAGATCACCCTGACACCGCAGGATCTGAACTTCGCCTATCGTCACGCGGACCTGCCGCCGGGCGCGATCATCACCGAAGCGGTGTTCCGCGCCGCATCGGGCGACCCTGACGCGCTGCACGACAGGATGGCGCGGCAACTGGCCAGGCGCGACGAGACCCAGCCGACCAAGGACCGCAGCGCCGGCTCGACCTTCCGCAACCCGGCAGGCTTCAGCTCGACCGGCCGCGACGACGACAGCCACGACCTGAAGGCTTGGACGCTGATCGACCGCGCGGGCCTGCGCGGTCACAGCTGGGGCGGCGCGCAGATGTCTGAAAAACATCCGAATTTCCTGCTGAACACGGGTGGCGCGACCGCCGCTGAGCTGGAGGCATTGGGCGAGCTGGTGCGCCGGCGCGTGCTGGAGGACAGCGGTCACGACCTGCGATGGGAGGTCATCCGCATCGGCGACCCGCTGCCAGACGGCGACGACCCGCGCTAGGGCCAACATTCTGCGCGGAAACGCAAAAATGTCCTTTTGCGATTTCCGCTTTGCGGCTATCCTGCCGGAGCAGGGCGCAGGATCGGGAACAATCCGGCCGCGTCTCAACCAATCCAGCCCGGAAAAACCGGGCGAATGAGGCGAAAACGTGACGGGCAGGTCGAGCAGGACAGCCCATACCGTAGCCGTTCTGATGGGTGGCCCCTCGGCCGAGCGCGAGGTGTCGTTGTCATCGGGGCGCGAATGCGCCGCGGCGCTGCGGGTGGCGGGCTATGACGTGATCGAGGTCGAACTGGGGCCGGATCTGGGCAGCGATGTCGCTGCGCGGCTGGCCCGGATTGCGCCCGATGTCGTCTTCAACGCATTGCATGGCCGCTGGGGCGAGGATGGCTGCGTGCAGGGCATCCTTGAATGGATGGGCCTGCCCTATACGCATTCCGGTGTCCTGGCTTCTGCCATGGCGATGGACAAGACCGTGGCCAAGCAGGCGTTTCGCGATGCTGGACTGCCGGTCGTGGAAAGCGTGATCGCGGACGCGGCCGAGGTTCGGACGCGGCATGTGCTGTCTCCGCCCTATGTGGTCAAACCCAACGACGAAGGCTCCAGCGTCGGGGTCTATATCGTGCACGAGGCGGCGAACGGTCCGCCGCAACTTGCCGACACGATGCCGGCGCGGGTCATGGTCGAGACCTATGCCCCCGGACGCGAGCTGACGACCACGGTTCTGGGCGATCGCGCACTTGGGGTGACAGAGATCATCACCGAGGGCTGGTACGATTATGACGCCAAATACAAGGCGGGCGGATCGCGCCACGTCATCCCCGCTGCCGTTCCCGCCGAGATTGCCGAAGCCTGTCTGGATTATGCCGTCCGCGCGCACGCGGCGCTTGGCTGCCGTGGCCTGACCCGAACCGATTTCCGTTGGGACGAGGCGCGCGGCGTTGCCGGTCTGATCCTGCTGGAGGTGAATACGCAGCCGGGCATGACCCCGACCTCACTGGCGCCCGAGCAGGCAGCCCATGCCGGTATGGACTTCCCCGCGCTGATGCGCTGGATGGTGGAGGATGCGCTGTGCCGGACGTGATCGATCATCGTCCCCGGCAGCGCGCCGATGCGCCGCCGTCGCCCCGCGTCAAGCGCGATCCGGCGCCGTCGCGGCTGAAATATCGGCTGGAACGGATGTGGCTGACGCCGCTGTATCGGCGCCTGCTTCGTGTCGGTGTGCCGGCCTTCCTGATCGCGATGACCGTAGGGCTTTGGCTGTCCGATGAGGATCGCCGTGCCACCTTGACCGGGGGCGTCACCGCACTGATCGACAAGGTTCAAAGCCGCGAGGAATTTCAGGTCCGGATGATGACGGTCGAAGGCGCATCGCCAGTCGTGGACAAGGCGTTGCGGGCGATGCTGCCGGTCGATCTGCCGGCGTCCAGCTTTGACATCGACCTTCCGGCGCTGCGGTTTCAGGTGATGCAGCTTGACGCCATTGAATCGATCGATCTGCGGATCAAGCCGGGCGGCATCCTGTCGGCGGTGGTCACCGAACGCGAACCCGCGCTGTTGTGGCGCCATGCGCGCGGCATCGAGATCCTCGACGAGGGCGGACATCGGGTTGCGGGCGTCACCTCGCGCGAGGTCCGTCCCGATCTTCCGCTGATCGCAGGCGATGGTGCGGATCTGGCAAGTGCCGAGGCGTTGGAGTTGATCGACGCGGCGGGGCCGATCCTGCCGCGACTGCGGGGCTTGGTGCGCCGCGGCGAGCGGCGCTGGGACGTTGTGCTGAATCACGGCCAGCGGATCATGTTGCCCGAAGAGGGTGCCGTGATCGCGCTGGAAGCGGCGATCGCGCTGGACCGGGCCCAGGACATGCTGGGGCGCGATGTCACGACCGTCGATCTGCGCGATCCCTCGCGACCTGTTCTGCGCTTGGGCGTCGACGCGCGCAACACCATCCGTCAGGCACGCGGCAAGCCGTTGCTGGGACCGGACGGCAATATTCTTGAAGACGACAAGAAGGGGGGCTGAGACCAGATGGCGGAATTGTATCAGACGCAGCGGGCAATGCGGAACATGCGCCGCGCCGCCCTGCAACGCGGGGTGATCGGCATCCTTGATATCGGAACCTCGAAGATTGCGTGCCTGGTCCTGAAATTCGATGGCACCGGCACGTTCCGCGAGACCGACGGCGTCGGCCCGATGGCGGGTCAGGCGAATTTCCGGGTAATCGGTGCGGCATCGACCCGGTCGCGCGGCATGCGGCGTGGCGAGATCGAGACCATGGCCGAAACGGAACGCGCGATCCGGACGGTCGTGACCGCCGCCCAGAAACTTGCGGGCGTGCGCGTCGATCACGTCATTGCCTGCCTGTCGGGCGGTCGGCCGGCCTCTTACGGCTTGGCGGGTGAGATCGTGCTGGAATCCGGCAAGGTCGGCGAACACGATGTCGCGTCGGTGCTGGCGGCATGTGATGCGCCGGATTTCGGGCGCGGTCGCGAAGTGCTGCACGCGCAGCCGGTCAATTTCGCAGTTGATAACCGCAGCGGCCTGGCCGATCCGCGGGACCATGTGGGCAACAAGCTGGCCTGCGACATGCATGTGCTGACGGTGGACGGCGACATGTTGGGTAACCTGGTCCAGTGCATCCGGCGCTGCGACCTAGAACTTGCGGGTATCGCGTCGGCATCATACGCCTCGGCTCGGGCCAGCCTTGTCGAGGATGAACAGGAACTGGGCGCCGCCTGTATCGACTTCGGCGGCGGCGGCACATCCGTTTCGATTTTTGTCAAGAAACACATGATCTTCTCGGATCATGTTCAGATTGGCGGCGCGCTGGTGACGCAGGATATCGCGCAAGGGCTGCGGGTTCCGTTGCCGATGGCCGAACGGCTGAAGACTCTGAACGGCGGGGTCGAGGCAACCGGGCGCGATGACCGGGACATGATCGAGGTCGGCGGCGAAACCGGTGACTGGGAGGCGGATCGTCGGCTGGTCAGCCGCGCCGACGTCATCGGTGTGATGCGGCCCCGGATCGAGGAAATTCTAGAGAATGTGCGGCAAGTCCTTGATGCCGCGGGATTTGATTTCATGCCCAGTCAGCAGATCGTGTTGACGGGCGGCGGCAGCCAGATTCCCGGGCTGGACGGGTTGGCGACACGGATCCTGGGTCCGAATATCCGCTGCGGCCGACCCTTGCGAATCGACGGGCTGGCGCATCAACTGACCGACCCTAGTTTTTCCAGCGCAGTAGGGCTGGCCTTGTTCGCGGCCCATCCGCAGGACGAATGGTGGGATTTCGAAATGCCGGCCGAGGCGTATCCGGCCCGCAGCTTGCGTCGGGCCTATCGCTGGTTCCGCAACAACTGGTGATTGCAGGAAAGTTTCGCTATGGGGTTGTCGCAGTGCGGCTACCATATTCAGGGTGCTTGGCAAGATACCGCCGATACGAACCGGCCGGAACGCCAGATTTTGCGGTGACGAACTGTTTTTCGGGTGACGCGCGGTATCCTAACCGCTACGATTGCAGTTAATTCGGGGGATTCGAACGGGCGGTCCACGTCCGCGGCGAACTAAGACAAACAGGCGGAAACCATGAATCTCAATCTGATGATGAACGACGAAGAAGAGCTGAAGCCACGCATCACCGTATTCGGTGTCGGCGGCGCTGGTGGCAACGCGGTCAACAACATGATCGAGAAGCAACTTGACGGGGTCGAGTTCGTGGTTGCCAACACCGACGCGCAGGCACTGGCGCAATCGCGCGCGACAAGTCGTGTGCAGATGGGGCCGAAAGTGACCGAAGGGCTGGGCGCAGGCGCCAAGCCGTCGATCGGTGCCAAGGCCGCCGAGGAAACGATCGAGGATATCGTCGATCACCTGATGGGCGCGCATATGTGCTTCATCACCGCCGGCATGGGCGGCGGCACCGGCACCGGCGCAGCCCCGATCATCGCGCAGGCCGCCCGCGAGATGGGCATCCTGACGGTTGGCGTCGTGACCAAGCCCTTCCAGTTCGAAGGCACCAAGCGGATGCGTCAGGCCGAAGAGGGCGTCGAAGCCCTGCAGAAGGTCGTGGACACGCTGATCATCATTCCGAACCAAAACCTGTTCCGCCTGGCCAACGAGAAGACCACCTTCACCGAAGCCTTCGCGATGGCCGACGACGTGCTGTATCAGGGCGTCAAGGGCGTCACCGACCTGATGGTGCGCCCGGGCCTGATCAACCTCGACTTCGCTGACGTTCGCGCGGTAATGGACGAAATGGGCAAGGCCATGATGGGCACCGGCGAAGCGGCTGGCGACAACCGCGCGCAGGAAGCCGCCGAACGCGCCATCGCCAACCCGCTGCTGGACGAGATCAGCCTGAACGGCGCCAAGGGCGTGCTGATCAACATCACCGGCGGTTACGACATGACCCTGTTCGAACTGGACGAGGCCGCGAACGTGATCCGCGACAAGGTGGACAGCGACGCGAACATCATCGTCGGCTCGACGCTGGATCCAGATATGGAAGGCAATATCCGCGTTTCCGTCGTCGCGACCGGCATCGACGCCAGCGCTGTCGAGGAAGTTCCGGCCCCGCGCCGCAGCATGGCTGAGCCGCTGACCCAGACGCCGTCGGTTGCCCGCAAGGATGACGCGGCCGATGCCGCCGTCGCTGGCGACGACCTGCCGGTGCCACCGCGCCGCACCCCGGCCCCGGCCGCCGAAACGCGCCCTGCCGCGCCGGTCTCCGCGTCCCGGACTGAAGAGGACATGCCGAAGCCCGCGTATCAGCCGAAAGAGCCTGCGCGTGCGGCTGCGGTTCGGGTCGATGACGACATGCCCGATTTTGTCGCTCCGCGCGCGCCTGCCGGTGGACGCGGCCAACCCGCACCCGAGGTGATGGATCGCCTGCGCCGCGCAGTCGAACATCATGGACAGGGTCGCGCACAGCAGCAGCCCGCTGAACGCGCCCCGCAGCAGGTCGCCGATGCTCAGCAGCGCAGCAGCCATGGTCAAAGCCGGATGAGCGGTCTTGGCCGGATGCTGGAGCGGATGGCCGGACACAATGAACAGGGCGGGCATGCTCCCTCGAAGCCGGGCGGTTCATCCATTGCCGAACGGGTCAGCGATCGCGTCGCCGCACGCGCACGCCAGCAGGAAACCGATTTCGACGATCTGGCCGATCCCGATCACGGCCAGGACAATGTCGAGATCCCGGCTTTCCTGCGTCGTCAGGCGAATTGAGCCGATCACGAAACTGTCACGAAGACTGACCTAAAGGGCCGCCTCGCGCGGCCTTTTTCTTTTGTTTATCAGATAATTACGACAGCACCCGCCGGGGTTGCACCGGGTTCGCGTCTGAATGTTTCATGCCGTTACAATTCGTTAATTGAACGCTAACGCCGCTGCGCCTAGCTGAAACTGTGCCGAAGCGATCAGGCTTTGGACAACGAATTCAAAAGCAGGCTCGTCATGCAGGCAACGCTGAAAAAAATGGTGACCTTCGCCGGTGTGGGACTGCATTCCGGCGCGCCCGCACGGCTGGACATCCACCCGGCGCCGGCAGATCACGGCATCGTCTTCCGCCGTGCCGATCTGGATCCGGCGGTCGATATCGTGGCGCGTTGGGACAATGTGACGCCGTCAAAGCTTTGCACGCTGCTGGACAACGGGGCAGGTGTGACCCTGTCGACCGTCGAACATGTGATGGCGGCACTGGCCGGCACCGGCATTCATAACGCGCTGATCGTCGTGGACGGACCCGAGATCCCGATCCTGGACGGTTCGGCAGCGCCGTTCGTGCGCGGCATCCTGCGCGCCGGTATTGCGATGCAGTCGGCCCAGTTGCGGGCCATTCGCGTTCTGCGCCCTGTCGAGGTGCGCGAAGGGGCGGCGTTTGCCCGGCTTAGCCCGGCCGACCATCTAGAGATCGAGTTTCACATCGACTTCGTGGACGCGGCGATCGGGCGGCAGCAGAAAACGCTGGATATGGCAAACGGCGCGTTCCTGCGTGAGCTTGCCGACAGCCGCACCTTCTGCCGTCAGGCCGATGTCGATGCGATGCGCAAGAACGGACTTGCGCTGGGTGGCACCTATACAAATGCGGTCGTCGTTGACGGCGCACAGGTTCTGTCGCCGGGCGGCCTGCGTCACACCGACGAAGCCGTGCGTCACAAGATGCTGGATGCGATGGGCGATCTGGCCTTGGCCGGGGCACCGCTTCTGGCGCGCTATACCGGCCATCGCGCCGGTCATGCGATGACGAACCGCCTGCTGCGGGCCCTGTTCGCCGATCCGACCGCATGGACGTGGGAGACCTGTTCGCCCGCGCTTGAGGATCGTCTGCCTGGTGCGGGCGTTGCCGCCTACAAGGAACTGGCAGGAATCGAGATGGCCGCGCTGTAAGGCGCGGCCGCCTTGCCCGAGTCGTGTTTCGTCGTGGCAGTCCGATCAGGACCAGACACAGCCTCAAATCACTCGTGAAATTCAACGGATTGCCATTTTGCGCCCCCTGATGTTCTGTGCTAGGAGATGCCGGCAGCCCGGCCTGAAACGGGCGGTCGCACAGCAGAATCGCAGGGCAGGGTAAAGATGGCGCGCTCGAAAATCTCGGCTTCCATGATGGCTGCGGTGTTGGCGGGGATGACGCTGGCGGGGTGTTCGTCGCTTGGTTCGGACGACTCGGACAAGCGGAATCTGGAACGCTTCACCGCCGAACAGATCTATACACGCGGTGAATTCGAACTGGAGAACAGTCGCAGCCCGGAAGACGCCGTCTTCTATTTCAGCGAGGTCGAGCGGCTTTACCCCTATTCCGAATGGGCCAAGCGCGCGCTGATCATGCAGGCTTATGCAAATCACCGGGCCAAGGAATATGAAGAGGCGCGCGGCGCCGCGCAGCGTTTCCTCGACACCTATCCCGGTGACGAGGATGCGGCATATGCACAGTATTTGCTGGCGCTGTCCTATTACGACCAGATCGACGAGGTCGGTCGCGACCAAGGTCTGACCTTCCAGGCGTTGCAGGCCCTGCGCACCGTGATCGAACAATATCCCGACAGCGAATATGCGCGCAGCGCGATCCTGAAATTCGACCTTGCCTTCGATCACCTTGCGGCGAAGGAAATGGAAATCGGTCGCTATTATCTGAAGCGCAGGCACTATACGGCCGCGATCAACAGATTTCGGGTCGTTGTCGAGGAATTCCAGACCACGACGCAGACGCCCGAGGCGCTTTTGCGCCTGACCGAGGCCTATCTGGCACTTGGCCTGAACGACGAGGCGCAGACCGCAGGGGCTATCCTCGGCTATAACTTCCAGTCGTCGCCCTTCTATGACGATGCCTATCGGCAGTTGCGTGGGCGCGGACTGGCAGCCGAGGCACGTGGCGACAGTTGGCTGAGAAATGTCTATCGCCAGATGATCCAGGGCCGCTGGCTGTGATCGGGGACATGCCGCGCTGACGCGTGGCTTGTGGGGGCGGTATGCTGCGAAGCCTCGAAATCCAGGATATGCTGCTGATCGACCGGCTGGACCTGACGTTCGGGCCGGGTCTCAACGTGCTGACCGGCGAGACGGGCGCGGGCAAGTCGATACTGCTGGATTGTCTGGGCTTTGTGCTCGGCTGGCGCGGTCGTGCGGATCTGGTCCGGCAGGGTGCGTCCCAGGGCGAGGTGACTGCCGTATTTGATCTGCCGGCGGATCATCCTGCGCGGGCAGTGCTGGATGAGGCAGGTCTGTCCATCGACGATGACGAATTGATCTTGCGGCGCGTCAATGGCGGAGACGGGCGCAAGACCGGGTTCGTCAATGATCGCCGCGCCTCGGGCGAGGTCCTGCGGCGGCTGTCCGAACTGCTGATCGAACTGCACGGACAACACGATGATAGGGGGCTGCTCAATCCGCGCGGGCACCGGGCCTTGCTTGATGCGTTCGGTGCACAGGATCTTGGCCCGGTCCGCACTGCGTGGGCGGCGCGGCGCGAGGCGTTGAAGGAACTGGAAGCTGCCGAAGCGGCGCTGACAGCCGCCCGCGAGGAAGAGGATTTCCTGCGCCACGCGGTCAAGGAACTGGACGATTTGGACCCGGTTGCTGGCGAGGAACAGGATCTGGACACCCGCCGACGTGCGATGCAGGCGGCCGAACGGATCCGCAAGGATGTCGCGCAGGCATTGCAGTTGCTGGGACCGGAAGCGGCCGAAGGCGCCATGCTGGATGCCTCGCGGTGGTTGGAGACGTCGGCCGACGCAGCCGATGGCCGTCTGGATGAACCCATCGCCGCACTGTCCCGCGCACTGATCGAACTGGGCGAGGCGCATCATGGTGTCGAGGATGCCCTGTCCGCGATGGATTTCGATCCCCGCGCTCATGAGGCCGCCGAGGAGCGGCTTTTCGCCCTGCGCGCACTGGCGCGCAAACATGATGTGCTGGCCGATGACCTGCCCGGCCTGGCGAACCAGTTCCGCGACAGGCTGGACCGTATCGACGCAGGGGATGCGCGGATCGGGGATCTGCGTGCTGCGGCGCGTCGCGCGGAAGAGGCGTATCATGCTGCGGCCGACAAACTTAGCCTCGACCGGCATCAGGCGGCGATACGGCTTGACCGTGCGGTTTCAGCCGAACTCGCGCCGTTGAAGATGGATCGCGCGGTGTTCGAGACGCGCCTTTCGCCGGCCGATCCCGGCCCGGACGGCAAGGACAGCGTGGCTTTCACCGTCGCGACCAATCCCGGTGCCCCGGCCGGACCCTTGGACAAGATCGCCTCGGGTGGGGAACTGTCCCGGTTTCTGCTGGCGCTTAAAGTCTGCCTTGCACGCGGCAACGACGCGCTTGTTATGATCTTCGACGAAATCGATCGTGGCGTCGGTGGGGCCACCGCGGATGCCGTTGGCCGCCGTTTGAAACGTCTTGCCCAGGATTCCCAGGTGCTGGTCGTCACGCATTCACCGCAGGTCGCCGCGCAAGGAGACAGGCATTTCCGCGTCGCCAAGTCGGTCGCCGACGGGATGACGACATCCACGGTAACGGCGCTGCCCGACGGCGCGCGGATCGAGGAAATCGCGCGGATGCTGTCGGGCGACAGGATCACCGACGCCGCGACCGCAGCCGCCCGCGCGCTTCTCAGCGGGTAAGCTTGCAGGTGCTGATCCCGAAGATCGAATAGGCGGGGCAGGTTCTGAGCATGCCCGTCAGCAGCGGCACGATGCCAAGCAGATACAGCCAGCGATAGGTTGCATCACCGTCCAGGAAGAACCCCGCGATCAGGGACAGGCCAATCAGGATGCGCAGGATACGGTCCGCGCCGCCGACATTCCGGGTCATCTTCAGATCTCCCATTTATCATTCATGTTAATGAATATATAAGCTCGGGATTCTGTCAAGTCACCATTGTCGTGTGCGTGGCGTCACGCCTTGCCGGGGACTGTCGCTGCGGCTACCGTGGGGCCCAGCCAATCAGCCGCAAGGACAGGCCATGTCAGACCGTCGCAATCCCGGCATTGATCTGGACACGTCATTTTTCGCGGATATCCGCGTCAATACGCCCGCGGTCGAACGACGCGCGGCGACCTTGCCGGTGCGTCGCAGCCTCAAGAAGGACTGGCAGGCCGCATGGCTTCTGAACGCGGTGCGCTGCATCGACCTGACGACGCTCGCGGGCGACGACACCCCGGATCGCGTCGCGCGCCTGTGCGCGAAGGCACGTCAGCCGATTGCCGCGGATCTGCTGGCCGCAATGGGCGTCGAAGGTCTGACCACCGGTGCGGTCTGCGTCTATCCGACGATGGTCGCCGCCGCCAAGACGGCACTGGGAAATTCCGGCATACCGGTGGCCAGCGTCGCGACCGGATTTCCCGCCGGGCTGATGCCCTTGGATCTGCGGCTGGCCGAAATCCGCTATGCCGTCGACCAGGGTGCCGACGAGATCGACATCGTCATCACCCGCGCCCATGTCCTGCGCGCCGACTGGGGCGCCCTGTATGATGAATTGCGGGCCATGCGTGCAGCCTGTGGCACCGCGCGGATGAAGTCCATTCTAGCGACTGGCGATCTGAAATCGCTGGAGAATGTTGCGCGTGCCAGTCATGTGGCGATGCAGGCGGGCAGCGACTGGATCAAGACATCGACCGGGAAGGAGGGCGTCAACGCCACTCTGCCCGTCTCGCTGGTGATGTGCCGGGCGATCCGCGACTATTGCATGCGGACCGGACACAAGGTCGGCTTCAAACCCGCCGGAGGATTGCGGACTGCCAAGGATGCGATCAGTTGGCAGGTGCTGATGCGCGAGGAACTTGGACGCGACTGGCTGTCGCCGGACCTGTTCCGCATCGGCGCCAGCAGTCTTCTGGGCGATATCGAAAGACAGATCAGCCACCACGTCACCGGCCGATACGCCGCCGGTCATCGTCAAGCCATCGCCTGAGGAAGATATGAGCCGCGTGAGCGAAATCATGGAAAACATGGAATATGGTCCGTCCGTCGAGGACAGCGGTGCGGTGCGCGACTGGTTGCGCGACCGAAGCCCCTTCGGCCACTTCATCGGCGGCAAGTTCACAGGGTCAGGCACGACCTTCACTACACGCGATCCTTCCACGGGCGAGGTGCTGGCCGAGGTTACGCAAGGCGGCGACCCAGACGTGGCCGAGGCCGTCAGGGCCGCCCGCAAGGCGCAAAACAAATGGTCGGGATTATCGGGCAACGAGCGCGCAAGGTATCTTTATGCAATCGCGCGTCACATCCAGAAACGCGAACGGTTCCTGTCGGTTCTGGAAACCCTGGATAATGGCAAGCCGATCCGAGAAAGCCGCGATATCGACATTCCGCTGGCTGCGCGGCATTTCTATCACCACGCCGGATGGGCGGAATTGCGCGACAGCGAATTTCCCGGCCACGCGCCGCTTGGCGTCTGCGGACAGATCATCCCCTGGAACTTTCCACTGCTGATGCTGGCCTGGAAGATCGCACCAGCGCTGGCGGCCGGGAATACCGTCGTGCTGAAGCCTGCCGAATATACACCGCTGACCGCGCTGGCCTTTGCCGAGATCTGCCAAGAGGTCGGATTGCCCGCAGGCGTCGTCAATATCGTGACCGGCGACGGTGCGACGGGCGCGGCGCTGGTTCAGTCCGAACTGGACAAGATCGCGTTCACCGGCTCGACCGAGGTGGGGCGCGCCATCGCGGCCAGCCTTTCGGGAGCTGGCAGGAAGCTGACCCTTGAACTGGGCGGCAAGTCACCGTTCGTCGTGATGGATGACGCCGATCTGGACGCCGCGGTGGAAGGCGTCGTCGATTCGATCTGGTTCAATCAGGGGCAGGTCTGCTGCGCAGGCTCGCGCATCCTGGTGGCCGAAGCGGTGGCGGAACGCTTCGAGTCCCTGCTGCGCGCGCGGATGGAAAGATTGCGTATCGGACAGCCGCTGGACAAATCCACCGATATCGGCGCCATCGTCGATCCAGTGCAGAAGGACCGGATCCTGTCGATCTGCGCCGAGGCAATCGGGGCGGGCGCAGAACTGATCGGCGGTCAGCCGGGCGAAGGCTGCTTTATCGCGCCGGGCTATCTGCGCAACATCGCGCCCGCAAATCCGGGGATGCAGCAGGAAATATTCGGCCCCATCGCCACGCTTTCGACGTTTCGCACCGCGGATGAGGCGGTCGAACTGGCCAACAACACCCGCTACGGGCTGGCGGGATCGGTCTGGTCGGAAAGCGCGACGGTCGCCACCGATATCGCCGCGCGGATCAATGCCGGGGTCATCTGGATCAACTGCGCGAACATGTTCGACGCCAGCGCCCCATTCGGCGGATATCGCGAAAGCGGCTTCGGCCGCGAGGGCGGACGCGCAGGCATGCTGGACTATCTTTCCGAGTCGCAGGTGAAATCCGTCAGGGACCCGGCGCCCAGGCAGCCCGTGTTGATCGACGGTGCCGAAGGCAAGGGCCACGATATCGACCGCACGATGAAGCTTTATCTGCGCGGCGCGCAGAAGCGCCCCGATGGCGGGGCCATGTACAAGGTGCCCGGCGGGCTTGCGCCCCTGGGCAACCGCAAGGACATTCGCAACGCCGTCGAGGCTGCGGCCAAATCAGGAAAATGGGCCGCGATGGGCGGTCATGCGCGTGCGCAGGTGATGTATTACATCGCCGAGAACCTGTCCGCCCGCGCCGACGATTTCGCCAAGCGAACCAATCGCCAGGAAACCGATGCGGCCATCGCCCGCGCGTTCCACTATGCAGCCTGGGCCGACAAGTTCGACGGTGCGAATGTGCAGGCAAAACCCGGCCATCTGGTCAATGTGCTGCCCGAACCGTACGGCGTGATGGCCATCGCCTGTCCGAACACCCAACCGCTGGCGGCATTCATGTCGCTGGTGCTGCCCGCCATCGCGATGGGCAACAATGTCGTCGTCATTCCCGCGCAGGACGATCCGCTGGTGCTGTCGGACCTGTATCAGGTGTTCGATACCTCGGACCTGCCGGGCGGTGTGGTCAACATCGTCACGGGCGTCCGCGATGAACTGGCCCGCACCGCCGCCGCGCATGATGGCGTGGCCGCGATGTGGTATGTCGGGGATCGTGACGGGCTGGCATCTGTCGAACGCGAGGCGGGCGGAAACCTGAAACCCGTCTGGTCGCCCGCAAATCGCGACTGGACCAAGCCTGATGCGCAAGGCGCCATGTTCCTGCGCCACGCGATCCAGTGGAAGACGATCTGGCTGCCTTACGGCGCCTTGCCCGAAGGCAGCGGCGGCGCGGCCTACTGAGATGAAGGGGGCTGTCCGCCCCCTCGTGGCCCGTGGCCAATTCACCCCTGAGGGTATTTTTCGCAAAGAAGCAGTGCCAGAGGATCTGCGGGACGGTCAGCGACCTCGAATCCGCGGATCCATCGCGTCGCGCAGGCCGTCACCGATATAGTTCACGCACAGCACCGTCAGCGAGATGAAGACACCCGGCAGGATCACCCGGCTGGGATACAGCACCATCTGGTCAACGGCGTCGTAAAGCAGCCGACCCCAGGTCGGAAAATCGGGCGGAAACCCAAGACCCAGAAAACTGAGCGCGCTTTCGGTGATGATCGCCGTGGCGATCCCCAGCGTCGCGGCGACCATGATCGGCGACATCACGTTGGGCAGGATATGACGCAGGATCATCCGGCGAGGCGGCGTGCCGATGGATCTGGCCGCCAGGATGAATTCGCGTTCCTTCAGTCCCAGAACATCGCCGCGCACGATCCGCGCCGATTGCATCCAGCTGGTTGCGCCGATGGCCGATACAATCAGGATGAAGATCCCCATCGCGGGACCGAAGTTCTGCGACAGCGGTTCGCGGAACAGCGTCACCATCAGCAGAAGCAGCGGTAGAAGCGGCAGAGCCAGGAACAATTCGGTCATGCGCATCAGCGGCGCATCGAGACGCCGGAAATAGCCCGCCATCACGCCGATGAAACTGCCAAGGGTGACGGCGATGATCATTGCGGTCAGTCCGACCGCGATCGACACTCGCCCGCCCGCCATCAGGCGGGCCAGCATGTCGCGGCCCAGTTGATCGGTGCCCAGGGGATGGGCTGCGACAAAGCCGGAATTGCGCGCGCGGATATCGACATAGGTCGGGTCGATGGTCCAAAGAAGCGGTCCGATCGACACGAACAGAAGCACGCCGGCGAACAGCACTAGCGCCACCATGGCCCCCTTGTGGCTGCGGAACTGGCGCCAGACATCGCGCCACTGGCTGCGCGTCTGATCACCCGCATGCACCGGGTCGTCGGGCGGCAGGTCGCTGGTGACGGGCGCGGCCGAAGCGGTTTCATCGACCAGTTCTTGGGTATCCAGCCGTGCCTGGCGGTCGGTCTCAGTCATAGCGGATCCTCGGGTCGAGCACGCCGTAGAGTATGTCGGCGATCAGGGTAAACATCACGATCAGAATCGCGAACAGGAAGGTCACCGTCAGCACCATCGGCAGGTCGTTGGCATAGATGG
Organism: Paracoccus sp. R12_2; assembly: GCF_017744015.1. Classification (GTDB taxonomy): domain Bacteria; phylum Pseudomonadota; class Alphaproteobacteria; order Rhodobacterales; family Rhodobacteraceae; genus Paracoccus. The sequence goes on from NZ_JAGHRA010000002.1 coordinate 119,474, forward strand.
CGGTGATCAGCAGCTGCCCCAACCCATTAACCTTGAACACCTGTTCGGTGATCAGTGCGCCGCCAAAGACGGTCGGCAACCCCAGCGCGATCACCGTCACCACCGGGATCAGGCTGTTGCGCAGCACATGCTTCAACACCACTGTCCGTTCGCCCAGGCCCTTGGCACGCGCGGTGCGGACATAGTCCTGTCCCAGATTGTCCAGCATGGACGCGCGCATGAAACGACTGACCTGCGCGGCATTATACAGTGCCAGCACCGTCACCGGCATCACCATCTGTCGGACCTGGGCCGTGAAGCTGTCCCAGTCGCGCACTTCCAGCGTCGTGTCATAGACCGACGGAAACCACTGCAGCTTGACGCCGAAGATGATGATCATGACGACGCCGGTGAAGAAGGTCGGCATCGAGAAGCCGATCATCGAGACGAAGGTGCCCACCTGATCGAACCATGAATACTGCTTGTAGGCCGACAGGATGCCGATGGGAATCGCGATCATCACGCCGACGACATAGGACATTCCCACCACGATCAGCGTCTGCGGCACGCGCTGCGCGATCACGTCGAAGACCGGGCTGCGGGACTGGAAGCTGATGATCCGCTGCATGCCGTCGCTGAAGGACGTCCCGAAGACCTGATCTAACCAGAACAACGGCTCGACCCAGAAGAACTGCTTCAGCCAAAGCACATAGCGAATATACCACGCCTGGCCCAGACCCAGCGCCTCGCGCATCCTTTCCTTCACCTCGGGTGGCACGGTCAGCGGCACATCACCCAAGGGGTCGCCGGGCGACGCCTCGAGCAGCAGGAAGATCACCAGTGAAATGAACAGCAGCGTCGGAATGGCCAGCAGCAATCGGCGGATGGTGAAGTTGAGCATCTGGACCTCTTTCACAGGTCTTGAGATCTGCCCGCACCGGTATTGCCGTGGGTCTGGCGCGGACGATGTGACATGGCTTCCGGCTGTGCCGGTCTGCGGGACCGTCGGGGCAGGGCGCCGTTTTCGGGGACGGGACGGAAACCCCGATCCTTTCCCTTGTGCGCGTCGATCCTGGATCGCCGCTTGCCCAAGGGTCCACGCCGATCAATGACCGGCGTGGCGGCGGGCATGATCAGGTCATTCCGTCTTGCGATACCACTCCGCGACGTTCCACAGTTCCGTATCCCAGGCGTTCAGCTCGACCCCGCCAAGCGTATCGCTGACGGCCGAGGCGGTGCCGCGATAGACCAGCGGAATGATGGCGTTGCTGTCCTTGGTGATCAGGTCGTTCATCTGCTGGCCCAGCTTGCCGCGAGCTTCCAGATCGACCGTCTTTCCCAGTTCCGCAAGCAGTTCGTCATGCTTCGGATCGCAGAAGCGGCTGGTATTCTCGCCCTGCCACTGGTTCTCGGGTCCGGGCGCCTTGTTGCAGGTATTCTTCGCCAGATATGGCTCGGGGTTGTTGCCTTCGAAGTTGTTGGCATACATCTCGACATCTGCATAGAATTTCTGCAGCGTGTCGGGCGAGCCTGCGTCACTGCCGAAGAACACCGAGGCATCGACGGTCTTCAACTCGGTCTCGATTCCGATTTCCGACCACCACTGCTTGATCAGCGCCTGAAAATCCTGACGCACCGCGTTGACCGAGGTCTGGAAGACCATCGACAGGCGCACGCCGTCCTTTTCGCGCACGCCGTCACCGCCCGGCACCCAGCCAGCCTCGTCCAGCAATGCCTTGGCACCCTCGATATCCTGGGTCAGGCATTCGGTGTTGTCCGAGGCCCATGCCGCGGGTGCGGGAACAAGATTGCAGGTCGGCTTGCCGGCCTGACCGTAACCGATCTCGGTCAGCAGGTTGCGGTCGATTGCCATCGACAGCGCCTTGCGCACGGCGGGATCGGTCAGGAACGGATGCGGATGCTTGGTTGTCGACCGCTCGCCTTCGGGCAGCGAGGACGACGGATCAGTCAGGTTGACATGGATCCGTTCGACAAGGCTGCCAAAGGCCGCCTGCACATGACCCTTGCCATTCTCCTCCATCCCTTCAAGCACCTCGGGTGCAAGCTGTGTGTTCCAGGCATAGTCGAATTCACCCGTTTCCAGCACCGAACGCGCCGCTGCCGCCGCATCGCCGCCGCCCTTCATGGTCAGCGTCGCGAAGGCGGGCTTGTCGGGGTCGCGATATTCGGGATTGGCCTCGAAGGTGATGACGTCGTTGGTCTTGAACTCGACCACCTTGAACGGGCCGGTGCCGATCGGGTTGAAGTTCTGGTCGGTGCAGGTGGGGGCCGCCGAACCGATGCATTGTTCGAACTGCGCCTTTTGCAGGATCGGGGACTGACCGCCCACAAAGGCCGAGAACGGATCGGGGTGCGGTTCCGTGAAGGTGACCTTGACGGTCAGCGGATCGACGGCTTCAACGCTTTCGACACCCTCGAATTTTGCCAGCTGTGCGCAGCCGCCATCGGGATGCATGCAATAATTGGCGGTGAACACCACGTCATCGGCGGTCAGGTCGGTCCCGTCGGACCACTTGATCCCCTCTTTCAGCTTCCATGTGACGGTCTTCAGATCCTCGGAGATGCCGCCATTCTCGATCGAGGGCAGTTCGGTCGCCAGGCGCGGCGTCAGCGTGCCTTCGGGGGTAAAACTTGCCAGCGGCTCCAGCGTCATGCTGGCGGCAATGATGTCCTTGGTGCCGCTGGACAGATACAGGTTCATCGTCGATGGTGCCTGCCACATGATGACATTGACCTGACCATCGGCGCCTCGCTCGGCCATCGCCGCCGGCGCAAGCGTCATCGTGGCCGCCGCGCTCATCAACAAGGTTCTCAGTTTCATCGCTTGCTCCTGTTGGGTGTCCGAACCCGCGGGATTCCGGTCAGGCGGTTTTCCCAAGCCGTTGTCTGGCTTTCATTATTCACTGCCTTCCCCGTTTGGCCGGGTGTGTTCTTTAAGTGCCGTCATCCCTGCGGACTGCGATCAGTTTCAAACGAAGCCCATTTGGAAAGCAAGTCCAATCGCGCGGTGGTTGCCGCGAGGTTTCGTCTTTGACTTTCGCCGCACGCCCGCTAGCCTTCGCGGAAGACCTGATCTGGGGGTGCCGCATGCTGGACGAAAAGCCGCTTGTTTCCATTGAGAAACTTCGTGTCGAGTTTGAAACGAACGACGGTGTGGTGGTGGGCGTCAAGGATGTCAGCTTCGACATCAAGCCTGGCGAATGCGTCTGCGTGGTGGGGGAATCCGGATCCGGCAAGTCGGTCAGTTCGCTGTCGCTGATGCGGCTAGTCGAATTCGGCGGCGGCACGATCACTAATGGCAGGCTGATGTTCGATCCCGGCGACGGAACCATGCTTGATCTGGCGCAGCAATCGTCCCCCACGATGCGCGATATCCGCGGCAACAAGATCGGCATGATCTTCCAGGAGCCGATGACCGCGCTGAACCCGGTCTTCACCGTCGGCGATCAGTTGACCGAGGGGCTGATCGAACATCGCGGGATGGACAAGAAACAGGCCCGCGCCCGCGCGCTCGAGATCCTGAAACAGGTCCGCATCCCCGAGCCTGAACGTCGATTGAATCAGTATCCGCACGAATTGTCAGGTGGCATGCGCCAGCGCGTCGTCATCGCCATCGCGATGGCCTGCGAGCCACGTCTGCTGATCTGCGACGAACCCACCACCGCGCTGGACGTGACGATCCAGGCCGAAATCCTGGCCCTGATCGACAGGCTGAAACGCGAAAAGCAGATCGCCGTGCTGTTCATCACGCATGACATGGCGGTGGTCGCGCAGATGGCCGACCGCGTTGTGGTGATGTATCGCGGCGACAAGGTCGAAGAGGGGCCGGTCACCGACATCTTCGAAAACCCGCGCGAAGACTATACCAAGATGCTGCTGGCCGCCGTCCCGCGTCTGGGCGAGATGACCGGCAAGGCCGCGCCCGAAAGGCTGCGCCTGATGCGCGACGGCACCATGGGACAACCCGAACCGATCATCGTCAAGGACCCAAAGCCGCTGCTGACGATCCAGAACCTGATCACGCGCTTTGCGGTCAAGGGCGGCCTGCTGCGGCGCGTCGTGGCGAATGTCCACGCCGTCGAGGATGTCAGCTTCACCATCAACGCCGGCGAGACGATGTCGCTGGTGGGCGAATCGGGTTGCGGAAAATCGACCTGCGGCCGGTCGATCCTGCGGCTGGTCGAACCGAATTCGGGTCATGTCACCCTTGGCGGCACGGATATTCTGGCACTGTCGCAATCAGATCTGCGCAAGGCGCGTCGCGACATGCAGATGATCTTTCAGGATCCGTTCGCCAGCCTCGATCCGCATATGAAACTGTATGATCAGGTCGCCGAGCCGATGCAGAATTACGGCATCGGCAGCCGCAGCGAACGCGAGGACCGGATCGCGCAGCTTTTCGACCGAGTCGAACTGCCACGCAGCTTCATGCGGCGATATCCGCACGAAATGTCGGGCGGGCAGCGCCAGCGAATAGCCATCGCCCGCGCACTTGCACTGAACCCGAAGCTTATCGTCGCGGATGAGGCGGTGTCCGCGCTGGACGTATCCGTGCAGGCGCAGGTGCTGAACCTGCTGATGGAGTTGCAGCAGGATCTGGGGATCTCGATGCTCTTCATCAGTCACGACATGGCGGTCGTGGAACGCGTCAGCCACCATGTCGGCGTGATGTATCTGGGCCGCATCGTCGAGATGGGCACAAGGCAGCAGGTCTTCGAAAATCCCCAGCACAGCTACACCAGACAGCTGATGCTGGCCGTACCGGTCGCAGATCCGCGTCAGAAGAAGATCAGCGAGGACCTGAGCTTCACGCCGATCCCGTCGCCGATCCATCCGGTGGATCACGTGGCTCAACCCTCGGTCTATCGCGAGGTCGCACCGGGGCATCGTGTTCTGGTCGATCCAGTAACCCATTCGTGAGGACAGCCCCGCCAATCGGCCCGGACCGTGCGCCGCGTTTTCGTGACCCTCTGCCCGATGCGACGGATGTCGTGGTCATCGGCGGCGGTATCGCGGGGGTCACGACGGCGCTGTATCTGGCGCGCGAGGGGCTTTCGGTCGTGCTGTGCGAAAAAGGCGTGATCGCGGGCGAACAATCGTCACGAAACTGGGGCTGGATCCGGGCGCAGGGTCGCGATGCAGCCGAAATCCCGATCATGATGCAGGCCAGGGATCTGTGGCGCGACCTGTCGCGGGAACTGGGCGACGAACTTGGCCTTAGGGTTTGCGGTGTCACATATCTGGCGGATGATCGCGCTGCCATGGACCGCTATGAGGCCTGGTTGGGAATTGCCCGGCAGCACGGGCTGGACAGCCGGCTGATGGGACGGGCCGAACTGACGACAGCGCTGCCAAATCGGGCGGGCTGGATCGGCGGTTTGATCACGCCTTCCGACATGCGGGCGGAGCCGGCGTTCGCCGTGCCCGCCATCGCGCGGCTTGCCGCGGCTGACGGGGTGGTCATACGCGAACACTGTGCGGTACGTGCCCTGGATTTCAGCGCCGGACATCTTTCGGGCGTGCTGACCGAGGATGGACCTGTCCGCTGCGACCGTGTGTTGCTGGCCGGTGGGGCGTGGTCGGGGGTGTTCGCCGGCAATGCGGGACTGTCCGTTCCGCAGCTTTCGGTTCGGGCCACGGTCGCGGCGACCGAAAAGATGCCAGACTTCTGGACCGGCGCCGCTGCGGGGTCGAGTTTCACCTTCCGGCGCCGCGAGGATGGCGGCTATACACTGGCGCCTGGAATGGCGCATGATTTCTGGATCGGCCCCGCGGCATTCCGCCATCTGCGCGCCTATCTGCCGATGATGCGCCGCGACCTGCGCCTGACCCGTCTGCAACCCGCCGCGCCGCGCGGCTTTCCCGACGCATGGACCACGGCGCGACGCTGGTCGCCCGACCGGAAAACCCCGTTCGAGGCGATGCGCGTGCTGTCGCCTGCGCCGCACCTCGCGCGCGTCGCGCGGCTGCAGGATGACTTCGCCGCAGCTTTTCCACAGGTCGGCCGCCCCAGGATACGGGCGGCATGGGCCGGGATGATCGACACGCTGCCCGATCAGGTGCCTATCCTGGATCAAACCACTTTGCCGGGTTTCTTTGTCGCGACCGGATTGTCCGGTCACGGCTTTGGAATTGGGCCGGGGGTCGGCCGCGTGATGGCCGATCTGATCCGAGGGGTCGATCCCGGCCACGATCTGACGCGTTTCCGGTTCAGCCGCTTCTCGGATGGTTCGGGGATCAAGCTGGGCCCTGACCTCTAGCGTCGCAAGCGCCGACTGGCTTCACAATCGTCTGAGGCTGCGGATGAAATGATGACATCTTCTCGTGTCCGGTTATGCTGACCGCCGCGCGGTATCTCGCCATGGGGAAGTTGACAATGAATGCTCGCTGCAAGCTTCCGGCGGCTCGAAATGCGGCCACTCCGGCGACAGGGTTGATCCTGCGCGGCAGAACAAATGCCCTGTCGGCTTTTGTCGCGTTCGCGGTACTTCTCGCCGTGCCGTGTTCGCAAGCGTCTGCGCAGGCCGGGGCCGGCGACGACGTTCCCTCGGCGCAGCGGATCTGGCGTCACCTGCTGGACAATCCGTTGACCGAAGACGGGGCGGAAAACGAAGGACCCGCGCCAGCCGAAGAGATGACAACAGCGGTCGATGGCGACCGGCCGTCCCACCGCCCCGTCGCGCAGACGGATGGGGCTTCGCTTGCCCAGGCCCGGGTCGTCATCCATCATCCGTCATCGTCCGGTGAGGCGGTGTCGCAGGCCGTAGCCAACCGTCTGCGCAACGCAGGGGCGGGCGAGGTCGAGATAAGACGGGTTCCGTTCGGGATTGATCAGGAAAGCATCCGCTTTTTCTTCGGGGCCGATCGCGGCGTTTCGGAAGATATCGGGACCTTGATCGCGCCCGAGCGAAGCGCCGAGGTGCAGGACTTTACCCATTACTCGCCCGCACCGCGCAGGGGCACGGTTGAAATCTGGCTGCGCTGACGGCTTTCCGAAATCCCCTCTGCGGTTCACGGCCTGTGCGGCCTGTGCGGCCTGTCGTGCCCCTGATACTGCCAGGCTTCGCGGATCGGACTTTGCGAGCTTTGCGCAAGCCGTTCGCGCAGGCGCAAGGCAAGCGGCGACAGCGGACGCCGCCGCAGGTCCAGAAGATAATACGGCGACACCCGCAGATCGTGGCGCACGCTCAGCCGGCTGAATCCGGCGGAAACGGGCGGTTCGATCAGCAGGTCGGCAACCTCGTCCGAAACCGGGGCGATCGCATTGCTTTGCGCAAGATAGGCCATGGTCAGAAGAAGTGACGGGCTGTTGACGACATTCGCCGGTTCGGGCAGCCCGACATTCGCAAAGGCGGCCAGTGTCGCCTCTCGGATCGGGGCACCACGCTGCTGCATGATCCATTCGCTGCCTGCCAGTTCGGTCAACGTGACCGAATGCGATCTGGCCAACGGATGGGTCGAGCGGGCGATGAAGACGACTCGTTCGTCGCGCATCGGCAGAATGTTGAAATCATGGCTGTCGAATTCCGGCAGAATGCGCGCCAGCACCAGATCCATCTCTCCGGCTTCCAGATGGGTCAGCAATTCGCGCGACGGCATCACGTCAACAGTGATGTCCGCCTCGGGCGCTTCGTGCTTGATCCGCCTTATCGCGCCGACCAGGTGGCTGACAGCCGGTCCGGTGACCGCGCCCACGCGCACCGCACCGGCATAGCCTTCCCGCAACCCACGAACATCGGTCTCGATACTGGCCATTTCGCGGATGATGGCACGGGCGCGGCGAAGGACCGCGATCCCGATCTCGGTCGGTTCCATTCCCTTGGGCTGTCGGATGAACAACGGCGCGCCGATCTGGCGTTCGGTCTCTGCCAGCATGCGCGAGGCGGCCGGTTGGGTCATCGCCAGCGCCTCGGCCGCGACCTGCAGCTGATGATGGGTGGCGATCTGGTGGATCAACCGAAGCTGCGCGGGTTTCAGGGTCAGCCGAGGGGTGGACATAACATTACCGGTATGTAAATTGCACGATTTCTCATTTTACCGACATGTGATTTCCCTGCTACAACTTTCTCACCGACACAGGGACGTGACCCGGACCGGGCACGGCAGGGAGGAAATATCATGAAAATCAGAAACGCCGCGGTCGCGCTGGCGATCGGAGTCTCGTGGCTGGCGTCCGGCGCGATGGCTGAAACCGTGGGCATCTCGATGCCGACGAAATCCTCGGCCCGCTGGATCGACGATGGCAACAACATGGTCAAGCAGTTTCAGGACGCGGGCTACGACACCGATCTGCAATATGCCGAGGATGACATTCCCAACCAGCTTGCGCAGGTCGAGAACATGATCACCAAGGGTGTGGACGTCCTGGTGATCGCCGCCATCGACGGCACCACTCTGTCCAACGCGCTGGCCAATGCGAAGGCCGCCGACATCAAGGTGATCGCGTATGACCGTCTGATCCGCGATACGCCGGACGTGGACTATTACGCGACCTTCGACAATTTCAAGGTTGGGGTGGAACAGGCGAATTCGCTGGTCGAAGGGTTGAGCGAACGGTTCCCCGACGAGAAGCCGTGGAACGTCGAACTGTTCGGCGGCAGCCCCGACGACAACAATGCCTATTTCTTCTATGACGGGGCGATGTCGGTGCTGCAGCCGATGATCGACGCAGGCGACATCGCGATTCCGTCCGGTCAGATGGGCATGGATACGGTCGGCACGCTGCGCTGGGACGGCGCGGTTGCGCAGGCGCGGATGGATAACCTGCTGTCGGCAAACTACACCGACAAGAAGGTGCAGGGCGTGCTGTCGCCCTATGACGGATTGTCCATCGGAATCCTGTCGTCGCTGAAGGGCGTCGGCTATGGCTCGGGCGACATGGCGATGCCGATCGTCACCGGCCAGGACGCCGAGGTTCAGTCGGTGAAATCCATCCTTGCCGATGAACAGTATTCGACGGTGTTCAAGGACACGCGCGAACTGGCCCGTGTCACCGTGGGCATGGTCGAGGCAATGCTGAAGGGCGGTGAGCCGGAGATCAACGACACCGAAACCTACGACAACGGCGTCAAGGTCGTGCCGTCCTACCTGCTGGAGCCGGTGGGCGTGGACAAGTCGAACTGGGAAGAGGTGCTGATCGGATCGGGCTACTACACCGCCGATCAGATCCAGTAACTGCGTTCCTCGGGGGGACGGGGCCGCGTGCCACGATGCGTGGCCCCGCTGTGAAGGGAAGACAGGCATGGCCGCGCTTCTGGAAATGCACAACATCACCAAGACCTTTCCCGGTGTGAAGGCGCTGGACAATGTCAGCCTTGATGTCCGCGAGGGCGAGATCCACGCGATCTGCGGCGAAAACGGTGCCGGAAAATCGACGCTGATGAAGGTGCTTTCGGGTGTCTATCCGGTTGGCACATATGAGGGTCAGATCGTCTATGACGGTCAGCCTGCCCGCTTTTCCGGGATACGCGACAGCGAGGACCGGGGCATCATCATCATTCACCAGGAACTTGCGCTGGTGCCGCTGCTGACCGTGGCCGAGAACATCTTTCTCGGAAACGAACGTGCAAGTCGCGGTGTGATCGACTGGCCCGAGACATTTCGACAGACCGAGGCACTGCTGGCCAAGGTCGGTCTGCGCGAAACGCCGGGCACCAAGGTCGACAGTCTCGGTGTCGGCAAGCAGCAACTGGTCGAGATCGCGAAGGCCCTGTCCAAGAATGTCCGCCTGCTGATCCTGGACGAACCGACGGCGGCCCTTTCCGAAGGCGACAGTCAGGCGCTGCTGGATCTGCTTCTGGAACTGAAATCGCAGGGTGTGACCAGCATCATCATCAGTCACAAGCTGAACGAGGTCCGCCGCATCGCCGACAGCGTGACGGTGATCCGTGACGGGGCGACGATCTCCACCATCGATGCGCGCGGCGGCGACCTGACCGAGGATCGGATTGTGCGCGACATGGTCGGCCGCGACATGGCGCACCGCTATCCCGACAGGGATCGACGCGCAGGCGACACCGTGTTCGAGATGAAGAACTGGAATGTCTGGCATCCCGAACATGCCGATCGCCAGATGATCCAAGACCTGTCGATGACCGTTCGCGCCGGAGAGGTCGTTGGCATCGCCGGGCTGATGGGGGCCGGGCGGACCGAACTGGCGATGAGTATCTTCGGCCGTTCCTACGGGCGCAACATCTCGGGGCAGGTGCTGATGCACGGCAAGCCTGTCGATGTCTCGACGGTGGATCGCGCAATCAAAGCCGGGTTGGCCTATGTCACCGAGGATCGCAAGTCGCTTGGGCTGATCCTTGAAGAAACCATCCGCCGGAACACGGTGCTGGCCAATCTTGATGCGGTCGCCACGCGCGGCGTGGTCGAGGAGGGGCGCGAAACCGCCGTGGCCGAAAAATATCGCGACGTGCTGTCGATCCGCACGCCGTCGGTGTTCCAGAAGGTGATGAACCTGTCGGGCGGCAACCAGCAGAAGGTGGTTCTGGCCAAATGGCTGTTCACCGAACCCGACCTGCTGATCCTGGACGAGCCGACGCGTGGCATCGATGTCGGCGCGAAATATGAAATCTATAGCATCATCAACGATCTCAGCGCTGCGGGTAAGGCCGTTATCATGATCTCGTCCGAGATGCCCGAACTGTTGGGCATGTGCGACCGGATCCACGTGATGAACGAGGGCCGTTTCGTGGGCGAACTGACCGCCGAAGAGGCCAGTCAGGAAGCCATCATGTCGCTGATCGTAAGGGAATAGGATCATGACCGCCAACCAGACCGACCAGACCGCCCGCGCGCCGGGGATCGGCATCGGTGCCTATATCGCCAAGCATATCCGCGAATACGGGCTGCTTTTCGCGCTGATCGCGATCATGGCCTTCTTTCAGATCGTGACCGGCGGCGTTCTGCTGAAACCCGTCAACATCACCAATCTGTTCCTGCAGAACAGCTATATCATCATCATGGCGCTGGGGATGCTGCTGGTGATCGTGGGCGGCAATATCGACCTGTCGGTCGGCTCGGTCATGGGGTTCATCGGCGCGCTGGCTGCCGTGATGATCGTCAGCTGGCAGGTTCCGGTCGGCGTGGCGATGCTGGTCTGCCTGGTGGTCGGCATGGTGATCGGCGGGATCCAGGGCTATTTCGTGGCCTACTGGAAAATCCCGTCATTCATCGTGACGCTGGCCGGGATGCTGGTCTTTCGCGGGCTGTCGCTGTGGCTGCTGGCGGGACAATCCATCGGGCCGTTCCCGCGCAGCTTCCAGGCCTTGTCCACCGGGTTCATCCCCGACCTGTTCGGGGTGGGCCGGCCGAACGCGCTGGCCATGACGATCGGCGTTGCCGCCGTTCTGCTGATCCTGTGGCTGGGGCTGCGGACGCGCGCCCGGAACGCCCGCTACGGCATCGAGGACGAGCCATGGGGCCTGTTCATCCTGCGCAACGCCATCGTGGCGGCGGCGCTGTTGTTCGTGACCTGGAAGCTGGCCTGGTTCCGCGGCCTGCCGAATGTGCTGCTGTCGATGGTGATCCTGACGGTGATCTATGTCTTCATCACCGAGCGCACGACGCTTGGCCGCCGGATCTATGCGGTCGGCGGCAATGCCAAGGCCGCCAAGCTGTCGGGCATACGGACCGAACGCCTGACCTTCCTGACCTTCGTCAACATGGGTCTTCTGGCTGCACTGGCCGGGCTGGTCTTTGCGGCGCGGCTGAACACGGCGACGCCCAAGGCGGGGTTCGCGGTCGAATTGGACGTGATCGCGGCGGTGTTCATCGGCGGTGCGTCGATGTCGGGCGGCGTTGGCAAGATCGTCGGCGCGGTGGTCGGCGCCTTCATCATGGGTGTGATGAACAACGGCATGTCCATCATGGGGATCGGTATCGACTATCAACAGGTCATCAAGGGACTGGTGTTGTTGGCCGCGGTCTTCTTCGACGTCTACAACAAGAACAAGGAAGCCTGAGCCATGTTTCTGTCGCAACTTCACTTGCCCGATGGAACGCGTGTCGTGGCGATGCGCCAAGGCGAGGCGGCGCATCTGGTGCGCGGTGCCTCAGGCACCCGCGAACTGGCGCTGGCGGCCATCGAGGCCGGGCGCAGCCTGGCGGACGAGGTCGCCTTCCGGGGTGTGGGCGATCCCGTCGATCTGGCAGCGGCGCTGGCGCAGGGGCGGATGCTGCCGCCGGTCGATCACATCGATCCCGCACATCTGCACATGACCGGCACCGGGCTGACGCATCTGGGCAGCGCCTCGACCCGCGACGCGATGCATCAGAAGACCGACCCCGAGGATCTGACCGACAGCATGAAGATGTTCCGCATGGGGCTGGAAGGCGGCAAGCCCGCGGCAGGGCAGATCGGCGCGCAGCCCGAATGGTTCTACAAGGGCAACGGATATGCCGCCGTTGCCCCGGGCGCGGCGCTGACCAGCCCCGGCTTTGCGCTGGACGCGGGCGAGGAGCCTGAAATCGCGGGTCTTTATGTCATCGCGCCGGATGGCCGACCCTTTCGTCTTGGCTTTGCCCTTGCCAATGAATTTTCGGATCATGTGACCGAACGCGGCAACTATCTGTGGCTGGCACATTCCAAGCTGCGCCCAGCCAGCTTTGGCCCCGAGATGCTGGTCGGCGATCTTCCCGCGCATGTCGAAGGCGTCAGCCGGGTGATCCGGGACGGCAGGACGATCTGGGAAAAGCCCTTCCTGTCAGGCGAGGCGAACATGTCCCACAGCCTTGCCAACCTGGAACATCACCATTTCAAATATGCGCTGTTCCGCCAGCCGGGCGATGTGCATGTCCACTTCTTCGGGACGGCGACGTTGTCGTTCGCCGACGGCATCTCGACCCGCCCCGGCGACGAATTCCAGATCGAATGCACAGCCTTTGGCCTGCCTTTGCGCAACGCCATCACCCAAGACCCCAATGACGCGACCCCGGTCGCAGTCGCAGCCCTATAGGTGCGCCATGTCCTTCACCCCCGCAAAATGGCCCCGCAAACTGCGCTCGCAGGAATGGTATGGCGGCAATTCGCGTGACACGATCTATCACCGCGGCTGGCTGAAAAATCAGGGCTATCCGCATGACCTGTTCGACGGCCGCCCGATCATCGGCATCCTGAACACATGGTCCGACCTGACGCCATGCAACGGGCATCTGCGCGAACTGGCAGAGAAGGTTAAGGCCGGCGTCTGGGAAGCCGGTGGCTTTCCGGTCGAGGTTCCGGTGTTCTCGGCGTCCGAAAACACCTTCCGCCCGTCGGCGATGATGTTTCGCAATCTGGCGGCGTTGGCGATCGAGGAAACGATACGCGGACAGCCGATGGACGGGGCGGTGCTGCTGGTCGGCTGCGACAAGACCACGCCTTCGCTGATGATGGCGGCTGCATCGACGGACATCCCGTCGATCGTCGTCACCGGCGGGCCGATGCTGAATGGCTGGTTCCGGGGCGAACGTGTCGGATCGGGCACCCATCTGTGGAAATTTTCCGAAGCCGTGAAAGCCGGCGACATGACGCAGGACGAATTCCTGGAGGCCGAGGCATCGATGTCGCGATCCTCGGGCACCTGCAACACGATGGGCACGGCGTCGACCATGGCCTCGATGGCCGAGGCGCTTGGCATGGCGCTGTCCGGCAATGCCGCCATCCCGGCGGTGGACAGCCGCCGCCGGGTGATGGCGCAACTGTCCGGTCGACGGATCGTGCAGATGGTCAAGGACGACCTGAAACCCAGCGACATTCTGACGAAGCAGGCCTTCGAGAACGCGATCCGGACGAATGGTGCGATCGGCGGATCCACCAACGCGGTCGTGCATCTGCTGGCCCTTGCCGGTCGGGTCGGGGTCGATGTGACGCTGGACGACTGGGACCGCTGCGGGCGCGACGTGAAGACCATCGTGAACCTGATGCCATCGGGCAAGTATCTGATGGAAGAATTCTTCTACGCGGGTGGCCTGCCTGTCGTCCTGCGTCGTCTGGGCGAGGCGGGACAGTTGCACAGGGATGCGCTGACCGTCAGCGGTGGCCCGATCTGGGACGAGGTGAAGGACGTCACCAACTGGAACGAGGACGTGATACTGCCTGCTGATCAGCCGCTGACCGACCAGGGCGGTATCGCGGTGCTGCGCGGCAATCTGGCGCCGAATGGCGCGGTCCTGAAGCCTTCCGCGGCCAGTCCGCATCTGCTGACCCATCGCGGTCGCGCCGTCGTGTTCGAGGATATCGACGACTACAAGGCCAGGATCAACGACGACGACCTGGATATAGACGAGACCTGCGTGATGGTGCTGAAGAACTGCGGCCCGCGCGGCTATCCGGGCATGGCCGAGGTCGGCAATATGGGCCTGCCGCCCAAGGTTCTGAAAAAGGGCATCACCGATATGGTGCGCATCTCTGACGCGCGCATGTCCGGCACCGCCTACGGCACCGTGGTCCTGCATACCAGCCCCGAGGCAGCGGCCGGCGGCCCGCTGGCGGTGGTCCGGGACGGCGACATGATCGAACTGGACGTGCCCAACCGCCGCCTGCATGTCGAGATCAGCGATCAGGAAATGGCCGCGCGTCTGGCAAAATGGCAGCCACAAGCTGGCCTGCCCGAAAGCGGCTACGCCTGGCTGCATCAGCAGCATGTGATGGGTGCGGATACCGGTGCGGACATGGACTTCCTGCGCGGCTGTCGCGGCAACCCGGTCGGAAAGGACAGCCACTGATGGCACGGAAAAAACTTGCCCTTGTCGGCATCGGAAAGATTGCTCTGGACCAGCACGTGCCCGCGCTGGCGGCCAGCCCCGACTGGGAACTGGCCGCGACGGTCAGCCGCCATGGATCGGTCGAGGGGATCGAGGGTTTTGCGGACATCCAGACCATGCTGGATAAGCGCCCGGAAATCGGCACGGTCAGCCTGTGCCTGCCGCCCGTGCCACGTTTTCACGCCGCGCAGGCGGTGCTGCGGGCAGGTCGTAACCTGATGCTGGAAAAACCACCCGGCGCGACGCTGGCCGAGGTGCATATCCTGCGTGACCTGGCGCAGGCGCATGGTGTCAGCCTGTATGCCACATGGCACAGCAGGATGGCCGAGGGTGTCGAGGCCGCCCGCCGCCTGCTGGCAGATCGTGCGATACAAGAAGGCCGGATCACATGGCGCGAGGATGTGCGCAAATGGCATCCCGGACAGAACTGGATCTTCGAGGCCGGTGGGATGGGGGTCTTCGATCCGGGCATCAACGCGCTGTCGATCCTGACCCGGATCCTGCCGGTTCCGGTTCATCTGACCGAGGCCGATCTGGACTTTCCTGCAAATCGTCAGGCACCGATCGCCGCGCGCTTGACGTTCTCGGGCGGGATTACTGCCGATTTCGATTTCCGGCAGCAAGGCCCGCAGACCTGGGACATGGAATTTCACACCGACCAAGGCATCGTCGCCCTGCGGATGGGTGGCAACCTGCTGGAAACAGACGGCCACAAGGCCGGGGGCGACGACAGCATCATGGGCGAATACCCGGCGCTTTACGCGCGCATGGCGGAACTGGTGCGGGACGGTGCGTCAGATGTGGATCTGTCGCCGATGGTGCTGGTCGCGGACGCCTTTACCCTGGGCCGCCGCGGCATCGTCGAACCGTTCGAATTCTGAAGGAGAGACAATGGCTTTCACCCCTCATGGCAAGCATCTGATCGCGGGCGAGTGGATCGCGGGGGACCGGCATTTCACCTCGCGACCCGCATCGGGGCCGGCGCATGAATTCAGTTCCGGAACGCCCCGAATGGTCGACGGCGCGGCCAGGGCCGCAGAGGACGCGTTCTGGACCTTTGGCTACACCTCGCGCGAAGATCGTGCCGCGTTTCTTGACGCCATCGCCGACGAGATCGAGGCGCGGGCCGAACAGATCACCCTGATCGGCACGCAGGAAACCGGATTGCCCGACGCCCGGCTGCAAGGCGAACGGGGCCGCACCACAGGGCAACTGCGGCTGTTCGCGGCGCATATCCGCAAGGGCGACTATCTTGACCGCCGCCATGATCCGTCACTGCCTGACCGCGAGCCGCTGCCGCGGCCGGATCTGCGGATGATCCAGCGCCCGATCGGTCCGGTGGCGGTGTTTGGGGCCTCGAATTTCCCGTTGGCCTTTTCGACCGCGGGTGGTGATACCGCATCGGCCCTCGCTGCGGGTTGCCCTGTCGTCGTCAAGGGCCATCCCGCCCATCCCGGCACCGGTGAGATCGTGGCAGAAGCCATCGACGCCGCGATCCGCAGGACCGGCATACCCGCGGGCAGTTTCAGCTTCATCCACGGCGACAGCCACGAGGTCGGACAGGCGCTGGTCCAGCATCCCTTGATCCGGGCCGTGGGCTTCACCGGCAGTCTTGCCGGTGGCCGGGCGTTGTTTGATCTGTGCGCCGCAAGGCCCGAGCCGATTCCGTTCTTCGGTGAACTGGGGTCGGTCAACCCGATGTTCCTGTTGCCAAACGCGGTCGCCGCCCGTCGTGACGACCTTGCGCGGGGCTGGGCCGGATCGCTGTCCATGGGGGCAGGGCAGTTCTGCACCAATCCAGGAATCGCGGTCATCCGCGCCGATCAGGCCGGGGAATTCGCCGCCGCAACCGTGGACGCACTTCGTGAGACGGGTGCGCAGGTGATGCTGAGCGATGGTATCGCGGAATCCTTCGCGAAGGTACGCGACCGGGTCAAGGGACAGTCGGGGGTTCGCGATCTGCTGAGCCAGACCTGCGACCGCCGTCAGGCGGCGCCGCAGCTTTACATGGTCGAAGCTGCGGACTGGCTGGAAGATCATACCCTGTCGGAAGAGGTGTTCGGCCCGCTCGGACTGATCGTGACGGCGGCGAATGACGATCAGATCGTTGCACTGGCCCACGCCTTCGAGGGGCAATTGACCGCTACACTGCATCTGGACGACGCGGATGCCGCACTTGCTGCGCGTCTTCTGCCGGTCCTTGAACGCAAGGCCGGCCGCATCCTTGCCAACGGCTTTCCGACCGGCGTCGAGGTCAGCGACGCGATGGTGCATGGCGGCCCCTATCCGGCCAGCACCAATTTCGGTGCGACCAGTGTCGGAACTTTGGCGATCCGCCGGTTCCTGCGCCCGGTCTGTTTCCAGAACATCCCCGAGAACCTGCTGCACGACGATTTGCGGGGCTGAACGTGCCTGTTTGAAATCAAAACACCAAGGGAGGATAACATGACTATCAAGACACTGATGACGACGGCCGCCGCTTTGGCGATTTCTGCCACGGCCGCTATGGCCGAGGGCGAGACGATTGGCTTCTCGCAGATCGGATCGGAATCCGGCTGGCGCGCGGCGGAAACGACGCTGACCCGGAACCAGGCGGAAGAACGGGGATATCAGCTGCAATTCTCGGACGCGCAGCAGAAGCAGGAAAACCAGATTGCGGCGATCCGATCCTTCATCGCGCAGGGCGTCGATGCGATCCTCTTGGCTCCGGTCGTCGCAACGGGCTGGGATTCCGTTCTGGAGGAGGCCAAGGAGGCCGAAATCCCGGTCGTCCTGCTGGACCGCCAGGTGGACAGCAGCGACGATCTTTACCTGACAGCGGTCGGATCGAATCTGGTCCACGAAGGCGAGGTTGCAGGTCAGTGGCTGGCCGATGCGGTGGGGGACAAGGAATGCCGCATCGTCGAATTGCAGGGCACGACGGGATCAAGCCCGGCCATCGACCGCAAGACCGGATTCGAAAACGCGATCAGCGGCCATGACAACCTGTCCATCGTGCGCAGCCAGACCGGCGATTTCACCCGCGCACAGGGCAAGGAGGTGATGGAAAGCTTCCTGCAGGCCGAGAATGGCGGTCAGGACATCTGCGCGCTGTATGCCCACAACGACGACATGGCCGTGGGCGCGATCCAGGCGATCAAGGAGGCCGGGCTTGCGCCGGGCAAGGATATCCTTGTGGTGTCGATCGATGCGGTGCCCGACATCTTCAAGGCCATGGCTGACGGTGAAGCCAACGCAACGGTCGAACTGACCCCGAACATGGCAGGACCGGCCTTCGATGCGCTCGAGGCCTATTGGGTCGACGGCACCATGCCTGAAAAGTTCATCCAGACGGAATCGAAGCTGTATACCCAATCGGACGACCCGGCCGGGGAATACGAAGCGCGCAAGGGTCTGGGTTACTAGGCCGAACATGCCGGGCCGTCTGATGGCGGCCCGGCACTACCCCCGAGGTTCCGACATGCTTCTGTCCGTGCAGGCGATGACCAAGACCTTCCCCGGCACACGTGCGCTGGACGCGGTCGATTTCGACCTGCGTGCCGGAGAGGTGCATGCCCTTCTGGGCGAAAATGGCGCCGGGAAATCGACACTGATCAAGTGCCTGACGGGTGCCTATCATCGCGATGGCGGAACCGTGACGCTGGACGGGGCGCAGATCGCGCCCCGTTCAACCGTCGAGGCGCAGGAACTGGGGATCGGCACGGTCTATCAAGAGGTCAATCTGCTGCCCAATCTGACCGTGGCGCAAAACCTGATGTTCGGCCGTGAACCGCGTCGCTGGGGACTGATCGACGGCCACGCGATGCGGGCCGAAGCACGCGAGGTGCTGGCCAGCTACGGATTGGGGGTCGATGTCGATCGTGATCTGGGCAGCTATTCGGTCGCGATCCAGCAGATCATCGCCATCGCGCGGGCCGTGTCGCTGTCGGGCAAGGTGCTGATCCTTGACGAACCGACCGCCAGTCTGGATGCCGCCGAGGTGCGGATGGTCTTTGACGTGGTGCGGTCGCTGCGCGAACGCGGGCTGGGGATCGTTTTCGTATCGCATTTTCTGGATCAGGTGTTCGAACTGTCCGATCGCGTGACGGTGCTGCGCAATGGCCAGAAGATCACGACCGAAAGCACCGCCGATCTGGACCGTGTCAGGCTGATCGAACATATGCTGGGCCGTGCGCTGGACGACGAGGTTTCGGACCAGTCCGCCGATGAGACCCCTCACCGTCGGCCAGAGATGCTGTCCTTCCGGAACTTCGGTCGGCGAGCCGTGGTCGAACCGTTTGACCTGGACGTGGCCCAGGGCGAGGTCGTCGGCCTGGCGGGACTGCTGGGATCGGGGCGGACGGAAAGCGCGGAACTGATGTTCGGTGTGCGTTCGGCCCAGACCGGCGAGGCGCGCGATCAGGCGGGCAAGCTGGACCTGTCCGGTCCGCGCGCCGCCATCGCCACCGGTTTCGGCTTCGCGCCCGAGGATCGCAAGACCGACGGGATCGTGGCGGATCTGTCGATCCGCGAGAACATCGTCCTTGGCCTGCAGGCACGGCGGGGCTGGTCGCGGCCCATCGCGCGTGCCGAACAGAACCGGCTGGCCGACGACTACATCGCGCGGCTGGATATCCGCACTTCGGGACGCGAAAAGGCGATCGGGGATCTGTCGGGCGGCAATCAGCAAAAGGTGGTTCTGGCCCGCTGGCTGGCGATGAACCCGCGCTTTCTGATCCTTGACGAACCCACCCGCGGTATCGACGTCGGAGCGCATGCCGAAATCCTGCGCCTGATCCGCGAACTGACCCAGGCCGGCATGTCGGTCCTGGTCATCAGTAGCGAGATCGACGAGCTGGTCGCCGTGGCCGACCGCGTGATCGTGGTCCGCGACCGCCGCCATGTCGCGGAATTATCGGGCCGACGCGTGACCGGCGACGAGATCATGCGCGCCATTGCCAGCGACGACGAGGAAGGAGACGCGGCATGACCCTGCTGAGACGCATCGCGCCACAGTTGTTCGCGCTGGCCGCGCTGATCGCACTGGTCTCGGCTTTCTTTCCCGGTTTCCTCAGCGTGCAGATCAATGACGGCCGTCTGGTCGGGCCGGTCATCGACGTGCTGAAACGCGGCGCTCCGGTGGCGTTGCTGTCGATCGGCATGACGCTGGTCATCGCGACACGCGGCATCGACCTGTCGGTGGGCACGATCATGGCGATCTGCGGTGCGGTTTCTGCCGCCAGCATTGCGGGCGGCATGGGTTTGGTGCCGGCGCTGGCGGCAGGGCTGCTGGCGGGGGCGGCTGCTGGCCTGTGGAACGGCGCGCTTGTCGCCATCGTCGGCATCCAGCCCTTTGTCGCCACGCTGATCCTGATGACCATGGGTCGCGGCATCGCGCAGCTGATCACCGAGGGGCGCATCCTGACATTCACCGACCCGGGCTTTGCGTTTCTGGGATCTGGCACCGTGCTGGGCCTGCCGGTTCCGGCATGGTTATGGCTGCTGACCGGGGCAGGGGTCGCAGCCCTGATGCGGCGAACCGCGCTTGGCATGCTGATCGAGGCCACCGGCATCAACCGGCGTGCCAGCGCGCTGGCGGGCGTCAACGCGACCGTGCTGCTGATCGCGGTCTATGTTGCATCGGGGCTGTGTGCGGCGCTGGCGGGGATCATCGTGACCGCCGATATCCGCGGTGCTGATGCCAACAATGCCGGGCTGTGGCTGGAACTGGACGCGATCCTGGCGGTGGTCATCGGGGGCAATTCCTTGCTGGGCGGCCGGTTCTCGATCATCGGCTCGCTTCTGGGGGCGATGATCATCCAGACCATCGATACCGGCATCCTGCTGGCGGGGTTCCCGTCGGAATACAACCTGGTCATCAAGGCGGGGCTGGTGCTGGTCATCCTTGTCCTGCAATCGCCGCGCATCGCCGCCGAATGGCGGCTGTGGCGCGAAAGCCAGCGCGCCAGCCGCGAGGTGCAGGCGCAACGGAGGCATTCATGAACACCCGCGCGCTGCCCCTGTATGCGACTATCGCGATCTTCCTGATCGCCTATCTGCTGTGCTGGCTGCAGTTCCCGAATATTCTGTCCACACGCGTCATCGGCAACCTGCTGACCGACAACGCCTATCTGGGAATCGTGGCGGTCGGGATGACGCTGGTGATCCTGTCGGGCGGGATCGACCTGTCGGTCGGATCCGTCATCGCCTTTTCCGGCGTGTTCATCGCCGTGGTGCTGCGCGACACATCGCTGCATCCGCTGCTGGTCTTCGCGATGCTGCTGGCCATCACGACCGCCTTCGGTGCGGCGATGGGGGTGTTGATCGACCGGCTGGCCATGCCCGCCTTCATCGTCACCCTGGCCGGCATGTTCCTGGCGCGGGGTGCGGCCTACATGCTGTCGATCGATTCCGTGCCGATCCAGCATCCGTTCTACAAGGCGTTGCAATCGACCTATTACCTGATGCCGGGTAAGGGGCGGTTGACCCTGATCGGCGTGGTGATGGTGTTGACGGTGATCGTCGGCATGATCGTCGCCCACAAGACCCGTTTCGGCGCCTCGGTCTATGCGCTTGGCGGTGGCGAACAGACGGCCCGGCTGATGGGCGTCCGGCAGGGACGCACCACGATGCTTGTCTATGCGTTCTCGGGATTGATGGCGGGTCTGTCTGGAATCGTCTTTTCGATCTATACCGGGTCTGGCTATTCGCTGGCCACGGTCGGCACCGAACTGACCGCCATCGCCGCGGTGGTGATCGGCGGCACGCTGCTGACGGGGGGCGCGGGCTACATGTTCGGCACGCTGGTCGGCGTGCTGACCATGGGGCTGATCCAGACCTACATCGTGTTCGACGGCAGCCTTTCCAGCTGGTGGACAAAGATCGTCATCGGCATCCTGCTGCTGGTCTTCATTCTGCTGCAGAAGGGTCTGCTGAAGCTGTCGCAATCCAGACTGACCGGAGCATCCGCATGATCCCGTTCGACACCCGTATCTGCGAACTGGGCGAAGGCCCGATCTGGCATCCGGCGCGCGAACAGTTCTTCTGGTTCGATATCCTGAACCGGCGCCTGCTGTCCCGCGATGCGGACCGTGCGTGGGAATGGCGCTTTGAAAGGATGGCCTCTGCGGCGGGCTGGGTCGATCATGATCGTCTGCTGATCGCGACCGAAACCGGGCTGGCGCTGATGGACCTGCGGGATGGTGATCTGCATGAGATCGCCCAGATCGAATCCGACAATCCCCAGACACGGTCGAATGACGGGCGCGCGGACCGCCAGGGCGGGTTCTGGATCGGAACCATGGGCAAGCAGGCGGCAGACGGCGCGGGCGCGATCTGGCGCTGGTATCGTGGCGAACTGCGCAGGCTGGTCGAGAGTATCACCATCCCGAACGCGATCTGCTTTTCGCCCGATGGCTCCGTCGCGCATTATGCCGACACGCGCGCGGGCAAGGTCTGGCGGCAGGCGCTGGACAATGACGGCTGGCCGCAGGGGGCGCCGGCGCTGTATCTGGATTGCGCGGCGATGGGGCTGAACCCCGATGGCGCGGTCATCGATTCCCATGGGGCGTTCTGCGTCGCTTGTTGGGGATCGGGCGCGGTGATCCGCTTCGCGACCGACGGCACGCGCATCGACAGCTACGACGTTGGCGGACGCCACAGCAGTTGCCCGGCCTTCGGCGGCCCGGACATGCGCGATCTGCTGGTGACCACCGCGCAGGAGGGTATCAAGAACCCTGACGCGGCGCAGGGTCTTCCCTATCTGATCCGCGCCGCCGTTCCCGGCCTTCCCGAGCCGCGGGTGATCCTGTGATACAGGTTTTTGGAACGCTGCCAGATGGGCGCGACGTGCACCGGATCAGCCTGCAGGCCGGACGGCTGAGCGCGCAGGTGCTGACGTTGGGGGCGATCGTGCAGGATCTGCGTCTGGACGGGGTCGCCCACCCGCTGGTGCTGGGATGTCCGGACGTCACCTCGTATCTGGGACCGGCGCGCTATTTTGGCGCCCTCGTCGGGCGCTTCGCCAACCGGATCGGGAATGGCTGCTTCACCCTGGACGGGCGCGACTATCGCACCGATGCGAATTTTCTGGGCCGTCACACTCTGCATGGCGGCGCGGACGGTGCGGATGTCCAGAATTGGCAGGTCGAGGCGCAGGCCGATGATCATGTCATCATGGGCCTCACGATGCCCGACGGGCATATGGGATTTCCCGGAGATCTGCGCATCACGGCCCGGATCGCACTGAAGGACGACGCACTGGAAATCGGGTTGAGCGCGGTGACGGATGCTCCGACGATCTGCAGTCTGGCGCATCACGGGTTCTTCGATCTGGACGGGCAGGGTGACGTTCGCCGTCATGCGCTGATGATCGCCGCCGACCGCTATCTGCCGGTCGATGCCGACCTGATCCCGACAGGAGAGGCGGCGACGGTGACCGACACAGACTTCGATTTCCGCAAGAACCGGATGATCGGCACCGGCGGCTATGACCACAATTTCTGCCTGTCCGATGGGCAGCAGCCTCTGCGCCCGGTCGCGCGGTTGACCGGCGAAAGCGGGCTGTCGATGGTGGTCGAAACGACGGCCTGCGGGCTGCAAATGTATGATGGCGTGCATATCGACGGGATCGGTGGACTGGATGGCCGCCGCTATGGCCCTCACGCGGGACTGGCGCTGGAGACGCAGTTCTGGCCCGACGCGCCGAACCGGGCGGGCTTTCCCAGCGCGATCCTGCGGCCGGGGTGCGAATATCAAGAGGTCACGCGTTATCGGTTCGCGCGGTTCTAGCGATCAGTGCGGACCCACCAGATGCAGGGCCAGACCGGCCAGCGCAGCGCCGGTCAACGTCGCGGCCATGCCAAGCCGCTGCGCCTATCCTCCCAACCAGCGCCGCAAGTGCGATCAGCAGCGGAAAGGGGGCGGCAAACAGGAACAGCGCCAGAAATGACGACAGCGCGTTCAGACGCATAGGCGCAGCTTAACAGCATGATCGTCGCAAGTGTTTGTCCACTCTGCTCGAACAGTCAGCGCAAAGCAGCAGGCCTAATCGCGGCGCTTGAGGGCGCATATCTCGTTGCCATGACGCGAGACGCGCCGAACCTGAAAGGAAAAAATCATGAAACGCTTTGCCATTGTCTTGACCGCCCTTGGACTTGCCGCCGGTGCCGCACAGGCCGCAAGTTTTGACGAGCCGCACAACAGCCCTGTTCGTCCCTTCACGGCCGAACAGACCTCGCAAGTCCGGGCCGACGAAGTCCTGTCGCCGCGCGAGCTGAACCAGCGAGACATCGCCCCCGACGCCGTGATCGAGGTGACCAGCTTTCCGTCGAGCGATCGCATCGATCCGCCAAGCCGGAACGACTGATAGCCCGTGGGCGTAAGCCCGGGCGTGGATGCGGGCCGATCGGTGATCGCCTGACACCTGACATTCTGGGACACGCGGCCGCGCCGAACCTGCAAAGGTTCGGCGCGGACTTTTCTTTTCGTCGATTTGGTTCCAATAAGGGCCGCCGGGAAGGGTCTTCGCATCATGCTCGCCCACCCCTTCAGCGCCTGGAAAGAATCATGGATATCGCAGTACTGCGTTGTTTTGTCAGTGTTCTGGAAGAGGGTGGCTTTGCCGCCGCCGCCCGGCGCATGGGCATATCCAGAAGCCTGTGCAGCAAGTATGTTTCGGATCTCGAAGCTGATCTGGGGACGCGTCTGTTCACCCGCACGACGCGATCGGTCGTCCCAACCGCCGCAGGCACATTCTATGCAACGCGGGTGCGCGATGCGCTGCGTCGGCTGGATGAGGCGACCGAGGCCGTGCGTGCGGTGTCCGGACACCCGGCGGGCCCGCTGAAGATCGGATCGCCCATCGCCTATACCTTGAAGATCCTGCAACCGCATCTGCTACGGTTCATGGAAACCTATCCCGATATCCGGCTGGAGGTCGTGCTGGACGATGGCCGCGCCGATCTGATCGGCGAGGGCTATGATGCCGTGATCCGGATCGGCCAGCTTGAGGATTCCATGCTGCTTGCCCGGCGCCTGCAGGAAGTGCCGGTGATGCTGGTCGCCGCGCCTGCCTATCTTGAAACGGGCGGCATCCCGCAAGAGCCCACCGATCTTCTGCGGCACCGCTGCCTGCACTACAGCAACCTGCGCGGTGCCGGAACCTGGCCCATGCAGCGTGGCCGCGAGATGATCCACCAGCGGATTCAGCCGGTATTTTCCAGCAACAACGGCGAAATGCTGCGGGCGATGGCCGTTGGCGGAAAGGGCATCGCCATGCTGCCCCAGTTCGTCATCGGCGACGAGATCGAACAGGGACACTTGGTTTCGGTCCTTGAGGATTATCGGCTTCCGGATCTGCCGATCAGCCTGGTCTATCCGTCGCGCAAGCTGATCACCGCAGCGATGCGCCATTTTCTGGATTTCATGGAGAACGTGGATCTTAGACGGTAATCATCGCCGAACTTGCATCCTGTTCAGTCGCGGTGCGACAAGGCGGCATGGCACGGATAAATGAAGATAGCCCTGCGGATCGCCTGACGCGTCAGGGCATGGTCGCGATGGTGGCTGCGACGCTGCTTTTGCCGGTTGGCGATGCGCTGTCGAAATTGCTGACAGGGATCGTGCCGCCGTTCGATGTGACCGCGTGGCGGACCGTCATGCAGGCGATGTTTCTGATCCCGGTTGCGATATTGTTGCGCAATCGGCTGACGGGGGCGGTCTTCTCTTGGCCCGCCCTGCTGTCGGGGGCGTTGATCTCGGCCGCGATGTTCTCTCTGATCAGCGCCTTCCAGCAGATGCCGATCGCCACCGCGATCGCGATATTCTTCATCGAACCGCTGCTGCTGACACTGCTTGCCGCGCCGCTTCTGGGTGAGGTGCCGGGACGGCGGCGGCTGATCGCGGTCGGGATCGGCCTGATCGGCGCGTTGATCGTGATCAGGCCAAATCTTGCCACCTTCGGTCCGGTTGCACTGTGGCCTCTGGGGGCGGCGCTGGCGTTCGCGCTGAACATGATCGTGCTGCGCAAGGCGACGCGGACCCGGTCGGCCCTGTCCGTCCAGATCGGCGCCACCATCTCGGCGGCGCTGCTGCTGATCGGCGTGCAGGTGCTGGCCGGCGTCGCCTTCGATCGGGCGATTCCCAACCCCTTCGACCTTCCGGCATGGGCGGTCGGTGCGCTGCTTGCGGCCGGGGCGCTGGCCGCGTTCACCTTCGTGTTGATCGCCGTGGCGTTCAGCAAGGCCGAGGCGGGGGTGCTGGCGCCGTTCCAGTATCTTGAGATCGTCGGCGCCACGATCGTGGGATATCTGGTCTTCGGCGACCTTCCCGACGCGCTGACCTGGCTGGGAACGGCAATCATTCTGGGTGCCGGAATGTATGTCTTCTACCGAGAGCGTCAGAGCGGACGCGGCCTCACCGGCCAACAATCCAGCTAGCCAGATGACCCTGCAGCCTCGGTCCACTTGACATCGCTGCGTCGCGGGTTAAGAGGGCTGCGTCATGGGGCCGTAGCTCAGTTGGTAGAGCGCATCGTTCGCAATGATGAGGTCAGGGGTTCGATTCCCCTCGGCTCCACCAGACAGGATCATCTGAAAATATTGTAAATACCGCCGCTTGCACGTGGCTGCGATGACATGCGCGATGCCGTCGTTGCAGGGAGGCCGGGCCTAACTTCTCAGGCCGGTGCGCTTCAGCAGTCCCTTGCGTTTTGCCTCGTAATAATAGCCCCGGGCATACCACATGACCGCGTCATCCGGATCGCCTTCGGCCACCAGCCACGCGCCGCGCAGATACTTGACGCCGTATCGCAGATTGGTGTCGGCATCCAACAGCCCCGACGCAGGTCCACGATAGCCCATCGTCCGGGCCGTCTGCGGCAGGATCTGCATGAGGCCGTAATAGGGACCGTTGCGGGCATCAGGGCGGTGACGCGATTCGCGTATCACGACGCGCTGGACCAGTTCGGCTGGCACCTCGTAGTGGCGGGCCCAGAAATTGATCCGTGATCTGAGATAAGGGGTTTCGTTCGGGTAAAGCCCGGACGCGCGCAACCCGGCACGAGTATCGCCCGATCCGGACCGCCCTGTGCCGCATGCGGCTAGGATCAGCGCAGCCATCACGAAGCTGCGCCGGCCCATGCGGTTGAGGCTGGCGGATGCGGCGCGGTGCGGGGGCATGGCCCCCGCAGGTCGATCAGACATGGATCGGACCGTCGCCGCAGGCCAGCGCGGCCTCGCGGACGGCTTCCGAGGTGGTCGGATGCGCGTGGCAGGTCAGGGCCAGATCCTCGGCCGCGGCGCCGAACTCCATCGCCACGCAGACTTCGTGGATCATCTCGCCCGCGTTCGGGCCGATGATATGACAGCCCAGGATCCGGTCGGTTTCCGCGTCCGCGATCAGCTTCACGAACCCGTCGGCCTGCATCATGGCCTTGGCGCGGGCGTTGCCCATGAACGGAAACTTCCCGATCTTGACCTTGCGGCCGGCGTCTTTCGCGGCCGCTTCGGTCATGCCGACATTGGCAACCTCGGGGGTGGTGTAGATCACGCCGGGGATCACGTCGTAATTCACATGGCCATGCTTTCCGGCGATCACCTCGGCCACTGCCATGCCTTCATCCTCGGCCTTGTGGGCCAGCATCGGGCCGGGAACGCAATCACCGATCGCATAGACGCCCTTGACGTTGGTGGCCCAGTGTTCGTCGATCTTGACGAAGCCACGATCGGTCATCTGCACGCCCAAGGCGTCAAGCCCCAGCCCATCGACCTGCGGACGGCGGCCGGTGGCCACCAGCACGCAATCGGCGTCGATGCTGTGTTCGCTGTCGTCCTTTTTCAGACTATAGGCGATCCGCGCCTTGCCCTTTGCCGCTTCGGCGGATTTCACCGCGGCACCAAGGATGAATTTCAGCCCCTGCTTGGTCAGGATCTTCTGGAACTGTTTCTGCACCTCGGCGTCCATGCCCGGGGTGATCTCGTCCAGATATTCGACCACGGTCACTTCGGCGCCCAGACGGGCATAGACCGAACCCAGTTCAAGCCCGATCACACCAGCGCCGATCACCACCATGGATTTCGGGATCTTCGGCAGCGACAGCGCGCCGGTCGAATCCACGATGACGCCACCCGCATTGTCGACCTCGACGCCCTTCAGCTTGGCCGGGTCCGACCCGGTGGCGATGACGATGTTCTTCGCCTCGTGCACCTTGTCGCCGACCTTCACCTTTCCCGGCGACTCGATGCTGGCCCAGCCCTTCAGCCAGTCGATCTTGTTCTTCTTGAACAGGAATTCGATGCCCTTGGTGTTGCCCGAGACCGTTTCCGCCTTGTAGCCCTGCATCTTGGTCCAATCGACCTTCACCTTGGCGCCGGTCAGGCCCATGCGGTCGAAATTCTCGTGCGATTCGTGCAGCATGTGGCTGGCGTGCAGCAGTGCCTTGGAGGGGATGCAGCCCACGTTAAGGCAGGTTCCGCCAAGCGTCTCGCGGCCCTCGACGCAGGCGACTTTCAGGCCCAATTGGGCGGCGCGGATGGCGCAGACATAGCCGCCGGGGCCGGCGCCGATCACGATCAGGTCATACATGTTTCATGTCCCTTCTTTCAGTGGCGGCAGACGGATTTTTCGCATCCCGCGCCGGGTCGTCGGTTCAAGCCGGTCTAGAACAGGCTTGCGATAATCATCAGCAGTGTGGCCGCAAAACCGACCGCCCAGATGAACGACCGCCACGGAACCCAGCCCAGCACATAGGCCGGAACATAGACAATCCGGGCGATCAGATAGGCCCACGCGCAGGCCGCGGTGAACGCAGAAGCCGCGCCACCCAGCGTGACGACGACGACCGCCAGCGTAAACATCACAAGACCTTCAAAATGGTTATTCAGGGCCCTTTGCAGCCGGCCTGCCGTGCCGGTCAGGGCGGGCGGGTTGTCGCGTGTTCCCATCGCGACCTTGGGGCCGACCTGCCGATTGGCTGCGATGGAAAAGCCCACGAACTGAGCCACTTGCAGAAGCCCGGCCAAGGCCAGAACGGTAAGTTCGGTGGTCATCATCAGGCGGTCTCGACGAAATGGAAGCTGGTGGCGGTGACGCCAGCCTGCGAGTTGAACACGGCTGCCGCGCCGTCCAGATAGTTGCGCGCCGCCTTGGCGTCGCTTATGTCGAACAGCGCCCAGGCGCTGCCGTCATTCTCGTGCCACAATTGCAGCAGCGCCAGTCCGTTATTGCCGCGATCCTCGGCATCGGCATCGAAGGCGGTCTTGAAGGCGGCGTAGTCGCCGACCGAATAATGGGCGATCATCTGCATGTCTTGGTCCTGCCTTTCGGGTGAACGAGGCTGAGTATCCTCTGCCTTCCGACCAACGGTTCCGGGGCGCGGATGGTTGCCTGAGGACGCCGACCCCGAAGCGTCGCCTGTTGCGCAACGGCAGCGTGCGTTGCGCGCAGGGCGCCTGTTCCCTGGCGTGGGTCAGAGCGCCTGCGATTGCTGGAATTTTCGTCGCACAGGGGATGCACCGCGCGTACACCGCGGGTGCACAGCGCGTACACAGCTTGCGCGCGTTGCGCTGCCGCTTCGTGCGCATCCGCACAAACCGTCGCGCTGCGGGCAGTATCTGTGCGAAAACCCATGATCGACCTCGGGACAGTGCGGGACAGGACCGGTGTGATGCGATTGCCGCGCGCCACGTCCCTTGCAGGCACGGCGCGCGGCGCCGGGATCACAGATCCATCAGCAGGCGGCGCGGATCTTCCAGCGCCTCCTTGACGCGCACGAGGAAGGTCACGGCGCCCTTGCCGTCCACGACGCGGTGATCGTAGCTGAGGGCCAGATACATCATCGGACGGATCACGATCTCGCCGCCGACGACCATCGGACGTTCCTGGATCTTGTGCATGCCCAGAATGCCGGACTGCGGCGGGTTCAGGATCGGCGAGGACATCAGCGAACCATAGACACCACCATTCGAGATGGTGAAGGTGCCGCCCTGCATCTCGGCCATCGACAGCTTGCCGTCGCGGCCCTTGGCGCCCAGTTCACCGATCTCTTTCTCGATCTCGGCGAAGCTTTTCTGGTCGGCATCCTTGACGACCGGCACCACCAGCCCCGAGGGCGTGCCGACGGCGACGCCCATGTTGACGTAGTTCTTGTAGACCACATCGGTGCCGTCGATCTCGGCGTTGACCTCGGGCACTTCTTTCAGCGCGTGGCAGCAGGCCTTCACGAAGAACGACATGAAGCCCAGCTTGACCTTGTGCTTCTTTTCGAACGCGTCCTTGTATTCGTTGCGCAGACCCATGACGCCGGACATGTCGGCCTCGTTATAGGTGGTCAGCATCGCGGCGGTGTTCTGCGCGTCCTTCAGGCGCCGTGCGATGGTCTGGCGCAGACGGGTCATCTTGACGCGTTCCTCGCGCGCCGCATCCTCGGGCTTGGACGGGGCGCGAGGGGCGGCCGGCGCGGATTTCGGTGCCGACGAGGCCTTGGCCACGTCTTCCTTCATCACGCGGCCATCGCGGCCCGATCCTTCGACCTGATCGCGGCTGACGCCTTTCTCGGCCATCGCCTTCTTGGCCGAGGGCGCATCCTCGAAATCCTTGGCGTCGGCTTCGGAGCGTGGAGTCATCTCTTCGGGGCCGGCGTCGGTGGCCTTCTCGTCGGGCGTGGCAGGGGCGGGCTTGCCTGCCGACGCACCTTCGCTGATGACGGCCAGTTTCGCCTTGGCGTCAACGGTCGCGCCTTCCTCGGCCACGATCTCGGCCAGCACGCCGGCGGCCGGAGCGGGAACTTCGACCGACACCTTGTCGGTTTCCAGTTCGCACAGCATCTCGTCGGCCTCGACCTGATCGCCGACCTTCTTGAACCAGGTCGCGACGGTGGCCTCGGTGACGCTTTCGCCAAGCGCCGGCACCATCACGTCAACGGAATTGCCGCTCATGTCCTTCTGTCCCTCCGGGCTTTCTGTGGCCTTGTTGTCGGCCTGCGGTTTTTCGGTCTTCTTCGGGGCGTCGCCAGAGGCGGCGCCGGCTTCGTCGATCTGGGCCAGCAGCGCGTCCGGCGCGACCGTCTCGCCCTCGGCGGCGACGATCTCGGCCAGGACGCCTGCGGCGGGGCTGGGCACCTCGACCGTGACCTTGTCGGTTTCCAGCTCGCACAGCATTTCATCGACCTCGACGGAATCGCCCGGTTTCTTGAACCAGGTCGCGACGGTCGCCTCGGTGACGGATTCGCCCAGTGTAGGCACGCGGACTTCGGTGGTCATCGGATCATCCTTCGATATCGAGCGCTTCGTTCACCAGCGCTTCCTGTTCGGCCTTGTGGCGCGAGGCCAGTCCGGTGGCGGGCGATGCGGCGGCGTTGCGGCCCACATAACGTGCGCGGGAATGTTTGGATCCAAGCCGTTCCAGCACCCATTCCAGATACGGATCGACGAAGGTCCAGCCGCCCTGGTTCTTGGGCTCTTCCTGGCACCAGATCACCTCGGCCTGCTTGAAGCGACCCAGTTCCTTCACCATCGCCTGGGCGGGGAAGGGATAGAACTGTTCCAGACGCAGCAGATAGACATCGGTGATGCCGGCTTCGTCACGCGCCTTCAGCAGGTCGTAATAGACCTTGCCCGAACAGATCACGACGCGCTTGATCTTGTCGTCGTTGTCCAGCTTGGTGTCCGACAATCCGCGCTGCGCATCGTCCCACAGGATCCGGTGGAAGGTAGATCCGGTCTGGAATTCCTCGGCCTTGCTGATCGCCAAGGGGTGACGCAGCAGGGATTTGGGTGTCATCAGCACCAGCGGCTTGCGGAAGCCGCGATGCAACTGCCGGCGCAGGATGTGGAAATAGTTCGCGGGCGTCGTGCAGTTGGCGACGATCCAGTTATCCTCGGCGCATTGCTGCAGGAAGCGTTCCAGACGGGCAGAGCTGTGCTCGGGGCCCTGGCCTTCGAAACCGTGGGGCAGCAGCATCACCAGGCCGGACATGCGCAGCCATTTCTTTTCGCCCGACGAGATGAACTGGTCGAACATGATCTGCGCGCCGTTGGCGAAGTCGCCGAACTGCGCTTCCCACAGGGTCAGGGTGTTCGGCTCGGCCAGCGAATAGCCATACTCGAAACCCAGCACCGCGTATTCCGACAGCATGCTGTCGATCACCTCGTAGCGGCCCTGGCCCTCGGCGATGTTGTTCAGCGGATAGTAACGATCCTCGGTCTTCTGGTCGATGATCGCCGAATGGCGCTGGCTGAAGGTGCCGCGGGTGCTGTCCTGACCGGCCAGCCGGACCCGGTGACCTTCAAGCAGCAGCGATCCGAAGGCCAGTGCCTCGCTGGTCGCCCAGTCGAAGCCCTCGCCGGTCTCGAACATCTTTCGCTTGGCTTCAAGCAGGCGGCCGACCGTCTTGTGCAGCCCGACTCCTTCGGGGACGGTCGTCAGCGCGCGGCCGATCTGTGTCATGTCGGATTCCGGGATGCCGGTGTCGCCGCGGATATATTCGGCGCCCTCGCGTTCGATGCCCGACCATTTGCCGTCCAGCCAGTCGGCCTTGTTCGGCTTGTAGTTCTTGCCAATCTCGAATTCTTCGTTGAGGTGGGCCTGGAAGGCGGCCTTCATGTCCTCGATTTCGCCCTCGGGGATCAGCCCGTCGGCGACCAGCCGGTCGGTATAAAGCTGCAGGGTCGTCTTGTGACCCTTGATCTTGGTGTACATGGCCGGGTTCGTGAACATCGGCTCGTCGCCCTCGTTATGGCCGAAGCGGCGATAACAGAAGATGTCCAGCACCACGTCCTTGTGGAACTTCTGGCGGAATTCGGTGGCCACGCGGGCGGCGTGGACGACCGCCTCGGGGTCGTCGCCGTTGACGTGGAAGATCGGCGCTTCGACCATCAGCGCGATGTCGGTCGGATAGGGCGAGGTCCGGCTGAAATGCGGCGCGGTGGTGAAGCCGATCTGGTTGTTCACGACGATATGGATCGTGCCGCCGGTGCGGTGGCCGCGAATGCCAGACAATTGCAGGCATTCCGCGACGACGCCCTGACCCGCGAAGGCCGCATCGCCATGCAGAAGGATCGGCAGCACCGCGGTGCGCTCGGACTGGTCGTCCAGCTGGTCCTGCTTGGCGCGTGCCTTGCCCAGAACGACGGGGTTCACTGCTTCCAAGTGGCTGGGGTTCGCGGTCAGCGACAGGTGGACATTGTTGCCGTCGAATTCGCGGTCCGAGCTGGCGCCGAGATGGTATTTCACGTCACCCGACCCGTCCACGTCCTCGGGCTTGAAGCTGCCGCCCTGGAATTCGTGGAAGATCGCCCGATAGGGCTTGGACAGAACATTGGCCAGAACCGACAGGCGGCCGCGATGCGGCATGCCGACGACGATGTCCTTTACGCCCAGGGCGCCGCCGCGCTTGATGATCTGTTCCATCGCGGGGATCAGCGCCTCGCCGCCATCAAGGCCGAACCGCTTGGTGCCCATGTATTTCACATGCAGGAATTTTTCGAATCCCTCGGCCTCGACCAGCTTGTTCAGAATGGCGCGGCGGCCGTTCTGGGTGAAGGCGATTTCCTTGCCGTACCCCTCGATCCGTTCCTTCAGCCAGGCGGCTTCCTCGGGGTTCGAGATATGCATGTATTGCAGCGCGAAGGTGCCGCAATAGGTGCGGCTCATCAGGTCGGTGATCTGCCGTATCGTGGCGATCTCGAGGCCCAGCACATTGTCGATGAAGATCGGCCGGTCCAGATCATCCGGCCCGAACCCGTAGGTCGAGGGGTTCAGTTCGCCATGGTCGGGCACGTCGCGCAGCCCCAGCGGGTCCAGCTTGGCGTGCAGGTGGCCCCTGATCCGGAAGGCCCGGATCAGCATCAGCGCGCGGATGCTGTCCAGCACCGCCTGACGCATCTGCTGGGTGGTCATCTCGACGCCCTTGTCTGCCGCCTTCCGGGCGATCTTGCGGATCGCTGCGTCGGCGTCGGCCTTGTCGCTTTGCGGCCATTCGCCGGTCAGCGCGGCAAGGTTGTCGTCGCTTGGCGCGGGCGGCCAGTCGGACCGTTTCCAGCTGGCGCCTTCGGCCTCGCGCACGGCATCGGCCTCGGGGTCGCCCAGGCCACGGAAGAATTCGTCCCACGCCTGATCGACGGCGGCGGGATCCTTGGCCCACTGGCCGTAAAGCTGTTCCACCCAGGCCGCGTTGTGGCCCTGAAGGAATGACGAATCGTGGAAGTCAGAGTTCTTGGGTTGGTCGGTCATGGGCTCATCCCCGGTTCAGGGTCAGGAAATCAGGCACAGGTAATGTCGATGATGGCCGCGCCGGGATCCGAATAGGGATCGAGGCGCGGGATTCGGTCGATGCCGGCGACGGCGCGGCGTTCCAGCCCGCACAGCGCGCTTGCGGCGCGCCTGTCGGCATTCACGGGCGCACGGGCGGGGTGATAGATCAGCCGCCAGCCGTAATCGCGACGGGCGACGGTGCGCACCGAGTCGGGGGGCAGGGTGCTGGCCTGATGCAGGTCGGTCCGGGCGGGGATGCCGCCGGGCAGGATCAGGTCGGTCATGCGGTCGCCGCAGGCGCCCAGGGTCAGAAGCGCGGCCAGTGACAGTGGGGCGGCTCTGCCGCAGCCGACCGCCGTGCGCGTCGCCGCGCTGCGGGCCGGGTCGGGCTCTGGTTCCTGCTGGCTCAATTCCTGCCTCGCGCGGTGGGTGTCCCGCGCCCCATACTTAGGTGGGGCGCGCGGGGTGTCAAATCATCAGCCCTTGATAGCCTTCAGCACGGCTTCGCCGAGACCGGCGGGGCTGTCGGCGACGACGATCCCGGCCTTCTTCATGGCCTCGATCTTCGATTCCGCGTCGCCCTTGCCGCCCGACACGATCGCGCCGGCATGGCCCATGCGGCGGCCCGGAGGCGCGGTGCGGCCCGCGATGAAGCCGGCGGTGGGCTTCCATTTGCCCTTCTTCTTCTGCTCGGCCAGGAATTCGGCGGCTTCCTCTTCGGCCGAACCGCCGATCTCGCCGATCATGATGATCGATTCGGTTTCGTCGTCATCGAGGAACATCCGCAGCACGTCGATATGTTCCATCCCCTTGATCGGGTCGCCGCCGATGCCGACGGCGCTGGACTGGCCCAGCCCCACGTCGGTGGTCTGCTTGACCGCCTCGTAGGTCAGCGTGCCCGAGCGCGAGACGACGCCGACGCTGCCGCGCTGGAAGATGCTGCCCGGCATGATGCCGATCTTGCATTCGTCGGGGGTCATGATGCCGGGGCAGTTCGGCCCGATCAGGCGGCTGGCGCTGCCTTCCAGCGCGCGCTTGACGCGCATCATGTCCAGAACCGGAATACCCTCGGTGATCGCAACGATCAGGGGGATTTCGGCGTCGATGGCTTCCAGGATCGAATCCGCCGCGAACGGCGGCGGGACATAGATCGCGCTGGCGGTCGCGCCGGTCTTGGCGACGGCCTCGTGGACGCTGTTGAACACCGGCATGTCCAGATGTTCGGTGCCTCCCTTGCCGGGCGTGACGCCGCCAACCATCTGCGTGCCGTAGGCGATCGCCTGTTCGGTGTGGAAGGTGCCCTGAGATCCGGTGATCCCCTGGCAGATGACTTTGGTGCTTTTATCTACGAGGATTGCCATAATTCCCTACCTTATTCGATTTCGCCGGCGACCAGCATGGTGCCGCGCAGACCCGCAAGGTCAGTGTTTGGTATGATCGCGATGCGCACGGGCGTGCCCTTGAAAACGCCGTCAAAAGCGGCACCCGACCGCATGCGTGTGTTTTCGAGGGGTATCTGCTCCGCGCCCGTAGCCTTGATCCAAGGCTGCGCCAACGCGATCGCTTGTTCGGTCGTCATTTCCCCCACAGTAACGCCGCACGCCGTATGACGGGCGGCGCCGGTCGAGGCCGCCGCAACCAGCTTGCGCCGGTCGAGGCTGAGAATGCGATAACCCGATGCGATACCTTCGAACCGATAGCCCTTGGCCCTCAACTGCGTCTGGAACGCCTGACTGTCTGGCATGGTCGCCTGACAAAGTTGAGCTACCTCGGCGGCCTGGGCGATCAGTTCGGGCGACGCACCCACGGACGGGGTTTGAGCAGTCGGGCCCGCTGATTGACCGGTTGTCGCAGTATCCGCACAGCCGCTCAGCGCCAACGCGCACAGAGCGGCGGTGATGAGACCTTTACGTCTCATCCCTTAACCGCCTTCACGATCTTCTCGGCCGCGTCCGACAGGTCGTCGGCCGAGGTCACGTTCAGGCCGCTTTCGCTGATGATCTGCTTGCCCTTTTCGACATTCGTGCCTTCCAGGCGCACGACCAGCGGAACCTGCAATCCGACATCCTTCACGGCGGCAACGATGCCTTCGGCGATGATGTCGCAGCGCATGATGCCGCCGAAGATGTTGACCAGGATGCCTTTGACGTTCTGGTCGCTGGTGATGATCTTGAAGGCTTCGGTGACCTTTTCCTTGGTCGCGCCGCCGCCCACGTCAAGGAAGTTGGCGGGTTCGGCGCCATACAGCTTGATGATGTCCATCGTGGCCATCGCCAGGCCCGCGCCGTTGACCATGCAGCCGATCTCGCCGTCCAGCGCGATATAGTTCAGGTCGAACTTGGACGCCGCCAGTTCCTTGCTGTCTTCTTCGGTCTCGTCGCGCAGCGCCATGATGTCGGAATGGCGGTACAGCGCGTTGTTGTCGAAGCCCATCTTCGCATCGAGGCATTTCAGGTTGCCGTCGGTGGTCACGATCAGCGGGTTGATCTCCAGCATCTCCATGTCCTTCTCGATGAACATGCGATACAGGTTCCGGATCAGTGCCACGCACTGCTTGACCTGCTGGCCCGCAAGTCCCAGCGCGAAGGCCACGCGGCGGCCGTGGAAATCCGACAGGCCCGAGGCGGGATCAACGCTGAAGCTGACGATCTTTTCCGGGGTCGAGGCCGCGACTTCCTCGATATCCATGCCGCCTTCGGTCGAGGCGACGAAGCTGACGCGGCTGGTCTGGCGATCGACCAGCAGGGCCAGATACAGCTCGCGTTCGATGTCGCTGCCGTCCTCGATATAGATGCGGTTGACCTGCTTGCCGGCCGGGCCGGTCTGGTGGGTGACAAGGGTGCGGCCCAGCATCTGCCGGGTCAGTTCCTCGGCCTCGGCCACCGATTTGGCCAGCCGGACGCCGCCTTTTTCACCGGCGGCGGCTTCCTTGAAGCTGCCCTTGCCGCGGCCGCCCGCATGGATCTGGGCCTTCACGACCCAAAGCGGGCCGTCCATTTCGCCGGCTGCCGATTTCGCCTCGTCGGCCTTCATCACCACGCGGCCATCGCTGACCGGCGCGCCATACTGACGCAGCAGCGCCTTGGCCTGATATTCGTGGATGTTCATCGCGACCCCCTTATCGGTTCTGCAGATTTGCGGGTGTATTGGCACAAACTGGCATGGCGGCGAAACGATTTCCCGGTAAAAATGTCAAAACCGGCAGGAACCCGCATATTGTGATCACAGGCGGAAATGCCGTGATCACAAAGCGTGGGATCGGGCGGGTCTGATCTGATTCGCAGGCGTGCAAAGCAAAAAAAACGGCGCGCCATAGGGCGCGCCGCTGTCAGTGCAATCAGCCGCTTTGTATCAGGCCAGGCTGCTGTCGATGCCCTTGCAGGCTTCGATCAGGCCTTTGACGGCGTCGATGGACTTGTCCAGCATCGCCTGTTCGTCCTTGTCCAGCTTGATGTCGATGACCTTCTCGATGCCGCTGGCGCCGATCACGGTCGGCACGCCGACATAGATCCCCTTCAGCCCGTAAGCGCCGTCCACATGCGCCGCGCAGGGCAGCACGCGTTTCTGGTCCTTCAGATAGGCTTCGGCCATCTCGATCGCGCTGGTGGCGGGGGCATAGAAGGCGCTGCCGGTCTTCAGCAGGCCGACGATCTCGGCGCCGCCGTCGCGGGTGCGCTGCACGATGGCGTCCAGCTTGTCCTGCGTGGTCCAGCCCATCTTGACCAGGTCGGGCAGCGGGATGCCCGCCACCGTCGAATAACGGGTCAGCGGCACCATGGTGTCGCCGTGGCCGCCCAGCACGAAGGCCGACACGTCCTTCATGGACACGCCGAATTCCAGTGACAGGAAGTGGCGGAAGCGGGCCGAGTCCAGCACGCCGGCCATGCCGCAGACCTTGTTGGCGGGCAGGCCCGAGAATTTCTGCAGCGCCCAGACCATCGCGTCCAGCGGGTTGGTGATGCAGATGACGAATGCGTCGGGGGCGTGCTTGGCGATGCCTTCGCCGACCGATTTCATGACCTTGAGGTTGATCCCCAGAAGGTCGTCGCGGCTCATGCCCGGCTTGCGGGGCACGCCTGCGGTGACGATGCAGACATCGGCGCCCGCGATGTCGGCATAGTCGTTGGTGCCCTTCAGCGCCGCGTCAAACCCCTCGGCGGGGCCCGATTCCGCGATGTCAAGCGCCTTGCCCTGCGGCGTGCCTTCGGCGATGTCGAACAGGATCACGTCGCCCAGTTCCTTCATCGCGGCCAGATGTGCCAGCGTTCCGCCGATCTGCCCCGCACCGATCAGTGCGATTTTGGGTCGGGCCATGGATAACCTCCGATTTCAAGGATGATTGTTGCGCGGTGGTTAGAACTTTGCGCAACGAATCGCAAGCCTCCCGCGCTGCACCGCGGCGCTGATGGCCCTAACAGCGGCGGCGCGGGGCCCATCTGTGTGCGGCCAGAGCCGTATTGTTGGGTGGATTCGGGCGCGCGGTCAGGGCTGCGCGTGTGTCGATGCCGCACTGCGGCGAAATTCCCCTTGCCATTTCTGACGCGGCGCGGCAGTTTCGCGCAAGAAAATTTCTCGGAGGTGTCCATGGCCCGCCCGTACCGGTCCGTCCTGTATATTCCCGCCGCCAATGCCCGCGCCATGGAAAAGGCGCAGGGTCTGCCCGCCGACGCGATCATCTTCGATCTGGAAGACGCCGTTTCACCCGGCGAGAAATCGGCGGCGCGCGATGCGCTTAAGGTGGCTTTGAACGCGGATTATGGCCCGCGGGCACGGATCGTCCGGATCAACGCGCTGGACAGCGCATGGGGCGAAGACGACGCAAGGTTCTGTGCAGGGCTGGGCGATTGTGCCGATGCTGTGCTGATACCCAAGGTCGATTCCGCCGCCGATCTGGACAAGGTCGCTGCGTTGATTCCCGACACCCCGCTGTGGGCAATGATGGAAACCCCGTTGGGGATGCTGAATGCCGCAGGGATCGCGGCCCATCCGCGTCTGGCCGGCATGGTGATGGGCACCAATGATCTGGCCAAGGAGCTGAACAGCCGCTTTCGCGCGGATCGTCTGCCGATGCAGGCGGGGCTGGGTCTCTGCCTGCTGGCGGCGAAAGCCCATGGCAAGCTGATCGTGGACGGAGTGTTCAATGCGTTTCGCGACGAGGACGGGTTGCGGGCCGAATGCGAACAGGGCCGCGACATGGGCTTTGACGGCAAGACGCTGATCCATCCCGCGCAGTTGGCCATTGCCAATGAATGCTTCGCGCCGACCGAGGCCGAGGTCGATCTGGCGCGACGGCAGATCGACGCGTTCGAGCAGGCCTCGGCCGAGGGCAGGGGGGTCGCCGTAGTAGATGGCAGGATCGTCGAGAACCTGCATGTCGAGACGGCCCGCACAACGCTGGACCGCGCGCAGGCGATTGCGGCCATGGCCGGATAAGGGCAGGGTGAGCACGATTCACGTCCAGCGAAAGGAAGCCAGATGCTGATCCTGATCCTAGGCGTCGCCCTGTGGTGGGCCGCGCATCTGTGGAAACGTGTCGCGCCCGCAAGCCGGGCCGAATTCGGAGAAAAGGGCAAGGGGCTGGTCACCGGCGCCCTGATCCTGTCGGTGCTGCTGATGATCTGGGGCTACAAGATCGCCGACGGGCCGGTCTGGTGGGGACGCTCGGCCGCGACGGTCGGCATCAACAACCTGCTTGTGCTGAT
This sequence comes from Paracoccus sp. R12_2, assembly GCF_017744015.1. Taxonomy (GTDB): domain Bacteria; phylum Pseudomonadota; class Alphaproteobacteria; order Rhodobacterales; family Rhodobacteraceae; genus Paracoccus. Next base: position 159,157 of record NZ_JAGHRA010000002.1, read on the forward strand.
CGCGTTCTATCTGTTCGCGGCCAGCGGCATGAAGACCCGCGTCACCGCAATGACCCGCCACCCGCAACTGATCGGGTTCTCGCTGTGGGCGTTCGCGCATCTGCTGGTCAACGGCGATCTGCCCAGCCTGATCCTGTTCGGCGGCCTTCTGGTCTGGGCGCAGGTCCAGATCCTGCTGATCAACCGCACGCCCTGGACGCCGCCTGCGGGACCGTTCCCCGCCAAGAAGGAAGCCATGGCCGCCGCCGGGGCCGTCATCGTCATGCTGGTCGTCGGCATGATCCATGGCTGGCTGGGCTACTGGCCGTTCGGAGGCTGAGATGACCACGATCTATCGCTGCATCACCGAAGATGACACCGCGCAGTTCTGTCACCGGGTGACCGAGGCGCTGTCGCGCGGCTGGCAGCTGCATGGCAGCCCGTCGATGGCTTTCGACCCGGTCAAGGGCGTCATGCGGATGGGGCAGGCCATTACCAAGGACATCCATGCCGAATATCACCCCGACATGAAACTGGGACAGCAATAAGGGCCGCAATGACGAAGACCAATCCGGGCCGCTTCTTCGAGGATTACACGATCGGCCAGATCATCCGCCACGCGGTGCCGCGCACCGTGGCCGAGGGCGAACGCGCGCTGTATCACGCGCTGTATCCGGCGCGCCACGCGCTGTATTCCAGCGATGAATTCGCGGCCTCGTCCGGGCTGGAAAGCAGCCCGCTGGACGATCTGATCGCCTTTCACATCGTCTTCGGAAAGACCGTGCCGGATGTCAGCCTGAATGCGATCGCCAATCTCGGCTATGCCGAGGGGCGGTGGCTACGGCCGGTCTGGCCCGGCGATACGCTGCGGTCGGAATCCGAGGTGATCGGACTGAAGCAGAACAGCAACGGCAAGTCCGGCGTGGTCTGGGTGCGCACGCGCGGCCTGAACCAGATGGACGAACCGGTGCTGGACTATGTTCGCTGGGTGATGGTGCGCAAGCGCGACCCCGAAGCGGTAGCCCCCGAGACGGTGGTGCCCGACCTGGCGCAGGTCGTCGATCCGGCCGATCTGGTCATTCCCGAGGGGCTGGATTTCACCGGCTATGATTTCGATCTTGCCGGCGAGCCGCATCGCTGGGGCGATTACGAGATCGGCGAGAAGATCGATCATGTCGATGGCGTCACCGTCGAAGAGGCCGAACATATGCTGGCCACGCGGCTGTGGCAGAACACCGCCAAGGTGCATTTCGATGCCACCAATCGCGAAGACGGCATGCGGCTGATCTATGGCGGCCACGTGATCAGCATGGCGCGCGCGCTGTCCTTCAACGGGCTGGCCAACGCGCAGATGATCGTGGCGCTGAATGGCGGTGCGCATGCCAATCCCTGCTTTGCGGGTGACACGGTGCGCGCCTGGTCCGAGGTGCTGGACAAGTCCGCGACGCCCGCGCCCGGTGTCGGCGCGATCCGGTTGCGGTTGGTCGCGACCACCGGCGACAGCGCGGCGTTCCCGCTGCGGGGGCAGGACGACAGATATGCGCCCGACGTCCTGCTGGACCTGGACTACTGGGCTCTGATGCCGGTCTAGGCCGTGGCACGGGCGATCCAGCGAATCATGATCGTCGGAGGGCCGGGATCGGGCAAGTCCTGGATGTCGCGGCGTCTGGGGGCGGTCAGCGACCTGCCGGTCTGGCACATGGATCACATCCACTGGTTGCCCGGATGGGTGGAACGTGACAGGCTGGAAAAGGACATGCTGACCCGAGAGGTTCACGCCCGCGACGCGTGGATCTTCGAGGGCGGGCATTCGCGGACCTATCGCGAACGCGCCGCGCGGGCGCAGTTGCTGGTCTGGCTGGATCTGCCGGTCGGGCTGAGGATCCGGCGCGTCCTGTGGCGCGCGATCCTCCATCACGGCAAGGTGCGCCCGGACATGGCCGCAGGATGCCCCGAGGCGCTCGGCAGACAGACGGTCGATTTCCTGCACTTCATCTGGCGCACGCGCGAGACCGGACGGCAGGCCGTGCTGCGCGTGCTGGACGCCGCGCCCGCACATCTGCAGGTCGTACATCTGCGCGGTGCGGCCGAGTTGCGCGGCTTTCTTGCGACCACCCGACCCGCGATGCCGGGGCCGGGGCTGATCCTGTCCGGTGATCCGCGCGACGACCGAGGCAAGCCGTGATTCCCGCAGGTTTCAGGCGCGATGCAGGCGCTGCCGCCGTGCTGTCGTGTGGCCGGAACGATCGCATCCTTCGTTTCGCGGGTGTTGTGATCACGCCTGCGGCACGCGTGATCACAAATCTGCGAATCCACGACTTTTCTTGCAAGGCACTGGTATCTGCGGGTGACAGATGGCACAAAAGCCGACAGATGATGCGCCAATCGCCAGCCCGCGAGGCCAGCCCAAAGCCTGCGACGGGACGTGTGAGAACCGACAAAGGAGGGCCGCTTCATGGCTGACGTGAATCGGGGAAACCGGCCGCTTTCCCCCCATCTTCAGGTCTATCGCCTGCCGGTCGCGGCAGTTACCTCGATCCTGACACGCATCACCGGGCACGCGCTGGTCGCGGGAATCCTGCTGATCGTGTGGTGGCTGGTCAGCGCCGTCAGCGGGCCCGAGGCCTTCGCGATGGCGGACTGGGTCGTGCGGTCCTGGCTTGGCTTTCTGATCCTGACCGGATCGGCGTGGGCGCTGTGGTATCACACGCTGGCCGGGATCCGGCATCTGTTCTACGACGCCGGGATCGGGCTGGAAATCGACGAGGCCCGCAAGTCGTCCTGGGCGATCATCATCGGATCGGGCGTGCTGACGCTGCTGTCCCTGATCCTGTTCTTCATCGGCTGAGGCGAGGGTTCGAAGATGCGCTATATCACCCCAAGAAAAGCCGCCGCCGGTCTGGGTTCCGCCCATAGCGGCACGGGCCATCACTGGGCGATGACGGTCAGTGCCTGCGCGCTGATCCTGCTGACCCCCGCCTTCCTGCTGGTCGTCGGCAGCGCCATCGGCCTGCCGCGCGAGGCGCTGATCGGTTATTTCGGCCGGCCCTATCCGGGCATCGTGACGGCGCTGTTCGTGATTGTGGGCATGATCCATTTCATCAAGGGCACCCGGATCATGATCGACGACTATTTCCAGGGCACCGCCCGCAAGGGCGCGATCATCGTTTCGGTGATCTTCAGTTGGGCGGTCATCGCCGCCGCGGTCTTCGCGCTGGCGAAGATGGCCTTCATCACCATCGCGATCTGAGGACGACATGGCTGCATATGAAATTCAGACGCATGATTACGACGTGGTCGTGGTGGGCGCGGGCGGCGCGGGTCTGCGCGCCACGCTGGGAATGGCCGAACAGGGGCTGCGCACGGCCTGCGTGACCAAGGTGTTCCCGACCCGGTCGCATACCGTGGCCGCGCAGGGCGGCATCGCCGCATCGCTGTCGAACATGGGACCCGACAACTGGCAGTGGCACATGTACGACACCGTCAAGGGGTCGGACTGGCTGGGCGACACCGACGCGATGGAATACCTGGCGCGCGAGGCGCCCAAGGCGGTCTACGAGCTGGAACATTACGGTGTGCCGTTTTCGCGCACCGAAGAGGGCAAGATCTATCAGCGCCCGTTCGGCGGACACACGACCGAATTCGGTGAAGGCCCCCCGGTCCAGCGCACCTGCGCCGCGGCCGACCGCACCGGCCACGCCATCCTGCACACGCTTTACGGTCAAAGCCTCAAGCATAATGCGGAATTCTTCATCGAGTATTTCGCACTGGACCTGATCATCACCGATGGCCGCTGCACCGGCGTCGTCTGCTGGAAGCTGGACGACGGCACGATGCATGTCTTCAACGCCAAGATGGTGGTGCTGGCGACCGGCGGTTATGGCCGCGCCTATTTCAGCGCGACCAGTGCCCATACCTGCACCGGCGACGGTGGCGGGATGGTGGCCCGTGCGGGACTGCCGCTTCAGGACATGGAATTCGTGCAGTTCCACCCGACCGGCATCTACGGCTCGGGCTGCCTGATCACCGAGGGGGCGCGCGGCGAAGGCGGCTATCTGACCAACAGCGAGGGCGAGCGGTTCATGGAACGCTATGCCCCTACCTACAAGGATCTGGCCAGCCGCGATGTCGTCAGCCGCTGCATCACCATCGAGATCCGCGAAGGCCGTGGCGTGGGCGAGCACAAGGACCACATGTATCTGAACCTGATGCACCTGCCGCCCGAGGCCCTGCACGAACGTCTGCCCGGCATCAGCGAATCGGCCAAGATCTTTGCCGGGGTCGACGTGACCAAGGATCCGATCCCGATCCTGCCGACGGTCCATTACAACATGGGCGGCATCCCGACGAATTACTGGGGCGAGGTGCTGAACCCGACCGAGGATACCCCCGACGCCGTGTTCCCGGGCCTGATGGCCGTGGGTGAGGCTGGTTGTGCCAGCGTTCATGGTGCGAACCGTCTGGGATCGAACAGCCTGATCGATCTTGTCGTGTTCGGTCGCGCCGCCGCGATCCGTGCCGGTCAGGTCGTCGATCGCGAGGGCGCGATCCCGTCCACCAATCAGACCGAGGTGGATCGCGCGCTGGACCGGTTCGACAGGGTTCGCAACGCCGACGGGGGCACGCCCACGGCGGAACTGCGGCTTGAAATGCAGAAGACGATGCAGGCCGATGCCGCCGTCTTCCGCACTGACAAGACGCTGGCCGACGGCTGCGGCAAGATGGAGGCGATCGCCGCGAAACTGGACGATATTCATGTCACCGATCGCGGGCTGATCTGGAACACCGACCTGATGGAGACGCTGGAACTGGCGAACCTGATGCCCAACGCGCTGGCGACCATCGTCGGCGCCGAGGCACGCAAGGAAAGCCGCGGCGCCCATGCCCACGAGGACTACCCCGAGCGGGATGATGCCACATGGCGCAAGCATTCGCTTGCGTGGGTCGAGGGGAACAAGGTTAAACTGGACTACCGCCCTGTCCACATGGACCCGCTGACGACGGAACAAGAAGGCGGGATCGACCTGAAGAAGATTGCTCCCAAGAAAAGGGTTTACTGATGCGTTTCAATCTGACTGCCGTTCTTGCTGCGGGTACACTGGCGCTGGCGGGCTGTGTCGCCCCGATGCCCACGACCGCGCCTGGCCCCTCCACCCCGACCACGACCGCGCCGACCACGCTGGACGCCGCATCGCGGTCGCTGGCGCGCAGCGTCGTCAATTCCGAGATGGAAAAGCGTCTGCCCGGCGTGAACGTCGCCCCTTACAGCGATTGCGTCATCAACAACGCCACCACGGCCGAGTTGATCGACATTGCACAGATGGCCCGGTCGGGCACGATGGGCACCGCCGACAGCGTTGCGTCGATCGTGTCGCGGCCTTCGACGACCCAGTGCATCGCCAACGCCGCGCAGTCCGTGTGACGCGATGAGGCGGGCGCGCATTGCGATTCTGGCGCTGTTGTCGCTGGCTGCTTCCGTGTCGGCCTGCGGGCCGGTCCCGGTCGATCAGGCCGAGGCCAGCTGCCAAAGCAATGCGCGTCTTGCCGAGCGTCCGCGCGGCAGCGTGACGATGGGCGCCGGCGCGGGCTCCGACGGATTCTCGGGCGGGTTCGGCCGGGTCGAGCTGGATATCAGCAGCGACTATCTGATGGGCCGTGATCCTGCCGAAGTCTATCGAAGCTGCGTGATGCGCCGTTCCGGCCAGTTGCCGCGGCAGCCTTATTACAGCCAGACGGGCCAGGGCGGATCGCGATGACACGCGCGGTCGACCGTCCTGCGCCCGTGCATCGCGGCGGCGTGCTTTGCGCACCCTCCGAAGGCACTTCCTGAAAGGAGCACCCAATGGTCCAGTTCACCTTGCCCAAGAACAGCCAGATCCGGGTCGGCAAGACCTGGCCCAAGCCGGACGGCGCCACCAATGTGAAGAAATTCCAGATCTATCGCTGGGATCCCGACACCGGCGAGAACCCCCGGCTGGATACCTATTTCGTGGATCTGGACAAATGCGGACCGATGGTTCTGGACGCGCTGATCAAGATCAAGAACGAGATCGATCCGACCCTGTCCTTCCGGCGGTCCTGCCGCGAGGGGATCTGCGGTTCCTGCGCAATGGTCATCGACGGCGGCAACCGGCTGGCCTGCATCTTCGGCATCGACGAGATTGCGGGGGATGTGGCGATCTATCCGCTGCCGCATATGCCGGTCGTCAAGGACCTGATCCCCGATCTGACGCATTTCTATGCCCAGCATGCCAGCGTGAACCCGTATCTGCAGACCAAGTCGCCGACGCCGGGCAAGGAATGGAAGCAGTCCATCGAGGACCGCAAGAAGCTGGACGGGCTGTACGAGTGCATCCTTTGCGCCTCGTGCTCGACGGCGTGCCCGTCCTATTGGTGGAACGGGGACCGCTATCTGGGTCCGGCCGCGTTGTTGACGGCCTATCGCTGGATCATCGATTCGCGCGACGAGGCCACGGGCGAGCGGCTGGACGAGCTGGAAGACCCGTTCAAGCTGTATCGGTGCCACACGATCATGAACTGCACCAATACCTGCCCCAAGGGCCTGAACCCTGCCAAGGCGATCGCGTCGATCAAGCACATGATGGTCGAACGGCAGGTCTGATCGCGTCAACGCCACGGTCGGTCTGCCGGCCGTCGCCATGTTCCGAAAGCCCAAGCCCCCGGCACATGCCCGGGGGCTTTTTGCGTGGCAACGGGGCCTTCCGGAACGAAAACCCGCCCAGGCTGGCGCCGGGCGGGCTGGTTTTTCACACGGAAGACAGGTGTCAGTCGACCAGATCGGTGTCTTCGCCGGTCTTCTTCGCCAGCTGCATGCGCCGCTTCAGCATCTTGCCGGCGACCATGGGCATGATGAAGCCGATGATCGCGATGCTCCACAGGCCGATGGTCAGGGGTGATCCGAACAGCACCGAATAATCGCCATCGGCGATGGTGACGGCGCGGCGCAGATTGACCTCCATCTCGTTGCCCAGAAGCGTGCCCAGGATGATCGGGACCAGCGGGACATCCAGCTTGCGCAACACCCAGCCGCCGATGCCGAACAGGATCATCACGACCAGATCGAAGGTCGAGCCCGAGATGCCGTAGATGCCGACAAAGGAAATCATCGCGACGATCGGCATCAGGATCCGCGGCGGCACCATCAGCACCCGCGTGAACAGACCGATCATCGGGATGTTCAGGACCAGCAGCATGACGTTGCCGATGAACAGGGCCGCGATCAGGCCCCAGACCACGTCGGGGTTGTTGGTGAACAGCAACGGCCCCGGCGTGATGTTCAACGCCAGCAACACCGCCAGCAGAACGGCCGTGGTCCCGGACCCCGGCACCCCCAGCGCCAGCATTGGCACCAGCGCGCCTCCCGCAGCGGCGTTGTTGCCGGTCTCGGGGGCGGCGACACCGCGCGGATCCCCGGTTCCGAAGGTGTTTTCGCGGTCCACGAGGCGCTTTTCCATCGAGTAGGAGATGAACGAGCCAAGCGAGGCCCCGGCACCCGGCAGGACACCGGCGATGAAGCCAAGGACCGAGGTGCGCGCCATGGTCGGGATGCAGGACCGGACCATGCTCCAGGGTGGAATGATGCGCCCGATCTGGACCTTGGGCCCGGTCGAGGAATCCTTATCCGTGCCGCGATGTTCCAGGAAGATGAACACTTCGGACAGGGCGAAAAGTCCGACGATGGCGACAAGGAAGTCGATCCCGTCGTAAAGATGCACCTCGCCGAAGGTAAAGCGCGGAACCCCGGTCTGCGTATCGACACCGATCATCGCCAGCCCCAACCCAAGTGCAGCCGCGAAGGCCGCCTTGGCCTGGTTGGTCGAACTGATTCCGCCAAGCGTGGCGAAGGCCAGAACGAACAGCGCGAAATATTCGGCCGGACCGAACAGCAGCGCCACCTTCACAAGCTGTGGCGCCAGGAAGACCAGGCCCCAGGTCGCGAAGAACGCGCCCACGAAGGATGCGATGCCCGACAGCGCCAGCGCCTCGCCCGCCTGGCCCTTGCGCGCCATCGGATAGCCGTCGAGACAGGTCATCATCGCCGGCTCGTCGCCGGGAATGTTCAGCAGGATCGATGAAATCCGCCCGCCATACATGGCCCCGTAATAGACCGAGGTCAGCAGGATCAGCGCCGGCGTGGCGTCAAGGCCAAGCGTGAATGCAAGCGGGATCAGGATCGCGACCCCGTTCGAGGGACCAAGACCGGGCAGGGCGCCCATTATGGTGCCGAGAAGACAGCCCAGAAGCGCCAGTCCGATATTCTGGAAGGTCAGAGCGACAAGAAATCCGTCGCCGAGAGATGAAAGAAGCTCCATTGATCAGGGTCCTAGAATCCGAAGGGGCCACGGGCCAGCGACAGGCCCAGGATCAGCCGGAACACCACATAGATGCCGACCGAGGTTCCGATGCCGACCAGCACTGCCTCGAGGGGTTTCGATCCAAGCCGCCAGGCCAGATATCCGGCTGCGAACATGGTCGCGACGACGAAGCCCAGCACCGGCAAAAGCTGCGCATAGGCGAACAGCACCAGGACCGCGAAGCCGATTTCAGCCAGTCGCCCGGCCTGCGGCCAGTCCGGCGCGGGATCCGGCTTCACCAGGAAATAGATCGAGGCAAGTCCCATGATCGTGGCAACGATGATCGGAAAGACCGACGGCCCCACGGCGTCGCTCATGAAGGCGACTTCGATCATCGTCGCCTGAATGCCGAAGAAGATGGCGAGAACAAGCCCGATCCCGCCGAAGATGCGGTCGCTCATTGTGACCTCCCTTGATGATGTGCCCAAGGCTTCCGGCCACGCGGCCGGAAGCACGTTGGCGGATGCGGCATGGTTACTTGATCAGTCCGATCTCGCGCGACAGCTCTTCGATGCGGGCGATCGAGGCGTCCACATATTCCTGGAACTCGGGTCCGCTGAGATCCAGCGGCGCCAGGCCGTTGGTCTGCATCACCTGCTTCCACTCGTCGCTTTCATAGACGTCGTGGATGGTCGTGGCCCAGTATTCATAGGCCTCGTCGCTCATCCCGCCGGGGGCATAGAAACCGCGCCAATTGGCGCCCACCGCATCGATGCCCTGTTCGATGGCGGTCGGAAATTCCGAGAATTCACCGTCCAGACGCTCGGGCGCCAGCACGGCGATCACCTTGATGTCGCCGGAATCGACAAAGCCCTTGGCTTCGGACAGATCGCCCGTATAGGCCTGCAGCGATCCCGCCAGAAGCTGGGTGATCGCCTCGCCGCCGCCCGCGAAGGCGATATACTTGACGCTGCGCACGTCTTCGATGCCGGCCTCGTTCGCGGCGATCAGCACCTTCAGATGGTCCCAGCCGCCGACCGCCGAACCGCCACCGATCGAGATCGACCGTGGGTCCTGCTTGATCATGTCCAGCAGTTCGGGCAGCGTCTCGACCTCGCTGTCGGCGGCAACCGCGATGACACCGTAATCGGCGCCAAGCGATCCCAGCCAGCGCACCTGATCAGAGGTGTTGCCGGGATAGGCCTTCTGTGCCAGCCGCGTCGCCGTGGCGGTCGAGGCCGCGACCACCAGATCGTTGCTGTCGTTGCGCTTGTTCACCACTTCGGCGAAGGCGACGCCGCCGCCGCCGCCGGACAGGTTCACCACCTGCATCGTGCCGGGGATCGCGCCTATATCCTGGGCGACCTTGCCGAACTGCCGGCAGGTAAAGTCCCAGCCGCCGCCCGGGTTGGCCGGGGCGATGCATTCGGTCGCCTCGGGTTCGAAGGCCGCCGCAGGGCCGCCGATGATGGTCGTGGCCAGGATCGCCGCCGCAAAGGCGCGGCCGAAAATCATGTTCGGTTTCATCTTGCTGTTACTCCTCCCGTCGGGGTCGTGTGGCGTCCGGACGCCTCTCTCCGCGCCGGACCTTCCCTGTGGTACTACGCGAGGCTGTCGCGAAGCTGTCACACCGCGCAATCCGCAATTGTCAGAAAGGGTCGAAGGCCTATACTGGGCCGTCACGGCAGAGGGGGCCGTGGGGAGGAAGTGTCCGATGCGTATCCTGCTGGTCGAGGACGCGATGGATGTCGCCGAGGCGATCTCGGCCATGTTCACTAGGCGCGGTGACGCCGTCGATCATGCCGCGACCGTTCTTGCCGCGCAGGATTATCTTGCGGTGCAGGACTATGACATCGCCATTCTCGATGTCGGATTGCCCGACGGCCTGGGAACCGAGGTGCTTGCCGCGTTGAGATCCGCGGGCAAGGCCACGCCGGTGCTGATGCTGACCGCGCAATCGGATATCGATGACCGGGTGTCGGCGCTGAACAGCGGGGCCGACGATTATCTTGTGAAGCCCTTTGATCTGCGCGAGCTGGAGGCGCGGGTGCGTGCGTTGATGCGGCGCAACAGCGGCGATGTCGCGGGCTGCATCGAGTTCGCCGATCTGCTGTTCGATCCGGCCGGTTGCAGCCTTGAGATCGGTGGCGCGCCGGTGACGCTGACGCGCCGCGAATTCAGCCTGCTTGAGATCATGCTGGCCAATCGCGGTCGGGTGATTCCAAAGGAACGCATTCTCGAACGCATGTATGCCTTTGATCACGAACAGGTGGGCACCAACACGGTGGAGCTGTATGTCGCCCGGCTGCGCCGCAAGTTGCAGCCAAGCCGTGTGGCCATCCGCACGCTGAGGGGCCTGGGTTACCAGCTTGTCGCAGATAGCTGATCGTGAGATCGCGGGCAAAGGCGGGTCGCTGACCCTTCGCCTTGCGCTGGCTTTCGCGTTGATCTTCGCGCTTGGCGGGGTCGCCGTCGCCGTGGCGGCGTTTTCCTACGGTCGTCAGGCGGCGCAGCAAAGCTTTGACCGACTGCTTGTCGGGGCGGCCGATCAAATCGCACGTTCGATCACGCTGCAGGATGGCGCGGTGTCGGTCGATCTGCCGGTCGGCGCGTTCGAGCTGCTGTCCCTGGCGCCGGAGGATCGTGTGATCTACGCCGTCTATGGGGCCGATGGCGGGCTGGTCACCGGCTATGAAGGGCTGGAGCCATTTCCCGAGGGCCGGCGATTTCACGACGCGACATTCGCGGGCGAGCCGATCCGCGCCATCCGCGTCACCCGCCCCTTCGCCGAGCAAAGCTATGCCGGCACCGTAGAGGTGGTCGTGGGCCATACGCTGCGCGCCCGCGCAGAAATGGCCGCGCAGATTACCCGCAACGCCGTGATCGCGGCCGGGCTGGTCGCCCTGGTGATGGCGGGGCTGGCGGTTCTGGCCGTGCGAGCGGCGCTTGCGCCGGTGAACCGGGTCGGGACGGCGTTGCAAGGCCGCTCGCCGCAGAACCTGACCCCGCTGGATGTCGCCGTCCCGCGCGAGATCTCCAGCCTTGTGCAGGCGCTCAATCGCTTCATGGGGCGGCTTGACCGGCAGGTGGGGATCATGCGCAACCTGATCGCCGATGCCTCGCACCAGCTGCGCACGCCGATCGCCGCGCTGCGGGTGCAGGCCGAACTTGCAGAAGAAGAAAACGATCCCGAGGCACTGCGCAGGATCGTTCACCGGATTCACGCCCGCGCGGTCAATCTGAGCCATCTGACCGACCAGCTTCTGAACCATGCCCTGATCATTCATCGCGCGGATTCCGTGCCGCTGGCGCGCGTGGATCTGCGACAGGTGGTGATCGACGCCATCGAACATGTCGATCATGCGGTGCGGGATGGCCGGACGGCTGCGATGCTGGACCTGCCGGAAGACCCGGTATGGTGCGACGGCGATGCCCTGTCGCTGATCGAGGCCACGAAGAATCTGGCCGGAAACGCGCTGCGTCACGGGGTCGATCCGGTTCGGGTCTCGGTCGCGCAGGATGGGGACCGCGCGCGGATCCTGGTGCGGGATGCCGGTCCGGGGATACCGCACGATTACTGGGACGAGGCCGGGACGCGTTTTGCCCGCAGCAGCGGCGTATCCGCGAAAAGCGCGGGGCTTGGTCTCGCGATCGTGCAGTCGGTCGCGGCGGCGCATCACGGCCGGCTGGAATTTCGGACGGGCACGCCGTCCGGGTTCGAGGCGGCGATCGTGCTGCCCCTTGCCGAAAACGGGGCGCGATGATGGCTGGCTGGAGGATGCTGCTGCCCTTGATTTCGTGCCTGGCTGCGCCGGCGCTGGCGCAGCCCGTGCCGGAAGCCACGCAGGACTATGGCCGGTCCGACGCGCCGTTTGCCATCCTGGTTCGCAGCACCACCGACATCGCCCTGTTCGGCCCGGTGCTTGACGGGTTCGTGGCCGCCAATCCCGATATCCGCGTCGATTATGAGCAATGGGGATCGAATGATCTTTACGCCGTTTCCCTGGCCGAGTGCAGGTCCGGCGCAGAGACGGCGGATCTGCTGATCAGCTCTGCTGTCGATCATCAGGTGAAGCTGGTCAATGACGGTTGCGCGCGGTCGCACATCTCGCCCCTGACCGAGGCGCTGCCGGCCGAGGCGAACTGGCGCGACGAGTTGTTCGGAATCACGCAGGAGCCTGCGGTGATGGTCTATAACAGCGACGTCGTGCCCGCGCAGGAGGCGCCGCGCACGCGTTTCGATCTGATCGACCTGCTGCGGCCAGAGGGCAGCCGGTACGAGGGAAAGGTCGCGACCTATGACATCGAGGAATCCGGGCTTGGCTATCTGTTCGCATTCGTGGACGCACAGCAGGCGACCACCTTCGGCAGCCTGATCGAGGCCTTCGCGCGCAGCCGTGCCGTATCCACCTGCTGTTCGGCCGAGATCATCGACGGCGTGGCCAGCGGGCAATATGTCTTGGCCTATAATGTTCTGGGATCCTATGCGCTGGACCGTGCCGAGCAGGCGGACAACCTGGTCGTCGTGGCGCCGCAGGACTATACGCTGGTTCTGTCGCGCGGCGCGATGATCCCCCGGAATGCGCCGAACCCGGTTTCGGCAGGCCTGCTTCTGGATTTCCTGGTCTCGGATCAGGGGCGGCGGGCCATGGCCGCCGAACATCTGTATGGCGATGCCACGGCGGTGGCGCCGGACAGCCTGGGACAGAACGAGGCGGTTCTGCGCCCCATTCCGCTGTCGCCGGTTCTGCTGGTCGGGCTTGACCGGCAGAAGCGGGCAAATTTCCTTGCGCTGTGGCGCGACACCTTTGCCCGGCCAAAGCGTGGGGCGGCGACACCGTCGGAATAGGCGATGCCCGGACCACGATGCAGATCCGCAAGGTTCGGGGATCGGCACCATGGCGCAAACGTCCCGCAAGTGATAGATATTGCGAGGTATTTGGACAAAGAAGAAATGCAGGTCTTTGACAAGATCATCTCGGATCGCGGGTCACGATATGCAGTGTCGGGCGGGACGGCCACCAGCCGCGAAGAGGCGGCGGCGTTGCTGGCGCAGTTGAAGCGCAACAAGCGTTTCGCGAAGGCCACACACAACACATGGGCGGCAATCCTGTCGGGCGAGCCGGTGAAAGATGACGATGGCGAGGCGGGGGCAGGCGCCCTTATGCTGCAGATGCTGGAACGTGCGGGGCTTGTCGATCACGTCGTGATCGTCACCCGATGGTATGGCGGCAAACATCTGGGCGGCGACAGGTTCCGCCATGTCGCGGATGCGGTGCGGCTGTATCTGCGCGAAACCGGGCTTGGCGATCAGAGTGCATAGGCGAGACGGCGGCACAAGGTAGCGTCTGGATACGCTGATTTCGTTCCGATCCGCCTCAGGCGCAGCCGCAGTCCTCGACTATTCGGCGGCATTCATCTTTTCGGCCACATATTTCTGGAAATTCTCGCCGTTTTCATAGCCGTGGTCGCGAACCCATTCCAGAAGCGCCGCGGTGGTTCCCTTGCCGAAGGCGCCCGGCATGGTGGCCACCGCGGCCTGCGCGGCGGTCTGGCCTTCGGCCACCTCTTCGGGCAGGAAGATCATCGTCGGCGTGAACATCGCGCCCCAGCGGTTCACCATTTCCTTTTCGGGTAGTTCGGTGCCGTCGAAATCGGTGACTGAGACATCTCCGAACATGTTGATCTGGATGACGAAATAGTTGTCGGTGATGTCCTGCGCGATCTCGGGGTCGGAAAACACCTCTTCATGCATCTTCTTGCAATAGATGCAGCCGCGCTGTTCGATCAGGATCATCAGGCGCTTGCCTTCCGAATTGGCTTCGGCCAGATCCTCGCGCAGATCCTTGAAGGTCTCGCGCAGCCAGGGTTCCTTGTGCAGCCCGTCATCGCCGATCGTCGCGGCCTGGACGGGCAGGGCCAGCGACAGCGCCAGCAGGGTGATGCGGATAAAGCTCATCTTGGTGCCTCCTCAGGTGATGGTCGCTGACCAGTCGAAATTCCGGATCATCCAGTCGGCGATCAGGTTGACGGTGTTGGTGGCGATGAGAACGGCGAACAGGATCAGCATGACCCCCATCACCTTTTCCACATAGCCCAGATATCTGCGGTTGCGATTGGCCCAGGCAAGGAAGGGGCGGGCGAAGAACGCCGCCAGAACGAAGGGCAGCGTCATCGCCAGCCCGTAAACCAGCAGCAATGTGCCGCCGCGCAGCAGATCGCCGGTGCCGGACGCGACCAGCAGGATCGCCGTCAGCGCCGGTCCCACGCAGGGTGTCCAGCCGAAGCCGAATGCAAGACCCATGACATAGGCGCCAAGCATGCTGGAGGGTTTGGCCGGGCCGTCCAGCCGCGCCTCGCGGTACAGAAAAGGAATGCGGATGACGCCCAGAAAATGCAGCCCGAACACGAACAGAATTGCTGCCGCCACATAGGACAGCGGCTGTTTCCATTGCGCAAAGACCTGGCCAAGGGCGGTTGCGCCCAGTCCCAGCAGCACGAAGATGGACGTCACCCCCAACGCGAAGGCAATGGAGGACGCGATCAGGCGGCGCTGTGCGCCCGGCGCGATCCGGCCATCCCCGCGCAATTCCGCCATCGAGATGCCGGCCATGTAGGACAGGTAGAACGGCACCATCGGCAGGATGCACGGCGACAGAAAAGACAGGATGCCCGCGACGGCAGCGCCCCAATAGCCGATCTCAAGCATGTCGATCCCCCTTCACGCGCATCGTCGTTTGACGAGGGAAAACAGTCAATCATGAATGCGAATATGTGAAGGGGTTGTCCGCGTTTTTTATGGTCCTGTGCGACGTCGATCTGCGTTCGTCTTCAGGTCGGTGCGTCGCGATCAGCCCAGATAGGCCTTGATCGCCGCCGCCACGCCCTGTTCCTGGACCAGCTTCAGTTTGCGGGTAAACGCCTCTTGAAAGCGGGGATTGTCGGCCAGCGGCCCGAACACGGTGCGGTTCGACAGGAAGGCCAAGGGATCCTTGCGCGAGGCCAGCGCGAATTCCCGCAAGGCGTCGCTGTTGTCGTCGTTCGGGGCGATCTCGTTGCCGGCCTCATCGGTGCGTTCGCAATAGCGGCACCAGAAGGCGACCTCCTGGGCCAGCCCGTCGATGGGGAAATCATGACGCAGCGCGTCGGCCAGCGTCGGAAGGATGAATTTCGGCTGCCGGTTCGATCCGTCCAGGCACAGGCGCGGGATCGTGTCGCCGATCTCGGGATTGGCGAAGCGGCTGACGATCAGTTCCAGATAGTTGGCATAATCCACACCGTCGATCGGCGTCAGGGTCGGAACGATCTCGCGCGATTCCAGCGCGCGCAGCCACGCCTCGATCTGCGGATCGGCCATGGCGTCGTGCACGAAATGGTGCCCCAGCAGCGCCGAGGGGTAGGCGATGGCTGCGTGGCCGCCATTCAGGATGCGCAGCTTCATCAATTCGTGCTTGCTGACATCGGCGACGAATTCGGCGCCGACCTTTTCCAGCTGCGGGCGGCCCTGCGGGAAATTGTCTTCCAGCACCCATTGGCGGAACGGCTCGCATACAACCGGCACCGCATCGGTGATCCCGAACCTGTCGCGCACCAGCGCCCGTTCACGGTCCGAGGTCGCGGGCGTGATGCAGTCCACCATTGAATTCGGGAAGGCGATGTTCTGGCGGACCCATTCGGCCAGCGCGGGATCGGAAAGCTGGGCCAGTTCGGTCACCGTCCGCGCGCAGACATGGCCGTTTTCCGGCAGGTTGTCGCAGGACATGACGGTGAAGGGATCGTGCCCCGCCGCGCGACGCTTGCGCATCGCGGCCAGGATCATGCCGAACACGCTGCGCGGCGCGTCGGGATGGGCGGCGTCATGGGCCATGTCGGGATGCGCGGCGTCGAAACCGTCGGTCTTGGCATCGACGTAATACCCGCCCTCGGTGATGGTCAGCGACACGATGCGGATCGCGGGATCGGCCATTGCATCGATGACCTTCGCGGGTTCGACCTCGACGAAGTCGATCATCGAGCCGATGACGCGGGCGTTCAGACCCTTGGGATCCAGTTCGACCACGGTCGTCAGCCAGTCCTGCGCGGCCAGCCGGTCGCGCATCGCTGCATCGCCCGGCCTGACACCGGCGCCGACCAGCGCCCAGTCATGCCCTTCGCCCGCCTCGAAAAGCTGATCCAGATACCAGGCCATGTGGGCGCGATGGAAATTGCCCACGCCGACATGCAGGATGCCGGGCTTCAGACCGGCCCGGTCATAGCCGGGACGATCGACCGTGGCGGGCAGATCGTTCAGTGCGGAACTCGTCAGGGCGATGGCCATGTCTGGACCTTTCATCGGGTATGTCACGCCGGTCGGGCGCGGATCGGTTCTGCTGTGCGGCGAGGCGGCGGGTCCGGAAACCGCAGCCGGATCGCCTTGTGTGAGGGCCTCCGACTGCGGTTGAGGGCAGATCAGTCGATGCGATCGCCGCCCTGGTCGAACTTGTGGATCTTGTCCTCGTTCGGGGTCAGCCAGACGGTGTCACCGTGGCGCAGGCGAACCTCACCGTCAGAACGGACGGTGATCGTCTCGGCCAGCCCGGTGTCCTCGACATAGAGGAACGTGTCGGATCCCAGATGCTCGCTGACGCCGACGCGGCCTTTCCATTTCCCGCCCTCGGTCGAGACGCCGATATGTTCGGGGCGCACGCCGATGGTCGCGGCGCCGTATTCCGCCGCCGTCTCGCCCGAAAACAGGTTCATCTTGGGACTGCCGATGAACCCGGCGACGAAGGCGTTCTTGGGGCGCAGATACAGTTCCAGCGGCGATCCCACCTGCTCGATCCGGCCTGCGTGAAGAACGACGATCTTGTCGGCCATGGTCATTGCTTCGACCTGGTCGTGGGTGACGTAGATCATCGTCGTTTCAAGACGGTTGTGCAGTTCGCTGATTTCCAGCCGCATGCCCACACGTAGCGCGGCATCCAGGTTGGACAGCGGTTCGTCGAACAGGAAGGCCGAGGGTTCGCGCACGATGGCCCGGCCGATCGCCACGCGCTGGCGCTGACCGCCCGACAACTGGCCGGGGCGGCGTTCCAGATAATCCGTCAGGTTCAGCGCCTTGGCCGCGGCATCGATGCGGCGGTTCTGTTCATCCAGCGGCACCTTGGCCATCTTCATCGGGAAGGCGATGTTTTTTCTGACCGACATGTGCGGATATAACGCATAGCTTTGGAACACCATCGCCAGGCCACGCTTGGCCGGGGATTCGTCGGTGGCATCCTTCCCGTCAATGAGGATGCGCCCGTCGCTGACATCCTCCAATCCCGCGATCAGCCGTAGCAGGGTGGATTTACCACAGCCCGACGGGCCCACGAAGACCACGAACTCGCCGTCTTCGATGTCCAGGTTCAGGGGCGGGATGACTTCGACATCGCCGAAACGCTTGGCCACGCCTTCAAGGGTAATGCGTCCCATCGTGGTTCTCCTTATTTAACCGCGCCGAAGGTCAGGCCGCGGACAAGTTGCTTCTGGCTGAACCAGCCAAGGATCAGGATCGGCGCGATGGCCATGGTGGATGCCGCCGACAGCTTTGCCCAGAACAGACCCTGCGGGCTGCTGAAGGACGCGATGAACGCAGATAGCGGCGCCGCGTTTGTCGTGGTCAGCTGGATCGTCCAGAACGCTTCGTTCCATGCCAGGATGATGTTCAAGAGCATGGTCGAGGCGATGCCCGGCACGGCCATCGGGGTCAGTATATACAGGATCTCGTCGCGCAGCGTCGCACCGTCCATCCGCGCGGCTTCCAGGATCTCGCCCGGAATTTCACGGAAATAGGTGTACAGCATCCAGATGACGATCGGCAGGTTCATCAGCATCAGGATGATGACCAGACCGGTGCGGGTATCCATCAGCCCGGTGCGCAGGAAGATCAGGTAGATCGGCACCAGCACCGCGACGGCGGGCATCATCTTGGTGGACAGCATCCACATCAGGATGTCCTTGGTCCGCTTGGTGGGCGAGAATGCCATGGCCCAGGCGGCCGGGATCGCGACGATCAGCGCCAGCAGGGTGGACCCCACGGCGATGACAACCGAGTTCATGAACGGCCGGAAATAGTTGTTCTGGTTCTGGACCGTCTCGTAGCTGGAGAACGAGAAGGACGGGATCAGGTCGAAACCGGCGATCGCCTCCTGTTCGGTCTTGAGGCTTGTAATGATGGTATAGAGGATCGGGAAGAAGATGATCAGCGCCACGAGCCATGCGGCGACGGTCCACCCGATCTTGCTGTTGCGAGAGATTGCGCGTGCCATGTCCGACCTCCTCAGTCCAGGTTCTTGCCGACGGCGCGCATCAGGAAGATGGCGACGAAGTTGGCCAGGATGACCGCGATGATGCCACCAGCGGCTGCACCACCGATATCGAAGTTCAGTCGGGCGGCGCGATAGATCAGGAAGGTCAGGTTGGTCGAGGCGTAGCCCGGTCCGCCATTGGTGGTCACAAGGATTTCCGCATAGATCCCCAGAAGGAAAATGGTCTGGATCAGGACGACCACGGTGATTGCGCGGGCCATGTGCGGCAGGGTCAGATAGATGAAGCGGCTGATGGCGGGTGCGCCATCCATCTCGGCTGCCTCCATCTGTTCGCCGTCAAGCGATTGCAGCGAGGTCAGCAGGATCAGTGTCGCGAAGGGCAGCCACTGCCACGCCACGATGATGATGATCGACAGCAGCGGATAGGTCGCGAACCAGTCCACAGGCGAGGCGCCGAAGAACTTGGCGATGTCCGCGAAGACGCCATAGCTGGGATGCATGATCATGTTCTTCCAGATCAGCGCGGCGACAGGCGGCATGACGAAGAACGGGCTGATCACGAGGATCCGCACGATGCCCTGTCCGAAGATCGGCTTGTCGATCAGCATGGCGATCGCGATGCCGCCGCAGACGGTGATCAACAGCACGCCCATGACCAGGACGATGGTGTTCCAGATCGCCTCGAAAAAGGCCGGGTCGGTGTAGAAATACTGATAGTTGAACCAGCCCGCCCAGCTTGTGTTCGCCGGGTTCAGCAGGTTGTAATTGAGAAACGAATAGTAAAGCGTCATCCCCAGCGGGATCAGCATCCAGATCAGCAGCAGAATGATGGCAGGTGCGCGCATCAGCCGCGCAAGGCTCGCGGTTTGGCGGGTCGCCATGGCGTGTGTCCTCCTCCGACAGCGGCGGGGCGTCCGGCCCGCGCGCTTCCCCCGTAGGGCGTCGCCCGGACAATACCGGGCGACGCGGTCGCGTGACTTACTTGATGTATCCCGCGCGGGTCATTTCGCGCGTGGTGTTGGCCTGAGCCGCGCTCAGCGCGTCCTCAGCCGACATCTGACCTGCCAGTGCCGCCGAGAACTGCTGCCCGACCGCGGTGCCGATGCCCTGAAATTCGGGGATCGCCACGAACTGACCGCCGGTATAGGGGATGTCCTGCACCGAGGATTTCTGCGTATTGGCCGCATTGATGGCCTGCAGGGTCATTGCCGCGAAGGGTGCTTCGCTTTGATAGTCCGCGTTCTCATAGAGCGAGGTGCGGGTACCCGGAGGTGCCGCGCGCCAGCCGTCCTTGCTGGCCACCAGTTCGGTGTAGCCCTTCGAGGTCGCCCATGCGATGAACTGCTTGGCAGCATCCTGCTTTTGCGACGAGGCCGGGATGGCAAGGCTCCATGCCCACAGCCAGTTGCCGTGGTTGTCCATGCCTTCCTTGTTGGGGAACTGAGCGAAGCTGACCTTGTCGGCCACGGTCGAGCTTTCCGGGTCGGTCACGAAGCTGGCAGCAACGGTGGCGTCGATCCACATGCCGCATTTGCCCTGCTGGAACAGCGACAGGTTTTCGTTGAAGCCGTTCGACGAGGCGCCCGGAGGACCGTAATTGGTCATCAGGTCCAGATAGTCGGTCAGCGCCGCATTCCATTCCTCGCTTTCGAACTGGGGTTGCCAGTCCATGTCGAACCAGCGCGCGCCATAGCTATTGGCCATCGCGGTCAGGAAGGCCATGTTCTCGCCCCAGCCCGGCTTGCCGCGCAGGCAGATGCCATAGACTTCGTTGTCCTTGTCGGTCATCGCCTCGGCCGCGGCCTTGATATCGGCCCAGGTCGGGCTTTCGGGCATGGTGATCCCGGCGGCCTCGGCCAGATCGGTGCGATACATGACCATCGCGGATTCGCCATAGAACGGCGCCGCGTAAAGATTGTCATCGACGGACAGCGCTTCGCTGACCGCAGGCAGCAGGTCGTCGGCGTCGTAATCGTCGGGCATGCCGTCCAGCGGAACCAGCCATTGCTGCTTGGCCCAGATCGGAACCTCGTAGGTGCCGATGGTCAGCACGTCGTACTGGCCACCCTGCGTGGCGATGTCGGTCGTGACCCGCTCGCGAAGGATGTTTTCTTCCAGCGTGACCCATTCGACGGTGATACCGGGATGCTTCTCGGTAAAGTCGCTGGTCAGGCCCTGCATACGGATCATGTCGCCGTTGTTCACGGTCGCGACGGTCAGCGTGGTGTCCTGGGCAGCGGCGATTCCGGCGGTGGCGCACAGCGCCGTCGCGCCCATCAGGGCACGGATAGTCCTGTTCATGATGTCCTCCCTTGGCGGCGTGGGCAATTGCCACGCCGATGGGCAAATACTCACGCATTCGACGACACATGTCAATGCCGAACCCTGCAGCGCCTTCCTTGACAGGTGATCAGGGCAGCATTGTCGTCGATTGTCGCACGGAATTCGTGGAGTTGCACAATTTAAGCGTTCAAAAGCTTTGAGGCAGTCGCTTCCGAGGTAATCAGCCCGTTGACCAGCTTTCCGGCCAGCGCCGCCCGAATCGCCGGCAGCTTCGCTTCGCCCGTTGCGACGGCGATCACCGGACGTTCGGCGGCGCGGGGCAGCGGGGCCGAGGCGACGCGGGCGTTGAACGCGCAGTCGATCACCCGTCCCTGGCTGTCATAGACCCAGCTTGTGATTTCGCCCGCGGCGCCGGCTGCGGCCAGCTGATCCATTTCGGCGCTGCTGACGAAGCCGTCCACGAACAGTGGTGCGCTGCGGTCCATCTGCCCGATCCCGACCAGCGACAGATCGGCGCGCTGGCACAGGGCGATGGTGTTCTCGACGGCCTTCTGTTGCTGCATCGCGGCCAGTTCCTCGGCGTCCTGGGCCAGAACCGGCAGCGGATAGGGGAAATGCGGTGCGCCGATCCGTTCGGCCAGCCGGATCGTCGCGTTATAGGGCGAGGCCGAGCCGTCCTGCATCATGTTTCCCAGCCGCGACACCACGATATGCTGCGGACAGGCCATGCGCGGCAGCTGTTCGACGGTTGCCTTCAGGGCCCGACCGGTGCCCAGGCTGACGATCTTCTGATCCGGCGATTTCAGGGTCTTTTCCAGCTCGGCCGCGGCGGCGATCGCGATGCCGGTCAACAGATCGGGCGCATCGGGATCAGACGGAACAACCTCGCAGATCTTCAGTTCGAACCTGTCGGACAGCGCACTGGCAAGATCCATGCAGTGGGCAATGGGGTGATCCATCCGCACCTTGATCAGCTTTTCGCTGACGGCCATCGCCACCAGGCGCTGAGCGGACTGGCGGCTGACGCCCAGCTTGCGCGCGATCTCGTCCTGCGTGTTGCCGGCAACATAATACAGCCAGCCCGCCCGCGCCGCATCGTCCAGACGCGACGCCTCGGGTGTGAAGCGCCCAGAATTCACGGCTGTTCTGCCCCCTGTTCAAGATCCAGCAAGAGTTGCGGGAATTCCGACCAGTTGTCAAAGGACCGGACATCGGCAACCTGATCGGGCGCGCCGCGCAGATGCGATCCACCAGTGAAGTGAAGCACCCGCATTCCTGCCGCCAGCCCCGCGTCGATGCCCGGGCGGCTGTCCTCGACCACCAGCGCGCAGGCCGGCGATACGCACATGCTGTCTGCCGCGAACAGGAACAGGTCGGGCGCAGGCTTGCCGCGCGCGACCTGACTTGCGGTGAAGACATTGCCGCCAAAACGTCCGGCCAGCCCCAGGATCTGCAGCGTCCGCGCCACCCGTGGCGGTGAGGACGAACTGGCGATGCAGAAGGGCACGGTCAGGGATGACAGGATCGGCATCAATCCGGGGGTGGGGTGCAGTTCGGTTTCATAGCATTCCAGCAGGCGGCGGCGATACTGGGCTTCGAAATCATCCGGAAGCGGGCGGCGAAACCGATCGCGTATCAGCCCGGCGACGGTCGGAAAGCTGCGGCCCAGGAAATACTGGCGGACATAGCCGGGGCTGACATCTATGCCCAACGCTGCAAGCTGTTCGATCAGCACCGTCGCCGACAGAACCTCGCTGTCGGCAATCACGCCGTCGCAATCGAATATGACCAGATCCAGCTGCAACCCGCTCCTCCTGCCCGGTTGGCGCAGCATAGACGGGCGCAGCGGCGGCGCAACAACGTGGGGTCTAATCGGAAGCTGTCAGGCGGTTCGCGGCGGTCAGGAAGAACCGGGTCAGCCCGTAAAGATAGGCCAGCAGGCCAAGCAGCCAGATCGGCAACTGACCAAGCCACGCCGCGACCGACATGATCGCGCCCATGAATTTTCCGCCCTGGTCTTCGGCAATCGAGAGTTCGTCACCGATCGGCGCGATGTGGAACAGCGCCGCGACGTCATGCCGGACCACCGTATTGCCCTGCAGATCCGGAAGAAACTGTTGCCAGGCGATCAGGGCCAACCCCAGAGAAATCCATGCCACCGCCCAAAGTGCCGGAAACACGACCCGAGGTTTGCGAACTGTTTCGGCATTTCCCGAACTTGGCCCCAGCGACAGAAGCGATGGCATCATTGTAGCCATAAGTCCCAGATTTCCCGACAGCCAATACGCGACAAGCGAAGCCCTGATGCCGTATCCGGCGATCAGGCAGGCCACCGCGCCGACGAGGCCGGATATCACGGCGACAATCAGTGCGGGAACGAGGATCATTCTGGAAACACAGCCTCCCTGCGCATCAACGGGGCTGACCGACGCGACATGATAGCCCGAAAGCCTGTGCGTTAATCCCTGGCCGGATGGCAGCCTCGGTTTGAATTTCAACTATTTGCAAGTTTATCGCATATCCGACGTCGTGTATATATATTCGGCCGGGTGGGTTCGCGCCTGGCGGCAGCCGACTTCGATATCCAATCGGGCAACGGTGTGGCTAATACAAGGGCCGCCCGTCTTGCAACCTTTAATTGTAGATCAAGAAAGCAGCTTTGATCGTCACAGGCGGCAGCATGTCCGGCAAGCGTGGTCCGGCCTGATGTTTCAGGTGCTCCCCAACGTAGTGGGAAACGGTCAGAACGGTATGCATCGCGCCTTAGCGGCGCAGCCATGATCGGCGGGCGCGCCGTGACCAAAAGATCCCGATGAACGTCGCCAGGAACACCGCTGCGCAAAGCATCGCCTTTGACGTCGGCCCCATGGTGCCCTCGATCAGCATCGCATGAACGATGCTGCCGGTCATGATGGCGATCGCCAGGTTTCGATGAATCCCGCGCCACCCCGGCAGTTTGCGGCGAAACACCGCGACACAGGTCGTGACGAACAGCGCCCACATCGCGATGACGCCCCACACCGAAAAGGGCGTCGGGGATGTGAACAGCAATGCATCAATCACGTCGGGCGGGCTGGTGATCCACAGCCCCGCGACATGAATGATCACCGCCAGCAGCAAGCCGGCGCCGACGAGCCTGTGCAGCCTGCGGCCGCGACTGCCGCCCAATCCGGGAAGCATCGACGCCGCCAGCATCGGTTGCAGCAGTAGAAGCGCCATTCCGACGATTCCCGCAAAACCGGCCACGATATAGACAGGCCTCCGCCAGGCCAGAAGCGGGCTTTGGGCCGCGATCAAGACCGGCACGGCGATCAGCAGCGCGATGCAGATCCAGGTCAGGACCGCGCGGATTGATCCAAGGCTCAAGCGGTTCAGGCCTGCTGAAGCACGAAATGAGCTTCCAGCGAGGTGTCGCCCGCGCTGCTCATCACCGGGCGCAGGAAAACGGTCGCGAAATCCCCGCTGTCATAGGCGAGATGGCCATGAGGCTGGCCAAAGGCCGGGACGATCTGCGGCATCTCGAGCCGGAACACGCCTTCGGCGTCGGTCAGCGTCGCGCCGTGACTGTGCGGATCGCGTTCGTGCCCCTCGGTGGTGTGCGCCCAGATCTGGATGCGCTGACCTGCAAGCGGTGCGCCATCGCCCGCGCGCCGCACCGTCCCCGTCATCCAGAAGCCGCCGCCCCCGATGCGGTCCACGATCGGTGCGCCGGGAAGATAGTTGTTGGCGCCTCCGCGCATCGAAGCGGTCGGAGCCACGCCCTGCGCCCTGGCTGGGACGGTCAGCCCGGTCGCGCCGGCAACCAGCAGGGCGGTTCCGCCAGCGATCAGCGTCCGGCGATCATGCAGGATATCGGTCATCGTCATTTCCTCCTGCGTGCAGATTTTCGGACGGCGGCCTCATCCGCCGCCCATCATCGGGAGTGATCCTAGCGCGAAAGGGGCGCCCGCCAAAGGCCTGCGGTCCGACCTCACGAGGACTTGCAGTCAATGTTGATGATGAACATTCGCGGCCGCGCCACCATGGGTGGCGCGGCCGCAGGTCGTGGATCAGGCGCGGGGCGCGGTTCAAGACCCCGCGCGCCGGAAGGGAGGTCCGGTCAGCCGATCCAGCCAACCAACTGGGCATAGATCAGGAAGATGGACGCGATCGCGATCCAGATTCCCAGCAACGGCAGGAAGAAGCGCACCCAGCGATCCCAGCTGACCCCGGCCAGCGCCAGGGTCGCCATGAAATAGCCCGAGGTCGGGAAGAAGATATTCGAAAGCCCGTCACCCAGCTGATAGGCCAGAACCGAGCTTTGCCGCGTGACCCCGATCAAGTCCGACAGGGGCGCCATGATCGGCATCGTCACCAGCGCCTGACCACTGCCCGACGGCACCACGAAATTGAACCCGAACTGCGAGGCGAACATCCCCAGCGCCGAGAAGGTCGAGGGCAGGCCGCCCACAAGGTTTCCAAGGCCGTGAACCAGCGTGTCCATGACCTGGCCCTGTTCCAGCATCACAGCGACGGCGCGCGCCAGACCGACGATGATCGCACCGACCAGAACGTCCTGGAAGCCTTCGTTGAAGGCGTCACAGATCCGGGTCGTCGTAAGCCCCGCGATCAGGCCGACCGAAATGCCCATGATGACGAACAGACCTGCCATCTCGGTCATGAACCAGCCACGCGTCAGCACACCCCAAACCATGATCGCAAAAAAGCCGATCGTCGCGATGCCGGCCCATTTCTGGCGGGGCGAAAACCGCATCGCGTCGGCTTCGTCGTCATGGACATAGACCCGACGCTTTTCGGCCTCTTTCGCGTCGTCCGCCATCAGGCTGAGTTCGGGATTGGCGCGAACCTTTAGCGCATAGCGCATCAGATAGGCGATGGCGGCGACGGTCAGGCAGATCAACAGCAATGCGCGCAGCCCAAAGCCCGAATACAACGGCAACTGCGCAATGGTCTGGCCCAGCCCGGTATTGATCGGGTTCAGCACGCCGGCCGTGAACCCCGCCGTCGTCGCCAGCAGCGCGGTGCCGACCGCCACGACCGAATCGAAGCGCAGCGCGATCATCAGGGGCAGGATCACCGGCACATAGACCAGCGCCAGTTCCTGCGTGCCGATCAGCGTCGCAATGACCGCGAAGGTGGTCATCAGCACCGGGATCATCAGCACGCTGCGCCCAGCAAAACGACGGGTCAGCTTGTCCACCGCGACATCGATGATACCGGTGCGGCGGATCACCATGAACATGCCACCGATGATCAGGGTGAAGAACACCACTTGGGCCGCATCCATCAGCCCGCGCGGCACCGCCAGCATGAACTGTTCCAGCCCGACCGGCGCGGCCTCGACATAGCGGAACGTGTCCGGGTCCACCGCGACCCGACCGTTCGGCAGCGTGATCCGGTCATACATCCCGGCGGGGATCACGTGGGTCAGCAGCGCGGCGATGGCGGTGAAGACGAAAAGGATGACGTAGATATGCGGCATGCGGAAACCGCGCGACGCCTTGTCATCGGTTGATTCGTGGGTCGTGTCCGACATGTTTTTCTCCCTGTCGTCTTGCCAAGTTGGACTTGTTCCTGATGCCGGTTGAATCTGGCATTCTTTGTTTTATTTCTGGTAAAATGTTACATGATAGGTCAGTCTTCTGACTATGCGCGTTTCCGGAATGGTTTCGCTATGGATTCTTGAAAGTCTATCAACGCGTATCGAAAGGGTGTTTCATGGATGTGGCGCGGGAACTGCAATCGGAACAGGCGTTTACGGCGCTGCTGCAGGCGCTGAAAGCGGGCAGGGTCCGCAGCAGCGAATTCCTGACAATGCCGGGCCTTTCCGCGATTCTGGAATTTCCCATCGCCTCGACCCGCGAGGCGGTGAAGCGCGCGGAGGAGCAATCGCTGCTGACGATCCTGCCGAAACGCGGGGTGATGATCATGGACGCGGGGCCCGAGATAACCCGGGCTTGCATGGACATGCGCGCCGCGCTTGAGAAAGAGGGGGTGCGTCGTCTTCTGTCGGCAGGCCGGCAGGATCTGGCGCAACTGCGCGACAATCACGAGCGTTTGCTGGAAGAGGCGCGCTCTCAGCCCGCATCTGATCTGTCTATCCGGGCGCTTGCCACCGATCTTTCGCTGCATGATTTCATGGCGACGGGCCTGGATAATCCATTCCTGCGTCAAGCCTATCAGTCCAATCGCAATCGAATCACCGTCATCCAGAACGCGCGCAGCTTTTTGCCGGACCGCGTCGTTCCCGCCATGCAGGAACATCTGGATATCATCACCGCGCTGCAGAACGGCGATGTTGGCGAGGCCGTCGAACAGATCGAACGTCATCTGGGGCAAACGCTGCGCTGGTGGGGCGTCGGGCACTAGCTGATCGACGGCTTATTCGACCAGTGAGTCGAGGTGAATCGGAAGAACACGCGCCCCCGCAGCCTTGGATCGCGGCCCGCGAATGTTTGCCGCACGAAGCTCGGCACGCTGTTGCGCCTTTGCATCAGCTGTGCGCAACCTGAGGATGAATCGGGGATAACCCTGTGGAAAAACCCTGAAGACAAATTCGTACTGCATTGTAAACGAAACGAAATTTCCTACTGTGCCCTGATCTGACAACTCTGTTCGGACATTGCTGTGTGCGAATCTGCGCGGCGTCCGTCCACGCTTCTGTCAACGGAAAACACTCTCGGCCGCGTGCAAAAAATCTGTTGAAAGCGATGAAAGAAGGCGGCAGGTTGTGTGCTACGGCCAAAGCGGCACAAGATATGGTGGCAGCTGCCACTGACCACCACCGACGCGGCACGGCTGGGAATTTGGAACTTCAACGACTGTGGTCCCTGACCATCCGGCTTGCGGCATCTGCCGCAGGTCCGGGGGTGGCCGACTGCGCGTCCGGTTCCGGTTTCCGATGAGGGACAAGAGAGATCAGGACCAGAGGGCAGGCATGAAGATCGAACGGCGTTTTACGACAGCAGACGGCGGGGCCTACGGGGACATCGCTTTCACCACCACGATCAGCGAGATCCGCAATCCCGACGGCAAGATCGTGTTCCGCAACGAGAATGTCGAGGTGCCGAAGGGCTGGTCCCAGGTCGCCAGCGACGTGATCGCACAGAAATATTTCCGCAAGGCCGGCGTTCCGGCGGCCCTGAAGCGCGTCAAGGAAAAGGGCGTGCCGGAATTCTTGTGGCGCAGCGTAGCGGACACGGACGCGATGGCCGATCTGCCCGAAGATCAGCGTTATGTCGGTGAAACCAGCGCAAGGCAGGTCTTTGACCGGCTGGCTGGCGCCTGGGCGTACTGGGGCTGGAAGGGCGGATATTTTTCCAATGAGGAAGACGCCCGCGCCTATTACGACGAGATGCGCCACATGCTGGCCCGCCAGATGGCCGCACCGAACAGCCCGCAATGGTTCAATACCGGCTTGCACTGGGCCTATGGCATCGACGGTCCGTCGCAGGGGCATTTCTACGTCGATTACAAATCCGGCAAGCTGGTCAAGTCCAACAGCGCCTATGAACATCCCCAGCCGCATGCCTGCTTCATCCAGTCGGTCAGCGACGATCTGGTGAACGAGGGCGGCATCATGGATCTGTGGGTCCGTGAAGCGCGGCTGTTCAAATACGGCTCGGGCACCGGCACGAATTTCAGCAGCCTGCGCGGCGAGGGCGAAAGCCTGTCGGGCGGCGGCAAGTCCAGCGGGTTGATGGGCTTCCTGAAGATCGGCGACCGGGCGGCGGGCGCCATCAAGTCGGGCGGCACCACGCGCCGGGCGGCCAAGATGGTGATCTGCGACATGGATCACCCTGATATCGAAGCCTTCATCAACTGGAAGGTCATCGAGGAACAGAAGGTTGTCAGCCTCGTCGCCGGGTCCAAGACCCACGAGGCAAAGCTGAACGAGATCTTCGCCGCGATCCGTGCTTGGGACGGCGAGATGGCGGACGCCACCGATCCGGCCACCAATGCCGGGCTGAAAACCGCGATCCGCGCCGCCAAGCGCGCGATGATCCCGGAAACCTATATCAACCGTGTGCTGCAATATGCGCGGCAGGGCTTCGACAGCATCGAATTCCCGACCTACGACACGGATTGGGACAGCGAGGCTTATGTCAGCGTCTCGGGACAGAACTCGAACAATTCGGTCCGCGTCACCGACGCGTTCCTCGAGGCGGTCCGAGAGGACAAGCCCTGGGAACTGCTGCGTCGCACCGACGGCAAGACCGCCAGAACGGTCAGCGCCCGCGAATTGTGGGATCAGGTCGGCCACGCCGCCTGGGCCTGCGCCGATCCGGGCATCCAGTTCCACGACACGGTGAATTCCTGGCACACCTGCCCCGCCGACGGGCCGATCCGGGGGTCGAACCCGTGCAGCGAATACATGTTCCTGGACGATACCGCCTGCAACCTCGCCTC
Organism: Paracoccus sp. R12_2; assembly: GCF_017744015.1. Taxonomy (GTDB): domain Bacteria; phylum Pseudomonadota; class Alphaproteobacteria; order Rhodobacterales; family Rhodobacteraceae; genus Paracoccus. The sequence continues at coordinate 188,432 of NZ_JAGHRA010000002.1, forward strand.
GATGAACCTGCTGAAGTTCTGGACCGGCGACCAGTTCGACGCCGACGGCTATGTGCATGCTACAAGGCTGTGGACCGTCACGCTGGAAATCAGCGTGCTGATGGCGCAGTTTCCCAGCAAGGAGATCGCACAGCGCAGCTATGATTTCCGCACGCTTGGTCTGGGCTATGCCAATATCGGCGGCCTGCTGATGAACATGGGCCTTGGTTACGACAGCGAAGAGGGCCGCGCCCTGTGTGGCGCGCTGACCGCGATCATGACCGGCGTCGCCTATTCGACCTCGGCCGAGATGGCGGCGGAACTGGGCGCGTTTCCGGGCTATGCCAAGAACGCCGATCACATGCTGCGGGTGATCCGCAACCACCGCGCCGCCGCGCACGGGATCGGCAACTATAACGGCATCAATGTCCGCCCCGTGGAACTGGACGCCGACAACTGCCCGGATGCGCGGCTGGTCGCCATCGCCCGCGAGGCCTGGGACGAGGCGCTGACCCTGGGTGAAGATCACGGCTTCCGCAACGCACAGTCCACGGTGATCGCGCCCACGGGCACGATCGGTCTGGTGATGGATTGCGACACGACCGGGATCGAGCCCGATTTCGCGCTGGTCAAGTTCAAGAAGCTTGCGGGCGGCGGCTACTTCAAGATCATCAACCAGTCGGTGCCCGCGGCGCTGGAGACGCTTGGCTACGGCAGCGCCCAGATCGAGGAAATCATCGCCTATGCGGTAGGTCATGCCTCACTGGGCAATTGCCCCGGCATCAACCACACGGCGCTGGCCGGTCACGGTTTCGGACCGCGCGAGATCGAGAAGGTCGAGGCGGCGCTGGCCACGGCGTTCGACATCCGCTTCGTCTTCAACCAGTGGACCCTGGGCGAAGAGTTCTGCAAGCAGACCCTGGGCATTCCCTCAGACAAGCTGAACGATCCGACCTTCGACCTGCTGCGCCACCTGGGCTTTACCCGCGCCCAGATCGACGCCGCCAACGACCATGTCTGCGGCACCATGACGCTGGAAGGCGCGCCGTTCCTGAAGGACGAACATCTGACGGTCTTCGACTGCGCCAATCCCTGCGGCAAGAAGGGCACGCGGTATCTGTCGGTCGAAAGCCATATCCGCATGATGGCCGCCGCGCAGTCCTTCATCTCGGGCGCGATTAGCAAGACGATCAACATGCCCAACAGCGCCACCATCGCCGATGCGCTGGCCGCCTATGAACTGTCCTGGTCGCTGGGGATCAAGGCCAACGCGCTGTATCGCGACGGATCGAAGCTGTCGCAGCCGCTGGCCGCGGCGCTGGTCGAAGACGACGAGGAGGCCGAGGAAATCCTTGCCACCGGAAGCGCCCAGGAAAAGGCCGCCGTCATCGCCGAGAAGATCGTCGAAAAGATCATCGTCAAGGAGGCTGTGCGCAGCCACCGCGAGAAACTGCCCCAGCGCCGCAAGGGTTACACCCAGAAGGCGGTTGTGGGCGGACACAAGGTCTATCTGCGCACCGGCGAATACGACGACGGCAAGCTGGGCGAGATCTTCATCGACATGCACAAGGAAGGTGCGGGCTTCCGGGCGATGATGAACAACTTCGCCATCGCCGTCTCGGTCGGGCTGCAATACGGGGTGCCGCTGGACGAGTTCGTGGACGCGTTCACCTTCACGCGGTTCGAACCGGCGGGGATGGTGCAGGGCAATGACAGCATCAAGAACGCGACCTCGATCCTCGACTACGTGTTCCGTGAACTGGCCGTCAGCTATCTGGACCGCACCGATCTGGCGCATGTAAAGCCCGAAGGGGCGCGCTTCGACGACATGGGCGGCGGCGAGGAAGAGGGTCAGAACGTCGCGCCCGTCAGCGAACAGTCCGAACTGAAATCCCTGACGATGCTGAAACAGATCAGCAGCGCGGGTTACCTGCGCAAGCGCCTGCCACAGGAACTGATGGTGCTGCAGGGGGGCGTATCGTCATCGGCGGTTGCCAGCGGCATGTCCGAAGCGGCGGCCAGCTATCAGGTCGCCTCGGTCGCCAGCACCGCGATGGATGTCCGCACCAAGGCGCGGATGCAGGGCTACGAGGGCGATCCTTGTGGAGAATGCGGCAACTACACGCTGGTCCGCAACGGCACCTGCATGAAGTGCAATACCTGCGGCGGCACCTCGGGGTGCAGCTGATCTAGCCGGGGCCGCTGCGGCGGCCCCCGAGTTTATGTCAGGCGAAGGGCGCGGGGCTCCCTCCTACCCGCGCGCCTATCGAAGCAGCCAGCCGCCCGGCAAGAGGCGCGCATCCTGACATCCCGCCCCCCGCGTTGTGGCAGCAATCGCGGGGGGTGACTTTTTTGGACAGCGCGGCGGTGACGACGCCGTTCCGCAGTTCCTTCGTAACACCGAACCCTGTGTATGGACCGTCGGACGACGGGATAGGCCACATCCTTTCCTTGTTTCCGACCGCGCGATAACGCCGTCGCGATAATGGTTGCAATTGAAACGAAATCTGCTAAGCAGATCAGGAAAAGGGATTGCCTGCCACGCGTCCGTTCGTGTGCCCGGCAGGACCTGAAGCAGACACAGGGGACATCAGATGCCGATGGTCGAACAGCCATTGCGCAGCCGGGTATCGGCTGCGAACGATGAAGGATGTGATTTTCCGATCCAGAACCTGCCGTTCGGCGTGTTCTCGGACGGGCAGGGGCCGCGCTGCGGGGTCGCGATCGGCGACATGATCCTTGATTTGGCCGAGTGCGAGGCGCGCGGCATGCTTGAGGCGGGCGGCACCTTTCGGGCACCGCAGCTGAACGATTTCATCGCGCTGGGTCGGGCGGCATGGGACCGGGTTCGTGCCCGGCTGACCGAACTGCTGACAGAGAGCGCGGACGAGGATGTGCCGCTGGTGCCGATGGACAAGGCCACGCTGCATATGCCGATCAGGGTCACCGAGTTCACGGATTTCTACGCATCGAAGAACCATGCCTTCAACGTGGGCGTGCTGTTTCGCGGTCCCGAGAACGCCTTGCCGCCGCAATGGACGCATATGCCGATCGGCTATAATGGCCGGGCATCCTCGGTGGTGGTCTCGGGCACCGATATCCGTCGTCCGATGGGTCAGGTGAAGGCCGAGAACGGCCCTGAATGGACGGCCTGCCGTCGGCTGGACCTGGAACTGGAACTGGGCGCAATCGTGGGCGCCGACAGTGCCATGGGGCAGCGCGTCAGCGTCGAAGAGGCCGAGCAGATGATCTTCGGCTATGTGCTGCTGAACGACTGGTCGGCGCGAGATATCCAGGCATGGGAATACCAGCCGCTGGGTCCGTTCCAGTCCAAGGCGCTGGGAACGACGATCAGTCCTTGGATCGTGACCCAGGCCGCGTTGGAACCGTTCCGAAGCGAAGGCGCGGCGCGGGTCAACGACCTGCTGCCCTATCTGCGTGAAGAACGTCCCGGCTTCTATGACATGACGGTCGGCTGGACCATGAACGGCCAGAAGATGGGCGAGACGAACTACAACGTGATGTATTATTCCAGCGCCCAGCAACTGGCCCATCATACCGAGTCCGGCTGTCCGATGCGGGTTGGCGACCTGCTGGGGTCGGGCACCATCTCGGGACCAACCGCCGATCAGACAGGCGCGCTGCTGGAAATGACGCAGGGCGGCAAGTCTCCGGTCAAGGTGAATGGCGCCGACCGGACCTTCATCGAGGATGGCGACCGGATCGGGCTTTATGGATTCGCACAAGGCGACGGTTACCGCATCGGGTTCGGTCCCTGCACCGGCAAGATCCTTCCGGCGAACTGACGATGACCGACATCGTCCTGCATGATTACTGGCGGTCCTCGGCATCCTACCGGGTGCGGATCGCGCTGGGGTTGAAGGGGATAAGCTATACAGCGATCCCGGTCGATCTGGTCATCGGCCAACAGCACGCAGCCGATCACCTGGCCCGCAACCCGCAGGGCCTGGTGCCGGTCCTGCAGATCGACGGCCTTCTGTTGACCCAGTCGCTGGCGATCGTGGAATATCTTGACGAAACCCGCCCCGAACCGCCGCTGCTGCCGGCTGACCCTGCCACGCGCGCCCATGTCCGCGCCCTCGCCCTTGCCATCGCCTGCGAGATCCACCCGCTGTCCAATCTGGCCGTACTTGGCCGGGTCGAGGCGTTGGCGGGCGCCGGGGCACGCAGCGACTGGAATCGTACCAATATCGAACGCGGACTGCGCGCGTTCGAGGCGATGCTGGACCATCCGCAGTTCGACGGGAGGTTCTGCCACGGCGGCGCGGCGTCGATTGCCGACTGCACGCTGATCCCGCAGCTTTACAATGCCGCCCGCTGGGGCGTCGGCTTCGACCACCTGCCGCGCATTGCGGCGGTGGCGGAACACTGCGCCACGTTGCCGGCCTTTGCCGGGGCACATCCCGACAGATCCGACCCTTCGCGACAGGCGAAGGCATCACAGGAGGAGAGCCGATGAAACCGTTGAAATTCGCCCTTGCCGGTCTGCTGCTTGCCGCGCAGCCGGCGTTGGCCGAGGAACTGATCATGTCCTCGTGGCTGCCGCCTAAACACCCCATCGTCGTCAATGCCTTCGAACCCTGGGCCGAAGAGGTCGAAAAGGTCACCGATGGCCGCGTGACGGTGCGGATCATGGGCAAGCCGCTTGGCAGCCCGCCCGCACATTTCGACATGGCGCGCGACGGCATCGCCGACATCACCTACGGGCTGCATTCCTTTACCGAGGACGACCGATTCACCCGCGCCAAGCTGGGCCAGTTCAGCTTTCTGGGCGACGATGCCATCGCCAATTCCAAGGCTTACTGGTCGATCTACGGAACCGATCTGAATGCGGCCGAGGAACACAAGGGCACGCATCTTCTGGGCCTGTTCATGCACGGGCCGGGCCTGCTGCACAACAATGTCCGCAAGATCGAGACGCCTGCCGACATGCAGGGCCTCAAGATCCGCGTGCCGGGCGGGTATGTCGCCGATCTGGTGTCTGCACTTGGCGCCACGCCGTTGTTCATGTCCTCGCCCGAGGTCTATGAAAAACTGTCGCGCGGCGTGATCGACGGGGTGGCATTTACCTATGAGGCGATGACCGCCTTCAACCTGGTCGATGACATCAAGTATTCGATGACGGTGCCCGGCGGCATCTACAACACGACCTGGTTCTTCGTGGTCAACGAAGACCGCTGGAACGGGATTTCCGACGAAGACCGCGCGGCCATCGACGCGATTTCGGGCGAGGCATTCGCCGAACGCGTCGGGCAGGCCTGGAACGATGCCGATACCGCCGCCAAGACCGAGATCGGCGACAAGGTCGATTTCTATCAGGCCAGCGCCGAGGTCGTCGCACCGCTGCGTGACGCGGCGGCGACGCTGGAACAGGCCTGGGCCGACAGCCTGGGGGACGGCTATGACGGAGCCGCCGCGCTGGCCCGGTTCCGCGAGATGACCGGCACTTCGGTCGCGGAATGACCACGCAGGGACATGGCAATGACGTCCCGGCACCCGAGATGATGCCGGGACGGACCCCGCATCGCCACAGGCGGTGGTATCGGGTTCTGGCCGGCGTCTCGGCAGTTCTGATCCTGCTGTTGATCGGCGTGACCTGCGTCGATGTCGTGGGACGCTATCTGTTCAACCGGCCCTTCGGCGGCGCGTATGAGCTGACCCAGATCCTGCTGGCTGCGCTGGTCTTCGCGGCGCTGCCGCTGACCAGCGCCGATGGCGGCCATGTCGAGGTCGATCTGGCACTGCACCTGCTGCCGCGCCGGGTCCAGCGCCTGCTGGGACGACTGGCGGCAGGTGTTTCGGCGGTGGTGCTGGTCTATTTCGCCTGGCGGCTGACGCTGATCGGCCTGGACCAGTTGCATGACGGCGCGCGCAGCGCATCGCTGGCCATTCCGATGGCGCCGCTGGCGTTTCTGGCATCGATCAGCTGCGTCGCCTCGGCCATCGCGATGATCCTGCGGTAGGAGACAGCATGACCATTTCCCTGATTGCCTTCGCCATCCTGCTGGGGATGGTCTTCATCCGCATCCCGATCGCGTTTGCGATGGCGGTCGTCGGCGGTGTGGGCTTCGCGCTGCTGCGGGGCTGGGGCCCTGCCGGTGCCATGGTCGGCAACGCGGTCTTCGAAACGGGGCTGAACTATTCCCTATCGGTCGTGCCGCTGTTCATCTTCATGGGCAATGTGCTGGCAGGGTCGGGCATCGCGCAGGGGCTTTTCTCGGCCGCGGACCGGATCTTCGGCCGGATGCGCGGCGGGCTGGCCATGGCGACGATCCTGTCCTGCGGCGGCTTCTCGGCGGTCTGCGGGTCGTCGCTGGCCACCGCGGCGACCATGTCCAAGGTGACGATGCCCTCGATGCGGCGCTTCGGCTATTCCGACAGTCTGGCGACCGGGGCGATTGCCGCGGGCGGCACGCTGGGGATCCTGATCCCGCCGTCGGTCGTGCTGATCATCTTCGGACTTCTGACCGAGGCCGATATCGGCAAGCTGTTCCTTGCCGGGATCATCCCCGGCATCCTGGGCATCATCGGCTATCTTCTGGCCGTGATGGTCGCGGTCCGCCTGAAGCCGGAACTGGCCCCGAAGGTCGGCGAGGTTCACCCGATGACACGGCGTGATGCGATCAGTGTCGTTGCCGTCCTGTCCCTGTTCGTCTTCATCATGGCCGGGATCTATGGCGGGTTCTTCACGCCGATCGAGGCTGCCGGGATGGGGGCCGCCGCCGCGCTGCTGATCGCATTCGCGACCGGCGGTCTGACACGCGGGGCGCTGTGGACGGCGTTTCTGGACAGCGCCACCGCTTCGGCGATGATCTTCGCCATCATCATCGGGGCCGAAATCTTCAGCAACTTCGTCACATTCGCGGGGCTTCCCGATGCATTGTCCGCCATCGTGACGGATCTGGGCCTGTCGCCCTGGGTGGTGTTGCTGGTGATCGTGGCGATCTACATGGTGCTGGGCTGTTTCCTGGAAAGCCTGTCGATGATCCTGCTGACCGTGCCGGTGTTCTATCCGCTGGTTTCGGACCTGGATTTCGGGCTGGCCATCCTGCAGGATCCCGATGCCGTCCTGATCTGGTTCGCGATCATCGTCGTGGTGGTGACCGAGATCAGCCTGATCACACCGCCCATCGGCATGAATGTCTTCGTGCTGCGTTCTGTGCTGCCGGATGTGACGCTGGGGACGATATTCCGGGGTGTGTATGTGTTCTGGCTGGCCGACCTGCTGCGTCTGGCGCTGATCATCATGCTGCCCGTCCTTTCGTTGTATCTGGCCACCTGAACGGCCCGCAGGGCCGTTCGGGAACTTGCTTTCCGGCCGTCCGCACGGCATCCGGTGCATCCGTAACGTCATCCGCCCAGAAAGGTGGCAGCCATGCGTATCGAGACGTTCTTTCCCTATCGCCTCGCCGTCGTGGCCGAGGCGTTTTCGCGCCAGCTTGTCGCCGTTTACGGTCGCGAACACGGCCTGACGCGCGAGGAATGGCGGCTGCTGTTCCTGCTGGAGGATGCCGGAACGCTGAATTCGCTGCAGTTGTCACAGCGCACCTCTCTGGACAAGGTGCAGGTCAGTCGCGCGGCCTCGCGGCTGGAAGCCAAGGGGCTGATCACCCGCGAGGTGCTGGGATCGGATCGCAGGCTGCGGAACTATGCGGTAACCGAGGAAGGGCGTCGGGTGTTCCAGCGTGCCTTCGGCGGGGTCGAGGCGCGCGCCGCCGAGATTCTGGAGGCGATGCCCGTGGCGGACCGCGACGCGCTGCAGCAGGGCATCGCCGCGCTTGATCGCGCCATCGCCAGGGTCACCTCGCCCCAGGAGGGCCGGGGTACGGCCTTTCCACGGCCGGGCACTGCCGAGCCGACCGACTGATTGCGGGCGCCGCCAGTCTTGTCGGCTGGCGGCGGGCCGCGTATCAACCTCTCGGCGGCCCGCCCAAAGAAGGAGAGTTCCGATGGATCACGCAAGCGCCGGCGAGCCCCGGCTGACATCGCTTTCTCATGGCGGCGGCTGCGGCTGCAAGATTGCCCCCGGCGTGCTGACCGGGCTGCTGCGCGGCACCGCGATGCTGCCCGTCCCCGAGGAGCTGATGGTGGGGATCGAGACCTCGGACGATGCCGCCGTCTATCGCCTGAACGACGAACAGGCACTGGTGGCCACGACCGATTTCTTCATGCCCATCGTGGATGATCCGCTGGATTTCGGCCGGATCGCGGCGACCAACGCGATCAGCGACGTCTATGCAATGGGGGCCACGCCGATCATGGCGCTGTCGCTGGTCGGCATGCCGATCAACACGCTGTCGTCCGAGACGATCGCGCGCATCCTTGAGGGCGGTGCTGCGGCCTGTCGCGATGCAGGCATTCCCATCGGCGGCGGGCATACCATCGACTCGGTCGAGGCGATCTATGGGTTGGTGGCACTGGGCATCGTGCATCCCGATCACGTCAAGCGGAACTCGGGCGCCAGACCGGGCGACCTGCTGATCCTTGGCAAGCCGCTTGGCGTCGGGGTCTTCTCGGCGGCGTTGAAGAAAGAGGCGCTGCCCGCCGAGGGATATCAGGCGATGATCGCGGCGACGACGCGGCTGAACACGCCCGGCCCCGATCTGGCGAGGTTGCAGGGCGTTCATGCGATGACCGATGTGACCGGGTTCGGGCTGGCGGGCCACGCGCTGGAAATGGCGCGCGGATCGGGCTGCGAGATCCGGCTGGACTGGTCGGCCGTGCCGCTTTTGTCGGGGGCACGCGATCTGGCCGAACAGGGCTTTGTCACCGGCGCATCGGGCCGGAACTGGGCCAGCTATGGCAGCGACGTGGTTCTGGCAGACGATTTTCGGCAGATCGACCGGGATCTGTTGTCGGACCCGCAGACCAGTGGCGGACTTCTGGTGGCCTGCGACGCAAAAAGTGCGGATCGGGTTCTGCAGATTTTCCGTGATCACGGGTTTGCCGAAGCAGCCGTGATCGGCGAGGCCGCCGAGGGCGCGGGCCGGTTGCTTCTGCGCTGATCCTTCCGATGTTCCGGGCGGCACGCTCAGCCGGGTATCTGGGCAAGGAAGAAGCCCGTCAGCGATAGCCCTGTGCCTGCAATTCGAACAGCTCGCGATAGCGCCCTTCGCGGGCGACAAGCTGGTCATGCGTGCCTTCGTCCTGCACATGGCCATGTTCGATCACGATGATCCTGTCGGCCATGCGAACGCTGGAAAACCGGTGCGAAATCAGCAGCGCGGTGCGGCCAGTGGACAGGTCGTTGAAGCGCTGGAAGACCTCGAATTCCGCGCGGGCGTCCAGCGCTGCGGTGGGTTCGTCGAGGATCAGGATCTGGGCGTCGCGCATATAGGCGCGCGCGATCGCCAGCTTCTGCCACTCGCCGCCGGACAGGTCCAGCCCGTGGGCAAAACGCTTGCCGACCATCTGATCATATCCGGCGGGCAGTTTCGCGATCACCTGATCGGCCAGCGCACGTTCGGCGGCGGTTTCGATCCGTGGACGGTCGGTGCGTGCCTCGATCCGACCGGCGGCGATATTGTCCGAGGCCGACATGGCGTAACGCACGAAATCCTGGAAGATCACGCCCACCGCCGCGCGCAACTGGTCCAGATCATAGTCGCGCAGGTCGCGCCCATCCAAAAGGATGCGGCCTTCGGTCGGATCATAGAGCCGCGCCAGAAGCTTGACGATCGTGGTCTTGCCTGCGCCATTCTCGCCCACCAATGCGACGGTTTCGCCCGCGTTCAGGTGGAATGACAGATCGCGCACGGCCCATCGACCGGCACCGGGATAGCGAAAGCCGACATTCTCGAACGTGATGCCGTGGCGGATCGGCGCCGGCACCGGCAACGCGTCGGGGGGCGAGGCGATACCGGGACGTTCGTCGAAAAAGCGGTAGAGGTCGTCCAGATACAGTGCCTGCGAGGCCATGCTCGAGAATGATGACAACAATCCTTCGATCAGGCCGCGCAGGCGCAGGAAACTGCCCGACAGGAATGTCAGATCGCCAAGTGACAGCGTGCCGGTGAGCGTGCGGCCGATGATCCAGAGATAGGCGCCGTAGTAGCACAGCGTTCCGATGCCCGTCAGCGCGGCCATCACCACAAGCTGCCGCCTGTTGATCACCCGGTTCTCGGCGTAGAACCGTTCGGCCAGTTCCAGATAGCGGTCGCGCAGAAAGGCGTTGAGACCGAAGATCTTGACCTCTTTCGCGGACTCGGATGTCGCACCGATCATCCGCAGATAGTCGCGTTCGCGCCGTTCGGGCGCGCGGCGCCAGTTCATCGCGTAAAGTTCGGCGTTGAAATGCATCTGCCCGACCAGCGTCGGGATCAGCGCGACCAGCAGCAGCACCACCAGCCACGGGTTATAGGCGATCAGCCCTGCGCCGAAGCTGACGACCGTAACGCCGTCCTGCATTTGCTGCATGACCTGACCCACCAGCGGAATCCGGCCCATGGTCTGGCGGCGGGCGCGGTCCAGCCGGTCCTGAAACCCGGCATCCTCGAAACTGGCAAGATCCAGATCGGCGGCATGGTTCATCAGGCGCATCGACAACGAGATGACCAGGCGTTCCTGCAGCAGACTGTCTGCATAGGTCACCAGCCGCCCGAAGATGTCCGAGGCCAGTGCCAGACCAAGCTCGGCCGCGATCAGAAGGATCAACTGGACTGCAAGTCCCGATTGCCACCATTCGGCCAGCGTGTCGGGGCGCGCGTCCGCAGCCATCAGGCGCACCACCTCGTCGATGATCAGCTTGCCGATCCACAGCATCGCGACCGGCATCACGGCGCGCGCCAGCCGCAGCAGGATCATGGTACCGGTCAGGCCCGGACTGGCACGCCAGACCATGCCCAGGAATGGCGGGATGTTCTTCAGCGCGGCCCAACGCGCGGCATAGGCGGGCGCGTCGGACGAGGCCACGCTCAGGCGGCCTCAATGTTGCGCGCGCGGGCGATTTCCGCGTCGGTCAGCGGGCCCGGAAAATGGCAGGCTGTCCTGTGATCCTGGCCAAGAAGCGCCGGCACCTGTTCGGCGCAGGCTGCCTGGGCCCGCGGACAGCGGGTGCGGAAGACACAGCCAGAGGGCGGGTTCATGGGCGACGGCAGATCGCCTGACAGTGGCACGACCGAACCGGCCATATCATGCGCGGGATCGGGCACCGGAACCGCCGACAGCAGCGCCTGCGTATAGGGGTGCTGCGGATCGGCAAAGAGGTCGGCCGAGCTTCCGATCTCCATGACCTTGCCAAGATACAGGACCATCACCCGGTCGCTGATATGCTTCACCACCGACAGGTCATGCGCGATGAAGACCAGCGCAAGACCCAGTTCCTTTTGCAGCCGGATCAACAGGTTGATGACCTGCGCCTGAATTGACACGTCAAGGGCGCTGACGGGTTCGTCGCAGATGATCAGTTTGGGTTCGACGATCAGGGCACGGGCGATACCGATGCGCTGACATTGCCCGCCGCTGAACTCGTGCGGATAGCGGTTGATCTGGTTGGGCAGCAACCCGACCTTTTCCATGATCGCCTTGACGCGGTCCTTGACCTCGGCGGATTTCAGGCCGGGGTGGTGGGTCCTCAGCGGCTCGGCGATGATCTGGCCCACGGTCATGCGCGGGTTCAGAGAGGCCAGCGGATCCTGAAACACCATCTGGATATCGCTTCGGTATTTCATCATCTGCCGTGGTGACAGGCCGATCAGGTCGCGCCCGTCGATCCACTCCGCTTGTCCCTCGGCCGGGACAAGGCCGATCAGGGCGCGGGCAAGGGTGGATTTGCCGCAACCGGATTCTCCGACGACGCCCAGAGTCTCACCAGGGTTCAGGGTGAAATCGACGCCGCCGACGGCATGCAGGGGCAGGGGGGCGGACCAGGGCATCGCCCCCTCGCGGCGGATCTGGAAAGTCACGCGCAGGTCGCGCACATCGAGCAGGGGTTTCGTCATCATTCGTCCACCTTGCTTGGGGTTCCGGCCATTCCGGCGCCCGCGATCGCGGCCATCGGCGTGGCTTCTTCCTGTACCGGATCTTCCGCGCCGATCGCGATGTCGCGCAGATGCACGGTCTGCTGTCGGGCCAAAACATCGGGCAGCGGCGCAAAGCAGGCGCGCGCGCGGCCCGGCGCGAACACCTCCAGCGGCGGGCGCTGGCTGTCGCAGCCTTCGCGACGATAGGGGCAGCGCGGCTCGAATGCGCAGCCGGCGGGCGGCTGTGTCATGTTGGGGGGCGATCCGGGGATCGCGGACAGTTCGTCGCCGTCCTGGTTGATGCGCGGAATCGCGTGCAGCAAGCCCTGCGTATAGGGGTGCGCGGGCTCGGCAAACAACGGCCCGACCGGGCCGGTCTCGCGGATGCGCCCGCCATACATGACGGCGACACGTTCGCAAGATCCCGCGACGACGCCCAGGTCATGCGTGATCAGGATCATCGCCATGCCGAATTCGCGCTGCAGATCGGCCAGCAGCGTCATGATCTGCGCCTGCACCGTCACGTCCAGCGCGGTGGTCGGTTCGTCCGCGATCAGCAGTTGCGGACGGCACAGCAAAGCCATGGCAATCATCACCCGTTGCCGCATCCCACCGCTGAATTCGTGCGGATAAAGACGCACGCGTCCCTTGGCATCGGGGATCTTGACCGCGTCCAGCATCCGCACCGCCTCGGTCACCGCCTGCTTCTTGGACATGCCCTTGTGCAGGGTCAGAACCTCGGCCATCTGGTCCGAGACGCGCATATAGGGGTTCAGCGACGTCATCGGATCCTGAAAGATCATCGCGATCTTTTCGGCCCGGATGCGGTTCAGCACCTTGGGCGGGGCGTTCAGGATCTGCTGCCCGTCGAAGCGCACATTGCCGCTGGCCCGACCGTTTCTGGCCAGAAGCCCCATCAATGCGAAGGACAGCTGCGATTTACCCGACCCGGATTCGCCGACGATGCCAAGGGTTTCGCCGGCCTCGACCGACAGGTTCACCTGGTTGACGGCCTGCACCTCGCCATCATTGGTGGCAAAGCGGACGGAAAGGTCGTCTATTTCCAGCAGCGCCATATCAACGATCCTTCGGGTCAAGGGCATCGCGCAGGCCATCGCCCACGAAGAAAAAGCCGAACAGAGTGATGACAAAGAAGAACAGCGGAAAGGCCAGCTGCCACAGCGTGCCATAGTTCATCGTCCCCGCGCCTTCAGAGATCAACGCACCCCAACTGGTCAGCGGTTCCTGCACGCCAAGGCCCAGGAAGCTGATGAAGCTTTCGGTCAGGATCATCAGCGGCACCAGCAGCGTGGCATAGACCGCGACGAGGCCAAGCAGGTTCGGCACGATGTGGCGGATGATGATCTTCCATGACGGGACGCCGGTGGCGCGCGCGGCCTCGATGAACTCGCGGTTCTTCAGGGACAGGGTCTGGCCACGGACGATGCGGCTCATGTCCAGCCAGGAAATCAGGCCGATGCCCAGGAACAGCATCGCGATGGACCGCCCGAACATCACCAGCAACAGGATCAGCACGAACATGTAGGGGATCGACATCAGGATATCGACGGCCCGCATCATGATCTGATCGGTCCGCCCGCCGACATAGCCCGCCGTCGCGCCGTAAAGCGTGCCGACGATCACCGCAATCGCGGCGCCGACGATGCCGACCATCAGGCTGATCTGCGTGCCCTGCACGGTGCGCGCGAAAAGGTCGCGGCCCAGATCGTCGGTGCCGAAATAATGCCCGTTCTCCAAAGAGGGCATGCCCATGGTTGCGACCTGACCCATGACGGTGAAATCCAGATCCTCGTTCGACCACTGGGCGAACTGGTTGCCAAGCAGCGCGAACAGCGCCACCCCGATCAGGATGATCAGCCCGGTCATCGCCGCCTTGTTGCGCAGGAAACGCTTGCGGGCATCCGCCCAAGGGCTGCGGCCCTTCACCTCGTCCTGCGACATGCGGGTGGCAAGCGATTGCATCTTGTCTTGTTGAATGACCATGGCTCAGTACCTGATCTTTGGGTCGATCCATGCGTACAGCACATCGACGACAAGGTTGAACACGATGGTCAGCGCGCCGACCAGGATGGTCACGCCCATCATCACCGCATAGTCGCGGTTCAGCGCGCTATCCACGAAGGCCTTTCCGATGCCCCCGGTCGAGAAATAGATGTCGATCACCACCGAACCCGTGATCATCGACACGAAGACCGGCCCCAGATAGCTGATCACCGGCAACATCGCGGGTTTCAGGGCGTGGCGAATGATGACCCGATGTTCGGGCATGCCCTTGGCGCGGGCGGTGCGGATATGGTTGCTGCCCAGAACCTCAAGCATCGATGAGCGGGTGATCCGCGCGATAGAGGCCATGTAGCTGGTGCCTAGCGCGATCACCGGCATGATCCAGAAGCTGGGATCGCTGAAAGACCAGCCACCGCCCGGCAACAATCCATACCACAGCGTGAAGATCAGCACCAAGATCGGCGCCATCACGAAATTCGGCAGCACCTGCGCGCCGATGGAGATACCCACCGCCAGATAGTCCAGAAAGCTGTTGTGCCAGATCGCGGCGACGACACCCAGGCCGACGCCCATCACCACCGCAGCGATGAATGCCAGCGAGCCATAGGTCAGCGTCACCGGAAAACCTGCGGCGACCAGTTCGTTCACGCTGCGGTCGGGATAGACGAAGCTGGGTCCGAAATCGAAATGCGCGACGATGCCCCAGATATAACTGATGATCTGCTTCCAAAGCGGATCGTCTAGGCCGTATTTGGCATTCAGGTTCGCAAGAACCTGCGGCGGCAATTCACGTTCCTGCGTGAACGGCCCGCCCGGCGCAAGATGCATCAGGATGAAGGAAAAGACGATCAGCAGCAGCAGCGTGGGTACCGCCACAGCCAAGCGCCGCATGATATATGCGAACATCGCGTGCAGCCTCCCTGCAAAGGAAAGTTAAGCGTCCATGACCAGAGTCCGGAAGGGAATAGTGCCCCTTCCGGAAAGCCAGTGTTCCTGGTCGGGATCAGTCGGCCAGACGATACAGGTCCTTGGCGTACCACGAGTTCAACACGTTTTCGGTCGGCAGGCCCTTGATGTCGGGGCTGATCATATCGACCTTGGCGTAGTGATAGACGAAGGCTGCCGGAACTTCTTCAGCCAGAATTTCCTCGGCACGGGTATAGATCGGCGTGGTGTCCTCGGCCGTCTTGGCATCTGCCATAAGTTGATCGAATTCCGCATTCGACCATTTGCCGCTGTTATATCCGTCGGTCCGGAACCAGTCGAGGAAAGTCGAGGCTTCGTTGTAATCGGCGCACCACGCATAGCGGGCCATGTCGAAATCCTGGTTCTGCATCCGGTCGGTATGCACTTTCCATTCGACATTGTTCAGCGTGATGTTGACGCCAAGCGGCTTCCAGAACTGCTGCGCGGCGATCGCCAGCTTCTTGTGGTTCTCATCCGTATTGTACTGCAGCGTCAACGAGATCGGATTGTCGGGGCCATAGCCGGCCTCGGTCAGCAATTCCTGCGCGCGCTGGGTCTTTTCTTCCTGGCTCAGGGTCGCAAGCTCGGTCTCGGGCTGATCGAACCCCTCGATGGCCCAATGGGTCCATGTGGTCGCCGGTTTCTGACCACCCTGCAAAACGTTGTTCACGATGATGTCGCGGTTCAGCGCCAGCGACAGCGCCTCGCGGACGCGCACATCCTTCAGCGCCTCGGGGCCCTTCTCGGACACATTATAAACATAGGCATAGGAACAGGCATAAGGCAGTGAAACCGCCTGATCCGGGGCTTCCTTTTCCAGTCGCGGATACTGACCGGCCGGGATCTGCACACGGTCCAGCTCTCCGGCCTGATAACGGGTCAGTGCGACATTGTTGTCATTGACGGTGATGCCCTTGACGGTCTGCATCACGACATTCTCGGCGTCCCAGTATTCGGGGTTCTTTTCCATCGTGATATCGACGCCCAGATTGTGCGATTTCAGCACGAAGGCGCCGTTGCCGACCAGATTGCCGGGCTGAGTCCAGGCATCGCCGTGTTCCTCGATCACCTTTTGCGGCACCGGGAAAGTCGTGGCATGCGACAGCGTCTTGATGAAATAAGGGGTCGGCGTCGTCAGCGTGACTTCCAGCGTCTTGTCGTCGATCGCCTTCACGCCCAGTTCTTCAGGGGATTTTTCGCCCTTCACGATATCGGTGGCGTTGACGATGTTCATCAGTTCCATGAACCACGCATATTCGGACGCAGTTTCCGGGTTCACGGCGCGTCGCCAGGCATAAACGAAATCGCCCGCGGTCACCGGCTCGCCATTCGACCATTTGGCGTCGCGCAGCTTGAAGGTGTAGGTCAGCTTGTCGTCGCTTTCCTCGAAGCTTTCGGCAACGCCGGGCACCATCGCGCCCTTTTCATCCTCGTTCATCAGACCTTCGAACAGCTGACGCAGCACGTCCGAACCCTCGACATCGGTGTTCTTTGCCGGGTCGACCGATTTGATCGCGTCCAGCAGCCAGAAGTTATAGACCTGATTTTCTGCCAGCTGCTCGCCCTCGGCCGGCTGCACGGCAAAGGCGGGCATGGCGAGCGAGGCGACCAGGGCGGTCGTTGCGAAAAACTTCGTCATGAGGCATCTCCTCCAAGTTGAGTGCGGTGTCTTCTGCACCGGAATGGCGCGAAGGTAGTAGATCATCCGGCGGGGTAAAGCGGGTTTCGGCTTTCATCGCCCTCGGGCTTGTGGAAGATGGGGCGGCAATGACGAAGAGCGGGCATATCACCCTTGTGACCGGCGGTGCCCGTTCGGGGAAATCCGCACTGGCCGAACGGCTGGTAGTGCGGCATGATGGGCCGCGCATCTACATCGCGACCGCGCAGGCGGGCGATGCCGAGATGGCGGAAAGAATACAATTACATCAACGGCGTCGCAATGACGCTTGGACGACGATCGAGGCGCCGCACGATCTGGCCGGGGCGCTGCGCGCCAGCGACGGGCAGGGGGTTCGGCTGGTGGATTGCCTGACGCTGTGGCTGTCGAACTGTCTTGGATCGGCAGATTTCGGCGCATTGGTCGCGACGTTGCGTCAACAATGCTGTCCTGTTGTCCTTGTGACCAACGAACTGGGCCAGGGCATCGTGCCGGACAACGCACTGGCACGCAAATTTCGCGATCAGCACGGCTGGATGAATCAGGCCGTCGGGGATATCGCCGATGAGGTCTGGATATCGGTCAGCGGCCAGCCCTTGCGTCTGAAACCTATGCGGGAGTCACCGGATGAGATCATTTGACGAAGCCGCGGCACAGTGTGCGCGCGATCGCCAGAACCAGCTGACCAAGCCGCCCGGATCTCTGGGGCGGCTTGAGGAACTGGCCGTCTTCATGGCGGGATGGCAGGGCCGGGATCGCCCCGAGTTGAACCGGGCGCAGGCGCTGGTTTTCGCAGGCAATCATGGCATCGTCGCGCAGGGCGTGAACCCGTTTCCGGCCGATGTGACGGCGTTGATGGTTCAGAATTTCGCCGCTGGCGGTGCGGCGATCAACCAGATCTGCGCGGTCGCCGGGGCTGAACTTGCCATCGTTCCGCTGGACCTGGACCGGCCGACCCGCGACTTCACCCAAGCTGCGGCGATGGACATGGCCGAGGTCGATGCGGCCATGTCGATCGGCGCGGATTCGGTCGATCCCAAGGCCGACATCCTGATCCTTGGCGAAATGGGGATCGGCAATTCATCAATCGCGGCGGCGCAGGCGGCGTCCGTTTTCGGAGGCAGGGCGGAAGACTGGGTCGGGCCCGGAACCGGCGCCGAAGGTGATGTCCTTGCCCGCAAGCAGCGCGCGGTGGCCGCAGGCATCGCCCTGCATTCCCCCGGCACTGCGCGCGAAACACTGGCTGCGTTCGGCGGACGGGAACAGGCAGCGATCTGCGGTGCGATCCTGCGCGCAAAGGAACTGGGCCTGCCGGTGATCCTGGACGGGTTCATCTGCACCGCAGCCGCGGCGGTGCTGCGGCGCGACGACCCCGAGGCGCTGGCCCATTGCCTGATCGGTCATGAAAGCGCCGAGCCCGGACATCGTCGCCTGATTGCGGCGTTGGGGATGCGCCCGGTCCTGTCGCTGGACATGCGTCTGGGCGAAGGCTCGGGCGCTGGGGTCGCGCTGATGGTTCTGCGTGCCGCGATCGCCTGCCATGACGGCATGGCCACCTTCGCCGAGGCAGGGATTGGTTAGGCGCTGGCATCAGTTTCTGCTGGCGCTGGTCTTTCTGACCCGGCTGCCGCTGGGACACGCGCTGCCGCCGCGCATCATGCGGCTGGCGCACAGCGCATGGGCTTTTTCATTGGTCGGCGCGGCGGTTGGGGCAATCGCATCGCTGCCGCTGTTGCTGCCGGGGCCGCCGATGCTGACCGCGGCGCTGTCGGTGGCGTTGGCCGTCTGGTTGACCGGCGCGCTGCACGAGGATGCCCTGGCCGATCTGGCCGATGCAGGCGGCGGCAAGGATACCGAATCCCGTCTGCGGATCATGCGCGATTCCCGCATCGGCAGCTATGGGGTCATGGCCTTGATCCTGGTGTCCTTTGTGCGGGTGGCGTCCTTGACCGTGCTGGGACCGGCGGCGCTGATCGCCGCCGCGGCCTCGGGGCGCGCGGCAAGCGTTGTGGTCATGACGGCGCTGCCGCCCGCGCGACCGGACGGGCTGGGCCACGCCGCCGGTCGCCCTGCCTGGGCCGGCGTAGCCTTTGCATGCCTGATCGCATTTGTCGCGGTGCTTTGCGCCGGACCGGGCAGCGTCATCGCTCTGATCGCGGCAATTGTGGCGGTCGCGGCGGTGATCCGGCAGGCCCGGATCTGGCTGGGCGGGCAAAGCGGGGATGTGCTGGGCAGTGCTTCGATCCTGACCGAAACCGCAATTCTTGCAGCATTCGCGATGGCTGGCTGAACCCCTCAGCGGTCACGCTTGACGCTGCAAAAACCCTCGCGCATACCCCCGGGACGGTGCGAGAATGCAGCGCAAGGCGGCATATCCGAACAAGGCTGCCTGCCAACGAACCGGGGAGGATATCATGGGCAGCCTGTTGGCCCTTTCGCGCGGCATAGACCGCATCAATACGCTGATCGGTCGCACCGCGTCGTGGCTGATCCTGCTGGCGATCTTTGTCAGCGCCGTAAACGCGGTGGTGCGCAAGGTCTTCAGTGTATCTTCGAACGCCTGGCTTGAACTGCAATGGTATCTCTATGGCGGGGCGTTTCTTCTGGCGGCGGCCTATACGCTGCTGGAAAACGAACATATCCGGATCGACGTGATCTACGGGCGGTGGTCGCGCCGCGTGCAGCACTGGATCGACCTTGTGGGGACCACGCTGTTCCTGCTGCCCTTCTCGGCGATCATGATATCGCTGGTCTATCCCTCGCTGATGAGTTCGTGGCGCACGCATGAAATCTCGATGAATGCGGGCGGGCTGCTGATCTGGCCGGCCAAGGCCGTGCTGCTGGCCGGGTTCGTGTTGTTGTTCGCACAGGGACTGTCGGAACTTGTCAAGAAGATCGCCGTGATGCGCGGCGTGATCCCCGACCCGCATGGTCCCGCCGGGACCCACGACAGCGCCCTTCACGAGGCCCGGCTGATGACTGTCGGCACAGCGCAGGACCACAGCCGTGACGAAATCAGCGACGATCGGGAGAACCGCGCGTGATCGACCTTATCGCCCATAATCTTGCGCCCATCATGTTCTTCTCGATGGTCGTCTTTCTGCTGTTCGGCTATCCGATCGCCTTCGCGCTGGCGGCGAACGGGTTGCTGTTCTTCTTCTTCGGCGTCTTCATCACGCCCTATACCGATCAGGTCAACCTGGGCTGGAACCTGCTTGGTGCGCTTGGCGACCGGGTCTTCGGGGTCATGCGCAACGACACCTTGCTGGCCATTCCGTTCTTCACCTTCATGGGGATCGTTCTGGAACGGTCGCGCATGGCCGAGGAACTGCTGGATACCGTCGGGCAATTGTTCGGTCCTGTTCGCGGCGGCCTGGCCTACGCGGTGGTTCTGGTCGGGGCGTTGCTGGCCGCGACCACCGGCGTCGTGGCGGCATCGGTCATCTCGATGGGGCTGATCTCGCTGCCGATCATGATGCGCTATGGTTATGACAAGCGGCTGGCAAGCGGGGTCATCACCGCGTCCGGCACGCTGGCGCAGATCATTCCGCCCTCGCTTGTGCTGATCGTGCTGGCCGACCAGTTGGGCCGTTCCGTCGGCGACATGTACAAGGGCGCCCTGATCCCGGCATTCGTCCTGGTGGGGATCTATCTGGCCTATATCGCCGTGCTGTCCATCATTCGCCCCAAGACGATGCCCGCATTGCCGCCAGAGGCGCGCACCCTTGGCGGCGGCGGCTGGTCGCTGATCGTGTCGATCGTCGCCGCAATCGCCATCTACTGGCTGGCCGAGCGTTACCTGGGTGCAACCCTGGGCGATGACAGTGCCATCTGGGCGGCGACTCTGTCGGTCGGTGTCATGCTGATCGTGGCGCTGGCCGACCGGTATCTGAAGCTGGGGCTGATGTCGCCGATGACGCGAGAGGTGATCATCGTGATGATCCCGCCGCTGGCCCTTGTGTTTCTTGTGCTGGGCACGATCTTCCTGGGCATCGCCACCCCGACCGAGGGGGGCGCGATGGGCGCGGTGGGTGCGTTGGCGCTGACTGCGATCAAGGGCAGGCTGACGGTCGATGTCGTGCGTCAGGCCCTGCTGTCCACGACGCGTCTTTCCAGCTTCGTCATGTTCATCCTGATCGGCGCGACGGTCTTTTCACTGACCTACTATTCGATCAATGGCCATATCTGGGTGCGCGATCTGCTGACCGCGCTGCCGGGGGGCGAATACGGGTTCCTGATTGCGGTCTGCGCGATCATCTTCTTTCTGGCCTTCTTCCTGGACTTCTTCGAACTGGCCTTCGTGATCGTGCCGCTGCTGATCCCTGCCGCAAACGCGCTGGAGATCGACCTGATCTGGTTCGGCATCATTCTGGCGATGACGATGCAGACATCGTTCCTGACGCCGCCGGTGGGTTTCGCGCTGTTCTACCTGCGATCGGTGGCGCCGCGCAAAGCCTATCGCGATGCCGTCACCGGCAAGGAAATCGGGGCCGTCAGCACCGTCGACATCTACCGCGGTGCGGTCGCCTTTGTCGGACTGCAGGTCATGATGATCGCGCTGGTGATCGCGTTTCCGCAGATGGTCATGCACTACAAGGGCGCGCCGGTGGATACCTCGAATATCAGGATCGAGATCCCCTCGAATGGCGGGGGGCTGGGTGGTCTTGGCGGTGGACTTGGCGGCGGCCTTGGCGGCTCGCCGTTCGGGCAGCCACCGGCGTCCGGCGGCGATGGTGCCGGTACGCCATCCGGCGGGCTTGGCGGTCTGGGTGGCACCCCGAATTTCGGCGGCAGCGCCGGTGATGCAGCCGCGGATGCACCTGCGCCCACGCAGCAGTCCGATCAGGACGCGCCTGCAGATGAACCGTCCGGCGGGCTTGGCGGGATGGGCCTTGACGGACCGCCGCCGGGCCTGGGCGGCGGCAATTGATCTAACGGGGCCGGTCCAGACCGGCCCTTTTCTTTCATCACAGCTTCGGGAATCGAAAACGCCCGCCGCGAGGGATCGCGGCGGGCGTCGGATCGTGAACTAAGGGCTTACTGCCCGCCGCCCGGCGCAAGCTTGCCGTTGCGCTGCTGGATCATCATGAACGTGTCGAACGTGTATTCTGCCGTCTGGGCGTACAGATACCAGTCGTCGCGGAACTGCTGCATCGCATCATATTGCTTCTTGAACGATGCGTTCTCGCTGGACAGTTCGGCATAGACTTCGTTCGAGGCGGCGAAGGCGGCCGTCAGGATTTCCTCGCTGAAGGAACGCAGCTGCGCGCCGGATCCGACCAGCTCTTTCAGGGCGGTCGGGTTCTTCATGTCGTATTTGGCCAGCATGTTCTGGTCGGTGGCCTGGCAGCAGGACCGCACCAGCGACTTGTAGCTGTCGGGAAGCTCGTCCCATTTCGCCTTGTTGATGAAGAAGCTGACCGTCGGGCCACCTTCCCAGAAACCGGGATAGTAGTAGTACGGTGCAACCTTCTGGAAGCCCAGCTTGCTGTCATCATAGGGGCCGACCCATTCGGCGGCGTCGATCGTGCCCTTTTCCAGCGACGGATAGATGTCACCGCCCGCGATCTGCTGGGGCACGACGCCCAGTTTTTCCACGACGCGACCCGCAAGACCCGAGATCCGCATCTTCAGCCCCTGAAGGTCGGCCAGGGTGTTGATTTCCTTGCGATACCAGCCGCCCATCTGGACACCGGTATTGCCGCCGGGGAAGCTGACGAGGCTGTATTGTTCGAGGAATTCGTTATAGTTTTCGATGCCGCCGCCCTGATAGTTGTAGGCGGCTTTGGCACGGGCCGAGAAGGTAAAGGGCAGGTCGGCGCCGCAGGCGAAGGCCGGGTCCTTGCCCCAGTTGTAATAGCCGACCGAATGCGCGCATTCGACGGTCCCGTCGGTTGCCGCGTTGATCGCATCAAGTCCTGGAACGATCTCGCCGGCCGCGAAGACCTGGATGTTGAACTTGCCGTCGGTGGCTTCCTTCAGCCGGGTCGAAAGCTCTTCCCCGCCGCCATAGATCGTGTCCAGCGATTTCGGGAAGGACGAGGCCAGCCGCCAGTTGATCGTCGGCATCTCCTGCGCGATCGCCGGTGCCGCAAGTGCCGTTCCGGCTGCCGCCGCAGCCCCGCCGACCGAGGCGCGTGTCAGGAAGGAACGCCGGTCCAGGCTTTTGGAATCTTTCATGTAATCTCCTCCAAGCGGGTCGGATGGAGCTTTTGCCCCGACGAATTTCCGCCCTGCATGGCGCCGCAGTTTAGCCACTGATCGACGCCTGTCGAGGGGGCAGAGCGGACAGATTTTCGGGATTGGGCGCTGCCCTGGCGTCAATGTCACGCCACGGCGCGGCATTGGTCGAAATCCGGGCGTTGGCGCCCGGAAAAACCCTGCCCGCGACGGGCTCGCGGACAGGGTGGGAATGTCAGCGCAGGATCGAACGGCCCGCGTATTCGGCCGTCTCGCCCAGCATCTCCTCGATCCGGATCAACTGGTTGTATTTCGCCAGCCGGTCCGAACGCGCAAGGCTGCCCGTCTTGATCTGGCCGCAATTGGTCGCCACCGCCAGATCGGCGATGGTCGCATCCTCGGTTTCGCCCGAGCGGTGCGACATCACGCTGGTATATCCCGCGCGGTCGGCCATCCGCACCGCATCCAGCGTTTCGGACAGGGTTCCGATCTGGTTGACCTTGACCAGCAGGCTGTTGCCGCAGCCCTTGGCGATGCCATCGGCCAGACGCGTGGGATTGGTCACGAACAGATCGTCGCCCACCAGCTGCACCCTGTCGCCCAGTTTCTCGGTCAGCAGCTTCCAGCCGTCCCAGTCGTCTTCGGCGCAGCCATCCTCGATCGAAAGGATCGGATAGTCACCGCACAGCGCCGCGAGGTAGTCGACATTCTCGGCAGGCGACAGCGATGCGCCTTCGCCCTTCATTTCGTATTTGCCGTTGCGGAAATACTCGGTCGAGGCGCAGTCCAGCGCCAGCATGATGTCGTCGCCGGGCTTGTAGCCGGCCTTCTCGACCGCCTTCAGGATGAAATCCAGCGCGTCGCGGGTCGACGACAGGTTCGGCGCAAAGCCGCCCTCGTCGCCGATCCCGGTGGACAGGCCAGCCGCCGAAAGTTCCTTTTTCAGCGTGTGGAACACCTCGGACCCCATGCGCACGGCTTCGCGGATATTCTCCGCACTGACCGGCATGATCATGAATTCCTGGATGTCGATGGGGTTGTCGGCATGTTCGCCGCCATTGATGATATTCATCATGGGCACCGGCAGGATCCGCGCCGAGGTGCCGCCAACGTAGCGATACAGCGGCTGCATGCAGTCTTCGGCAGCGGCTTTTGCCACGGCCAGAGACACGCCCAGGATCGCGTTCGCGCCCAGGCGGCCCTTGTTCGGTGTGCCGTCCAGATCGCACATCATCGCGTCGATGGCACGTTGTTCGGTCGCGTCCTCGCCGATCAGGTTCTCGGCGATCTCTCCGTTGACGGCCGCGACGGCTTCCAGCACGCCCTTGCCCATGTAACGGGCCTTGTCGCCGTCGCGTTTCTCGACCGCCTCGTGGGCGCCGGTCGATGCGCCCGACGGCACGGCCGCACGGCCCATCGTGCCGTCTTCCAGCGTCACGTCGACCTCGACAGTCGGATTGCCGCGGCTGTCCAGGATCTCGCGGGCGAAGATATCGATAATGGCGCTCATCGGCTCCTCCATTGGCTTGCGTTAGCGCCTACATAGCTGCCGTGGCGGCAAGTCGAAAGCCGCAATTTGTCAGGGCAGGGCGATCTCGGCCCAGATCGGCAGGTGATCCGAGGCATCGCGCGCCCCCGCACCCGAGAACACCCCGTGCCGCAGCAGTTCCAGATGTCGCGACATCGCGATGCGGTCCAGCCGGAAACGCGGCAGCGGGGCGGGATAGGACGGGCCGGGCGCAATGACCCGGAATCCGGCAAGCGATTCCAACCCGCGCTCATCATGCCATTCGTTGAAATCGCCCATCAGCACGATGTTGTCGTCCGCGATCCGCGCGGCCTGCGCGCTGATCCGGGCCAATTGCGCGCGACGCGACGACCGCACCAGTCCAAGATGAACCCCGATGATCGTCAGCCCGGGCAAACGCAAGGCCAGCGCCCCGCGCGGTTCCAATCCCGGCAGGGGAAGCCGCCGCACGACGGCGTTCTGGGCCAGTTCGGGACGCAGCAGGATGGTCTGGCCGTGCCAGCCAAGTGAGTTCTCGCCGCTTGGTCTGCTGATATCGGCGGGCACAAGACCGGTCTGGTCCTGGATCAGCGCCCGCGGCAGCGCCTCGGGGCGGGCGCCGAAGCGGAAATCGACCTCTTGCAGGGCAATGATATCGGGCCGCATGGCCGCGATGACGGCCAGATTCCTCTCGGGGGCGTGCGGACCGGTCAGGCCGCGGCATTTGTGCAGGTTGTAACTCGCTACTCGAATGACCGCCACGTCGCGCCCTCATCAGGTTCGTCAGAAGATATCGCGACGATGCCTGGTCGCAAGAGGACTTCCCCCGAACGACAGGGGAATGTCGGGCCAAAGAAAGCAGGGATGCTCAGGTTCCGCAGAATGTCTGCCGCACAGCCTCGGACGCCAGCGGCGCGCGTGCCAGATGATCCCATTCCTGACGATCCTCACGCGGATGCGTGACAGCATCGAACAGCAGCCGGAAAGGCTGAAGATCGTCATTCACGGCAGCTTGGATCGCCTGTTCGACCCGGTGGTTGCGGGGAATGCGTCTTGGGTTGGCGTGGGCCATCAGCGCCGGGTCCGGGTCATGTTCCTGCCAGCGCAGCGCCCAGTCGTCGAATGCCGCCGGATCCTTGAATTCGCCGCGTGCCGTGCCGTCGCGCAGGCCGGCGAAAACCCGCGTGAAATCCGCCCGGTCGCGGGCCATCAGGCTCAGCAGTTCCTCGGCCAGTTCCTGCACCGGGGCGGCCTCGGTCAGGCCCAGCTTCTCGCCAAAGCGGCGACACCAAGCGGCCTGATACAGCGGCGCAAAACCGTGCACGGATTTCGTCGCCGCCTCGATCGCCGCATCGCGCTGACCCATCAGCGGGATCAGGCAGGTGGCCAGCTGCGCCAGATTCCAGACCGCAACCTGAGGCTGCTGTGCCCAGGCATAGCGCCCCGCGTGATCGATTGATGAGAAGACCGTGTCAGGATGATATCCATCCATGAAGGCGCAGGGGCCGTAATCGATCGTTTCGCCCGATATGGCCATGTTGTCGGTATTCATGACCCCGTGGATGAATCCCAGCGCCATCCATTGCGCGATGGTTTCGGCCTGCCGCGCGACGACATGATCCAGCAGCGATAACGGCCCGGTCGCCTGCGGATAGTGCCGTTCGATGACATGGTCGGTCAGCGCTGCCAGTGCCGATTCGTTGCCTCGCACGGCGAAGTACTGGAACGTGCCGACCCGAATATGACTGGATGCGACACGGGTCAGCACAGCGCCAGGAAACCCGTCCTCGCGCCACACGGTTTCACCGGTCGCGACGGCGGCCAGCGCGCGGGTGGTGGGCACGCCCATGGCGGACATGAATTCGCTGACGACGTATTCCCGCAGCACGGGTCCGATCCAGGCCCGGCCGTCGCCGCGGCGCGAAAAAGGTGTCTTGCCGCTGCCCTTCAACTGAATATCGAAGCGGGCACCGTCCGGCGCCACGACTTCGCCCAGAAGCACGGCACGCCCGTCGCCAAGTTGCGGAACGAACCCTCCGAACTGATGTCCTGCATAGGCCTGGGCGATGGGTTCGGCGCTGTCTGGCATGGCGTTCCCGGCCAGCATCGCCGTGCCTTCCGGGCCGCTCAGCCATGCCGGATCCAGACCAAGCCGGCCTGCCAATCCCTCATTCAGTGCCAGCAACACCGGCTTGGTCACGGGCGTCGGATCGACACGCGCGAAGAATCCATCGGGCAGACGGGCATAGCTGTTGTCGAAGTGGATCATGGGGGCCTCCTGCTTGACATCTAGGGACTGGAGCCCGCGCGGAAAAGGGTCGGCATCGCAGGGTATGTCACAAAGGCAGCCCCGAACCCTGCCGTCCCGGGTCTTGCACGATCGGGGCAGCGCGCGTATCGCATCCCCCGGAACAGGAGCTGCGTCATGAAATTCCTCGATCTCGCCAAGGTCTATATCCGTTCGGGCGGAGGCGGCGCAGGCTGCGTGTCTTTCCGGCGCGAGAAGTTCATCGAATATGGTGGCCCGGACGGCGGCGATGGCGGCAATGGCGGTGATGTCTGGGCCGAGGCGGTCGAAGGGCTGAACACCCTGATCGATTTCCGCTACCAGCAACATTTCTTCGCCAAATCCGGTCAGCACGGCATGGGCAGCCAGATGACCGGCAGATCGGGCGACGACATCGTGCTGCGGGTGCCGGTCGGGACCGAGATCCTGGAAGAAGACGAAGAGACGGTCATCGCCGACCTGACCGAACCGGGCGCGCGCGTCCTGTTGGCGCGCGGCGGCAATGGCGGTTGGGGCAACCTGCATTTCAAGTCATCGACCAACCGTGCGCCGCGCAACGCAAACCCGGGCCAGCCAGGGATCGAACGGACGATCTGGCTGCGGCTGAAGCTGATCGCGGATGCGGGGCTGGTGGGGTTGCCGAACGCCGGCAAGTCGACCTTCCTCGCGGCCGTTTCCAATGCCCGGCCCAAGATCGCGGACTACCCGTTCACGACGCTGCACCCGAATCTGGGCGTGGTCGGCGTCGATGGGCGCGAATTCGTGATGGCTGACATTCCCGGCCTGATCGAAGGCGCCAGCGAGGGCAGGGGGCTGGGCGACCAGTTTCTTGGTCATGTCGAACGCAGCAACGTGCTTTTGCACCTGGTGGACGGCACGGCCGAGGATGTTGCGGGCGATGCCCGAACCATCCTGACCGAGCTTGCGGCCTATTCCCCGGTGCTGATGGAAAAGCCGCGCATCACTGCGCTGAACAAGATCGATGCCTTGGACGACGACACCATCGCCGAACGCAGGGCCGCGCTGGAGGCAGAGATCGGCGGCACTGTCCATCTGATGTCCGGCGTCGCCAAGCTGGGCGTGACCGAGGTTCTGCGTGCCTTGTGGACCGAGATCGCGCCCACCCGGATCATCGATGAGGACGAGCCTGACGCGCCATGGCAACCCTAGCACCATCGCTGACGCGGGCACGGCGTCTGGTCATCAAGATCGGCTCGGCGCTGCTGGTCGGGCCGGACGGGCTGAACGCCGACTGGCTGCGCGGCCTGTGTGATGACGTGGCCGACTGGCGGCGGCGCGGCAGCGATATCGTTCTGGTGTCTTCGGGCTCGATCGCGCTGGGACGGCGGGTGCTGGACCTGCCGCCGGGCGCGCTGCCGCTGGAACAGGCGCAGGCGGCCGCAGCGGTCGGCCAGATCCGGCTGGCGCGCGCCTATGAAGAGGCGCTGGCCCCGCATGGCGTCAAGACGGCGCAGATCCTGCTGACGCTGGAAGACAGTGCCGACCGCCGCCGCTATCTGAACAGCCGTGCGACGCTGCAGACGCTGCTGGGGCTGGGTGTGGTGCCCATCGTGAACGAAAACGACACCGTCGCCACCGACGAGATCCGCTATGGCGACAACGACCGGCTGGCCGCGCAGATCGCCGTGACCTGTGGTGCGGACCAGTTGCTGCTGTTGTCGGATGTCGACGGGCTGTATACCGCGAACCCCAAGACCGATCCCGACGCGCGTCATCTGCCGGTAATCGACCGCCTGACGCCCGAGATCGAGGCGATGGGCGGCGATCCGGTCTCGGGGTTGTCGAAAGGCGGCATGAGGACCAAGCTGATGGCGGCGCGCACGGCGATAGCGGGCGGCTGCGCGATGGCGATAGCCGAGGGGTCGGTGATGCGGCCCTTGTCGGCGGTGGCCGATGGTGCGCGGTCCAGTTGGTTCCTGCCGGAAGGCGATCCACAGGCGGCGCGCAAACGCTGGATCGCGGCAATGAAACCCAAGGGCACGCTGATCGTCGATGACGGCGCGGCACAGGCGTTGCGCAGCGGAAAGTCGTTGCTGCCCGCCGGGGTGCGTGCCGTTTCGGGCGATTTCGGTCGCGGCGATCCGGTCGCGATCACTGGTCCTTCGGGTGAAACGCTGGGGCAGGGCATGACCCGCTATACGGCGACCGAGGCGCGTCTGATCGCCGGACACCGCTCTGCCCAGATCGAGACCATCCTGGGCTATCCCGGCCGGGCGGCCCTGATCCACCGAGACGACATGGCATTGTGATGGCGCATCTTGAGATCACCTATTGCACGGGATGCAACTGGCTGTTGCGCGCGGGCTGGTATGCGCAGGAATGCCTGTCCACCTTCGGCACGTCGCTGCGCGTCACGATCGTGCCTGATGACAGCGGCGGGGTGTTCCGCATCACGCTGGACGACCAGCAGATCTGGGAACGCAAGGCGGATGGCGGTTTTCCGGATATCAGGACGCTGAAGCAGCGTATCCGCGACCGGATCGCACCGGAACGATCCTTGGGACATCTGGATCGCGACAGCCGCAAAGGCTGAGCGGAAGGTCTGCACAGCCAGGGCGCCCAAGCCATCAGCAGAAGATCCCCAGGATCAGGCGACGCTTTTCGACGGCCGCGACAAACGCGCCCCGGTCGCACCGCGCGTCAGCCTTGGTGCATCCTCGCCCGGTGCGGGCAATGCCAGCACCGCGTCGCGCAGGGTCGCAATCGCCTCTTCGCTGCTGCGTGGCAGGGTTGCCGGATCGATCGGCCTGCCGACGCTGACCCGATAGGTCTGACCGGCCTTGTTCAGCACCTCGTTGAACAGGGTGACATCCCGCAGCGTCGGGTGGATCGCGTCCAGCAAATAGAACAGCGCGGAGTTGCGCGCCCGTATCCGCAGCGGAATGACCGGCACGCCGAACTTCCGCGCGATCATCGCCGCGCTGGCCATCCATGGCCGTTCCGTCAATGTCAGTCCGCGCCGCTTGGCCAGCCGTCCCGAGGGAAAGATCAGGCCGATCCGCCCTGCTTCCAACGCGGTGCGGGTATAATCCATCGTCGCCTTGGTCTTGGCATGGCTGCGCTTTTCCTGCCGCCACTCGACCCCTGCGATCATATCCTCGACCTGCGGCAGGACGCGGATCATGTCGTGATTGGCATAAATGAACAGATCGTCGCGCATCTGCGCCAGAACCGCGTGCATCACGATCCCGTCCGCGATGCCGGTGGGATGGTTCGACACGATCAGCGCCGGCCCGGTCGCCGGGATATGTTCGATCCCGGTCACGCGCACGTCGCGGACGATCAGATCGGTCATCCGGCGCATGATCTCGGGCGCGGGCAGGTCACGGAATTCCGCCCCCAGTTCGATCGTGCGGGGATAGCGCAGCAACCCCATCATCGCTCGCCGTGCGATCCGGTGATGCAGCCGGTTCGAGTAAAGCCAAGGTGCCCGCTCGGCAATCAGCGGGTCCAGTCTGGCCTGCATCTCGGCCCGTGCGTCGGCGTATCGGTCACTCATCTGCAGCATCTTGCATCGCCCCGCGCGCGCCCGCAAGCGCCGTCATGAACGCGCTTCTCCGGCGGCAATCATCCGCGACACCATCTCGCGAAGGTTGCGGCTGATGCCGTCCATCGCCGCCATTCGCTGCAATGCGGCGTGCGCGTTTTCGCGCCGTCCGGCATCATAACGGGGCCATGTCTCGAAGGCGGTCGACATCCGCGCGGCGATCTGCGGGTTCACCTTGTCCATCCGCATCAGCCAGTCGGCGGTGAAGTCATATCCCGACCCGTCCGCCGCGTGGAAGCCTGCGTGATTGCCGGCCAGCCCCCCCAGCAGGGCGCGGAATCGGTTGGGGTTCTTCCAGTCGAAATCCTTGCGGGCAGCCAGACGTTGCGCGATGCCGGTCGCCTGGGCAGGATCGACGACCATCACCTGGACCGAGAACCACTTGTCCATCACCAGCCGGTTTTCGCCGAACTGGTCGTGCAGGGCTTCAAGCGCGGCCTGACCGCGACCGCGCCGGATCAGGCAGATCAGGGCGGCCATCCGCTCGGTCATGTTGCCGGCCGTGCCGAACAGCACCTCGGCCCGGTCGCCACGGTCGATCCGGTTCAGCAATCCCAGCGCGGAGATCCGCAACGAGCGCCGCTCGGCCGAGCGGGCATCGGGGGAATATGCCCCGGAAACGGCCATGCTGTCGTAAAGATCGGACAACAGATCCGCATGCGCGTCCGCCACGCGGCGGGCAAGATCGTCACGGGCCAC
This sequence comes from Paracoccus sp. R12_2, assembly GCF_017744015.1. Taxonomy (GTDB): domain Bacteria; phylum Pseudomonadota; class Alphaproteobacteria; order Rhodobacterales; family Rhodobacteraceae; genus Paracoccus. Next base: position 219,281 of record NZ_JAGHRA010000002.1, read on the forward strand.
GTGGATCGCGTCGGGGTCCGGGGTCACGCCGTCCGCAGCAAGCCTTGTCGCGATTTCCTCGTCGCCCGGCAGCATCAGGCACAGCGCGCGAAAGGCGGGATCTGCGCCGTCGTCCGCGGCCAGACGCCCGATCGCATCGACATAGTCGGCGCCAGCCGCCTGTCCCTGCGACAGGCAAACCAGCGCAGACATCGCCAGATCGCGCCCGGCCTCCCATCGCGCGAACGGATCGGTGTCATGCGCCAGCAGGAAAGCGCGCGTCGCATCGTCGATATTGCGGTCCAGGACCACCGGGGCCGAGAACCCGCGCAGCGCCGAGACGACGGGCCGGGCGCCCAGGCCGTCGAAGCTGAAGCTTTGCTGCGCCTCGGTCATTTCCAGCATCCGGGTGGCCTGCACCTCAGCCCCGTTCGGGCTGATCAGGCCGACCGCAACCGGGATCACACGCGGCGGTTTGTCGTCCTGACCGGGTGTCGGTGGTGTTCGCTGGGTGAATGTCAGGGTCAGCCGACCGCCCGACGCGGCCTCGTCCCAGTCCTCGGCCATGGCAAGGCGCGGCGTGCCGGCGTCGGTGTACCACCGCTTGAACTGGGCCAGATCCCGGCCGGTCGCATCCTCGAAGACCTTCAGCCAGTCCTCGATGGTCGCGGCTTCGCCGTCATGGCGGTCGAAATACAGATCCAGCGCCCTGGCATAGCCGTCATCGCCGACCAGCCGTTTCAGCATGCCGATCACCTCGGCGCCCTTCTCATAGACGGTCGCGGTGTAGAAATTGTTGATTTCCTGATAGTTGTCGGGTCGCACCGGATGCGCCAGCGGGCCCTGATCCTCGCGGAACTGACGGGCCCGCAGGGCGCGCACATCCTCGATCCGCTTGACCGGCGCGCTGCGCATGTCGCTGGTGAACTGCTGATCGCGGAACACGGTCAGGCCTTCCTTCAGGCACAGCTGGAACCAGTCGCGGCAGGTGATGCGGTTGCCGGTCCAGTTGTGAAAATACTCGTGCGCGATCACGCTTTCGATGCGCTCGTAATCGGCATCGGTTGCGGTCTCGGGGGTGGCCAGAACCAGCTTCGAGTTGAAGATGTTCAGGCCCTTGTTTTCCATCGCGCCCATGTTGAAGTCATCGACCGCGACGATGTTGAACACGTCCAGATCGTATTCGCGGCCATAGACGTCTTCATCCCATTTCATCGACTTGATCAGGGATTCCATGGCAAATCCGGCGCGATCCTGATCACCCGGACGGACCCAGACATTCAGATCGACGCGGCGTCCGGACCGGGTGGTGAAGACGTCGCTGACGGCCACCAGGTCACCTGCGACCAGCGCGAACAGATAGGCCGGTTTCGGCCACGGGTCATGCCATTCGGCGACACCATCGCCCGCGCTGACCGGGTTCCCGTTCGACAACAGGATCGGCTTGTCAGACCGGATCGTCACGCGGAAAGGCGCCATGACATCAGGGCGATCGGGATAGAAGGTGATGTGTCGGAACCCTTCGGCCTCGCACTGGGTGCAGAACATGCCGCCCGAAAGATACAGCCCCTCGAACGCGGTGTTGGACGAGGGATCGATGCGCACCTCGGTGGTCAGGCTGAACGGCGCGTCGGGAAGGGCTGCGGCGGCGATCGTCAGGGTCTCATCGTCGCGGGCGACCAGCGCCGGGTCAGGCACCTTGCCATCGATATGCAGCGACAGCAATTCGACCGCGCCGCCACCGTCCAGAACCAGATCCTTGATCCCGTCGCGGGGGCGCATCCTCATCTCGGCGCGGACCTGCGTGGCATCCGGCGCCAGGTCGAAATGCAGACGCGTCTCTTCGAGAATGAAGGGGAACGGCTGGTAATCGGCAAGATATCGCGTATCCGGGTTGTCGGGCTGGGTCATGGCGCTCTCCGGCTGAAAAACCTGTGCGGCAGGCGGAACCTGTTCGTCTTTGCCTGTGTTAGTCGGCTGAAAGCCGGGTCGCAAGACAGGCCGCGTTCGCCTATCCGATTGACAGGCGCGGGCGGCTGGACCACAGGGTAGCGACGCTAATCCGGTGTTCTGACAGTCATAATGGAGGCCAGTGATGACCTACGACCCCAACGATCCCAAGCGCACCAATCCGGTGGACAGCGATCCGGCGACCCCGAAGGAAGCCTATGTCGAGCCGGTCGAACGCCGCTCGTCGCCGCTGCCGCTGATCATCGGCGTGCTTCTGGCCTTGGCGCTGGCATATTTCGTGCTGCAGCGTTTCATGACCGATGATACCGTCGCGGTTGAGGGTGACACCACCACCGTCACGACCACGGAAGAGGCGCCTGCAGACGCGACCGTCGGCGACGAAGCCGCCGTCGAAGTCGAAGACGCCGCCGATGATGCCGAGGCTGCTGCCGAAAACGCCGCCGCCGACGCCGAAGCCGCAGCGGACGAAGCTGCATCCGAGGCCGAGACCGCCGCTGACAACGCTGCGACCGCGACCGAGAACGCTGCCGAGGATGCTGCCGAAGGTGCCGAGAACATGGCGGACGACGCAGCCACAGCGACAGAAGACGCTGCGGGCGACGCTGCCAGTGCGGCCGAGAACGCGGCTGACAACGCTGCAACTGCTGCCGATAACGCCGCCGACGCGGCTGGTGAGGCGCTGGACAACGCTGGTGAAGCCGCGTCTGAAGCCGCTTCGGATGCTGCAACCGCCGCCGAGAACGCCGCACAGGACGCCGGCGATGCTCTGGACGACGCCATCTCGGTGGAAGAAGAGCCTGCAGTCACCGACGACGCGACGACCACCGAAACCCCGGCGGAAACGACCAACACCAACTAAAGTCTCGGATTTGCCGAGACTTGAGAACGAGGGCCGCGCGTTTCGAACGCGCGGCCTTTTTTATCAACACCTTGACGGATGAATATTCGACGGCAGCCGACATCGGACCACGTTTCTCGTGCCGATCTGCGGTCGGGACCGTGGGTCGGACGAATCGCGGCCTTGTGATTGTTTGCGACGCGATGCTATGCAGACGCGACTGCGAACTGGGATATCGGGGGGCTTGAACGCCATGAAGATTGGCGCTTTGAAGGAGAGTTTCGAAGGCGAGGCACGGGTGGCGATCACGCCGGCATCTACCGCGCATCTTCAGAAACTGGGGCACGAGGTCTTCGTCGAAAGCGGCGCAGGCGAAGCGGCCGGATTTTCGGATGACGATTATCGCAAGGCCGGTGCAACGGTTGCCGAAACGGCGGGCGCGCTGATCGAGGCGGTGGATGTCGTGGCCAAGGTGCGCCAGCCATCCGAGTCCGAGATAGGTGAGATGCGCGAAGGTCAGACACTGATCTCGTTCTTCTATCCTGCTCAGAACGCCGAACTGCTGGAAAAGGCCAAGCAGCAGGGCATCACGGCGATCGCGATGGACATGGTGCCGCGGATCAGCCGCGCGCAGAAGATGGACGCCCTGTCCTCGATGGCCAATATCGCGGGCTATCGTTCGGTGATCGAGGCCGCGAACAATTTCGGTCGATTCTTTACCGGTCAGGTGACGGCGGCGGGCAAGGTTCCGCCGGCCAAGATCCTGGTGGTCGGCGCGGGTGTGGCGGGTCTGGCCGCCATCGGCACCGCGACCAGCCTTGGCGCGCAAGTCTACGCCTTCGACGTCCGCCCAGAAGTGGCCGAACAGATCGAGTCCATGGGTGCCGAGTTCGTCTATCTCGATTTCGAGGAACAGACCAAGGACGGTGCCGAGACGGGCGGTTATGCCGCGCCATCCAGCCCCGAATTCCGCGAAGCACAGCTGAAGAAGTTCCGCGAGCTGGCCCCGGACATGGACGTGGTCATCACCACCGCCCTGATCCCCGGCCGCGACGCGCCGGTGCTGTGGACCAAGGACATGGTCGAGGCGATGAAGAAGGGCAGCGTCATCGTCGATCTGGCCGCCGAAAAGGGCGGCAACTGCGAACTGACCGTCGCCGACCAACGCGTCGTGACCGACAATGGCGTGGTCGTCATCGGCTATACGGATTTCGCCAGCCGCATGGGCGCCCAGTCCTCCGAGCTGTATGGCAACAATGTCCGTCACTTCATGGCGGACCTGACGCCGAAGAAAGACGGCGTGATCGACCACAACATGGATGACGATGTGATCCGCGGCGCCACCGTGGCGCATGATCACGACATCACCTTTCCGCCGCCAAAGCCCAAGGTCGCGGCGATCGCGGCACAGAAGCCGAAGGAAAAGAAGAAGGAACTGACGCCCGAAGAACGCCGGGCGCAGGAAATCGCAGCCTTCAAGGCTGAAACCAAGTCACAGGTTACCCTGCTTGCGGCAGGGGCGATCCTGGTGCTGCTGGTCGGGCTTGTCGCACCTGCCAGCTTCATGTCGCACTTCATCGTCTTCGTGCTGGCCTGTTTCGTGGGCTTCCGTGTGATCTGGAACGTCGCCCATTCGCTGCACACGCCGCTGATGGCGATTACCAACGCGATCAGTTCGATCATCATTCTTGGCGCGCTGATGCAGATCGGCTCGGGCTCGGCCTGGGTTCTGATCCTTGCGGCACTGGCGGTGCTGATGGCGGGCGTCAACATTTTCGGCGGCTTCCTGGTGACGCGCCGGATGCTGGCCATGTTCCAGAAGTCGTAAGGGAGAGGGCATATGGAATACGGATTTACCACTGCCGCCTATGTGGTCGCAGCGATCCTGTTCATCCTCTCGCTTGGGGGGCTGTCGGGTCAGGAAAGCGCGAAACGGGCGATCTGGTATGGCATTGTCGGCATGGGGCTGGCCGTTCTGGCGACGCTGTTCGGACCGGGTGCGGGCAACTGGCTGCTGTCGGTCATCATGATCGCCATCGGCGGCGGCGTCGGCTGGGTCGTGGCAAAACGCGTCCAGATGACCGAGATGCCGCAGCTGGTCGCCGCAATGCACAGCCTGGTCGGTTTGGCCGCTGTCTTCGTGGGCTTCAACGCACAGATCGAACTGGCCCGCGTCCTGCGCCTGAAGGCCGAGAACGCGGCGCATGAATTTCAGGGTTTCGCGGCGGTCCTGGCGCACAAGACCCCGGCTGAGATCGGCATGCTGAAGATCGAGGTGTTCCTGGGCATCTTCATCGGTGCCGTGACCTTCACCGGATCGGTGGTGGCGTTCGGCAAGCTGGCCGGCAAGGTCGACGGCAAGCCGAAGAAACTGCCCGGCGGACACATGCTGAATGCCGGCGCGGTCGGTCTGTCGCTGCTGCTTGGCATTCTGTATTGCACCGGCGTCGGGCCGGGCGTGTTCTGGCTGATGCTGATTGCGCTGCTGGCGTTCTTCGTCGGCTATCACCTGATCATGGGGATCGGCGGCGCCGACATGCCCGTGGTCGTATCGATGCTGAACAGCTATTCTGGCTGGGCCGCCGCCGCCATCGGCTTTACCCTTGGCAACGATCTGCTGATCGTCACCGGGGCGCTGGTCGGTTCGTCGGGTGCGATCCTGTCCTACATCATGTGCAAGGCGATGAACCGGCATTTTGTCAGCGTCATCCTTGGCGGTTTCGGGGGCGATACCGGACCCGCAGCCGAGATCGAGGGCGAACAGATCGCCATCGACGCGGACGGCGTGGCGTCGGCGCTGAACGATGCCGACAGCGTCGTGATCGTTCCGGGCTATGGCATGGCCGTGGCGCAGGCGCAGTCGGCAGTCAGCGAACTGACCCGCAAGCTGCGTGCTGCCGGCAAGGAGGTGCGCTTCGCCATTCATCCGGTGGCAGGCCGTCTGCCGGGCCACATGAACGTGCTGCTGGCCGAGGCGAAGGTGCCGTATGACATCGTTCTGGAAATGGACGAGATCAACGATGACTTCCCGAATACCGATGTGGTCATCATCATCGGATCGAACGACATCGTGAACCCGGCCGCGCAAGACGACCCCAACAGCCCGATCGCCGGCATGCCGGTTCTGGAAGTCTGGAAGGCCAAGCAGGTCTTTGTCAGCAAGCGCGGGCAGGGCACCGGCTATTCGGGCATCGAGAACCCGCTGTTCTTCAAGGAGAACACCCGGATGTTCTACGGCGATGCCAAGGACAGCGTGAACAAGCTGCTGCCGCTGCTGGATTGAGCAAAGAAAGGGGCGCCTGCGGGTGCCCCTTTCCTGTTCCAGATCGATTCGTGCATGGCTTGCCCGCCATCCGGGCAATGCGACTAGCAAGAAATCGTAAATACTGTATCAACGAATTCCGCAGCCTTCACTTTGCCAACAGGCTTGCGTCGCTGCCTTTCCCCGCGCTGAGATGAAATTGTTAACAATTCAGCAGGGGCGGAAAAATGAATCACGCGGATTATGTTCATATCAGCGGCGGCGATCCGTCGCTGTATAACGAGGATCTTGCGCCAGTCCCGCACGAGCGGCGAAACTGGGGCAGTTTCGAGATCTTCAATGTCTGGAACAACGATATTCAAAGCCTGTTCGGCTATACGCTGGCGGCGTCGCTGTTCCTGTCATACGGGCTGAATGGCTGGCTGACCTTCGCCGCAATCGTGGTGGCCGGGCTTCTGGTGATGTGGCTGGTGAACCTGTCGGGGCGCCCGTCTGTCCGTTACGGCATTCCATATGCGGTCATGGCGCGTTCGGCGATGGGGGTGAAGGGCGCGCGGTTTCCCGCACTTGTGCGCGGGATCGTCGCGATCTTCTGGTATGGTGTGCAGACCTATTTCGCCTCGACCGCCGTTGCGCTGGCAATCCATGCGCTGTTCGGGATCGAACATGGGGCAGGGGGCTTTCTGGGCCTGACCGGTATCGACTGGATCGCCTATGTCATCGTCGCGGGCTTCCAGATCGGGCTGTTCCTGATGGGCATCGAATGGGTCGGCAAGTTCCTGAACTGGGCCGGTCCCTTCGTTTATGTGGTGATGATCTCGCTGGCGCTGATGATCTGGTGGAAGGCCGGCAACGGTATCTTCTCTGAGATCGGGGTGATCTTCCAGGGCGACGACACCGAAGGTCAGGTCATTTCGGGATTTGTCGCGGTTGTCGGCACGATGGTCGCCTATTTCGCCGCAGTGGTCATCAACTTCGGCGATTTCTCGCGCTTCGTGAAGACCGAAGGGCAGATGCGGGCCGGCAACTTCTGGGGACTGCCGGTGTCGATGGCGTTCTTCAGCTTCATCGCGCTGTTCATCACCGCAGGCGCGGTCGTGCTGTTCGGTGAGCGGCTGACCGATCCCACAGCGATCGTCGAACGGGTGGACAGCCTTGCGCTGACGCTGATTGCGGCGGTGACATTCTTCGCCGCGACCGTCGGGATCAACCTGGTCGCCAACTTCATCCCGGCGGCCTATGACATCGCGAACATGTCGCCCTCGACCATCAGCGCCCGGACCGGCGGCATCATCACGGCTGCCATCGCCTTCGTGATCGGCGCATTGTGGGTGTCTCTGATCTCGACCATCGGGATCGCGGGGTTCGTGGACACGCTGGGGGCAATCCTGGCGCCGCTCTACGGGATCCTGATCGCGGACTACTATGTGGTTCAGAAGCGACACTTGGTCATAGATCAGCTTTTCACCGAAGACCCGGCGGGCCGGTATTACTATGATGGCGGCTGGAACATGCGCGCGATCGCAGCGGTCGGGCTTGCGGCCCTGTTCTCGATCGGGACTGTCTGGCTTCCGGCACTGCAGGCCCTGTCGGGCTTTGGCTGGCTGATCGGCGCGGTTCTGGGCGGGGTGCTGTACATCGTGCTGTGCGGCAGAAGATAAAGGAGACAGGCGTGGGCCCGGCAACCGAACATCCCTTGCGCTATGCGCTGGTGAATGAACTTCATGCCCGGCCCTCGCCCCGTCTGGGGGCGCCGTCAACCTGCGCCTTCGTCGCCTTCAAGGAACCCCGCGACGCCGTCAACCGTGATCGCGGCCGCGATGTGGCCCATCTGGAACAACTGACCGGCCGTCACGGCGCGCCGCGGCCCGACCCCGACGAAAGCCACTATCAGGGCCAGTTGGGACGGCACGAACTGAAATGGGAAAGCCATACCGAGTTCGTGACCTACATGGCCACCACCCCTGGGCTTCCCGGGCGCGCCTTCGATCCTTCGGCGGCCGCGATTTTTCCCGAGGAATGGCAACAGGCGGCACCGGGCAAGCGGGTGGCGGCGGTGCTGGTCCAGATCGACCTGCTGCCCGAGGATCCGCAAGAAGCGCTGGACAGGATTGGTGACTGGTTCGCACGCGACAGCCTGACCGCCGTCTGGGTGCTGGAAGAGACGGCGATGATCGCCGGCGATTTCCGCATCGATGCGGATGGCTGGATGCGCTTTGCGCTGTTCGTCAGGCCGGACACCGGTTCCGGCAGGATCGGGCGGATTGTCCATCGGGTCGTCGAACTGGAAACCTATCGCGCCATGTCGATGCTGGGGCTTGGGCGCGCGCGCAGCCTGTCGCGCCGCCTGAACGAGTTGGAGCCGCGCCTGTCCGCGATCGTCGATGGCATGACCGAGGACAGGCCCGCAGATGCGCTGCTGCAGGAACTGTTGTCGGTCTCGGCCGAGTTGGAGGCGCAGGCGGTCCAGCATTCGTTCAGGTTCGGGGCCACCGCGGCCTATGAAGCCATCGTGATGGATCGGATCAGTGCGCTGCGCGAGACGCGCTTCATGGGGCGGCAGATGCTGACCGAATTCATGCGCCGCCGGTATCAACCTGCGATGCGGACGGTCAAATCGAACGAGACGCGCCTGAAGACAATGGTCGAACGCGCCGCCCGCGCGGGCGAGTTGCTGCGCACCAGGGTCGATGTCGAACGATCCGCGCAGAACCAGGATCTGCTGGAACGAATGGACCGCAGGGCCGATCTGCAACTGCGACTGCAGCATACCGTCGAAGGTTTGTCGGTCGTCGCGATCAGCTATTACGCGGTCGGGCTGCTGTCCTATGCCTTGTCGCCGCTGGCCCATGCCGTCGGTCTGGACAAGTCCTACCTGATCGCCGGGATCACGCCCGTTGCGGTGCTGCTGGTCTGGTGGGCCATGCGGCAGGTGCGACGGCGCCTTCAGCAGCCCGGCGAACGCGGGCATTTGTGACTTGCGGGTCGCGTTTGCGAACGCGATAACGCGGGCAGGGGACTTGCAAGGGAAAGCGGCGATGCGACGATATCTCGGGCTTCTGGCTGTGCTGACCCTGTCGGCATGCGGCGTGCCCTTCGTGCCGTTCATCTGAACCATATGGAGATGCGGATTTGTCCAGGAAACTGACGATGTACGGGCTGGCCCATTGTTCGACCTGCCAGAAGGCCCAGGCCGCCTTGCAGGACCACGGCTGGTCGGTCGAATTTCGCGATGTCCAGAAAGAGCCATTGTCCCAGAACGAACGGACAAGGCTGGTGGCCGAGTTCGGCGACAAGATCATCAACCGGGCCAGCCTGACTTGGCGCGGCATGTCCGAACAGGAACGTCTGGCCGAACCGGTCGCCATGATGGGCGAGAAGCCCAGTGTCATGAAGCGGCCGGCGATCATGGCCGACGACCTGCGGCTGCTTGGCTGGACCGCGAATGTCAAACGTGCGCTGGACGTGCCGGCCTGACGCCCGACGCGCCGATCACAGCTTTCGATTGGCCAGCGACGCCAACAGGGGCCGGACCGGAGACAGATCGTAGCCTGCGTCCGTGGCGGTCTCCAGGATTTCCGCTTCGGGCCGCCGGCCGGCCTGGCTGAGTGCCCAAAGAACCGTGCAGCGGTGTCCAGAACGGCAATAGGCAATGACCGGCGCATGTCCGGCGGACGCGGCGCTGAAATCGGTAATCAGTTCAGGCGTGATCTGACCGGGATGGAACGGCAGATAGTGATACTGCATCCCGGCCGCCTCTGCCGCCTTCGCCATCACCTCGTGATCGCTATCGGCACCGACTTCTTGATCGGGGCGGTTGTTGATCAGAACCTTGAAGCCTGCCGCGGCCAGATCGGCCACATCCTCGGGCCTGATCTGCGCGGATACGGCAAGATTGGGGCTGAGCTGACGCAGATCCATGACGACCCTTTCATTGTCGAATGCGACTGCCGCAGTGCCGTCATTGCGACCGTGATGTCAAGTTTGCGACCAGCGTGCCGCGAAAAAAGCCGCAAGATTGCCCAGGCTTCAGTCAGCCACGCACCGATCACGACACTGGGGTTTTATCGCAACGCTTCGGTTTCGATCAGGCCGGGAAGTCTTTCGAAATCACCGAAAGATTCGCGAAATATCAGCTTTTCCAACGGAGTTTGCCGGTAACCTCGATCATAGATCAGGAACGGGACCGGCACCGCGGCAGCACAAGCCGCATCGAATTCGCTGTCACCCACATAGATCGCCTTCGGGTTTTCCGGGTCGGCGCCAAGCGCCGCAAGGGCGGCACGCAACGGCGCGGGATCGGGCTTTTTCTCGGGCATGGAATCGCCGCCGATGATGGCTGCGAACATTCGGTCGATGCCGAAATGCTCCAGTATCGCCCGTGTCGGTCCAAGCGGCTTGTTCGTGCAGATCCCCAGCGAATGCCCGCGATCCGCCAGTTGCCCCAACGCCTCTGGCACCCCGGGAAACATTCGCGTCAGCGAAGTCGCCGTGTGATATCGGGTCATGAACGACGCGATCAGATCGCGCTGGTGCGACGGATCGACCCCGGTCGCCGCGACGACCTTGGTCCACAGCACGTCCACACCGCCGCCGATGAAGCTGCGCACACGGTCGAGGCTGAGAGGGGCAATCTGGTTCTCACGCAGCACCGCGTTCACGCAGGCATGGATATCGGGCGCGCTGTCGATCAGCGTGCCGTCAAGATCGAAAACGACCGGGCAGGGCGCCATGCAGACATTCATGCAGCTTTCCACTTGATTGAACAACCCATCGAAGGCATCTGATTTTTCGGACCTTTTCCGGTCTCGGAGATTTCAAGCATTGCCTCCAGCAGCTCGCGGCGCGCATCCTGAGGGCCGGCAGTTCTGGCTGACGAATCGAACCGGCCGCGATACTGCAGCTGACCGGCGGCGTTGTAGCCAAAGAAATCCGGGGTGCATTCCGCACGATAGGCCTGTGCAACAGCCTGCGTTTCGTCATAGAGATACGGGAAGGTAAAGCCGTGACGATCGGCTTCGGTCTTCATGTGCTCGGGTCCGTCCTGAGGGTAATCCGCGACATCGTTCGCCGAGATGGCGACGACGCCGATGCCGGCGGCCTGCATTTCTTTCGCGTCGCGAACGATCCGGTCAATGATCGACTGGACATAGGGGCAATGGTTGCAGATGAACATGATCAAGGTGCCGTTCGGACCGGTTACATCGTCCAGGCTGTAGCTGCGTCCATCCGTGCCGGGCAGGGTGAAATCATGCCAAGGCGCGCCGAAATCGCACACGGGTGGTGAAACTGCCATGTGATCCTCCTTCATGCTGTTCGGGGCGATCTTGGGGAAGCGTGGAAGCCGGGACAAGTCTGTAAATGGTCGCAGGGTTAATCTTGGTCGGCCCGGAACACGAAGGCATCTCCATCGCGGACTACCTTGCCGATTCCACCGTCGGGAAGGTGATACCCGATGATCATTGATCCTGATTCTGCAAGCTGATTCAAGACTTTCTGACGGGTTTCCGCACCTTTTTCAGGGTTCTGATCGCTGCCAGACGGCAGGCCCGGACGCTGAAAGGCCAGATGCGGCGTCGTGACCACATCACCAGCGACGAATGCTTTGCCGGCAAGGTCGAAACTTGTATGGCCCGGCGTATGTCCCGGGGTCAGGATGGCCTTGATACCGCTTGCGACCTCGTCACCGTCCTCGAATGTTTCAAGCCGGTCACCAAGTGTCTCGATCCGCCGCCGCGCACCCGCAACGAAGCTTTGCCGGGACGGATCGATATTTTCCATTGTCGCGGGATCCATCCAGTAGTCACGTTCGACACGATTTATCAGGTGGCGCGCGTTGCTAAACAGCGGCTCATCGAAATCATCCAGAACGCCCCAGATATGGTCGGGATGCGCGTGGGTGAAGACAACATGCGTGATCTGATCGGCTGAGATTCCGACAGCATCCAGCGCTTCGGGAAGCTTGCCTGCGCTTGGCATGAAATCAGGCCCCGAACCTGCATCGAACAAGATCAGATCTTCGGCGCGCCGCATCAGCGTCAGGTTCAGCGGGGAATCGTAGCTGTCGCCGTCAAGCCCGGCGTTTGTCAGGATGTCGTCGACCTGGTCGCGACTGACGCTCTCTGGGATCAGGAAATCCATGGGCAATACGAGTTTGCCGTCCGAAAGCGTTTGGGTCGAGAAGCCATCGAACTCCGCCTCGGTGATTGCCCAGGCACGGGAACCAACAAATCCGAGTGCGGCAGCACAGTGAAGAAGATGGCGGCGGGTCAGGTTTTTCATCGGAGTCCTCCAGTAGAACACATGCTAACATAAGGATGTAATGCTGGCATATCGCATTAATGTTCCATAATACTGATTATCCAGATTTAAGATGACCTCAATCCTTTGCTTCTCTCGGTCAGTTTTGTCGCGTCGATCCCATACTTCTCCTCGTCAACACCTGTCCGCCACGCAGGCCCGCTCATCCACGCTCGGAACCCTCAGGCCGCTTCAGGCGTCATCTTCCAAGAGATCTTTCATCAAGATCGACAAAAAAGGAACGTCTCATGCGTACTCTGACCTCGATGCTTGTTGGCGGCATGCTGTTTGTGATTGCTGCCTGTGGAAACAATGCCACCGAACGCGCCGCGACTGGCGGCTTGGGTGGCGCCGTAGTCGGGGGCCCTGCTGGCGCCGTCGTCGGTGGCACGGTCGGCGCCGCGACCGCGGAATAGGCAGGTTTCGGGCCGCTGCGACTGCGCATCCTTGCGGCGGCCATTCTTCCGCGACCTTGCGGCGCTTTCCTGCATCCCCTACATCTGGCGAGGAACCAGGAAGGACTATGCCATGGCGATGGAAGCTCATGACATTGAAATGCTGATCCGTCGGGCGTTCCCCGACGCCGCGATCACGATCACCGATCTGGCCGGCGATGGGAACCACTACGCGGCCGAGGTCATCGACGAAAGTTTTCGCGGCAAGAACCGGGTGCAGCAGCAGCGGGCCGTCTATGCCGCCTTGCAAGGCAAGATGGATGGCTCGGCAGGCGAACTTCACGCCCTGGCCCTGACGACCAAGGCGCCTGACTGATCGGACGCCCGACCTGCAACAAGATGACATCGACCCGCCCGTGGGCGGGTTTCCGACCGAAAGGACCGACCAGATGAGCGATGTGAAGACCCGGATCCAGGATATGGTGGATGCCGCAGATGTCGTGCTGTTCATGAAGGGCACGAAGGAAATGCCGCAATGCGGGTTTTCCAGCCGCGTCGCCGGCGTTCTGAACTATATGGGCGTAGATTACCGCGACGTGAACGTGCTGTCTGACGAGGAAATCCGGCAGGGTATCAAGGATTACTCCGACTGGCCGACAATCCCGCAACTGTATATCGCCGGTGAATTCGTCGGAGGTTGCGACATCATCACCGAAATGACCTTGTCCGGAGAGCTGGACCAGCTGTTCGATCAGAAGAAGGTCGCCTATGACAAGGCGGCAGCCGAGAAGATCCGCGAAGCCAACGCCTGATTTTCTGGGGCTTTGACAACCTGACGCAACGCGCGGCCGGGCACCCTGCCCGGCCGTTTGCATTGCCCGCAGGGTAACCCGCGAAGCCGGCGCTTTCTGCTTTGACCTGTGTCGGAAAGCCTCCTAACCTGCTGCCTCATAAGCAATCAGGGAGGAAAAAATGACGCTTCGCAGCAAGTTGGCGGCCGCCGCCGCCGTGGTGTCGCTTGGCGCCGTGCCGTTCGCGGCAGGGGCACAGCAATTCATCAATATTCTGACCGGCGGAACCTCGGGCGTCTATTATCCGGTGGGTGGCGCACTGTCCAAGATCTACACGGACGGGATCCCCGATGCGAAGGTTCAGGTCCAGTCAACCAAGGCCAGCGTCGAAAACCTGAACCTGTTGCAGCAGGGCAAGGGCGAGATCGGGATCGCGCTTGGCGATTCGGTCAAGTTCGCGGCGGAAGGCAACCCCGAGGCCGGTTTCCCGCAACCGTTGGAGAACTTGCGCGGAATTTCAGCAATGTATCCCAATTTCATCCAGATCGTCGCCAGCGAGGAATCCGGCATCAAGACGCTGGACGATCTGCGTGGCAAGGCCCTGTCCGTGGGGGCGCCCAAGTCGGGGACCGAATTGAACGCACGCGCGATCCTGCAGGCGGCTGGCATGGCCTATGACGATCTGGGCAAGGTCGAATATCTGCCGTTTGCGGAATCCGTCGAACTGATGAAGAACCGTCAGCTTGATGCGACGTTGCAATCGGCGGGTCTTGGCGTCGCCTCGTTGAAGGATCTGTCCACGTCGATCCCGATCACCGTCGTCTCGGTCCCGGCGGACATCGCCTCGACTCTGGGGGCGCCCTATGTCGCCGAAACCATCCCCGCGAACACCTATGACGGCCAGACCGAGGATGTCCCGACCGTCGCCGTGATCAATTTCCTGGTCAGTTCGACCGAGGTCAGCGATGACACGGCCTATCAGATGACCAAGCTGATGTATGAAAACCTGGACGAGTTGAAGGCCGCGCATGCCGCCACTGCCAGCATCGATGTCCAGAATGCGCTGACCGGAATGCCGGTGCCGGTCCATCCCGGTGCCAAGCGCTATTACGACGAGGTCGGTGTCAGCGCCGAATGATCTGGCGCATCTGCCGCCAATGTCGGGGGCCGGGATCACGCATCCCGGCCCGCCTGGACCACATCGGATGACATCATGACCGACCTGCGACACCCTGCCCCCGTCGGCGATGCCGATCTGGCGATCCATGATCCTTTGGCCGAAAGCTTTCCCGAAGGACGGGAAGGCCGTGCCCTGTTCTGGGTTGCCGTGGCATTCTCGCTGTACCAGATCGCTATCGCCGCCCATCTGGTGACCCTCAGCAGCCAGATCCAGCGGGCCCTGCATCTGGGCTTTCTGATGCTGCTTTGCTTTCCGCTGCTGGCGGCGCTGCGTGGGCCCGGTCGGATGGGCAAGCTGTTGTCCTGGGCGCTGGCGGGGCTTGGCGTCGTGGTCGCGGGATATCAGTGGGTCGAATATGTTCCCTTGATGATGCGTTCCGGGATGTTGAACCAGTGGGATGTCGTGGTCGGCGTGCTGGCGCTGATCACCACATTCGGGGCGGCCTATGTCGTGATGGGGCCGGCGCTGCCGATCGTTGCGGGGCTGTTTCTGGTCTATGCCCTGTTCGGGCAGTATTTCCCCGGACCGCTGGTGACGCGCGGGTATGATTTCGCCCAGGTGGTCGAACAGATGTCCTTCGGGACCGAGGGCATCTATGGCACGCCGCTGTATGTCAGCGCGACTTACATCTTCCTGTTCATCCTGTTCGGATCGTTTCTTGAAAAGGCCGGCATGATCCGTCTGTTCACCGATGTCAGTCTGGGCATGGTCGGGCACCGCATGGGCGGCGCGGCCAAGGTCAGCGTCGTCAGTTCGGGCATGATGGGCACGATCTCGGGTTCGGGCGTGGCCAATGTGGTGACCACCGGACAATTCACGATCCCGCTGATGAAAAGTTTCGGCTATCGATCCGCATTCGCTGGCGGGGTCGAGGCCACATCGTCGATGGGTGGCCAGATCATGCCGCCCGTGATGGGCGCGGTCGCATTCATCATGGCCGAGACGCTTGGCGTCGCCTATGTCGAGGTCGTCCGTGCCGCGATCATTCCCGCGATCCTCTATTTCGCCAGCGCCTTCTGGATGGTCCATCTCGAGGCGGGCCGTCGCGATCTGCGCGGCATGTCCAAAGAGGACCTTCCATCGGCGCGCAAGGCGCTGCGCGAACGCTGGTATCTGATCCTTCCTTTGGCAGTGCTGGTCTATCTGCTGTTTTCGGGCTACACGCCGCTGTTTGCGGGCACCGTTGGCCTTGGACTGACCATCATGCTGATCCTTGGCGCCTCGGCCGCGCTGGGACTGCCGGGAACGGTGCTGAAGGCGATCTTCTGGATCGGACTGGGGCTTGTGGCAGCCAGTTTCCTGCGCTTTGGCAATGCCGCGCTGTGGGGCGGGATCGCCGCGCTGCTGGTCTGGAACATGATCCATGCGGGCGGGCGAAAGACGATCTGGCAGGTCATCGAAAGCCTGGCCGAAGGGGCCAAGACCGCCCTGCCCGTCGGCGTCGCCTGTGCGCTTGTCGGCGTCATCATCGGCACCATGACGCTGACCGGGGCCGCGAACACCTTTGGCCTGTATATCGTGTCAGTTGGCCAGAACAGCCTGATCCTGTCACTGATCCTGACGATGATCACCTGTATCGTTCTGGGTATGGGGATCCCGACGATCCCCAACTATATCATCACCTCGACCATCGCGGCGCCTGCCCTGCTGGAACTGGGTGTGCCGCTGATCGTCAGCCACATGTTCGTGTTCTATTTCGGGATCCTGGCCGACCTGACCCCGCCCGTTGCGCTGGCCTGTTTTGCCGCCGCGCCGATCGCGAAAGAGAACGGGCTGAAAATCAGCTTCGAGGCACTGAAGGTGGCCGCCGCCGGTTTCGTGATCCCATATATGGCGGTCTATACGCCCGCCCTGATGCTGCAGGATGGCGGCCCGCTGGCGCAGGCTATCGGATATCCCGCCGCCGTCGCATATATCGTGGCGAAATGCGTGATCGCCATTGGCTTGTGGGGCATCGCCGTGATCGGATGGCTGGGGCAAAGACTGCCAATCTGGCATCGGGTGCTGGCAGCGGTCGCCGCATTCACGCTGATCGCAGCACTGCCGCTGACGGACGAGATCGGCCTGGCGTTCACGGCGCTGTTCGTCGGGCTCTGGTGGCTGCGGACGCGTCGCGCATGAGCACTTGCCTTCTGGCAGGGGCCATGGCCCTGACCCTGAGCGCGCCGGACTTCACCTTGGAATGGACACATTCGATCGAGCATGTGGTCTGGCGCGAATTCTGGCGGGTCGAGGCAGAGCAGCTGTCTCTGACAGGTGCCGCGATAAAAGGGTCTGGTGCCGGCATGGAACCTGGTCCGGACGCCGTGCTGCGCGATGGCTGGTGGGTCTGGACGCCCGATCTTGCGCCGCAGCGCGAACTGCTGTTGGCCGCCAGCGGCGCGACGGGCGGCGGCTGGCGGATCTGTGACAGCGCGCTGGCCTGCCACGAATTGGGCGTGGTTTCGGGCGAAGCGATTTCCCTGCGCCCCTGTCCAGCAAGCGCAGATGACTAGATCGGATCCGGCTTACGAAAAGCTGACAAAGGTTTAATTGCCTTAGCATATGCGGAATGTGATGCTGTGTGCATTATGACCGACTCAAAGCTCCGCTTCGTCATCATCGAAAAGGACAGCTTCATCGCCCACGACATGCAAAGTGGGCTGCAGGCTGCCGTGCCCGATTGCGATACAAGATGGCTACCGAATGTCAGCGATGTCGTTGAGCAGCTTCCATCTGCTGCGGCCGACGCGCGTACGGTGCTGATCACCAAGCTGTCGCTTTCACAGCTTGAGGAAACTGGCCTGTCGAATCTGGCGCAGCAACGTGGTGCCGAAATCGTGGTCCGGCTTGGTGAAGACCCAAAGGAGGAAATCACCCGGCGAGGCTGGTTCAGCCTTGAATCACCGTTCACCTGGGACGATCTTGCCGATCTGGTGGGCGCTCTGTCGTCGCGCAGCGTGACGATGTAATCAGGCCAGCCCATCCACAAGAAAGAGGACGCGCGTATTTGCGCGTCCCCTGTTTGTTGGGTGCCTAAAGGAAATCGTCGATATCATCGTCCGAGCGACGCCTTTCCTGCAGCTTCGCTGCAAGGGTGATGCCAATGGCAAAGGCTCCGATCAGCTTGGCCATGCTGCCCGCGTTGCTTTCGGACGCACGTGTCACGCGTTCGCGCGCATCGGCCACGTTTTCGGAATCCAGCCCGACATCCTCGGCACGTTTGCGGACAAACCCGTGGACCGCCCTTTCGGCGCGGTTCGCGGTGTCCTTGGACCGGAAGCCGACGCGGTCCATCAGCGAATGCACCTTGTTCTCGGCCATGTCGGCGACGCGCAGCGCCTCGGATTGTGCACGGCCTACAGCAGCGTCGGTTGCCAGGCTGACCCGAGCCCCGACTTCACGGCGAAGATCGTCGCCCGTCGGCATCGTGTGCTTGGGCTTCGAGGCTACAAGCAGGATTGCACAGCCTATCAAGGCAAATCCGCCACCGACGGCAAGAGATGCCAAGGTCGCACCCCAGCCAAGACCATAGGCCAGCCAAGACCAAAGGGCTGCGATCAGGAATCCTACCGCGACGGCAAGAACCACCCCTGCAACGACCTTGAGAACAGAGCGCCGGGCAATATCACCCAGCGCCAGTTGCAGTCTTTGCGCGTAGTCGAACATTCCGGAACCCTAGCGCCGTGCCAGGATCAGCCCGACCAGGAAGCCCACGCCAGCGGCAATGCCAAGCGACTGGGCGGGGTTGCGGCGCACCATGTCGGACAGTTCATCATACCGATCTTCGGCATAATGCGCGACCTCATCAGCCGTCCGC
Organism: Paracoccus sp. R12_2; assembly: GCF_017744015.1. Lineage (GTDB taxonomy): Bacteria > Pseudomonadota > Alphaproteobacteria > Rhodobacterales > Rhodobacteraceae > Paracoccus. The sequence goes on from NZ_JAGHRA010000002.1 coordinate 237,796, forward strand.
TGACCCTTCGCATACAGGCGATCTGCCTCGGCGCGCGCGCGGTCGGCATATTCCTCGCCTTTATCGCGTGCCTGCTCGGCGTAATGCCGACCGGTTTCAAGCGCATTTTCAGCCAATTCTGAGCCACGCTGGCGCAGTTTTTCGGCACCCGAATTGTCGGTCAGATCGCGGGCCGTGTCACGGACATCGTCGGCGATCTTGCGGGCGCCGTCACGCAGGTCGTCACGCGCCTCGCGGGCGGCGGATTCGGCGTCACGCTGAAGTTGCTCGGCGCTGGGGTTCGATTGAGCCATGGAAATATCCTTTCCGAAGGTCGAAGTTGCGTTTCATGTGGAAAACCCGCGGCGATACCGCTTCGTTCCACTGCAACGAAGAAAATTGCTCAGCCGGAACAGAAACGTCGCCTTCAGGGACCAGCTAGCTTGCGGCTGGCAAGAACGATTACCTTCGAGACTGGATCGGTCGTCGCATGCTCGGCATGTTGTGCATACATCAGCAACACCCCCGCCCCCATCTCGGGTGACATTTCCCGTGCGATCAGGTCGGCGATGTCTTGACGTGACTGGCATGAACCGGAAAGGCTGGCGAGAAACTGTAGCGCGGCCGCATCCAGTATCGTCATTTCCGGCTCCATCCGATGCGGTGGCACATCGCCTGCCCACGTAAAATTCCGCGTCGCGGCGCGGCAACCGGGCGTTCCTGAGCGCCTGAGGGTATTCTATCAGTGACGTTAGCAGATGAAGACCTGCCCTTTTCAGTAGGCAGGGTTGCCTATTGCGCGACTTTCCGCCGCAACGCACAGCCTGAAGCGGCATCCGGGTCTGAAAATCGTGTCTTCTTATCTTGGGGAATGGTACCGCCTCCCCGGCTTGAACGGGGGACCTCTGGATCCACAATCCAGCGCTCTAACCAACTGAGCTAAGGCGGCACGGGAGCGTTCTGTAAACCGGCCCGCATCAGGTTGCAAGCCCGACTTGCCGTGAATTTCCTCACAGGATACAGAAAGCGTCAGCGAAAGCGAGGACAGCGAACGTGAGCATCAATAGCGAAAGCAATATCTCCGCCAACCTGCAGGTCGGCCCCACCGATCAGGGCATGGTGCGGATCTATGTCGAGGCAGAGGGTGTCGATCTGCCGCTGGACTTCGACCCCGACGAGGCAGTCGAGATCGCCGAAGAACTGATGGCCGCCGCCGAGGCCGTGCGGCAGATCCGCAGCAAATCAGACAAGCCTAAGAAACCGCGCCGCTAAACGCTTGGGGATCGTTCTGCATCTGCAATCTCAAGGCGGCGATGCGAGCAATGTCACGGATCAGACGGTTGCGCCGGGCACCGGCAAGCCGGGTCTCTGGCGCCATCCGCACAATCTCGGCCCCATACGGATCTGCCATGATCAGCCCGGTGTCGTCAGGCAGAAGCTCGGCCGGAAAATCGGAATCGACAGCCCAGAAATAGCGATCACACCAATCAAGATAGCCTTGCCATTTCCGGTCCGATGTAAAGTCGGCACGGCTGCTTTTGCACTCGATGATCCAGACTTCCGACCTGGGACCGATGCTGATCAGATCCACCCTCAGACCGCGACGTGGAACGAACTCGGTCACCGCGGCGTGGTTCATGCTGTGCAGCAGCCGCGCCACGCCGCGCGCGAGGCGTTGTCCGGGCATGCCCGGAGAGATGTCATGGGGATCGGTCGGGTCAATGGTTTGCATCCCGAAAGACTAGAACGAAGCGGCAACATTGCGCAAGGTCGACGGCGTCTCGATTCCTGAAGACATGACTTGAAAGCGCGGCAACTGCGCCCTATCTGTCGACGGTGGCGGGTTTCTGCTCTGCTCGCGAGCGGCCATTTTTCCACTGGCCTATAACTTTTCCGAGGGGGCTGGCTCTGTCGAGGCCCTGGTCTCGTTACCTGGCACCCACCTGGTACTCCAGGCTTTCGGGAAATCTCGCGCTGCCGCGGCTGCTGCGGTTCCCGCCACTTCCATCACCGCCCTGCCCTGCGGCAGCGGCGGTTTTTGCGTATCCGTCACATGGCAGACATGGAAAAGGGCGGGTGTGAACCCGCCCTTCCAGAGAGACAATTGATCCGGTTGGGATCAGAAGCCGTAGACCACAGCCACACCAAGGGTGTTGTCGGTGCGGATCTCGCGGTTTTCCTGATATTCGGTCGTGTAGCTGACGCGGGTTGCCAGCTGATCCGTCATCTTGAAGTTCAGGCCCAGTTCGTTGGTGATGACGTCATCGGCATCGCTGGAACCCAAGTAGTCGGTGTCATTGGTCACGAACATCATGTCGTTGATGCGGTGATACAGACGCGACGACGCGATGTAACCGGTTTCGGTTTCCGAATCGTCGTCGATGTACTGCTGACCCGTCTGGGTGTAGCGAACGCCAACACCGGCCTGAACACGCCAGGTCGTGGTGTCGGTGTTGATGATGCGGTAACCCGGACCGAAGCCAAGGAAGCCATCGCGACGCAGGTCGGTCAGTTCGTCGGCGACGTCTGCGGGGGTTTCCGAACCCTCGGCCTCACCGTCGACCAGGCTGTCGATTTCGAAACGGCCCAGGGCGAAGGCATAGAAGCGGTCATTGAAGTAATACTGCGCGTCATAGATTGCGCTGACTTCTTCCTTGTCCTTGTCGCCGGTTTCGTTCTCACCGAACTCAATGGCAAGGCCGACCGACTGGGCGAAGGGTGCCTGATTATAGGACACGCGGCCAGCGATCGCCAGATCCTGCGATTCCGAGTTGCCGGTCGAACCGCTGTACTGCAGCGACATCGAACCGAACAGGCCCTGACGACGATCGCTCGGACCGAAACGGTCAGCGTCGGCCGAACGGTCAAAATCGTCCGTAACGTCGTCTTCGATATCGGTGATGCGATCGTCGATCGCAGCAACCCCGGTCGCATTTGCGCCGGTCGCGATTTCTGTCTGGGCGAAAGCCGGAACCGACAGAGCGGCCAGAATTGCGGCGGTGCCGGTCAGCAGCGTAACTTTTTTCATTTTATCCTCACGAGCTGAGTTTCGTTGTCCTGACCCGTTTTTCGGTGCCAGAGCATCTCTGCTGAGGAGGAATTAGTGTCGCCCGGCGAAGGTTCATAGACCGCCTCAAGACATCGAAAAATGCCGAAAATGTGAGGAGCGGACGCAATGCTGTAGGACGGCGGATATATGCCGAAACACAACTGTGACCGCAAAGGTTGGAACCAGTTCATTGCCGCACCAACTGCGCACCGTGCAACGAAAATCATCCCGGGTCGGGTCGGTGTTCGGGCGTTTTCAGATCAGCTGTAACGAAATATTTCCGTGACTGCCTGAAAAATGGGCAAATTCTATCGGCCCTGCTTGTCGTCTTCCTGTTGCAAATTCAACACGAGATGGATGAATTCTGCCGCAGGTTGCAGCGCCATCCGGGCTATTTGCCGGCCCGCGCGTGAAGAATTGCAGGCCGAAGCTGATCCGGGAAGACCCCGCCCCCCCTGGATGGCGGGCTCGAATCGGCAAGCCGCATCACGGCAATTCCGAATTGCACGCCCGTGAAAACGATCATGTTGAAGATGATCAGCATGAGTCCGGCAAGCCAGCCGACCCTGCTGCCCAGCACCAGATGCCGCAGCCCGGCCACATCCAGCAGCATCAGCAGCAAGACGAACAGGATAGACAGGCCAAGCCCGACAAGCGCGCTGATGATGTAGAGGCGAACAAGACGCGGCATTGACGGACCCGGATCTGGCGGCATGATTGCTGCCAGCACCTTACCCGATCCCGCGAAGAAGTGAACAGCTCAGTTTGATGTTTTCGCGAAATCGTCCGGGCGCAACTGCCGCGCGACATGATCCAGCACGGCATTCACGAATTTCGGCTCCTTGCCTTCGGTAAAGAAGGCTTCGGCCAGCTGGACATATTCCGTAATCACCACGCGCGACGGTGTTCGCGGTGTCACCAGCTCTGCTCCGGCAGCGCGGAACAACGCGCGCAGCACCGGGTCGATCCGGTCTATCGGCCATTTCGCGACCAGCCCGCGATCTGTGGCCTGGTCGATCTTCGACTGCCAGGTAACGGCATCGCCGACAATCCGTTCAAACAACGCCTCGTCCGCCTCGGGCGATACGCCCTCGGCCTCTTCGGCGCCGATGCGATAGGTCCGGAATTCTTTGAGGACGCGATCGGCGGATTGTCCCGCGGATTCCATCTGAAACAGCGCCTGAACGGCATAGAGCCGTGCGGCGCGGCTGAGTGTGCGGCGATCGCTGCGTGGGGTCGCCCCCTTGTCGGCATGTCCGCTCATGACCGGTCCTGCCCTTCCAGCTGTCCCGCAAGGCGGATCAGATCCGGATCACCGGGACGGTTCGGGCTGCGATGCCCCGACCATTTGCGCGACAGCGCCACCAGATGCAGTGCCGCGGCGGCTGCGCCGCCACCCTTGTTCTGTCCGGTCGGATCGGCCCGCACTTCGGCCTGGGCAGCATTCTCGACCGTCAGGATGCCATTGCCGATGCAGACACCCTGCAATCCCAGCAGCGTCAGCGCGCGCGAACTGTCATTGCAGACCGTATCATAATGGGTCGTTTCGCCCCGGATCACACAGCCAAGCGCCACGAACCCATGATAATTCGCCTGTCGCGCAGCGATGCCGATGGCCGTCGGAATTTCCAGCGCGCCCGGCACCTCGACCACATCCAACGCCGCGCCGGCCTGTTGTGCGGTGTCACGCACCCCTTGCAACAGCGCGTCCGCGATATCCTTGTAGTATGGCGCGACCACCGCCAGCAGCCGAACCGGTTGTTCGAAGCCTGGCAGATCAAGCTGATGGTGCTGGGTGTTCGATGCCATGCGCTCAGTCCTTTGGAATAGGCCGCGTGGAATGGATCGAAAGCCCGTAGGCGTCAAGCCCCACCACCTTCACAGGGGCGGAATTCGTCAGCAGCACCAGTTCGGACAGTCCCAGAGCCGACAGGATCTGCGCACCCAGACCGTATTGACGCAGCGTATGCGGCCCGACCTCGCCCGGCGACGCGACGGCATTCGTCAGGTCACGGATCAGCACCACGACGCCCCTGCCTTCTTTCGCGATTTCGGCCATCGCCGCGGGCAGGCTGCCGGCGTCCTCGCGACCGATTCCCAGAACGTCGTGCAGCGGATCCAGCGCATGCATGCGGACCAGAACCGGACCTTTCGCAGTCAGATCACCCTTGGTCAGCACGATATGTTCGGCACCCTGCGTCTCGTCGGCGAAGACACGCATCATCCAGTCGCCGCCATGCAAAGAGTTGACGGCGCGCTGACTGCGTTCGGCAATCAGGTTGTCGTGGCGGCGGCGATAACGGATCAGATCGCTGATCGTGCCGATCTTCAGCCCGTGCTTTTGCGCGAATGCCACCAGGTCGGGCAGCCGAGCCATGCTGCCATCCTCGTTCATGATTTCGCAGATCACGCCCGACGGGTTCAGCCCCGCCAGCCGCGAAATATCGACCGCTGCCTCGGTGTGGCCGGCGCGAACCAGCACGCCACCCTCGCGGGCGCGCAGCGGAAAAATGTGGCCGGGTGTGGCGATGTCGGCCGCACCCTTGCCGGGATCGATGGCGACACTGACCGTGCGCGCCCGGTCATGCGCGCTGATGCCGGTCGTGACGCCTTCGCGCGCCTCGATCGACATGGTGAACGCCGTTTCGTGACGACTGGAATTCTTCGGGCTCATCAGCGTCAGGCCCAACGCATCGATGCGATCGCCCGGCAGCGACAGGCAGATCAGGCCACGACCATGCGTCGCCATGAAATTGATCGCATCCGGGGTCGCCATTTGCGCAGGAATGACCAGATCGCCTTCATTCTCGCGATCCTCGTGATCGACAAGAATGAACATGCGACCGTTGCGGGCATCCTCGATGATCTCCTCGATCGACGAGATGGCCTCTCCAAGATCGCTTTCGACCGGGCCGGGTTTTTCATACTGCATGCTGGTTCCCCTCGAGATTCGCTGCGCTGTCGGCAAATTCCGCCGGTCGCGCCCGGTTGGTACCCGTCCATTTGCGGTTCATGTCCACGCTGCGCTCCACCTCAGTGATCCGTCATTCCGGCCTCGGCCAGTCGCGCGACATAGCGTGCCAGCGTGTCGATCTCGAGGTTGACGGCATCGCCCTTGGCTACCTCGCCCCAGGTCGTCACCTGGCGGGTATGCGGGATCAGGTTCACGCCAAAGCGGTTGCCCGACACCTCGTTCACCGTCAGTGACGTGCCATTCAGCGCGACCGAGCCTTTCTGCGCGACGAAACGCGCAAGTTGCGCCGGCACCTCGAATGTCAGGCGCAGGCTGTCGCCCTCGGACCTCATGTCGACGATCCGCGCTACGCCGTCGACATGACCGCTGACGATATGACCGCCCAGCTCGTCGCCGACCTTCAATGCACGTTCAAGGTTAAGCTGTTTGCCGACGGCCCATCCATTCGCACCGATATTCGTCTTTGCGATCGTTTCGGCCGAAATATCGACATCGAACCAGTCCGCGCCCTTTGAAATCACGGTCAGGCACACGCCGTCGCAGGCGATCGAGGCACCCAGATCGACAGTCGCAATGTCATATCCGCAGCCGATACGGGCACGCATGTCGCCGCGCATCTCGACAGCGCGGACGGTTCCGATATCCGTGATGATCCCGGTGAACATCCCCGAACCCCCAATTCCTTGTTGCGGTTGACCTAGGGCATCGCCCGCGCCCGCGCAAGCGCCGCAGACGCGGACCAACCCGTCCAAACCATGACGCTGCACGCGAAAATTGTGGAAATCTTAACACTTGCATGCGATGAGATCCGAAATCGTCAGAGCCGCGTTTCAGGATGCTTCACCAGACCGTGCCCGTTGGAACCCAGAAGAATGGTGATCCGCCTTCGGATCGCGTCTTCCTGCTGCTTCAGGGACCGCACGGCCCGTTCTTCGATCAACTGGGACGGCTGCTGCGCGATGCTGGCGCTTCGGTCTGGCGCTGCGGCTTCAACGCAGGTGACGAATTTTTCTGGTCCGACAAGGCGCACTACATTCGTCATGAAGGCTCGATGCAGGATTGGCCGGCGCATCTGGACAGGATCCTTGTCGAAAAGGGCGTAACGGATATCGTGCTTTACGGCGATGTGCGCCCGATCCACGACATCGCCCGCAGCGCCACCCAGGACGATGACCTGCGCCTGCATGTCTTCGAGGAAGGCTATCTTCGGCCGTATTGGATCAGCTATGAACGCGGCGGGTCGAACGGGCATTCGCCGATGCTTCGGATTCCGCTGTCGCAGATGCGCGCCGCGTTGCGCGACTCGGGCAATGAGATACACCGCCCGCCGGCCCATTGGGGCGATATGCGTCACCACAAGTTTTACGGTGCCCTGTATCATTTTCTGGTGCTTGTCGCGAATGGCGGCTATCGCCGGTATCAGGGGCACCGTGCGATATCGGTCGCGCAGGAGTTCCGGCTGAATCTGCGGCGTTTCCTGATGTCGCCGCTGTATAACCTGACGACACGATTGCAATGGCGCAAATGCAGGCTAGCGGGATGGCCGTATTCGCTGGTTCCGATGCAGCTTGAACACGATTCGAATTTCCTTGGCCATTCTGCGTTCAGCAGCAACGCGCAGTTCATCGACACGGTGGTCGCAGAGTTCGCCAGATCGGCGCCTCGCCACCATCATCTGATTTTCAAGGCCCATCCGCTTGAGGATGGGCGTGCGGGGAATCGCAGTTCAGTCCGGGCTGCCGCGGCAAGGTTCGGGGTCGCCGGTCGCGTGCACTATCTGCGCGGCGGCAAGCTGGCAGCGCAGCTTGCCGATGCGAAATCGGTGATCACCGTGAACTCGACGGCGGCACAACAGGCGCTGTGGCGCGGCATTCCCGTCAAGGCACTGGGGCGTGCGATCTACGCCAAACCGGGCATCATCGCAGACCAGTCGCTGCCAGATTTCTTCGCCGACCCGCAACCTCCCGATCCCGGCGCATATCGGGTGTTGCGCGACTATCTTCTGCAGACCAGCCAGATCCCCGGCGGATTTTATTCCCAACGGTCGCGGGCGCACGCCTTGCGGCTTGTCGCGGATCTGATCCTGCAGGCCGAGGATCCATACGAGGCGCTTGCCCAGGGTCGTGTCGCACATCGGCACCAGATTTTCGATCGTGGATCCTGAAAGAACACGAAATGGTGGTGCCGGCGGGGCTCTGCGGCTAGATTGGGTGTGAAACCAGATCATAACCTGGCACGAGAATAACAGGAGTTTCAGAGGTGACAGTCTTTTCTTCACGGGCCGGCATCCTGCGCCTGAGCATGCTTGCGGCGCTGGTCGTCCTTAGCGCCTGCGGATTGCCGCGCTCGGGACCGAACAAGAAGGAAATCTACGCCGGTGCGGTCGAGCGCGGCGGAAACGCCCATGTGATCTACGTCAACGATCATGTGACACGCGCTACGAACTTTGCGCCGACCTATGGTTTCTCGAACAGCTTCCTCAGTGCCGGGCAGGTCGGCGCCGATGAAATCCGCGCCGGTGACGTGCTGGGTCTGTCGATCTGGGAAAACGTAGATGATGGCCTGCTGACAGCGCTTGGATCCAGTTCGACCGCGCTGACCGAAATTCAGGTGGACAGCGCCGGTTACATCTTCGTGCCCTATGCAGGTCGCATTCGCGCCGCCGGCAACAGCCCCGAACAGCTGCGCCAGATCATCACGGACCGGCTTAGCGCCCAGACCCCCGACCCTCAGGTAACCGTCAGCCGCGTCGCCGGGAACGGTGCGACCGTGTCCGTCATCGGCAAGGTCATGGCGCAGGGTGTCTATCCCATCGAACGGCCCACGCGGTCGCTGTCGGCAATGCTTGCACGCGCCGGCGGCGTCTCGGTCGAACCCGAGGTGGCGGTGGTTACCGTCAAGCGCGGCAACCAGCAGGGCAAGGTCTGGTTGACGGATCTGTATGGCAGCAGATCCAATGACATTGCGCTGCGTCCGGGCGACATCATCCTGGTCGAAGAGGATCAGCGCAGCTTCACCGCGTTGGGCGCATTGGGCGGACAGACCCGTGTGCCACTGGGGAACGAAGCCATCAACGGGGTGGAAGCAATCGCGATGGTCGGCGGCCTCAGTTCGGCGCTGGCAGATCCGACCGGGGTCTTCGTGCTGCGCGATGAACCTGAATCGGTTGCCAGCAAGGTGCTGGGCAAGCCGGTCAATGGCATGCAGCGGATCGCCTATGTGCTGGACCTGACCCGTCCGAACGGGTTGTTCCTGGCGCGCGACTTCCTGATCCGCGACGGCGACACCGTCTATGTGACCGAAGCGCCGTACGTCCAGTTCTCGAAAGTCCTGGCCGCTGTCACGGGCAGCGCAGATTCGGCAGACTCGCTGACCTCGATCGGCGAATAAACCGCGCATGCGCGAAACCGAAGATCAGGCCGTCGGGGACGATCCCCGGCGGCTTTTCGTATTCAATGGCGGATTCTGGTGGAAGCCGCGCCTGCGGCGCATTCTGGGGCTTGCAGGATGGCGACTGTCTGCGGGCCTTCCTGCGAGAGGGCGGGATTGCGTGGGCATCTGGGGCGCAAGTCCCACATCCTGGCGCGGCCGCCGGGTTGCAGCGGCGCGCACCGCCCACCTGGTCACCGTCGAAGACGCTTTCCTGCGATCGATCCTGCCCGGGCGGGCATCGGGACATGTCGCGCGGCGCGGACCGATCGGCCTGATCATCGACCCCGACGGTGTGCATTTCGATCCCGCTTGCCCCTCGCGGATTGAACACCTGGCCACCGCGCCTCATCCCGCACCACTGCTGGAACGCGCCGCACGCGGCATTCAGCGGCTGCGCGATCTGGACCTGTCCAAGTATAACGCCCACGACCCCGATATTTCTGCGCCGCCGCCCGGATATGTGCTGGTCGTCGATCAGACAGTAGGCGACGCATCACTGATGGGCGCAGGACGCGCGACATTCCTGAGAATGCTGATGACCGCGCGCGCCGAAAACCCGGGCGCGCGGATCGTCCTGCGCACGCATCCCGAGACGGCCTCGGGGCTGCGTCCGGGCCATTTCGGGCCCGAAGATCTGCAACTGGGCGACCAGATCTGCAGCGCGCCCGTATCGCCGTGGCGGTTGGTCGAGAACGCCCGCGCCGTCTACGCCGTCAGTTCGCAGCTGGGGTACGAGGCGATCCTGGCAGGGTGTCGTCCGCGATTGTTCGGGCAACCCTTCTACGCGGGCTGGGGCCTCAGCGATGATGAACTTGCCTTGCCCAAGGGGCGCCGCGGCCATGCCACGCGCGAATCCCTGTTCGCGGCCAGTCATCTTCTTGGCCCCGTCTGGTATGATCCCTGTCGGAACCGTCTGACCGATTTCGAGGGCGCGGTGGATCAGATCCATGCAGAGGCGCGGGTCTGGCGACAGGATCGCGCCGGTCACGTGGCCTATGGCATGCGGCTGTGGAAGCGGGCATTCATCAGCCGCGCCTTTGGCGACGCCCATCCGGTCCGCTTTACCGCAACGCCCTCGCCCCAGGTTACACTGGGATGGGCCGGACGTGCCGATCATGTCCCCCATGCGACCCGCGTGGAGGACGGTTTCCTGCGATCCCGGGGGCTGGGGGCGGCGCTGACGCCTCCGCTGTCGCTGGTCGCGGATGACCTGGGCATCTATTACGATCCGACACGTGAAAGCCGCCTTGAAAGACTGATTGCAGCCGGCCCACCGCCTGGTGGCGAGGCGCGCGCCTTGCGGGTGATCGACCGGGTCCGGGCAGCCGGCCTGTCGAAATACAATCTGGATGGGGTGGCACCGACGCTTCCCGGCACGGACGGGCGGCGCGTCATTCTGGTTCCTGGTCAGGTCGAGGATGACGCCTCGATCCGCCTGGGCGCCGGTTGCGAGAAATGCAATCTTGATCTGCTTGCACGAACCCGCGCCGAGAACCCGGACGCCTATCTGATCTACAAGCCGCATCCCGATGTCGAGGCAGGGTTGCGGCCCGGCGTGATCGCCGAGACGGATCTGCAGCGGCTGGCGGATCAGGTGGTGCGCAAGACCGATGCGGCTGCGCTGCTGACCGTGGTTGATGAGGTCTGGACGATCACATCGACGCTGGGGTTCGAAGCCCTGCTGCGCGGCGTGCCGGTGACGGTGCTGGGCGCGCCCTTCTATGCCGGTTGGGGGCTGACCCGCGATCTGGGCACGCAACCCGCGCGCAGACAGACCCGCCCGTCACTTGCGGCGCTGGTTCATGCCTGTCTGATCGCCTATCCCCGTTATCGTGATCCGGTCACCGGGCTGCCCTGCCCTGTCGAGGTTGCACTGGAAAGACTGGCCGATCCGTCGCTTGTGCCACGCGGTGCGGGTTTGCGTATTCTGTCGAAGGCGCAGGGCGCGCTGTCCGGCCATTCCTGGATCTGGCGCAGATAGGTCTTGCGCGCGATCAGTCGCGGCCCCAACGGTGCAGGATGTCATTGCCGATGCGCCGCGTCTCGAGCAGGCGAAAACGGGGCGCGTCGGCCAGCCGCGCCAGCCCAAGCCCGCCAAGCGACGCACGAGCATCCTGGCCCAGAACCAGCCCGGAGGAATAGCAAAGCAGTTGGTCCACCCGATCCGCCGCGATCAATTCTGCGGCCAGTTTCCCACCACCCTCGCAGAAGACGCGGGTAATCCCCCGGTCGGCCAGTTGGTCAAGAATGGGGTCGATCGGCCCCGACAGATGCCAAAGGGGCCCGTAATCCGGACCCTCGGGCGGCAGTTCGGGCAGCTTCCGCGACGACAGGACGACGCGCGCCGGCTGACGAACGGGTCCGAAACCGCGCACATTCAGTGCCGGATGATCTGCACGCGCGGTGCCCCCGCCCACCATGATGGCGTCATGCTGCAGACGCATGGCATGCACATGCCGCCGCGCCGCCGCGCCGGTGATCCAACGGCTTTCGCCCTGTTGCGTGGCAATACGTCCATCAAGACTGGTCGCAAGTTTCAGCGTGACGAATGGCCGACCCTGCGTGACGCGCATCAGGAAGCCCGCCTGAATGGCGCGCGCCTGTGTTTCGCAGATGCCTTCGGTGACCTTGATCCCCGCCTCGCGCAGAATCGCATGGCCACGCCCCGCCACGCGCGGGTCGGGATCAGTCAGGGCCGTGACGCAGCGCGCAATGCCGGATGCGACCAAAGCCTCGGCGCAGGGCGGCGTCCGACCGTGATGCGCGCAAGGTTCCAGCGTGACATAGGCCGTTGCGCCGCGCGCCTGCGCGCCCGCATATTCCAGGGCGACACGTTCGGCATGCGGCCGTCCTCCGGGCTGCGTCCAGCCGCGACCGACCACCCTGCCCGCGCGCACCAGCACGCAACCGACCGCCGGATTCGGCCACACATTGCCCAGCCCCCGCCGCGACAGGCGCAGGGCATGGGCCATATGTTGGCGGTCTTCGAGGTCTTGGCTCACTCTGGCAGATTGCCGGGGCGCAGTTCAGACACGAACTTGTCGAAATCGTCGGCGTCCTGGAAGTTCTTGTAAACGCTGGCAAAGCGAACGTACCCGACATTATCGATCCGCGACAGCGCCTCCATCACGATCTCGCCGATCATCTTCGAGGGAATGTCCGTCTCGCCCGTGCTTTCCAGCCGCCGCACGATGCCCGAAATCATCTGTTCGATCCGTTCTGGTTCGACGGGACGTTTCTGCATGGCGATGCGGATCGACCGGGCCATCTTGTCGCGGTCGAAATCCTCGCGCTTGCCATTGCTTTTTACGACGACCAGATCGCGAAGCTGCACCCGTTCATAGGTGGTAAAGCGCCCTCCGCAGGCCGGGCAGAAACGTCGACGTCTGATCGCCACATTGTCCTCGGCCGGGCGTGAATCCTTGACCTGCGTATCGACATTTCCGCAAAACGGGCAGCGCATCCCTATGTCCCCTCGGCCGCGACTTCCGCATGAACTATAGGGTCGACCGCAGGGATTGGGTAGCGTTATCCACAGCCCACAAGATGCGGCCTGCGGAACCTGTGGCCCGAATGCCGCGTTCATCGCGCAGCGACGCGACAGATTTCAGCTCAAGAAAGGTGCGATATGCCCAAGACCCTGTTCATCACCGGGGCCTCGTCCGGTATCGGCGCGGCAACCGCCCACGCCGCCGTGGCCAGTGGCTGGAACGTGGCTTTGATGGCGCGTTCCGAGGACAAGTTGAGATCCCTGCAGAACGAGTTGGGCGATGCTGCGGCGATCTTTCCGGGCGACGTCACGCAAGAGGCTGATCTTCTTCGCGCCACATCCGGTGCGGTCGATCGTTTCGGAGGCATTGACGCGGTTTTCGCCAACGCCGGTCGCGGCTTGTCGAAGCCCGGGACCGAGGGCGGTGATCTGGACGATATCCGCGGCATGATCGATCTGAATATCACCGGTCTGGTAATGACAGCGCGGGCAACCCTGCCGGAACTGCGGAAGACCCAAGGCACCCTGGTGCTGACCGGATCGGCCGCCGGCAGACGGCATATCGCAGGGTCAATATATGGCGCGACGAAATGGTTCGTTCACGGCTATGCCGGGAACATGGCCGAGGAAATGCGCGAATGGGGTGGTCGTTGTGCAGTGGTTGCGCCCGGCATGGTGGACACGCCGTTCTTCGATCAGGGTGCGCCGGACAAGTTGCAACCCGAAGATGTCGCGAATGCCGTCATCCAGATCATCGATGCACCGAAGCGCGCGGCGATCCGCGAAATCTTCCTGATGCCGCAGGCATAGAACGGTTCATGCTGACTGGAACATCGCCGCCACCTGACGCCGATGCGGCGCGCGACGGTGTTCCACCAGATAGATCCCCTGCCATGTTCCCAGTTGCATCCGTCCGCCAACGACCGGGATCTGCAAACTGACCGGAAGCACCGCAGCCTTCAGATGTGCGGGCATGTCGTCCGGGCCCTCGTCACGGTGGCTGATCCACCCCATCGTCGGGTGATCGGCTGGTGGCGCGATCCGGTCCAGCCAGTTGAGAAGATCGACCTGAACATCCGGATCGGCATTTTCCTGAACAAGCAACGAACACGACGTATGACGAACCATCAGCGTCAGAACCCCATCGCGGGCCTGCAAATTGCCGAGCCACGCGGCAATTTCATGCGTGAACTCATGGCAGGCGGGACCGTGCGTCTCGATGCGGAAGACATGGTTCATTCTGCCGCCTCGCTGGCGCCGGCGGGCGGCGGTGAAAGGGGCTGCTGCTGATCCTGTCGGTCATGGTCCATCGCGATCTGCTTTTGCGCCCGCGCGCCCAGATCGCGCAGCATCTCGACCTGACGGATGACGTTGCCCGGACCGCGCGACAGGCGATCCACGGCCTGGCCGTGCGCGCGGCTTGCCTGATCCAGCGCCCGGCCCACGGCCTCCATGGAATCGACGAACCCCGCAACCTTGTCATACAGCGCGCCCGCGCGGCTGGCGATTTCCATGGCGTTGCTTTCGCGCCGCTCGACCGACCAGATATGTTCGACGGTGCGCAGGGTCAGCATCAGCGTCGTGGGCGTGGTCAGGCCGACACCGCGTTCCAGCGCAAAGCCCGCAAGCGACGGGTCGGCGCGCAACGCATCCGAGAACGCGCCCTCGATCGGGATGAACATCAGCACATAATCGACCGAATTGTCGTCCATGCGGTGATAGCCCTTGTCCCCCAGCGTGACGATATGGGCGCGAATCGCGGCGACATGACGACGCAGCGCGGACTGGACTTCGGCCGGATCCTCGGCATTGACCGAAACTTCGTAATCGTTCAGCGACACCTTGCTGTCGATCACCATGATCTTCTGACGCGGCATCTTCACCACGACGTCGGGTCGCCACAGCTTGCCATCCTCGTCACGCCAGCTGGCCTGAATGTCGTAATGCGTGCCGGATTCCAGCCCCGACCCTTCAAGGATACGCTCCAGCACCATTTCACCCCAGGCGCCCTGCCGCTGTTTGTCGCCCTTCAATGCGCGGGTCAGGTTCACGGCCTCGCGCGAAATATCCTCGGACCGTTTGTGCAGGAACGCGATCTGTTCGCGCAGACGCGCACCTTCTTCGTCCAAGACCTTGTTCCGGCTTTGCAATTCGGTCTGGAAACGATGCACCTGTTCGCGGAAGGGATTCAGCAGTGCCGTCAGCTGTTCGCCCTGCGCCTTCTGGATATCGTTCTGCTGAACGCGCAACGTCTCGGCCGCAAGCAGCTTGAACTGGCCTGTCATTTCCTCGCGCAGCTCGCGCAGCGTCGCGATTTCGCGTTCTGCGGCTTCGCGATCCTTGCGCGCGCCAAGACGGGTCTCGGCCAGATCGGACTGGGCTTGCGACAGTTGCTGCCGGGTCTGATGTAGAACATCGGCAAGCCCGTCGCGCTCGTCACCCAACTCGGCAAGCCGTGCCGCCTGCGCCTCGGCTCGCGCCTCGCGTTGGCCCAGATCTAGCTCGAACTGCCGGTTGCGTTCTGTCGACGTGTCAAGTTCCGCGCGCAAATCGTGAAGCTGCGCGGACTTTTCCTGCAAGATCGCCTGCGCCTGTGCGCGTCCGCGCCGCCAGTTTGCCGCGACAAACCACAGCAGAACCCAACAGGCCACGGCAAACGCCAGCATCGTCTGCACCGTCGCCAGATCGTTGAACAATGCGACAATCTGCCGGGATAGGTTCTCAGGCATGAACGCTCCGTCTTTTCAAGCGACAGTGTTCACTTTTTGTGCTGCGATACAACCCCGTGCCTGACGGGATAGCAACGAATGATCTAGAGCGCCACCGACTGCAGGAACGCCGCCACGCCGCCGGCATAGTCGCTTCGATCAACCGTCGAGGCGGATGAACTGGCAAACCAGTCCATCAACGAGCCATGCTTGCGGTCGGAAAACCGCATCCGCCAGTCCTGGAACCGCCGTTGCGTCAGACTGCCTTCGCCAAGCACGGTGATGTCACGGTGCCTGGTATCGCGAAGGATCGACTGGATGACGTGCTGCAACTGGTGCTGCGGTCCCTCCAGCCACTGAAAGAACAACCCGTCCTCGTGATGCAGGCATCCGGTCAGGCTTGCCGATTCGTTGCGCTGGCGGGCGGCCTGAAGAATATCCTCCAGATCGCCGACATTCAGACCGTCGCACGCAGTGCTGCGATACAGGAAGTACCCCAGCCCGTCGAACATGATCGGATCACTGGTCAAGGAAGGACCGCAATTTTCTGCTGCGCGACGGATGCTTCAGCTTGCGCAACGCCTTCGCCTCGATCTGGCGGATGCGTTCGCGGGTGACGCTGAACTGCTGGCCGACCTCTTCCAGGGTATGGTCGGTGTTCATGCCGATGCCAAAGCGCATACGCAGAACCCGTTCCTCGCGCGGGGTCAGGCTGGCCAGAACGCGGGTCGTGGTTTCCTTCAGGTTTTCCTGAATCGCGCTGTCCAGCGGCAGGACGGCGTTCTTGTCCTCGATGAAATCGCCAAGCTGGCTGTCTTCCTCGTCCCCGATCGGGGTTTCAAGGCTGATCGGCTCCTTGGCGATCTTCATCACCTTGCGAACCTTTTCCAGCGGCATCTGCAGCTTGTCGGCCAGTTCCTCGGGGGTCGGCTCGCGGCCGATCTCGTGCAGCATCTGGCGACCGGTGCGGACCAGCTTGTTGATCGTCTCGATCATGTGGACCGGAATACGGATCGTGCGGGCCTGGTCCGCGATGGACCGGGTGATCGCCTGACGGATCCACCACGTCGCATAGGTCGAGAACTTGTAGCCGCGACGATACTCGAACTTGTCGACAGCCTTCATCAAACCGATATTTCCTTCCTGAATGAGATCAAGGAATTGCAGGCCGCGGTTCGTGTATTTCTTGGCGATCGAGATGACCAGACGCAGGTTTGCCTCGACCATCTCCTTCTTGGCCTGACGGGCCTCTTTCTCGCCGCGCTGGACCTGGCTGACGATCCGGCGGAATTCCTCGATATCGACGCCGACATATTGTCCGACCTGCGCCATCTCGGCGCGAAGATCCTCGACCTTGTCGCGCGAGCGGTCGAACAGGGCTTGCCATCCGCGCCCGGCGTTCTGCGACAGGCGTTCGACCCAGTTCGGGTCCAGTTCGCTGCCACGATAAGCATCGACGAACTCGCGACGGTTGATGCGTGCCGCGTCGGCCAGCTTGACCATCCCGCTATCGATCGTGACGATGCGGCGGTTGATGCCGTAAAGCTGGTCGACCAGCGCCTCGATACGGCTGTTGTTGAGGTGCAGCGAATTGACCAGAACGACGATCTCGCTGCGCAGCTTCTGATAGTCGGTTTCGGCGGTGGCGGAGAAACTACTGTCCTCGTTCAGCGTCGCCGACATCCGCTGATCCTGCATGTCGGCCAGACGTTCATAGTCCAGCGCGATCGCTTCCAGCGTTTCAAGAACTTTCGGCTTCAGGCTGGCCTCCATCGCGGCCAGCGACAGATTGGCGCCGTCGTCCTCGTCCTCGTCGTCTTCGCGCGACATGGGATTGCCGTCGGCGTCCAGTTCCTCGCGCTTTTGCGAAGCGTCGTCCGTCGTGCCGGCCTCGGCAAGTTCTTCTTCCTCGGCGCCTTCTTCATCGTCCATCGACTGACCGAAGGTGGTCTCCAGGTCGATGACGTCGCGCAACAGGATTTCTTCATCCAGAAGTTCCTGCCGCCACATCGTGATGGCCTTGAAGGTCAGCGGGCTTTCGCAAAGCCCCGCGATCATGGTGTTGCGACCGGCCTCGATGCGCTTGGCGATTGCAATCTCGCCCTCGCGCGACAACAACTCGACCGAGCCCATCTCGCGCAGATACATCCGCACGGGGTCGTCGGTGCGATCCAGTTTTTCGGTTTCGGTCGCGGCGACGGCGACCTCGCGCGAACCGCTGCCGGTGGTCACGACGGCCCCGCCCTCGGCCTCTTCGGCGCCTTCCTCTTCCTCGATGACATTGATGCCCATTTCGGACAGCATCGACATCACGTCCTCGATCTGCTCGCTGCTGACCTGCTCGGGCGGCAGGACGGAATTCAGCTGATCATAGGTGATGTAGCCGCGCTCGCGCGCCTCGGCGATCATCTTCTTGACGGCCGCCTGGCTCATGTCCAGCGAATGCGCGTTTTCGTCCTTGTCGGTCTTGTCTTGTTCGTCGTCCTTGGCGGCCATCCAGGGCTCCTTCTCGGGGCGGTGATTCGCGAGGTGGTGCGAATCAGCACGAATCGCCCTTACTTCTATCGCGAACCGGGGCCGGATCAAAGGCCGTCCCCGCTTGATGATTCGCAAGCCTTCGCGAAACGATTCGCACCTGCCAGGTGCTGCGTTCAGCGACGCGGCGGCTTGCGCCAGATCTGATCGCTGAGCCAACCGGCAAGCTGTGCCGACAACGCGTCGCGATCCTCGTTCAGATCTCCGCTGTCCTCCATGTCCGGGCGTTCGGCCCGATGACGGGCGCGGGCGATCTGTTGCATGCGCCAGGTCAGACCCTCGTCGGCCTCTCCCTGGATTTCGGCCTCGGCGCGGGCAAGCTCGGCACCCGCAGCACGTTGCGCCTCGAGCCGGTCGAGAAGATTGGTCAGGATCGCCGCGGCGGCCGCGTCGTCCTGCGCCTCGATCACGGCCGGGGTCAGGCCCAGATGGGCGTCGGCGCGAAGCGTTTCAAGGGCGCGGCGACCCGCGGCGCTGTCGCTGCCCGCCAACAGGTCATGCAGCAGAGCCGCGCGGTCCGGATCGTGGGGAACCAGCCGTTCCAGATTCCGCTCGGCCAACGGCACAAGATCAGGACGCAGCGCGCAGATCAGCAGGCTTGCGCCTTCCAGCAGCCATTCGCCCGGCTGCCCGCCCGCACCTGCCGCCGAAACCGGAATCGGCGCGCGCGTGGCGGGTCCGCGACCAGCCGGTCCTTTGCTCGCGCCCTTCGCCGATGCGCCGCGCGTCTTGCCGCGATCGCGCCACGCGGTCCCGAACAGATCGCGGCGCTTGGCTCGAAGCTCGTCGCCATAGTGTCGGCGAGTCGACTCGTCCGGGATCCGTGCGATCGCATCCTGCAGCCTGCGTTCCAGAGCCGCGCGGCGTTCGGGGCTGTCAAAGATCTGCCCCTCGGTCTCGCGCGTCCAAAGCAGATCGACAAGAGGCCGGGCCTGATCCAGCAGCGCCCCCATCGCACCCGGTCCCGCCGCACGGATCAGGTCGTCGGGGTCCTGCCCGGCTGGCAGCATGACAAATCGCAGCGCCTGCCCCGGACCGGTCATCGGCAGCGCCAGGTCGATCAGTCGCTGCGCCGCGCGTTGTCCGGCCGCATCGCCGTCCAGCGCGATGATCGGTTCGGGCGAGATGCGCCACATCAGCCGCAACTGTTCCTCGGTCACTGCTGTCCCGAGGGGGGCGACGGCACCCTCGAATCCTGCCCGCGCAAGGGCGATGACATCCATGTAGCCTTCGGCGACCACAAGGCGCTGACCGCGCGCCACAGCCGTCCGGGCGGGGGCCAGATGATAAAGATTGCGGCCCTTGTCGAACAACGGCGTCTCGGGACTGTTGAGGTATTTGGCCCGTGCATTCGGGTCCATCGCCCGCCCGCCAAAGCCGATGCAGCGCCCCTGCCCGTCCCGGATCGGAAAGATGATCCGTCCGCGAAAGCGATCATAGGCCGCGCCGCCATTGTCGGGCTTTGCGGCCATGCCGGCCTCGACGATCAGCGACTCATCGAACCCCTTCTCGCGCAGCGCCGATGTCAGGGCGGTGCGGCTGTCGGGCGCAAAGCCGATCTCGAAGCGATCCTCGGCCTCGCGATCCAGCCCGCGGCGGACCAGATAATCGCGCGCCTCTGCGGCCGCGCCGGTCTGCAGTTGCAGGCGAAACCAGCGGCAGGCGGCTTCGGTCACGTCAAGCAGGCGGCTGCGGCGATCGCTGCGCTCGCGCGCGGCGGGGTCAGGCTCGGGGACGGTCATGCCGGCCTCGGCCGCCAGCACCTTGACCGCGCCCATGAAATCCAGCCCGTCAATCTCTCGCAAAAAGGTCAGCGCATCGCCTTTGGCGTGGCATCCGAAGCAGTAGTAGAAGCCCTTCTGATCGTCGCAATGAAAGCTGGCCGATTTTTCCTGGTGAAAGGGGCAAGGCGCCCACCAGTCGCCACGAGCCTGATTGGACTTGCGCTGATCCCACACCACCTTGCGCCCGATCACGCGGCTGATCGGGACGCGATTGCGCAATTCGTCAAGGAAGCCGGGCGGCAGACTCATGGGGCGATTATCGGGACGGCAGGTGGTGACGGCAAGCGCCGCCATGGGCGTATCTCGGCAATGAAGAGGCCGCGGTCAATCGGCACCGACGGCACCGCGCGCAAGGCCCCAATAGACATCACCGATCCGCTGGCGGTCAAGCCGCCCCCCCTCGCGATACCAGTTGGTCACGCCGGTCAGCATCGCGATCAGCGCCATGGTCGCCAGCTTGCGATCATCTATGTGCATGCGGCCGGTAGACATCCCGTCACGCAGGATTCCGTCCAGAAGATCTTCGTATCTGCGACGCAGTCCGGCGATCTTGCGGTAATTCTGGGGGGTGAGATTGCGCAATTCCATATAGGACAGGAAAACCGCGTCGGAATGATCGAGGCTGAATCCGATGTGAAACCGCACGAAGCGTTCAAGCCGGTCCAGCGGATCCGCGTGCGGATCGTCCTGCCATGCATCCAGAAGATCCTGCATGTGGCTTTCCAGCAGATCGCACAGCAACGCCTGCTTGTCGGGCGTGTAGGCGTAAAGCGCGCCAGCCTGCACCCCGACGGCGGCTGCGATCTGACGCATCGAAACGGCCGCAAACCCATTGCGGGCGAACAGCTTGCGCGCCTCGGAGCGGATGAGAGGGCCGGTGATTTCGGCGCGGGATCCCTGGGTTCTTGCCATCTGGCCTTACTAGAGCCCGCGCGGCCCCGCGGAAAGCCCCAACATGCGCCGTTGCCGTCACTGGACGGGGCGCATAACCTGCCGCCATGAGACATGTCGTTCGCCTTGCCACCCTGCCCCTCATGCTGCTTGCCGCGGGCTGCGACCGCGACGCCGCGCCCTATCCGACATTGTTGCCGACGCAGCAGATCCTGTCGGAACCTACGCTGCCGGATCATGCAGCGGACGCCGCCGCGAATCCCGATGCCATCGATGCGGCAACCGAGGATCGCGCCGAAGCCTTGCGCGGACGTGCAAAGGCGCTGCGGCGTCCGGTGATCGAACCCGAATCCCGCGCCAGGATGGGCGGCAGCGCCGGATGATTGCAGCGACGTGACAGCGCAGCTAAGACGGTCGGAACCAGTTCGGAGCGCCGGAACATGCCCGTCATAACCTGTATCGATGACCTCAAGGCGCTGCACCGGGCGCGCACGCCGAAGATGTTCTATGACTATGCGGAATCGGGCAGCTATTCCGAACAGACGTTTCGCGAGAACACGACCGATTTCGCGCGGCTGAAGCTGCGCCAGAAAGTTGCCGTGGACATGTCCGACCGTTCCACGGCCTCGGACATGGCCGGCCTTCCGGTCAGCATGCCGGTGGGTCTTGCGCCCATCGGGATGGCGGGCATGCAGCACGCGGACGGCGAAATCCATGCCGCGCGCGCGGCAGAGAAGTTCGGCGTGCCCTTCACCCTGTCCACGATGTCGATCTGTTCGATCGAGGATGTCGCGGCTCATACCAGCAAGCCCTTCATGTTTCAGCTTTACGTGATGAAGGATCAGGATTTTCTGGCCGCCATCGTCGATCGCGCGAAGAAGGCAGGATGCAGCGCACTTGTGCTGACGCTGGATCTGCAGATCCTGGGGCAGCGGCACAAGGATCTGAAGAACGGCCTGTCCGCGCCCCCCAAGCTGACCCTGCCGGTGATGCTGGACCTTGCGACCAGGTGGCGCTGGGGATTGGGCATGCTGAAGACCAGCCGCCGCCATTTCGGCAATATCGTCGGCCATGCGAAGGGCGTTGGCGACACCTCGTCACTGATGAGCTGGACCGCCGAACAGTTCGATGACCGGCTGGACTGGGGCAAGATCGCGGCGATCCGCGACATGTGGGGCGGCAAGCTGATCCTGAAAGGCATTCTGGACCCCGAGGATGCGCGACGCGCCGCCGATTTCGGCGCAGACGCGATCGTGGTCAGCAATCATGGTGGCCGGCAGCTTGACGGGGCACTGTCCTCGATCAGGATGCTGCCGCATATCGTCGAAGCTGTCGGCGACCGGGTCGAAATCCACATGGACAGCGGCATTCGCAGCGGTCAGGACGTGCTGAAGGCGCTGGCGCTTGGGGCACATGCGACATGGATTGGGCGCGCGTTCCTGCACGGTCTGGGTGCGATGGGCGAGCCCGGTGTGACCTCGGCACTGGAAGTGATCCGGAAGGAACTGGATATCAGCATGGCGCTGTGCGGCGAACGGAAGGTCACCGACCTGGGCCGGCATAACCTTTTGATCCCGCAGGGGTTCACGACCGAATACGGCGCCTGAGCCGAAATTCAGCGGCTGTTCACGCGCGATGCGCCGTCGCGCGGGTGCCGGGTAGCATCGCGGTTCCTGTGTCGCGCGCCAAGCCACGGAAAGCCGGGCGTCGCCAGAACGACCGCTGTTGGAATCAGCACCGACGCCGCGAAATTCGGCCACAGCGACTTCAGCCCGAAATGCATCATGGCAAGAATGACCCCAAGATGCGCCAGATAGATCATCACCGACAATGTGACCAGATCAACGCGTGGCTGCGGCAGGTTCAGCCTCATGAAGGCCAGCATGACAATCAGCGGATAACCATATGCAAGCAACGGAAACTCTGGCGGATCCCAGTCATGTGTTCCGGGCAGGCCCAGGAAATATCCCGCTTCCAGCAGCCGCAGGACCGACATCACGATGACCGCCAGCCAAAGCCATCCTGCTGCGGGCAGAACGTCCCGTCCGCTGTCCCCCATCCATTCCGCAAGCAGGTAACCCATGGCCACGAAGGGATATATGAAGAACGCACTGTAACGGATCATCTCCAGATGCAGGTCGATGAAGCCAAGATAGAAGCCGTATTGCAGGAAGCTTCCCAGAAGCGCGACGACCAGCGCACTTGTCATGACCAGACGACTTGCGCGCTTGTGGTCCGGGATCAGCAGGAACAACAGCAGCATCAGGGCCACCGACTGCAGCAAGGCGGCGATATACCACAGATGCATCGGCCCAAGGATCATCTGACGGATGAAGTCCTGAACGCCGCCTATGTCGCGCAACCACAAAGGCGCATAGATCACGCACCAGAGAAGATAGAGCCACATCAGACCAATGGTCCAGGACTTCAATCTTCCGCGCTTGACGGTCTGATAGGCACCATAGCCGGAAATCAGCGCGAATGTCGGGACCAGCGATCGAAGGATGCCGTTTCCGAAAATCGGCACCCAATCGGCATAATGCCCGTTCAGCATCGCAGCGTGAGCGAAGGCGACACCACAAACCAGGATCACCCGAAGGAAGTCAATGCCGTGATATCGGGTGCTCATGGAAATTCCAAAAATACAACTGGCGACGAATCGAAACTTACACTAGTCGGCAATTATTCGCCTAGTCAATCTTTGTTCACTTGCGGCAAGACTTGTCTCTTCCCATCGATGCCGAATTGCAGTATGCGCCGCATCCTGCCGTCATGCACCCTTGGAGGATGGCGGCGTCAACATTGATCATAGGATGATATATCATGGCCAAAGAGATCCCGGATCTGGTGGCCGAGGCACGCGCGGGGACAGGCAAGGGGGCCGCCCGCCAAGCTCGCCGCGAAGGCAAGGTGCCCGGCATCGTATATGGAGACCACAAGGAACCGGTCGCCGTTGCGTTCGATTTCAACAATCTGCTGACCAAGCTGCGTGCCGGTCGCTTCATGTCCACCCTGTGGAACCTGAAGGTTGACGGTCGGGACGATGTGCGCGTGATCTGCCGTGCCGTCCAGAAGGACGTGGTCAAGGATCTGCCGATCCATATCGACTTCATGCGTCTGCGCCGCACCTCGAAGGTGAACCTGTTCATTCCGGTCGAATTCATCGGCCAGGAGAACTGCCCCGGTCTGCGCAAGGGCGGCACGCTTGTGACCGTGCGTCCCGAAGTTGAACTGGTGGTGACTGCGGGCGACATTCCCGACCATATCACGGTCGATCTGTCGAATCACGAAGTCGGCGACAGTATCCACATCGACGAGGTGGATCTTCCGGCCGGCGCCAAGCCGACCATCGACCGCAACTTCGTGATCGCCAATATCGCGGCACCGTCGGCGCTGCGTTCCAGCGATGATGAAGCCGACAATGCCGACGAGGCCGCGGAAGCCGAAGAGGCAACCGAAGAATAAGCCCTTGCCCGACCTGGGCCCAGGCTTTCTTCAAGGGCGGCGCCGCTGGCGCCGCTCTTTTCAAATTCAGCGGTCGCTGCTAGCAGATGCGTCCGGCTTGTCGAAGGAGATCCCGCATGCAGCCCGTCCATATCATCGGTGCAGGATTGGCCGGATCCGAGGCCGCTTGGCAGGTGGCCCAGGCCGGCGTGCCCGTCATCCTGCACGAGATGCGCCCCCATACCGGCACCTTCGCCCACAAGACCGGCGACTGCGCCGAGATGGTCTGTTCCAATTCCTTCCGGTCAGATGACGACGTCATGAACGCCGTCGGACAGCTGCATTGGGAAATGCGGGCGGCGGGCGGGCTGATTATGGCGATGGCGGACCGTCACCGCCTGCCTGCCGGCGGCGCCCTTGCCGTGGATCGCGAGGCGTTTTCGGCGGCCGTGACCGAAGCGTTGCGTGCCGAACCCCTGATCGAGATCCGGACCGACGAGGTGGCGGAATTGCCCGATAACGGCAACTGGATCGTCGCGACCGGCCCGTTGACATCGGACAAGCTGGCTGACGCGATCCGTCGTCTGACCGGGACCGAGGCGCTGGCCTTCTTCGATGCGATCGCGCCGATCGTTCATGCCGACACCATCGACATGAGCGTGGCGTGGGAACAAAGCCGTTATGACAAGGGCGAGACCGAGGTCGAACGCCGCGCCTATATCAACTGCCCCATGACCAAAGCCGAGTATGAGGCATTCATCGACGCGCTGCTGACCGCGGACAAGACCGAGTTCCGCGAAGGCGAAACCGCCGGCTATTTCGACGGCTGCCTGCCGATCGAGGTGATGGCTGAACGCGGCCGCGAGACGTTGCGCCACGGCCCGATGAAGCCGGTCGGGCTGACAAACGCCCACAATCCGACTGAGAAACCCTATGCCGTGGTTCAACTTCGCCGAGATAACGCACTGGGAACCCTGTATAATATCGTCGGATTCCAGACCAAGATGAAATACGGCGCGCAGACGCAGGTCTTTCGGATGATCCCGGGACTTCAGAACGCCGGATTCGCGCGTCTGGGTGGCATCCACCGCAATTCGTTCCTGAATTCTCCGACGCTTCTGGACGACCGGATGCGGTTGCGCCGCCAGCCGAACCTGCGTTTCGCCGGTCAGGTGACAGGGGTCGAAGGCTATGTCGAAAGTGCGGCCATGGGGCTGCTGGCGGGCAGAATGGCAGCGGCGGACGCCCAAGGCGGGGATCTGACCGCGCCGCCGTTCACCACTGCGATGGGCGCGCTGGTCAATCACATCACCGGCGGGGCCGAGGCGAAGACGTTTCAGCCGATGAACGTCAATTTCGGTCTGTTTCCGCCGCTGGACCAGATGCGGGGCGGCCGCAAGGGACGCAAGGACCGCTATCCGGCCTACACCCAGCGCGCCAAGGACGATTTCTCGGCATGGCTGTCGGCGCAATAAGGCGAACCCGCTTCGCGCCGTCGCCCACCGGCCCGCTGCATCTTGGCCATGCCTACGCCGCGCTGGTCGCGTCGGGGGCAGCGGACCGGGGTGAATTCCTGCTGCGGATCGAGGATATCGACCGTGACCGCTGCAGGCCCGAATTCGAGACCGAGATCTATCAGGATCTGGCGTGGCTGGGCGTTGAGTGGCCGCGCCCGGTCATGCGTCAGTCCGACCGCATGTCGGCCTATCGCGATGCGCTGAAGCGACTGGCGCCACTGTGCTATCCCTGCTGCTGTCGGCGCGGTGACATCCGCGCGGCATTGTCGGCACCGCAAGAAGGTGCCCTGCCGGTCGGACCGGACGGGTTGATCTATCCCGGCACCTGCCGCGGACGCGCGATGTCCGACGCGGGCCCGGACGATGTCATCCGCCTTGATGCGGCCCGCGCCTTTGCGGCGATCGGGACCGACCGAATCGGATTTCGGGACGAAATCATCCTGCCCGACCACGACCACATCCTGACCTGCGCCGAATTTCGGGACGGGATCGGCGACGTCATCCTGTCCCGGCGGGGTATGGGCACATCCTATCACCTGGCCGTCGTGGTCGACGATGCGGCGCAGGGGATCACGGTGGTCACGCGCGGCAAGGATCTGTTCGATTCGACCTGGATCCATGTGCTTTTGCAACGCCTGCTGGTTCTGCCGACGCCGTTGTATCATCACCACCGGCTGATCCGCGACGATGCGGGCAAACGCTTGGCTAAACGCGACGACGCCCGCGCTATCCGCATGTTCCGCGACGAAGGCGCCACGCCGCAGGATATTCGCGAATTGCTGGGCGCATGATCCGCACCGGGGCAATCCACGTTAGGTCTGCTGCATGGGCTCCATGATCACGCGCTCTTCTCTGTCTCGGATCGCGGTATAAAAGCAGCTGCGCCGGTTGGTGTGGCAGGCAGGACCGGTCTGGTTGACCAGCGCCAGCAGGCAGTCGCGGTCGCAATCCACCCGCAGTTCGACCAGGCGCTGCGTGTGTCCGGAACTTTCACCCTTGACCCAGAACGCGGCGCGCGACCGCGACCAGTAGGTGACCTTGCCGCTGTCCAGCGTGCGTGCCACCGCCTGCGCATTCATCCATGCCATCATCAGCACCTCGCCCGTATCCGCATCCTGCGCAATGCACGGGATCAGGCCGTTGATGTCGTATTTTAGGCTGGCCGGATCGAACATCGGGTTTCCTTTCGCAAACGCGCCACCTATCTAGGATGAATGGACCGCGCGGGGAAGGACCGATGGCCGACAGCGACCTGATGCAGCTTTACTCGCGCCGCATTCTGGCGCTGACCACCGCGATTCCGCATCAGGGCCGGCTTGACGCCCCCGATGGCAGCGCGATGCGTCGTTCGCCGCAATGCGGGTCTTCGGTCACGGTCGATGTCGTGGTGCAGAATGGCCGGATTGCCGATTTCGCGCAGCAGGTTCGGGCCTGTGCGCTGGGTCAGGCCTCAGCCGCCGTGCTGGGTTCAGCGGTGATCGGACGCGACCGCGACCAGATCTGTGCCGCCCGCGACCAACTGCGCGCCATGTTGAAGGACGACGGCCCCGCCCCCGCCGCGCCCTTCGCCGATCTCGAGGCTTTGCTGCCCGCGCGCGAATACCCCAATCGCCATGCGTCGATCCTGCTGGCCTGGGACGCCACGCTGGAGGCGTTGGACCAGGCGCTGGCCGCCGCCTGACGCCGCAGATCAGCACAGATCACCGCAAGAAAAAACCGGCCCAAGCAGGGCCGGTCAAGTTGCGCGAGCAGGGACAGGTCGGTGCACAGGCGGTGGCACCGGATTGCGTCGCGGGGCAGAAATCAGGCTTGCAGGATGGCGGGAAGCCACAAGACGACGATGGTGGTCACTGACAGCGCGGCCAATCCAAGGGCGTCGCTGACGAATTCGCGGGACATGAAGTGGGGCGGCATGGGCAACTCCTCTTTGTTGCCCCTTTGTTCTCACACGCCTGGCGTTCTGTAAAGAACTTTTTAGGAACATCTTAAGGATTCTTAACCGATGCCGATCAGGCGGATCGCCTCATCCTGGCTCATCATCCACATCAGCAGCCGCACCGCCCGCCCGCGCGGACTGTCCAGCGAAGGGTCACGTTCCAGAAGCGCGCGGGCATCCTGCCGTGCGACCGCCATCAGACCGGCCTGATGTTCCAGATCGCCGATATGAAAGCGCGGCAACCCGGACTGTGCCGTGCCGATCACGTCGCCTGCGCCGCGCATCTCCAGATCGACCTCGGCGATGCGGAACCCGTCCTCGGTGTCGCGCAGCGTCGTCAGGCGGCGCGCGCCGGTGTCGTTCAGCGGCGCGTGATACATCAATACACAGGTCGAGGCGCCCTGCCCCCTTCCGACCCGACCGCGCAGTTGGTGAAGCTGGGCCAGGCCGAAGCTTTCGGCACGCTCGATCACCATGATCGTCGCTTCGGGGACGTCCACCCCGACCTCGATCACCGTCGTCGCCACCAGGATCGTGGCGCGACCGCCGGCAAAATCGGCCATCGCCGCATCGCGCTGATCGGGTGGCATCTGGCCGTGGATCAGTCGGACCTGATCGCCGAACTGCGCGCGCAGCGACTGGAACCGGGCCTCGGCGGCGGTCAGGTCGCTGACCTCGCTTTCCTCGACCAGCGGACAGACCCAATAGGCGCGTGCCCCCTGATCCAGCGCGTGCCGCAACCGCGCCGTCACCTCGTCCAGCCGGTGGTCGCCGATCATGACGGTGGTGATCGGCTGCCGTCCGGGCGGCTTCTCGTCCAGCACCGAAAGATCAAGATCGCCATATTGCGTCAGGGCCAGCGATCGTGGGATCGGCGTCGCGGTCATCACCAGCATGTCGGGCGGCGCGGTGCCTTTTGCCGACAATTCCAGCCGCTGCGCAACGCCAAAGCGATGCTGTTCGTCGATGATCGCCAGCCGCAGATCGTTGAAATGTACATCTTTCTGGAAGACCGCGTGGGTGCCGACAAGAATATCGATCCGACCCTCGGCCAGATCCTGCAGCAACTGCGCCCGCAATTCGCCCTTGTCGCGCCCGGTCAACGCGGCAAGGCGTATTCCCGCCGCTTGCGCCAAAGGCTGCAAGGCGCGGGCATGCTGGCGTGCAAGGATCTCGGTCGGGGCCATCAGCACGGCCTGTCCACCAGCCTCGACCGCGACCAGTGCCGACAGCATCGCGACCAGCGTCTTGCCTGCACCCACATCGCCCTGCAGAAGCCTGCTCATCCGGCGGTCGCTGGCCATGTCGGCGGCGACTTCCTCGACCGCGCGAGATTGCGCGCCGGTCGGCGGCCAGGGCAGGTTGTCCAGAACCGCGCGCCGCAGCCGCCCGTCACCCGCGGTTGGCCGACCGCGCGACCGGCGCTTTTCCCGTCTGACCAGCGCCAGGGTCATCTGATGGGCCAGAAATTCGTCATAGGCCAGACGCGCACGCGCAGGGCTGTCCGGTGACAGGTCGCGCGGCGAATTCGGCGCATGCGCAAGGCGCAGCGCCTGCCCGAAATCCGGCCAGCCGCGCGAGGTGATCACCTGCCGGTCGATCCATTCATCGACCTCGGGCACGCGCGTCAGCGCGGCCTCGATCGCCTTGGCCATCATCCGCTGGGTCAGCCCCGCGGACAGCGGATAGACCGGCTCGAAATCAGCTGGAAGGGGGTCGTCCTCGCGCAGAATGTGATCGGGATGGACCATCTGCGCCAGCCCGTCGAACAGTTCGATCTTGCCGCTGACGATGCGGCGCTGGCCGGTTGGAAGCTGTTTTTCGATCCAGTCGCGGCGGGGATGAAAGAACACCAGCGTCAGATCCCCGCCGTGATCATCGCCGCAGTGGACGCGCCACGGGCGTCCCCGAACCGTCGGCGGATGGTGACGACCCGCCGTAATCGCCAGCGTTACGGTCTCAGGCGCCCGGGCGTCAGTGATCCGATCGATTCGCCGCCGCGTCACGCCGCTGGCTGGCAACGTCAGAACCAGGTCGCGTGGCCGTTCAACGCCCATCTGGGCCAGCGCCGCCTGCCCCTTGGGGCCGATGCCGGGCAGTGTGTCGATCGCTGCAAACAGCGGGAAAAGCGACGGCGGCCGGCCCCTTGGCTGGTTCATTGCCCTGCGATCCGCAGCCATTCGTCCTCGTCGATGACGGCGACACCAAGATCGGCCGCCTTCTTGGCCTTGGAGCCGGCACCCGGCCCGGCAATCAGCAGATCCGTCTTCGCACTGACCGAGCCTGCAACCTTCGCGCCCATTCGTTCGGCCACCGCCTTGGCCTCGGCCCGGGTCATGCGTTCCAGTGTGCCGGTGAAGACCAGCGTCTTGCCGCTGATCTCGGTATCACCGGCGCTCTGTGTCTGATCGGGCAGAACATCCAGCTGCGCGACCAGCCGGTCGATGCTGGCACGCTCGGACTGCTGCTGGAAGGTTGTCACCAATGACCTGACCAGAACGGCACCGACGCCGTCGATCCCTGTCAGATCGGCCCAGTTCGGACTGTCCGGCAGCGCCGTGCGACGTGCCTTGTCGTCGCTGGCTGCGAATGCCGGTTCGTGCGAGGCGGCGTCAACCGTGGAGGCCAGCGCATCCCAGGTTCCAAAATGGCGCGCCAGCGTCCCCGCCGCAACCTCTCCGACATGACGGATCCCCAAGGCAAAAATCAGACGTTTCAAGGGTATACTTCGGCGATCCTCGATCGCGTCGAACAATTTTTGCGCCGAGCGTTCGCCAAAACCGTCGCGATTCTTCAGCTTGCCAAGATTTTGCGCATCGCGTTCGGCAAGCGTGAAGATATCGGCCGGCTCGCGAATGGGCAGCAGGTCATCGGCAAAGAACATCTCGATCTGCTTGGCGCCAAGACCGTCAATGTCGAATGCCGCACGACCAACGAAATGTTTCAGTTTTTCAATTGCCTGCGCGGGACATATCAGGCCGCCTGTGCAGCGACGGACGGAATCGCCCGGCTCTCGGATCGCATCTGATCCGCATTCGGGACAACGTTCAGGGAAAACGTAGGGCTGACTTTCGTCGGGTCTGCGCGACAGATCGACATCGGCGATCTTGGGGATCACGTCGCCTGCGCGATAGACCATCACCCAGTCGCCTTCGCGAATATCCCGCCCCTCGCGGATCTGCCCGCCGGTGTTGTCGCGTCCGGCGATGTAATCTTCGTTGTGCAGGGTCGCGTTCGAGACAACGACACCGCCGACAGTCACCGGCTCCAGACGGGCGACGGGCGACAGGGCCCCGGTGCGCCCGACCTGAATCTCGATCCGGTTCAGACGGGTCCACGCGGTTTCGGCGGGAAACTTGTGGGCCAGCGCCCAACGTGGCGTGGTCGAACGAAATCCAAGCCGCGCCTGATAGCCCAGATCGTTGACCTTGTAGACGACCCCGTCGATGTCATAACCCAGCGTCGCGCGCTGCTGTTCGATCCGGGCCCACGCCTCGATCAGTTGCTCCGCGTTGTCGCACAGGCAGGTCAGATCATTGGTCTGAAACCCGAACGCGGCCAGGCGCCGAACCGCCTCTATCTGCGTGTTGGCCAGCGGCTGGGACAGCTCGCCCCAACCATAGGCAAAAAACCGCAGCGGACGGCTGGCGGTGATTGCCGGGTCAAGCTGTCGCAAGGAACCCGCGGCGGCGTTGCGGGGGTTGGCGAAGGTCCGGCCGCCGCCATCGGCGTTCAGACGCGCAAAATCATCATGCGCCATGTAGACTTCACCGCGAACCTCGACGACCGCACCCGCATCACCCTGCAATTCCTGCGGAATGTCGGCGATCGTGCGGGCATTCGCGGTGACGTTCTCGCCCACCGTGCCGTCGCCGCGCGTGGCGGCCTGCACCAGCTTGCCGTGCTCATAGCGAAGCGACAGCGACAAACCGTCGATCTTGGGCTCGGCCGTGAAAGCCAAGGCTGCGTCATCGGGCAAGTTCAGAAAGCTGCGAATCCGGGAGACGAAATCGGAGACCTCTTCGGCGTCGAAGGCGTTGCCAAGTGACATCATCCGTTGGGCGTGCTGGATCTTGCCGAACCCCTCGGACGGCGCCGCGCCGACCTTGCCCGTCGGACTTTCGGACGCGGCCAGTTCGGGGAAGGCCGCTTCCAGCGCGGCCAGCCGACGCTTGAGGCTGTCATACTCCGCGTCGCTGATCACCGGGGTGTCGTTTCCGTGATATGCATCATCGGCCGCGCTGATCTGCACCGCAAGATCGGCGATCTCGCGGCCCGCCTGCTGCGGATCCAGGTCGGATAGCTGTGATCTGTTCCGGTCGGTATCGTTCACCATCTTTGCCTGCCCTGCCCGGCCATTCGCTTGATAGGGGATCTATACGACGACCAAACCCGCCGCGGCCAGAGCATCGCGCCGATTGCCGCGATGATCATCTGTGACATGCAGGACACCGCCGACAGCCAAGCCGCAAAAGCCCGCCGGCGCGATGGCAACGCGCGGCGGGACTGACTGGAAACGTAATACGGTCGAGGCGTGCTTCAGCGACTATGCCCCCAGGGCCAGCCGTCCTTCACTGGCGGGACGGGGATCACGCAGCACATAGCCGCGCCCCCATACCGTCTCGATGTGATTTTCACCGTCCAGCGCTTCGGAAAGTTTCTTGCGAAGCTTGCAGATGAACACGTCGATGATCTTCAACTCGGGTTCGTCCATGCCGCCATAGAGATGGTTCAGGAACATTTCCTTGGTCAGGGTCGTGCCCTTCCGAAGGCTGAGCAGTTCAAGGATCTGGTATTCCTTGCCGGTCAGGTTCACCGGCTTGCCCTTGATCTCGACCGATCGCGCGTCGAGATTCACCATGATTTCGCCTGTCTGGATGATCGCCTGGCTGTGACCTTTCGAACGACGGATGATCGCCTGTATCCGGGCCTGCAGTTCCTCGCGATGAAATGGCTTCGTCATGTAATCGTCCGCACCGAAACCGAACCCGCGCAGCTTGCTCTCGGTGTCGTCGGACCCCGTCAGGATCAGGATCGGCGTATCGATGCGGGCCAGACGCAGATGACGCAATACCTCCATTCCGTGCATGTCCGGCAGATCCAGATCAAGCAGGATGAGATCGTAATCATAAAGCTTGGCAAGATCGATGCCTTCTTCGCCCATGTCGGTGCGAAAGACATTGTAGCTGGCGGCTGTCAGCATCAGTTCGATGGCACGCGCCGTGCTGGCATCATCTTCAACCAGAAGTATTCGCATGACTTTTTTCGCCCTTGATTCGCGTCAATATCCTGTAACGAGAATTGACCCAATTCGTTAATATGTCGTTACTTATGACATGAAAAAAAGATCGCGCAACTTATGGTTGTCTGAATCTTTGCAAAGCCGTCACTTTCAACGCTGCGCGCCCATGTTTCCGCACGGCATCCGTCCAGGCGTCGAACTCTTCCTCTGAGAGGCCATAGCGGCGCAGCGCCTCGTCCCGGGCAAGAATTCCGTGTGTGACGGCCAGTACTACCGTTTCTTTCCGGCTGGCGACCCAACGGGTGTTCACCGGCGGCAGGTCTGCCACAGTCAGGATCGACCCGTTCGGCAGGGTCACGGTGCGGGGGCCACTGATTTTCTTCACGAACATTCCACCTGTCCTTTGATCGCGTCCTGCGAAAGTCGTGGAAAGCCCTTAAGGTGACGTTAGCCCGATCCGCTTTTTCGCCCGGTTCGGGTTGAGAATGTGCCGCATTTGACTATATCTCGAGACAGTTCGCGACAGGCCTTCGAGATCATGACCAGTACCACAGCCCTGCCCCGCACCAGTGCGGGCGATACCGCATTGAACAGCCTGGGCTTTGCCAAGCCCCCGGCGCAAACCCGGGTGGTCGTCGCCATGTCCGGAGGGGTGGACAGTTCGGTGGTCGCGGCCATGTTGTGCCGCGAGGGGTATGATGTGATCGGCGTGACGCTGCAACTGTATGATCACGGTGCGGCACTGGCCAAGAAAGGCGCCTGCTGCGCCGGCCAGGATATCCATGATGCCCGCCGCGTGGCCGAACGCATGGGCTTTCCCCATTATGTGCTGGATTACGAAAACAAGTTCCGCGAATCCGTGATCGACGAATTCGCCGATGCCTATCTGTCCGGCGCGACCCCGGTTCCCTGCATCCGCTGCAACGAGCGCGTGAAATTCCGAGACCTGCTGCAGACCGCGCGGGACCTTGATGCGGATTGCATGGCCACGGGGCACTACATCCAGCGCAAGGACGGCACGCAGCGCGCCGAATTGCACATGGCCGCCGATACCGGCCGTGATCAAAGCTATTTCCTGTTCTCGACCACGCAAGAGCAGCTGGATTTCCTGCGCTTTCCGCTTGGCCACCTGCAAAGCAAGGCCGACACGCGCGCCTTGGCTGCCGAGTACGGGCTGTCGGTGGCCGACAAGCCCGACAGCCAGGATATCTGCTTCGTGCCGAATGGTGATTACGCCTCGGTGATCGAGAAGTTGCGTCCCGGTGCGGCCGATCCGGGCGAGATCGTGGATATGGACGGAAACGTCCTCGGCCAGCACCGGGGTGTGATCCATTATACGATCGGTCAACGGCGCGGGCTTGGAATCGGTGGGTTGGGCGATCCGCTGTATGTCGTTCGCCTGGAACCTGAGACGCGCCGGGTCGTCGTCGGCCCGAAATCAGCGCTGGCCACGACAATCGTTCCGGTCACCGAGGTGAACTGGCTGGGCGACGACGCATTCGAGGGCGAAATCGCGTGCATGGTCCGCATTCGTTCGACACGTCCGCCCCGTCCGGCGATCTTGCGCCCCACAGGTGCCGGTCGCGCCGAAGTCGAGCTGTTGACTGCCGAGGAAGGTGTCAGCCCCGGTCAGGCCTGCGTGTTCTACGCCCCCGACAGCACGCGCGTCCTGGGGGGCGGCTGGATCACGCTGCGGCGTCGGAAAGCTGCCTGATCCGCTCGACCATCGCGCGCAAACCGTTTGATCGCTGCGACGACAGATGTTCGTCCAGCCCAAGCCGCGCAAGCTCTGCATGCGCATCGACCCGGGCCACCTGTTCCAGCGGCAGCCCCGAATACAGCGCGTGCAGAATGGCGATCAGCCCGCGCACGATCATCGCATCGCTGTCGCCCTGAAAGTCGAAACGACCACTCTCGATCCTTGGCATGATCCAGACCTGGCTTGCGCAGCCCTCGACCTTGGTTGCAGGCACCTGCAGCGCCGGGTCCATCGGCGGCATCTCCTTGCCCATCTCGATGACATGCCGATAACGCTCCTCCCAATCGTCGAGGAAATCGAATGTGGCGGCGATGTCTTCAAAGGCGGGGCTGGCCATGTCGGTTCTCCGGTCTGTGCCGTCCGGGTTAACGCGATGCGCCGGCAAGGTCAAAGAGGCTTTCACCGCGCCGCGCTTTCGCCTAACAATCGGGCGAAAGAAGGGATGGTGACATGACGAAACTGATCGCGCCGCTGCTGATCTCGACCCTCGTTCTGTCTGGCTGCGGCGGGCGCTTCAGCGACAGCGGCTGGAACCCTCTGGGCTGGCTGGGCGGAGGCGGTGGCACGCCCGATCGCGCAACGCTTGAGCCGGAAGAGGGCTACGCGAGCCTCGCGGACAGCAGGCCGGGAATTCCGCAGATCACCGGGGCGCGTTGGGAACCACTGGGCGAAGGGCGTCTGCTGGTCGTCACCGCGATGGCCCCGACCAAGGGTTACAATTCGGTCGAGATCGTGACCGCACGTCCCCAACCCCGTGGCCGCATTTCACCTGACGCGGACGGCGTCCTTCGCCTCAGAATGGTCGGCCTGCCGCCGTTGCCCGACAGCGAGGCGGCGCGACTGCCCGCGCGCGCCGAGACGGATCAGATCACGGCCGCGTTCGCTTTGTCTTATCGTCAGCTTGCCGGCATCACCGCCATCGAGATCGCAAGTGCCTCGAACGTCGTGACGATCCGTCGCTGAACATCTTGCGCGTCGGGGTGTCTCCGGCTAGGTCTGCGCCGGTCGGAGGCGTGGCAGAGTGGTTTAATGCACCGGTCTTGAAAACCGACGTGGGTTAACGCCCACCGTGGGTTCGAATCCCACCGCCTCCGCCATCGAATGCCACCGGCATCGAACTCAGATCTATTGTTATCGCATAGAGTCAGGAACTTCCATCTCGCCGCGCAGCGGGCGGCGTTCCCGCATCACGGCGCCAAACAGCAGGCGAAACACCCGCGACGCGTTTGAAGGCGCGGCTGAAGGATTGGGCCGAGGCGTATCCCACTTGCGCAGCGGCCTCTTCGATCGAAACGCGATCACGCATCAACATATCGCCAGCGAGTTGTACGCGCCAAAATGCAAGGTAATCCATGGGAGAGCGTCCGACCTTCCTGGTGAACCGTTCCGAGAGGACACTTCGCGACGTTCCGACTTGCCGCGCAAGCAATGCCAGCGTCCACCCCTCCGATGGCCGCTCGTGAAGAATCCGAATGGCTGCTCCTGCGACCGGATCGGCAAGGGCAGCAAGCCATCCCGCCTCTTGCGCGCCAACGTTCATCAGGTGTTGCCGCAGTGTCTCGACGAGCATCAGTCGGCATATGCTCCGTCGTACCGTCCGCAGGCCGGGGCCGTCCCGCGCGAACGCCGCGCCCGCCGCATCGACAAGGCCGGAGAGCGTATCCGATTCCGGGTTCGGTCGCCCGACTTTCAGCAGCGCGGGAAGATTCGACAGCAGTGGGTCGAAGAGGGGCGCGTCGGCCGTCAGGAAGCCGCAGACGAAGCGCGCGGTCGGGGTCCCGCCACCGCCCTCGGGAACGACGAACGGCAACCTCTCGGCGGCAAGCGCAGCGAAGAACGCAATCATCCCGTCGCGATCGAACTCGGGAGGCGTGCCTAGCGCGCTCTCCATGCGATAGGCGTCTCCCTTCGGATAGACCAGAACGTCGCCGGGCTGGAAGCGGGTCGGGTTGG
Source organism: Paracoccus sp. R12_2 (assembly GCF_017744015.1). GTDB lineage: Bacteria > Pseudomonadota > Alphaproteobacteria > Rhodobacterales > Rhodobacteraceae > Paracoccus. The sequence goes on from NZ_JAGHRA010000002.1 coordinate 274,489, forward strand.
AACCGGGCACGGAGGCCAGGCCGGCGCCCTCCAGAACGATGTGAAATGAAATCACTCGGCCGCGCGGCGCACCGAGAATCTCCGCATAGGCAGCGACGGGCGGGACGTCGACGCACCAAGGGTCGCTGGCGTCCACCATGAACAGTAGCGCCCCTTCGAGGTGCACAAGTTCGAGGACATCCGAGAGAGGATCGAAACCGGCCGATCGATCACGAAATCCGGACGCTGGGACATGGTCGGCTTGCATGCCTGATTCTACCATCGGACGAAACCACCCGGTAGTCGGAAAGGAGGTTTGCCATGGCCGCATTCGTGTTCTTCGATGTGAAGCAGGTTCGGGATCCCGACCTGCTGGCAACATATAGGTCCAGGGTATTCGAGACGGTTGAGCGATTCGACGGCCGGTACCGGGTCCTTGGCGGCTGCGAGGCAGTTCTTGAGGGGAGCTGGCGCCCGAACATTCCAGTGCTCATCGAGTTCAAGTCGGTTGCGGCCGCACGCGAATGGTATTTTTCTGATCTTTACGAGCCGCTTCTCACCCAAAGGATTGAGGCTGCGGACTGCGACGCCGTTCTACTCGCCGGGTTCGACCACGGCGGCTAGGCATTCGGGACGCTTGGCGCTACAGAACGAAGGTCAGAGAAGGTTCGACCCTTGTCGCGCCCCCTCCGCCAAGCATATCCCTCGCCGCGTTGCTTTCATGCATGGATCAGCAAATTTCGCGTAGCTGGATCCTGCTCACGAGACTGCGAAAATGCTCGACCGGGCGCCGGAAATCATGTTGCTGTTGCAGGAACCTGCTTCGACGTGAAAGCAGGGCGGACATACAGAATGATCGAGGTGACACCATGAGCAGAACCGCATTCACGGCCTTGCTGGCACTTGTTCTTGTCGCAGGTTGCACCGCCGGAACTGGCGGGCGCGTTGTCGTCAAGGGGGCCGGTCCGGACGACCTGCTGAAATTACGATCAGGCCCGGGACTTGAACACAGGGTGATCGTGGGCCTGCCGGATGGCACCGAACTGACCCGCCGCGACTGCCGGACCGATGCTGGGGAAACCTGGTGCAGGGTCTCTTTGGCCGCGCAGCCCGGGGTTACCGGATATGTCTCGGCGGACTATCTGGCAGTTTTCTAGAACAGGACAACGCAACCACCGGGACCGCCAACGGCGCAGGTTGCACGCCGGACCGGGACCTTGATCCGGCGTCGCGCCACTTCCAAGGCATGGGCGACCCGGTTCTGCATTCAGCCGGCTTCGGCAGGGTCTGCGGCATTGCCTTGTGAAAGGGCGGTCATTCGCCCTTTCACAGGCCGGCACCACCGCTGCACCAACCGGATCGCTGATCTGAGGTCGGTGGGGGGCTTGGGGCCAACGACCTACTCGGCCTCCAGAAAGGCGCGGATACGGTCTCCGGCTTGAGCGATGTTCAGAACACCGTCCAGATGACCGCGGGTGCCCTCGATCTCGACCATCTCGACCGGCGTTCCGTCGGATTTGATGATGGCCCCTGTCTCGCGCACCGCGTTTCCCGGAAAGACCAGATCCTCGTCTGAGTGGATCAACATCACCGGCACATCTATATCCAACAGCCCTTGATACAGCCCTTCCTCGGGGTGGCCCGCGACGAACAGCTGATTGGCCTTAGCCAGATACAGGAAATGGTTGGCATCCGAGGTCTTCGCCCTTGCCGCACCGGCGGCATTCAGTGTGTCGACGACGGCGAACTCGTTCGCGAAATCCGTGGCCGGATCACGGTCGGCCAGCGCCCAGTCGCGACCGAAGGTTCCGTTCGACCATTCGGCGGACTGCGCATGCAGGGTGACGATCTTCAGCGCCTGGGCCAAGCCCGCCTCGGGCGCATCCCCGTCATAATAGTCACCGCCGTTCCAGTTCGGGTCCAGGCGGATGGGTGAGGCCCAGACGTCCAGCCATGCGATCAGGTCGGCGTCGGCCCACCCTGACGAGATGACCGGGATCACGCGCGTCAGCCGATCGGGATAGCTTGCAGCCCATTCATAGCTTTGCAAACCGCCCATCGAGGCCCCCATGACCGCATGCCATGTCTGGATCCCCAACTGGTCCATCAGGCCCTTTTGCGTATCGACAAAGTCCCCGATGGTCAGGATCGGAAAATCCATGCCCCACGGCTTTCCGGTGTCCGGGTTCGTGCTGGCCGGTCCCGTCGTGATGACATTGGGGTCGTGGGCCGCCAGATTGACGGGGCTGTCCACCGATACCACGAACCATTTGTCTGTATCGATGGGTTTCCCCGATCCGATGATCGCATCCCAGTATCCCGGTGCCGCGTCGTCGGCCGCGTATCTGCCGGCGGCGTGGCTGTTGCCGCTGAAGAAATGCGGGATCAGGATGGCGTTGTCCCGGTCGGCATTCAAGGTCCCGTATGTTTCATAACCCAGTCGCATCTGCCCGATCACCTCGCCGCCGCGGGTGGTGAAATCGGCCAAGGTGAATTCCTGTTTCTCAACCAGCGGCTCATAGGCAGCCGCGGGACCTGCGCAGAGTGCCGCGATCAGGATTGCGTGACGCATCTTGTTTCCCCCTCGTTCATGAAGGGGTATCGAACATTGCAGCGGGCGCGATGTCCAGCAAGGAAACCCTCTTCCACAGACAGGCACGGCATGGCAGCGTGATGGCACAAACGGATGGAGGGAACATGCTGCCACGTCGCACGGATTTTCCGCAGGATTTCGTCTTCGGCGCCGCAACCGCCGCCTATCAGATCGAAGGTTCCCGGTTCGGGGGTGCGGGTCCGTCGCACTGGGACAGCTTCGCCGCGACGCCGGGAAACATCCAAGACCACAGCAGCGGCGCGACCGCCTGCGATCATTTTCACCGTTGGCAAACCGATCTGGATCTGGTCCGCGACGCTGGCTTCGACGCCTATCGCTTTTCGACCTCTTGGGCGCGGATCATGCCCGACGGACGGCATCTCAATTCCGAAGGGCTGGATTTCTACGACCGTCTCGTGGACGGCATGCTGGCGCGTGGGCTGCAGCCGTTCCCGACGCTGTATCACTGGGATCTGCCCGCCGCGCTGGCCGACCTGGGCGGCTGGCGGAACCGCGATATCGCGTCGTGGTTCGCGGATTATGCGCGCGCCGTTCACGCGCGACTTGGCGATCGTGTCGCCAGCACCGCAACCCTGAACGAGCCGTGGTGCATCGCATGGCTGTCGCATTTCCTGGGCCATCATGCGCCCGGCCTGCGCGACATCCGCGCGGCCAGCCGCGCGATGCATCATGTGCTGCTGGCCCACGGCACCGCGATGCAGGCTTTGCGCGCCGAGGGCGCGGGCAACCTGGGCATCGTCCTGAACTTCGAGACCGCCCATCCGGTCGATGACAGCCCCGAGGCCGAAGATGCCGCAGCGATACAGGATGCGATCTACAATCAGTGGTTCATTCGCGCCCTCTGCGGTCAGGGTTATCCACAGGCCGCGCTGAAGGGGATCGAACCGCATCTGCCGGATGGCTGGCAACGGGACATGGACCTGATCGCTGCGCCGTTGGACTGGCTGGGCGTCAATTACTATACGCGCAAGCTGCACGGCCCGGCGCCGGGGCTTTGGCCGGGCAGTGAAGCGGCCGACGGTCCGCTGCCCAAGACCCAGATGGGCTGGGAAATCCGCCCCGAGGGCCTGTCCGAGTTCCTGATCCGGCTGTCGCGCGATCATGTCGGAAATCTGCCGATCCACGTCACCGAAAACGGCATGGCGCTGGCGGCGGGCGCCGACATCATCGAAGACGCAGCCCGGATCGACTTTATCGCCGGGCATCTGCGGGCGGCACGCGCGGCGCTGGACGCAGGGGTCAACCTGCGCAGCTTCTTCTATTGGTCGCTGTTGGACAATTACGAATGGGCCTTCGGCTACGGGCCGCGCTTTGGCCTTGTTCATGTGGATTACGACACGATGACGCGCACTCCGAAAGCGAGCTGGCATGCGATCCGGGCCATGCTGACGGCCTGATCGGCACAGGCCGATCAGCCGCGCCGCGCGACCGCCAGGATCAGGTCCGACGCCTTTTCGGCGATCATCGTGACCGGCGCATGGGTGTTGCCCGAGATGATCGACGGCATGACCCCGGCATCCGCGATGCGCAATCCGTCGATCCCGTTGACGCGCAGTTGCGGATCGACCACCGCGCCCGCATCCTGTCCCATGCGCGTGGTGCCCACAGGGTGGAAGATGGTGGTGCCGACATCGCCCGCAGCATGGGCAAGCTCTGCGTCTGATTGCAGATCTGCGCCGGGTTTCATCTCTTGCGGGTTGAACGACGCCATCCGGCGCGTCTGCATCAGCCGCCGCGCGTGGCGCAGGCTTTCGACGGCCACCCGTCGATCTCCTTCTGTCGAAAGATAGCCCGGCGCGATGGCAGGCGCGGCACCCGGATCGGATGAGGTGACATGACTGTGCCCGGTGCTTTCGGGGCGCAGATTGCACACCGAGATGGTCAGCGCCGGAAAATCATGCAGCGGGTCACCGAACTTTTCCAGCGACAATGGTTGGACATGATATTCGATATTCGCCGTTTCGAACGCGTCGGAAGATTTCGCGAAGATCCCCAGTTGGCTGGGCGCCATCGACATCGGACCCGACCGGCGCAGCGCATATTCCAGCGCAATTCCGGCCTTGCCCCAGATGGTCCTGGCCCTGTCGTTCAGCGTCCGCGCCCCGCTGATGCGGAAGACGGTGCGCAGTTGCAGGTGATCCTGCAGGTTCTCACCCACGCCCGGCAGATCCAGGACTGTCGGGATCCCCAGATCGGCAAGGCGCTGCGCCTGACCGATCCCGCTGAGTTCAAGGATCGCGGGCGAATTGATCGCACCGGCAGCCAGCACGATCTGGAACCCGGTCCGCGCGTGCCAGCTTTGTCCACCTTGCGAGAAGATCACGCCGGTCGCACGCCGTCCCTCGAATGTCAGTCGGCTGACCTGGGCGTTGGTCTGGATGCGCAGATTGGCGCGGCGTCTGGCCGGATCAAGAAATGCCTTGCGCGCGTTCCAGCGCCAGCCTGCGCGTTGGGTGACCGGAAAATAACCCACGCCTTCGTTGTCACCGCAGTTGAAGTCGGTACAGGCGGGCAAGCCCAGTTCCTGCGCGGCCTCGGCGACGGCATCAAGGATCGGCCAGTTCAGCCGCTGTCGTTCGACCCTCAGCTCGCCCTGGTCGCCGTGCAGATCGCTGCCGGGTTCGTAGTGCCGTTCCGATTTGCGGAAATAGGGCAGCACATCATCCCAGCCCCATCCTGCATTGCCCATCTGTCGCCAGCGGTCGTAATCCGCCGCCTGCCCGCGCATGTAGATCATGCCGTTGATCGAGGAACAGCCGCCCAGCACCCGCCCGCGCGGATAGCTCAGCCGACGCCCGTTCAGGCCGGGCTCGGGCTGGGTCTGGTAACACCAGTCCAGCGTCGGGTCGCCCATGGCATAGAGATAGCCGACCGGAACATGCACCCACAGCCGGTTGTCGCTTCCGCCAGCTTCCAGCAGCAGGACCCGGTTCCTGGGATCGGCCGACAGCCGGTTGGCCAACACGCACCCGGCCGACCCCGCGCCGACAATGATGTAATCATATTCGCCGAAATCCTGCATCCTGCCCCCCGAAATCCTGACGGAAAGCTAGGGCAGGATGCGGCGGGGCGCCAGTGCCGCGCCCCGCTTCTCCGTCATGTCATTCCGCCGCGGCCAGCAGAGAGGCGTTGCCCCCCGATGCAGTCGTGTCGATGCAGAGATGGCGTTCAAGGATCGCATAGGACGCCAGCTCGGCCGAACAGACCAGCGGGACGATGATCCCGTCGCGCGCCGCCAGCGCCTGCCGATAGTGGCGGGCCTGTTCCTCGGGGCCGTCGAACGCCACCACGGCCATGCCGGACAGCGATTTCAACGCATTGGCGTCCAGATGCCCACCCACGACGACCGCCGCGCAGCCCTGCGACGCGGCAATGGCTGCCTGTTCGTCCGCATTCGGACCAAGGCACAGGACGGTGCCGCGCGAATGGGTGGTCAGGCGGTTCGATTCCCCGGTCGGTCCGGGCAGGACGACCGTCTCGCGCGGTGTCGCGGTATCGGTCAGTGCGCCGTCCAGATCCTTCTGGATCCGAACTGGATCGGCCTCGTCACCGGCCACGGACGGCTTGCGAGAGATCTGAACCGCGCGGAAACGCGGGACATAATGCGGCCCGCCGGCCTTGGGTCCGGTCCCCGACAACCCTTCGCCGCCGAAAGGCTGGCTGCCGACGATGGCGCCGATCTGGTTACGGTTCACATACAGGTTGCCGACATTCAGACGGCTGTCGACATGCTGCACCCGGTCGTCGATCCGCGTATGCAGCCCGAAGGTCAACCCATAACCCGAGGCATTGACCGCACCCAGAACCCGATCCAGGTCGCTTGCATCGAACCGCGCGACATGCAGAACCGGACCGAAGATTTCCTTCTCGATGTCTTCGACCCCGTTCACGCGGATGGTGACAGGCGCGACATAGTGACCGCGCCCCGGGGTTTTCAGCCGGTGCAGGATGCGGCCATCGCTGCGCGCCTTGGCGATGTGATCCTCGATCCCCTGCTTGGCCGCGGACGAAATCACCGGGCCGACATCTGTTTCCAGATGCCACGGATCGCCCATCCGCAACTCATCCATCGCCCCGTGCAGCATTTCCAGGATCTTGTCCTCGACATCCTGCTGGACATAGAGGACGCGCAGCGCTGAGCAGCGCTGGCCAGCCGACTGGAACGAACTGGCCAGGATGTCGCGCACGGCCTGTTCGGGCAGTGCCGTCGAATCGACGATCATTGCGTTTAACCCGCCGGTCTCTGCGATCAGCGGCGCATCCGGCGACAGGTTTTCGGCCATCGCCCGGTTGATTGCCTGCGCCGTCGGCAGCGATCCGGTGAAACATACGCCAGACACGCGCGCATCGCTGGACAACGCGGTGCCGACCACACGCCCCTCGCCAGGCAGCAATTGCAGGGCGTGACGCGGCACCCCTGCGTCGTGCAGCAGTTGCGTGGCCCGCCACGCGATCAGGCTGGTGGTTTCGGCCGGCTTTGCCAGCACGCCGTTGCCCGCGGCCAAAGCCGCGGCGATCTGGCCGGTAAAGATCGCCAGGGGGAAGTTCCAGGGCGAAATGCAGGTAAACACCCCGCGCGGCGCGTCTGCGGTGGCGAAATTCGCATAGTAGCGCAGGAAATCCACCGCCTCGCGCAGTTCGGCCACGGCGTCGAACATCGACTTGCCCGCCTCGCGACCGATCAGGGCAAACATCTCGCCATAATGTTCCTCGTAAAGATCGGCGGCGCGGCGCAACACCTCGGCCCGGCGCTCGGGGGCGTCCTGCCAAGGTCCGGCGGCGTTCAGCGCAGCGTCGATATCCTGCGGCGAGGCATAACCCACCTGCCCCACCCGATCGTTCGGGCGCGCGGGGTTTACCTGTTCGATCGTATCGCGGTCCGCGCCGTCACGGTCCGCAGCCAGCAGCGGGCCACCCTGCCACCGGTGGTCCGCCCATGGCGCACGCGCCTGTTCGATCTGCGCCAGTTCCAGAGGATCGCGCAGATCGAAACCTTTCGAGTTCGCGCGGTCGGGTGCGAACAGCTTTTCCGGGCGAACCACGCCGCGCGCTGGCGTGCCGGCCGCCGCCTGCCATTCGGCAATGGGATCCGGCGCCACATCCTCGGGGCGAAGATCCTCATCGACGATGCGGTTCACAAAGCTGGAATTCGCGCCGTTCTCCAACAGGCGGCGAACCAGATAGGCCAGCAGATCCTCGTGCGCGCCGACCGGCGCATAGATGCGGCAGCGGGTCTTGTGGCGCGTCTTGACGATGTCGTGCAGCGCCTCGCCCATGCCATGCAGACGCTGAAATTCGAAGTTCCGATCATCGCCCGCCAGTTCCAGGATCGCGGCGACGGAGTGGGCGTTATGGGTTGCGAATTGTGGATAGATGCGCGGGCTGTCCAGCAGTTTCCGCGCACAGCAGATCCAGGCCACGTCGGTCGCGGGCTTGTGGGTCCAGACCGGGAAGCCGGGCAGACCCTCGACCTGATACCGCTTGATCTCGGTATCCCAATAGGCGCCCTTGACAAGCCGGACCATAAGCTTGCGGTCCAGTCTTTCGGCCAATGCATCAAGCCAGTCGATGGTCGCGCTGGCGCGCTTGCCATAGGCTTGGACGACGACGCCGAAGCCGTCCCATCCGGCCAGGGAAGGATCCGACAGAACCGCCTGAATGACGTCCAGCGAGATGTCCAGCCGGTCCGCTTCTTCGGCGTCAATGTTCAGGCCCATCCCGGCATCTTTCGCCATCCGGCACAGGCGCAGGGCCACCGGCACCAGTTCGGCCATCACGCGATCCCGCTGGGTTTCCTCATATCGCGGATGCAGTGCCGACAGCTTGATCGAAATGCCGGGATTGTCGCGGATATCGCCCTTGTTCGCCTCGCCGGCCAGTGCCTTGATCGCGCCCTCGTAGGCAGCCTGATAGGCGCGGGCATCCCTTTCGGTCCGCGCCGCCTCGCCCAGCATGTCGTAGCTGTATGTATAACCCTGCTCGACCCTTTCGCGACCGCGCTTGATGGCGGATTTCACCGTCTCGCCCAACACGAATTGCTGACCCATCTCGCGCATCGCGCGGTGAACGGCGGTACGGATCACGGGCTCGCCCAGGCGGCGGATGGCGTTGCGCAGATGGCCTGCGATCCCCGGCGACTGATCGTCGCGCAGCACCCTGCCCGTCAGCATCAGCGCCCAGGTCGAGGCGTTGACCAGCGACGAGGACGACTTGCCCATGTGCTGCCCCCATTCGGACGGCGCGATCTTGTCCTCGATCAGTTCGTCCATGGTCTCGGCGTCGGGCACGCGCAGCAGGGCCTCGGCCAGACACATCAGCGCCACGCCCTCTTCGGTCGAAAGACCGTATTCGGCCAGAAACACTTCCATCATGCCCGGCTTGCGGTCGGACCTGATCGCGCGGACCAGATCGGCGGCACTGGCGGCGATGCGGATGCGGGCAGGTTCATCGGGGGCAAGGTCGCGCATCAATTCGGCGATCAGCTGTTCTTCGTCGCCCAGATGCAATTCGCGGATCGTCTGACGGATGTGGTCAAGTTGGATCATGTCGCCTTCCTCTCAGTACCCTGCCCGCGCAGCACCGCGAATCGCCGGGCGGTTGCGCGCAATTTCCCCACGGTCTATCTGCTGGCAGGAAAGATCAACAGAGGCAGCCATGATCATACTAGCAGCGCTTCTTCTTGGCGCAGTCCTTGGCTGGCGTCGCGCGGGGCAACTGGGCGGCGACACCCGCGACCGGTTGCAGTATGCTGCAGGCTTCGCGATGGCCCTTGGTGTCGCGGGCGTCCTGGTCACCGTCATCATCGACCGGATGATCTGATGTTCGTGCCGTTCCTCGACGCGCTTCGGCGAAACGGGGTCCCGGTGTCGCTGAGGGAATGGCTGGACCTGATGGCCGGCATGCGCGCCGGTCTGACCGGCTGGACGGTCGACGGTTTCTATCACTTCGCCCGTCTGGCGCTGGTGAAGGACGAACGTCATCTGGACCGCTTCGACCGCGCCTTTTCCGAAAGCTTCGCAGGTCTTGAAGCGGTCCCGGTCGAAGCGCTGGTCCATGAACAGGCCATCCCCAGGGAATGGTTGGAAAAACTGGCCGAAAAGCTGCTCAGCGATGAGGAGCGCGCGCAGATCGAGGGCAGCGGCAGTTTCGAGAAGCTGATGGAGAAACTGCGCGAACGTCTGGCCGAACAGCAGGGCCGTCATCAGGGCGGCAACAAATGGATCGGCACGGCGGGGACCTCGCCCTTCGGGGCCTATGGATACAATCCCGAGGGCGTGCGGATCGGCCAGGACACAAGCCGCCACCGCCGCGCCGTCAAGGTCTGGGACAAGCGCGAATTTCGCGATTTCGACGACAGTGTGGAATTGGGCACCCGCAACATCAAGGTCGCGTTGAAGCGATTGCGGCAATGGGCGCGACACGGCGCCGAGGACGAACTGGACCTGCCCGCCACCATTCGTTCGACCGCCGAACACGGCTATATCGACGTGAAGACGCGGCCGGAACGCCACAACGCCGTCAAGGTGGTGCTGTTTCTGGATGTGGGCGGCAGCATGGACGATCACACGCGGCTGGTGAACGAATTGTTCAGCGCGGCGCGCGCCGAATTCAAGCACATGCAGTTCTTCTATTTCCACAACTGTCTCTATGAGGGCGTGTGGACCGACAACCGCCGCAGATGGGCCGAGCAGACCCCGACATGGGATGTGCTGCATCGTTTTGGCAGCGACTACAAATGCATCTTCGTGGGCGACGCCTCGATGTCGCCCTATGAAATCGTCGCGCCGGGTGGTGCCAACGAACACTGGAACCCCGAAACCGGCGAGACCTGGCTGCGCCGCGCGTGCCAGACCTGGCCCGACCATGTCTGGCTGAACCCGGTCCCCCAAAAACACTGGCGTCATACGCAATCGATCGCCATGATCGGACAGATCTTCGAGAACCGGATGATGCCTTTGACACTGGACGGGCTGACCCAGGCGATGCGCGTACTGAGATGAAAGCCGAATTGCTGGCCCTGTTGCCGCAATGGGGACCGTGGATCGTCGCGGTCTCGGCCTTCCTGTCATGCATGATGATCCCGGTTCCGACCTCGTTCCTGCTGCTGACGGCGGGTGCGTTGACGGGCACCGGCCATCTGCAACTGCCAGAATTGATGATCGCCGCCGCCCTGGGCGGCACGATGGGGGACTCGACGGCATTCCTGCTTGCGCGCCGGATCGAGCCGCGGCTGCGCCGGATCGGGCCGCGGCTGCGCCGGATCGGGCATCGCACGGCGCGGGCCATGGACCGGGCGCGCGGGCTGCTGGAACGGCGCGGCACGCTGGCGGTATTCCTGTCGCGCTGGCTTGTGACGCCATTGGGGCCGCCGATGAACTATGTCGCCGGTGCGTCCGGCATTGCGCTGCCGCGTTTCGTCGCCGCATCGGCGGCCGGCGAAGCGTTATGGGCAGCCCTGCATCTGCTGGCCGGGCATGTGCTTGGACGGCAGGTTCACCGGACCGAATCGGCGGCGTTGAAGGCAGTGGCAATCGGCGCGACGCTGGCGGCGCTGTTCTGGCTGATCCGCCGCGCGTGGCACCGAAGGACGACGTCCTGCTGATATCGCCCGCGGGACGCGAAATGCATGATTGATCCCCACGCGCCGCCGCCCCACATATGACGACATGCTGAAACTGACCCCGATCCTGCTGCTTATCGCCTATCTTGCCGTCATGTGGTTCTTTTCCGCATGGCGCCTGAAGCAGGAACTGAACGAGAAATCGACGCCGCTGAACCATCCACGCCTGACGCCGATGCTGAAACGTCTGGGCGAGGCGATGGACCTGCCGCCGGTCAAGGCGCATATCTACGAGGTCGAGCCGGTCAACGGTCTTGCCGCACCCGACGGGCGGATCTTTCTGACGCGCGGCTTCATCCGCAAGCTGGATGCCTGCGAGGTCACCCCCGAAGAACTTGCCAGCGTGATCGCACATGAACTGGGCCATGTGGCGCATGGCCACGCCCGGCGCCGGATGATCGATTTCGCAGGTCAGAATGCCATTCGGCTGGCCCTGGCCGGCATTCTGGGCCGGTTCCTGCCGGGATTCGGAACGTGGATCGCGGGCATGGTCGCCAGCGCGGTTGCCGCACGCCTGTCGCGCCAGGACGAATTCGAGGCGGACCGGTTCGCCAGTGCCCTGATGACCCGCGCGGGTTTCGGGACCGAGCCGCAAAAATCCCTGTTTCGCAAGCTGGACGCCCTGTCCGGCAATCGCGGCGCCGGCGCGCCGGCCTGGCTTCTGTCGCATCCGCCCACCGCGCGCCGAATCGCCGCCATCGAGGCGCACGAGCAGCGCTGGTCCGACCGCTGATCGACGACTTGCCGACGCATGGATTTTTCCTAGACTACCGCGTGTCAATGAGGAATTCGATGACGCGTCCATTTCGCCGACAGATCCTGTACATCCCCGGCTTCGATCCCATTCCGCCCCGTCGCTATCGCGAACTGTATCGGCGCGAGGCGGCGCGTCAGGCGCGCGTCTCGGGCTACAGGATCCAGATGACTTCGCGGCCGCGAACGGTCGGATTCGGCTGGCAAAGCCATGGCGCCTTCGCGGACGGCACCGCCGACGCTGTATTCGAGGTGCTGGTTTGGGACGATCTGGTTCAGGATTCGATGCAGCGCGGCATCGCGGGCACCTATCTTCAGTTGGTCACGACGGCCTGGGCCTATATCGGGTCGGGGGCTCTGTTCAGGCTGATGCGCTTGCGGCGCGGGCCGGTTCTGGCGGCTCTGTATCCGATCGCGGTGTTGCTGGTTCAGGCGATCATCGCCCTGCTGGCCGCATCGGCTGCGGCATGGCTGGGGGCTGAGGTTGCGGGCTGGTGGCTGGGCGTGCCGGTCGGATTGGCGATGATATGGGCGGTGCTGGTCGGGTTCCGGCGCATCGATAACAGGATCTTCGCCTATTACCTGATGCATGACTATGCGTTCACCGCCCGCCATGGCGGCGCCTATCCGGGCGCGCTGGAAGCCCGGCTGGCCGAATTCGCCGATCGGTTGGCCAACGCGCTGGCCGAGGAGGTGGACGAGGTGCTGGTGGTCGGGCATTCCTCGGGCGCGTATCTGGCCATATCGCTGCTGGCCGACGTGATCCGCGCGGGAGGGCTGCGACCAGACGGTCCCGCCCTGTCCCTGCTGACGCTGGGGCATGTGGTGCCGATGGCCTCGTTCCTTCCGCGCGCAGACAGGCTGCGCGCGGATCTGGCGTTTCTGTCCGAATGCCCCGAGATCTTCTGGCTGGATGTCAGCGCGCCCGGCGATGCCTGCTGTTTTGGACTGTGCGATCCGGTCGCGGTGACCGGCGTCGCCGGACCGGCGCAGCGTTGGCCGCTGGTGATGTCGGCCGCGTTCACTCAGACCCTGTCCGCCGAAGAACAAAAGAAACTGAAATGGCGCTGGTTCCGGCTGCATTTCCAGTATCTGTGCGCCTTCGACCGACCCGGCGACTATGATTACTTCGCCATCACCAGCGGTCCTTTGTCGCTGGCGCAGCGTTTCGCGCATCGGCCGCATTCCCCCGGTCGCATCACGCGGCCTGCGGGACGGGGCGTCGCGTGATGATCCCGCCGAAACCTCGTTCAAGTGAAGGGCGCGGTTCCGTTTGGCGTCTGGCGCTCGCGTTTCGGCGCGACCTTCTGTCGGCCCTGCCCGCCCGTCTTTACCGGGCATGGATGGCGGAATTCCGAAGCCCGCTGATCCACAGCTTCGTATGCAACGATCCTGCCCTGGTCCAGCTGATCCTGCAGGATCGTCCGAACGATTTCCCGAAATCCGATAGGCTGCGCGAGGGGCTGGCGCCCCTGCTGGGCAATTCCGTCTTCGTGACGAACGGCGCCAAATGGGCGCATCAGCGCCGCATCATCGACCCTGCCTTCGAAGGTGGTCGGCTGCGCGAACTGTTTCCGGCGATCTGGAACGCCACCGATGCGGCCATCGCGCGGCTGCATCCCGGCGAAATCGACATCGAACCGGAAACCAGCCACGCTGCCGCCGATGTCATCTTCCGGGCGCTGTTCTCGCTACCGATCGAACATCGGATCGCGGCGCGCGTGTTCCACGCGTTCCGTGCCCATCAAGAGGCTCAGCCGATCGTCAACCTTGCCGCCCTGATGCCGCTGCCGACGTGGGTGCCGCGCTGGCATTCGCGTCGGACGCGCGCCACGGCGGCGCAGATTCGCGGACTGATCGCGGATCTGGTGGACAGCCGCCTTCAGGCCATCGCGGGCGGAACCGCGCCTGACGATCTGGCGACCAAGATCATGACGACGCCCGATCCCGAAACCGGGCACTGCTTTGACGGCGCTGAGATGGTGGATCAGGTCGCAATCTTCTTTCTGGCGGGCCATGAAACCAGTGCATCGGCGCTGGCATGGGCGCTGTGGCTGCTGGCGGCGAACCCCGACTGGCAGGATCGCGTGGCCGCCGAGGGTCGCGCCCTGACCCCGGACTTTTCCGCCGTAAGCGCGTTGAAGGCGACACGTGCCGTGTTCCGCGAGACGCTGCGCCTGTACCCGCCGGTGCCGATGATGGTGCGCGAGGCAGCGCAGCCCGAGTGTTTTCGGGACCGCGCCGTACCGCGCGGCGCGCAGCTTGTCCTGTCGCCATGGCATCTGCATCGCCACGAAAGACTGTGGCAAAGTCCCGACATGTTCGACCCCGCCCGCTGGAGCACAGAAGAAGGAAGGTCCAGCGCGCGGGACGCCTATGTTCCCTTCTCGTCGGGTCAGCGTGCCTGCCCGGGTGCGGGTCTGGCGATGCTGGAAGGTGTGGTCATGCTGGCGCGCATCACTGCGGCATTCCGTATGTCGCCGGGCCAACAGGCGCCCGTTCCTGTCGCGCGCTTGACCGTGCGCGGGCGCGACGGCATCCTGATCCGGCTGCAACCCCGAGAGACGCCATGACCCGCGCCACCGTCAACAGGATCTGCGCCGACCTGCCGGGCGCCGAGGTCAGCGACCCGTGGGGCGGCGGACATGATTGCTGGAAGATCGGCGGCAAGATCTTCGCACTGATCGGCGCCATGAACGAGGCGGTCGCGGTCAAGACCGACGGGATCGAAACGGCAGAAATGCTGATCGAGGCAGGCCCCGCACGGCGCGCCGCCTATTTCCACCGCAGTTGGGTCGAGTTGCCGCTGGACTGCCCCGAAGATGAGCTGCGCCACAGAATTCTGGTCAGTTACGACAACATTCGCAAAAGCTTGCCGCGAAAAGTTCAGGCAAGCCTGAACCCGCGGCCATCCTGAACCTGATCCCGCGGTTTTCTGTCGGGCCTCAGCGGAACAGAACCAGCGATCCGGGTGACCATGCCAGGCGCGTGCGGGTTCCGACATCCTGCACATCACGGCCAAAGACGTTGCGCATCGAGATCCGGACGGGGCGCGGGTTGCCATCAAGTCGCGCTGATCCGTCCAATCGCAGATCGTAATACGTCATGTCGCCGTAATACACGACCTCGTCGATGGTCGCCGCGGTTTCCCTGGCCTGGTTGTGGGACTGCCCCGGACCGATCAGGGTCATCGTCTCGGGACGGAACCCGACCATTACGCCTTCGTCGTCCGGGTTCGCGCGGCTGACCTGGCGGGCGGGCAGATCGACCTCGCCCAGCCCGGCCACCTCGACCCGGAAGCCGCCGTCCGGCAAGTC
The DNA here is from genome assembly GCF_017744015.1 of Paracoccus sp. R12_2. Classification (GTDB taxonomy): domain Bacteria; phylum Pseudomonadota; class Alphaproteobacteria; order Rhodobacterales; family Rhodobacteraceae; genus Paracoccus. The sequence continues at coordinate 289,772 of NZ_JAGHRA010000002.1, forward strand.
GTTCAGGATGCGCGCGGGCAGAAAGTTCATGACGCCGATGAAATCCGCGACCCGCCGGTTCGCGGGCCGGGCATACAGCGCCTCGGGCCCGTCCAGCTGCGCGATCTCGCCCTCGAACATCACGGCGATGCGGTCGGACATGACCAGCGCTTCTTCCTGATCATGGGTGACCAGAACGAAGGTGATGCCGACCTGACGCTGCAGCTTGATCAGCTCGACCTGCATCTGCTCGCGCATCTTGCGATCCAGCGCGGATAACGGTTCGTCCAGCAGCAGGACCTTGGGCTTCAGGATCAGCGCGCGGGCCAGTGCCACCCGCTGACGCTGGCCGCCCGACAGCGCATGTGCCGCGCGCGCCCCATAGCCCTTGAGGCCGACCATCCCCAGCGCCTCTTCGACCAGTTTCGCCTTCTCGTCCTTGCCGCGCGGATCGCGGCGCAGGCCGAATGCCACATTCTCGGCCACCGTCAGATGCGGAAAGATCGCATAGGACTGAAACACCATGTTTGTCGGCCGCTTGTTCGCGGGCACGTCCTCCATCCGGTTTCCGTCGATCAGCACCGCACCAGACGAGATATCCTCAAACCCGGCGATCACGCGCAGCAGCGTGGTCTTGCCGCAGCCCGACGGCCCCAGAAGCGAAAAGAACTCACCCGCCCGGATGGTCAGGTCGATGCCCCGCAGCGCGTGGTAGTCGCCATAGTATTTCTGCACCGCCTGACATTCGATCATGGCCTTGGGGTCGTCGCTCACAGAAAGCCTCCGGTGTCCTTGCCGCCGATCTTCGCGATGCCGCGGCGACGGAAATACTCGCCGGCCGCCAGAAGGACGATCGACAACGCGACCAGCACCGTTCCCAGCGCCATGATCGTCGGGATCTGCTTGGGGAAACGAAGCTGGCTGAAGATATAGGTGGGCAGCGTGGGTTCGTTGCCCGACAGGAAGAACGCGATGATGAATTCATCAAGGCTGATCGTGAACGAGATCAGCAGAGACGAAATGATCCCCGGCATGACCAGTGGCAGGGTGACCAGCCGGAACGCACCCCATTTCGTTTCGCCCAGGTCATAGGCCGCCTCTTCCAGCGACTTGTCGAGGGTTGAAAACGCTGTGGACAGGATCGCGATCCCGTAGGGCATGCAGATCAGCGTATGGCCGATGATGACCGTCAGGATCGACAGGTTGACCCCCACGCCCAGAAGCACCACCAGCAGCGACATTGCCACGATGATCTCGGGCAGGACCATCGGCACCATGATCAGCCCCATGATGCCGCCCTTTCCCGGAAATTCGAACCTGGTCGAGGCGCGGGCGGCGAAAATCCCAAGGCAGGTCGCCAGAATCGCCGAGGACACCGCGATGGTCAGCGAATTGGCCAGCGCCCTGCGCAGCGTCGCGTTTTCCCACATCTGAGTGAACCAGCCAGTGGTGAAGCCCTGAAGCGGAAAGGCAATGATCGTGCCCGAATTGAACGCGAAGATCGGCAACAGCGCGATCGGCGCATAAAGAAACAGCAGATACATGATCGTGTAGATCCGCAGACCGCTGCCATCGAACGCTCCGGGTCTCATTGACGCACCTTCAGGAAACGACGGTTCACGAACAGGAACACCACGCTGACCGCCGCCACGATCAGCATCGCCGTCACCGCCAGCGCCGATCCCAGCGGCCTGTTGTCCAGCGCCAGCATCTGCACCTGAATGAGGTTGGCGATCATCGGGATCTTGCCGCCGCCGATCACCTCGGGCGTCACATAGTCGCCGATGGTCGGAATGAACACGATCAGGGTCGCCGCGATCACCCCCGGCATCGCCAGCGGCAAGGTGACCCGCCAGAACGTCATCAACCGGCTTTCGCCAAGGTCACGCCCGGCCTCGAGCAACGAACGATCGATCTTTTCCAGCGCGACGAAGATCGGCAGGATCGCGAAGGGCGCATAGGCATGGGCCAGCGTCAGGACCATCGCGTTCACATTGTAGAGGATGAAGGTCAGCGGCTCGTCGATGATCCCAAGGCCGGTCAGCGACGAGTTGATGACGCCGTTATATCCCAGGATCACCTTCCACAGAAACACCCGGATCAGATAACTGGTCCAGAACGGTATGGTGATCAGGAACAGCCACATGGACTTGCGTTCCGGGCGGACCACGAAGCTGACATAGTACGCCACCGGAAACGCCAGAACGACCGTCACCAGCGTCACCAGCCCCGACACGAACAGCGATCGCAGCATCACCGTTCGCACGATGGGATCGGTGAAGACCTGCGTATAGTTCGCCCAGGTGAACTCTCGGATCACCTCGAGATAGCCGTCCTTCAGGAAGCTGTAGCTGAGGATCGTCAGGACCGGCGCGGCCAGCACCAGCAGGGCATAAAGAAACGGCGGCGCAATCAGGGTCAGCCCCTGCTTCGCCTCCGCATCCAAACCGCGTCTTGCCATGTCTGCTTCCCTGTCGGCCCGAGGTTCCGGCGGGCTCTTTTCTCAATTCCTTCCACAGCGAACGCGCGATGAAAAGAGAAAAGTCGTCTGCGCGTCTATCGCCACCAACGCCCGCTGAGGGCCAGGCGCGCCAGCGACGCACGGCGCTGAAACGGAGAGATCTCGGGCGTTTCGACAAAGCAGTCGATATTGCCGCGCAGTATCTCGATCAGAAAACGCGGCACGCGGGGGCCGGGATACAGCGCGGCGGCAGCGGATCCGGGCACTGCGCGGCGTCCGCGGGCGGCACGGCGCAGCGATTCCCGTGCGATCTCGGTCAATCGCCGCACGTCCTCGGCACGCGCGCCGTCCAGGCCCAAGCCCAGCTTCTGCAGTCGCGGCAGCGCGCGCAGCCACGCGGCCAGCCCGGCCCCAAGCGCGTGATCGGCCACCACGCCGCGGGCCGCGGTGGGGGCACCCAAACGATGTGCGGCCAGCCACATCAACGCCCCGGCGGTCGAATCGACATAGGCAACGACAGCCTCGGTGCTGGCCAGTGGCTCGCGCGCGCAATCGCGCCGCCGTGCCTCGGCCAGCGGCAGCAGCTCACCCGCACCCTCGGCCCATGCCTCCCAAAGCGGGGTCAGCACATCGTGCAAGGGCGGCGGGGTGCCGCGCCCCATCTCGGCCAGACGGTCGGCCCACCATTGCAACCGCATCTCGGCCAGCATCGGTTCGGCCGACTGGAACGGCGCGCGGGCGATTTCAAGATTCAGTGCATACAGCGTGACCAGCGCCGGGCGGTGTTCGGGGGCCGCGACCAGCACCGCGCCGAAGCGGTCGGGATCCTGCTGCCGCAGGATCTCGGTGCAGGCCTCAAGCGTCACGCGCCCACCACGCGTGCCAGTTCGGCCAGCCGCGCAGCATCATAGCCGGGCGACAGGGACCATTCGGCGCCGCCCGCGGTATCCTTGACCTCGACACCGGCAGCCTTGAAGCCATCGCGGATCGCGTCTGCCCGGCCGAAGTCACGCTGCTTGCGGGCCTCTGCCCGCGCGGCCAGCAACGCCTCGATCAGCGCCGCCGCGTCGTCACCCGCTTCGGCCCAGGCGCCCATCTCAGGCAGCAACAGTCCCATCATCTGCGCCGATGCAAGGAACAGCGGCAGATCGCCCTGCCCCGCAAGCTCGTGCAACGCCGCGATCGCGCCCGCGGTGTTCAGGTCGTCGGCAAGTGCGGCGATGACGGCGGGCGCCGGGCTCGGGGCGGGTTCGATGCCCGCCACGAGACCATGCCACCGCCGAAGCACCGCTTCGGCCTCGGCCGCCTTGGATTCGGTCCAGTCCATCGGCTTGCGGTAATGCGTGGAAAGCATCACGAAACGGATCACCTCGCCGGGGACGCCGCCGCCCTCGCTGTCTTTGCGGTCCAGCAGATCGCGGACGGTGAAGAAATTGCCCAGGGACTTGGACATTTTCTTGCCCTCGACCTGCAGCATCTCGTTGTGCAGCCAGAAACGCGCGAAATCCGCGTCGGGATGCGCGCAGCAGCTTTGCGCGACCTCGTTCTCGTGATGGGGAAATTGCAGGTCGATGCCGCCGCCATGGATGTCGAAGGACGGCCCCAGCAGCGCCGCCGCCATCGCCGAGCATTCGATATGCCAGCCGGGCCGCCCATGGCCCCAGGGGCTGTCCCATCCGGGCTGACCCGCGTCCGAGGGCTTCCACAGCACGAAATCCATCGGATCGCGCTTGAAGGGCGCGACCTCGACCCGTGCGCCCGCGATCATGTCATCGACCGAGCGACCCGAAAGACGGCCATATTCCGCGAACGACCGCACGTCGAACAGCACATGACCTTCCGCCGCATAGGCGTGGCGGCTGGCGATCAGCTGTTCGATCATGGCGATCATCTGCGCGATATAGTCGGTCGCGCGCGGCTCGTGGTCGGGGCGTTCGGCACCAAGGGCGTCCATGTCGGCATGATACCAGCCGATGGTCTCCTCGGTGATCTCGCGGATCGTCCGGCCGGTCGCTGCCGCCCTGGCATTGATCTTGTCGTCCACATCGGTGAAGTTGCGCACATAGGTCACATGACCGGCGCCATAGACATGCCGCAGCAGCCGGACCAGAACGTCGAAGACCAGCACCGGCCGCGCATTGCCCAGATGCGCGCGGTCATAGACGGTGGGGCCGCACAGATACAGCCGGACATTGCGGGGATCCAGCGGCGCGAACGCCTCTTTCTTGCGTGTGCGGGTATTCGTCAGCCGGATCTCGACCATCTTTGCGCCTCGTCTGCCAGAGCGCGGTTTCTAGCGCATCGGATCGAAGCTTTCCACCCATTCGATCTGACGCGGCAGGCTGTGGCGATGCAGGTCATAGCCGTCAAGAATGGTCTGGCGGGCGGCCTCCCGCAGGCGTTCGGCCTGGGGGTCGCCCTGCAATCCCCGGATCAGCGCGTCCGACAACGCCGGCACGTCGAAGAATGGCACCAGTCTTCCGTTCTGGCCGTCCTTGATCAGTTCCCGCACCGGTGCCGTGTCGGACGCCACCACATAGCCGCCTGCCGCCAACGCCTCGGTCAGTGACCAGGACAGAACGAACGGATAGGTCAGATAGCAATGGACCCGCGCAAGCTGGATCAACGCCAGATAGTCCGGATAGCGCAGCCGGCCCACGAAATGTACCCGGTCCAGATCCAGCCGGTCGCCCAACTCGGCCAGCATCACATCCTTCCAGCTTTTTGCGTTGCGCGGCAGGCCGCCATAGCTGGCCCCGTCGCCGCCGACCAGCACCACCTGCGCCTCGGGGCGCGCGGCCAGCACCTGCGGCAGCGCACGCATGAAGATGTGAAAGCCGCGATAGGGTTCTAGCGACCGTGACACGAAGCTGATCACCTCGTCGCCCGCGTCCAGACGCTGCCCGCCCGGCAGTTCCAGCCACGCGTTCGGAACGGGTTTCACGCGCGACGTGTCGATTCCGTCGTGAATGACGGTGATCTTTCCGCGCAATTCGGGTGGGAAACTGTCGGCCTGATAGACGGTGGGCGCGATCGCCGCATCCGCCTGCACGATCCCCTGGATCAGATGGGCCGAGCGCGCGACGGTCATGAAACGACCCTCGTCGCTGTCCGGGTGAATCTCGGGATCGAAACCGACATCATGGCCGCGCGTGCGATACATCAATTCGGCATAGACCAGCAGCCGCGCGTCAGGCCAGATCTCGCGCAGGAACAGCGTCTCGCCCCAGCCGGTATGGCCGATGATCAGGTCGGGGGTGAACCCATGCCGGTCGCGCAGCGCACGCGCACCGCGCGCCGCCAGCAAGCCACGCTCGGCATGGTTGGAATAGCTGCGCCCCAGCACGCCGTTGGTCTGGACAGGCTCGGGCGCCTTGTAGCGGACCGTCTTCACCGGCCCGGTGCGTTCGTTCTTTTCATCGGTCAGCGCAAGAACCTCGTGACCGCGCTTGGCAAGCGCGGGCGCAAGATGGGGGAACTGACCGGGAAAGTTCTGGTGGACGAACAGGATTTTCATGAACGATCCGCAAAGGCTGCCTTCAGAAGGGTCCGAGTATAGTCGCTTTGGGGATCATCGAATATCCGCGCCGCATCGCCCTGTTCGACAACCTCGCCCGCGCGCATCACCATGATCTGGTGCGACATCGCGCGCACCACCCGCAGATCGTGGCTGATGAACAGGAAGGCCAGTCCGTATTTCCGCTGCAAGCCGCGCAGAAGCTGGACGATCTGAACCTGAACCGTCATGTCCAGCGCGCTGGTGGGCTCATCCAGAACCACCACCTTGGGACGCAGGATCATGGCGCGGGCGATCGCGATCCGCTGACGCTGGCCGCCGCTGAATTCATGCGGATAGCGGTGCATGGTTTCGGGACGCAGTCCGACCTCTGCCATGATCTCGGCGACCAGCTTGCGCCGATCGCTGGTCTTGTCGATGCCATGGACGCCCAACCCCTCGGCGATGATCTGTTCCACCGTCATGCGCGGAGACAGGCTGCCATACGGGTCCTGGAACACGATCTGCATGTCGCGGCGCAGCCTGCGCAGCTGCTTGCCGTTCCAGCCCGCGATGTCCTGCCCCATGAACAGGATCGGGCCATCGCTTTCGATCAGCCGCATGATCGCCAGTGCCAGCGTGGTCTTGCCCGACCCGGATTCGCCCACGATCCCCAGCGTTTCACCCGCCCGCACGCTGAGCGTCGCCCCGTTGACCGCCTTCACATGACCGATGGTCCGGCGCAGCAGGCCGCGCTGGATCGGAAACCAGACTTTCAGATCATCGGTCGTGACCATCGTTTCGGCGTCCATGGGAACCGGATCGGCAACGCCGGTCGGCTCGGCCGCCAGCAGTTTGCGGGTATAATCGTGCCGGGGATCGGAAAAGATCGCCTCGACCGGGCCCTGTTCGACGATCTCGCCATCCTTCATCACGCAGACCCGGTCCGCGATACGGCGCACGATGCCCAGATCGTGGCTGATGAACAGCATCGACAGATCCTCGGCCTGTTTCAGTTCTGCCAGCAGATCAAGGATCTGCGCCTGAATCGTCACGTCCAGCGCGGTGGTCGGTTCGTCCGCGATCAGCAGGTCCGGCCCGTTGGCCAGCGCCATCGCAATCATCACGCGCTGGCGCTGCCCGCCCGACAACTGGTGAGGATAGTCGGCCAGCCGGGTTTCGGGGTCGCGGATTCCCACACGGGTCAGCAACTCGACGATCCGGGTCCGCGCCTTCGCCCCGGTCAGCCCCTGGTGCAACGCAAGACTTTCCGAAAGCTGCTTTTCCAGCGTGTGCAGCGGGTTCAACGAGGTCATCGGTTCCTGAAAGATGAAACTGATATCGTTACCGCGAATGTCGCGCAGGACGCGGTCTGGCGCGCCGATCATCTCGCGTCCCTCATACTGGACGGAGCCTTCGACCAGTGCCGATTCGCCCAGAAGCCGCACGGTGGACAGCGCCGTGACCGACTTGCCCGACCCGGATTCGCCCACCAAAGCCACCGTCTCGCCCCTGCCGATGTGAAAGCTGACGCCTTTCACGGCGGGAATGATCTGGCCTTCCTGCGCAAAGCTGATCCGCAGATCGCGCACCGCCAGCACCGCGTCCGAAGGCGGCGCGGGAACGGCGCGGCCGTGCTCGTCGCCCGGCATGCCGCGCGAGGGCGCGTTATCCTCGGCCACCGCCGCCGCGCTGGCGATGCCGGGGCGGGTCGGGTGCAGTTCTGCCTCGTCGTCGCGCGCGGTCATTTGCCCAGGCTCATTTGAAGGTCTTTCGGGGGTCGAAGGCATCGCGCACGCCTTCGAAGATGAAGACCAGCAGCGACAGCATGATGGCAAAGGTGAAGAACGCGGTGAACGCCAGCCACGGCGCCTGCAGGTTCTGCTTGGCCTGCAGGGCCAGTTCCCCCAGCGAGGGCGCCGAGGCCGGCAGGCCGTAGCCCAGATAATCCAGCGCCGCCAGCCCGCTGATCGTGCCGGTCACGACAAAGGGCAGCATGGTCAGCGTGGCGACCATCGCGTTGGGCAGGATGTGGCGGAACATGATCGTCCGGTCACCGACCCCCAACGCGCGGGCCGCCCGAACATATTCGAAGTTGCGCGCCCGCAGGAACTCCGCCCGCACCACGCCGACCAGTGCCGGCCAGCCGAACAGGATCGTCACGAAGACCAGCAACCAGAAACTTCGGCCCAGGATCGCGAACAGGATGATGATGACGTAAAGACCCGGCGTCGAGGCCCATATCTCCAGCAGGCGCTGGAACACCAGATCGGTGCGGCCGCCGAAATATCCCTGGATCGCCCCCGCCGCGATACCGATGGTCGAGGCGATCACGGTCACGATCAGCGTGAACAGGATCGAGATCCGAAACCCGTAGATCACGCGGGCCAGAACGTCGCGCGCAGTGTCATCGGTGCCCAGCCAATGGGTGCCGTCCGGCGGGCTGGGGGCGGTGCCGACATTGTTGATCGTCTTGTAGTGGAAGGGGATCGGCGGCCAGATCATCCAGCCCTGTTCATCCTTGGGGACATCGCTGCTGCCGGACCTGACCGCCGCGCTCAGGCTGTCGGGTTCGTCCCAGCATTCCTGCCGCCCGCCGGTGACGATCAGGCACTGCACGGCCTCGTCGCGATAAATCGCCTCGGTCCCGAAATCGCCGCCGAAGGCGGTTTCGGGATAGAACTTATAGGCCGGGAAGAACAGCTCTCCGCGATAGCTGACGACGACGGGTTTGTCGTTTGCCACAACCTCGGCCAGCATCGCGACCACGAACAGGACGCTGAAGATCACCAACGACCAGAAGGCCCGGCCATTGCGACGAAAGCTGCGCCAACGGCGGCGGTTCAGTTCCGACATCGCCATCAGCCGGCCCTCGATTCAAAGTCGATGCGCGGATCGACAAAGACATACATCATGTCCGACAGGATGCCGACGATCAGGCTCATCAGGCCGAAGACATAAAGCGTGCCGAAGATCACCGGATAGTCGCGCTGGACCGCGGCCTCGAATCCCAGTCGGCCAAGCCCGTCCAGCGAGAAGATCGTCTCGATCAGGATGCTTGCGCCGAAGAACACGCCCAGGAACATCGCCGGAAAACCCGCGATCACGATCAGCATCGCGTTGCGGAAGACATGGCCGTAAAGCACGCGCCCCTCGGTCAGACCCTTGGCACGGGCGGTGATGACATATTGCTTGTTGATCTCGTCCAGAAAGCTGTTCTTGGTCAGCAGGGTCAGCGTCGCAAAGCTGGAAATCGTCGAGGCGACGACCGGCAGGGTCGCGTGCCAGGCGTAGTCCTTGATCTGGCCCCAGGTGGACAGATCGGCGAAATTGTCGCTGGTCAGGCCGCGAAGCGGAAAGATCCGCCAGAAACTGCCACCCGCGAACAGCACCATCAGCAGCACAGCGAACAGGAAGGCCGGGATCGCATAACCCATGATGATCACGCCCGAGGTCCAGGTATCGAAGCGGCTGCCATCCTTCACTGCCTTGCGGATCCCCAGCGGGATCGAGATCAGATAGGCCAGCAGCGTGGACCAAAGCCCCAGCGTGATCGACACCGGCATCTTCTCGATCACCAGGTCGATGACGCTGATCGACCGGAACCAGCTGGTGCCGAAATCGAAGCGCATATAGTTCCACAACATGTTCAGAAACCGTTCGACCGGGGGTTTGTCGAAGCCGAATTCCTTTTCCAACTGCGCGATGAATTCCGGCGGCAGGCCGCGGGCGCCTTCGTACTGACCTTCGGTCGCGCCGGTATCGCCGCCACTGCCCCCGCCCGAGATGTTGCGGAACACGTCACCCTCGCCCTGAACCTGCGCGGCGATCTGTTCGATCGGACCGCCGGGGACGAATTGCGTCAGCGTGAAATTTATCAGCATGATGCCGATCAGCGTGGGGATGATCAGCAACAGCCGCCGCAGGATATAGGCACCCATCCGCCTGTCCTTCTGCCCGCCCCTTGGGTCAATGCGGGCCTTTGCGGCCCTGTTCGATCGTCACGCCTTTTCGGCAATCCGCCGCAGGAAATCAAGCGCCGGTTGTTACCGGATCGCGCCCTGTCTGCGAAGCTCCGCGGCCTTGTCGGAATCGGCCCACCAGAAATCCAGAACGCCCAACTCATAGGGGGGCATATTTTCCGGGTGACGATACATGTCGTAATAGGCCAGCGTGTAATCGGCCTTGTACCATTGCGGCACCCAGAATCGCAGGCTGCGCAACGCACGATCCAGCGCGTGGATGGCCGTGACGTTGGCGTCCTTGTCCTCGACCGTCTGGCCATATTCCATCAAGGCATCGATGGCCGGGTTGGCCAATCCCATCGGATTGAACACATCGCCCACATTGTCCGATCCGAAGACCTGATCGGTGCCCCCGCCGATCGCATAGGATTGGCCCAGATTGTCTTCGACGATGTCGAAATTCTTTGCCCTGATGCGCTGCTCCATCTCTGCATTGTCGACGCGCTGGTTGACCGCGTCGATGCCGACCGCGCGAAGGTTCTGCACGAACGGGTTGATGATGCGGTCATTTCCCACATCGTCGTTCAGGAACTCGACGCGCAAGGTCTGACCCTGCGAATTGCGGCGCAGCGGGTCGCTGCCATTCGTCGTCCACCCCGCCTCATCCAGAAGCTGCGCGGCGCGACGCATGTTGCGCCGGTCCAGCTGACGATCTCCGGACGTCGCCTGAAGCACGGCGTCGTCGGTCAGGATACCCTCGGGCAGGTCCTCGGCAAGTGGCTTCAACAGCTCAAGCTCGGCCGCGGATGGCGCCCCCTCGGCCTTGAATTCGCTGTTGTCCCAGAAGGAATTCACCCGCGTCTCGAGACCATAGAGCAGCGTCTGATTGGTCCATTCGAAATTGAACATCAGCTCGATCGCCTCGCGCACGCGAATGTCCTGAAACTTCTCGCGCCGCAGGTTGAACACCCAGGCCTTGCCATTCGCGATGGTGCCGTCGGCCAGCGTTTCGCGCAGCACGGCGCCATTCTCGACGGCCGGGAAGTTGTACCGCGTCGCCCAGTGCAGCGAGGAGGTTTCGTTGCGGAACGTGTATTCGCCCGCCTTGAACGCCTCGAACGCGGCATCGAAATCACCGAACATCTCATAGCGGATGCGGTCGAAATTGTGACGCCCCCGATTGATCGGCAGGTCCTTGCCCCAGTAATCGGGATCGCGCCGGACGACCATGTTGCGCCCCATGTCGGCGCGGTCGAACAAGTATGGGCCGGACCCGATGAACGGGGTGTCGCTGCTTTGTTCAAGGTCGCGTTCGTTGTCCAGAAAGTCCTTGCGTGAAAAGACGATCTGATACCCCATTTGCGAAATCACGTCGCGCCGCGGATAGTCTTCGGTGAAGGTGAACTTGATGCGATGATCGTCCAGCACCTCGGCCTTGGCGACCATCTGCTGCATGGCCGTGCGGAAAGAGGACAGCCCCTTATCGCGCAGCGTCTCGAACGAGAACAGCACGTCATGCGCGGTCAGCGGGGTGCCGTCCGAAAAATGCGCCTCGGGCCGCAGGTTGAAGATCACCCAGTCCTTGCTTTCGGGATACTCGATCGTCTCGCACAGCAGGCAGTAATCGACGCCCAGTTCGTCGGCCGGGCTTTCCATCAGCCGTTCCAGCTGGATCACCGAAAGGCCGATGGCGCGGCCCCGGAATGTGAACGGGTTGTAGCTGTCAAAGCCTCCGACCGCCGCAAAAGAGATCTCTCCGCCCTTCGGCGCCTGCGGGTTCACATAGCGGAAATGATCGAAATTGGCTGGCAGTTCGGGTTCGCCGAACAGGGCGATGGCATGGGTCTTGATGATCTTCTCGCCACCGGCCTCGTCGGTCCCCGCAGTCTCTTGCGCCAGCGCGGGCACGGTTGCCGCGGCAAGGGACAGGGCAAGGGTCAGGGCAAGATGGCGCATCGGCAGACTCCGGCGTGAAAACATGTCGGCACACGCTAGGCCAGCGCGATGCGGCGGATCAAGCCGCGTTTTCGTGAACCACGCGCGACAACCCCAAACAGGAAAGGCGCGGCTTTCACCGCGCCTTGGCCGTCCCCGTTGCCCCGGGCTTACTGCTGGGACTGAAGATAGGCGATCAGGTCGGCCCGATCCTCGGGCTTTTTCAGACCGGCAAAGGACATCTTGGTTCCCGGGACGTCGGACTTGGGGTTGGTCAGGAATTCCTGCAGCGCCTCGGGCGTCCATTCGGGCGCTTCGTCGGCATGGGCGACCATCGCGTCGGAATAGGCAAATCCGCCGATCGAGGCGACGGGACGGCCGACGACGCCGTTCAGATGCGGGCCGACGCCATCGGACCCGTCAAGCTTGTGGCAGGCCTTGCACTTGCCGAACCCCTTTTCGCCTGCGGCAGGATCGGCAGCTTCCATCAGCGCAGCAAAGTCGATCTGTTCTTCTGCCTCGGCCTCTCCGCCGTCGCCGCTGTCCTCGACCGGGATCGAATAGGCTTGCGCATGTTCTTCGTCTTCGCCGCCATGGCCGGCGGACCCGACATGATACAGGCCGCTGGCCGCCCAGTTGGCCAGCATCAGAAACAGCAGCGCCCCGATCAGCGCGCCGGCGGCCTTGGTCACGGTCATGGTGTTGAACATCGCGGCGATCCCCGTCTGGTAAGCTCGTCAATTCGCCCGGTATCTATCCGCTTTCGCTTTCCGGGATCAAGGTATAGTTACCCTGCGGACAGTCAAATTTCGGACAATACGACCCATGACGACCAACCGCATCGCATTTCAGGGCGAACCCGGTGCCTATAGTCACGAAGCCTGCCGCACGGCCCGCCCCCTGATGGAGGCCCTGCCCTGCCGGACATTCGAGGACGTGATCGAGGCGGTGCGCGCGGGCGAGGCGGATCTGGCGATGCTGCCTGTCGAAAACTCGACCTATGGGCGCGTGGCCGACATCCATCACCTGCTGCCTGAATCCGGGCTGCACATCATCGACGAAGCCTTCGTGCGGGTTCATATCAGCCTGCTTGCTGTGCCGGGCACCCGTCTGGAACAGGTCCGCGAGGCCATGAGCCACACCGTCCTTCTGGGACAATGCCGGGGATTCATGCGTCAGCACGGCATCCATGCGATCACCGGTGCCGACACCGCCGGATCGGCCAAGGACGTCGCGGCGCGCGGCAATCCCGCCCTGGCCGCACTTGCCGCACCGCTGGCCGGCGAAATCTACGGTCTGGACCGCTTGGCCGACCGGATCGAGGATCGCCAGAACAACACGACCCGATTTCTGATCATGGCGCGCGAGGCGGATCTGTCGCGGCGCGGCGAACAGATGCTGACCAGCTTCGTGTTCCGCGTCCGCAACATTCCGGCGGCGCTTTACAAGGCAATGGGCGGGTTCGCCACCAACGGCGTCAACATGACCAAGCTGGAAAGCTATATGGTGGACGGTGTCTTCACAGCGACGCAGTTCTACGCCGATATCGAGGGTCATCCCGACGATCCCGCCGTTGCCCGCGCACTGGAAGAACTGGGTTATTTCACGTCGATGCTGAATGTCCTCGGCGTCTATCCGGCAGATCCGCTGCGCGAAACCCAGCGCAACGGCGGTTGAATCCGAACATCGGACCCTGACGGCACGCCTGCGCCGCGCCATTTCTTATGCTGCTTGCTGCAGATCCGAAATGAACTCTGCGATGCGGCGATCGAACTTGCGGTCAAGCTGCGGTTTGGCAAGTTTTGCCGTCTGCAGCATCAGCCGTGCCTTCATGTTGCGCGGACGGATCTCGGTTTCGAAGATCAGACGTGACCGTGTTCGGCTAAGGGCGATCACGGTCACGTCAATGGTGATATCCAGCGCGTCGGACATTCCCGCCATCGACAGCCGCTCGGGGCGGTCGTGGCGCGTCACGTCAAGCCGCAGGTTCCGAGGCCGGCCACGCCAGTCGAAGCCGATCTGCCAGCCCATGCCGGTGCCCGGCTCTTGTGCAGGATCGATGCGGGTGACCTTGGCACCGCGACCGATCAACATCCTTTCGATCCGACCGAAATCGCCGATCGCATCGAAAAGTTCGTCCGCCGTACAATCGGCGTCGTGACGCGTGGAAAATTTCATCACAAACAATCCGTTGGCAATACTGCCGCAAACCCGACCATGGGCAACCCAAGCGCGCTCATAGTCCAAACACGGTGTACTGTTCAACCAAGTCGTCAACATTGCCGGAACTCACTCTTTACACAACTGGACCATGTCAGAAAAACCCCGGGCTGAAATCCTGTTCTTTTGGTCAATTTGTTCGGAACACGATTCAAGATCGAGTAAATTAATCAGTTCAATCAAGGGTTGAGAAGATTCCGGCCCCGCCCTAAGGTCATGCCGCAGGCGCCTTGATGGCCGTTCACGAACGCCCCGCGCCGATGGAGAAACGGGATGCCGGACGGCACAGGCGAGACGACAGGACACGGATCATCGGCGGGTCAAGAACTTGACACCATGGTCACGCTGCGCCTGCTTGCGACCACCGACATGCACATGCATGTGCTGCCCTATGACTACCTTGCCGATCGTCCCTGCGACCGCGGTGGCCTGGCCCGCACCGCATCGCTGATCGCGAGGCTCCGGGCCGAGGTTCCGAACTGCCTGCTGCTGGATAACGGCGATTTCCTGCAAGGCACGCCGATCGGCGATATCGCCGCAGATGCGCTTGGGTCGGTCTTCCGCCGGGTGCATCCCGCCATCGCCGCGATGAATGCCATGGGCTATGATGCCGCCGCCTTGGGAAACCACGACTTCAGCTTCGGCTTGCCGTTTCTGCGAATGGTGACAGGGCAGGCGAATTTTCCGTTCCTGGCTGCGAATCTGCGTCTGCGGCATGGTCAGGACTTTCCCGGTCACGTGATGCTGCGCCGAAGCGTCAAGGACTGGCATGGGCGCGATCACGCGCTGTCGATCGGCGTGGTCGGGTTTCTGCCCCCCCAGACACCGGAATGGGACAGCGACCTCTCCGACCAGATGCATTGCGAGGATATCCTTGAGGCCGCGCGGCGCGTTGTTCCGCTGATCCGTGCAGCGGGCGCCGATATCGTGGTGGCGCTGGCACATTGTGGCATCGGGACGATCTCGCCCGTCCGTGGCAGCGACCATGCCGCCGCCGCGCTTGCGGCATTGCCGGGCATTGACGCGGTCATCGCCGGACACACGCATGAGGTGTTCCCCGGACCGGACATCGCCACCGCACCGGGGGTCGACCCGGTTGCAGGTCTTCTGGCGGGAAAACCGGCGGTCATGGCAGGTTTCGGCGGCTCGCATCTGGGTGTGATCGACCTGCATCTGAGGCCCGAACCCAAGGGCGGGTGGCGGATCGCAGCCGCGCGCAGCCGGGCCGACCCGGTGCATCCGTCCCTGCCGACCGCTGCATCCGTTGCCCGGCCCGCGATACAGGCCCATCGCGAAACACTGCGCCGCCTGCGCCGCAGGGTCGGGCGCAGCGCCACGCCGCTGAACAGTTTTTTCGCGTTGATCGGCGACGATCCGGGATTGCGGCTTGTCAACATGGCGCAGCGATGGCACGTGCGGCAACGCCTGCGCGGGACGGAATGGGACGGCTTGCCGGTGCTCTCCGCCTCGGCGCCGTTCCGCGCCGGCGGGCGCGGCGGTCCCGGTTTCTACACCGACGTGCCCCCCGGAAGGCTGAGCCTTCGCAACCTCGCCGATCTGTATGTTTTCCCCAACCGGATCTGCGCCATTGGCCTCGGCGGTGCGCAGCTTGCCGACTGGCTTGAACGTTCGGCCAGCATGTTCCGGCAGGTCGAACCCGGCGCGACCGACGCCACGCTGATCGACCCCGGTTTCCCAAGTTACAATTTCGATGTGGTGGATGGGGTCACCTGGCAGATCGACCTGTCCCGGCCTGCGCGGTTCGCGCCCGATGGCCGTCTGGCCGATCCCGACGCGCGCCGCGTTCGCGATCTGCGCTGGCGGGGTTTCACGGTCACCGCCGAGGATCGTTTCGTGCTGGCGACGAACTCCTATCGGCTGGCAAGTTGCGGTCTTTACAGCCCGCTGGTGTCCGGCAACGATATCGCCCTGAAGGACGGAGGGCTGACCCGCGACATCCTGCGACACTATGTCCGGCGGCGGCGCCACCTGTCCATCGACACGTCGCCGCATTGGTGCTTTGCGCCGATGCCGCAAACCTCGGTCCTGTTCGAGACCGGTCCCGCCGGGTTGCGCTTCCTGCCCGATGTGCAGGCACGCCGTGGCGCCCGGATCGAACATGTCGGCACCGCGCCCGATGGCTTTGCGCAGTTGCGGATGTTCCTGTAATCGATGTCGGCGCAGGGGTTGCATCGCCTGCGCCGCTTGACTATCTGTCGCCGCGAGAGGTTGGCGCGGGCAAGCGCCTCGCCAACCCGGTCAGGTCCGGAAGGAAGCAGCCGCAACGAGCCCCGCTTGGGTCGCTGTCCAGCCTCTCACCCAGTCTTTCCCAGATCATTCTGTTCTGATCCCCTCGGCTTGTGTCGCGGTCGCGGGATCCTGCGGCTTACAACACCACGATCCGTGTGGCCGGGATCAGGTCATGGTCGCGATGGGCGGCGATCAGAATGGCGGCTTGCGGCAGCCATTCGCGGATCCCGCGCATCATCGCGGCGGCGGTCGGTGCATCCAGCCCTTCCGTCGGCTCGTCCAGAAGCAGGATGTCGGGGCGGCGGATCAATGTGCGTGCCAGCGCCAGGCGGCGGCTCTGACCTCCGGACAGGCCGGCACCACCCTCGCCCAGGCGGGTATCCAGCGGTAGATCCAGCGCGCACGCGGCCAGCACATTGCGCATCGGGCCATCATCGGCATCGGGGCTGGCCAGCTTCAGCGTGTCGCGAACGGTGCCCGCGATCAACGCCGGCCTCTGCGTCAGATAGCCGACCAGACCGCCCGCACGGACCCTGCCCGACATTGCTGGGACCAGGCCCGCGACGGTATTCAGGACAGCCGTTTTTCCGCGTCCGCTTGGACCGGTCAGCGCAACCGTCTCGCCTGGCAGAATGGTCAGATCCAGATCCGCAACCACCGGCTGAAGTCCCGGCAACGGGGCGACGGAAAGCCCGCACAGCTGCAGCCCCGGTGCAGTTTCGGACGCAGCGATTTGGACCGTGGGGGGCGTTTCCAACGCTGCGGCGACCCGCCCCGCGGCGTCGCGCATGCGTCCCAGTTCGGCCGCGCCGCGTTGCAGTGCGGCGGTCAGTTCCGCCATCGCAAGCGTGGCCAGAACCGCAAGCGCCGCCTGAGCCGGTCCGATCCGACCGTCCAGCACATGTTGTCCGGCCAGGACCAAAGTCCCGGACAGGGCCACGGCAGCCACCGCCTGCAACATCGCCGCCGCGCGCCATTCGACGCGAGATTGCTGCAGCGCGTCGCGACGCGCCGCGCGGTCCTGGTCCAGCAAGGTGTTACGGGAATCAAGCAGCCTGCCGGCCACCACCAGTTGCGCGCGTCCACGCAGATGTGCGATCACGCCGGCCCTCAGGGCCTGCTGCCGCGTTTCGGCGCGCGACGCTGGTACGAAGGCCGCGCGGCCAGCCAGAACCAGAACGACGACGCCGCCAAGCACGGTCACCCCCACCGCCCACAGTGCCACGACGGGCGCGACCAGATACCACAGCCCAATCAGCGTCGCGATCGACGCGATCAGGCCCGCCAGCGCCGGAAAGATCAGCCGGATCGCCAGCCCGTCCAGCGCGTCGATATCGGCCGTCAGCCGGTTCAGCGCGCCGCCTGCGCGCAGGCGGGACAAAGTCGCGAAATCGGCAGCGGAAACGCCTGCCAGCAACCGGACCCGCAGGCTTGCCAGCGCCTTCAGCGTGGCATCATGGGTCAGCAGACGTTCGCCATAGCGGGCGGCGGTCCGCGCGATGGCCAGAAATCGCACCCCGGCCGAGGGGCGAAAGACGTCGAACACGGTGCCCAACCCGGCAAGACCGGCAATCCCCGCCGCGACAATGAACCATCCCGACAGCGCCAGAAGCCCAATCCCGAACAGCGAAACCACCACCGTCAACGCCAATCCGCGACGCATCGCCGCGCCGCGATCGCGCCAGATCAGGCGCAGGATATGCCAAAGAGACCTCATGGCCCGACCTCGATCTGGCGAGGAAGGGCCGCGATCAGGCGCGGATCGTGGGTGGCGGCGATCAGCGTCGCGCCGCGGCGATGCAGGCCCAGCAACCCCTCGATCACCTCGGCCGCGGTCTGGTCGTCCAGATCGGCCGTCGGCTCGTCCGCCAGAATTACCGCCGGCCGGCGCAGAGCGGCGCGCGCGATGATCAACCGCCGCGCCTCGCCCCCCGATACACCCGCGCCTTCCTCGCCCAGTCGCGTCTGCAATCCGTCCGGCAATCGCGCGACCACCGCCGATGCGCGCGCAAGCTGGATGGCGGCGGCAATTTCCGTGTCGCTTGCGTCGGGCGCCAGATTCTCGCGCAGCGTTGCATCCAGAAAATGGATCTTCTGAGGGATCAGCGCCAGCCCGGCGCGCCATGCGTCGGCCGTCTTGTCATCCAGAACCGCGCCGCCGATCCGCACCGCCCCGCCCGACGGGATCAGCCCGGCCAATGCCAACAGCAGGCTGGACTTGCCGCCCCCCGACACGCCGGTCAGCGCCACCGCCTCGCCCGGCGCCATATCCAGATCCGGCATGTCCCTGCCCCGCAGCACCAGGCCGCGCACGGCGATCGGGCCGCCGCGCGCCGGGGCCGAACCGCCCTGCCCGATGATCTGTGGGTCCCCGGTTGCCTGATCGGCCAGCAGATCGCGCGCGACCGACTGCGCCGCCACCCGGTCATGCCAGGCGGCCGCCATGTCGCGCAACGGCTGGAAGAACGCCGGTGCCATCAGCAGCAGAAAGATCCCCTCGCCGATGGTGATGGCTTCGCCCCATGTGCCAAAGCCAAGCTGTCCCAGCAGCGAAAAGCCCACGAAGACCGCCATCATCGCCACACCAAGCGCGGCGAACAATTCCAGCACCGCGCTGGACAGGAACGCGATCCGCAGCACCTCAAGCGTGCGGCGACGAAGGTGATCGGCGCGGTGTTCGAAATCCGCCAGCATCCTGTCGCGCGCGTCCAGCAGACGAATGTCGATCAGTGCCGCAAGCCTGTCGATAAGCATCGCGTTGAGGCCTGCGATCTCATCCATCTGGCGGGCGGATGCGTCCCGCGCGGCCAGTCCGATCAGCGCCATGAAGATCGGGATCAACGGACCGCTGATCGCAAGGATCAACCCGGCCGCCCACGACACGGCGAAGCTGATCCCAAGGATCAGCAGCGGGACGACCGCGACGCGCGCCTGGGCTGGATGCCAGCGCAGAAGATATGGGCGCAGCATCGCCAGCTTGTCCACGATCAGCGCGGCGGTGGCGGCGGAAGACGGGGCCGAAGCCTCGGGCGCGCGCCGGTCCGCGCGCCTCAGGCAGTCGAGGCGGGCAGAGCCGATGACCGCGTCCGCGGCAGCCTCGGATTGTGCCGCGCCGAACACTGCCAACCCCGCGCGCGCAAGGCCCAGCCCGGCGACGCCAAGACCCATCCATGTCAACGGCAGCGGCTGTCCGGTGGCCAGCCCGGCCAGACCCCATGCCAGCAACGCCGCCTGCGGCAGCCACAGCGTCTCGGCCACCACCGCAGCAACCGCAGACCGGTTCAGACGGCGGCGCTGCGGCGCTGTCAGCGCCGAAAGCCGATGGGCGATTTCGGTGTTCGTTGGGGCCATGGACCCTGTGTTGCCCCGCGCATCCGGCGCGTCAATGCGCCGCTGCGTCGCGGACACCCGGCGCGCCGCCCTTGCAGACCGATGGCGTCAGCGCCTCGACCGCATCCCATTGCGACAGGAACACCTGCCCGGTCAGGTGGTCCAGCAGGTGGCTGCGCCGCAGCCGGTCCATCACCGGGCCCTTCACCTCGGACAAATGCAGCTGCACATCCATGTCGCGCAGACGCTCGTTCAGCGCCTCCAGCGTTTCCAGGGCGGACAGATCAACCGCGTTCACCGCCGGAAACATCAGCACCACGTTCCGGATCGCCGTATCCCCCGTGACCCGATCCAGCACCTTGTCCTCGAGATAGCGCGCATTGGCGAAATACAGGCTTTCATCGACGCGCATCGTCAGCAGTGCGGGATCGGTATGCACGTCATGGCGGCGGATATTCCGGAAATGCTGGGTTCCGGGGACCAGGCCGACCTCGGCGATATGCGGTCGCGAGGTGTGATAGAGATGCAGCAGGATCGACAGAATGACGCCCGCCGACACGCCGGTTTCCACGCCGAAGATCAGGGTCAGCAGAATCGTTCCCGCCACCGCGGCGAAATCGGCGCGGCTATAGGCCCAAGCGTGGCGCAGGATGCCGAAATCCACCAGCGACAGCACCGCCACGATGATGGTCGCGGCCAGCGTCGCGTTCGGCAGGTAATAGACCAGCGGCGTCAGGGCGACCGCGGCAATGGCCAGACCAAGCGCGGTAAACGCACCTGCCGCGGGTGTTTCGGCACCGGCATCGAAGTTCACGACCGAACGCGCGAACCCGCCCGTCACCGGGTAGCCGCCGGTGAATCCCGCGCCGATATTGGCCATCCCAAGGCCGATCAACTCCTGGTCCGGGTTGATGCGCTGACGTCTCTTGGCCGCCAGTGTCTGGGCGACGCTGATCGATTCGACGAACCCGATGATCGATATCAGGATCGCCGGCACCACCAGTTGGCGCAGCAGTTCGGGCGACAGATCCGGCATGGTCAGAGGCGGAAGGCTTTGCGGCACGCTGCCGACGATGCTGACGCCATACCCGTCCAGCCCAAGCACCCAGACCGCCAGCGTCGTGACGACGACGGCAGCAACCGGCCCCGCACGCGTGGCGATGGTCGCCACGCCGTCCGACAGCCCGGCCCTTCTCAGCGCCGGTTTCAGCCCCTTTCGAACCCAGAACAGGAATGCCGTCGCGGCCACCCCGATGACCAGGGTGATCAGGTTCGTCTGCCCCAGATTCTCGATCAGCGAGGCGATCATTTCGGGCAGGTTGTCCCCGGACGCCTTCACCCCGAGGATATGTTTCAACTGGCTGGTCGCGATCAGGATGCCCGATGCGGTGATGAACCCTGCGATAACGGGATGGGACAGGAAATTGGCGATGAACCCCAACCGGAACAACCCCAGCGCCAGCAGGAAAAGCCCCGACAGCAATGCCAGCGTCAGTGCGGCAGCGGCATAGCCTGCCGTGCCGCTTTGCGCGATCTGGCCGACCGCCGCAGCCGTCATCAACGACACGACCGCCACCGGTCCGACCGCCAGGGCCCGCGAGGTTCCGAAGATCGCATACAGGATGATCGGCAGGATCGACGCATAGATCCCGGCCTCGGGCGGCAACCCCGCCAGCATCGCATAGGCCAGCGATTGCGGAATCAGCATGATCGTGACGATCACCGCCGCGATCAGGTCGTTCTGCAACGCACCGCGATCATACTGCCGACCCCAGTCCAGGATCGGCAGAAAGCGGGCCAGTCGTTTCATCTTGGTCCCTTTCGTCTGGAACGCCTGCCCTCAGGCGTCCACGGCCAGCTTTTCGGGCTTGGCCATCCATTCATGGCCCTTCAGCATTCCGCGCCAATAGATCGGCGGCAGGATGCGTTCCTTCAGAAGCCACGCGGTTCGGGTCGGCCTTGTGCCGTCCACCAGCCACTTCGGAAATGATGGCAGCAGCTTGCCGCCATAGCCAAATTCGGCCAGCACGATCTTGCCGCGCTCGACCGTCAGGGGGCACGACCCATAGCCGTCATATTGCGCCGTTGCCGATCGCCCGGCGATGTCGGCCGCGATATTTTCGGCGACGACCGGCGCCTGCTTGCGCGCCGCCGCCGCCGTCTTGGCGTTCGGCGCGTTCATCACGTCACCCAGCGACCAGATATTGTCCCATTGCGTGTGACGCAGCGTGGCCTGATCGACATCGACCCAGCCGGCCTGATCTGCCAACGGCGAGACGCGGATGAAGTCGGGTGCAGTCTGCGGGGGGCAGACATGGATCATGTCGAAATCCATCTCGACGGTGCTGGGTTCGGTGTCCGGTGCCTTGACCTCGAACGTGGCGCGCCTGCCCGGTCCGTCGATGGCCACCAGGTTGTGAAAGAAGTCCAGCGACGCGTCGTATTTCCGGACATACTCCATCAGTGCCGGGACATATTCCTTGACCCCGAACAGCACGCCGCCGGCATTGCAGAAATGCACGTCGATATCCTTCAGCGCGCCTGCCCTGTGCCAGGCGTCGCAGGACAGATACATGGCCTTCTGCGGCGCGCCTGCGCATTTGATCGGCATCGGCGGCTGGGTAAAGATCGCCCGTCCCCGCCGGGTTTTCTGCACCAGCTCCCATGTGTAGGAGGCCAGATCATAGCGATAGTTCGAGGTGACACCGTTGCGACCCAGTGTCTCGACCAGCCCCTCGACCTTGTGCCAGTCCAGCTTCAGTCCCGGACAGACGACCAGCCTGCGGTATTTCACGACCCGGCACCCATCCAGCAGCACGGCGCTGTCCCTGGGTTCGAACGCCGCGACGGCGGCCTTGATCCAGCGCACCCCCTTGGGGATCAGCCCGCCCATCACCTTGGCGGTTTCCTGCGGTTGGAAGATCCCGCCGCCGACCATGGTCCAGCCCGGCTGATAGTAATGCACGTCGGCCGGTTCGATGATCGCGATGGACTGATCCTTCACCCGACCCAAAAGGCTGGCAGCGACCGCGATCCCCGCAGCGCCGCCGCCCACGATGACGATGTCGAAACTGGCGTCGCCGGTGTCGGTCGGCGTGCGGCCGCCATTGACGATGCGCCGCACGACGCCGCCGATGTCGTGGCCTGCGCCCTTTGCAGCGGCAAGAAGATCGGCCGGCTGTCGGCGGTCGGCCTGTGACAGCGCCCACAGCGTCGCGCTGCGCATCCCGCTGCGGCAATAGGCCAGCACCGGACCGGGCATTTCGTCCAGGGCAGATCCGAATTCCACCGCCGATTCGTCGCTGACCTTGCCTGACACGACCGGCAGATAGCGCGCCTCGATTCCCTCGGCACGGGCTGCCTGCTCGATTTCTTCGAAGCCCGGCTGATCGCCGGATTCGCCATCGGGCCGGTTGCAGATGATCGCCCTTATGCCTTGCGCCTTCAGCGCGGGAATATCGGACACGGCGATCTGGGGGGCGACATAGACGCCCCCGTCGAGTTGGCGAAGTTCCATTGCGCGTTCCTTTCCTCCCTGTTTGTCTCAGAGACCGTTGACCGGCACTTTCAGCATCGGTCTGCCATCCTTGTCCTTGGGGACTTCGCCCGCACGCATGTTGACCTGCAGGGACGGGATGATCAGCTTGGGCATGTCCAGGGTCGCATCCCGTTCGGTGCGGAACTTGACGAATTCCTCTTTCGTCTTGCCGCCGCCGACATGGATGTTGTTGGCCTTTTCCTCGCCCACCGTGGTTTCCCACTGGATGTCGCGCCCGTTCGGACCATAGTCGTGGCACATGAACAGCCGCATGTCGTCGGGCAGCGAAAGCACCTTCTGAATGCTGTCATACAGAATACCGGCGTCACCACCGGGAAAATCCGCCCGCGCCGATCCGCCATCGGGCATGAACAACGTGTCTCCCACGAAGGCCGCGTCACCGATCACATGGGTCATGCAGGCAGGCGTGTGACCCGGCGTATGCATGGCGAATGCCTTCATGCCGCCGATCATGTAGGTATCGCCGTCCTTGAACAGCGCGTCGAACTGGCTGCCGTCGCGCTGGAATTCGGTTCCCTCGTTGAAGATCTTGCCGAATGTGTCCTGCACGATCAGGATATTCTCGCCGATGCCGACCTTGCCGCCCAGACGATCCTGAATATAGGGCGCGGCGGACAGGTGGTCGGCATGGACATGGGTCTCGATGATCCATTCCAGCGTCAGTCCACGCTTCGTCACCTCGGCGATCAGCGCATCGGCGTGTTCATAGGTGATCCGCCCGGCGGCATAGTCGATATCCATCACGGAATCGACGATCGCGCAGGCATCCGAAGCCGGATCCTTGACGATATAGCTGATCGTGTTGGTAGCCGGATCGAAATGCGCACTGACATCCGGGTGAACGGACATATCGGCCGGATAGTCGGTCATGGCAGGCCTCTCTTTCTTGCTCGGGCGCGTAGCGCCTGAATGCACGGTTCCGGGATCGCGGCATGGCGCCCCGTCTCGACCCGATATTCATATTCAATGTTCAATATGTCAAGATCAGACTGACCGAGACAGGGTGTCGCAGCGCGGACTTGCCAAGATGGGCGCTTGACGCAGGCAAGGACGCGCGGCAAGCAGTCGCCATGATAGACCTGCGCCCGGTAGTCCATCCGATCGGAAAGATCGTCGTCGCTCTGGGCGCGGGGATGGCCTTGCCGATGGCTGTTGACTGGTGGCACGGAAACCCGCACTGGGCCGTTTTCCTGCAAACCGGTGTCCTGACCGTCGTGATCGGACTGCTGATGACGGTCGCCACGCGCGGGCGGCATGAATCGCTGAATATTCAGCAGGCCTTTCTGATCACGTCGGGCCTGTGGATGGTGCTGCCCGTGTTCGGCGCCCTGCCCTTCATCCTGGGCGAACCGCAGGCATCCATTCCGGACGCGTATTTCGAGGCGATGTCCGGGGTCACGACGACCGGTACCACGGCGTTTCCTGACCTGGACGGCCTGCCCATGGGAACCCATCTTTGGCGGGCGATCCTGCAATGGTCCGGCGGTCTGGGAATCGTCGTCGTTGCGATGGTGTTCCTGCCGGTGATGAAGGTCGGCGGCATGCAGTTCTTCCGGTCGGAAGGCTTCGACACGCTTGGCAAGGTGCTGCCGCGCGCAGGAGAAATCGCGGGCGAGATGACCCGCATCTATATCCTGCTGACCGCCGCCTGCATCCTGACCTATATCGTTCTGGGCATGTCGGGATTCGACGCCGTCGTGCACGCGCTGACGACATGTTCCACCGGGGGGTTCTCGAACTATGACGCCAGCTTCGGGGCCTATCTGGGCGCCCCGGAATGGGCGGCATCTGTGTTCATGGTCCTGGCCTCGATCCCGTTCATCCGGATGGTCCAGGCGATGCGCGGCAATTTCGTGCCGATCTGGCAGGACACCCAGATCCGGGCCTATCTGCGCTGGATCTTCTATGCCTGTGCGATCATCGTCGTCTATCGGCTGCTTTACATGCATCAGGACATGCATCCGGTCGAAGTCGTGCGCGAGACGGTTTTCAACACCATCTCGACCTTCTCGGGCACCGGCTTCGCGTCGACCGACATGCTGGCCTGGGGGCATCTGCCCTTTGCGCTGCTGATCGTCTGCGGGCTGATCGGCGGCTGCACGGGTTCGACCGGGTGTTCGGTCAAGGTGTTTCGCTATCTGGTGCTGTTCCAGGCGGTGCGCGCGCAGGTGCGTCGGATGCATTCGCCGCACCGCGTCTATCCGCTGCGCTACGAGGGGCGGCCGCTGGACAAGGACGTGGTCGATTCGGTCATGGCATTCTTCACGCTGTTCATGCTGTCCTTCGGGCTCTTGATCGTCGGCCTGTCGCTGACCGGCCTTCACCCCAAGACGGCGCTGACCGCGGCGTGGACAGCCATCGCAAATATCGGCCCCGCCTGGGGACCCGAGTTGACCGCGAATGGCTCGGTTGCCGAGTTCCCGACCTCGGCCAAGTGGATGATGATCTTCGGCATGTATCTGGGCAGGCTAGAACTGGTCTCGGTCCTGGTCCTGTTGCTGCCGCGATTCTGGCGCAGCTAAAGCCGCTTTTCGAAGAAGACATCGGGATAGGGATCGTCGTTGAACCGCTCGATCTGGATCCAGCCGCTGTGTCGATACATCGCGACCGCCTCGGGCAGCCGGCTGTTCGTGTCCAGAAGCAGACGGGTGACGCCCTGTGCGCGCGCCGCCGTCTCGATCGCGGCCATCAGGCGCCGCGCCAATCCAAGGCCGCGCGCGGCTGGCGCGACCCACACGCGCTTGACCTCGGCCGTGTCACCGCCATGCCCCTTCAGCCCGCCACATCCGACCGGCAGATCGTCGGACCACGCGATCAGGAAGACACCGCGTGGCGGCATCATGTCGCCCGCCTCGGGGTCACAGGACAGGGACACGTCGAAGCCCTGATCGAAGCGGCGCGCAAGCTCGTCATAATACCGGCCAAGACAATGCAGGGCCGCAGGAGCGCGCGGATCCTCGGGCTTCAGCTCGATCCGGTCGCGACCCAGCGCGGTCGCCACCAGATCCATCGCCGCAAGCAGGGCATCCGCGCGCTTGTTTCGGTCCAGCACGGCCCGCGCCTGTTCGTCGGACAACGCCTCGTAGGCTTTGAATTCGGCCTGCCCTGCGGATGTCAGGGTGACCACGCGCCGCCGGGCATCCTGTGGATCGGCACTCAGTTCGATCAACCCTTCGGATTCCAGGCTGCGCAGCAGCCTGCTCATCAACCCGGTATCAAGCCCCAGATAGTCGCGGATCTCTGCGACCTCGCGCCGTCCCTTGCCGGCTGCGTTCAGCACCCGCGCCGCGCCAAGCGGACGACCCCGCCCAAGGAACGACGCGTCCAGGGCCCCGACTTCAGTTGTGACGGCGCGGCTGAATCGGCGAAAACGCCGGATCGGATCGTCATGCATGGAAAGCCCCCGAACAAATTTAACTGACTGTAGTCAGCTAAATTCCCCGATCAATCAGAGATGTCAATCCGCTGTCTGGGTCGGTGTCGCGGGTGCGGTCGCCGCGGTGTCGTTCGCCGCCGGCGCAAAGCGGCTGAAACTGTCAGACAGCTCGGCCGCGATGCGCATCTGATCTTCTGCTTCGTTGGCGGGCCAGATCAGAACGAAACCCTCGGCGCGGCCGTCGCGGACCCAGCCTTCTGCCAGACTGCGATGGTTTTCGTTGGCGCCTTCCAGCAGGACATGGCCCCGCTCGATGGTGCGTTCGGGTTGCGGCACCCAGCCAAGTGCCGTCACCAGCCCTGACAGGTCCAGCAGCTCCTGCTGACCGCCGGGCTGGCTGAACAGGATCAGCGCCGCGCCCGAGCCGTCCTTCGGCCCATAGATCGACAACGCCCGCTCTGCCCGGTCGAACTGCAGCTTGTCCATCGGCGCG
This sequence comes from Paracoccus sp. R12_2, assembly GCF_017744015.1. Taxonomy (GTDB): domain Bacteria; phylum Pseudomonadota; class Alphaproteobacteria; order Rhodobacterales; family Rhodobacteraceae; genus Paracoccus. Next base: position 316,836 of record NZ_JAGHRA010000002.1, read on the forward strand.
TTGACCGAAAGTCCGGTCGCCTCATCCCGCAGCGTGCTGAGACCCATCTCGCGCCGCCAGTCCTCGCGACGCTCGATCAACTTCTGCATCGCCGTGCCCTCGTCCGGCGAGACCCGCAATGCTGCCACCTCGCGTGCGATCGCATCGCGGGTCACCGGCCCTGACTTGCCGTCGATCGCGCCATCATACCGGCCCGCCCAACGCAGGGCCCGCTGCACCTGATCCAGCGGCGGCATGGTGGCGGGCTGATCCGGCGCAGCCGGCAGATCGGGTGTCTCGCCCGGTTCGATCGCCGTCCCCATCTCGGCTGCATCCGAGGCGAAAGCGTCGCGCGGCAGATCGCCGCTGGCCTTGAACGCCCCAAGCCAACCCTGTGCCGCGGCAGGTTCCAACGGGCCAAGCGCGACCGAAAACCAGCCGCCGGGCAACGACCACAGCCCGGCATCGGGAAATTTCTCGCGCCATGTCTGCAACGCGGCCTCGGCATCCGTTCGCGATTGCAGCGATTGCAGGCGGATATAGCTTCCGGGCGGCGCAACATCGGCTTGGACGGTTACCTCTTCCGGGGACGCCGTTTCGGGCTCGGAATCGTCCTGCGCCGCTCCATCGGTCGCCTCTTCGGCCTCGGCTTCGGATACGGCTTCTTCACCCTCGCCTTCGAACGGCGTCAGCGCGACCGATCCGCCCGGCAAAGCCACGAAGCTGTCTTGCGGGATCTGTCGCGACGCCTTGAGGGCCGCCAGACGTGCCTCGGCCTCGTCGGGGCTCAGCGGTCCCAGACCGATCGCCACCCAGCCGCGCGGCAGCGGAAACGTCACGACGTCGTCGAACTGCGCGCCCCAGGTTGCCGCCGCCTGTGCGGCCGCATCGCCGCCGCGCTTCGCCTCGATCCGGATCACCGCGTCCTGCGCGAACCCCGCGACCGGCAAGACCGCCGCCAGCACCATGACACCCAAACGCCGCATTCCGCACTCCTTCCCGGCCCTGTCCGCCGGTCCTGCCCAGTGGGCCTTTATTGACCCTGTCCGATGCCGCGCCTAGAAGGCGCGAAAGCTTTGCCTGATCTACGCAAAAGGATGGCCCGATGACCAGCCCCAACCGACCCCGCAGCTTTCAGGAGATTATCCTGCGCCTGCAGACCTACTGGGCGGGTCAGGGCTGCGCGGTGCTGCAACCCTATGACATGGAAGTGGGCGCCGGCACGTTTCATCCGGCCACGACCCTGCGCGCGCTTGGCGGCAAAAGCTGGGCTGCGGCCTATGTCCAGCCGTCGCGCCGGCCCACCGATGGCCGCTACGGCGACAATCCCAACCGACTGCAGCACTATTATCAGTACCAGGTCATCATCAAGCCCAGCCCCGAGAACCTGCAAGAGCTGTATCTGGGCAGCCTGCGCGCCATCGGTCTGGACCCGATGATCCACGACGTGCGCTTTGTCGAGGATGACTGGGAAAGCCCGACGCTTGGCGCCTGGGGCCTGGGATGGGAGGTCTGGTGCGACGGGATGGAAGTCAGCCAGTTCACCTATTTCCAGCAGGTCGGCGGCCACGATTGCAAACCGGTCTCGGGCGAGCTGACCTACGGGCTTGAACGACTGGCAATGTATGTGCTGGGGGCCGAACATGTGATGGACATGCCCTTCAACGACCCCGACGCGGCCATTCCGCTCAGCTATGGTGACATCTTTCGCCAGACCGAACAGGAATATTCGCGCTGGAACTTCGATCAGGCCGACACCGACACGCTGTTTCAGCATTTCAAGGATGCCGAGGCCGAATGTGCCCGGATCATCGCCGCCGCGGACACCGACAGCGCCGGCCGGCGCATCCCGATGGCGCATCCGGCCTATGATCAGTGCATCAAGGCCAGCCACATCTTCAACCTGCTGGACGCGCGCGGCGTCATCAGCGTGACCGAGCGGCAGGCCTATATCGGCCGCGTCCGTGCGCTGGCGAAATCCTGTGCGGACCTGTTCCTGACCACCGATGCCGCAGGGGCGACGGCGTGAACTGGGGCAAGATCGCCACGATCGCGCTGGTGCTGGCATCCGTCGCGGCGGGGGCCGGGGTCTGGTATGCGCAGGAATACGGCTTCTATGACCGGATCGAGGATGGCAGCCCGGAATCGGTCGTGCTGATCCAAACATCGGACGGGCCGGTCCGGCTGGACATGATCGGCTTCGACGGGATCGACGCCGACAGCTCGCCCATCCGTTGGCGCGCCTGTTTCCGCATCGAGGGCGAATGGCCCGACGACGCGGTGCCCTTCGACGGTGCCACGCCACTGAACGGCCCGAACTGGTTCGATTGCTATGACGCCGCGCAGATCGGCGCCGACCTGGAACGCGGCGCCGCACGCGCCGTCCTCAGCCAGTCCGAGATTCGGCCCGATGTGGACCGCGTTCTTGCGGTCTATCCCGACGGCCGCGCCTATGGCTGGCACCAATTCAACGACAAGACCCCGGAACGCGGAGTGATGGACTGATGCCCGATTTGCTGATCGAACTCTTCAGCGAGGAAATCCCCGCCCGCATGCAGGCCCGCGCCGCCGACGACCTGAAGCGGCTGATCACCGATGGGTTGGTCGAGGCCGGTCTGACCTATGCAAGCGCGGGCGCGTTCAGCACCCCGCGCCGGCTGACGCTGGCGGTCGAGGGGCTGACGGCAGGCAGCCCCACCACGCGCGAGGAACGCAAGGGTCCGCGCACCGACGCGCCAGAAAAGGCGCTGGAAGGGTTTCTGCGGTCCACCGGGCTGAGCCGGGATCAGCTTGAGGCCCGCGACGACAAGAAGGGCCAGGTCTGGTTCGCCACCATCGAAAAACCCGGCCGCCCCGCCGCCGAAATCGTGGCCAAGGTTCTGGACGGCACGATCCGCAACTTCCCCTGGCCCAAATCCATGCGCTGGGGCACGGGCGCCCTGCGCTGGGTCCGCCCGCTGCATTCGATCCTGTGCATCCTCAGCGACGAAACCGGCGCGACCGTCGTGCCACTGACGGTCGAGGGCATCACCGCAGGCGACAGCACCCGCGGGCATCGCTTCATGGCGCCGGATGCCTTCACCGTGATCGGATTCGATGATTACGCCGCCAGGCTGCGCCGCGCCCGTGTCATGCTGGACCCCGCGGAACGGCGCGAGGCGATCCGCAGCCAGGCCGACAACCTTGCCTTCGCGCGGGGCTGGGAAATTGTCGCGGATGACGGTTTGCTGTCCGAGGTCGCGGGCCTTGTCGAATGGCCGGTGCCGCTGATGGGCGTGATCGAGGACCGATTTCTGGACCTGCCGCCCGAGGTGCTGCAGACATCGATGAAGGAACACCAGAAATTCTTCTCGGCCCGCAACCCGAAAACCGGGCGGATCGAAGGCTTTGTCACCGTCGCCAACATCGAAACACAGGATGACGGCGCGACGATCCTGGCCGGCAACCAGCGCGTGCTGGCCGCCCGCCTGTCGGATGCCGCCTTCTTCTGGGAAAACGACCTGCGCGAGGCGAAATCGGGCATGGAGGCCTGGGCCGAGGGCCTGAAATCCGTGACCTTCCACAACAAGCTGGGTTCGCAGGCCGACCGCATCGCCCGCATCGCCGCGCTTTCCCGCGAGATCGCGCCATTGGTCGGCGCCGATCCCGATCAGGCCGAACAGGCCGCGAAGCTGGCCAAGCTGGACCTGCGCAGCGCCATGGTCGGCGAGTTTCCGGAACTGCAGGGGATCATGGGCCGCTACTATGCGCTGGCTGCGGGCGAGCCGGAGGCGGTGGCAGACGCCGCCCGCGACCATTACTCGCCGCTTGGGCCTTCGGACACGGTGCCCACCGCCCCGGTGTCGGTCGCCGTGGCTCTGGCCGACAAGATCGACACGCTGACCGGGTTCTGGGCGATTGACGAAAAGCCCACGGGGTCGAAGGATCCGTTCGCTCTGCGGCGGGCGGCGCTGGGGGTTATTCGATTGGTGCTGGGGAATGGCGTGCGGATTGAAGTGAGTGGTCTCATAGCTGCTCAACTTATCCGTAACGCGCAGGTTGCTTTCGGCCCATTGGGCGCGTTGGTGGCACGAGAAGCTGCACGCGGATTTGGAGCTTGGCTCGATGCCAAGGGAGTCAAGTCAGCAGTGTTCGATGAGGTTTCTGTCCATGCATCGTCTCGCGCTGAGGTTTTCGACGCTGGGTTTGACAAGTATGAAGATCGTGAGTTCGATGACGCGTGCGGGGCTGCAAACGCTGATCATCTTGCCCTTGTGCTCACCGAAGCCTGTCCAGACCTCCTCGCCTTCCTCCACGACCGCCTGAAGGTCCACCTTCGCGACCAGGGCATCCGCCACGACATCATCGACGCCGTCCTTGCCCAGCCCGGCAATGACGATCTGGTGCAGGTCGTCAATCGCGCCACCGCGCTGAACGACATGCTGGCGACCGAGGATGGCAAGAACCTGACCCAGGGCCTCAAACGCGCCAGCAATATCCTGTCGCAGGCCGAGGAAAAGGACGGCGTCGAATACAGCTTCGGTGCGGATGTGAAATTCGCGGAAACCGACGAGGAACGTGCCCTGTTCGCCGCGCTGGACACCGCCGAACCGGCGATCAGGAAAGCCATGGCCGCTGAGGATTTCCCCGCCGCGATGGCCGCCATCGCCGGTCTGTGCGCGCCCATCGACGCCTTCTTCGATGCGGTTCAGGTCAACAGCGACAACCAGATCCTGCGCCGCAACCGTCTGAACCTGCTGTCGCGGATCCGCGATGCCGGCCGCCAGATCGCGGATTTCGGTCGGATTCAGGACTGACGGGCTGAAAAACACCCCCGTCGGGCACGCGGAAGACAAAACCCGCGCCGTCAGGCGCTGATCGTGCCGCGCCGCCTTTTGGCGGCGCGTCCATATGGTAGATCAGGCGCCCTTGTAGATCTCGACCAGCTTGGCCAGCATGTCCAGCGCATCCTCGCGCGACCGCTGGAAGCTGTTGCGCCCGATGATCGATCCGTTGCCGCCGCCGTCGCGGATCGCCCGCGCGTCGTCATAGACCGCGTCCGCACCCTTGGCCGCCCCACCCGAAAACACCACGATCCGGCGCCCGCCGAAGCTTGCGTCCATGCAGTGCCGCACGCGGGCGGCTTGGGTCGCGATGTCGATGGGCTTGTCCTCATAGACCTTCTTGGCCTCGGGCAGCATCAGGTGGTCGGTGGACAGCTTGATCTTGATGATATGGGCGCCGATCAGCGCCGCGATCTGGGCCGCATAGGCCGCGATGTCGATGGCAGTTTCACCGTCCTTGGTGATCGCCTCGCCGCGCGGATAGGACCAGATCACCGTCGCCACGCCCTTGGCGGCAGCCTCGCGGCGCATCTCGACGATCTCTTCGAACATGTCCAGCGCCATGTCCGACCCCGGATAGATGGTAAAGCCGATCGCTGCGCAGCCAAGCCGCAGCGCGTCATCGACGCTGGCGGTGATCGCCTGGTTCTTGCCCGCCGTGTTCGACATCAGGCTGTTGGCGCTGTTCACCTTGAGGATCGTCGGGATCTGGCCGGCAAAGCTGTCGGCACCGGCCTCGATCATTCCCAGCGGCGCGGCATAGGCGTTCAGCCCCGCGTCGATCGCCAGCTGATAGTGGTAATGCGGATCATAGCCTGCCGGGTTCGGGGCAAAGCTGCGCGCCGGGCCATGCTCGAACCCCTGGTCGACGGGCAGGATGATCATCTTGCCGGTTCCAGCCAGCTTGCCGGTCATCAGCATCCGCGCAAGCTGCGCCTTCACCCCCGGCGTCTCGCCCTCGTAATTGGCCAGAATCCGCCGCACCGTATCGGTCATCTGCATGGAAAACGTCTCCTCTTTGTTGGCGTTTCCATAGCACGCACATGGCCGGTGACAACGCTGTTGACGCTAACAAAACCCCCGCATCTTCCACCGCTTGCGGAATCCGCCCACCGCCTTCATCCGCGTCCGGCGATTCATAAAACCTTAACCATTAATGAATCGTCTGAAGCGGATTTTATCTGCATAGCTGAATATGAGGGCTTATTTTGAAAGGAGTTATGATGATTACCAATTCGTCCCTCGGGCATTTCCAACTGCCTTTGTTCGGCCTTCAGGCGAACGCTTCGGCGACCGATATCGGCGCCGATCAGCGCAGCATATTCCTGCGGCCGATCACCGCCAGCGGCGAAACCACCGAACTGCCCGCAGCCGAGGTCGTCCAACCCGGCGAAAAGAAGACGGCACCGATGGCCTTCGACAAATGGATGGACACGGTGCTGATCTACCGGAACGCCGCGCTGCGCAACGAAGCCCGCAAGGCCGAGGCTGATGGCGCGTCCCCGGTGCCGCCCCCGGCTGGTCCCGGCGGCGATCAGGCCACGATCGAACCGCCCACTCCGGCGGAAAGCGCAGCGGCCGCAGACGGCGAAGACGCGCCTTCGCAGGGCGACGGGACAGCGGATCCGCAGCCAGGCGGCAATGGGGGATTGTTGCAGCGGTTGCTTGGCTGAACCGAGGCACGGACATGAACAAGGGGCGGATAATGCCGCCCCTTTCTTGTCTTCGCGATAATGCCGCCCCTTTCTTGTCTTCGCACTGATCGCGCGCGGCAGCGAACCGGCGCGGCGGTCAGTCGTGCAGGGCCGCGACGCCGGGCAGTTCCTTTCCTTCCATCCATTCAAGAAAGGCACCGCCGGCCGTCGAGATGAACGTGAAGTCTGCCGCCGCACCCGCCTTGTTCAGCGCCGCAACGGTGTCACCGCCGCCAGCGACCGAAATCAGCCCGTGTTCACGGGTCAGGCGCGCGGCCTCTTGCGCGGCGGCGTTGGTCGCGCGATCGAAGGGTTCGATCTCGAACGCCCCCAGCGGCCCGTTCCAGATCAGGGTCTTGCAGATTTCCATGGCACCTTTCAGCGCCTCGACCGTGTCGGGTCCGGCGTCCAGGATCATCGCATCGGCGGGGCACTGGTCGACCGGCAGCACCTCGTTTGCGGCGCCTGCCTTGAATTCCCGTGCCACCACGATGTCCAGCGGCAGGTGGATCGCACATCCGCCGGCTTCGGCCTTCTCCATGATCGCCCGTGCGGTGTCCGCCATGTCGCGTTCGGCCAGCGATTTGCCGACCTCGACGCCCTTGGCCACCAGGAAGGTGTTGGCCATTCCGCCGCCGATCACCAGATGATCGACCTTCTCGACCAGGTTCATCAACAGGTCCAGTTTGGTCGAGACCTTGGCCCCGCCCACCACGGCCATGACCGGACGCTGCGGCGTTCCAAGCGCGGCGTCCAGCGCCTTCAGTTCGGCCTCCATCAACCGCCCTGCCCCCGAAGGCAGCAGCCGTGCCAGACCCTCGGTCGAAGCATGAGCGCGATGCGCAGCCGAAAATGCATCGTTGATATACGCGCCCCCAAGCGCGGCCATCGAGGCGGCGAACGTCGGATCGTTCTGTTCCTCACCCGCGTGGAAGCGGGTATTTTCCAACAATGCGACATCGCCCGGCTGCAACCCGGCGACCGCACGCTTGGCCGGTCCGCCGATGCAGTCATCGGCGAAAACCACATCCTGCCCCAGCGCCTGTTCCAGCGCAGGCACGATCTGCTTCAGGCTCATGCTGTCGACGCGCTTGCCCTTGGGGCGGTCGAAATGCGCCAGCAGCACCGGAATGCCGCCTTTTTCCTGGATATCCTTGACGGTGGGCACGATCTTTTCGATCCGGGTCGCATCGGTGACGCGGCCATCCTCGACCGGCACGTTCACGTCCACGCGTGTCAGGACGACTTTCCCGTCCAGATCCATGTCGTCGATTGTCTTGAACTGGGCCATGTCGCGTCCTTTTCCGGCTGTTGGGCGTCGCCTCGCGCTTGTCCCGCATGCCGCACGCGGCGTCAACTGCCGCCGCGGCCTGACGCGGGCGTGATCCCGCCGTGACGCGGTTGCGCGTTGCCCTTGGACGCAAGAGCACCTAGACCTTGGCCAAAACGTGGCAAAGGAGGGCCGCATGGCCGAGATCAAGGATCCCGAGAACACCATCATCATCGAACTGAAGGACGGCCCCGTCGTGGTCGAACTGCTGTCCGACGTCGCGCCGAAGCATGCCGAGCGGATGAAGCAGCTTGCCCGCGCAGGCAAATACGACAACGTCGCCTTTCACCGGGTGATCGACGGCTTCATGGCGCAGACCGGCGATGTGGAACACGCCAACATGGAAAAGGACTACAATCCGGGCCGCGCCGGCACCGGCGGGTCCGATCTGCCCGATCTGCCGGCCGAATTCTCGAAGCTGCCGCATGATCGCGGCACGTTGGGTGCGGCGCGATCGCAGAACCCCAGCAGCGCCAACAGCCAGTTCTTCATCAACTTCAAGGACAACCATTTCCTGAACGGCCAGTACACGGTCTATGGCCGCGTCGTCGAAGGGATGGAGCATGTGGACAAGATCATGCGCGGCGAACCGCCCGCGAATCCGGACCGGATGATTTCGGTCAAGGTGGCCGCCGATGCGTAATCTGGCCCTGATCCCCGCATTCCTGGCGCTGGGTACCGGCGCGGCATTCGCCCAGGTTGCAGCGCCGCAGCACGAGGACGGCCCCGGCCCGAACATGGTCATCCAGATCGCCGACGCCGAAGGCAACGACAAGGGCACCATCACGCTGGACCTGTTGGCCGACAAGGCCCCGCAGCATGTCGAACGCCTTGTCGAACTGGCAGGGACCGGCGCCTATGACGGTGTGGTGTTCCACCGTGTCATCGACGGGTTCATGGCGCAGACGGGCGACGTTCAGCACGGCAAGCAGGGCGGCGATACGTCGATGGCCGGCGCCGGCGGATCCGACATGCCGGACCTGCCGGCCGAGTTCAGTGATGTGTCATTCCAGGCCGGCACCGTCGGCATGGCCCGCGCGCAGGACCCCAACAGCGCCAACAGCCAGTTCTTCATCGACCTGGCCCCGGCCACGTTCCTTGACGGGCAGTATACCGTGGTCGGTCAGCTGATCGACGGCTGGGATGTGCTGACCGCGATCAAGAAGGGCGATTCCGCACAGAACGGCGCGGTCACGGCACCCGACTATATGGCGAAGGTCACCATCGCCGAATAAACCGCTGCTTCGGCTGCGAAAAAGACAAGTCGAAGGGGCCCCTTGCGGGGCCTTTTCGCACTTGCGGCGTGACGGTGCGCGCGCCTATCCTGCGCCACCATGGATATCAGCAACCCACGCGACGTTACCGAAATCACCCCATCGGCGCGAATCGACACATCGCGTCATGGCTGGCGCGCGAAATGTCTGCAAAGGCTGATCCGCATGGACCTGCCGGTGCCGCGCAGCCACGCGATATCAGGCGATGGGGTGCAGGCGATCGCGGCCGGCCAGGCGGTGCCCATCGATGCGTTCACGGGTCTGTTCGACAGCCGTGACGGGCTGGTCAGCGTTCGGCCTTCGGCCATCACCCCCGAATGGGGCGGTCCGGGAACGGTGCTGAATGTCGGGATCAACGACAGGATCCATGCCCGTCTTGCGGCACGGATCGGCCCGGAGAACGCGGATGCCATCTATCTGAATTTCGTGCAAAGCTATGCGATCCACATCGCCCGACTTGACCCCGACATGTTCGCGCAAGAGGGCAAGGGCGCCTTGGCGGACGCCTTGCGTTGCTATTGCGACGAGATGGACGAGGAATTCCCGCAAGACCCGTATCTGCAACTGGCAGGCGTCCTGAGATCCATGGCCCGCGCATGGGAGGGTCCGACCGCGCGGCTTCTGCGGCAGGCCAAGGGCGCGCCTGCGGATGCGCCGCTGGGACTGGTCGTGCAGGAAATGGCGCTGGCAATGGGGCCCGGTCTCTCGGGTTCGGGCAGCATCCAGTTCATCGATTCGGTGACTGGGACACCCCGTGTCACCGGGCGGTTTCGCGGTCAGCACCATGGAGGCGCGGTCGGTCGCGACGCCGAGACGCTGTATCTGACGCGTGATCAGCGCGGCCCCTCGCTGGAGGAAGTCGCACCTGGCATCTTCGCCGATCTGGTCCGTTTCGGGGTCGCGGCGCGCGAACGCCTGCGCGAGGAAATGCAGATCGAATTCGTCGTGACCGAGGGGCGCATATCGATCATCGACGCAGTTCGCGTCCAGCGCAGTTCCCGTGCCAGCGTGCGGATCGCCGTGGCGCTGGCCCGCGACGGGGTGATCCCCGAAGACGAGGCGGTGATGCGTGTCGAACCCCGCGCCCTGACCGACCTGCTGCACCATCAGGTCGACCCTCGGGCACCGCGGGATCTGATCACGCGCGGCATCAATGCCAGTCCGGGTGCGGCCACAGGGCGGATCGTCTTCAATGCGGCGACGGCCCAAGCCTCGGCGTCGCGGGGTGAACCCTGCGTGCTGGTCCGCCGCGAAACCGTTCCCGAGGATATTCGCGGCATGCACGCGTCGGTCGCCGTGCTGACCGAACGTGGCGGCACCACCAGCCACGCGGCGGTGATCGCCCGCGGGCTTGGCCTGCCCTGCATCGTCGGCGCATCGGGGCTGGTGATCGACAGCCGTCGCCGGACCTTGCAGGCGGGTGGGCGGACATTCCGCGAGGGCGAGGAAATCACCATCGACGGCACATCCGGCGAGGTGCTGGCGGGGGCCGCGACCTTGCTTGAACCGGCGCTGGACGATGCGTTCACGCAATTGCTGGAATGGGCGGACGCGGCCGGTGGCATCGGCGTGCGCGCCAATGCCGACACCCCCGAGGACGCACGCACCGCACGCAATTTCAGTGCGCAGGGCATCGGTCTGTGCCGCACCGAGCACATGTTCTTCGACGCCGACCGCCTGCCCGCCATGCGAGAGATGATCTTTGCGGACACGCCCGAAGACCGGCGTCTTTCGCTGGAACGTATCCTGCCGATGCAGCGCAAGGACTTTACCGCGCTGTTCGAGATCATGGCGGGCCTGCCTGTCACGATCCGGCTGTTCGACCCGCCACTGCACGAGTTTCTGCCCCATGATCGCGAGGGGCTGCGCGAACTTGCGGAATCGCTGGACCTGCCCCTGTCGGATGTGACGCGGCGCGTGGATGCCCTGTCCGAGTTCAACCCGATGCTGGGCATGCGCGGTGTCCGACTGGGGATTACGGTGCCCGAGATCTATGACATGCAGGCCCGGGCGATCTTCGAGGCCACGGTCGAAGCCAGCCGCAAGGGCGATCCGGTCGTGCCCGAGATCATGATCCCGCTGGTCAGCGCCATGCGCGAGGTCGAACTTGTCAAGAACCGCGTCGATGCGGTGGCAGCGGCAGTGCGGAACGAACGGCACAGCAGCTTCACCTATCGCCTTGGGGTGATGGTCGAAACCCCGCGCGCGGCGCTGCGCGCAGGCGACATCGCCGCGCATTCGGCGTTCCTGTCCTTCGGCACGAATGACCTGACGCAGATGACCTACGGTCTGTCCCGCGATGACGCAGGACGCTTCATGGGCACCTATGTCGGACAGGGCGTATATGCCGAAGACCCGTTCCACGTCCTTGACCGCGACGGTGTGGGCGAGTTGCTGTTGACGGGCGCGCAACGTGCGCGCCAGCAAAGTCCGGGCATCACGATTTCGGTCTGCGGCGAACATGGCGGCAATCCCGAATCGATCGGCTTCTGCCACGAGGCCGGTTTCGACTATGTCTCGTGCTCGCCATTCAGGGTGCCGGTCGCGCGCCTTGCCGCAGCACAATCGGCGATCCGGGCGCGGCGCGAAGAACGCTAGTCAGCCGTGACCTGCGATTCGCTGATCCAGCCCGGAAAAACAACTTCAAGTTGTTGATTTTCGGTCCGAAACGGTCCTTTCCAAACCGCACCTTGCCGTTTCTCGCCGGTTGGGCGGGAACGGCTCGGCAGAAAACCGCCGGAAAACTGGTTAACGCTGGGTTAGCCGGGTCTGTCTCATCGACAGCGTGGAATTCTCGTTCCTGAAAATCCTAGACATCTCGCTGATCTTGGTTCCGGGCCACCTGCTCGCGGTCGCGGTGCCATTCACCACCTGTCAACGAGATCCGTTTATAGGACCAAACATGAAAACGCTGCTTTCGCGGCTGGCGCTGATCTGCCTCAGCACCGCCGCTGCCACCATTGCCATCACGAACAGCGCCTCTGCCGGGGGGAACGGGTCGCTGTTTTCGACCGATGCCCAGATGTTCGCCGCCGCGTCGAATCCGATGGATCTGCCGCGACCGAAACCGCTTCTATACACGGGTGCCGAACCTGTGAAGATCGAAAACGGACCCGAGCAGGTGTTTCTTGCCCGCTCGACCCCGCGCTACTCGAACGAGGATCTGGGGTGCCTTGCCGAGGCGCTGTATCACGAGGCGCGCGGAGAGGGCAGCAAGGGCCAGGCCGCCGTCGCCGAGGTGATCCTGAACCGCGTGGACAGCCGCGCCTTCCCGCCGACGGTCTGCGGCGTGGTGAACCAGCCCAGCCAGTTCAGCTATACGATCGGCGGGCGCAAGGCGATCCGCAACAAGGCGGCCTATATGCGGGCTCGTGCGATCGCCGAGGCAGCACTGTCGGGGGCACCCCGCGTGCTGACCAGTGGCGCGACCTATTTCCACACCCCTGCGGTTCGCCCGGCATGGTCGCATCGCTTCCAGCGGACGGTCCAGATCGGACGCCACATCTTCTATCGCCGCGGCCAGCGCGTCGCATCGAACTGATCCAACTCGGGCTTGTCAGTCACCTTTTTTTGAGGTGAATGACTTTCATGGAAAAGCCCGACCGCATTCATCTGCGTGATCACGTCTTGTCGACCGAGATCGGTGCGTTTCAATCGGAACGCGGCCGAGTCCAGCGGCTGAGATTCGCAATCAGCGTCGATCTGGCCGATGCCGTCAGCGGATCGGACGATCAGGTCGATCGCATCCTGTCTTATGATGTGCTGACCCAGGCCGTGGATACGGCGCTTTCGGACCGCAGATATGCGCTTGTCGAGACATTGGCCGAAAGGATCGCGGCCGAGATTCTGGCACATCCCGCAGCGGCCCGCGCCGAGGTCAGCGTCGAGAAACTGGATCGCGGTCCGGGTGCGCTTGGCATCACCATCAGCCGCGATGCCCCCCGCGTGGCAGCGACGCCCCCGGACCTGCCCTGCGAGTTGCTGGTCTGGTGCGCACCGACAGAGGTGCCGCGGGGTGCCGTCGTCATCCTGCCCGCCATCCACGACCCTGCCCCGCCGTCCACCAGCATCGCGCGCCGCCGTATCGCCCTGCTGACGCTGGATCAGGCGGCATGGGCCTTGGCCGAGCGGACCGGGCTTGAGATCGCCGAAACCCGCACAGAGCTTGACGCTGCCATCCACGATCGCCGCCCGGTGATATGGGCGCCCGCGCGGCTTGCAGCCGACGATGCCGCCGCCGGCGAGACGGCGGAACCCCTTGCCTTCTGGCTGGCCACGCGGATGTCGGTTCGGCGGATCGTCTTCTCACTGGCGGAATCCGATCCGCTGCCCGTGGCGCCGGATGGGCTGGCCGTCACGATCTGCCGCGCATGATCCAAGTTGTCCGATGACTGAAGAACGTCCCTATTTTCGTCCCGTTCCGTCGCCCCATGGTGGTCGCTGGCCGCTGGCCGGGGGATCGGTGCGATTTTCACATCTTGAGCGGCTGCGGCGCGGCCACGCGCCACAGATCGTCGATGAGGCGCCGGCCAAGGTGATTGCCGCGCTGACGGCGCCGCGTCGCCCGTTGCTGGGTCTGACGCTGGACCGACCGCGGCTTATGGGAATCGTGAACGCGACGCCGGACAGCTTTTCGGATGGCGGCGCGTATGATCCGCTTGCGCAAGCTGCGTCGCTTGCGGACGCTGGCGCGGATATTCTGGATATCGGCGGGGAATCCACCCGCCCCGGCGCGGTCGAGGTGTCGGTGGCCGACGAAATCGCCCGCATCAGTCCCGTCATACGCGCGCTTGCCGGGCGGACACCGGTTTCCGTGGACACGCGCAAGGCCCAAGTTGCGCGCGCCGCGCTGGCGGACGGCGCGATGATGGTCAACGACGTCTCTGGCTTCGACTTCGATCCTGGCCTTGCGGGCGTGGTCGCGGCGGCCAATGTGCCGGTCTGCCTGATGCATGCCCAGGGCCTGCCCCAGACGATGCAGGACGATCCGCGCTATGACGACGTTCTCTTGGACATCTACGACGCGTTGCAGGCGCGGATCACGCGCGCCGAAAGCTTTGGCATCGATCGGTCACAAATCGTGATCGATCCGGGCATCGGTTTCGGAAAGACGCTGGCGCATAATCTGGCGATCTTGCGGCGGATCTCGCTGTATCACGGTTTGGGATGTCCGATCCTTCTGGGCGTGTCGCGAAAGCGGTTCATAGGAACTGTCAGTGGGGCCGAGACCGCCGCAGACCGGTCGCCCGGAACCCTTGCTCTGACGCTGGCCGCGGTGGCGCAGGGCGTGCAGCTGCATCGGGTCCACGACGTGGCCGAGATCGCGCAGGGATTGCGGCTTTGGCAGGCCGTCAACAAGAATGACGAGGCACAGGAATGAGCAGAAAGCTTTTCGGAACAGACGGCGTACGCGGGCGCGCGAACAGCCATCCGATGACGGCGGAAATGGCATTGAGGCTGGGTGCCGCGGCAGGGCGCTTCTTTCGCCGCGACGGGCGCAATCGCCATCGCGTGGTGATCGGCAAGGACACCAGGCTGTCGGGCTACATGCTAGAAAACGCACTGACGGCGGGTCTGACCAGCACCGGCATGAACGTGCTGCTGCTGGGGCCGGTGCCGACGCCGGCGGTCGGCTATCTGACCCGGTCGATGCGGGCGGATCTGGGCATCATGATCTCGGCCAGTCACAACCCGGCCGAGGATAACGGCATCAAGTTCTTCGGCCCTGACGGTTTCAAGCTGTCCGATCATGCCGAGACCGAAATCGAGGCGATCGTCGAAGGACAGATTGACCCGGCCCAGCCCCGCAATATCGGCCGCGCCAAGCGGATCGACGACGGGCGCGGCCGGTATGTCGAGTATGCCAAGACGACGTTCCCCGCCGGTCAGCGGCTGGACGGGCTGAAGGTTGTTGTAGACTGCGCCAACGGCGCGGCCTATCGCGCCGCCCCCGAGGTCTTGTGGGAACTGGGTGCCGATGTGATCCCCTTGGGGGTCGAGCCGGACGGTTTCAACATCAATGACGGCGTCGGATCGACCCATCCCGGCGCCTGCGCGGCGGCGGTGCTGGAACACGGCGCCCATCTGGGCATCAGCCTGGATGGCGATGCCGACCGGGTCGTGATCATCGACGAGACGGGCCGGCTGGCCGATGGCGACCAGATCATGGCGCTGCTGGCGGCGCGATGGGCGGCGCAGGGGCGACTGAAGGGCGATGCGCTGGTCGCAACCGTGATGTCCAATCTTGGCCTCGAACATTTCCTGCATGGGCGCGGCTTGCGGCTGGAGCGGACCCGCGTCGGAGATCGCTATGTGGTCGAACGCATGCGCGAGGCAGGGTTCAACCTTGGCGGCGAGCAGTCGGGACATATCGTGATGACCGATTATGCCACCACCGGCGACGGGCTGATCGCGGCGATGCAGTTCCTGGCCGCGATGTCCGACACCGGCATGAAGGCCAGCCAACTGGCCAGCCAGTTCGATCCGGTCCCGCAACTGCTGAAGAATGTCCGCTACGCCGCCGGGGCGGACCCGCTCTCGGCCGACGCGGTCCAGGCGGTGATCGCCGACGCCGAACTGCGGCTGGCCGGTTCGGGCCGGGTGCTGATCCGCAAATCGGGAACCGAGCCGCTGATCCGCGTCATGGCCGAGGCCGAGGACGAGACGGTACTGCACGAGGTCGTCGACGGCATCGTCGCGGCGGTCGAACAGGCCGCCTGATCCGCGCCGGGTCCATCATTGGGCCAGTATTCGCATGGATCAGCCCGGCGCCGAGACCGGATCATGGTCATAGATCCAGTCGAATCGCGATATCAGCCGGGCGGGTGCCAGCCGTCCGGCCAACCGCAGCGCCGCGTGGGCGACAAGCCGCCTGGATCCCGTCAGATGATAGTTTCGCGCGTTGGCGTTCGCGGCCTCGACCACGCGGATGGCGCGCGGCCTGCGCAGCGCTTGGAACCTGATCAGCGCGGCGGCCTGATCGGTCCCGACGTTCAGGCAGGCTGCCAGGGTCCACGCATCCTCGATGGCCAAGGCCGCGCCCTGCGCCATGAACGGTAGGGTCGGATGGGCCGCGTCACCGATCAGGACGCATCTGCCGTCCTGCCAGACCGGCGCGACCGGATGGCGGAACAAACCCCAGACATGAACCTTGTCCACCGCCGCAAGCCAGCGCGGCACAGCCCCCCCGAAGCCTGCGAATGCCGCCCGCAGATTGGCCGGATCGTCGGCATGCGACCAGCCTTCCGCTTGCCAGTCATGCCGTTCCTGCACCGCGACGATATTGCGTCTGCCTTCGGCCAGCGGATAGCTGACCAGATGTCGGCGCGGACCCATGAAGATGTCCGCCACCGGGTCCGGGTTGTCATCGGGAATGACGGCGCGCCACGCGGTCTGATGGGTGAAGAAGGGAACTTCCCGACCGTTCAGATGGCGGCGGATCACGCTGTGCAGCCCGTCCGCACCAACGACCAGCGCGGCGTCCGGAGGCTCGGATACAGGGGTGTCCAGAAGAATGCGAACACCGGCCCGGCGCGCGGCGGCCTCCAGCACCGCAATCAGTCGCGCCCGATGGACAAGCCGGAACTGCGCCCGCGGACGATGCCCGACCAGATCCAGCCTGACGACCCCTGCCCCGGTCGCATCGCGCAGTTGGACCGCGCGGCTGCGCAAGGACACGGCTTCGACCGCCTGTTCCAGATCCAGCGCCTGCAGAACGCGCATGGCATTGGGCGAAAGCTGCAGCCCGGCCCCGACCTCCTCGATCGCGGGCGCACGTTCAAGCACGGTCACGCTGGCCCCGCGCCGGGTCAAGGCGATTGCCGTCGTCAACCCGCCGATCCCGGCACCGACAATGGTGACCGGCCTGCCCTGCAACGCACCGTGGTTCATCAGCGGGCCTCGTCGGTGCGACAATGGAAAGGCCCGCCGATCACACGGATCGACGGGCCATTTGCAAAGCCCGTGTCAGATGCTGCGGGCGTGGCGCGCTGTCTGTGGCACATGGCGTTCATCGTGTCGCGGCCGATCGGTTCGGTGGCCGATCACTCAGTCGTCGCGATGCACGCGTTCGCGCCGCTCGTGCCGTTCCTGCGCCTCCAGCGTCATGGTTGCGATCGGACGGGCGTCAAGACGTTTCAGGCTGATCGGCTCTCCGGTCATCTCGCAGTAACCGTATTCGCCGGTCTCGATGCGGCGCAGCGCGGCATCGATCTTGCTGACCAGCTTGCGCTGACGGTCGCGGGTCCGCAGTTCCAGCGCGCGGTCGGTTTCCTCGCTGGCGCGGTCGGCCAGGTCGGGCACTGCGCGGGCACTGTCCTGCAACCCTTCCAGCGTTTCTGCCGACTGGTCCAGCAATTCCTGTTTCCAGGCCTCCAGCTTCCGACGGAAATATTCCAGCTGCCGTTCGTTCATGAACGGCTCGTCCTCGGCGGGGCGGTAATCTTGGGGAAGGAAGGTCTGGGCTTTCATTTGTCCTCCGGCGGCGCCGGGCGGGATCTGAAATCCGGCACCTTGCGGCCCCATTAAAGGATGAAGTGAGGCTTGTCACTAGTCGATGAACCGCTATTTGTGCGATTGATACAGAACATGCGGCCGTGCGGCTCGCCGGTGACGTTAATCCCGGCAAGCTTTTCACGGGAAAGGAGAGTTTTCATGCAATTCACGGGTACAGACCAGTATGTCGCGCCGCCAGAGCTGGCCATTGCGGTCAATGCGGCCGTCACGCTGGAACGGCCGTTGCTGGTCAAGGGCGAACCCGGAACCGGCAAGACCGAGCTTGCCCGGCAGGTCGCGGCAAGCCTTGGCATGCCGATCATCGAATGGCATGTGAAATCAACGACCAAGGCGCAGCAGGGCCTGTATGAATATGACGCGGTCAGCAGGCTGCGCGACAGCCAGCTGGGGGATGAACGCGTCCATGACGTCGGAAACTATATCCGCAAGGGCAAGCTGTGGCAGGCCTTCGACGCCGAAACCCGCGTGGTTCTGCTGATCGACGAGATCGACAAGGCCGATATCGAGTTTCCGAACGATCTGCTTCAGGAACTGGACCGGATGGAGTTTCACGTTTACGAGACCGGCCAGACCGTGCGTGCGGCGCATCGTCCCGTCGTCGTCATCACCTCGAACAACGAAAAGGAACTGCCCGACGCATTTCTGCGACGCTGTTTCTTCCACTATATCCGGTTCCCCGATGCAGACACGCTGAAGGCCATCGTCGAAGTGCATCATCCCGGCCTGAAGCCGCGCCTGCTGGACGAGGCTTTGGGCCAGTTCTTCGAGATGCGAGAGGCGCCGGGACTGAAAAAGAAACCCTCGACCAGCGAGTTGCTGGACTGGCTCAAACTGATCCTGGCCGAGGATTTGTCGCCCGAGGATCTGAAGCGCGAGCCCGGCGAGATGCTGCCACGGCTGCACGGTGCGCTGCTGAAGAACGAACAGGATGTCGCATTGTTCGAAAAGCTGGCCTTCCTTGCGCGCCGCCAGGGCCGATAGCGGCGGCACCCACCTGTCTGGGGAAGCACGCAAGGCGTTTGCGGCGGATTGCCCATTGCCGCTGTGCCCGCCACGCGACTAGGCTGCCGGCGACCTAGACGGAGGGGACGATGACACAAGACCTTGATTTCGACACGCTGACGATCCACGCGGGCGCGGCGCCCGACCCGGCCACCGGCGCGCGGCAGACGCCGATCTATCAGACGACCTCTTATCAGTTCCGCGATGCCGACCACGCGGCGCGGCTGTTCAACCTGCAAGAGGTCGGCTACATCTATTCCCGGCTGACCAATCCGACCATCGCCGCCCTGCAATCGCGCGTCGCAATGCTTGAGGGCGGCGCGGGCGCGGTCTGCTGTTCATCGGGACATGCCGCGCAGATCCTGGCGCTGTTCCCGCTGATGGGTCCGGGCAAGAACATCGTCGCGTCGACAAGGCTTTATGGCGGAACCGTCACCCAGTTCAGCCATACGATCAGGCGTTTCGGCTGGTCTGCCAGGTTCGTCGACATGGATGACCCGCAAGCCCTTGAGGCTGCCATCGACGACGACACACGGGCGATCTTCTGCGAGTCGATCAGCAATCCCGGCGGCTATGTGACCGATATCCCGGCAGTGGCCAAGGTCGCCGACGCGGCGGGCATTCCGCTGATCGTCGACAACACGCTGGCCACGCCCTATCTGTGCAAGCCGATCGAGATGGGCGCCACGCTGGTGGTGCACAGCCTGACGAAGTTCATGACCGGCAATGGCACCGTGACCGGCGGCGTCGTGGTGGACAGCGGCAAGTTCGACTGGTCCGCCAGCGACAAGTTCCCGTCCCTGTCCGCGCCGGAACCCGCCTATCACGGGCTGAAGTTCCATGAGACCTTCGGCGCACTGGCCTTTACCTTCCACGGGATCGCGATCGGGCTGCGGGATCTGGGCATGACGATGAACCCGCAAGGCGCGCATTACACGCTGATGGGGATCGAGACGCTGGGTCTGCGGATGCCGCGCCATGTGGAAAACGCCCTCAAGGTGGCCGAATGGCTGGAACAGGATCCACGTGTCGAAAGCGTGACCTATGCCGGGCTGGCGTCGTCGCCATGGAACGCGACCGCCAAGCGTCTTTACCCGAAGGGCGCCGGTTCGCTGTTCACATTTTCGATCAAAGGCGGCTACGACGCGGCGGTGAAACTGGTCGATGGGCTGGAGTTGTTCAGCCATGTCGCAAATCTTGGCGATGCGCGGTCGCTGGTGATCCATTCCGCATCGACCACCCACAGGCAGTTGACCGAAGATCAGCAGCGTGCCGCAGGCGCCGCGCCCGAGGTGGTTCGACTGTCCATCGGCATCGAGAACGCAGACGACCTGATCGCCGATCTTGATCAGGCTCTGGCCAAGGCAGCCGGCTGATCCTCGCCCGGTGACGAAAAAAGGGGGCGCCATCGCCCCCTTTCATTCCAATGACTTGGATCGATCAGTTCGAATCTTTCTCGGGCGCCTCGACGGCATCCTGATCTGCGGGCGCGGTACTGCCATCCGCATCTTCCGCGTCCTTGCCGTGCTTGCCGCCCTTCTTGCCTTTGCCCTTGTGCGGTCGGCAATCCTGCTGACCGCCGTTCAGTGCATATTCAATCTGCACGACGGCATTCACCGACAACTCGCCCGCCTCGACGGGGATGCTTTCAGCCATCGGCGCGGCGTCTGCGGCCATCCGCATCATCGGACGCGGTCCGCCGGACATCTGCGTGTCCCCGATCACCAGAACCTGTCCCAGTGACACACCCGCAGCCTCGGCCAGAATCTCGGCCTTGTGGCGTGCGTCCGCGACGGCGGCCCGGCGCGCCTCGTCCTCGGCATCCTTTCCGTCCTTCCGGCCGAACGTGATGCCGTCGATCTGGTTCGCGCCTGCCGCCACGATCGCATCCAGCACCTCGCCCAGGCTGCCCATTTCGGACACGCGGACGGCGACCATGTTGCTTGCCTGATAGCCGGTCACGGACGGTGCCCGATTCTCGCCGTAATCCATCATCGGGTTCAGGTTCAGCCCCGAGGTCTGAATATCGGTGTCGGCAATTCCCGCACCCTTCAGCGCCTCGATCACCGCCGATTGCTGGCTTGCGTTCTGGCGCATCGCCTCGGCCGCGCTATCGGCCTGACTGGTCACGCCAAGCTGGATGGTCGCCATGTCGGGGGCGATGCGCGCCTCGCCCTGCCCCGTGACGGTCAGACGCGAGGTCATGGCCGGGCCGCAATGATGGGGCATCATGCCCTTGCCGGGGGCCGCGACAGCGGGCGTTGCAAGCGCCAGCCCGAAGGCAGCCGAGGCGATCATCGCCGAGCGCGTGATGACGTGGATCGGATGGGTCATGAAAATTGTCCTTTGTTCTCGTTTGCGCGACTGCGGCCGCAACGCGGGATCATAGTGCAGCGTTCGACGAAAAGCGTTCACACCTGCGCCAGATTCGCTTTTCTCACACCACAATTTGGGGTAGATCAAGACTAGGCCCACCAGATCGCGGCAAGACAGAACCGCGACGCCATTTCGAGCATGATATATAGATATGAACCAGCACGCGCCTGCCCCCGAATTCGCGATGAGCTTCACCCAAGAGGCCGTCCTGTTGGAACGCCATGACGGGCGAGACTGGCTGCCGCTGGGTCAGGCCCGGTTCGGCGGTGGAAACCTGGGTGCGACACTGAACGCCCTGCGGGTCGAGGCGGGCGGCGCACCCGGCCAGTCCGACACCGTGCTGGTGATCCCCGATGATCAGATTCTTTACACCACATTGACCGTGCCTGTCGGCGCCGAGACCGGCGCGGTGGTGGCCCGCGCATTGGAGGCGATGACGCCCTATCAGGCCGACGAACTGGCCTTCGACTGGTGTCCCGCAGAGACCGGCGATATCGAAACCTTGCGCGTGGCCGCGGTTGCGCGCCGAACGCTGGACGAGGCCGAGGAATTCGCCCGCGCACAGGGGTTCTTTGCCACCGGCTTCGTGGCGCGTCCCGGCGATGCACGGTTTGAAGGGCAGCCGGATTTCGGCCCCAGCCGCGCCGCCGCACGCGACGCGGCGATCCCGCCCTTCAGCGCGCCGGACCTGTCGCAGGCCCGGATCACGGCACCGGTGATCGAGGATCAGCCTGCGCCCGTTGTGGCCTCGCAACCCGCCGAGGCGCCAATCGTATCGCGGATCACGCCGCATCACCTGCCCGAACCTGTGGTCAGCGAAACGGTCGTCGCAGCCGATCACGCGCACACCGGCGCGCCAGAGCCGCAGCCGATTCCTGACCAGCCGTCGACCGCCGGTCCCAGCGAACCCGAATCTTCGGTGGCCACTGTACCAGCTGCGCCGGTGGTGGCCGCCCCGCCGGTCATCCGCCATGGTGACCGCAAGCCGTCAGACACGCCCCGACTGTCGCCACGCGCTGCGGCCGTGCATGATCGCGCCGCCGAGGCCCGAGCGAGGCGCGTCGCGACCGAAGAACCCGCGCTGAAACCGCATCAGGCATTGCTGGCCCGGCTGAAGCGGATGGACCCGGCACGTCTGCCGGTCATGATGGGCTTGCTGGTCGCGGCACTGGTCGCGGTTCTGCTGTTCTTCGGCGGCGCGGATGACACGCGGCAGATCGCAAGCGACGCGCAGCCGCCCGCATCCCAGTCGTCAACGCCCCAGCCTTCCGAAGACCAGTCGTCCGCATCGCAGTCCTCGGCAAGTCCCGCGGCGTCGGATATTTCTCCTGCGTCAGAGCCTGCCTCTGAAATCGCCGGCGAACCGGCCCTGCCGGACAGCGCGGTCACGGACCCCGCCGCCGCACCCGCGGAAACGACACAGCCCGCGATGGCAGAGGACGATACCACCGCCCCCGATACCACATCAGTCGAAGCACAGCCTGTCGCGCCAACCGAGGCAACGGAGGCCCCCGAAACTGCCGCGGCGGCCCCTTCCACCGACGAGGCGGATTCCGATGCCTTGACCCGTGCCTTGAACGAGGCCCTTGACGGCACGACCCGCGAAACAGCCTCGGCGCAAGCACCGCGCATCGCGGACACCCCGACATCCGAGGCTGCCGCGCAGGACACCGACGCACCTCGTGCCGAGACGTCGTCCGCAGCGCCCGAAACATCGTCCACCGCACCATCGCCCGAGGCCGCTGCCCGCGCGGCGGCTGCGGCAAGCACGCTGCGGCTGTCGCGCTCGGTCCGGCCAGGCACTGCGCCGGTGCGCGCGGAAACGCCGCCCGCGCCGGATAGCCGGCCCGCCGTCCCGGCCAACCCGTTGCCCTTCGATCAGCGGACTCAGCCGGAACCGCCGCGCGTGACGGGCACGCGTCCCCCGGCGCGTCCTGCCGCAGCAGCCCGGTCGACACCGCGGCCTGAAGCCACTGCCCCTGCCACGTCGGGGACGGATGCGCCGCGTCCGGCAGCCGCCAGCGCGCCGCAGCGCGCACCCTCGGCGCAGCCGCTGGGATCGTCGCGCCGTCCGCCAGTGCGGCCCGAAAGCCTGACCCTGCTGGAGGAAGGCAGTGCCAGCGAGTCTGGCGCGCCGACGCGGCTGACCGCAGCCGAAGAAGCGTTTCTGACCGGATTGCTTCGCGATCTTCGCACCGCCGAAGCCGGTGCGACGGGTCTTAGCAATGCCGAGCATGATGTGCTGATCCGGCTGGCGGATGCGCGCCCGCAGCGCCGGCCGGTATCGGTGTCGGCCCCGTCGGACAAGGCGGTTCGCGACGCGGTGGCGCAGGCTGTCGCAACTGCGGAACGCCCTGTCCCGCGGGACACATCAGCAGCCGCGCCACCCGCTGCCGCGCCATCAAGCAGCGCCCAGGCATCGCTCAGCCGATCGGCGCGCCCCCGGACCCGCCCCTCGGATTCCGGTCCCGGCAATCCCAGCCTGTCCAGCGGCGCAGTCGACGATGCGATCGCCGCAGCCGTCGCGAACAGTCCGGCCCCCGCGGGGGCCGTTGCGCTGACAGCCCTCAAGGCCTCTGCTCTGCCACCCCGGATGGACGAGGAACTGCAGCGTCAGGCCGAGGCGCGTGCCCGTGCCCGCGCCGCCGCGGATGCTCAAGCCGAGGCGCAAGCCCGTGCCCAGGCCGAAGCCCGCGCCCGCGCCCAGGCCGAGGCCGAAGCCCGCGCCGCCGCCGCGCGGAAACAGACCTATACCCCGCCCGAGGCCGAGAAAGAGCCCGAGGTTGCAGCCAATGTGGCAGTCGGACGCGGACAGGGCAGCGCCGCCGCCAATGCAACTGTCAAGGACGGCATAACCCTCAGCCGCACCCAGATCATCGGCACGGTCGGTGCCGGCAAGGCCAGCCGCGCGCTGGTCCGGCTGTCGAACGGACGCGTGATCACGCTGCGACTGGGCGACAAGATCAATGGCGGAACGATCACCGATATCGGCAACAGCCGGATCACCTATGTCAAGGCCGGCCGGCCCCAGCAATTGTCGGTGCTGAACGGACAATAGCGAAGCGGACGGTACCAGGCGACGATGGAAAACTTTCTGCTTCTTGCCACGGTCTATCTGATCACCATGGTGATCGCCGTGCCGCTGTCGGCGCGGCTTGGGCTGGGTTCGGTGCTGGGCTATCTGATCTGCGGCATCCTGATCGGCCCGGTCCTGCAACTGACAGGAAACCAGATGGCCGATCTTCAGCATTTCGCCGAGTTCGGCGTGGTGATGATGCTGTTCCTGATCGGGCTGGAGCTTGAACCCCGCAGCTTGTGGAACATGCGTCACCGGCTGATCGGTCTTGGCGGTGCGCAGGTGCTGTTGTCGATGGCCGCCGTTGCGGGTGTGGCCATGCTGTTCGGACTGGGCTGGCCGACGGCGGTTGCCCTGGGGATGATCCTGTCCCTCAGTTCGACGGCGATCGTACTGCAGACGCTGACGGAAAAGGGGCTGATGCAGACGGCGGGCGGACGCTCGGCCTTTTCGGTTCTGCTGACCCAGGACATCGCGGTGATCCCGATGATCGCGCTGATGCCCTTGCTGGCGCCCTTCGGCGGCAATGTCGCCACCGATGCACATGCAGCCGCCGATACCCATGGCGGGGAACATATCGGTGAAATCTTCATGGCGGGATTGCCTGCGTGGGGCGCGACTTTGGTCACGGTTGCCGCCGTGGCGGCAGTGATCCTGCTGGGTCAGTATCTGATCCGCCCGGTCTTTCGCTTCGTGATCTCGTCGCGGCTGCGAGAGATCGAGACCGCGATGGCGCTGCTGATCGTGGTCGGCATCGCCTCGCTGATGATCCTTGTCGGACTGTCTCCGGCGCTTGGCACATTCCTGGCGGGCGTGATGCTGGCAGGGTCCGAGTTCCGGCACGAACTGGAATCGCAGATCGAACCGTTCAAGGGGCTGTTGCTGGGGCTGTTCTTCATCACCGTCGGCGCGGGTATGGATTTCGAGGTTCTGGCGCAGCAGCCGGTGCCCATCCTGTCCGCCACCGCAGGGGTGATCGCCGCCAAGGCCGCGATCCTGTGGGTGATCGCGCGTTCGACCAAGATGGGCCGCAATGACCGGTCGCTGTTCACGCTGTCACTGGCGCAGGCGGGCGAATTCGGCTTCGTGCTGATTTCCTACGCGGTCTCTTTGACCATCCTGCCGACACCGCTGGCCAAATCGGTTCTTCTGGTCGTGGCGCTGACCATGCTGATTACGCCGCTGCTGTTCATCCTGCACGAGCAGCTGTCACGGCGAAAATCCGAGACGGGACTGACCGAGGATCCCGACCAGATCGAGGAACAGCAGCCGATCATCATCGCGGGCGTGGGTCGGTTCGGACAGGTCATCAACCGCATGGTCACCATGTCGGGGTTTCAGACCACCGTACTGGACCACGACCTGAAGCTGATCCAGCTGATGCGCCGTTTCGGGTTCAAGGGATATTTCGGCGATCCGACCCGTCCCGAGATCCTGACGGCCGCCGGGCTGGACAAGGCGCGCATCCTGGTCGCCGCGCTGGACGATCCCGAGGCAAATCTCAAGCTGATCCGCTATGCCCGCGAACGCCGCCCCGACCTGCATATCGTGGCGCGGGCGCGCGACCGCGTGAATGTCTATCAGCTTTACAGTTCAGGCGCGAACGACATCGTCCGCGAAACCTTCGACAGCTCTCTGCGGGCCGGTCGTTATGTCCTCGAAAATGCGGGGCTTTCCGAATACGAGGCGTCCGAGTTGGAGCGGATCTTCTATCGCCTCGATCGCGCGTCCCTGCGCGAACTGGCAGAGGTTTGGAAACCGGGTGTACCGCTGGACGAAAACCCGGAATATGTGCAGCTGAGCCGAGAGTTGAATCGCAATCTGGAAAACGCCCTGATGGAGCGTTTCGCCAGCGGCCCCAGTGCCGCGCCGCTCAGTGACGACGATGACGAGGAAGAACCCGAACACGGTCTGGGCCGACCGCCTGAACCACGCAAGAACCGACCGGGTGGGCGAAGCTGAGATCACCGGCTGTCCGGGATCGGCGCGACCGCGCGTTCAATCATCCAGCCGTTCGATCGTCCAGCCGTCTTTCTCAAGCAACCGCAGGACGCCCTGTTCGCCCGGCAGATGCAAGGCCCCGAATCCGGCGACGATCCCCTGCCCCTGACGGGCAGCTTCGTCGGCCGCGCGGCTTAGCGGCGCGATCCACGCCATGTTGCGATTATCCATCAACTGCGTCTTGGCAAGCTGCATCTGTTCGTCCACCGCCGCGCGGGACAGGCCCGAATTCGCATAGGCGTCGATACGGCCGAACTCCCATATCTGCCAGACATCGCCGGCGAAATAGGCGTCCGTCAGCGTCACGGCATAGTCGTCGGCGTAGGATGCGGCAGGCAATGCGGCGCGGATCATGTCGATTTCCTGCGCCGGCGTCATGTCGTCGAACAGCGTGAAGACCGTGTCCCAAGGCTCAAGCGCGCGCACCGGCAGATCCAGCGCCTCGGCACGATCGACCAGCAAATGGTCGAGGCCAGCCCTGCCCCCCTCGGCCATGCCCTTCATCATGCAGGGCGATACGCCCAGCATCATCGCCACATACCACGGCCGCAGCTTCGCCGTCACCACCGCCGGTGTCCCGCGTGCGGCCATGGCCTGCGACAGCGTATCCCATTCCGGCTGGGTCAGGCGTTCGGGCAGCGTCGGCCCATCGGAGCTGACCATCAGGTTGGGGTCGGCGACAAGCGCCTCGGTCAACTTCCGCTCCTCTTCCGGGCCAGCTTCGACGAACAGCATTGCGGCGTCGCGCAGCGGTCCCTGCAACCGATCCAGCATCGACTGATGCCGGGCATCACCGAAATGATAGGTGCCGACAATCGTCATCTGCGCATCGCCTCGGGTCGCGCGCCACAAAAGGCCCTGGTGATAGGGCACGTCGTCGACGGCCTGCTGGATCAGTTCCCGGCGCTCCGACGGCATCGCCTCGATCAGGTTTCGGCCCTCGCAGGTCGCGGCGGCCATATTCCCGGCAAACCCGATCCAGATTGCCAAAGCCGTTGCCAGGTGCTTCATCCCGATCTCCTGCTCATCACCGCACCCATGATTGTCGGGCCGCGGCCGGACGCTGACACAAATCCCGGCACACGACCAGAGCGGCCAGTCATTTCGTTGAATTAGCCCGTTGACAGGCACCAGCAGCTTGCCTAGATCACCGTCATTGGCACTCGCATTCGGTGAGTGCCAACAAAGGCACTGGAACCTGAAACACGGAGTGTTCACCCATGGCATTCAAACCGCTGCATGACCGCGTGCTGGTCCGCCGCGTCGAGTCCGATGAAAAGACCAAGGGCGGTCTGATCATCCCCGACAGCGCCAAGGAAAAGCCCGCGGAAGGCGAAATCATCTCGGTCGGCGAAGGCGCCCGCAAGGATTCGGGCGAACTGATCGCACCTGCGGTGAAGGCGGGCGACCGCGTGCTGTTCGGCAAATGGTCGGGCACCGAGGTCACCATCGACGGCGAAGAGCTGCTGATCATGAAGGAAAGCGACATTCTGGGCATCATCGGCTGAACAGCCGCATCCAGAACACGCACTTCACGATAGAAATTCCAGGAGATTCAAATGGCTGGTAAAGAAGTCAAGTTTGGCACCGACGCCCGCGACCGGATGCTGAAAGGCGTCAACGTCCTCGCCGATGCGGTGAAGGTGACGCTGGGTCCGAAGGGCCGCAACGTGGTCATCGACAAATCGTTCGGCGCCCCGCGCATCACCAAGGACGGCGTCACCGTCGCCAAGGAAATCGAACTGACCGACAAGTTCGAGAACATGGGCGCACAGATGGTCCGCGAAGTCGCTTCGCGCACCAATGACGAAGCCGGTGACGGCACCACCACCGCGACGGTTCTGGCCCAGGCCATCGTCAAGGAAGGCATGAAGGCGGTTGCCGCCGGCATGAACCCGATGGACCTGAAGCGCGGCATCGATCAGGCCACCGCGAAGGTCGTCGAAGCCATCAAGGCCGCTTCGCGTCCGGTGAACGACAGCGACGAAGTCGCGCAGGTCGGCACCATCTCGGCCAACGGCGAAGCTTCGATCGGTCGTCAGATCGCCGACGCGATGCAGAAGGTCGGCAACGAGGGTGTCATCACCGTCGAAGAAAACAAGGGGATGGAAACCGAGGTCGAAGTCGTCGAAGGCATGCAGTTCGACCGCGGCTACCTGTCGCCCTATTTCGTGACCAATCCCGACAAGATGATCGCTGAACTGGAAGACTGCTACATCCTGCTGCACGAAAAGAAACTGTCGTCGCTGCAGCCGATGGTTCCGCTGCTGGAATCGGTGATCCAGTCACAAAAGCCGCTGCTGATCATCGGCGAAGACGTCGAAGGCGAGGCCCTGGCCACGCTGGTCGTCAACAAGCTGCGCGGCGGCCTGAAGATCGCAGCCGTCAAGGCACCGGGCTTCGGCGATCGCCGCAAGTCGATGCTGCAGGACATCGCGATCCTGACCGGCGGTCAGGTCATCAGCGAAGATCTGGGCATGAAGCTGGAAAACGTGACCATCGACATGCTGGGCACAGCCAAGAAGGTGTCGATCAACAAGGACAACACCACCATCGTCGATGGCAATGGCGAGAAGTCCGAGATCGAAGCCCGCGTCAGCCAGATCCGTCAGCAGATCGAGGAAACCACCTCGGACTACGACAAGGAAAAACTGCAGGAACGCGTGGCCAAGCTGGCTGGCGGGGTTGCCGTGATCCGCGTCGGCGGCATGAGCGAAGTCGAAGTCAAAGAGCGCAAGGACCGCGTCGATGACGCGCTGAACGCGACCCGTGCGGCCGTTCAGGAAGGTGTTGTCGTGGGCGGCGGTGTCGCGCTGGTCCAGGGCGGCAAGGTTCTGGAAGGCCTGAAGGGCGAAAACTCGGACCAGGATGCCGGGATCGCCATCGTGCGTCGCGCGCTGGAAGCTCCGATGCGCCAGATCGCCGATAACGCCGGTGTCGACGGTGCCGTCGTTGCGGGCAAGATCCGTGAATCCAGCGACAAGAACTTCGGCTTCAACGCCCAGACCGAAGAATATGGCGACCTGTTCAAGTTCGGTGTCATCGACCCCGCGAAGGTCGTGCGGACCGCGCTGGAAGACGCCTCGTCGGTTGCTGGTCTGCTGATCACCACCGAAGCGATGATCGCCGAGAAGCCCGAGCCGAAAGGCCAGGGCGGCGGAATGCCCGACATGGGCGGCATGGGCGGCATGGGCGGCATGATGTAATCATCGCCCTGCCCCAAGGCAGATATCGAAAGGGCGCCCTGTCGGGCGCCCTTTTTCGCATTCACGGACAGGCTTTTCATTCCCGGTCCGCCGCATAAGGTGGCGCCACAAAGGGCCAGAAGGGAGATACGAGCATGAAAACGGCAATCGTCACGGGTGCGGCACGCGGGATCGGGCTGGCAACGGCACGACTGTTCGCGCAGCAAGGCTGGCAGGTCGCGATGGTCGATCGCGACCGCGCGGAACTGGAAACGGTCGCGCCCGGTTGCGATCATGCTTTCGCGGTCTGTTGCGACATATCGCAGGCCGATCAGGTCGAAGCCATGGTGCGGACGGTTCTGGAGCATTGCAAAACGATCGACGCGGTCGTCAACAATGCCGGTGTCGCCGATTTCCGGCCTATCGAGCAGACCGATTTCGACCGCTGGCGGACAGTGATGGCCACCAATCTGGACGGCACCTTCCTGGTCAGCCAGGCCTGCATTACCGCGCTGAAGCGTCGCGGCGGCGCCATCGTCAACATCGCCTCGATTTCCGGCCTGCGCGCCTCGACCCTGCGGGTCGCCTATGGGACGTCCAAGGCCGCGGTGATCCATCTGACCCGTCAACAGGCTGCGGAACTGGGCGAATACGGGATCCGCGCCAACTGCATTGCCCCCGGACCGGTCAGGACCAAGCTGGCGATGGCCGTGCACAGCCCACAGATCATCGCGGCTTACCACGACGCGATCCCGTTGAACCGGTATGGAACCGAGCAGGAACTGGCCGAGGCCATCGTGTTTCTGGCAGGCGACAAGGCCAGCTATATCACCGGACAGGTGCTGGCCGTGGATGGCGGATTCGAGTCGACCGGCGTCGGACTGCCGGCGCTGCGCGCCGACCCGGCCTAGTCGGCGACCAGAGGCTCGACCCCCATCGCGCTGCACAGCGACCGGAACCGCGAATGGGCGACCTCGCCCATCAGGCTGCGGCCGGTTCGTGTCAGGGTCAGTTCAAGCTTTGATTTCTTTTCCTTCAGCTTCAACTGGCCTGCATCCGAAGGATCGTCGATTGCAAACATGGCGCCGAACCGCATTGCCTTGCCCAGGATCTCGGCATCGCGGATTTCGTCCGGATCAAGCAGCGCGAACAGCGGCTCCATCGGGGATTTGGCACGGCTGTTCTTGTAGCGATGCAGCAGCGCAAGGCCCAGGAACACCCGTTCGGGATGGCTGAGCGCGGCCATGTTCGCGCGGGTGACATTGTCGAAACAGGCCTCGGCGCGATAATCGGGATGCGCGCGCCAAGTGGTGTCGTGCAGCAGGCATGCCGCCCGGATCAGCCGTTCGCGTTCCGGGCCCACGTCGCCGAACAGCGGTAGCAGGAAATGATACAGCTTCCTGCCGAAGCCGGGCATCCGGGCCATCTGCCGTTCGGTAAATCGTGCCGCCTCGATCAGCGGGTCGCGGCGGCGAAGGCTTTCCGACATGTGTTCGTACAGCAGGCCTTCGCGAATGCCATAGCTGCTGACGGCCAGTTCGGCAGGCTGGAACGTCTCGACCAGTTCGGACAGCACCCGCGAGGCCAGCGGCACCAGTTCCATCCGCGAGGATGAAATTCCCACCCGGCCGCGCAGGTCGTTCAGATCGTTCGCGGAGATCCAGTCCACGGTTTCCTCGACCGCTTTCGGCGTCATGCGATATTCGTGCAGGACCGTCATCGGATAGCCGCGCCGTTCCATGTCCAGACGCGCGATGGCCCGCCACGAGCCGCCGACCAGATAGATTCGCTGATGATCGGTGCCCAGCTTGTCGGCAAGCTCGGACATGATCTTGCGGATGTGCTTTTGCAGCCCGTCCTTGCCGCCCTTGACCTGCTGCAGGCGAAACGGCCCAAGCTGCGACGTGGCGCGACGCCCCACCTTGCCGCCCTCGACCTCGGCCAGTTCCATCGAGTTGCCGCCGATGTCGCAGACAAGGCCCTTCGCCTCGGGCCAGCCCAGAAGGACACCCTGCGCCGACAGCCGCGCCTCTTCCTCGCCGTCGATGACCAGCATCCTGATGCCCGTCTCGCGTTCCACGCGTTCCTGAAAGGCCGGGCCGTCTTCGGCCTCGCGGACGGCGGCGGTGGCCACGCAGGTCAGCGGTTCGATGTCCATGCCACGGGCCAACGCCGCAAAACGCCGCAGCGCATCAAAGCCGCGCTCGACCCCGGCAGGGTTCAACCGACCGGTCGTCGCCATCTCGGCGCCCAGTCCTGCCATGACCTTTTCGTTGTAGAAATAGGCGGGCGATCGCGCCGCCCCGTCGAAGACCACCAGACGAATCGAGTTGGATCCGACATCGACGACCCCAACCCGCGACAGCGCGCGCTTCGGAAGCTTGGCGAATGTCTTGACCAATGGATCGGCGCTGTCGCCGCTGGTCGTTGCCACACCGTTCATTGCAAAGCCTCCTGCTTGCGCATCGGGGCGTTAATGACCCGTCCGGGCGTCCGGGTCAATCGGACGAATGTGTCAGGGCCGGAACGTCACGCGCGCCCGCCGTGCCCCGCCCGGAAAGTGACGGATTTTCCATGAAGAAGCGATGACAATCGAACAGATCGTCGCGGCCATCGGGCAGATAGCGCACGAATCGCCCGTCGGGATGCAGCAGCCAGCTTTGCGCCTCGTCGGCCATGTTCGCGGCCATGATCTGGCTGACGATCTGCGCCTTGACCGTCTCGTTCATGCATTCGACCAGCGTCTCGACCCGCCGCGACAGGTTGCGCCCCATCCAGTCGGCCGAGGAAAAGAAGACCCGCGCCTTCTTGGACGGCAGGCCATGACCGTTCCCGAAACACACGATTCGCGAATGTTCCAGGTAGCGCCCGACGATCGACTTGACCCGAATGTTTTCGGACAAGCCGTTGATCCCGGGCCGTATCCCGCAGATTCCCCGAATCACGAGGCTGATCTTGACCCCCGCTGCGCTGGCCGAATACAGCGCCTCGATCACGTCTTTCTCGATCAACGAGTTCATCTTGGCCCAGATGGCCGCGGGGCGTCCCTGACGCGCAAATTCGGCCTCTTGCGCGATCAGCGACAAAAGCCGCTCCTTGAGATCCAGGGGTGAGATCGACAGGTTCTCAAGCCCGGCCGGCTGGACATAGCCGGACAGGTAGTTGAACACCTTCGTCGCATCGCGTCCCAGTGCGGGATCGCAGGTGAACATCGACAGGTCCGTATAGATCCGCGCGGTGATCGGATGATAGTTCCCGGTCCCGTAGTGGGTATAGGTCACCAGACGGTCGCCCTCGCGTCGCACCACCGTGCTGATCTTCGCATGGGTCTTGTAGTTCACGAAACCATAGACGACATGCGCCCCGGCGCGTTCCAGTCGCCGCGACTGGCGGATATTGGCGGCCTCGTCAAACCGCGCCTTCAGTTCCACCAGCGCGGTGACCGACTTGCCCGCCTCGGCCGCCTCGCACAGCGCCTCGACGATCGGGCTGTCGCGGCTGGTGCGGTAAAGTGTCTGCTTTATGGCCAGCACGTCGGGGTCGCGCGCCGCCTGCTGCAGGAAACGCACCACCATGTCGAAGGTCTCATAGGGATGATGCAGCAGCATGTCCTTTTGCCGGATCGCGGCGAACATGTCGCCGCCATGGTCCTGAACACGCTCGGGGACGCGCGGTGCGAAGCTGGGCCACAGCAGATCGCGGCGGTGATCCAGCACAAGTTCCTTCAGGTCGGCCACACCCAGAAGCCCCTCGACTTCGATCACCTCGTCGGGGCTGACCTCCAGTTCGTCCATGATCAGCTGACGCAGCTTGTCCGACGCGCCTGCCGTGATCTTCAGCCGGATGACGCTGCCGCGCCGACGCCGCTTCAACGCGGTCTCGAATTCGCGCACCAGATCCTCGGCCTCTTCCTCGACCTCCAGATCGCTGTCGCGCAACACCCGGAAGGCACAGTAGCCGGCATTGCGATAGCCCGGAAACAGGCTGGACAGATGCATCAGCAACAGATCCTCGAGCCGCAGGAAACGCTCGGCTCCGGGCATCGGGACAAACCGTGGGAGCTGCGCCGGTATGGGCAGCAACGCCTGCATCGGGCGTCCCTTGCCCTCGGGCGCAAGTTCAAGCGCCAGCGAGAATCCGGTATTCGGAATGAAGGGGAAAGGATGGGCCGGGTCGATCGCCAGCGGCGACAGGACCGGCAGCACGCTTTCCTCGAAATAACCGCGCAGGAATTCTTCTTCGGTACGGGTCAGGCGCGACCGCGACAGGATGGTGATCCCCTGTTCTTCCATCTCGCGGCGCAGTCTGTTCCAGACGCCTTGCTGCGCGCTCATCAGCCTGCGCGCATCGGCGTTGATCAGGCTCAGCTGTTCTGCGGGTGTCAGCCCGTCATCCGAGATATTGGTGCTGCCTTCGCGCACCAGCTCGCGCAGACCGGCGACGCGGACGGTGTAGAATTCGTCCAGATTGGCCGCGCTGATCGACACGAAGCGCAATCTTTCCAAAAGCGGCACCCGCGTGTTGCGCGCCTCGTCCAGAACCCGCCAGTTGAACGACAACCAGCTGAGCTCGCGGTTGAAGAACCTCCCCGCCCCGTTCGGGGCACCGTCGGGCATGTCCTGCGGCTCGGGGAACGGGGTGCGAAGAAAATCAGCCTGTGTCATCGTCGGTCGTCTCGGTTCGGAAGGCGCGCGATCATGCGTCAGCGGCGGCAAGATTGTCCAGAAGGTCGGCGGCGATCTTTCGTGTCACGGGCCCCTGTTTCGCCATCGCAGCCCGGTCGATCGCGGCCACGAGGCGGCGGGCGGTGCCCAGATCCCGCTGCATCCGCATCACCAGCCAGTCGATCAGGCCGGGCGGCACGGCAAGCTGACGATCCGAGAACAGCTTGACCAGCACGGCGGCCAGCAGCGCCTGGTCGGGCGGTCCCAACCGAACCTGCGGCATCGCATCCATGCGGCTTCGCAGATCCGGCAGCACCAGGCCCCAGTCGCGCGGCGCGCTGCGCGCGGTCAGAAGCAGCAGGCAGTCGCGCGGGCCGCACAGGTTCCACAGATGGAACAACGCCTGTTCGGCCCCCGCGGCCCGGCCCGCCCGATCGGCATCCTCGACCACCAGCGCGCCGCCTTCCGTGGCCAGCAGATCGGCCGCCTCGGGCCGCAATGCGGCGGCCTTGATCCGGCGCGCGCCGTTCTCGGCGGCCCAGAAGGCCGCCATGTGGGTCTTGCCCGCACCCTCGGGACCGATCAACAGCATCCGGCCCTGCGGCCAGTCCTGCGGCGCGTCCAGCGCGCTCAGCGCCGCCGCATTGGCGGGTGCGGGCAGGAAGTCGGCGCGCGAATGCGCGGGTGCCGTCGTCAGATCAAGGGTCAGCTGGCGGGACATTGCGCGTCAGTCCCGACCGCGTTCGAGATCTTCGCGCATCGTCTCGATCTGGGCGCGGGCCCGCGCACGATCGACCTTCAGCCGCGCATCGCGCAGATCGGCCGCGACGGTGCCACGCGGGGCAAGCTCGACCAGGATTGGCGGCGACGGATCGGCGGGCGGGGTCTGGCCCGTGTACAACGCGCTGTCACGATAGCGTTCGATGGCGAACCGCGCCAGCACGCCCAATGCGGCGGCCAGCGGAACGGCGGCGACCATCCCGACAAAGCCGAACAGCGCGCCGAAAACCGACAGCGCCAGCAGCAGCCAGACGGGATGCAGACCGACGTGACCGCCGACGATCTTGGGCTGAAGATAGTTCCCCTCGACGACCTGCCCGATCGCGAAGATCGCGATCACCGCGCCGATCCACAGCGGATCGCCCCAGAAGCTGAACAGGGCGACGCCAATGGCGGTCACCCCACCGATCAGGACGCCCACATAGGGAATGAAGGACAGCGCCGCCGCCATGATGCCGATGAAGAACCCGAAGGGCAGCCCGACGATCATCAGGGCAATGGAATACCATGTGCCGAGAATCAGGATCACCAGCCCCTGCCCGCGCAGGAACCCGGACAGCGCCTTGTCGATCTCGGAGGCAAGACGCCGCAGCACCGGGGCGTGCTCACGCGGCAGCAGCCGGTCGATCTGATCCACCATGCGGTCCCAGTCCAGAAGCAGGTAGAACGCGACCACCGGCACGATCACCAGAATCGCCACCGCGCTGATCACACCGCCAAGCGAACTCATCAGGGTCTGGGCGACATTGCTCCACTGATCGCCCATCGCCTTGCCAAGATCGCTCAGGGCGGTGCCAATGGTGCCGCCCTCGGGCAGCAGTTCGGGGAAACGCGCGGCGACAAAGCCGTGGGCCTGCGCCATCATCTCGGGGGCGGTGTCGATCAGCGCTGTGGCCTGCCGGATCAGCACCGGCACGATCAGCAGGATGACCGCGACAAAGATCAGCAAGGCGCCGATGGTGATCACGACAACCGCCATGGTGCGCGACAGCCCGGCCCGTTCCAGCCGGTCCGCCAGCGGGTCCAGCAGATAGGCTACCCCCGCACCAAGGATGAAGGGCAGGATCGCCTGCCCCAACAGCCACATCGTGACAAGCAGCGCCACGGCCGCGGCGCCCCACCAGATCAGTTGCTTGCGCACCGGCACGTGCATTGCGGCTCTCCTGCGAACGGGTTGCGCCGAATTTGGACGCGCGCGGTGGCGGTTGCAAGCAGAACCCCGCGGGAATTCGCGCCGCGCGGGCACGGGTTCTTGGCAAGGTCATGCCGATCCGATAACCCTCGGCGCAAATCGAACCGAAGGACCACGCCACATGCGTCTGTCGCGCTATTTCCTGCCCGTCCTGAAAGAGGACCCCAAAGAGGCCCAGATCGTCAGCCACCGGCTGATGTTGCGCGCGGGCATGATCAAGCAGCAGGCGGCGGGGATCTATTCCTGGTTGCCGCTTGGCTACAAGGTGCTGCGCAACATCGAACGGATCGTGCACGAGGAACAGCAGCGCGCGGGCCATATCCCGCTGCTGATGCCGACGCTGCAGCCCGCCGATCTGTGGCGCGAAAGCGGCCGCTATGACGATTATGGCGAGGAAATGCTGCGCGTGAAGGATCGCCACAAGCGCGATTTGCTGTATGGTCCCACCAACGAGGAGATGATCACCGACATCTTCCGCGGCCATGTGAACAGCTACAAGGATCTGCCGCTGACGCTGTATCACATCCAGTGGAAATTCCGTGACGAGATCCGCCCCCGCTTCGGCGTGATGCGCGGGCGCGAATTCCTGATGAAGGACGGTTACAATTTCGATCTGACCCGCGAAGACGCGCTGCATGCCTATAACCGGCATCTGGTCAGCTATCTGCGCACCTATGAACGCATGGGCCTGCAGGCGATCCCGATGCGTGCCGACAGCGGCCCGATCGGCGGCGACGACACGCATGAATTCCTGGTGCTGGCCGAAACCGGTGAATCCGAGGTCTTCTATGACAGCGCGATCACCGACCTGACCTTCGGCGACCGTCAGATTGACTATGACAGCCACCAGGAATGCCAGGCGGTCATGGACGAATTCACCAGTCGCTACGCCCGCACCGACGAGACCCATGACGAAGCGGTGTTCAACCAGGTTCCCGAGGAACGCCGCCGCAGCGCGCGCGGGATCGAGGTTGGCCAGATCTTCTATTTCGGCACCAAGTATTCCGAACCGATGGGCGCGACCGTGGTCGGCCCCGACGGCGCGAAGGTGCCGGTCCACATGGGCAGTCACGGCATCGGGGTCAGCCGGCTTCTGGGCGCGATCATCGAGGCAAGCCATGACGACAAGGGAATCATCTGGCCCGAGGGCGTGACGCCGTTCCACGCCGGTCTGGTCAACCTGAAACAGGGCGACGCCTCGACCGACAGCGCGTGCGAGGCGATCTATTCCGAACTGAAGGCGCGCGGGCTGGACCCTCTTTACGACGACCGCGACGAACGGGCGGGCGCCAAGTTCGCGACTGCCGACCTGATCGGCCTTCCGTGGCGGATCACCGTCGGGCCGCGCGGCCTGTCGAACAACCGCGTCGAGCTGACCAGCCGCAAGACAGGCGAAAGCCAGGAACTGTCGCCCAAGGACGCCGTGGCGAAGCTGGTCGAGATCTATCGGCCGGTGCTGGCAGCCGGTGCATCGCTGCCATGATCGGCTTGCTGCGGCTGGTGGCGGCACTGTGCTGTGCCGCCGCGCTGTCGCAGTTTCCTGCGTTTTCGGATCAGTATGTGCAGCGTCTGGGCGGCCGGGTGGACGCCCTGCAGCAGGTCGCGGCCGATTTCGAGGCAAGCGCGCGCGATGCCGGGCTGACCCGGGCAGAGGCGCTGGCCGATCTGTCGGGCAGCGCGTTCCGGCAGGCGCATCAATCCGACATGCGGCGCGTGTTTCGGCGCCTGGACAATGCCCGCGCCGATCTGACCATGCTGCGGATCGCCGGGCCGCTGGAACGGATGCTGCTGCCGCATCGCCTGCGCGATGCCGAAACGCTTCGAAACACCTGGCAGGACTTTCGCCCGGCCTTGCCGATCACCGCCGTAGGGCTGATATGCGCGGCCATCGGTTTCTTGTTCGGCTGGCTGCTGCTGTCTCTGATCAGGTTGGCCCTGCGCCGCCGTCCCGAGTCCTTGGGCTGGCGCTGAGACACTTGCGTGCGCCGTCACGAACCTGTCTCAAAGGCCAGAGAAAACGTCACGTTATGATACTTTCCTTTTTCGGGCGGGGCTTCTAACCTCGCCCTCAGGAACATGTTCCAACTGGGAGACAAACCAATGAAAAAGCTTCTTCTTGCGACCGCCGCCGGCGCCCTGATCGCCGGTGCCGCCGGTGCTGAAGACATCAAGATGGGCATCTCGCTCGGCTTCACGGGACCGCTGGAATCGATGGCCCCCGCGATGCGCGACGGTGCCAAACTGGCGATGAAGGAAGTCAGCGACTCGGGCCTGCTGCTGGACGGTTCGACCATCACGGCGGTCGAAGGGGATTCGACCTGTGCAGATGCTGCCGCCGCGACCGCGACCGTCGAACGTCTGATTACCGCCGAGGGCGTGAAAGGCATCGTCGGCGGCATGTGTTCGGGCGAGACGATCGCCTCGCTGGAGAATGTCGCCAAGCCGAACGGCGTGGTGATGATCTCGCCCTCCGCTACCTCGCCGGCGCTGTCCACGATCGAGGATAACGGCCTATTCTTCCGCACCTCTCCGTCGGATGCCCGTCAGGGTCAGGTGATGGCCGACATCATCATGGAGAAGGGCATCAACAGCGTTGCCGTCAGCTATACCAACAACGATTACGGCAAGGGTCTGGCCGACAGCTTCCAGGCCGCGTTCGAGGAAAAGGGCGGCACCGTCACGGTGAACAGCGCCCATGACGACGGCAAGGCCGACTATTCCGCCGAGGTCGCGGCGCTGGCAGCCGCGGGCGGCGATGCGCTGGTCGTGGCGGGTTATGTCGATCAGGGCGGTTCCGGCATCGTGCGCGCCGCGCTGGATACCGGTGCGTTCGACACCTTCGTGTTCCCCGACGGCATGGTCGGTACCGCGCTGGTCGAGAATTTCGGCACCGAGATCAGCGGCAGCTTCGGGCAGAACCCCGCGGCCGAGGGCGAAGGCCGCGACACATATCTGACACTGGCCGAAGAGGCCGGATATGACGGCTCGGGCGCTTTCTCGGCCGAAGCCTATGACGGCGCCGCGCTGATGCTTCTGGCGATGGCCGCTGCCGGCAGCAGCGATCCAGGCACCTACAAGGACAAGATCATGGACGTCGCCAACGAGCCGGGCGAGAAGATCATGCCGGGCGAACTGGCCAAGGCGCTTGAGATCATCAACGGCGGCGGCGATGTCGATTATGTCGGCGCGACGTCGGTCGAACTGGTCGGCGCCGGTGAATCCGCAGGCGTCTATCGCGAGGTTTCGTTCAACGATGCCGGCGAAATGGAAGTCGTCGGCTATCGCTGAGACCCGCTGATCACAAGGGCCCGGCGCCATCGCGGCGCCGGGCCTTTTTTCAATGACAAGAGCCGCGCTGACGGCCACACTTCACCAATCCAGTGAAGACAGGGATGCAGGAATGATAAGGGTCGAAGACCTTCACCGCCATTTCGGCGGTTTCCGAGCCGTAGATGGTGCCAGCCTCACCATTCGCGAAGGCTCGATCACCGGGCTGATCGGGCCGAACGGCGCCGGAAAATCCACCTTGTTCAACGTCATTGCTGGCGTTCT
Organism: Paracoccus sp. R12_2; assembly: GCF_017744015.1. GTDB lineage: Bacteria > Pseudomonadota > Alphaproteobacteria > Rhodobacterales > Rhodobacteraceae > Paracoccus. The sequence continues at coordinate 356,278 of NZ_JAGHRA010000002.1, forward strand.
GCCGCCGACATCGGGCAAGGTTTACATGGATGGCGAGGACATCACCGGCCTGCCGCCGCACGCCCTGTTCCATCGCGGCCTGCTGCGCACCTTCCAGCTTGCGCATGAATTCGCGTCGATGACCGTGCGCGAGAACCTGATGATGGTGCCCGGCCAGCAGACCGGCGAAACGATCTGGAAGACGTGGTTCAAGCGCGGCCAGATCTGGCGCGAGGAAGATGCGTTGCGCCGCCGCGCCGACGAGGTGCTGGATTTCCTGACCATCCGCCATCTGGCGCATGAGAAGGCAGGCAACCTGTCGGGCGGCCAGAAGAAGCTGCTGGAACTGGGCCGCACGATGATGGTCGATGCCAAGATCGTATTTCTGGACGAGGTCGGCGCCGGGGTGAACCGCACGCTTCTGGGCACGATCGGCGACGCCATCGTGCGGCTGAACAGGGAACGCGGCTATACGTTCTGCGTGATCGAGCACGACATGGATTTCATCGGCAAGCTGTGCGACCCGGTGATCGTGATGGCCGAGGGCAAGGTGCTGGCCGAAGGCAGTGCCGCCGACATCATGCAGAATGAAGAGGTGATCGAGGCCTATCTGGGCACCGGCCTGAAGAACAAGGACATGGTGGGCGCATGAGCGACGCGGAAAAGGCATTCGGCAAACGCGGTAATCGCGATGCCTCGGTCGTCAATCCGCGGCCTGCGGGCACGGTGGACGGCAGCCGGCGGTCGGGCCCGGTCGGACCGGGCCGCGAGGGCGATCCGTTCCTGATCGGTGAAGGCATGTCGGGCGGCTACGGACGCGGGCCGGACATCCTGCACGACTGCACCATCGCCGTCGAGAAGGGCCAGATCGCGGTTATCGTCGGTCCCAACGGGGCAGGCAAATCCACCGCCATGAAGGCGATCTTCGGCATGCTGGATCTGCGCAAGGGCAGCGTCCGGCTGGACGGGCGCGACATTACGGCCCTGAACCCCCAGGACCGGGTCAAGGCCGGGATGGGTTTCGTGCCACAGGTGAACAACATATTTCCGTCAATGAGCTGCGAAGAAAACCTGGAAATGGGCGCGTTCATCCGCGACGACGACATCGCGGATACCATGGCGCAGGTCTATGACCTGTTCCCGATCCTGAAGGAAAAGCGCCGTCAGGCGGCCGGCGAGTTGTCCGGTGGTCAGCGCCAGCAGCTTGCCGTGGGACGGGCGCTGATGACCCGGCCCAGCCTGCTGATGCTGGACGAACCCACGGCAGGCGTCAGCCCGATCGTGATGGACGAACTGTTCGACCGGATCATCGCCATCGCGCGCGGTGGACTGCCGATCCTGATGGTGGAACAGAACGCAAAACAGGCCATGGCGATCGCCGACAAGGCCTATGTGCTGGTGCAGGGCGCCAACGCGCATACCGGATCGGGCAAGGAACTTATGAACAATGACGAGGTGCGCCGCACCTTCCTGGGGGGCTGAGGCATGGACATCCTGAACGCCCTCGTAGCCTTTCTGAACTTTGTCTTCATTCCCGCCGCCGCCTATGGCGCGCAGCTGGCGCTTGGCGCGCTGGGGGTGACGCTGATCTATGGCATCCTGCGGTTCTCGAACTTCGCGCATGGCGACACGATGGCCTTCGGGACCGCAGTGACGATTCTGGTGACATGGGCACTGCAGGCCGCCGGAATATCGTTAGGGCCACTGCCGACCGCATTGCTGGCGCTGCCGTTGGGAATCGCCGGAACGGCGGCGATGGTCCTGCTGACAGACCGTGCGGTCTATCGCTTTTACAGGGTCCAGAAGGCCGCGCCGATCATCCTCGTGATGGCCTCGGTCGGGGTGATGTTCCTGATGAACGGGCTGACCCGCCTGCTGATCGGCGTCGATGAGCAACGCTTTGCGGATGGCGCGCGCTTTGTCATCAATGTCCGCGACTTCCGCGAGATGACCGGCCTGCAAGAGGGGCTGGCGCTGAAGACCACGCAGGCGTTGACCGTGATCGTCGCGGTCATCGTGGTCTGGGCGCTGTTCTGGTTCCTGAACCGCACCAAGTCGGGCAAGGCCATGCGCGCCTATTCCGACAACGAGGATCTGGCGCTGCTGTCGGGCATCGACCCCGAAAAGGTGGTGCGGCTGACATGGATCATCGCCGCCAGCCTGGCGACCATCGCAGGCGTGCTTTACGGTCTGGACAAGGCGTTCAAGCCTTTCAACTATTTCCAGATCCTGCTGCCGATCTTCGCCGCCGCCATCGTCGGCGGTCTGGGTAATCCGCTGGGGGCGATCGCCGGCGGCTTCGTCGTGGCCTTTTCGGAAGTCGCGATCACCTATCCCTGGCTGAAAGTGGCGGGATACCTGTTCCCCGGCTGGGAGCCCGGAGGGCTGCTGCAACTGCTGGGGACGGAATACAAGTTCGCCGTCAGCTTCGTCATTCTGATCGTCGTGCTGCTGTTCAAGCCCACCGGGCTGTTCCGCGGCAAGTCCGTGTAAGGGAGGGCCGGTCATGTCAAGCAACCGTCAGGCCGCAACCACCAATCCGTGGCGCGCTCCGATCCTGTTCGCGATCCTTGCCGCATTGTTCGTCATGGAAGGCACCATGCGCAACGCGATGTTCTCGGGCAGCTGGAACACCGCGCTGGGGATCCTGAACATGGGCCTCATCTCGGCGATCACCGCGCTGGGTGTGAACATGCAATGGGGCTATGCCGGCCTGTTCAATGTCGGCGTCGTGGGTTTTCTTGCGCTTGGGGGCGTGGCCCCGGTGCTGATCGCCACCCAGCCGGTCGAGGGCGCCTGGAATGCCGGCGGGTCGCGCGTCCTGATCGCGCTGGCCGTCGGGCTGGGCACGCTGGCACTGGCCGTGCAGGCATGGAAACGTCTGCGCGCCGGACGCGGGCTTGCCGTGCTGGTCATTCTGATCGCCGGTTTCGTGATCTATCGCTGGCTGTTCGATCCCGCCGTCTCGGCGATCGAGGCCAACAACCCAGCCCGGCACGGCAATATCGGCGGGCTTGGCCTTCCCGTCCTGCTGTCCTGGGCGGTGGGCGGTGCCTTTGCCGCCGCCGCCGCCTGGGCGGTGGGCAAGGTCGCGCTGGGGCTGCGGTCGGATTACCTGGCCATCGCCACGCTGGGGATCGGCGAAATCATCGTGGCGGTCCTGAAGAACGAGGACTGGTTGGCGCGCGGCGTCAAGAATGTCACCTCGATCCCTCGCCCTGTCCCCTACGAGATCGAACTGCAAGGCAACCCGGAATTCGTTTCTTTCGCGCAGCGCTGGGGCTTCAGCGCGGCCGAGGCGTCGGGGATTTGGGTCAAGCTGTGCTACATGTCGCTGTTCCTTGTCGTGCTGCTGGCGATCATCCTGCTGGCCGAACTTGCGCTGAAATCGCCCTGGGGCCGGATGATGCGCGCGATCCGCGACAACGAGACGGCGGCCGAAGCCATGGGCAAGGATGTCACGGCCCGGCATTTGCAGGTCTTCATCCTGGGTTCTGCCGTGATCGGCATCGCCGGGGCGATGATGATCACCCAGGACGGGCTGATGGCGCCGGTCGGCTACAACCCGTTGCGCTACACGTTCCTGATCTGGGTCATGGTGATCGTCGGCGGGTCTGGCAACAACTGGGGCGCCGTGCTCGGGGCTGTGCTGATCTGGTTCCTGTGGATCAAGGCCGAGGTGTGGGGGCCCGCACTGATCGGCGTTCTGACCGCGCCCCTGCCCGAGGGTGGTCTGAAAGACCATCTTCTGGACAGTGCCGCCCATATGCGATTCATCGCGATGGGACTGGTGCTTCTGCTGGTGCTGCGTTTCGCGCCGCGCGGGCTGGTCCCAGAGAAATAGCGCCGTCCAGACGCCAATAAAGAAACGGCGCGGTCGATCCGCGCCGTTTTCCTGATGGGTCGGGTGATGCGTTCAGGCGCAGTCGTCGCCCAAAACCACGCTCCACCAAAGCCGGCCATCCGGGCCACGCGCCACGCCTGCCCCGACTTCGTCGCTTGACTGGCCAAGCAGTTCGACGCGGTGCGGCTCTGACCCCAGCCAGCCCGCCACGACCCCGGATGGCGATCCGCCGATCGACACAAGCTGGGCAACCCCGCAGGTCGGGTAATCGACCGCACGTGCCCGGTCAACGACGTTCGATCCATTCGACCCCGCGACGGTCGCCCGTCCCATCGCCGCGACATCGCAGGCATGGGACTGCGCGATCTGGTTCAGCTTGGCATTGGGGGCAAGCACGGTCTTGCCTTGCGCGGCACGCGCCGCATTCACGGCATCGGCCATCGCAGCCTGTTGTCCGGCGTCGCCCGAACACATTGCGGCCAGCGCCTGATCGGCGGGAATAGTGGTCTCATCCACACCCAGGGGGTCGGTTTCGGCACCTACCCGAGTGCCCGGTTCACAGGCCGCCAGCATGACCAGGCAAATCATCGCGGTGGAAGTGGTTTTCAGGTTCATCGGCAACCTCGCCTCAGAGACTTGTTAATATTGATATTTTGGAACGCCGAAGCGCGCCGTGGGGTTCCGCGTATGGCAGACCTCTTGCACCATCGCGAAACCGACCTTAAAGCGCATCCATGACCCAGCACCAGCGCCTTCTGATCATCGATTTCGGATCCCAGGTGACGCAATTGATCGCGCGACGCCTGCGCGAACTGAACGTCTATTGCGAGATCCGCCCCTTCAATGCCGTGACCGGCGACGCCCTGCGGGCCGACCCGCCACAGGCGATCATCCTGTCAGGCGGCCCGGCCAGCGTGACCGACAAGGACAGCCCCCGCGCACCCCAGACGGTGTTCGAACTGGGCGTGCCTGTCTTCGGCATCTGCTATGGCCAGCAGGTCATGATGTCCCAGCTTGGCGGCAATGTCGAAGCGGGCCACCATGCCGAATACGGTCGTGCCTTCATCACGCCTGCACCAGGTCACAAGCAGGACGGCATCTTCGCGGGTCTGTTCGAAAGCGGTCGCGAAGAAGTCTGGATGAGCCATGGCGACCGCGTGACCGAGATGGCGCCGGGTTTCGAAGTCATCGGCACCTCGACCGGCGCACCGATGGCGATGATCGCTGACGAGGCGCGCAACTTCTACGCCGTGCAGTTCCACCCCGAGGTGCACCACACCCCGCACGGCCGCAAGATGCTGGAAAACTTCGTCCGGCTGGCGGGCTTCACCGGCGACTGGACGATGGCCAGCTACAAGGACGAGGCGATCCGCAAGATCCGCGAACAGGTCGGTGACCGCCGCGTGATCTGCGGGCTTTCCGGCGGTGTGGATTCCTCGGTCGCCGCGGTGCTGATCCACGAGGCAATCGGCGATCAGCTGACCTGCGTCTTCGTCGATCACGGCCTATTGCGGCTGAACGAGGCTGACGAGGTGGTCACGATGTTCCGCGACCACTACAACATCCCGCTGATCCATGCCGACGAGGCCGATCTGTTTCTTGGCGCGCTGGAAGGGGTCAGCGACCCCGAGATCAAGCGCAAGACGATCGGCAAGCTGTTCATCGACGTGTTCCAGCGCGAAGCCGAAAAGATCGAGGGTGCCGAGTTTCTGGCGCAGGGCACGCTGTATCCCGATGTCATTGAAAGCGTCAGCTTTTCGGGCGGACCTTCGGTCACCATCAAGTCGCATCACAATGTCGGCGGCCTGCCCGAGAAGATGGGCCTGAAGCTGGTCGAGCCGCTGCGCGAACTGTTCAAGGACGAGGTTCGCGCCCTTGGCCGCGAACTGGGCCTGCCCGACAGCTTCATCGGACGCCACCCCTTCCCCGGTCCGGGCCTTGCCATCCGCTGCCCCGGGGAGATCACCCGCGACAAGCTGGAAATCCTGCGCAAGGCCGATGCGGTCTTTATCGACCAGATCCGCAAGCACGGTCTTTATGACGAGATCTGGCAGGCCTTCGTGGCGATCCTGCCGGTTCGCACCGTCGGCGTGATGGGCGACGGGCGGACCTATGATTACGCCTGCGCGCTGCGCGCCGTGACATCCGTCGATGGCATGACCGCGGATTATTATCCCTTCACGCATGAATTCCTGGGCGAAACGGCCACGCGGATCATCAACGAGGTGAAGGGCATCAACCGCTGCACCTACGACATCACATCGAAGCCGCCGGGCACGATCGAATGGGAATGACCTTCTGACGGGAACGCGCGGGGCAACTCGCGCGTCCTTTCGTTTCAGGAGGTGTGCATGACCCGATTGATCCTTGTCCTTGGCGACCAGCTGTCGCGCGACGTGGCCGCCCTGCGCGAAGCCGGCAAGGACGACGTGATCGTCATGGCCGAGGTGATGGACGAAGCCAGCTACGTCCGCCACCACCCCAAGAAAATCGCCTTCCTGTTTGCCGCGATGCGCAAATTTGCCGCCCGGCTTGCGGATGACGGATTTCGGGTTGCCTATACCCGGCTGGATGACCCGGACAACAGCCAGAAGATCGGTGGCGAATTGCTGCGCCGCGCGGCGGAATTCGATGCGGATGAGGTGATCGCGACCGAGCCCGGCGAATGGCGTCTGATCGACATCCTGACCTATCTTCCGATCAAGGTGCATCAGCGCCCCGACGACCGCTTCTTCGCCAGCCATGACGACTTCGACACGTGGGCCAGGGATCGCAAGGAGTTGCGGATGGAATGGTTCTATCGCGACATGCGCCGCAAGACCGGGTTGCTGATGGACGGCGACCAACCCGTGGGCGGGAAATGGAACCACGATCATGACAACCGCAAGCCGGCCGATGTGGACATGTTCCGCGACCCCCCGCCACGCTTTGCCCCTGACGCGGTGACGAACGAGGTTCTGGATCTGGTCGCGGCGCGATTTCCAGACAATTTCGGCGACCTTCGGCCGTTCGACTACGCCACCGACCGCGACGGCGCATTGACCGCGCTGCAGCATTTCATCAGCCATTCCCTGGACGAATTCGGACCCTATCAGGACGCGATGTTGCGGGACGATCCGCATCTGCACCATTCGGTCCTGTCGCCCTATCTGAACGCCGGGCTTCTGTCCCCGCGCGAGGTCTGCGAGGCGGCGGCCAGGGCCCATGCCGACGGCAAGGTGCGCCTGAATTCGGCCGAGGGGTTCATCCGGCAGATCCTTGGCTGGCGCGAATACATGCGCGGCATCTATTTCCGCGAAGGTCCGGACTATACGCGGCGCAACGCCCTGAACCATCGGCGCAAGCTGCCATGGATGTATTGGGGCGGAAAGACGCGGATGGCCTGCATGGCCGCCACTATCGGGCAGACAGGGCGTCTGGCCTATGCACATCACATTCAGCGGCTGATGGTGACAGGCAATTTCGCGCTGCTGGCCGGTATCGACCCGGCCGAAGTGCATGAATGGTATCTGTCCGTCTATATCGACGCCTATGAATGGGTCGAGGCCCCGAACACCATCGGGATGAGCCAGTTCGCCGATGGCGGGATCGTCGGCAGCAAGCCCTATGTCAGTTCCGGGAATTACATCAACAAGATGTCGGATTACTGTGGCGACTGCGCCTATTCCGTGACCGCGAAGACCGGCCAGAATGCCTGTCCCTTCAATCTTCTGTACTGGGACTTTCTGGTCCGCCACCGCGACCGGTTCGAGGCCAATCCGCGCATGTCGCGCATCTATAGCAACTGGGACCGGATGGACGCGGACAAACGCAGGACCATCCGCAGCGACGCCGCCGCCTTCCTGCGCAAGATGTCGGACGGCGCAGTGGTCTGACTTGACGCCCCGCCATCCCGCGCGGGATAGAGGGGTCTGACAATCGGAGGCAGACATGATCCGCATCGGCATCGGCGGCTGGAATTTCGCGGAATGGCGCGGGGTCTTCTATCCCGACGACCTGCCACAGCGGCGCGAGCTGGAATATGCCAGCGCCCATCTGACCTCGATCGAGGTGAATGCCACCTATTACGGCAACCAGAAACCCGCGACGTTCCGGAAATGGCATGACGAAACGCCCGAGGATTTCGTGTTCGCGCTCAAGGGTCCCCGCTTTGCCACCAACCGCCGCGTGCTGGCCGAAAGCGGGGACAGTGTGACAAGGTTCCTGAACTCCGGCGTCACCGAGTTGCGCGCAAAGCTGGGTCCGATCAACTGGCAACTGGCCGAGAAAAAAAAATTCGACCCCGAGGATTTCGCCGCTTTTCTGGCGCTGCTGCCCGTTAGCCATGACGGTTTGCCCCTGCGCCACGCCATCGAGGCGCGGCACGAAAGCTTCGCCTGCGACGAAGCCGCCGCCCTGTGCCGAGACCGCAATATCGCCCTCATCCGCGCAGGCGACAGCAAGTTTCCCGAAATCGATGCGACAACCGCGGATTTCGCCTATCTTCGGCTGATGGGGACCACCGATATTCCAACCGGCTATTCCGACGCCGATCTGGACCGATGGGCCGATACGGCACGCGGAATCGCCAGGGATCGCGACCTGTATCTTTATGTCATCTCGGGCGAGAAACCTCGCAACCCCGCCGCCGCCATGGCCCTGATCGAACGGCTGAAATCATGAGCTGCGCCTGCGGACATCACCACAGCCGCCCCGAACATGACTGCGAGGATACCGGCAGCCTGATCGATCTGGCCCGTCCGATGACCGCGCTGCGGGGGCGTTTGATCTGTGCCGACGCTGCGCAGATGATGACGGCCCTGTCGCTGCTGCCCGATCATGTCGATCTCAGCCGGGCTGAGCCGGGCTGCCTGCGATTTGATCTGTGGCAGGACGAAGACCCGTTGATCTGGAACCTGTCCGAGCTGTTCGTGGATGCCGACGCCTTCGCGGCACATCAGTCCCGCACCGCAGACAGCGACTGGGGCCGCGCCAGCACCGCGATCCGGCGCGATTTCGACAGGCGCGACGTGGTGCCGCGGATCCGCCCCGAACGCCGCGCCGATCACGATGCCGTCGACACCCTGCTGCGCACGGCGTTCGATGGCGAAGACGAAGCGCGGCTGGTCCGCAAGCTGCGCGCAAACGGCGATCTGCATCTGTCGCTGGTCGCCGTGGCCGCCGGCACGGTCCTGGGTCACGTCGCGCTGTCGCCCGTGACAGGCGACCGCCCTGCCCTTGCGCTTGCACCGGTCGCGGTCGCGCCGGGTGCTCAGCGCCTGGGGATCGGTGCCGCGCTGATCCACGAGGCGATCAGGCAGGCCGCCGACCTGCCCGTCGTGGTGATTGGCGATCCCGCCTATTACGCGCGTTTCGGTTTCCTGCCCGCCGATCTGTCCTCACCCTATGCGGGACCGTATCTGCAGATGGTGGGCGACCTGCCTGCCAAGGCGACCATCCGCCATGTCGCAGCCTTCGCTGATCTGTAGCGCCTGTTCCTTCAAGGGCTGACCGCTGCGCTGGCCAAGGCTTGCGGTTCGGCCTGCGACGGTCCACATCTTGGGCCAATCAGGAAAAGGACATCGAACATGGCAGGACAACCGACCTTCGACGCAGCCGAACAGGTGAAGGCCACGCCGTTTGGCGATCTTCCCGTCTGGGACCTGACCGATCTTTACCCCGCGCCCGACGCGCCCGAACTGGCCGATGACATTGCGCGGCTGGAAACCATGGCTACCGATTTCGCCGCGCGCTATCAGGGCAAGCTGGCCGATCTGGATGCCGCCGCGATGCTGGACTGCATCGAGACCTATCAGCAGATCGACATCATCGCCGGCCGGATCATGTCCTATGCAGGATTGCGCTATTACCAGAACACCGTCGATCCCGCGCGCGCCAAGATGCTGGGCGACCTGCAAGGCAGGATCACAGACATCACCACGCCGCTGGTGTTCTTCAGCCTCGAATTCAACCGGATCCCGGACGCGACCTACCAGGCCGTCTTTACCGACCCGAACGGTCCCGCACGCTACAAGCCGGTCTTCGACCGGATGCGTGCCATGCGCCCGCACCAGTTGTCGGACGAACTGGAACAGTTCCTGCACGACAATTCGGTCGTCGGCGCCGCTGCGTGGAACCGGCTGTTCGACGAAACGACCGCCTCGCTTGGCTTTCAGGTCGGCGACGCGACACTGAGCCTTGAAGAAACGCTGAACCTGCTGACCGAACATGACCGGGCCAAGCGCGAGGCCGCAGCCCATGCGCTGGCCAAGGTGTTCGGCGACAACGTCAAGCTGTTCGCCCGTGTCCACAACACATTGGCCAAGGAAAAGGCCATCGAGGACAAGTGGCGCAAGATGCCCACGCCACAGACCGCCCGGCACCTGTCGAACCATGTCGAGCCAGAGGTGGTCGAGGCGCTGCGCAATGCGGTCACGGCGGCCTACCCGCGCCTGTCCCATCGCTACTATGCGCTGAAGGCGAAATGGCTGGGGCTGGACAAGCTGCAGGTGTGGGACCGCAATGCGCCGCTGCCGACCGACGCGCCGCGCATCATCGGTTGGGACGAGGCGCGGGCAACTGTGCTGGATGCCTATTCGGGGTTCGCGCCGAAGCTGGCCGAACTGGCAGAGCCCTTCTTCGACCGTGGCTGGATCGATGCCGCCGCAACGCCCGGCAAGGCCCCCGGCGCCTTCGCACATCCGACCGTCTCGACGGTCCATCCCTACGTCCTGCTGAACTATCTGGGCAAGCCGCGCGACGTGATGACACTGGCGCATGAGCTGGGCCACGGCGTCCATCAGCGGCTGGCGGCGGATCAGGGCGAGTTGCTGGCGGCGACGCCCCTGACCCTGGCCGAGACGGCCTCGGTCTTCGGAGAGATGCTGACCTTCCGCGCGCTGTTAGCCAAGACCACCGATCCGGCGCAGAAAAAGGCGCTGCTGGCGGGCAAGGTCGAGGACATGATCAATACGGTCGTCCGCCAGATCGCGTTCTACGATTTCGAATGCAAGCTGCATGCTGCCCGCGCCGAGGGCGAGTTGACCCCCGACGATATCAACGCGCTGTGGATGAGCGTGCAGGCCGAAAGCCTGGGCCCGGTCTTCGAATTCATGCCCGGATACGAGACGTTCTGGACCTATGTGCCGCATTTCGTCCATTCGCCGTTCTATGTCTATGCCTATGCGTTCGGCGACGGGCTGGTGAACGCGCTTTATGCCGCCTACGAGGATGGCTTGCCGGACTTTCAGTCGAAGTATTTCGACATGCTGGCAGCGGGTGGATCGAAACATCACAGCGAACTGCTGGCCCCGTTCGGACTGGACGCATCCGATCCGGCCTTCTGGGACAAGGGTCTGTCGATGATCGAGGGATTCATCGACGAGCTGGAGGAGCTGGAGAAGTGATCTCGCTGCGGCCGCTGGACCGGCGCGATGCGGACCGGGTCGCGCATCTCGCGCTGCGCCCTGATCAGCTTCGCTTTGCCGGAACGGTTGCCGCCGCGCTGGCCGAGCCCGCAACGGTCGATCTGCACGAGATCTGCGAGGGCGAACGCGCGGTCGGTCTGTTCAAGATCGACCGTGCCTATCATCTGAACCACGATTTCGCGGATCCCGGTGACCTGGGATTGCGGGGCGTCCTGCTGGACGCGGGCGTGCAGGGTCGCGGCATCGGCACCGCCGCGATGCGGTGCCTGCCAGATTATTTGCCGCCCCGTTATCCGACCGCCGCGAGGGTCTACCTGACGGTGAATTTCCGCAATCCCGCAGCCATTGCCGTCTATCGCAAGGCGGGCTTCACGGATGATGGCCGGGTCTTTCTTGGCGGGTCCGCCGGTCCGCAACATGTCATGCATCTGGATCTGACCAGGTGACCTCGCGCCAATTGCGTGATTTCGTCATGCAGATGTGGTTCGGGCGGTCTATGTTGGCCGCATCAATACGGAGGCATGAATGCTGAAGCGGTTTCTGATGGGGGTCGTGGTTCTGGTGGCTGTCGCGGCCGCGGCGTTCTTCACCTTCGCGCCCGGCTATGTTGAACGCAGTCTGAACCCGCTGCGGATGCCCGAAGGGGGTTGGCCCGTCACCGCCGAGGCCGAGGAATTGCACCGGCAACTGGTGATCGGCGACTGGCACGCCGATCCGCTGCTGTGGGATCGCGATCTGCTGAAGCGCGGCGACCGCGGCCACACCGATATCCCGCGCCTGCTGGAAGGCAATGTCGCCGTGCAGGTCTTCACCACAGTGACCAAAAGCCCGCGCGGCCAGAACTATGCCGCCAACAGCGCCGAGGCACCCGACAACATCACGCCGCTGTTCATGGGTCAGTTGCGCCCGGTCCGGTCGTGGTTCTCGCTGAAGGAACGCGCACTGGTGCAGGCCGAGGCGCTGCGCGACATGGCCGCGCGCGCCCCTGACAGCCTGCGCCTGATCCGCAGCCGCGACGACCTGCGCGACCTGATGGCGGATCGTGCGGATGGACAACAGATGCTGGGCGCCGTTCTGGGGTCCGAAGGAGGCCATCCGCTGGAGGGCGATCTGGCCAATCTGGACGTGCTTTACGACGCCGGGTTCCGCCTGATGGGACTGACGCATTTCTTCGACAACGAACTGGGCGGCAGTCTGCATGGCGAGGGCGGGTCCGGCGCCGGTCTCAGCGCCTTCGGAGCCGAGGTCGTGCAGGGGATGATGGACAAGGGCATGGTCATCGACCTGGCGCATGCCAGCCCGCAGATGGTCCGAGACGTGCTGGCGATCGACGGCACCCGGCCTGTTCTGTCACATACCGGCATCCACGGTCATTGCGACAGCCATCGTAACCTGGACGATGACCTGATGCAGGCCATCGCCGCCAAGGGCGGCGTCATCGGCATCGGTTTCTGGTCGGATGTTGTCTGCGGGGCCGAACCGTCGGACATCGCCGCCTCGATCAGGGCCGCGATCGCGCTGGTGGGCGAAGATCACGTGTCTCTGGGATCGGACTATGACGGATCGGTTGACGCGCCGTTCGATGCCGCGCATCTGGCTGCGCTGACCCAGGCGCTGATGGATTCAGGCCTCAACGATCAGCAGATCGCCAAGGTGATGGGAGGCAACATGATGCGATATCTGTCCGAAACCCTGCCCGAGGACGCGGCATGAAACGCGCGGGGCTTCTTCACGCCGAATTGTCGGGCCTGATCGCCGCGATGGGTCATGGCGATCTTCTTGTCATCGGCGATGCCGGGCTGCCGGTGCCGCCGGGGGTCCGCTGCATCGACCTGGCGGTGACGCGCGGACTGCCCGGCATGCTGGCTGTGCTGGACGCGGTATGTGCGGACATGGTCATCGAACGCGCCTGCATCGCAAGCGAAACCGGCCCGGACTTGCGCGAACAGTTTCGGCACCGTGCCCTGGGCCACATCGAGGAACTGTCTCATACGGACTTCAAACTGTTGACCCGTCAGGCGCGGGCCGTGGTGCGCAGCGGCGAATTCACGCCATATGCGAATATCGGCCTGTTCTCGGGTGTCGCATTCTGATCGGGAACCTGAGACGTTCACCGGCGTTTCGACCCTGAAACGCGTATCAGGAGACGAAGATGCACAAGAAAATCATGATGATCGGCGCGGCTCTGGCAATGACTGCACTTGCTGCCTGCGAGACGGTTCAGGGTGCCGGGCGCGATATCCAGACCGCAGGCCAGGTGGTTCAGCAGGAAAGCGTCGAGGCGCAAACCGGCATGTGATCGCATCGCGATCAGTATACCCTGAAAGGCGACCCGCGGCGGTCGCCTTTTTCATGTCGACTTGCCGGAGTTGAGCGGGTGAAGGGCTCGCGGACCCGCCGATTCATCTTGGAGTATCAAGCGTCAGATGTCCCATTGAGGGGACAAAGCCACCCCTGCCCCTTGTCAGCGACCATGGTTCGAGGATGTGATTCAAGAAGGGCTTGGGCTTGGTGGGATTGAGGCCGCTGAGATCAGGCCTGACAGAACGCGCCGATTCCGGCCCTGCGGCTTGCCGTGACTTCAGGAAAAAATTCAAGACGCGCCAACTGCACATAAGTCAGCCCGAAAAGACTATTCATGCAAGCTCATGCACCTATCAAGAGAACCTGGCTGAGCACTCGCACTCGGCTGTGTAACAAAGATCAATGCACTCTCAGGTTGTTTTCAATATTATTTCAGTAAACTATTAACCACCGGCGCACCGAACAAGAAAAGTGTCGGCAGCGCAGGAGACTGACCGAATGATCATCGCAAGCGTTCTCGCTTTCCTGATCGCCAATTCCTTGGTGGCTTTCTTAGCATGGTCCACAGGATATGGGTTCGGCAGAATTGGATTCGCATTCTGGACTTCAGGAACGTTTGTCCTGATTTCGATGCGGTTTCCGCATGTCTTGCTGCGTTCGGCAGATCAGCGGTGGTGGAATGATACCATCCCATTTCGCTTTCGCATGATCCTGCCGCAGTCTGGCGCCATGGCGGTCATGATAACCGGATCTCTATTGCTGGCGGCACTGGGCCCTCTTCCTGTCAGCTTGTCGTTTCTTGGCGTTCTCTTCGTCATCCTAGCGTCAGCTCGGCTATGCCAATCGTTGAACGCTTCCCTGGCCCCCCGGCAATTCCATTCGCTGCGGACAAACGATGGAGCCATCGCCCTTTCCTGAAGGTCTCTATCGCATGAACGAACAGCCCAGAGCTGCGCACTTGGTCATTGTGCCTGAAATGCGGCTCCGGCGCGCGCGCTTCAGGATAGGCGCACCCCTGGAAACGAACGAGGACTGCACCGATGGCGAATGTCTATGGAACACACGGGAACGATCACCTGATGGGAACCACCGCACCTGATCGGCTGGATGGCCGTTGGGGGGTCGACATGCTTCACGGTCTAAGAGGCGACGATCTGATACACGCCGGCCGGCTTGGCGGCATGGTCAGCGGCGGCGACGGCAACGACATCATCCATGGTTACGGTTTTGGAGGGCCATCGCCTCACCGATATCAGACCCACATCATGGGAGGGTTCGGGAATGATGTTTTCAAACTTCATATGGGTCGGTTCAATTCTGACGACGCGACCTACCGCTTCGGTCACCATGTCTTCGGAGGTCAAGGAAATGATCGGTTCGAGTTCGTCGGTGTCGGCGGCTCAAACCAACGCGTGATTGGTCGCATCGACGATTTTGACCCCAGCCGCGACACGATATGGGTCGATGGTCAGTTGGTCGATTTATATGATCCACCCGAGAATGTCCGTGTGGTGGCCCTGAACGGGCAGCAATGGCTTCTGATCGACGAACGCATTCTGTATTCGCTTGATGGGGCGCGTCACCGCTCGGCTACGGTGGCGGCAGACGGCAAGAACGCAGACGAGTTGCAGGAAGATCATTTTATCGACTGGCCGCGGCAATGGTCGAAACATGTCCCTCAGTCCGCGACGGTGCGATACCACGACCCGGTAAATGCTGTTCCAGAAAAATACATTGACGACGCCCTAAGTGATCAAAATCGCGTATCGGCCTCTTCGAAGCTCGTGGAAGGCACAAGCGGAGCAGATTTCATCCTTGGTGCGCAGAATGTGGATAACCTGATGCGCGGTGGTCAGGGGGGTGACTATATCTGGGCAAACCGCGGTGACGACTCGATCAACGGTGGCGCTGGGAACGACACGATAGACGGCTTCTTCGGCAACGACGTGATCTACGGTCAATACGGAAAAGACATCATCAACGGGAACAAATCGCACGACCTGATCTATGGCGGTCCAGGCAACGACACGATTTCGGGTGGCCTGGACAACGATACGATCCACGGTGGCATCGGCTGGGATCTTGTTTTCGGTGGCTCCGAACATGACAAGGTATTCGGAAATGTCGGAAACGATCGCCTGTTTGGCGGTCCCGGAAACGACACCATCGTCGGATCGACAGGGCACGACAAACTCTATGGTGACTTCGGAAACGATATCCTGCGCGGCGGCAGCCACAACGACCTTCTTGTCGGCGGCTCGGGTCGCGACCGCTTGGCAGGCGGAACCGGCGCAGACAGTTTGACGGGGGGATGGGGTCAAGACCTGCTACTTGGGGGAGAGGGCGTCGATTTGCTGCGCGGCGGCCCTGGTGAAGACACGTTCATCTTCCACTCTCCTCGCGACGCCCCGACCGGCAGGACGAAAGACACAATCGTCGATTTCCAGCGGGGCATCGATACGCTTGACCTTCACGTCATGGACGCCAACGTGTCGCGTCGCGGAAACCAGGCATTCGACTTCAGTGACAGCGGTCCTGCCGCACACTCGGTCTGGGTCGTTCGACATCAGGACGACGTTATTCTCCGTGGAGACGTTACTGGCGATC
>NZ_JAGHRA010000030.1 GCF_017744015.1 Paracoccus sp. R12_2
GAGCCGCCGGAACGGCGCAGGGACGCCGCACGGCCGGTCCCGGCCCCGGCCCCTGCCCTCTTCCTGCTGGACGAGTTCGCCGCGCTTGGCCGGCTGGAGGCGGTGGAGCGCGGCATGGGGCTGATGGCCGGCTACGGCATCCAGCTCTGGCCTATCCTGCAGGACCTGAGCCAGCTCCGGGATCTCTACGGCGCCCGCGCCAGCACCTTCCTCGCCAATGCCGCCGTGCAGCAGGTCTTCGGGGTCAACGATCTCGACACCGCGAAATGGCTGAGCGAGAGCATCGGCAAGGAAACCGCCTATGGGCACTCGGAAAGCCATCAGCCGGGCGAACCGGCCTCGCTGACCACCGCGCCGCTCGCCCGCGACCTGCTGACGCCCGACGAGATCATGCAGATGCCGGCCCATCTCCAGCTGCTGCGCGTGCTGGGCCAGCCGGTCATGCTGGCCGAAAAGCTGCGCTACTATGCCGATCCCGAGTTCGAAAATCTCTTTACGCCGCAACCCGCCTGACAGGAGGCCCCGCACCGATGCCCGATCGTTACCCCGTCTCCCCTGCCCTTTCCGACGCAGCACTGCGCGAAACCCTCGATCTCTTGGGCCAGGTCGTAGCCAGCATGTCGGCGCGGATCGACAGGCAGGGCGAGAAGATCGACGAACAGGAACGGCTCATCGTGATGATGACGGAGGCGCTGGCGGACACACGGGATGCGGCCCGCCGCGCCGCGAAGCAGACGGACGCGAAAACCTATGCCGGGCAGATGGTCGAGGCGCTGGACGCCAATCTCGATCCGCTGTTCCGGAAGCTCCAGAACGCCATCGACGGGCTTTATCGGCAGCACAATGACACGGCCCATCGACTGAGGCAGCTGGAACAGGCGGAACGTGAGGGCCTCGACAAGCTGTGTCAGGAACTGGCGGAGGCCAGCGCGTGGCGGCGAAAGGTGCCCCTAGTCTGGGCCGGCGCCGCCGGTCTGGCAGTCGTGCTGACGCTCGGTCTGAGCCTGTTCTTCTCAGCATGATAGCGGTGAAGAAGGGGCCCACGACTCACACGCTGCTCCTTGTCGGAAAATGTGTTTCCCGCTTTGCGGGACAGGGGTGAATGCACTTTGAATCCTAAAAATAGAAAGTCTCAGAGGGAGTTAGATATAGTTAGAGTTTGAGTTACGGGCTTCTGACAGGCCTATTAAGTGTTATTTTTCAAATGTTTGTAAATATAGGCGGTGTGCAAAGTGACGATAGTTGGTGTGCAAAGTGACGATAGTTGGTGTGCAAAGTGACGAAAAATAGAGAAAGTTATCCACAGGCGGAAGTGGTGTGTAAAGTGACGAAGCTTGACCCTTGGTGTGTGAAGTGACGATACTATCAAGGTGTGTGAAATGACGAATCTCTCTGGCTTGCGCAGGTGTGTGAAATGACGATAGATCGCTCCCCGCTCCTTCCTGATCGTCACCCACAGAAGGACCTCTTTGTCTGCGATATCGTGGATGCGGTGCCGAAGGGCGATATGTCGTCCATGGAACATCCGGTCTTCTCACTCTCAACGAAGCCGGACATGCGGCCGCGGCGCTACGAACGGAGTGACAACTGGATCGAAATTTCGCCGTCAAGATACGGGCTGGCAACCGTCCATGATCGTGACGTGCTAATTTATTGCATCAGCCAGTGTATGGCGGCGCTGAACGAAGGCCGGAAGGTGCATCGGACGATGCGCTTCAAGGCATACGATCTGCTCGTCGCGACGAATCGCCAAACCTCCGGGCGCGGGTATGAGCTGCTGAAAGACGCGCTCCGCCGCCTTCAGGGTACACAGATCGAGACAAACCTGCGCCAAGGGGGGAAGGAGTATTTTAAGGTCTTCGGCCTGATCGACTCGGCGGAGATAGTGAAGGAGACACGGGAAGGGCGTATGCTTGATGTCGAGATCACGCTTTCGGACTGGGTCTTCGACGCTATTGAGAACAATCACGTTCTGACCCTTAACCGGCAGTATTTCTTCCTCCGCAAGCCTCTGGAGCGGCGCCTGTACGAGCTGGCCCGCAAGCACTGCGGCGCGCAGTCTAGGTGGGCGGTCAGTCTTAATACCCTTCGCGAAAAGTGCGGCTCGGGTTCAACGGACAAAGAGTTCCGCCGCTTGATTGGCAAGATCATCGAGGATGACGAGGCGCACAGTCATATGCCGGACTACGCCTTCAGCTTCGAGGGGGAAAACGTGGTGGTGACGCCGAAGAAGGAGGTAGTGGTCGCCGCCCTGCCCTCTTCCTCATTACGGGTCGATGAAGAGACAACCTTCGCGGCAGCGCGACGGCTTGCGCCTGGCTGGGACGTTCGGGCGCTGCTCGATGAATGGCGCGAGTGGACGCAGAAGAAAGGGATCGCGGTTCAGAACCCCGACGCCAACTTTCTGAGCTTCTGCAAGGCGCGCGGACCTTATAAGCGCTAAGACGGAAAAGCGCCTTGCATGCAAGACGCTTTTGGTGTTTAGATGGTTTCATGCTTGGCTGCTTCGCGGCTTTCATGCTTGGCTGCTTCGCGGCTTTCATGCTAGCATTGAAAGAAAACCCAAGAGGCAATCGGAGCAGCATCAATGACATACATCGTGGGAATGGTCTCCCAAAAGGGAGGCGTCGGAAAATCGACGCTAGCGCGGATGATGGCGCGGGAGTTCGTTTCGGGCGGCCTGTCAACCAAGATCGCCGATCTCGACACGCAGCAGCAGACTTGCACGCATTGGGCGGGGAGGCGGGCCGAGAACGGGATTGGTCCGGAAATCCAGGTCCAGAGCTTCGCGAGCGTTAAGAGCGCGCTGCATGAGGCGGAACGCTTCGAGGCCCTGATCCTCGACGGCAAGCCGAACGCCTCGGAACAGACGGCGGAGATTGCCAAGGCGTCCGATCTGGTAGTGATCCCAACCGGCCAGACGATCGATGATCTCCATCCTGGCGTCGTACTGGCCCACGGCCTTCGCAAGAAGGGGATCACCCCAGAGAAGATCGCCTTCGCCATGTTCAAGACGACCGGCAGCGAGCGCGAGAATGTAGCGGCACGCGAATACATCGCGCAAGCCGGGTACATGGTGCTTGATGGAGAGGTCAGCGTTTCGACGGCCTATGGATCGGCGTCCGATCAGGGCAGGGCAATCACCGAAACTTCGTTCCGCACACTAAATGAGCGTGCCTCGAAGCTGGCCCAGAGCGTCATCGACCGCATGGCCGAGCTTCAGGAAAGAAAGGTGGCATAATGGCGACCAACCTCTCCAAGCTGAAGAGCAGTGGGAAAGGCACTCCGCCGCTGGTCGAAGAGGCAGAGGACGTGATTAAGGGCAACCCCCGCGACGAGGACAAGGCTCCGCTGCGCCCGCTCCAAGTGCGTGTGCCTGAGTCGGTTTTTGTTGAGTTCAGCGAACAGGCGGGCAGGGAGTTTGGCTTCACCCACGGCGCGAAAAAGCAACTCTTCCTGAAGATGTGGCAAGCTTACAAGGCGCAAAGTCTGAAAGCATGAATGCATGCAAGTAGCTTTAGCGTCTAGGACCATTGAACTTATGCGGTGGATGCCCGGCTTCATAGGGTGCCTGATAGATCAGCGCCGCGAGCCCCGATGGATTTCCGCTTGCTCTTCAGCGCAGGATGCGCATCGACAATACGATACCATATTGGCTAAGCGGCCAACCTTCGGATGGAAGCCCTTGCTGCATCCCAGATGTTGCGGCAGAACAGAATTATTACACAAGGTGAAGCGTAATGACCGCAGCGGATGACCTCAGCCAATTCCTTGGAAACGACAAGTTTTCGACCGTGATGGCAGACCCACCGTGGCGCTTCCAGAACCGGACCGGGAAGATTGCCCCAGAGCATAAGCGGCTCGCACGATACCCCACCATGACGCTGGATGAAATTTGCGCGCTCCCTGTGGAAAAGCATCTCGAAGATCGCGCCCATTGCTATCTCTGGGTTCCGAACGCGCTTCTGCCCGAGGGATTACAGGTCCTCAACGCATGGGGCTTCGAGTACAAGTCGAATATCGTGTGGGAGAAGGTCCGCAAAGACGGTGGCCCTGATGGGCGCGGCGTCGGCTTCTATTTTCGCAACGTGACTGAAATCCTCTTGTTCGGCACGCGGGGGAAGAACGCCCGGACGCTCGCACCGGGCCGCTCTCAGGTCAATTTCATCGAAGCCGAAGAGCCTGAAAGCGACCTTTTGAAGACGCGCAAACGTGAGCACAGCCGGAAACCCGATGAGCAATACAAGATCATCGAGGAATGCTCGTGGGGGCCATTCCTTGAACTCTTCGGGCGCGGTGTTCGTGATGGCTGGGCCGTCTGGGGTAACCAAGCAGACGTCGACTATAAACCAAGCTGGAAAACCTACGCTTACAACTCTAGTGTGCCCATAAGCGCTGCCGAATAGGCTGACAAAAGGCAAGAAAACCTTTGGACTGGAAGAAACTAGAAAGCCGCCCAGGGTCTTTCTCAAAAAACTTTGGCTGGGGAGATGCGCCCGGCCTAGGCCTCCTGCACAGAGTGATTAACGCGGTCTTTGATGGCAGCCTGAAGCCCGTTCCTCGCGATACAGCCCGGGAGATAATTGGGAAGATCGCGAACGGCGATCCACTCGTTCCGCTAAACTTCTTTCTCTACAACCGCGTTATCGGCAGCGAGAGCTATATCGTCCCTGATCAACTTGTCCTTGAAGCTCTCGCGCGCGACCACGACGAGTCTTTTGATCGCTTGGCAATGTGCGCAATGAACTTCAGCCGCGTTGGTGTCTGGGACAAAGCACGGTCGTATCAATCCCACCCAGCTCCATGGGCCAGACGCTTTGCAGTCGAAGAAATCTGGGACGGCACCCGATGGGATCGAAGTCAGATCACCTCTGACAAGATCGAGCATTTCTTTGAAGGGGGGGCCATGATCTATGGGAGCGATGCCCCCCGGAAGTTCGCCACCAACCTTCACTACCTTTACCAACAATCTAGCCTAATCGGCCTTACCAGCTCAGAGCGAGAAGATTGGTGGGCAAGTGCGCTTTTCCTCTTCCTTGACCGCTGCATGATGGACGGCGAAATCAACACGAAGATGTCCGCTGACGACATCTTAGCTTTTGTTATCTCAGAGGAATTTTGGGCGCTGACCGCTGCAAACCCTAGTCTCGCCCCCTACGCTGCTAAGCCGATCATCGAAGAGTACTTGGATTTGGGTGGAATCGCTCGGCTAGAAGAAGAAGAAAAGCCTGAAACTCCTCCTGCCAAAGCAGGAACACCTCCCAAGCCGAAAGTCCCATTGGCTCCCGCCGCTCGCCAAGCCGCGGCCAAGCGAAAAAAGCCAAATGATCTGCACCTCACAGCAGTACAACGGGCCTATGCACAGGCTCAGCGGCAAGTACGAAATCGGCAGCACGCGGAATGGGTCAAGAACCTATATGAGAACCGGTGTGCTATATGCGGAGCGGCTCTCACGGTCGATCCAAGAGGAAAAACCTATTCCGAAGCGGGGCACGTTAAACCTGTTGGTGAGCCCTTCAATGGGCCGGACCACCTCGCCAACATCCTCCCCTTTTGCCCAAACCACCATAAAGCCTTTGACCGGGGTGGTGTTTGGATCGACCCAAACGGGGGAAGCCCTCTCGTTCGCAGCGCAACGAATGAAACTCACTTCGACAAGAGAAAGCTCGTCCTCTTATCAGAGCATGGTTTCAATCTTGGTTATGCGGAGTGGCACGCACATTATTTCGCCCACCTCTAGACGTAAGCGATGGGGTGGACGCGCCCGGCGGCATCGATGTGCCATGGTGGCGGATTGAGCTGACAGGACCACCGACGGCACGCCCTGCCTCGTAAAGGCCATGCAGCTTAACACTATTACCCATAGTGTTAAGCCCGCGATCCCCCGGACCCGTGCCGTAGCCGGACAGGGGGCGTCTTTCCGCTTCCCCGCTTAACACTTCACCCGTAAACTGTTTCCATGAGCGACATGCGCCTCCACGATCCGGCCGGCAACCGGCTCTACCTGAACGCCGAGGAGCGCGCGGCCTTCCTGGCCGTGGCGCGGCGCCAGCCGGCCCGGGATCGCACGCTCTGCGAGACGCTGTATTTTACCGGCTGTCGGCCATCGGAGCTGCTGGAAATCACGCCGGCCAGGGTCGACCTCTCCGGGGGGACGGTTGCGATCCGATCCCTGAAGAAGCGCAAGGACGCGACGGGAAAGACGAAGCTCGTTTACCGGTCCGTTCCGGTGCCGCCGGACTACCTGGACACGCTCAACACCGCGCATGGCATCCGCGAGGCCCAGAGATCCCGAAAACAAGCCGCCGCGCCGATCTGGCCGCTGAGCCGGGTCCGGGTCTGGCAGATCGTCAAGAAGATCATGATCGAGGCCGGCATCCCGGACGCGCCGCAGCGCAGTCCCAAGGGTCTGCGGCACGGGTTCGGGATCAACGCCGCCATCAACGGCATCCCGCTGCACATGCTGCAGAAGTGGCTCGGCCACGCGCAGCTCAGCACCACCGCGATCTACGCCGATGCCACCGGCAAGGAAGAACAGGATATCGCCGCTAGAATGTGGGGATAGGGGATATGCATCTGACCCGGATCGAGCCGGAGGACAACCTGCATCGTTTCTACAGCCTCGAGATCGTGCGCGGTCTCTTCGGGGAGTGGGGCCTGACGCGCAACTGGGGCCGGATCGGGAGCGCCGGCCAGGCGCGGACGGACTGGTTTGACACCGAAGCCGAGGCAAAGGATGCCCGATTCACGCTGCACATGGCGAAGGCGAAGCGCGGATACGCGTGAGGTCGGTTCTCGCGATGGCACCTAGCAGAAATCGTCAAATGTCTCGCCGCCTTCCCAAGGCAAGCCTCTTGCCAGCGTGAACTCTTTCTCTGCACCCTCGACCGTGAAAAAGGTCCCGCAGCTTTCATGGACAAACTGAGCATCCTCGAAGGTTATGCGGGCAAGGGAAAAAGGCTTGACCGCGCCCGTCTCGTGTTCACCTAAGATGAAAACGGCGCTGCCATCCTCGAGCATCGCCGCTTTGCTAACCCTGGTTTCACCCCAAGGCGAGATGACGGCGATGGCTCCTGCTTCCAAACGGGCAAAGTAAGTCGCAAGCGGCATCTCGTCAGCCGTAGAGGGACAAAGCGGAAATTCTGCCGGAACCTGCCAGTTTCGCTGAACAGCACCGGGTGTTTTTGACGAGACCAACTCCGGGCGGGGCTGCTCAGCTGGAAGCGCGCCACGCCCGAAAACCCACTCATCAAGGCGACCGCCAACAGATGGCCTATCCGCCTCTGCCCATGCCAGCATGCGCTTGAGGCTGTAAGACGCTTCGGTCTGTGTAACAGCACGCATCCATTCAAATTCTCTACTCAGGCTTCCGTTTTTCGGGTTGCGCGGATCGGCAAGGAAAGCCTCGATGCTGCCGTAAAGCTGTTTCACGCGTCTGGCGGTGATCGGGTTAAGCAGGATGTTTTCAAGCCGTGTAACCCATCTAAGATTTTCGGGACGGTTATTACGGCGATTTGTGTCGATGTGGTCAACGACATGGCTCTTGCTGGGCTGTTCACCATGGAAGGCCGTTGCCACGATGCGGTGGATCTTGTGCCCGGAGATCGCCATATAGCCGTCGCTCTTGCTCGGCGTGCCGAACGTCCATGTTTCATCGAGCGGGCGCCGCCTTCCTCCGGGCTTTGAGCGCCGCATGACAGCGCCGTTGTCGCGCACGCTGTAGTCCTCGCCACGATAGGCGCAGGGCAGTTCCATTCCAAAATCATCGTCCGCAGATACGGTCACAACATGTCTTGTCGGTGCACGACATCAGATCCGGTTTAAGCCGTTAGACTTTGCCTGAGGGTTATGACCCGTTCAAGTCATTGATTTTTCTACCGGCGGCCGATCTGGCCAGAAACGACGGTTTTGGTGTCTTCTTGCACTCAGTAACCATAGGCTGGTCGTGAAGATCTCCAGGCCACCATTCCACAGCACGGTCTGCCTGACCCATTTCGATTTTGCCCCAACGAGGTTGAGACCGCTTAAAGTCGCGTGACGCTCATTGGGCTCCATTTGAACATTTCAGGGGAGCAGGTCAGCAGTGACAAAGAACTGTAGCAAAATTTGCGAGAATTTAGTAAAATGCGGTTCATCGAAACCCCGCATGGAGCGATGAGATGCCCAAAACTTTACCGTTCTCTGACCTATCCGTGGCCCACAACAAGGTCACCATCAAGGGCGACTCGGCCCATGCATTGACTGAAGCATTGATTAAGAAACCCGCCGAGACCTACGCCGAACTTGGAAAGTCAATCGGCATGATCAGACCACGGGACATTACAATCGAAAGAGATGGCTCGATAACGATCGATGATCCTGACTTTGTGAAGGAACTAGAGACAAGAAGCGCAAGCGTAAGTCCCGAAGTCGGGTTCTTTGATACGAACTGTTCATGCAATCCGAAGTAGCCCTTCAACGACAGCTTCATCTTATAGTATTGAGCACCGAACAGTGCAACTTTCGGTGCTCATACTGCTATGAGGCGTTTGAACGATACAATATTGACGAAAGCGTTCTTGAGTCGCTTGCGCATCTTATATCAAAAAGACTTCCAAATTTAGACGCGCTTCATGTTGGGTGGTTTGGTGGCGAGCCATTAATTAATACTCGTCCTATTTCTATAATTGGTGCTACGATTCGAGAAAATATCCGACGTGGTACAAAAGTTACATCATCAGTATCTACTAATGGCTCTCTTCTTGATGAAAGAACATTGACTCTTCTCCGCAATAATTTTGTTAAACAGTTTCAGATTTCCTTAGATGGGTCGCAGACCTTTCATGACTCCACGCGCCTTACAAGAAAAGGGGAAGGCAGTTACAAAATAGTTCAGTCAGCATTAAATACTCTGCACAAATGCACCGATCCCCAATTGAGGGTGAGAGTAAGAATTCACCTTACTCAAGAGAATCTTGGCTCAATAGAACAGTTGATATCCGACCTATTAGGTAATTTCGGTAGGGATGAACGATTTCAGCTTCATATAAAAGCCGTAGAGAGGCTTGGTGGAAATAATGGGAAAACCTTCTCATATTTATCAGACAAAAGCCAGGTGGATGAAATAAAGATGTTGGCAAAGAATTCTGGGCTGTCCGTTTCTGATACAGGCGAAAGCGCATGCTACGCCGCGATGCCTAACTCATTTGTAGTCAGAACTGACGGGGCGATTTTGAAATGTACAGTTGCGTTAGACGATAAACGAAACATCGTCGGCTGGATTGGAAGAGATGGGTTAGATATTGATCAAGAGAAATTTGGAGCTTGGATAGATCCATTTCTAACTGGAGATATTACTGGCATGAAGTGTCCGGCCAGTAGAGTCATGTCATTTCCATAGTGGGGAACGACCAAATATTGTGTTACGTCTATCGTCTAAGCGACAGGGAGTAGCTCATTCCTCGCGCCGCACGGAAGCTGTTGCCTTCGATACTGAGGCCCTCTTGTGTCGATCTTCAATCATCTGCGGCACTCTTTGCAGAAGCCTGGGATAGATGGCGATCGAGGACGAAATCGACAAAGGTGCTGGCGGCGCCAATTGCGAGCCGCGCATGCCGCGGCTGGAGCCCTTTGAAGTCGCGCCCACGGCCATGGCCCTTGCCATAGGCGTTGCGCAGCGGAGCAAGCAAATGCGCGATATTCCCGAGGCTGGTCAAGATGCCTCTGATTTCGTTCGCGCCCTTGGCGTTCTCCTCGATCCCGTCGGGCATGATCTTGATTTCCTTGCGGAGGAGTTTCAGCAGCTCGGGAATCTCCGCCTTTTCGGGATACGCGACCTTCCGATCATCGAGGATCAGCTTGCAGCAGCTCTCGACGATTTCCTTGGCCAAGGCGATCGCCTCGCCGGGCTCACTGTCGCCGATGCGCTCGAGGCGTCGCAGGTCCTCGTAGAGCGTGTTCGAGTTCAGGATGGCCGCCACGGCCTTGATGCGCTGGACCGATCCACCCAAGGCGTGAACCTTGCGTTGCGGTACATAGGCCGGCCGGCCATCGATGATGGCATCCTCGACGAGCTCCCATCCGTCCGTACGCAGATGACCATTGAATGCCCGTGCAAGAGCATCCTGCTCTGCATCGTCTTTCCGAACGATGGGGTGCAGAACCTCGCAAATAAACTTCAGGAAAATGTTTTGGTCAGCAGCATAGAGACGGAAGCGAGGGTCGCTGTAGACCCATTCTTGTGACCAGTCGAAGTTGTTGATGCAGTGCTGCCAGATATCTTGCTCGGCGTTTTGGAACCGGCTGTCATGAGAGGGCATGGCGGTCAGATCAAAAATGCGGCTAAGGAAGGCGATCTCATCTAGGGCTCCGTGCCAAGCCGTTCCCCTAGCGCGCATCTCGTCTAGGATGGCGGCGCGCGTTCGTTCGCCAATCTTACCGTCCGGAAGATGAAGCCCAGGGGGCGGCGCGCGCATTGGGGAGATCTCCGCGCTTACCCAGTATCCATTGTCCTTGCCCGTAACGAGTTCGAAATTCTTCGAGATGATTCCAGCAAGCTCGTCTCGGCGGTTCTCGATCGACACGAAAACGCTGACTGGAACCCGAAGGAAGATAGTCCAGAGCTCGGTTCCTCCGTTCCAGTTGTCGTAGCCGATCTCGGCGATCTCGATGTCCGCCTGGCTCATAACGCGGAGAGCATCGTCCTCGTCCTTCTGACGAAGGAGCTCCGCCACGGTGGGCAGACTACCCTCAATTTCGCGTCTGATGCTCAGGTATCTCATGGGTTCAGGTTCGGATTGTCAGCAGAGATATACAACAGGCAGCTGATAGTCTCAGCACTCTCGAGAATAGTCTTCAGATCCTCCGCCAAGATTATATCCTCGACATCCTGATCCTTATCCTGATTGTGTCGCGCTCGTTTCTCGATCTCTAATTTTTTGAGCAGCTTGTTCAGCATGGCCTTCAGGCCTTTATTCACGGCCAGCTTACGCAACGCCCCTACCATAGGACGACCCTACAGCTCGAACCCCTCATCGCGCTCGAGGCCAACGCTTCTGGTCCGCTCCCGGCTTCGCTCTTCCCCGATATCCGGCTGCTCACGCGCATCTTGCTCTTTCCCGATCAGTTCGGCCAGCCGCTCGTTGATCCCCTGGGCTGACCACGCACGCCCGTTCCTTGCGCCCTTCCCGAGGATCGTTGCCAGCCTGTCGCGCAGATCATCCGCACTGTCGCCCTCCCCCAACTCCCTGCCGACCCCGTCTTTCCCGACGGCGGCTCGAAGCGCGGCCAGGCCCGCCGCCACGCGCCCCTCACCCTGTTCACGGGCAATCCCGTAAGCATCGCGCGCAATCTCCACCCGCTCGCGCATTTCGGCGAAGAGCGCCCGCGCCTGGCGGGCGGCATGCACCTTCGCCCCCCGCTCCGTGACGGGCACGTAATCCCGGCCCTCGGCCTCGGCCACGCGCATTTCCCGCCGCTCCATCGCGTTGGCCGCCGGCCCCAGCTTCACCTCCGGCGCCCGGTCAAGTTCCTCGGCCGACAGCGCATCCCCGCGCTCCAGCGCCATGGCCCGCTGCACCTCCAGCGACCGATGATCGACCCGCTCTGACACGCCGGCCCGCTCCAGCGCCCGGTTCTGCAGCTGGCCCCAGAGCGCGCGCATCTCCTCGATCTCGACGCCGCCTGTCTTCGCGGAATCGAGCACGCGGGTTTTGGCGGTGAAGCCCTCGGCTTCCAGCTTTCGCGTAGAGGTCAGGACATGGGCGTGGTGGTTCCGCTGATCGCCCTCGCGGTGCGGTGCATGGATCGCCACATCGACGGCCACGCCGTAGCGGCTGACCAGCTCCTGGGCGAAGTCGCGGGTGATCCGCGACCGGTCCTCGGCGCTGATCTCGGACGGCAGGGCCAGCTCCCATTCGCGGGCGGTGACGGAGTTGCGGCGGGTCTCGCTGGCCTCGACCTCGTTCCAGAGGCGGGACCGATCCGTGGCCCACTCCGGCGCGTCTTTCGGGGCCAGGATGAAGGTCTCCTCGATGCCCTGCTTGCGGGTGTAGTCGTGGATGCGGCCTTCGCGCTGGCACTCGATACGCTCCCCGACACGGTAGGCCGCGGCCGCCGTGGCGGAGCGCCCGGCGCTGCGTTTGATCGTCTTCACGGAAAGGTGGTAGCTGGCCATGCCGACTACCCCGCCCTGTGATGCAGACGATGCCGACGCGCGCCGCTGCTGACCCCGGCCCATGCCCCGACATGGGCCACAGGGTCAGCCGTCTTTTCCCCGGAGGCCCGCGCCCCGGAACGCTGGGGCCGGGGGGGAAAAGACAGCCCGTCCGAACCGAGCCTCTGGCTCTCTGAGGCGCGGGCTTGCCTGTGCGCCGTCCCCTGATCCGGCCCGCCAGGAGGCCGAGGATCAGGGGACGGCGCACAGGCGGTTTGCCACCGGCAAACCCGGCAAGGAAGGACAGGCCCGCGACTGTCATTCCGCGCAGCCCGCAAGCGCGGCACCCCCGGTGATCCAGCTCCGGCCACGGGGCACAGGATGCCGTCAGGAGGTCGCATTGCGGGACGCCATCCAACCGCGCAGGTTGGTTCCGGAGGGTTTGGGAGGGCGAAGGCCGCTCCCATTCCGGCGCGCATCGCGTCGGACGGAGTTCGCCATCGGCTGAGGCCCTGCCTCAAGGAGATCGCACGCAAATCTCGAAACCGCAGGTGGAGAGTTTGCATAAGTGCGCCCTTGTCCTTTACAGGCCTACGGGTACGCGCTACCGGTTGTGCTGGCAAGCACCGTTTCAACTTAGCTCATTTTATCACGGAGATCATTCTTATGGCGGAGACCGAGCTCGAACGCGCCGAGAAGCGCTATGCCCAGGCCAAGGCAAGGTTGCAGGCGCTGAAGAACCGGGAAGCCGCAAAACAGCGCAAGCTCGACACCCGCCGCAAGGTCATCCTCGGCGGGGCGCTGATCGATCTCGCGGGGCGCGACGATGCCGCCGCACTGATGCTCGACCGGCTGATCCGCAACCTGCCCCGCGACCAGGACCGGAAGGCCTTCGAGGGCTGGAGCGCGGAAGGCGATGCGACAGGGACGGGTGAGGGGGATGTTGGGGGACCGGGCTCCCCTGCCCCGGCTGTCGGGGATGCGGACAGGGGTGCGGGCGGATGATTTGGGTCGGCCGGCTGTTCAGGTTTCTCGCCGGGATGGCCGCGATGGCGATCACGATCCCCTGGCTGCTCTTCCAGCTGGCGGTCCTGCTGCTTCTGGCCTCGGGCGCGGCGATCGTCACCTTTATGCTGATCCGGGCGCTGATCCTTGGGGAAGCGGTGGTGACCGATCCGACCTCCGTGGCTGGGCGGCTGGGATTTCTTGTCGTGCAGCTGGCCTTCTGGGCGCTGGCGGTGCGTTTCTGGGCCTATCTCCACGGCTTCGATCACCTCTTCGCCCGGCGCGGCAACAGCCACGGCTCCGCCCGCTTCAGCTCGAAGGCGGAGCGTGCCGCCTTCCGGCAGGGCGACGGGCTGCTAATCGGCCGCGATCCGGAGACCGGCCGGCTGTTGCGCTATGACGGTCCCGCCCATCTCCTGACCCTGGCACCGACCCGTGCGGGGAAAGGGGTGGGCACCATCATCCCCAACCTGCTGACCGCGAACCGCCCGGTGCTGGTGATCGATCCCAAGGGCGAGAATGCCCGCATCGCGGCAATGGCGCGCGAACGCTTCGGCCCGGTCCATGTCCTCGATCCCTTCGCTGTCACCGGCCTGCCATCCGCCGCCTGCAACCCGATGGCGGGGCTGGACCCCGGTGATCCCGATCTCGGCGACGAGGCCGCGACACTCTCCGAGGCGCTGGTCATGGACCCGCCCGGACAGGTCCATGACGCGCATTGGAACGAGGAAGCCAAATCGCTCTTGGCCGGGCTGATCCTGTTCTGCGCCTGCCACGAGCCCCCGGAGCGCCGGACACTGGCCTCCGTGCGGGATTACCTGTCGCTGCCGCCCGCCAGATGGGCAGCTCTGCTGGAGCTGATGCAGGAGAGCGACGCGGCCGGCGGGCTGATCGCCCGCGCTGCCAACCGCTTCGCCGGCAAGGCCGAACGCGAGGCCGCCTCGGTCATGTCGAACGCGCAGCGGCACACCCGTTTCCTCGACAGCCCGCGCATCGTCGCGGCGATGGCCCGCTCTGACGTGGATTTTGCCGATCTGCGCCGGGGCGTGACCTCGATCTTCCTCGTCCTGCCGCCGAACCGGCTGGATGCCTATAGCCGCTGGCTGCGGCTGATGGTGTCCCAGGCCCTCCAGGACATCGCCCGGGCCGCGGAGCGCCCCGGAGAGGCTCACAGCACCGCTGACACGCCCACAAGCGCCCCGAACGGCTCCGGGGGCGCCACAGAGGGGCTGGAGGCCCCCGAGGCGGCTCATGAGGCCGGAGAGCCGCCGGAACGGCGCAGGGACGCCGCACGGCCGGTCCCGGCCCCGGCCCCTGCCCTCTTCCTGCTGGACGAGTTCGCCGCGCTTGGCCGGCTGGAGGCGGTGGAGCGCGGCATGGGGCTGATGG
>NZ_JAGHRA010000031.1 GCF_017744015.1 Paracoccus sp. R12_2
GTGGTGTGGTTCGCAAAACCACCATAGAGACCCGAGATCCGGTTATGGCCGCCTGCTGCGCAATTTTGGTGGCTGCGCAGGCGGCCATAACCTTCAACGGCGCGCTATTCCCAACATGCTACGGCCCCAGCTACATCGCTGGCGAACTGGCGGAATACATCGAGGCCAACAAGATGAGCCATGTCCGCGGCGCCCCGTGTCATCCCCAGACCCAGGGCAAGATCGAGCGCTGGCACCAGACCCTGAAGAACCGCATCTTGCTCGAAAACTACTTCCTGCCCGGCGACCTCGAGGCCCAGATCGAGGCCTTCGTCGAGCACTACAACCACCAGCGCTACCACGAGAGCCTGAACAACGTGACGCCCGCCGACGCCTACTTCGGCAGGGCGCCGGCCATCCTCCAACAACGTGAAAGGATCAAACGAAAGACCCTCGAATATCGGCGCTTGCAGCACCGCAAGCTCGCCGCATAACATCATCCCAAAGACGAGGCCCGCTCTCCGCTAATCCACGCCCCGAGTTGCGCCAAATGTTCTGACGACGGACACGCTTGAGAACAGCGGTCTGGCCGGCCATCCAGAGCGTGCGCCGCAGCCGGGCATTACCGTACTTCGAGATCCGGCTCTGACCGCGGAACATGCCAGACTGGACGGTTGCGAGGTCCATGCCGCAGAACTTCAGGAACTGTCGATGATGCCGGAACCGACGCAGGTCGCCGGCTTCGGCCAAGACGGTCATTGCGTTGATCGGGCCGACGCCGGGAATGGTGGTCAGCAGCTGATAGTCGGGCAGGTCCGACAGCAACTCGACAGCCCGTGCCTCAATCACATCGCGTTGCCGGACGAGGCTTCGCCCCTCGGCAAGAACAAGGCGGAACATGCGCACCGCGTCAGAATCCGCATGAACTGGCAAGCCGACCGAAGCGGCTGCAGTGGCGTAAATATCTGAAAGCAATTGCTCTTTGGACACCTTGCGGCCAACGACATCCCAGGCATCGGCGACGAAGGCCTCGCGGCTCATGGCCGAGATCATATGTGGCGATGGGTACTTCTCAAGGAATGCCAGGAACCAATCCGTCCTCGAGCTGCGGTGAAATCGTTCGGCCTCGGGAAAATACAGCGGCAGGTAGTGGGTGAGAATGCGGTGCCACAGCTCGGTCTTCGACCGAGAGACGATCTCGTGGGTCTTTGACAGTTCCTGGATATCAGCGGTCCCAACCACCATCGGATCATGGAAAAATTGCACGGCGCCGATCTCGAGCATGTGCAGGATGACTTGGGCGTCTTTCGGGTCATTCTTGTCCCAACTGTTGTGCAGAGCCTCCCGCGTGCGAGCCAGGCCAACCGAGGAGACCAGCTTCAGCTCGAACCCGGCTCGCCCGAGATGGTGCGCCAACGTGCGGTGGTAGTTGCCGGTCGCTTCGAACGCGATCCGTACCGGCAGGGCGTAGCTGGCAAGCGTTGCGGACAGACGCTGGAAGTCGTCAAGCGTGTTCAGGATCGTCAATCGGCGACGGCGCTTCTTGCCAGAGACGCCGATCAGCACCTCATGGCGATGCTTGGAAATGTCGATGGCGACCAGCAAGGTCGAAGCGGTAGTATCGGTGGCGGTCATAGCCGGTCTCCTCAGCGGTGTGGTTCTGCAAAACCACTGTTGAGACCTGAGACCCGGTTATGGCCACCCGCTGCGCTATCTGAGGGCTGCGCGCGTGGCCATAACCTCAAAACAGCGCTTCTTCCCGACGTGCTACGGGACGGAGTTCACCAGCCGGGCGATCCTGAAATGGGCGAACGCGAACGATGTGGATTGGCACTATATCGACCCGGGCAAACCACAGCAGAATGCATTCATCGAATCCTTCAACGGCAGCCTACGCGATGAACTCCTCAACGAGGAGATGTTCGACAGCCTGGACGACGCCCGGCGCAAGCTGGCGCTTTGGCGATATGATTACAATAACGTCAGGCCGCACTCATCGCTCGGGAACCAAGCACCCGCAGAAGCGCGCCGGACGCTTGAGCAATTTGAGGGCTCCACGCCCGGCGCGCTTGCCCAAATCGACGACCAGAACTATGAAAACCAGACCTGCAAACTCTCGTTATGAATGAGGGAGCCTTGGGGGGCAGGTCAATAGCCATGGCGTTGAATTTCGATCAATAATTCCTGGCCGGACCTGATACCCTGTTTCCAGTGATCGGCCAGTAAGCCCTCAAAATACCACGGCGACGTAGGCTTCAATGCAGCTCGGCGGCGGTCTGGTGGCGAGTCGGAGTTCAACCACTTCGCCACCCTACGACGCGGGAAGCCGGTCCGCCGTCCAATTTCGCTACAAGACAGCCCTTGATCACGAAGCGCATGGATGTTTCCGAAAATCTCCTCACGTGATTTCCGATGGGCAAGACGCGATCGCAGCAGATGATTGGCCGTGCTGATGTTATCGGCATCTGACAATAGCGCCCGCCCGGTGGCGCGGCCATGCATATTCATCTGCTCTTCAATGGCCTGGCGGAGGTTCTGGACGAGATGGAAACGGTCTGCGACCTGCAGGGCTTGCGGCGTGCGGCCTTCGCATATGCGCCACAACGATCCCGACTGATGACTTCAATCTCAGGGTGATGCCGCAGCCAGCTCGCACAGCTTTCAACGCTCCAATCCGGAAGGATATCAATTACGGTCTGCCGCTCGAGATCGACGATGATGGTCCCGTAAGTTTGCGACTTGCGCCAGCTCCAATCGTCGATACCAATGACCGTTGGCGGCGGGGCGGCGCTTTCCGCACACTGCTTGAGGTGCCGTAGCACCGTGTCATTGCTGACACCGACGCCTAAACGGCGCAAGAGCCGCTCGGCAGGCCGTCCACCCGTGGCGTGCCCCAGATGACCGACAATGTCATCAGCACGCGAAGTTCGACGTGCAAATGAATGCGCAATTGACGAGGTGTAGTCTGAAAACGTCCGCCGCGGGCACGCTGAAGCGGGACATCGCCATCTGCAGACCCAGAGTGTGATTGTTACCTTGTCGCCATGTGCGGGCAAATCCTGCAGTCGCCTTTGCCGCCACCCGTGACGACGCCGAGAATGCAAACCACAATCTGGGCAGATGCCACTCGGTGCCAAAACGCCGGATACAAGCCACCCGCCGGAATCACGTCGCTTAACGCTTTGAACCGCAATATCGCTCCCGGGCGACCAGTGCTTTTTTGAGATCACGACTATCCCTCCTGAAAGTTCCAGGTTCAGGATAGTTGCGCCACACAGATTGAGGCAGAACCCAGGACTATCGAAACTGCCGGAATTCACTTGTCGATGGTCTATGAGCCGCATCTGTATGAACTGATAGATCATCTTGCAGAGCGGCTTCAGCAGATCTCTGCCAAGAAGCCGTAGATTGCGCCCACCGATTGGCGCCGCTGTGCGGCTCTCGTGGATACCGCCATTCAAGGTTCCTGAAGCAGACGGCCCGGTCACAATGAGCAGTGCTGACGTCTCGGCAAGTTGCACTGTGCGAGCGCACGCTTCATTTGTTTTCTGTGCTTCCTGCAAGTCGTGCCTTGAGCTTTGTCACCCAATGGCTTGACCACGGAAGAAAGATGTAGCTGATCAGAACGACATTGACCGAAATCAGCAGAACTGAGCGTCCCGTGCGAAGGAAACTCTCAGGCAGAATAAATTCGGCAAGGTGGCCCAAGACAGCGCCTAAGACGACGATCCAGAAGATTAGGATTACGACGATCTCGATCTTACTTATCTTCGATGCCGGCTGCAGAAGTTGGGCGATGTCGTCGAATCGGGCGGGCTCCGTTGCCTCCTGTGGGTGGCGGTCCAATTCCGCCAGGCAACTTTTCCGCACCTCGGAATCTTCCCAACTATCGAGGTTCTCTCGCGAACTGAATGCGAAGATATTCACGAGCTGGTAACCGTCGCTCTCTCTCGAAAGGCTATTGTGATCCCCTAGATACCCCTTCTGATCGGCAGCGGCTTGCTGCAGTTGGTCAAGTGAATGCAAGATGTCATCTTTGTATTCTAGCGCGAACCGCCGAACGATGATGGAAAGTACTGGACGCTCATCGTGTGACATAACTGGTTCACCTTGTGCCAATCCAACGATTCGAAACCTCTATGGCGAGGGTTCATGCGCCGCTCTCCGCGGCGTTGCCCGAGAATTTTAGTGACGTTAGCTGTTCACTACCAGCGAGGTTTACCGACGACGCGCGGAGCCAGATCTTGTGGTCGTGAAGCCGACATTCATGCTGTTTGCAGCACTTGCCAATTTGGGGCTCGAAGTGGACCTGCGGCAGCGCGGCGGTCGACTCGCCCAGGTGGGTCAGTATGCCTGGCGGAGACGGCCCATGGACGAAGCCGCTCACGCGGCAATGGCGCCTGTTGTGAAGGTTGCGCGCTGATCTGACCGTCGTGCATTTGGGAATGGACGATCCTGCCTGACGATTGGGGCCTTCTCAATCATCAGACAGGGTGTTGAGCTAGAAGATGTGCTCGCGATCGCCGAGGCCATCGAGATCTGACGGGGCTAGGGGTTATCGGTGGATTGGATGAATGACAGCACAGCATCGACAAATGCTGCGGGGTCCTGAACCGGTCCGCCGTGATTGGTGCCCTCGAGAACCGCGCCTATCGCTTTGGGCTGACAGCGCACCACCTCGTCCGCCATCATCGCGTCCAGCACATAGGCGTCGCTGCCTTGCATCACCAAAGTTGGAACTTCGATGCCGGCAAGCCCGTCGCAGTCAATGGGTTCCACTGCGGCTACGGCTTCCAGAAATGGTGAAAGAGTACGCGCATTGTCGTCCCACATCTGCTGCGCAAGATCGGAATGTGTCTCTGCCTCGCCGGGTTCCAGCCGGAACACCGCCTCGATCAGCCGCCGGACGGCATCCTCTTCCTCGCCTGCCTGCAGCGCCTCGGCCATGGCGCCGAAGGATGTGAATTTTTGGACGATTGCAGCACGCTCGCCCGGCAGTCCGACATGCAGCGATGAAACGGTCGGCTCGAAATGCGTAATTGAGCGAAACTTGTCCCGATGGCGCATCGCGGCCTGTAACCCGACCAAGCCGCCGTACGACCATGTCACCAGATGAACCGGGCCGGCATCAAGCGCGTCGATCACCGCTGCAAGATCCTCGGCATGGGTCGCGACGCTGAACTTGGCTCCCTCATCGGGCCACTCGGCCGGCCCGAAATACCGCTGATCATAGGCCACGAAGCGATGTTGTTCGGCAACACGGTCACGGATGCCGCTCCAGACCCGAAGGTCCGACACCGCGCCATGCAGAAACAGGACCACCGGCCCGCTGCCGGCATCTTCGTAAGTCAGCATGGTGTCCCCGACGGCGATCTCGTTGGCGCTGACAGGCAATGCCGACGACAGCAAGAGTGCGGCGACGGCAAGGCCGGCGCGTGCGTGGATTTGCATGATGTTGTTGAGCCCCATTGTCCTTACCTTTCCCGTAATGATGGTGAGGAAAAGCAAAGCCGAATGCGCCCTGATTGTCCTGAAGCGCATCTGAATTCTTTCTGAATCAACGTTCCGGCAGTAGAATGGTCGGAGCTGGAGCGTGGCATGGACCTTGGTGAACACAAGTTTGACCCCGAGAGCGGCGATCTATCCACGAGCGACGGACGACCTGTCACGCTGAAGCGTCAGGCCCGCGCGCTGATTCAGGCACTCGTGACCGCGGAAGGTCGTGTCGTGTCCAAGGACCAGTTGATGGACGCCGTCTGGCCGGATGTGACCGTCAGCGAGGATTCGCTGTATCAGGCCGTCGCCGAAGCAAGGCGGGCGCTTGGTGCGAATGGAGGGGAGATCATCAGATCGGTGCCTCGGCAGGGCTATCTTCTGGATGCGACCGGTGCCGCTCAGAAGGGACCCAGCCGATGGCCTCTCATGACCGGGCTGGTGCTTGCAGTTGCACTCGGCGCCCTCGCGGTCTGGTCGCAAAGACAGGCGCCGGGCGGCGACATCCGACATCCTGTCATCGCCGTCCTGCCATTCGAGGCCCTGGCCGGTGACGAGACCTGGCAGCGACGTGGCGCGGGGCTGTCGGTTGAAATTGCCACGGAACTTGCGCGCAATGACTGGCTGGATGTCGTGGCGCCAGAGGCGACAGAGACGCTGGCGGGCTCCGCCCTGCTGCCGGCGGCCGAAGCCGTTGGCGCAAGGTTTATTCTGGCGGGCGCGCTGGCAGCCGAGGATGGCGCGATGAGGGTGTCGGCGCGCATGATGGATGCCGAGACGGGAAAACTCATCTGGTCGGATCGCTGGAACCGCGACGAGACGGGATTTCTGGATCTGGAGGCGGATGTGCTGGACCGGATCGCAGGTCCTCTGGGCGGTGCGTTGACCGGCGCGATCACCCAGGCCGAGTTGAGCAGTTCACAGGCAAGGCAAGCCGGCTCGCTTGATGCCTATGACCATTTCCTGCTGGGGCTTGAGGCGAAGCATCACTGGAACCGCGAAGGGTTCACGCGTGCGACGACGCATTTCAAGCAGGCCATCGCGCTGGATCCGGATTACGCCAAGGCATGGTCGTTCCTGTCGCTCAACCTCAGCTTTCTGGCTTTGGAAGCGGCGTCGCAGGAAGAGCGCCAGATGCTGTGGCAAGAGGCCAGCGACGCGGCCGAGCGGGCCTATGCGCTGGACCCCGACGATCCGGAGGTGCTGTGGCGCGTTGCACGCGAACGGGGCGCGCAGGGTGATCTTGAGAATGCACGGCGAATGCTGCGCCGGTCGGTGGCACTGGCGCCGGGCAATGCCGATGTGCTGATGGTTGCCGCATGGACCAGTCACTATGCCGGCGTGCGGGGGGACGAACCGCTGACCTGGGCGCGACGGGCACATGAGCTGACGCCGATACGGCCCGCGAAATATACAATCAGCCTCGGTCTCGCGGCGTTTTCGGCCAAGGACTATCAGCTGTGCGTGGAGACATTGAGGAATGCGCCGCGCTCGCCCGAGGTCCTGGCCCATCTGGCCGCCGCAGAGGCGCTACTGGGAAATGTCTCCAAGGCCCGAGAGGTTGGCAGACTGCTTCGGGAGGCCCGCCGCGACTTCGTGATCGATGATATGTTCGGGCCGGTCGGGCTGGATGGATTTGACGATCTGGAGGATCTTCGGCAAGGTGCGGCGCTCGCCGGCGTACCTGTCAGCCGCGCGGGAAGAATCTGAAAGTGCGGGAAAGAACTCGTTTACACCAGCACCATACAAACGAGCCACGGCGACCCCTCGCACCCCTGTTCGCACCGCGCTCGTTTGCAACAGGCGCCCTCAGTGCTGCCCGCCAGCGGAGTGCCCAGCATGAAACGGCGGGCAAAGACACCTTCGGAACCGACCTGCTAGCCGCAATATTCGTGGCGAGCATGGTGCGCACGTGCAGTCTTGATACTGGTCAAGCGATAAACGTCTCCACGGCCGCATTTCGGACAGCTCATTTTGTCATCACCGGCGCCCAACCGATGCGCATCTGCCCTGCGTATCGCTGTGGGTTCGCGAGACTGATTATGCGACCGCATCATACCTGCCGATCGAGGCGAACTGAACCTGCGCGCCAATGGTTTTTCGACGGCTTCGTTTTCGAATCGCATGGCGCGGATCCGTCGACAGACTGACCGCTGATCAAGCAATTTGCGTATCTTTCGCTGATTAGATGGGCACCAGCCTGATTTCCTGCGCCCCCGACGCCGCCTGCCATCGCCCGGCACTTGCACGCAGCGCCTCCAGCGGGGAACGTGAGGCCATGGGCTGGGCGCAGTGGCGTGCCAGATGCCTGCTCGCAACGATGCGGCGCGATCTCCGCGAGGACGCGGACCTCAGACATCTCGACTGTGCGGTCAAACGTCCCTGGGGGCGTGATCTGTACCGTCCGATCAACGCCAGCCATCGGAGCATCCCATGTCCACTCTTTCGCAGCAGGCCTCGCGCCGCGCGCTTGTCTTTTCGACCTTCGCATTTACGGTCTGCTTCGCCGTATGGACGATCTTTTCCATCATCGGCATCCAGATTGCCCAACAACTCAGCCTTACCGATACGCAGTTCGGGTTCCTTGTCGGACTGCCGATCCTGACAGGCTCATTAACCCGCATCGTTCTCGGTATCGCCACCGACCGCCTCGGCGGGCGTCTTGTCTACACGCTGACGATGCTGACCGCCGCACTGTCCACGCTGGCATTGAGCTGGGCCACAACCTATCCGCAAATGCTTGTTGCGGCTCTTGGCGTTGGGGTTGCCGGTGGGTCCTTCGCGGTCGGCGTCGCCTATGTCTCGCGCTTCTATGGCCATGCGCAGCAGGGGACGGCGCTTGGCATCTTCGGGGTCGGCAATGTCGGTGCCGCAGTAACCAAGTTCGCAGCACCCTTCGTGATGGTCGCTTTGGGCTGGCAGGCCACAGCGCAGATATGGGCGCTGGGGCTGGCCGTGACGGCGATCATCTTCTGGATTTTCAGCAAGGATGACCCGGTCACGGTTGCGCGACAGGGTGGAGCCGCACCGCTGCGCAGCCTCAAGTCCGAGTTTGCACCGCTGAGAAATCTTCAGGTCTGGCGCTTCTCGGCATATTATTTCTTCAGCTTCGGAGCATTCGTCGCTTTGGCTCTGTGGCTGCCGCACTATCTGATCGGTGTTTATGGCCTCAATGTGAAAACCGCTGGCATGGTCGGCGCGGCCTACTCGATCCCGGCCTCGATCTTCCGGGCTTATGGGGGCGTGCTTTCGGACCGGATCGGTGCCCGCAAGGTTCT
Organism: Paracoccus sp. R12_2; assembly: GCF_017744015.1. Classification (GTDB taxonomy): domain Bacteria; phylum Pseudomonadota; class Alphaproteobacteria; order Rhodobacterales; family Rhodobacteraceae; genus Paracoccus. The sequence goes on from NZ_JAGHRA010000031.1 coordinate 8,751, forward strand.
GTATGCAACCTTCGCGGTCGCACTGGTCGCGACCGCGATTCTGTCAGTGAGCGTATCTCTAACTGTCTTTTTGGTGGTTATCTTCGCCCTCGGCTTCGTGATGAGTCTCGGAAAGGCCGCTGTCTACAAGCACATCCCCACGTATTACCCGCAGAACGTCGGAGCGGTTGGCGGGCTGGTCGGCATGATCGGCGGGCTCGGCGGCTTTATCCTGCCGCTGGTCTTTGGCGGTCTGAAGGACGCGACCGGGCAATGGTCCAGCTGCTTCATGGTCCTTTTCGTGCTTGTCGCCGCCTGTGCGATCTGGATGCACGCTGTGATCCGCCGAGCGGACCGTCCGTCCGCGCTGCAAACCGCTTGAGTAGGAGCAAGACATGAAGAAGAAACTGGTCGTCATCGGCGCCGGGATGGCCTCCGGCCGCCTGCTGGAGCATCTGTTCGACACCGCTCCGGACGCCTGGCGGGTGACTTTGTTCAACGGCGAGCCACGCGGCAACTACAACCGGCTGATGCTGTCGCCCGTGCTATCGGGCGAGAAGACATACGAGCAGATCGTCACACATGACGAGGACTGGTATCGGGCCCACGGCGTCGATTGCCGGTTTGGGCAGGCGGTGGTGCAGATCGACCGCGAAAACCGCGTGGTCCATTCCAATCACAGCAGCGCCGAAT
>NZ_JAGHRA010000032.1 GCF_017744015.1 Paracoccus sp. R12_2
GCGGCGAGGGCGCTGCTGATCGCCATGCCTTCGCGATAGGCGGCCAGCGCCCCCGCCCCGTCCCCGGTGGCCGCGAGCATGTCGCCGACCTTGTTGTGGCCGACCGAAAGATCGCGCTGCCACACGGAATTGCCCGGATCCCGCGCGGCGAGGGCGGCAGTTCTTACTCGGAGGGCATTGAAGATGGCGGTTGCCCCTGGGCCATCACCAGCCCGCACCAGGGTCTGCGCAACCTCATCAGCGAGATCGTTCGATATCGTATCCAGTGTCCATATCGTATCCAGTGTCCATCGCGCATCGCTCATGATGCGAACCCCGCGATGAAGCGATGGGCGGCCTCGTATGCGCCCTCCGGGTTGCCGCGCGCGTTCTCGGTACGCACGAGATGCGCGAGTGCAAGCCCGGCTCGGTGTGAGCCCGCGAGCAACATTCGATCAGCAGCCAGTGCCAGCGCAAGAGCACGATCATCATCTGTCAATGTGTGAAAAACGGTCGGATCGTCGATGATGTCGTTCAGAAGGTCATCCAGAACGGCATATAGATCAGATGCTTCCGGCCAATCTTTTAGATGCGCGCGTGCCATCCCGTGCTTCAGATAGGCCTCTGCCGCCTCGACGAACAAACGCTCGGAAAAGGCCGCTATGTCGTTGCGCGATCGGTCGAGCACGTCCCGGACAAAACGATAGCGGCTCTCACCTTCCTCCAGATCACTCCGTGCGTGCCCGCCGAAACGCGCGGCAGCCATCCGATCCACAAAATCAACAACAAACCGGCTGCCCATCACGCTGGCAAGAAGTAGGGCGCGCCTTACGGCTGGCGTCGTGTCGTGAAACCTCTCCAACACGATATCGTCGATGCGTAGATCGGCCAATGAAAGAACAGATTCCCGTCCTGCCGCTGTCAGGTCACGTGTCCTGTCCAGATCTTCAAACCAAATTGGACGCGAATGCATACGTGCCGCGATCTGTTCCAGCTTGCGGGGGTTGCCGCCACTCTTTTCGACGATCGACGCAACCGTCTCGTCCATCAGGCCCGGAAACTGGCCCCGCAAGGCTGGCGCAAGATTGTCGACAGGCTCGCCGAGATCAATTTCGATGAAGCGCTCATCTGCAAGCGTACCGCCCCCGGAACCGTTGAACGGTCCCGGCTCTTCTGGCGTCTGGTTGCGTGCATGGTTCAGCACCTCAGATACAGCGCTGCGCGGCTGCTCGGCGTCGCGCCCATCGCGCCAACGGCGGAGTTGACGGCTCCAATGAGTAACCAAAAGCAGGAGGGGCCACCCTTCAGCTGCGCTCGCCGCGATCAGTCGTTCGACAAAAACAGCAGTTGTCCGATCACGATCTGCGAATTGCGCATCATCAATTAGTACCACGAGCGGCATGCCGGCGAACATTGAGGATGAGGGGGCAAAAAGACGTGACAGATCGCTCATCACCCCATCCACCACCGTGTTGATCCGCTTGCCAGAGGCGTCGAGTGGCGCATCTCCATCGCTCGTGTGCTTGCTCACAATCGAGCCGACCTTCCAGGCTGCTTGTCCGATCCTTTTGAACATGCCCAATCCGATGGCTTGGCCCAGTACATCGAGACTCGCATCGGCGATCTCTATTCCCGCATCCGCCGCTAGGTCCGCGAACTCATGAAGCATGTCGCGACCGCTCGCCCTCCGGCGCGCGGAAAGTTGCGCCGCCGTCAGATGCGGTAATAGGTCCTCCAATCCGTTGAAGACCGTGTTGCCCGGGTTGGGGCCGTCGGCAATTGCCAGGCCCCACCACACAAAGCGAGGGTCGGAGGCGTAATTGCAGGTTTCGCCAGCTGGCATCACTGCAACTCGCTCTGCCAATCGGCCATAGTCATCCGGCCAATAGTGCTCCGGATCGCGACTGGTCGTCAGGTGACGATAGAGCTCCATTGCCAAGCGGGTCTTGCCCAGGCCACGCTCCGCATGGATCAGCACGACGCGATGCACCGGCTCGCGGACTTGCGTCCCTGCCTTTGTGCCCTCCGCCGCCGCAGCTACGTCGTCATAGGCTCGGATGAGCCGTGTCAGGTCGCGCTGCCGGTTGCGACCACAAAATTGAAGCTCTGACACAATAGCACCTCCAATGCATGACCGATCGTCAGCAGAGATCATAGTCATGATGAAGCATTTAGATGATCCGCTCGACAATCATTTGGCCAAGTTTGAATGTCAAATCTCGCTCAGAACGCTGCCGTTGATATATTCACATCGAAAGCGCGCCTTGTCCGCACAGCGGACCCTCGCGCCAGCGGCAGCGAAGGGCCGCTTTTCATTTTTAGTGTGTGATGAACGCTTTGGCATGAAACATGGTCGATGACCAAGGCTGTCGGTTTGTCTGCAGGCGTTGGCGCATCGCCGGCGGGCCGGCGACCGTGCCCCAGTCGCGCTGTCGCGCGACCCGAGCCAGCCAGGGCGATGCGGTCGGCTGCGGCGCCTGCGGTCTGTCTCGTCCCGAGCCAGATCCTCGATCGCCGGTCCTGACCGCCCTGCCCTGCCTGTCTCGGCCCATCCGGGTGTCGGTCACGTGCGCGGGTTGGCCTTCAGCCCTCGCGCAGAACCGGATCATCGGGCGGGCTTTCGGCCTCCCGCCAAGCCCGGTCATTCACCGTCCTGCACGCGTCCATCCTGCCGGGAACACAGGCGGCGGGGGCGGTTTCGGGCGAGGCCAGCAGGGTTGCGGTTGATCCGGACACGACATGCACAGCCCCAGCCCTTGCCATCCGTCTCGCTGCCGGTTCGGTCGATCGCTTGGCTCCGTGGCCGGTTGGTCCTGTCCTGCAAGGGGCGTTTCTTCCCGATGAAACATGACAGGGCAGCGCGGCTGACGGCCTTCGGCCTTCAACGACGAATTTCCCCTGGCCTGCGGCCATTCCGCGCGAACCAAATTCGCCTTTGACAGCCGCTCTTCCTGCCCTGTCCGCAGGGGTTTCATCGAAACGCCAGGAAGGAAAGGAAAATCCAACGGCCACCGAAAACATGAAGCTCCGCGTGAAAACCGGCGAGAAGGACGGCAAGAATTTCTGGGACGACTGCGGGGTCCTCTTCATCAACCGCAGCCCCGCCGGCGAGATCACCTCGATCCAGGTCCGCCACAGCATGTTCCCCGGCCTTGATATGGTCGCCTTCCCGAAACGGGCGGACGACTAGGAGTAACAGCAACGGGGCGGCGAAAGCCGCCCCTTCGCCGTTCCATCCCGTCGCTGCCGCGACGGCCTGCGGCCAGAAAAGTTAATCGCGGCCCGCGTTCTCGCGCGGGCCATGATGGGCTGTTGCCGCGCCGCGGGATCGACGCCGGCTGCGCCCGCGCTCATCCCCGCCCCGACGATGTTTCCTTTCGCTTTGTCCGCCACGCATCCGGGGGTCTGCCGGTCAAGGGGCCAGCGCCGCGCGTGCCGCGCGTCGTCGTCCAGGCGGGCCGTGTCCTCGGCTGCGCCTGCGGGCCGCACCACCCCGCCTTCCCGACCCCGTGACAGTCATCCCCCCGGCCGCGGGCAGGGCTGCGCCCTCCCCGCTTTGCCGTCCGAAAGGCATGGGGCCTTTCGGGCGACACGCAGAGAGGTCTCGCCCATCGGCGGAAAGCAGGCACCAAGCCCGCCCCGCCCGTCGCAAAAGAAGGACGATGCGAGATGCTACGCAATTTTGACAACCTGACCCGGAACGAAGGCCGCTGGCTCAATCTCTGGGGCGCGTTCGATGTGACCGGGGAATATCTCGGCACCTTCACCCTCGATGAGTTGCGCGAGAATGCGCAGGTGAAAGCCAAATGGGTCAGCGCCGTTCAGTATCTGGGGGCGGGCAAGCGCATTGATGACGCCGCGCTGGCGCAGGACTGGAACGGTTTGCCGTCCGGCACCACCGTCTTCGACTTTTCCGGCTTCTGTGTCTCGCCCGTCCGCGACATGGGCGGCAGCATCGAGGTCTGCGATCCCGGCGAACATGCGTTCTGGTCGGTCTATGGGTTTCATCGGGAGGCAGAGGAACGGCAGATCGTCCATGACGCGCTGTCGGACGATATCGGCGAGTCCCTCGCCCGGATCGTGGAGCTGACCGGCGAGCTGGTCGAATACAGCGATCTGTCCCATACCTATGCCAATACCCGCCTGCCCGATCTGGTGGACCTGCTGTCGCAGCGCATCCTTGACGAGATCCCCGAGCAGAGCGGCGGCGCTGCGCGCGCCGACGATGCCGACACGCACCCGCTGACCGATCTGCGCGAGCAAATCCTTGCCGCAATCGAAAAGCGGAGGGGCTGATATGGGCTGGCTGGTCTATAACCACACCCCCGCCTGCATCCGCGACGAAATCGCCCGGCTTTGTGGCGGCGAGGATGAAGAGCGCCGCAGCTATCCCGTGCTCATCAGCCGCAAGGGATCGGTCTGGTATGCGGCCGTCAGGTCGGAACCCAAGACCTCTGGGCGGCGCGAGGACGGGCTTTGCCCTTATGGCGACTACGTGACCGACGCAACCGGCGGTTATGTCTTTGCCGCGATCTTCCTGACATCGACCAAGGGCGGTGGATGGGGCTACAAGTCGATGGCGGAGACCGCCGGCCCCACGGATGCCGCCGCCCATGCCCCGGAAAAGCTGCTGTCGCTGCTGTCGGAGACGGTCAATGATCATGCGACCGACTGGCGGCAGCGGTGCCGCGATCACGCGGCCAAGGAAAAACGCCCGTTGAAGCCCGGCGACGTGATCCGCTTTGCCGAGCCGCTGCGGTTCAGCGATGGCACCGAAGGCTGCACCTTCCGCGTGAAGAAGGAGCGGTTCGCCGGCGCGAACCGCGCGACCACCTTCTTCACCTGCATCGAGACCGGGAAAGACTGCCGGATCAGCCGCGTCATGGCGCGGGACTGGACCCGCATCTGATCAACCCACGCCGCGCCTGCGGGCGCGGCGCCCTGCCCCATTGCCCAAGGATTCAGACATGGCCCATCCCGCCGTGACCGATTTTCTGCGCGCGCTCGACAGCTTCGACCGCCCGAAGACCTGCACCGAGATCTTCCGCATCTTCTGCGAAATGGCGTATTGCGCCCTGGCAAAGCGCGCCTCGCCCTTCCCCGACCAGCGCGACCGACTGGAGGCTGACTACATGTCCTGTGTCGGGATGTTCCCGAACAAGGACGATGTGCGCCGGATGCCGGACATGATGGCCCTGGCCTTGCAGACCATCGCCGCCGGGGGCGTCGATTTCTTCGGCCAGGTCGCGGCCGAGATTGGCGCGCTCGATGCCCGCATGGGGCAATTCTTCACCCCCTACGAGGTCAGCCGCATGATGGCCGAGATGATTCTTGGCGACGTGTCGGCCCAGATCGAGGCGCAGGGCTTCATCACCATCTCGGAACCCGCCGCAGGCGCGGGCGGCATGGTGCTGGCCGTGGCCGATGTGATCGAGAGGCAGGGTTTCGATCCGGCCCGCCATATCTGGGTCGAGGCCGTCGAGCTGTCTCGCGCCACGTTCCACATGGCCTACGTCCAGATCGCCGCGCGCGGTGTCGCCGGCCGCGTGATCAATGGCAACAGCCTGTCACTCGAAACCTACGAGCAGGCATTCACCCCTGGCGCGCCCGTGTTCCATGTGCGGAACGGTCACCCTTTCGCCAAACAGCGCGAGGCCGAACAGCAGGCGGCGGAAGTCGAAAAGGCCGCGCAGGGGATGCGTCGCGAGCTGCTGCGCGACTCAGTGCCGGCCACCGCCCGCGCCGTCTGGCAATGACGATTGACGCAGGCAGATCAGCCGCTTACGCTCGATCCTGCTGAATCTATTTGGCATTACGTTTCTCAAGTTGTTCATGACCTTCGGCGACGAAGGTTCCACTGGGCCGCCCTCGGGCGGCCCCTTTCTTTGCCAGCGAACTTATCCACAATTTCTGGGGATCGTTCCGGGGAAAACCCGATCGGCAGAATGACGCGATGAGCCCATCTTTACCAGGTGCTCACGCGCACAAATTCGCAGGCGCAGCTTGGAGGGGTCGGAAGTGCCGGCCGAGGCTGTGTGGAAACGCTGTTCCGTGGTAAGCTTTTGCAAGGCAGTGGGAGGCAGGGATGGCACGTTTCATCGATGGCATCGACCGGGAACAGGTCACGCTTTTCCCGGATCGTCTTGAGGA
>NZ_JAGHRA010000033.1:2500-5701 GCF_017744015.1 Paracoccus sp. R12_2
AGTCCTTCTTCTTCCGGATCAAATCAAGCGCGATAAGGGCGTTTGGTGGATGCCTTGGCAGCAAGAGGCGATGAAGGACGTGATACTCTGCGATAAGTCATGGGGAGCTGAGAATAAGCTTTGATCCATGAATTTCCGAATGGGGAAACCCACCTGAATGTTTGCTGTTGTTACCCTTGGGTAATCAACAGTTTGCATAACCAGGTACTTACTACCTGAATATATAGGGTTTTAAGAGCGAACCCGGGGAACTGAAACATCTAAGTACCCGGAGGAAAGGAAATCAACAGATACTCCCCTAGTAGTGGCGAGCGAACGGGGACCAGCCGAGCCGAAAGAATGACCGGAATGATCTGGAAAGATCAGCCATAGAGGGTGACAGCCCCGTATGGGAAGTTCAATCGGACGTATTAAGTAGGGCGGGACACGTGAAATCCTGTCTGAAGATCGGGGGACCACCCCCGAAGGCTAAGTACTCCTTGCTGACCGATAGCGAACCAGTACCGTGAGGGAAAGGTGAAAAGCACCCCGACGAGGGGAGTGAAACAGTTTCTGAAACCGGACGCCTACAAGCAGTCGGAGCATCCTTGAGATGTGACGGCGTACCTTTTGTATAATGGGTCAACGACTTGGTCTGTCTAGCAAGCTTAAGCCGTTAGGTGTAGGCGCAGCGAAAGCGAGTCTTAAATGGGCGACAGAGTTAGACGGATCAGACCCGAAACCGAGTGATCTAGGCATGAGCAGGCTGAAGGTTGGGTAACACCAACTGGAGGGCCGAACCCACACCTGTTGAAAAAGGTCGGGATGACTTGTGCCTAGGGGTGAAAGGCCAATCAAACTCGGAGATAGCTGGTTCTCCGCGAAAGCTATTTAGGTAGCGCCTCGGACGTATCCCTCGGGGGGTAGAGCACTGCATGGATGATGGGGGCCCACAGCCTTACTGAGTCTAAGCAAACTCCGAATACCCGAGAGGACTATCCGGGAGACACACGGCGGGTGCTAACGTCCGTCGTGGAGAGGGAAACAACCCTGACCAACAGCTAAGGCCCCCAATTCGTGGCTAAGTGGGAAAGCATGTGAGACGGCCAAAACAACCAGGAGGTTGGCTTAGAAGCAGCCATCCTTTAAAGATAGCGTAACAGCTCACTGGTCTAATCAAGCTGTCTTGCGGCGAAGATGTAACGGGGCTCAAGCCACGAGCCGAAGCTTTGGATGCACGTTTACGTGCGTGGTAGCGGAGCGTTCTGTGATATAGAACGCTGCCTCTTTTGCGTCCTCGGATGCAACGGAGGCAATGTTCTGACTGTGAAGCCGGGCCGTGAGGCATCCGGTGGAGTGATCAGAAGTGAGAATGTTGACATGAGTAGCGACAAACAGGGTGAGAGACCCTGTCGCCGAAAGTCCAAGGGTTCCTGCTTAAAGCTAATCTGAGCAGGGTAAGCCGGCCCCTAAGGCGAGGCCGAAAGGCGTAGTCGATGGGAACCAGGTTAATATTCCTGGGCCAGGAGATGGTGACGGATCCCGAAGGTAGTTCATCCTTATCGGATTGAATGGGCTGCTGAGGGGTTCCTGGAAATAGCCCTCCGTGAGACCGTACCCGAAACCGACACAGGTGGACTGGTAGAGAATACCAAGGCGCTTGAGAGAACCACATTTAAGGAACTCGGCAAAATACCTCCGTAAGTTCGCGAGAAGGAGGCCCGATTGGCAGGCAACTGTCGGTCGGGGGCACAAACCAGGGGGTGGCGACTGTTTACTAAAAACACAGGGCTCTGCGAAGCCGCAAGGCGACGTATAGGGTCTGACGCCTGCCCGGTGCCGGAAGGTTAAAAGGAGATGTGCAAGCATTGAATTGAAGCCCCGGTAAACGGCGGCCGTAACTATAACGGTCCTAAGGTAGCGAAATTCCTTGTCGGGTAAGTTCCGACCTGCACGAATGGCGTAACGACTTCCCCGCTGTCTCAAATGTGGACTCAGCGAAATTGAATTGTCTGTGAAGATGCAGACTTCCCGCGGTTAGACGGAAAGACCCCATGCACCTTTACTACAGCTTCGCACTGGCATCAGGATTGCGATGTGCAGGATAGGCGGTAGGCTTTGAAGCGGGAACGCTAGTTCTCGTGGAGCCATCCTTGAGATACCGCCCTTCGCACTCTTGATGTCTAACCGCGGTCCGTTATCCGGATCCGGGACCCTGCGTGGCGGGTAGTTTGACTGGGGCGGTCGCCTCCCAAACAGTAACGGAGGCGCGCGAAGGTTGGCTCAGAGCGGTCGGAAATCGCTCGTTGAGTGCAATGGCAGAAGCCAGCCTGACTGCAAGACTGACAAGTCGAGCAGAGTCGAAAGACGGCCATAGTGATCCGGTGGTCCCGAGTGGAAGGGCCATCGCTCAACGGATAAAAGGTACGCTGGGGATAACAGGCTGATGATGCCCAAGAGTCCATATCGACGGCATCGTTTGGCACCTCGATGTCGGCTCATCTCATCCTGGGGCTGGAGCAGGTCCCAAGGGTACGGCTGTTCGCCGTTTAAAGAGGTACGTGAGCTGGGTTTAGAACGTCGTGAGACAGTTCGGTCCCTATCTGCCGTGGGTGTTGGATACTTGAGAGGAGTTGCCCCTAGTACGAGAGGACCGGGGTGAACGTTCCACTGGTGGACCAGTTGTCGTGCCAACGGCAGTGCTGGGTAGCTATGAACGGACAGGATAACCGCTGAAGGCATCTAAGCGGGAAGCCCCCCTCAAAACAAGGTATCCCTTGAGAGCCGTGGAAGACCACCACGTCGATAGGCCGGAGATGTAAGCGCAGCAATGCGTTCAGTTGACCGGTACTAATGGCTCGATAGGCTTGATTTGATCCGGAAGAAGCAGGACTTCTTCCAAAAGCATCCTTGGACAACATCGCCCCGAAAGGGGCAACGCCGATCCGTTTCTTTCCCGGTCTGGTGGCTTTAGCACGAGCAAAACACCCGATCCCATCCCGAACTCGGCCGTTAAGTGCCGTAGCGCCAATGGTACTGCGTCTCAAGACGTGGGAGAGTAGGTCACCGCCAGACCTGGAAAGAAACGGAAACTCTCTGAAACGATGACAAAAAGCACCGCAGATCACCGCGATGCAATTGGCGCGGGGTAGAGCAGCCCGGTAGCTCGTCAGGCTCATAACCTGAAGGTCACAGGTTCAAATCCTGTCCCCGCAACCAAAA
>NZ_JAGHRA010000034.1 GCF_017744015.1 Paracoccus sp. R12_2
CGCTGGACCGTCACCGTGACCGTCTCGGTCCTCGTGCCAGCGGCATTCGCGGCGGTCTCGGTGACGGAGACGACGCGGTTCGCGCCGGTGATCGGGGGCGTGTAGCTCAACTCGCTGAACTCGGCATCGACCACGCTGCCATCGACGCGCAGGACACGTGACACGGACATCGGCTCGTCGCCTGTATAGACGCCGGCCACGAAGGTGATCTCCGTTCCCTCGCTGACGCTGCTGGCCGATGCCGATGGCGCCGTGATCGTCGTGGGCGGCACCGGCGCGTCGCCCGCGTCGCCTTTCAGGATATCCCAGATCGGGCCGATATCGGGGATCTCGCCGGCCGCAACCAGGTCCCCGATCGTCTCTCCGCTCAGGGGAAGGTCGATGACCTGGGCGCTGAGGCCCATGTTGATGATCAGCTTCATTCGGGCGCCTCGGTGACATGTTCAAGGATCGGGATGGCGACAGTTGCCAGCTCGGGGATGTAGACGGTGAACCCGTTCCGCTCGACGCGCAGGTCGAGATGGTTCTCGCCGATCGGCCAATCGCTGGTGTCGGCCGAGAAGATGACGCACAGGAGATCCTGCCGTGGCGTGACCGTGACCGGCCGCAGCACGCCGCCGAGACGCGCCTCGCACCGGATATTGTCGGCGGGGAAGACCTGGTCCCACTCGGCCTGATCGAATGCGAGCGCGGCCCGCAAGGTCGCCCCTTGCTTCAGGCCCATGGCGATGACGTTCGGCATGACGATCTCCCTTAATACCAACGACCGATCGCCAGGACCGTAGCCCGTGATCCTGCGACGGCATTCGCATTTCCGGACTGGGTCCGGAACTGCAGCGAGATGGAGCTTGCGCTGCCGGTGCCGGCCGTCGTGATGGTGATCGCATCGCCGACGGCCGTGACGGCATTGCCGAGGACGACATCCGCATTCCCGGCAAATTGATGGGGATAGGTCCAGGGGTTGTTCACCAGGCCGATGGATTCCTGCACGGCACGGCATTCCAGCCGGCCCTCGGCTGTCTTGTAGTACTGCCCGTTGGCGTTCGCGCCGATCTCGGGGCGCCGATCCACGATCCAGCGTGTTCCGTCGAACACCGCCTCGGTCTCGACATCGGTCCGAATGTATCCGGCGGGCAGTGAGGCCCCGGTGACGGTCCGGCACTGCCGCGCGCCTGTGCCATCGAGATTGATCGTCGCGGACGCGGTGTTGGGTTGCGTGGCGCGGAAGCGGATCTTCGTGCCGATCTCGATCGACCCCGGCGGATAGCCCGCGGCAAGCACCAGCGCGTTCGCCGTGCTGCCGCCCTGGAGCGTCGCAAAACCCTTCGTCGAGAAGAGCTGCAGCGCGCTGTTCAGCTCCTGCCAGAACACCACCAGCCACGCGAGGAAGGCGTCCATGTAGGCTGAGAACGTACTGGGGTTATTCCGGTTCGGCGCCGGCGGCGGCGTGGTAAACGGCATGGCAAAACACCCGCGATCCGGCGGGCTCCCTTCCAATGGTTGCGGGGCTCAGAGCAGGCTTTCGACTTCCAGCGAGCCGAAGCTGTAGTTGGTGCTCAGTGGTACGGAAAAATCGCGATAGAAGCCGGGCACCGAGGTCGCGAACTGGTCGGTGCCGACCCCGGCATAGAACACCGCGACGGACGCCCGGATCCGCGACATGATCGACTGGATCCGCCGTGCATCCTCGGTCGGAAAGACGAAGCGGAAATCGACCGTGCGCGTGAAGCCGCGCTCGACCACGACCGCGCCCCCGAAATCGTCCCGCTCCTTGATCGAATAGTCCTGAAGACCGATGGCCGTATCCACCAAAGTGCGGCCGATCGGATGGTCCTGTCCGATCAGGATTTCCCCGACACTCGCGGTTCCTCCCGGTGCCGAGATCTGGATCGCCAGTGTGGCACCAGACCAGATCGGAAGATCGCGCAGGATGAGGTCCGGAGAACTGCTGATCTCGCCGAAGCAGTAGGACCAGGCGTCATGGACCGAAACCGTCTCGATCAGCGCGTGCGTCGCATCGTGGATGACACCGTCGATGGGATCGGTGACCGTCACCCTCAGCGATGCCGCATTCATCCCGAACACCGCGATCGCGTCGGTGGTCCGGCCAAGCGTCAGCTCGTACCGGATGCTGTCGGCGTTCGTGGCCGGATCGGCGAGGCCCAGGTCAAAGGCCCGCCAACGGTTCGTGGCCGAGACCTCGACCCACCATTCGCCGATATCGTCCGCAGCGGGGTTGTGGCCCGTGTTGCCGCCCTGCACGCTCTCAAAGATCTTGTGGCTGCGGATCACGCGATCACCGTTGCCGTAGGTCGTGCCCGCATCCCAGCCCGGATGATCGTCCTCGGGGACATTGCTGCTGATCAGCATCGCAGGTGTGATCCGCACCGGCTCGATGATGTTCACGGGGCCACCTCATCGGTCGGAAATCCCACGGCCATACCCCGCGCGATGTCGCGTTGGATCTTCCGGGTGTTCTCGGCGGTGGCCATGGCGAGCTGCCGGTGTTCCTCGCGCAGCGCCTTCATCTCCGACCACAGCTTGCCGATCGCCTGAACGACCTCCCGGTTATCCAGCATCTTGCGTGTCTCGCTCGGATTGTAGATCCGCGATGGTGCCACCAGCTCGAGGTCCCGTTCGCCGACATAGGCGGGCCCGCCGCCATGCATCCCACCGGTCGCGAACGCAGGGAAGTTGTTCCATTTGATCCAGTTCTCGGCAGTCCCCTTGGGTGGGTTGTAGTAGCCCGAGAGGATCTTCGTGCCGCCCAACGGTCCACGGATGGTAAACCCGGTATGGTCGCGCCCGGAACCCGTGAGGCGTTCCGAGATCTTGTAGTCCGACAGATCGTATTTCTTGACCTTCGAAGGCTTGGGCTTCGGGTTCAGTCGATCGAGATAGGCCTGTTCCTTCTTGCCGGTCGGATCGTAGACCGTGCCCTTCAGAAGATCACCGTCGTCGAAGTTCGCAAGGCGGCGGCGCACCTGGTTGGTCGACAGGCCGGACGTGTCGATCCCGGCGATCTTCGCCATGCGCGCCAGGTCGGTATCGTCGACGAAGTGCTTGCCGGCCTTGTTCGCGGTCAGATCGCCGACATAGTCGTTCAGCCGACCGACGCGCTTTGCGTGAACCTTGCGCGCCGTCTCGGCGCGGATCGCATCGCGCAGTTCTCCCAGCACACCGCGCAGCACATCCATGCTCTTCGACAATCCGCTTCCGCCGGTGAGCTCCGCGGTGATCGACGTTTCGCCCAGTGCATCGTTGAACCCGGCCACGATGATGCCTGCAGAACCGGACAGCCGCGCGATCCGGTGATCCAGGGCGCCGAGCCGATCCAGCAGTCGCGTGACGCCTTTCGAGGACATGCTGTTGCCATTGGAGATGGCCTCCTGGACACCTTCCAGGATCTCGATCTGCCTGCCCTGAAGCAGCGCGACACGATCGAGCACATCGGCGTTGCGGTCGGTCTTGTCGGCGAACTTGTCCAGCGAGACGGAGACGCGCGCCTGCGCCAGCGCCGCTTCCACCCGGCTGCGCGCGGTATCGTTCACGCTGGAAAGATAGGTCCCGGCCGCACCGGTCAGGTTGCCGGCCGCCTCGATATCGCCCGCCCGCGCCGACGCAAGCGTCGTCATCCATTTCATCTGGTGCCAGGCCCGCGCCTGCTGGTCGCTGATCAGCGCCGAGGCGGTGCCCCGCAGCTTGTCCAGGTAGTCCCGGATCCCTGCCCCCGCCTTGCGCCAATCGGCCGCGGCCGACTGGTTGGCACGCACCGCCTCGCCCAGATCGTCGATGACGATGCCGATCTGATCCAGCACCCGGCTGCGCAGCGTCTCCATTTGGCGGGTCAGTCCGGCAGCGGCAGGCAGGATCATGTCGAAGGCGCCCGCAAGGCTGATCAGCGCGGCATAGGTGTCCCGGCCCTTCTTGCCGGTCAGGTCCAGGCCTTCGACCAGGGCGCGGTATTCGTCGCGCGTCTCGGGCATCACGTGCCCCAACTCGGCGAGCGCATCCCGTGTCTGGCGCGTGGTCGTGCGCAGACGCTCCGCCTCGGTGTAGAACGAGGTGTAGAATTGCTGCGTGGCCGAGGTCATGGCATCAAGACCGCCAAAGGCATCGGCCAGCTGCGAGGCCATGTCGGCCCCCCGCAGCCCCACGGCGTGGAAACGGTGACCCAGCGTGTCCATGATCCCGTTGACGCCGATCAGCGACTGCGCGAGGCGCGAGATCGCGTCGGAGGCGCCTTCCCCATCCCGGGTCAGCCGCCGCAGCCCCGGAACCATGCCTGCGAAGTCATCGCCCAAACCGGCGATCGCCTCCTGCACGGCTTTCAGCGCCTCTTCGTCGCTCATGCCCCTGGTGCTGACCTCGAGCGTATGCGCGAAGCCCTCGAATGTCCGCGCCCCGAAGCCCAGAACGGACGCCGCATCGAGGACGCCGTTCTGCAGCGTGCCCACAGCCTGCGCGATCGAGCGCTGTGTCGCCTTGTCGGCCTGCTCATAATAGGTCCGCACCGATTTGGAGAGGCCCCAGAACCGCTTCTTCTCGACCTTGTTGAAGGTCTCGGTCAGCGTCTCCATCCCGTCGACGGTCACGCGCAGACCCGCATCGAGCTGCTTGGTCTTGGTCTTGAAGAAGCTGAACACCGCCGCCACGGCCGCCACCGGCAGGGCGATCGCCCCGATGGCGGTCCCGAGGCCGGCAAGGCCCGAGGTGGCACCGCTCAGCGCCGATCCGATGGCGCCGATGCCGCCCGACAGGCCGCCACCGGCCAAACCGCTGATGACGCTCGACGCACCACCCCAAAGGCCACCGCCAAAGGCGGACAGACCGCTTGTGATCCCGCCCAGGATCCCGCCGCCGCCGACAGGTGCCCCGGCCGCGCCGAGCGCGCGCGAGAGCGCATCGCCCCCGCCGACCAGTCCCCCGATCCCGCCGAAGCTTGCCCCCATGTTGACGACGATCCGGTTCTTGAGCGCCATGGCGATCATCTCCGACAGCCAGCGCTTGAACATCGACTTGATGCTGTCGATCGTCCCCGAGAAGCCGCTCAGAAGCCCCTCAGACAGCGTGTCGACAAGATCTCCGGCCAGCGG
>NZ_JAGHRA010000035.1 GCF_017744015.1 Paracoccus sp. R12_2
CTCAAAAAATCCATGTCGATCACTCCAATGACCCCCGACAAATCCCGTCAGGGGCAGGGTTCCACATGGGTCAATTCTCAGTGACAATTTTGATCGTTGCTGGGTCAGTTCTCAGTGACATCCAACACCTGCTGCCTTGGTGCGCGTGCCAAAACGCAGTCTGACCAGACGCTTGGAGACACGCGGTTCCCTCGCTGTCTTATTCTGCCGAACGAGGCCGAATAGGACGATCCGGGCAGCAAGCACGCAAATACTCAGGATTGAACCTTCCATGTCGCGCGAGGTCATCCCAGCGGGAAATGACCACCCGGCCGCCCGCCCAGGTCATGATGTTCTCCCGCCTCAACGCGCGCACGACTCGGTTGAAATGAACTGCGCAGTTTCCAAGATACCCCGCAAGATCACGCTGCATGAGCGGTAAAGTAAAGGTAATGCTGCGAGCTTGCCCATATATTCCAAGTCTGGTGCTCAGTTCGCAAAAGAAGTGCGCGACACGCTGTGATGAGGAGAGGCAGTTCAGGTTCAAGACAGCGTGGTCAATAAGCGTCTTACGCGCGAATTCGGCGCGCTGTAAATAGTTTCGACAGGTTTCAGAATGGAGCAATGAATTTGCGATATGATCGGGATCGTAAATCTCGAGTTCAACAGTTCCCGCGGCAGCGAAGGATACGAGCCGATCCTCGAAAAAGAGCGCCTGACCATTTACGATATCCCCTGGGGTGAATAGATGCGTCATCAACTCTTTGCCTTCGCCGATTTTATACAGCTCTACGACATAACCTTTCCTGACTCGATAGAGTCTCGTATTTGGTAGGAGCTGTCTGTCGTTCCATAGATCGATCCCCGTGTCGGGCGCCTGGATCTCCTCAGGCTTGCAGCCTGTGGCAGCAAAGCCGGGCGTTGTGCTTCTTCTGGTATTCGGCGGAACGGACTCGCCTCTCTTCTCATTTTTAGCGATCTTATTCGAGAATTCCATTGCACCAATTTCCGGCGCCATCAACACCTCCTCAGTCACGTGGTCAGGAAACCTTGGATGTCATCTCCGAGCCCTACCAAGGAGCTGAGCCAAGCGGGTGCCATAATTCTGAATAGCAGGTCCTCGGTCTGGGAAGATCTGTCAAGGTCATCCGAAATCAGAACGATATCAGGCCAATAATCGTTCCGCATGACCCGGATCGATGTCGCTTCCGGGCGATGCGGTAGAGCGGAAAGAATTCCGAATCAACGTAACGCGACGGGCGACCCACATCTACACAGCGCGGAACCAAACGGAATCGATGGAATTCCGTCTTCGGGTAACTCCTGACAGCTTCCCCAACGAACCCGGTTGGGAGCCTGTGACGTCCCGTCAAGGCCCCGATCGCGTCGATGAAAGGCGCGCCGTGACAAACGAAAACTTCTTCGCCTTCGCGGGCTATCACCAGCTTATGGCCGGCGCCGGAGCGATCGTCATCCTGGCGTTTTGGTTGCCCCGGCTTCTGTCACGCGAGGAGCCGACTGCCCCTCCGCTGATGATCCTTCTGGGCGCTACGGCGTCGCTCGCGCTGCCGACATTCTCGAACCCGTTGGATCCGAGATTGACTCCGAAGGTCTGGGAGATTGTGAGCGAACTTGCCGTTATCATCGCATTGTTCGGGGCCGGCATGCGGATCGACCGCCTTGGACCCCTGGAAAAGTGGTGGCCCACGATCCGACTTCTGGCCATCGCGATGCCGCTGACAATTGCCACGACCGCGTTGCTGGGAACGCTTCTGTCGGGGCTCACCTTCGCCGCCGCCCTGTTACTGGGCGCGGTCTTGGCACCTACCGATCCGGTTCTGGCCGCCGACGTGCAGGTCGGACCGCCTCACGAAGGTCGCGAAAACGCTGTCCGGTTCACGCTCACCACCGAAGCCGGACTTAACGATGGGCTCGCTTTCCCGTTCGTCTATCTCGCCATCGCCGTCGCTCTGCAGGGACCGGAGCCCGGCGCGTGGCTCGCCCACTGGCTCACCGTGGATCTCGTATACCGGATCGGTGTCGGGGTGCTGATGGGCTGGGTGGGTGCGCGCCTCCTTGGTCATGTGCTCTTCTCGGTCCCGCGTGGGGCGCTGCTGGCCGATACCGGCAGCGGGGTGATCGCGCTGGCCGGGATCATGCTGTGCTATGGCACGACCGAACTGGCCGAAGGCTACGGCTTCATTGCCGTTGCGGTTCTAGGCATGCGATTGCGGCGCATCGAGGAGGGTCACCGCTATCACGGCAGGCTTCACGACTTCTCGGCCGCGCTCGAGGAGGCTCTGACCGCGCTGCTGCTGGTCGCCCTCGGAACCACACTGCCGGCCCTGTTCCAGGCACTGAGCATCGGCGAGATCGCTCTCGCGATCCTGTTCCTTTTGCTCGTCCGACCGCTCTCTGGACTGATCGCGCTTCTCGGCAGCGGCATGACCGCGTCAGAGCGTGGCGTGACGGCCCTTTACGGCGTGCGTGGGATTGGCTCTATCTATTACCTCAGCTACGCGCAGTCTCATGTCGATTTCCTGAATGAGGATCTGCTCTGGGCAATCGTCGCCCTCGTCATACTGCTATCCACTGCCGTCCATGGTTTCACCGTGCCTTGGGTCATGCGGAAGGTGGAAGGCGATCCGTAACTGCGCAGGTTGACGCAATTAACCAGCATTGTTGCGAGGCTCTTCGCGGCCACCGAAGCGATCGCCTGCCAGCGCGATCCGTGCTGACCCGGATTGTCGAAGACCATACGCACGGCGCGCTCGCGGACCTCAGCGGAAAACTTGTTCGTCGTCTTGCTCATGATGACTCCATCTACTCAAGAGTTGGAGCCTCCGGCAAACCCGGCGCGTTGCACCGTGCTTGATGCCAAACTCAGTGCACTCGCCCGAGCCCATTCACTGGTGGCGCCCTCCTCCTTGCCGGGATCCGAGCTGCTGGATCAGATGCCCACCCTGAATGCTCTGTTGCGGGCTCTGGCGGATCCCTTCGTTTCGGGAGACGGTTCCCGCCTCCGTCTCACTGGCGACAGCCTGCCTTTGAGCATGCAGACCTTGACGCCGCTCGCCCTGACCTTTGGCGAGTTGATGACAAATGCGTCGAAATACGGAGCGTTCAGATCACACGAGGGGTGGGTCGAGGTCTCATGCCATCGTCAAGGTAGCAATCTCACGATCGATTGGCTCGAGCACTCGAAATGCGATCAGCCCGCACAGGCGCCTGATGACGGTTTCGGTAGTCGATTGATGCGGTCCCTGGTGGAGGAACAGCTGAACGGCACAATCGACTGTCACAATTCTCCTACAGGCTTGCACGTCGCCATGACGATCGCAATCTGACGCGAAAAATGACAGGCTCAGACTAGCCTACAGGCTGCGCTGCATGTCCTGTTCAATCCTGCGACGCTCACGGCGGCTTCGGATCTGTCGGGCGTAGAGAGAGTGCGGACGCAATCTTTCAGGACCATCCCCGCCTTGCTCAACGTCAAAGCTGCGTTGGGCCGCGACAATGCTGGACGTGGCCGCCGTGACGGCGACGACGGTGATGTCGATGCGCGATAGAGTGACCTCGACAGGTGAGCCTGAGGACCCCGCGCCCGCACGATCCAGCAATGTCGCGATTTCTCCGATATCGATCATGTCGCCAGTCTTCAGGGGCGTCTGCAGAGTGGACTTATCCGAGGGATCCTGGCCACGCTCGTCCTGCTTGCCACGCTCTGCGACCGAAACCGTCTCTTCCCGAAGATCGGCACTCAATTTCAGCAGGATGTCTAGGATATAGATCGGTTCGAAGCCGAGATTGCTGACCATGACCCTTCCTGACATGTCCCGTTTGCCGCCAAGAGTAATCAGGATCTCGGAGCGGCGCTGTCGCCGCAAACCCGAGACGAGGATGTGCAGATAAATCACCCAGACAAGCGCGGTCGTCAGGCCCACGACAACTTGCAGAGCAGAGCTATGCGTCTCGATCCATGCCAGCATGGACGCTGGTTATGCAATATCATCGATCAGGGCAATGTGATTTGCCGGTCGGATAAACAAGATCAACCCGAACGTGGCGGATTTGCGGTCCGAGGAGAGCTGCAGCCACTGGCCGCCGAGCAACTGTTAGTCTTGGTGCTCGCTATGGCTCCTGTTTGAGCAGACCCGTCAAATGTTCGGGTGATCGCGACCGTGATAAGGTGCCACGATTCCTGCGGAGATGATCGAGGAAACTTCGCAGGACCGCTTCCCGATAGGTTCATTTTTGTTTGTCGGGAAAGTTCTTCGGGAACGCTTGACGCGCAATACATGTTTGCTGACATCAGTCAAATGGAGGGTTTCGCATGGAAATGCAAATCGGAAGACTCATCTTATCTGATCACGCCAATGGGACGGACGCACCTCATCAGCTTGCCATTCTCCGGCATCAATCCGGCACCAAAACCATTCCACAGTTTAACCCCAACCAAAACCACGCCTTGAGCGCCTTTTGGGTAGAGCCAAAGGTTAGGTAGATGCACGACCACACCTCAATGACGCTTCATTTCTATCGTAGCGGCACGCACGGAATTCGTCTGGTTTCGGACGACATTCAAGGCTTGGAACTGGAGAGCGAAGACACGCGCGTGCTGGCCGAGCAATTGGGGCGGATTCTTCTGAATCACGCGATCCGCAGACTGACGCCACCACCCGTAGAGTAGCAGGGACCATGAACGGAGAGGTTCACATGACCGACTACCCCAAACCGCCTTTTCCCAGACAGCAGCAATCACTGCCCGGAAGTTTCCAGAAGATGGAACCGCGCCCTGATCACGGCGAGGTGAGATGGAAGGGCAGCGGGCGTCTAAGGGGCAAGAAGGCAATCATCACCGGCGGCGACAGTGGTATCGGCCGCGCCGTGGCGATTGCCTATGCCCGCGAAGGTGCGGATGTGGCGTTGATCTACCTTGAAGAGACCGAAGATGCAGCCTCAACTGCGGCATTGGTGCGTGAGGCCGGTCGAGAATGTCTCGAGATTG
>NZ_JAGHRA010000036.1 GCF_017744015.1 Paracoccus sp. R12_2
AAGCGACCAGCGCAGCCTGTGGAACTTGCCGCGCCCTACGTCATGCTTGCCGAAGACACCGCAAGCTACATCTCTGGAACGACCATCGCGGTTACGGGCGGAAAGCCGATGATGTGACGCAGTCGGGGACGTTGTGAATATGGTGACGTGCGGCATGCCTCATTTCAGAGCCGCGAGATCGGAAAATTGGTCCGTGAAGTTCGGCCAGTTCCGTGAGCCTATGTGAAGTCCTTCGTGATGAGCCAGAATAACACCACCGATGCCGAGGGCACCTGCAAAAAAAACTAAGTCCTTCGTCCAGGTGAAGACCACGGAGATCGACGAAGCAACGATGGCGTGTAGGGGTCCGTGCACCTCTAAGCCGCCTCAGCGCGCACCCAGAAGATCAATCTCTTTCGCGGTCGCCTGGCCAAGCTCGGCAGGTGGCGCGCGAGCCTTCGGAGTCATCTTGCTCAAGGCGACAAATGTGCTTAGCTTTCCGAGGCACAAGCGGGCCACGTCGCGCCGCGGCAAAGAATTCGATCCTGTGTTCAAGTGCGGTACCGTGAGCATACAGATATGGCACCGAAGCTATGCCTTCAAAAATAGACCGTTCAAGATTGGCCAGCGCGTCCGTAGCGCAGTCGACGCGATAGAAGTCGCAATATGTCGTCATGATCGTTGCGGTCGCGGAGAATGTGTCCCCTATCCACGCTATGGAGAGTCGCTCGAAGCCATCGTCGCACAAATCCGCCAGCTGCCGGTTGGCGTTACGCGTGCCGATCTGACAAATCTGTTGCGAAGTGGCCCTGCGCGGAACGCCTTGGATTGCGCGTTGTGGGACCTCGAAGCGAAACACGTCGGCAGACGTGTCTGGGAATTGGCAGAGCTGAATTCTCCGGGTCCCGTCGAGACGATGGTTTCGATTTCGAATGGAACGGCAGCGGAGATGGCAGAGGAAGCAGATCGTCATTCACGCACGCATCGTCAGTTGAAGTTATTTCTGACCAATCCTGATGTCCTGTTCATGGTGAGCGCCATTCGCGAAGCTGCTCCAAACTGCGATCTTATTATCGACGCCGCTGAAAGCTGGGATATCGAGACCTACATTACACTCGCACCAAAACTGGCGCGAATGAATGTTATCTTGATCGAACAACCGCTACCTGCTGGAAAGGATAGCGCCCTCGCCGGAATAGGTCATCCAGTCCCGATTTGCGCTGATGAAAGCTGTCGGGGTATTTTCGCTGTATCCCGCCTGAAAGAGCGATACGACTTCATCAATATAAAGCTGGATAATGTTGGTGGCCTCACCGCAGCCCTTGCTTTGCGCGAGGCGGCGCGGAAAGAAGGCCTCGGCATCATGATCGGGAGCACGATCGGATCTTCTTTGGCTATAGCGCCCGCCGTGTTGCTGGCTCAGGATGCAGAGTTCATAGATCTTGATGGCCCGCTCTTGCTTGAGGAAGAGCACGAGGCGGCACTGCTCTACGAGGGCGGTTCTGTCCATCCGGCTCGTGTCACGTTGTGGGGCTAGTCCACCTCTAGCAGGTGAGTAATATTTGGCGAAGCGTCACGTCGCTCATCCTTGTGTCGATCCACCCGGAAGATCCACGAAACAGTTCAACACCCTCGTCCCGAAGCCCTGAATTTAGTCAAGCATCTGTCAGGAGTCGGAGCATTAGTGCTTTGATCTCAGGACGGCAGGATCCGCAATTCGCGCCCGCGCCCAGTGCTTCTCCAACTTCGTCGACAGTCAGCAGTTTTTGGGTGGTGATGGCTGCAATCAGCCTATTAATGCCAATGCCGGTACAGGCGCAGATAGTTGCTCCTTCGTCCTGTCTGTCTGCAGCGGGGCGGCCCGCCAGCAGTGTGGCATCGATATCTTTCAGCAGAGAGTCTGCCAGATGGCTGCGCGAGACCGCGACTGGATCTGCCGAAACAAACAGCGCCGCAATCAGACGATCTTCCTCGACAAACGCAAGTCTGATCGTTCCGCGCTTATCGTCGCGCACGATTATTGGCTTCCTGTCAATTCCGAACAGGCGCTGCCCCGCTTCAGTCCAGTCCAAGGGCACACTCAAACCCGCAAGTTCGGCCTGATAGCCGCCCGCCAATCTGGCAGCTACCCAATACTCGCAATTCGGGTCAATCGAATGACGAGAGACAGCATACCCATACCACTTGGCCTCAAAGGCCGTGATCGAAACATTGGTTGACTTGAGTGCAGGCTGACCTGACAGATGATCGACCATGGCTGGAGTCAGCCCATTTACTCGGCCGGATGATGCAGTTTGATCACTCCAGTGGATCGGGGCAAAGGGCTGTCCTGGCGCGACGCAATCGGTGGTCAGGATACGCAGAACAACTTCGCCGCGCGGCGTGCTTACGCGGGCGAGGCTTGCCGGGGAGAGGCCAAGGGATTCTGCGTCGCTGGGGTGAATTTCGAGACAGGGTTCGGCTGAGTGGCGCGATAGACGCGGCGAGGCGCCGGTGCGCGTCATGCTATGCCAATGATCCCGCACGCGCCCGGTGTTCAGCTGGAAGGCAACGTCGGTTGTCGCGGGCTGTGGTAAGCGTGGAACGACGGGAACCATGCGGCCCCGACCCGTCGGCGTGTGATAGGTGCCTTCCCCGAAAAAGCGCTTGCCTTGCCGCGTGCCTGCGCGTGGCCAGATGAATGGCGTCATCGAGTCGTAATCCGAGCGGTTGATCGTCGCGCAATCGGAAATGTCGAAATCGCTGCCCAGTTGTCCGGCCACGCCCGAAAGCGCGGCATATTCGCCAAAGATTTCCGAGGGATGCGACCAGGAGAAGGCGTCATGCCAACCCATCCTTTGGGCGACCTCGGAGAGGATACGCCAGTCGTGGCGGGCCTGTCCGACCGGGACAAGTGTCGGGCGCTGACGGCTGATCCGCCGTTCAGAGTTCGTGACCGTGCCGTCCTTTTCCCCCCATCCCGTCGCGGGCAACAGCACGTCCGCCAAGCGTGTCGTGTCGGTCCGCGCCATGATATCCGACACCACGACAAAGTCACAGCCGGCAATTGCGCGGGCGACGCGGTCGGCGTCGGGCATCGACATGGCGGGATTGGTACAAATGATCCAAAGCGCCTTGATTTGACCGTCCTCGACGGCGCGAAACATGTCGACAGCCTTCAGACCTGGCGCATGAGGCATCCTTGGCGAATTCCAGAACTGCTGGACAGCCTGCCGGTGAACCGGATCGTCGATGTCCAGATGGCAGGCCAGCATGTTGGCAAGACCTCCAACCTCTCGGCCACCCATGGCATTGGGTTGCCCGGTGACGGAGAAAGGCCCCATGCCGGGCCGCCCGATGCGGCCGGTCGCCATGTGGCAGTTGAGGATGGTGTTGACTTTGTCGGTGCCGCTGTCGGACTGGTTGATACCTTGAGAATAGACTGTCACGACCTTGTCGCTTGCACACCACAGGTCGATAAAGCGATCAAGCTCATCCGCAGACAAACCTGTCATCGCCGCATCGGTTTGCCGGGCGGTTGTCAGCGCCTCTTCCATCCCGTCCACAGATGCGTTTGCGGTCAGACCCCGGCGTTCTGCTTCGGCCAGCAGCAGGTTGAAAATAGCCGCATCCGCTCCGGGCCGGACGCGCAGGTGCAGGTCGGCGATCTCGCAAGTGGCGGTGCGGCGCGGGTCGATCACGATGACCTTGGTGCCCTGAACCTCCCGTGCGCGGGCAAGGCGCTGGAACAGGACAGGGTGGCACCACGCCAGATTCGAGCCGACAAGGACGACGCAGTCGGCCTCTTCGAGATCCTCGTAACGGCCCGGCACCGTGTCGCTGCCGAAGGCGCGCCGGTGCCCTGCCACCGAAGAGGCCATACACAGCCGGGAGTTTGTGTCGATGTTGGCACTGCCGATGAAGCCCTTCATCAGCTTGTTGGCGACGTAGTAATCCTCGGTCAGCAGCTGGCCCGAGACGTAGAAGGCGACCGCATCCGGGCCGTGTTTCTCGATTGCCTCGCTGAAGCGGCGGGCGACCAGGTCCAGCGCCTCGTTCCATTCCACCTGACGCCCGCTGACCCGGGGGGACAGCAGGCGGCCAGCAGGACCGACTGTTTCCCCAAGAGCCATGCCCTTGACGCAAAGGCGCCCGAAGTTTGCCGGGTGGTCCGGATCTCCCTTGATCGCCAATCCGCCATCAGCCGTGGGAGTGGCCAGCACGCCGCAGCCCACTCCGCAATAGGGACAGGTTGTCCGGACCGGGCGGCAAGAGACGTGCGTGTTCATGTCGGCTCCTCTCAGGCGGCCCGGCTGCGGGCGATAAGGTCGGTGGTGATCAGGATGCGTCCGGCCTCGACCCGGACGGGCCATGTGCGGACCGCGCCGTCATCGGCGCCCTGCGCCACCCCGGTCGTCATGTCGAAGACCCAGTTATGCAGCGGGCAGGTGACGGATGTGCCGTGGACGATGCCCTCAGACAGCGGGCCGCCCTTGTGCGGGCAACGATCGTCCAGCGCGAAGACGCGATCATCGGCGGTGCGGAACAGCGCGACGCAGCCTTCGGGTGTCTTGATGATGCGGGCGCCCTGCTGCGGAATATCCTCAAGCGCGGCGATATCGACGAACAGGCTCATTCGGCGGCCTCCAGGGTCAGGTCGGCCAAGGGCGACCATTTCGGGGTTTCGGATGGGGTGGAATGATCGGCCCATGGATCGCGGCGATAGACCGACTGGCTGATCTCGAACCGTTCGACCAGCGCCTTGCGGTGATCCAGATCGTCCACAACCTGGGCGATGACCCAATCAAGCCCGACCTTGGCGACCCATTTATGGGCCCGGTCCAGGTATTTCGCATGTTCGCGATACAGCTGGACGAACGCCGCGACGATCTGCACC
>NZ_JAGHRA010000037.1 GCF_017744015.1 Paracoccus sp. R12_2
ATGAACATGACGACCGAGGAAGCTTTTGTTAAGGTTTTGCAGTTGCATGGGATAGAGCATGCATTTGGGATCATCGGTTCTGCGATGATGCCTGTGTCTGATCTTTTTCCGCGTGCCGGGATCACGTTCTGGGACTGTGCGCACGAGACGAATGCTGGTCTGATGGCGGATGGTTTCACGCGTTCGACGGGCAAGATGTCGATGGCGATCGCGCAGAACGGCCCTGGCGTGACGGGGTTCGTGACGCCGGTGAAGACGGCCTACTGGAACCACACGCCGCTGCTTCTGGTGACGCCGCAGGCGGCCAACAAGACGATCGGGCAGGGCGGTTTCCAGGAGATGGAGCAGATGCGGCTGTTTGCCGACTGCGTCTGTTACCAGGAAGAGGTCCGCGACGCCTCGCGGATTCCCGAGGTGCTGAACCGGGTGATCATGCAGGCCTGGCGCAACTCGGCGCCGGCGCAGATGAACATCCCGCGCGACTTCTGGACCCAGGTGATCGACGTGGACCTGCCGCAGGTGGTGGCGTTCGAGCGTCCTGCGGGCGGCGAGCATGCGGTGTCCGAGGCGGCCCGGCTGCTGAGCGAGGCGAAGTTCCCGGTGATCCTGTCGGGTGCGGGCGTGGTCCTGTCGGGGGCGATCCCCGATCTTGTCCAGCTGGCCGAGCGTCTGGATGCGCCGGTCTGTTCGAACTATCAGCACAATGACAGCTTCCCGGGCAGCCACCCGCTGGCGATGGGCCCCCTGGGCTATAACGGCTCCAAGGCGGGGATGGAGATCATCCAGAAGGCCGATGTGGTGCTGGCCCTGGGCACGCGGCTCAATCCGTTCTCGACCCTGCCGGGCTACGGGATCGATTACTGGCCCAAGGACGCCCGGATCATCCAGGTCGACATCAATGCCGACCGGATCGGGTTGACCAAGAAGGTGACGGTGGGCATCCAGGGCGACGCGGCCAAGGTGGCGCGCGGCATTCTGGGCCAGCTTTCGGCGGATGCCGGCGATGCCGGTCGCGCGGAACGCCGCGCGCTGGTCGCGCAGACCAGGTCGCGTTGGGCGCAGGAATTGTCCAGCCTGGATCACGAGGAGGACGATCCCGGCACCGAATGGAACGAGGGCGCGCGCCGCCGCGACGCCGATCTGATGAGCCCGCGCCAGGCCTGGCGCGCGATCATGCAGGCGGTTCCGGCCGAGGCCATCGTCAGTTCGGACATCGGCAACAACTGCGCCATCGGCAATGCCTATCCCAGCTTCGAGGCGGGCCGCAAATACCTGGCGCCGGGCCTGTTCGGCCCCTGCGGCTATGGCTTTCCGGCGATCCTGGGGGCCAAGATCGGCAATCCGGACACGCCGGTGATCGGGTTTGCGGGCGACGGCGCCTTCGGGATCTCGATGAACGAGATGACGGCCTGCGGCCGCGACGACTGGCCGGCGATCACGATGGTGATCTTC
Organism: Paracoccus sp. R12_2; assembly: GCF_017744015.1. GTDB lineage: Bacteria > Pseudomonadota > Alphaproteobacteria > Rhodobacterales > Rhodobacteraceae > Paracoccus. The sequence goes on from NZ_JAGHRA010000037.1 coordinate 1,453, forward strand.
CGCAACTACCAGTGGGGCGCGGAAAAGCGCAACACGACGCTGTGGTATGACAACAACTTCGTGGGCACCGAGCTGGACCGCGGCACGTCCTATGCGGGGATTGCGCAGGCCTGCGGGGTGAACGGGGTGCAGGTGAAATCCGCCGAGGAGCTGACCGATGCCCTGCACCAGGCGGTCGAGCGTCAGATGAAGGAGGGCGAGACCACCTTCATCGAGGTCCTGCTGAACCAGGAACTGGGCGAGCCGTTCCGGCGCGACGCGATGAAGAAGCCGGTGCCGGTCGCCGGGATCGACGCGGCGGACATGCGTCCGCAGAAAGGCGCGGCAGCCTGATTGCAGCCCGTCCCGGCCCGGCGGCCTCGGCCGCCGGGCCCCTCCAGAGGAGCTTTCCCCATGACCCGTCCCCTGACCGGTCCCGCGGCAGGCCTTGCCGCGCGGCTGCCGGGCCGTGCCCGCCTGCACGAGATGTTTCCGGGCTTTGCCGTTTCGGTTCTTGTCGCGGCCACCGCGCAGTTTTTGTCGGAACATTACGGTGCGCCGGCGATGCTTCTGGCGCTGCTTCTGGGTCTGTCGCTGAACTTTCTGGCCGAGTCGGGCACGCGGACCGCGCCCGGCATCGAGGTGACCGCCCGCACCGTGCTGCGGCTGGGGGTGGCGCTGCTGGGGGCGCGGATCAGCGTCGAGATGCTGGCCGGGCTTGGCGGCCCGGCGATCGCGCTGGTGGTGGCGGGGGTGGTGCTGACCATCGGCTTCGCGCTGCTGGCCAGCCGGTTCGTGGGCCGCGGCTGGCGGTTTGCGCTGCTGACCGGCGGCTCGGTGGCGATCTGCGGCGCCTCGGCGGCGATGGCCATCGCCGCGGTGCTGCCGCGGCACGAGAAATCCGAACGCGACCTGGTCTTCACGGTGCTGTCGGTGACGGTGCTGTCGACGGTGGCGATGGTGGTCTATCCGATGCTGTCGGGTCTGTTCGGCTTTACCGCCCGCGATTCCGGCGTGTTTCTGGGCGGCACCATCCATGACGTGGCGCAGGTGGTCGGCGCGGGGTTTTCCATCGGCCCCGAGACCGGCGAGACCGCGACACTGGTCAAGCTGATCCGGGTGTCGATGCTGGCGCCGGTGGTGCTGTGCTTCTCGCTGGTCATTCGCCAGATGGGGCTGGCGGATCTGTCCGAGGGCAGGCGCCCGCCGCTGCTGCCGGGCTTCGTGCTGGGCTTTCTGGCGCTGGCGGCGCTGAACTCGATCGGGCTGATCCCGCAGCTTCTGGCGGACTGGGCCGGCGCGCTCAGCCGGTGGGCGCTGCTGATCGCGATCGCGGCGGTGGGCATCAAGACCTCGCTGGCGCGGATGCTGGACGTCGGCTCGGGCGCGATCGCGCTGATGGTCGCCGAGACCGTGTTCCTGGGCGTCTTCATCGTCGCCGGCCTGCATTTCCTGGGCTGAGCCGGTGCACGCGGTCTTCGCCCCCCGCACCCCGTCCGGCCCACCCCGTCCGCCGCAGGCCAGGCCCGGGCCGCGCCCGATCCCGTCCTGCCCCGCAGCCGTTCTTCCCTGACCGAAAGGCTTCGCCGATGAAACCGCTGGAACGTCTCTTCGACACGGCCCGCGCCGATCCGCGCCACATCATCCTGCCCGAGGGCGATGACCCGCGTGTCGCGCGCGCCGCCGCGCTGCTGGCCGAAGGGGGGCTGGCGCGGGTGACGCTGATGAACGGCCCCGAGATCCCCGGCGTCACCGCGCTGCGCCCGGCCGAGGCGCCCGACCTGGTCGAATTGTCGGCGCATTGGCACCAGATGCGGGCGGCCCGCGGCATGACCGCAGAACGGGCGCTGGAGGAGATGCGCGATCCGATCCGGCAGGCCGCGATGCGGGTCAGGCTGGGACAGGCCGACGGCACCCTGGGCGGCGCCGTCGCCACCACCGCCGAGACGGTGCGCGCGGCGTTGCAGATCATCGGCCGCGCCGAGGGGGCGGGGATCGTGTCCAGCTTCTTCCTGATGCTGTCCTGCGGCCCCGAGGCGCCGATCCGGGGCGGCATGATCTTCGCCGATTGCGGCCTCGTCATTCAGCCCGACGCGGCCGAGCTGGCCGCCATCGCCCGTTCGGCCGCGCAATCCTGCCGGCAGGTGCTGGCCGAGACGCCGCGCGTGGCGCTGCTGTCCTTCTCGACCGCGGGCTCGGCCGACCATCCCAGCCTGGCCCGGATCCACGAGGCGCTGGCGCTGATCCGGGCCGCCGAACCCGATCTGGAAGTCGATGGCGAGATCCAGTTCGACGCCGCGCTGGACGACGCCATCCGCGCCAGGAAGGCCCCCGGCAGCCGGCTGACCGGACGCCCCAATGTCTTCATCTTCCCCGACCTGGCCTCGGGCAATATCGGCTACAAGATCGCCCAACGCCTCGGCGGGCTCGACGCCATCGGACCCATCCTGCAAGGCCTCGCAAAACCCGCAAACGACCTGTCGCGAGGATGCACAACAAAAGACATCATCAACGCCGCAGTCATAACAAATATACAAACAATCAGGAAATGACGCG
>NZ_JAGHRA010000038.1 GCF_017744015.1 Paracoccus sp. R12_2
TATGGAAGAGACCACTTCTTGACGGCGGAGCCCGCCTGGGCAACTATTCCAAAGGTATCCGGTCGCTCGGATGCCCCGTGATCTGACGTCTCAAACCGCGTCTTGTTCCCGAGCTAGGACGTTGTCGCTGAGCAGCCGGGGCTTGTGCAGCACGGTGGCGCTGTCGCAGCCCGAAGCCGCCAAGGCGCGGTCCAGCTTGTCAGTCACGTCCTCGGCCCGCATGTTGGTGCACAGCTTCCAGGCGATGATGTAGCGCGAGAAGTCGTCGAGGACAGTTGACAGATACATCCAACCCCACCCGATGATCTTGAAGTAGGTGAAGTCGGTCTGCCACATCTCGTTCGGGCGGGTGGTCTTCGTGTGGAACTGGTCGGCCGCCTTGATCACGACGTAGGCCGGACTGGTGATCAGGTCGTGGGCCTTGAGCAGCCGGTAAACCGTGGCTTCCGACACGAAGTAGCGCTGCTCGTCGGTGAAGCGCACGGCCAGTTCTCGGGGGCTCAGCTCAGACTGTTCCAGCGCCAGCTCGATGATCTGGTCGTGGATGCCCGCCGGGATGCGGTTCCATACCCGGCTCGGCGCCGATGGCCGATCTTCCAACGCCTCCGGCCCGCCTTCAAGGTAACGGTCATACCAGCGATAGAACGTTCGGCGAGGGATGCCGAGCTGGTCCAGCGTGCGCTTGGCGGGCAGGTGCGACTGCTCGACGATCCGGATGATCTCGAGCTTCTCGGATGCGGGATACCTCATTCGTCGTCGCCCCCATCCGCGATCATGCTTTTTTTAAGCAAGCGGTTTTCCAGCGTCAGATCGGCCACGCATTCCTTCAGCGCACGGGCTTCGCGACGCAGGTCCTGCACCTCGCCGGTGGTCGCGGCACGGGCAGTGTCGCCCGCCAGGCGGCGCTTGCCCGCTTCCATGAATTCCTTCGACCAGGTGTAGTACAGGCTCTGCGCTATGCCCTCTTTGCGGCATAGCTCGGCAATGCTGTCATCACCGCGCAGACCTTCAAGCACGATGCGGATCTTGTCCTCGGCCGAGAAATGACGACGCGTTTGCCGACGGATGTCTTTCACAACACGCTCCGCAGGGGGCTTCACCGGCGATTTTGTATTGGAGGATTTGGGCTTCATCTTCGTTCCTTCGTCACTACGACGAAGCCCAAATCCTCCTTAAATCACAACCTCAAATCTGTGCCATAGGCGCTGATGGGGGACACAAACCGCCGATCAGACCGATGCGGTTCGGCAACAGGTCCATAGCGTAGATCAGGATTGAGGCAAAGGCGCTGGCCATAATCAGGTTGATCGCCACCGTCAGCACGCCGGTCCAGAACAGGTCAGCGTAGGGCAGGATCAGGGTCAACGGAAGGGGCCCCAGCACAGAGATCCAGATCATCTGCCGCCGCCAGATCGCATCGCCGACGATCCCGCCGATCAGCACGCCAACCGCTGCCGCGATTAGGAATAGGAACAGCATCATCTGCGACGCGGGGATCGAAAGGCCGAACTTCTCGATCAGGTAGAAGGTGTAGAAGGACCGGAAGCTCTCGCCATGGGTGTTCTTGGTGAACATGAAGAGGGTGAGCACGCTCAATCCCAAAGCGATCGTTGCTGCGCTATGCTCTGGGGAGGAGGAATCGGCTCGGCGGCGGGCGGAACGATCCGTGAACTCTGAGCGGATCCGGTGCTGCAGACTCCCGATCCAGGTCAGCAACGCCATCGCGAGAAGCGCGAGTACTGCGAACCAGGCCAGGCTCGGCTGGCCCCAAGGCACAATGATAAGCGCGGCAAGGACAGGACCGAGAGCGCCACCGGCCTGTCCGCCCACTTGGAATATCCCCTGTGCAAGTCCCTTTCGGTCGCCTGCCGCGTAGCGTGCCATGCGCGTTGCCTCAGGGTAAAAATCGAGGATCCGATGCCAATCAGCGCCACCGCGACGAGGATCCCACCATAACTTGCGGCGAAGGCTAGGCACCCCAATCCGGACAAGGTGAAAGCCATGCCAACCACGGGTGAATACGGCGCTGGATAGCGGTCCGTCACCATACCCATCACTGGGTGCAGCAGCGATCCGGCGATCTGGAATGTTAATGTGATGAGTCCTATTTGCACGAAGTCTAGCCCTTATGCCTCCTTCAGGATCGGATAGGCTGCAGGTATGAGCGACTGCATCAGGTCGTTCAAAAGATGTGTCGCGCCGAGTGCGGTAAGCACGACGACGTAGGTCCGGGCAGGCGTGGTGTTGGTCAATTCAGTCACTTCTGGATCGTTTCGGCGGATTATGCCTCCAACTGCCGAAGCTACAAGTATGATGAGGAAGAGTTAGAGCCCGCTAAGAGGCGCGGAATAGATGTCGTCGGCGCTTTATACGCGTGGGGCGTTCGCTGCTGCCATCCGCAGCGAGCCGCCCACAGTCCTGCCAGATGCGATGGATTAAGGCAGTTGGGTCCGTTCGCCATTGGCTGTGCAATCTCCAAGTTTTTGGAGACCAGTCGGGAAATTCAGCGCTTCCGGCACTCGTGGAGCATCCGTTCATGAGGCCTGACTATATTTGACGCCGTCCGGGACATGAGCGTCGAACCAGCTTGCGATGATGCGCGTGAGTGGCCTGCCCGCACGGGAAATGTCGAGATAGTTTTCCGAAAGCTCCACGTAGTCGCGAAACCGGGTTGCCACCTGCGCAATCAATGGATCGACGATGTTTGATGTATCGCCGAACACCTGATGAAGTGCAGGTCGGTTGAGGCGGAAATCGCACATCAGCATCTCGATGACGCGAGCCCTGAGCCGGTCGTCCTCTGTCATTACGTGACCGCGCGACCCTGCCAACGTCCCGCTCTCGATGCGCTGGATGTAGGCGGCGGTGGCCGGCGCGTTCTGGATGTAGCACGCGGGAAGGCGCGAGATAGAGGAGGCTCCGAGGCCGATCAGCGTCGGGCAGGTGTCGTCAGTATAGCCCTGGAAGTTGCGCCGCAGGAGGCCGGAGCGGGCTGCTCGCGCCAAGGTATCGGCGGGACGGGCGAGGTGGTCGATCCCGATCGTGTCGAAGCCCGCATCAACAAACCGCTGTGCGGCGAGGGTCGCAAGTTCGTATCGCTCGACCTCCTTCGGCAGGGCGTCGCCGTCGATCAGTTGCTGGCGTTTGGAAACCCACGGGACATGGGCATAGCCAAAGATAGCCAGCCGATCCGGCGCCAGCTCGAGCACCTTTGAGACGGTGTGGTCCAGCCGGGCCATGTTCTGGTGGGGGAGGCCATAGACGAGGTCCGCGTTTAGCGATTGAATGCCTGCTGCGCGCAAGTTTTCGACGCAGGCCTTCGTGATATCGAAGGGCTGTATGCGACCGATGGCTGTTGGATGTCACTGAGAACTGACCCAGCAACGATCAAAATTGTCACTGAGAATTGACCCATGTGGAACCCTGCCCCTGACGGGATTTGTCGGGGGTCATTGGAGTGATCGACATGGATTTTTTGAG
>NZ_JAGHRA010000039.1 GCF_017744015.1 Paracoccus sp. R12_2
GAATGGCTCTGGTCCTACAACAATGAGCGCCCAAACATGGGCAACGGCGGGATGACACCCGCACAGAAACTGAGAATGGCCGCGTAAATTCTACGACCAAGCCCCCACAAAAATGGGGGGATTACCCCTTGACCGGCATCCTACCGGATGCGTGGCGGACAAAAGAAAGGGAAACATCGTCGGGGCGGGGGTGAGCGCGGGCGCAGCCCGCGCCGATCCCCCGGCACGTCCTCAGCCCGTCATGGCCCGCGCCCTCGCGCGGGCCGCAGATTTGCTGCTGGATCAATGATGAGGTGGTCGGCTATGCGGGACGAAGCGGCCTTTAGCCGCAGGCGCGAAGTCAGGGCCTTCGCTTCCGCAGCACCGACAGGGAGGGCGGAGAGCGGACGGTCGCTGCGCAAAGGATGGAGGTCAGCAATGCGGGACTTTTCAGACCTTCGCTGCACGTGCACCAATGTCCGGTCTGGTGAACCGTTCAACAAACGGTGGTTTTTGGGAGGTGCCTTAAAGAAGTAGCCGCAAAATCCGGAACGTGCGGCCAGCGTCATACTATTCGGCATTCTCGGCCAGCCAAGCTGTCATTTGGTCAATTTCACCGACCTGCGCGGCGATTATTTCTCCGGCAAGTTCGATCATATGCGGGTCGTCACCATGTTCAAGCAGCACCTGCGCCATGTCGATTGCGCCCTGATGGTGGGCAATCATTGCGCAGGCGAATGCCACGTCGGCATCTTCACGCATCATACCTTCCTCCATCGCGGGCATGGTAATTGCCATTCTGCGCATATTCTCCTGCACGTGCTCTGGCATGGCATCATGATCGTCACTCTCCGACCGCGCGTTGTAAGCGGGATCGTCGTGACCCATCGCCGAATGATCCATTTCCTCCATAACAGAAACTTCGGTGCACTGTTCGGGAGGCTCGAACCCGGCATCCTGTGCCCAAGCTGGTGCGGAAAATGCCAACGCCGCAATGGTAGTTGCGAGGGCGGTCTTGATGATGTTCATTTTCGAGTTCTCCTGTTTATGTCGATTTCCGAGAGGAACGGTGGAGGACGTTTCAGGCTGCGAACCACATCCCCAACATCCAGAGGCCCATGCCCATCATCATCAGGTTTTCCGTCAGGCTTACGAAACCCAGAGGCACGTTCGAGTTGCCGCCCAGACAGGCACATTTCAACTCTCGTTTGTCGATGTATACGGCTTTGAACACGCTGATCGCGCCCACCGTTGCAATGAAGAGCGCCGCAGGAGCAGCAAGCGGGGTCAACAACATACCCGTCATCAGAATACCCGCCCCCGTCTCAACCCACGGATAGACATAGGCGTATGGCACCCACTTTCGCGCCAACAGATCGTAGTTGAGGAACATCGTCGTGAAGCTTTCGATGTCGCGGAGCTTCTGCATCCCCAAAAGGATCATCGAGACCGAGATGAACCAGCCGAGCGTTTGCCATGTGATCGTGCCGAGGAAGCCAATGGACAGCGCGAGCGCCGTCGCGGCGGCCACGGCGAAGAGGTAGATCACCGGTTTGTAGGTCGTGGCCTTCGGATCGTAGTCGGTGAGCTGCTGGCGTAGGGCATCATAGCCACCGACGCGCTCGCCGTCGATCCAGACCTGCGGTGTGGTTGGAACGTCGTATTCTTCCTTGAACGCATCGACTTCTGACCGTTCGCGGAATAGCCGGTCATCGACCTTGAACCCATTGCGGTCCAGAAGCCAGCGTGCCTTTTGCCCTGCCGGGCACAGATGGTTCGGCAGAGCCATGCGGTAGAGAACAGCTGTTTTCCCGATCGCGGCGGTGGCGGGATCGGTTGTTACGTCGGCAAAGTCGCGGGTGTCCTTTGGCATTTCATAATCTCCTTGCGATCAGCGTCAGCGAGAGTTGCGGACAAAATAAACGATACCGGTGATCAGAAAGGCGATGAACAGCAGGGCGATCAGTCCCATGCCGCCCATCATTATCCAGCCTGTACCTTCGTGCATTTCACCATTCATCATTGCTCAGTTCCCTTCTTCGATGCGGGGAGTGCCGGGGGCAGCGTCCTCGTTGGCCTCGATATCCGCGATGTATCGCTTCATTTCCGCGATCTCGCCGCGCTGCGCCTCGATGATCGCATCGGCCAGCTCGCGGACGCGCGGGTCGGAAATGTTGGCCCGTTCGCTGGTCAGGATCGCGATCGAGTGGTGCGGGATCATCGCCTTCATCCAGGCGACATCGCCAACGGTGTCCTGAGACCGGACAAGATAAACCCCGGCGACGAAGGCGATGGCTGCGCCCGCGAAAATCGCGATGTTGGCTTTCCGGTTGGAATACATGCCCAGCATGAAAGCGAGCATGATGATCGCCATCATCCCGCCCATGTAGAGCGCCATCCACATCCGGGTCTGCGAGAAGAAGACGTGATCGAGGGCGTAGGTGTTGAGATACATCAGGCCAAACATCACAACCGTCGAGGTGCCGATCATAGCGAAGAACCGGCCATAGCCGCTGCCTTTGCCGCTTTTGCTATGGTGATGCGTGCCGTGTGAATCCATTGTAGTGTCCTCCCGGTATGCCATTTCCTGCCTTGTTTATATACCCATATGGGGTATACAACAAGATAGTCCGCGGCAGGTTCCAAAAGGCAGGGAGACGCGACACGTGAAGGCAAACAAGGACAAGACACTGGATCGGCTTTCCCGTCTGGAAGGCCAAGTGCGGGGCGTGGCTGGCATGGTCGAGGCTGACCGCTACTGCATGGATATTCTTGCGCAGACAGCCGCAATCCGGTCTGCGCTCCTTGGTGTCGAAAAGCTCATCCTGGAGAACCATGCAGAGCATTGCGTCGAGACCGCCATCCAGAGTGGCGATCCAGAAGAGCAGCGTGCAAAGTTCGGTGAGCTCATCGGGCTTCTGCAAAAGGCGTCGCGGTAAGCTTTTCAAATCTACATAGCACTCGGTCCGCTAAAATACATTTTTCGCACAAACGCCAATCGCCTTGATCGCCGTTACAATAAGCTCGTTGTTCAAACTCAAAACGGTCTTGAAGTTTGATGCCAGTGCGGCGAGAGCAGCCATTCGCTACATAGCAGAAATTGAGCAAAACGGGCTCCAAGTGGACCTTCGTTCCAATGAAGTCGAACGGCAGCTCTGGGCCGAGGCTGTGTGGAAACGGGCCGGCAGGGGCTGACTGCTGCCGGTTTGCCCGGTTGCTCGCTTTTAGACGCCTCCGACACCCTTTGCGCGCTTGACGGCTTGCTGATCCTTTTCGGACAGAGCA
>NZ_JAGHRA010000003.1 GCF_017744015.1 Paracoccus sp. R12_2
TATGGAAGAGACCACTTCTTGACGGCGGAGCCCGCCTGGGCAACTATTCCAAAGGTATCCGGTCGCTCGGATGCCCCGTGATCTGACGTCTCAAACCGCGTCTTGTTCCCGAGCTAGGACGTTGTCGACTCGAATTGTCCTTGGGGCACCACGCCATTCGATGATCTGGTTCAGGGCTCGCACGACCCGTTCCGCAGGCAGTGAGAAGTCGACCTCAATGCCCAGTCCTTCGCGATTGAAGTCGTCCAAAACATTCAGCAGCCGGAACTGCCGCCCATCCCCCAGCCTGTCAGCCATAAAGTCCATCGACCACACTTCGTTTGGCGCCTCTGGAACCGCCAGTTCATCGGGTTTCTCCCGCTTCAGACGCTTGCGCGGCTTGATCCGCAGGTTCAGCTCCAGTTCGCGATAGATCCGATACACCCGCTTGTGGTTCCAGCCATGTCCCTGGACGTTACGCAGATACAGGAAGCACAGGCCAAAGCCCCAAGTCTTCTTCGCCGTCGTCAGCCCGAGGAGCAAATCGGCGATCTGCTCGTTCTCATCGTCCAGCTTCGGGCTATATCGATAGCACGTCTCGCTGACCTCGAACGCCCGGCACGCCAGCGCTATGCTGACGCCCTTCATCGCCACCGCTTTCACGGCCAACTCTCGGCGTTGAGCTGGCCGTATCATTTTTTTCCGAGCGCCTCCTTGAGCAGATCGTTTTGCATGCTGACGTCGGCGTACATGCGCTTCAGACGCCGGTTCTCCTCGGCCATCGCCTTCATCTCACTGATGAGACTGGCGTCCATGCCGCCATACTTTGCCCGCCACTTGTACAGCGTGGCGCTGCTCATCCCATGCTCGCGGCACAGCTCGGCGGCAGGCACACCGCCCTCCATCTGGCGCAGCACACCCATGATCTGGGCTTCTGTGTATCGTGTCTTCTTCATCGGAATCTCCTCAGTCATCCTGCCGAGAAAATTCTACTTCCGCATCCCGTTAAGATCGGGGGGGATTACCGCAGCATCGATGAGAGCCGATCGGCGGACGACCTGCTGCGCCACGACGCGATCTTTTCGATCGGTCTCGCCGTTCGGATGCTTTCAAGGCCTGCGTTCCGGCTCGGCTAGCAATCGGGGCCGCCAGCTGGTCATCGTCGAACGGACCGAGTCTTTGGTGGCGTGATCCGATCACCCTTCGCCAAGATGTAGTCGGCGATCTTGTGCCCGAGGGGATGGGGCCCCGCCCACAGCATGTAGTAGATCGGGACACCTCGCGTGTTCCTGACGACACTCGGTGTGGCGGCGTGGCCGAACAAGGTCTTCAGGCGGCCGACGTAGTGGTCAAGAAGCCGCTTGGCTGCATCGTCAACCTTGTGGCGGGTCGTATCCCCGAAGAGGTCGGTGCGCTCTGCATAGACGAGGCTCTCCCAGTCCGCACCGCCAAAGCAGCCGTTCAGCCCCGCGCGCCAACCATCCGGTATGTCGCCCGACCGGGTGATCAATCTGTTGATGGCCATTCCAAGCGGGAAATTGATGATCACCTCAAACCTCTTGGTTGACCCTAAGGCTGCGACGGTTTGCCAGTCCAGGTGGGGGCCATAAGGATCGAGGAAAGCAACGCCCCTTGTGTTCCGCCCTGCTATCCGCGGGACCAGCTTCTGGATCAATTCGTTCGCGTCGCCAACCTGAACGCTGATCTTTCGAGCCGGGTACTCGGTCCTCAGGCCCTCGAGAAGGGCCGCGCGCCCTGCATCTGCATCAAAGAAATGGTATTGGGTGAAGGGGTTTTCGAGGGCGAGGGCTCGGTGCGGGGAGCCTTCGATGAACTGCTCCTCGGACAGAACGAACTCGTCATCAAGAAGCTGAAGGTCTTCGTCATCAGCACCGGCCCAGGCGTCGCGGATTCTTGACCGTCCCGCGCCGGCGAATGCGTCGACGTAGACCAGTTCGAAGGACTGTTTCTTCAGCGCAATGGTGTAAGCGTGAAGATATGCCTCGAGGCCATCGAGCTTTTGCCGAGCCCATGGGCCAACGGTATTTTCAACATGCGATTTCTTCAATGATAGCGGTACTCCATGCGAAATGGTTCACGCTGAAATCTGATCGAGGATCGGCTTCGGGACGATTTGCCACGGAAAGCCGTTCCATTCCTCACCATCGAGCAGACGCCCGCCCGACTTCGGACGGGCGCCACCCCATTGTTTGAAGAAGAAAGCGACGTCGTCACGTTCGCAGATGTCCCGGATCTGGCGGGCCCAGCTTTCGTCCATGGGCCGAGCCCGGGGCCCGCTCTCCCCCCCGACGATGGCCCACGCGACGCCCTGCAGATCGACATCCCCGACCGGTCCGAGCAGCGGCTCGAACGAGATGAAGCGCGCGTCGGAATTGATCTGCTTCAGGTGCTCGATCCGGCTCGCGTGCGCGGCGTTCTCGACAGAAACGCCGAGCCAGATGTGCCGAGGGATCGGCCCTCCATCATATCGCTTCCGAACGTAGTTGCGCATGAGCGAGCTGCGCTTGGTCAGCACCTGGTAGACGTGCCAGTCCGCCTGCTCCATGGCGTCGAACACCGCGTCGATGAATGTACGGTCGATGTCCTTGTGGAAGAGGTCGCTCATCGAGTTCACGAAGATCATCCGCGGCTTTTTCCAGAGCACGGGCTGCTTCAGCCTCGACGGCCATAGTGTCAGGTCAAAGCCCTGCTCGTAGGGGTGTCCAGGGATCCCACGCCAGCGCTCTGCGAACCGCTCGGCGTAGCAGTTGTCACAACCGGGACCGACCTTGGTGCAGCCCGTCACCGGGTTCCACGTCGCGTCCGTCCATTCGATGTCTGACTTCTGGGCCAACTGCTCGCCTCACACTTTTTCACAACGGTAACACGCGGCTGACTCAGCACAAAGCACGAACAGCGGCTGGGGTGAGATTGGTCCCAGCTGCAGCCGAACCGCGGCGCAACGGGCGGGGTTCGATCTCTGTTCCATCCGCCATCCAGATGGATTTTCCAAATCGCGTGCATCACGGACTTCGAAAGATCACTTGAAAGCAATGACTTAAAGCTGTTCACCGGAAGCTCGGCGGTTAACAGGTCCGGAGAATATCGACCCGGAGAGAACGCGTGTGCGCCCTTCGGGACGTGGACCGGTTAACAGCCCCTCCCGCATAACCCTCGAAAACAACGGAAAAATCCGGCCGCAGCCGGATCAGGAGAACGCTTTCGCGAGGGCAAGTGGCGGAGCGAGAGGGATTCGAACCCTCGAGACGGTTTCCCGCCTACACACTTTCCAGGCGTGCGCCTTCGACCACTCGGCCACCGCTCCGACGGCGCCGGTCTAACGGGTGGCGCAAAGGCGTGCAAGTCAGAGATTTGAAATTCGCTTCTGAAGCTCGGCCAATTGACGGCGTATCTCGTCCATGTCCTGCTGATCGGACGGGTCAGAATCGGACGACTTCACGCGCGACTTGGCGGCGCCGTCAGGTCCAGGACGGGAACCGGGTCCATTCTGCCCTGCCTTCCCGGACGCGGGATCCGTGTCAAGATCCTCGGGTTCGGGGCCTGAAGCGCCGCCGTGCCAGCCCCCCATCATGGCCTTGAGGAACATGCGCTGCTGGCGCTGCATCGCGTCGAAGCCCGGCATGTTGGCCATCGGGTTCGGAATTGTCGCCATGTTCTCCATCAGCTTGGACTGGCCATCGCGCAACATCTCGAAGCTGGCGGCCAGGAACTGCGGCACCACGGATTGGGCACTGGTGGTATAGCTGCGCACCAGATCGGTCAGCACGTCTATCGGCAGGACATTCTCGCCCCTGCCCTCATGCTCGGCGATGATCTGCAACAGGTACTGCCGGGTCAGATCGTCGCCCGATTTCAGATCGACGATCTTCACTTCTCGACCATCGCGGATGAAGGACGCGATATCGTCCAGCGTCACATAGTCACTGGTTTCGGTATTATAGAGCCGCCGACTGGCATATCTCTTTATCAGCAGCGGCTTGGCGTCTGCGGGCATTTTCGGCCCCTCTTGCATTTCCTTTCGTGCATGATGGGTGCAGCACCGCGAAAAGGCAAAGAAAAATTATGCGCTGCCCGGCGGTTGCGCCGCGCCGCCCCTTCGCTACGAAAAAAGGGGACGGTCACCCGCCCCCTTTCAATGCTTCTACGCTGTAGCTGCGATTACTTCGCGGCAGCGCTGCTGGCTTTCTTGACAGCAGCCTGGGTTTCGCGCGTTGCCTTTTCGGCAGCTTTCTGCACGTCCGAGGACATGTCCTTGCCGGCGGTCAGCATCAGGTCGACGGTGTCCATCTGGACCTTCTTCGCGACTTCGGCGAAGGCGGCCATGTGTTCGGCAGCCACTTCAGCCGAGGCCGAAGCATAGTCGCTGAACGACTTGGCGTATTCGGAAGGCTCTTCCTTCACGACGGCCAGTTCGCCCATGCGCGAAATGCTGTCCTTGGCCCACTGGGCCGAAATCTCGGTCGAACGCTCGGCGGCGGTCAGGGCCACCTTGGCCAGACGCTCGCCCAGGGCGCTTTGCGATTTCATGGCGTCCTGCATCGACGAGGTGTCGATCGGGAAGTTCGCCATCATGTCCTGCATCGTCTTGGTGAAATCAGGGGTCTTTGCCATCTCGGTCACTCCTTTTGTCGCGGCCCCGTTCTTGGGAGGGGTAAGGCTGGCCGCGATCCATTAACGTACCGACAATATGCATGCTGCAGCGCGGCATTTCAACCCCGAATGCTGCGCTGCAGCAAAAAATTCACGTAGCATAGGCAGGTTCGTGCAAGCCTTTGGCAAGGTTGCATTCAAGACGGCTGTTCAGCCTGCGCGTTCATGAACATAGCTGCCTGGCGCCGGCAAGATCTCGCGTTCCGGCGTCCTTGCCGGCACCATTCTGCCGGCGCGCTCGGCCAGCCACTCGCCCCAACGGGGCCACCAGCTGCCCGCAACAAAACCGGCCGATTCGCGCCACGCCTCGTGCCCATGGTCGAAATCCGCGCCGCCGGCATAGTGGCCGTATTTCTTCTTGCTGGGCGGATTGACGATGCCCGCGATATGCCCGGACTCGGACAGAAGGAAGGTCTTGTCGGGCGCCCCCATCTGCGCGACCCCCCGCCAGCAATCCTTCCACGGCGCAATGTGGTCGCCTTCGCATGCCACGGAACAGAGCGGCGTCTTGACATCCGACAGATGAAGCCGGTGCCCCATCAGGTCGAAACCATCGGTGGCGAACGCGTTCTTCTGGCACAGAAAGCGCAGATACTGCATCGCCATCCGACCCGGCAGGTTGGTGCTGTCGCCGTTCCAGAACAGCAGATCGAATGCCGGCGGCGTCTCGCCCAGCATGTAGCTGCGCACTGCCGGCCCCCAGACCAGATCATTCGCCCTCAGAAAGCTCATCGTGCGGGACATCAGCTGCGCGCGCAGCAGGCCGTGGCGCTGAACCTCGTCCGCGATGCCGTTGACGAAATCGTCCTGCAGGAAGGTCGTGAATTCTCCCTGATCCGAGAAATCGGTCAATGTCGTGAACAATGTCGCAGCATTCACGCGATCATCGCCGCGCTTGTTCAGCAGCGCCAGTGTCAGCGCCAGCGTGGTTCCGGCGATGCAGTATCCGACCACGTTCAGCTTGGGCTGGCCGGTCAGTTCGCGGACCTTGTCCATCGCATCCAGATAGGCGGCGATATAGTCCTCCATGCCAATATCGGCATAGCTGGTGTCCGGATTCTTCCAACTGACCACGAACAGCGTATGGCCCTGATCCAGCAGCCAGCGGATCAGGCTGTTCTGCGGCTTCAGATCGAGAATGTAGAACTTGTTGATCCAGGGCGGGAAGATCATCAGCGGCAGTTCGTGAACCTGATCCGTCGTCGGCTTGTACTGGATCAGTTCCAGAAGCGGGGTCCTGTGCACGACGCTGCCCTCGGCGGTGCCGATGTTTTCGCCCACGGTGAAGGCATCCGTATCGGCCAGGGACACGATCATCTCGCCACCGTGCTGCTCGACATCGCGCACCAGGTTTTCCAGCCCGCGCACAAGGCTTTCGCCTTCGGTCTCAATGGCCTTTTCAAGCGCGTCCGGATTCGTTGCCAGAAAATTGGTGGGGGACATCATGTCGACGACCTGCTTGGTCATCCAGTCCACCCTGCGCCGGGCGACCTGATCGGGCAGTTCCAGTTCGGCAGAGGCATCCTGCAGCGCGCGCGCGTTGATCAGATACTGGTTCTTGACGAAGTTGAAGTAAGGATGGCTTTGCCAAAGCGGGTTCTGAAACCGCTTGTCCGCCGGTGCGTCATCATCGGGGGCGGTCAGTTGCCCGCGTGCAAGCGCAAGCTGGGCGCGCGTGTAGTGCTTCAGCGTTTCGCCCCAATAGGATACCTGCTGTTCGATCACGCGCGCCGGCTGTTCGGCCAGCGCCTTCATCCACGCCCCGGCTGCCGTCATCATCAACTCGGGGCCCGGCGCCTCGACGCCCGGATTGGGCAGCGCGCGTTCACTCAGTGCGGTCACCAGTCGATGCCCCAATGCCTCGATACGCTCGATATTCTCGGCAAGCCTGCGGGCGGTCGGCGCGCTGCCCGCCATGAACATCGCCTCGGCGGCCTCGGCAGCGGTCTGTGCGCCCGAACCGATGTCGGGCGTTTCGTCTGTCTGTCGCGCCTCTGCGTCGCTTGCAGCCGATGACGCAGCCTTGGTGACCGAGGGCTCGGCCTTGGGTCGCGCGGTCTTTAGGCTTCGCACCGGCCTATCGGGTTTTTGCTGCACCGCAGCATCGGCTGCTTCGCTGGCCCTTGCCGTTGCCTTCGGCGTCGGATCTGCGGCGCGGCTACGGGGCTTGGAGGCCGGTTTCGGCGATGTCGCTGCGGTCGCCTTCTTGGCGTCCGACCCACGGCGTCGCGTGGCTTTCGCGCCCGCTTCCGTCTTGCCATTATCTTCAGGCTTCAAAGGCTTTCCGGAAGTTGCTTTTCGGCCAGTCTGACGAGTTGGCTTCTTTCCCGTCGGGCCCGTCTCGCTTGCCATATCGCAATTCTCCCCCTAAAAACACTATGATCATACGCGCAGGGCAGGCGCAGGGTAAACCCGGCTTATGCCGACACCTTCACCCTTCACCGGCCACACGAAACGCGCTGCGGCGCAGCAAATGGTGGATCGAATGCCGATGAAAGGAATCAAGGGAATCGTGTCCTACGACGCGATGGAAACGATTCGGAACACCAACGAATGGCTGGGCGCCACCGCGCGCGCCCTTGGGTCGTATCCCGCATTCGCGCTGATCCCCCACCCCGCCATCAAGGTTCTCAGCGCCTGGGGCCGCGTCACCGAACGCAGCTTCTCGCGCATGGTCATCAAGCCCGACTGGGAAATCCCGCCCATCGCCGGCGAAGACGGCCAGGACCACATCGTCTATGTCGAGCCGGTGATGCGCCGGGCCTTTGGTGACCTGATCCATTTCCGCGTTGCCCGGCGCGAGACCAGTCCGCGCAAGGTGCTGCTTGTCGCGCCCATGTCGGGGCACTACGCCACCTTGATGCGGTCCACCGTCACGTCGCTTCTTCCCGATTGCGAAGTATATGTCACCGACTGGCACAACGCCCGCGATATCCCTGTCAGCGAAGGCAAGTTCGATATCGAGGACTATACAAGTTATCTGGTCGACTTCATCAAGCATCTGGGGCCTGACACCAATGTCGTCGCCGTCTGCCAGCCGGCACCGCTGGCATTGGCCGCGACCGCGATGCTTGCCGAGGAAGATCCCGGTTCGCAGCCACGCACCCTGACGCTGATCGGCGGTCCGGTCGATCCGGACGCCGCCGCGACCGAGGTCACAGATTTCGGCAATCGCATGACGATGGGCGAGCTTGAGCATCTTGCCATCCAGTCCGTCGGCTTCAAGTATCGCGGGGCCGGCCGCATGGTCTATCCGGGGCTTGCGCAGCTGTCGTCCTTCATCGCCATGAACGCCGAGACGCATGCGCGCGCCTTCATCGACAAGATTTTCAACGAGGCCCGCGGGACCGGCACCGAAGGCGACAGGCACAACAAGTTCTATGACGAATACCTGGCCGTCATGGACATGACGGCCGAGTTTTACCTGTCCACGGTCGAGCGGATCTTCAAGAATCTGGAAATCGCGCAGAACCGGTTCACGGTAAACGGCAAACCCGTCGATATCGGCAAGATCAGCGATGTCGCGATCATGACCGTGGAAGGCAGCAATGACGACATCTCGGCGCCCGGTCAGTGCGTCGCCGCGCTAGATCTGTGCACCGGCGTTCCGGCCGAAAAGAAGCAGCAGCACCTGGAATCCGGCGCGGGTCACTATGGCATCTTCGCCGGGAAATCCTGGCGCCTGAATATCCGGCCGCTGGTGCTGGACTTCATCGACGAGAACATGGCGGTGCCGGATTCGATCCGTCCCAAGCGTCGGCGGGCGCGCGGCGGGACAGCCGCGGATTGCGGCGCAAGCGATCCTGTTGGCGACAGCGGCAAGATTGCCGTCTGATCGCCGGAACCCGGTCCTGAGGGAAAAGTTGATACCCGAAACCGCCTGACGCGGCACGGAGATCGAACATGACCGACACACAGGATCTGCATCAGGCTTTTTGGGATCGCCTGGACAGCCTTAATGCCGGAATGCTGGGCCTGTCCGATGACAGACGCTTCATCCCGATGTCACACTACACCGATCGCGACGCGGGCAAGCTGTGGTTCATCACCGCCAAGGAAACCGACTTGGCCAAATCCCTTTCCGGGTCGGAACGCGATGCGATGCACATTGTCTGCGACAGCGGCAAGGGACTGTTCGCGCGGATCGAAGGGCGACTTTCACTGGCTGATGATCCGGCAAAGCTGGATGAATTGTGGAATGCGGTCGCGTCCAGCTGGTTCGAGGATGGCCGCGACGACAGCGATATCCAGTTGCTGCGGTTCGATCTTGCGACGGCCGAGACATGGATCACGGGCGGCAGCATGGCGTTCCTGTACCAGATCGCCAAATCCGAGGCGACTGGCGACAAACCCGACCTGGGCGAACACATCACGCTGAACTTCTGATCGGCGGCCGATTTGGCGCAAACAGCGCCGTGGACGGATCAGCCTATGTCGTCAAGGATGTCCTCGACGGTCTGGGTCATCAGATCAAGGCACTCGGGTGTCGAGAACCGGTGATCCGCGCCTTTCACAAGGGTCAGCCGCAGGTCGTCCGCGTCGGCATGATCCAGCAGTTGCAAGGCCCATGACACCGGCACATCGTCGTCCGCGGTCCCTTGCAGCAACCTGACCGGAAATGGCAGGCGCAGCGGACCGTTCAGCACCAGGTGATCGCGGCCGTCCTCGATCAGCCGACGGGTAATGACATAGGGCTGGTCGTCGTAGTCGCTTGGCAGTTCCAGCCGACCCTGCGCCATCAGGGTGGCACGCTGCGTGTCATCGAACCCCGCCCAGAACCCCCGCTCGGTGAAATCAGGCGCGGCTGCCACGGTAACCAGCCCGGCAACGCGCTGCGGCAGCGCGCGCGCGATCAGCAGTCCGATCCATCCGCCCATGCTGGACCCGACCAGCAGCTGCGGCCCGTCGGTCAAGGCCTCGATCACGGCGCGGGCATCGTCCGCCCATTCGCCGATACAACCTTCCTCGAAGCTGCCACTGCTGTCGCCGTGCCCGGAATAGTCGAAGCGCAGGAAGGCGCGGCCCGAACGTTCGGCCCAGTTCTGCAGATGCATGGCCTTGGTGCCGGTCATGTCGGATTTGAACCCGCCCAGAAACACCACCCCCGGCCCCCTGCCCGCAAGCCTGTGATAGGCGATCCGGCGACCGTCGCGCGTGGTCAGAAATTCGCTCATGCTGATGTCTCCGTCTCTGCTGTCCCGCCAACGGGGTCGGACCCAGTGATACGCGATCCTGTGGCCGAACAGAACCGCCATGCCGCCCCTGTTCTTGACAGCCGGCGCGCCCGGGTTCATGACAGCCACCGACATAACCCGCAGCCGGGCGTTCCGTGGGCGCCAAACCGACGAGGAGGACATGATGTCCCAGATTTCCCTGACCTTTCCCGATGGAAATTCGCGCGACTATCCCGCCGGCATCACCGCCGCCGAGGTCGCCGAAAGCATCGCGCCAAGCCTTGCGAAACGCGCAATTTCCGCCAGCCTGGATGGCCGCCATGTCGATCTGGCCTGGCCCATCAGCGACAGCGGCAGCATCGCGATCCACACCATGAAGGACGAGGCGCAGGCGCTGGAACTGATCCGCCACGACTTTGCCCATGTCATGGCGCGTGCCGTTCAGGACATCTGGCCCGATGTGAAAGTGACGATCGGCCCGGTTCGCGATCATGGCTGGTTCTATGATTTCGACCGCGCCGAGCCGTTCACGCCCGAAGATCTTGGCCAGATCGAGGCCAGGATGAAGCAGATCATCGCCGCGCGCGATCCGGTCCGCAGCGAAGTCTGGGATCGCGACCGCGCCATCGCGCATTACAAGGCGGCGGGCGAGCCGTTCAAGCTGGAGCTGATCGACCGCATCCCCGAGGGCGAGGATCTGCGCATGTACTGGCACGGCGACTGGCAGGATCTGTGCCGCGGCCCGCATCTGCAGAACACTGGCCAGCTGCCCGCCGACGCCTTCAAGCTGACCCATATCGCCGGCGCCTATTGGCTGGGCGACGCCAGCCGTCCGATGCTGCAGCGCATCTATGGCGTGGCATTCCGCAACAAGGACGATCTGAAGGCCCACCTGCACATGCTGGAAGAGGCCGCCAAGCGCGACCACCGCAAGCTGGGCCGCGAGATGGACCTGTTCCACATGCAGGAAGAGGCGCCGGGCCAGATCTTCTGGCATCCGAACGGCTGGAACATCTATGTCACGCTGCAGGACTACATGCGCCGCAAGCAGCGCGCCGATGGCTATGTCGAGGTCAACACCCCGCAGGTGGTCAGCCGGAAATTGTGGGAAGAATCAGGGCACTGGGACAACTATCAGGAAAACATGTTCATCGTCGAAGTCGATGAGGAACACGCCAAGACCAAGACCATCAATGCCCTGAAGCCGATGAACTGCCCCTGCCATGTGCAGGTCTTCAATCACGGGCTGAAATCCTATCGCGACCTGCCCTTGCGCATGGCCGAATTCGGGTCCTGCAACCGCTATGAGCCGTCGGGCGCGCTGCACGGCATCATGCGGGTGCGCGGCTTTACCCAGGACGACGCCCATATCTTCTGCACCGAGGGCCAGATCGAGGCCGAGACCAGGAAGTTCATCGACTTCCTGGCCGGGATCTATGCCGACCTGGGGTTCGAAGGCTGGCGCATCAAGCTGTCCACTCGTCCCGAGAAGCGCATCGGATCCGAGGAAAGCTGGGACCGTGCCGAGTCGGCACTTGGCAATGCCTGCAAGGCCGCTGGCCATGATTTCACGATCTTTCCGGGCGAAGGCGCCTTTTACGGCCCCAAGCTGGAATTCGTGCTGACCGATGCAATCGGGCGCGATTGGCAATGCGGCACGCTGCAGGTGGACCCGAACCTGCCCGAACGGCTTGATGCGGAATATGTCGGCCAGGACGGCGCCAAGCACCGCCCCATCATGCTGCATCGCGCGGTGCTGGGCAGTTTCGAGCGCTTCATCGGCATCCTGATCGAGAACAGCGCCGGCAAGCTGCCCTTCTGGCTGGCCCCGCGCCAGGTCGTCGTCGCCTCGATCGTTTCGGACGCGGATGACTATGTCGCCGAGGTGATCAGGGCGCTGCGCGAAGCCGGTATCCGCGCCGAGGCGGACACAAGGAACGAGAAGATCAACTACAAGGTCCGCGAGCATTCAGTGGCGAAAGTGCCCGCAATCCTTGCCATCGGCATGAAAGAAGTGGAAGATCGGTCCGTGTCGATGCGTCGGCTGGACAGCCAGGGCAGTCGCACATTGTCGCTTTCCGAAGTGACGGAATTGCTGAAAGTCGAGGCCACGCCACCCGATCTGCGCTGAAAAGTGCCGATGTTACGCAAGTTTCACATCCGCAGGGCAGCCTGCGGGCGTTTCCTGCTTGCGTTTCTTGATGATTCGTTCATCCTCACCCTTGCGTGAGCGAAGACTTTCTACCGCCTCCCTTCGAAGATGGGCAGCCGGAAGACCGAAAGCGGGCTGCACGGCCTGACGCAATCCTGCGTCGGGAGAGACTTGAAGGAGAGAACGGTTATGGCGACCGGAACGGTGAAATGGTTCAACGCCACCAAGGGCTTTGGATTTATTGCCCCCGATGAGGGCGGCAAGGATGTCTTCGTGCATATCTCGGCGGTTGAACGCGCCGGACTGACGGGACTGCAGGACAACCAGAAGATCTCGTACGAGCTGCAGTCGGGACGTGACGGCCGCGCCTCGGCCAGCGATCTGAAGCTGCTCTGATCCAGCCTGACAGCACACATGACGGCCCGCCCGCGCGGGCCGTTTTTCGTTGACCAGACCTGCCGCCTGACACTCCGCTACCACGGAACAGGCATGTTTGCCCCCAAAGCGCGCGAGGTCCGCAAGGAGAGCGGTCGTGAACCTGGCAGAGGAAGTGCTGCGCGCGGGCAGCGCGCATCCCGAAAAGCTTGCATTGTCGATCATCGGTCCCGCGCGGGCCGAACGTTGGTCCTATTCCCGGCTGATTTCGGCGGTGCGAGGCACGGCGACCGGATTGCTGCGCGCGGGACTGAACCCCGGCGACCGGATGTTGATGCGCCTGGGAAACCGTCCGGCGTTTCCGGTCGCCTATCTTGGCGCGATCACCGCCGGGATCGTGCCGATACCGACTTCCGCAATGCTGACCAAGCGCGAGATCACGGCACTGGCGGACGAGACAGCCCCGGCGCTGGTGGTCGCGGGCGACGGGATTGCCCTGCCCGACCATCCCGCGCCGGTTCTGGACGAAGCTGCGCTGGCCGGATTTGCCGATCTTCCACCTGCCGGTTTCGCGCAATCCTACCCTGAGGGATTGGCCTATATCGTCTATACCTCCGGCAGTTCCGGCAAGCCCCGTGCGGTCATGCACGCGCATCGCGCGATCATGGCGCGCCGGATGATGTTTCAGGGCTGGTACGGCCTGACGTCGCGCGACCGGATGCTGCACGCCGGTGCCTTCAACTGGACCTTCACGCTGGGAACCGGACTGCTGGACCCGTGGACGGTCGGCGCGACCGCGCTGATCCCGACCGAAGGCACATCGCTGGAACAGATCCCGCTGCTCGCCGCGCGACATGGCGCGACAATGCTTGCGGGCGCGCCGGGCGTCTTTCGCCGCATACTGCGGGCGGACTGGCGACCGATCCCGACCTTGCGCCATGGGCTTGCTGCGGGCGAGCGGCTGGACCCGGCGCTGCGCGCGGACTGGCAGGCAAGGACCGGCACTGATCTGCACGAAGCGATGGGCGCGTCCGAAATCTCGACCTTCATCTCGGGCAGCCCGGATCGCCCCGCGCCATCGGGAACCGCCGGTTTCCCGCAGACGGGGCGCAATGTCGCCATCCTGTCCGATGACGGCCAGCCGATGCCACCGGGGCAGCCCGGCGCGCTTGCGGTGCGTCGCGACGATCCGGGCCTGTTTCTGGGTTACCTGGATCAGCCCGACGAAACTCGCGCACGCTTTCGGGGCGCCTGGTTCCTGACCGGGGACCAGGCGCGAATGGATGCTGCGGACGCAATCGTTGTCCTGGGGCGTCAGGACGACATCATGAACGCGGGCGGGTTCCGCATCGCCCCGGCAGAGATCGAGGAATTTCTGGCCAGCCACCCCGACGCCGGAGATGTCGCCGCGATCGAACTGCCGGTGGGTCCGGGAAACAGCATCATCGCGGTGTTATGGACCGGCCCCGCCGCCCCGTCCGATCTGCGCGCACTGGCCGAATCCGGCCTGGCGCGATACAAGCAGCCGCGCGACTATATCCGGCTGGACGCCCTGCCCCGGACGCCTACCGGCAAGATCAACCGCCGCGCCCTGCGCGAACAATACCGCAAGGACCGACCATGATCCCGCTGGACATCTTCGCCGATCCCGTCTGCCCGTGGTGCCTGATCGGCAAGCTGGAACTTGACCGCGCGCTGGAAAGCCGCCCTGACCATCCCTTCGCAGTGGCATGGCATCCATTCCGGCTGAACCCGCAGATGCCACCGGATGGCATGGACCGCATCGAATATCTCAGGGCCAAGCTGGGCGACAACATGGAGCAGGCTTCCCGTGCCGTCGCTGAACGGGCCGCCGGGCTGGGGCTGACGCTGAACCCCTCGTCGCGAGAGCCGGATACGACCGACGCGCACCGTCTGATGCACTGGGCGGGGCTGGAAGGCGCCCAAAGCCGGGTGATGTCGGGACTGTTGCGCGCCCACTGGCAAGAGGCGCGTGACATCGGTGATGCGTCTGTGCTGGCCGACATCGCTGGCGGTGCGGGACTGGACCGGGC
Organism: Paracoccus sp. R12_2; assembly: GCF_017744015.1. Classification (GTDB taxonomy): domain Bacteria; phylum Pseudomonadota; class Alphaproteobacteria; order Rhodobacterales; family Rhodobacteraceae; genus Paracoccus. The sequence continues at coordinate 14,406 of NZ_JAGHRA010000003.1, forward strand.
CATGATCGCGCATCTGCTGGAGGGCGACGCCGACCGCGAGGAAATTGCGCTGCGCGAAAACCATGCGCGGGAACGCGGCATCTCGTCGGTGCCGACCTTCATCGTCGCCAATCATCATGCCGTATCCGGTGCGCAGCCTGCAGCCCTGTGGCAGCAGGTCGTGGACGAGTTGACGGGCGCCTGACCCAATACTTGCACAGCGTGCAAAATGGGATTAAGGCCATCACCTGACCGATAGGTGTTTCCGATGTCTCATGCCGCTTCCTTTCAGCAGACGCCGCTGCGCCGTCTGCCCATGCCCGAATTCATCGCGATGCTGGCCTTCCTTTTCGCCACGATCGCGTTCTCGATCGATGCGATGCTGCCGGCGCTGCCTGATATCGCCGCCGAGCTGACACCTGACAACGTCAACCGCGCGCAGCTGATCCTGACGGTCTTCGTCGCGGGAATGGGCGTGGGCACGCTGTTCGCCGGTCCCATATCCGATGCCATCGGGCGCAAGCGAGCCATCACGATCGGCTTCGGGATCTACGCCGCCGCGACAGTAATCGCGATCTTCGCCAACTCGATCGAAATGCTGCTGGTGGCGCGTTTCGTCCAGGGGCTTGGTGCATCAGGTCCGCGGATCGTCGGCCTGGCGCTTGTGCGCGATCTTTACGCCGGGCGCGAGATGGCGCGGATCACCAGCTTCGTGATGATGGTCTTCATCATCGTGCCCGCCCTTGCGCCCTCGATCGGCGCGGGCATGATCTATCTGGCGGGCTGGCATGGCGTGTTCATCGGCTTCTTGCTGTTCGCGCTGATCGGTTGCAGCTGGCTGAACTTGCGCCAGTCCGAAACGCTGCCGCCCGAACGCCGCCGTCCGCTGCGCGCAGGCCCCCTGCGCGAGGCCGCCCGCGAGGTGCTGACCAGCCGCCATGTCATGTTGTGCACGCTGATCCTGACTCTGGGGTTCGGCCAGATGTTCGGGCTTCTGTCATCGGCCCAGCAATTGTTCGGCGAAGCTTACGGCAAGGGCGATGCGTTCCCGGCCTGGTTCGCGGCGATGGCGCTGCTGTCGGGATCGGGCACGATCCTGAACGCGACCTTCGTCACCCGGTTCGGCATGCGCCGCATCGCGAAATGGGCATACATCATGCAGACCTGCGTCAGCGCCACCATGCTGATCTTGCTGCTGAGCGGGGCGCTGCCCCCGGCGCTGCATTTTCCGGCGTTCTTCGTCTGGTGCGTCAGCGTGTTCTTCATGGCGGGCGTCACATTCGGGAACCTGAACGCGCTGGCATTGCAATATATGGGCCATATCGCGGGGATGGCCGCATCCATCGTCGCCGCGATCTCGACCGTGCTCGCGACCCTGATCGCGGCACCGGTCGGTCAGCTGTACAACGGGACCGCGCTGCCGGTCGTTGCGGCGACGCTGATCTGTTCAGGCCTCGCCTGGTTCATGATGCGCTTTCTGACCGACTAGCGTCACGTCGGCGGCGCGTGACTGCGCCGCCACCAGCCGCGCATTGCGAAGGTCATTTTCAAGATGCGCGGCCACGGCATCGGGCGACTTGCCAAGACCTTGCCAGCGTTGCGTCAATCGGCGCCGCAATTCGTCCTCGGGCACGTTCAGCGACACTGTCAGATCATATTTGACCTGATCCCACGGGCTTTGGTCCAGCAGCAGATAGTTGCCTTCGATCACAATGACCCGATCCGTGTCGCGCACCACGCCCGCACCCGCGATGGCGATTTCGCGGCTTCGGTCGAAGACCGGATAGAACACCTCGGACCCCGGCACCGCCATACGCGACGCCAGCGCGGCGAACCCGCTGGCATCGAACGTCTCGACGGCGCCTTTGCGGTCACGCAAACCACGCGCATCAAGGATCCGATCATCCAGATGGAAGCCGTCCATCGGTACCAACGCCGCCCGATCCACACGCGCGACCAGCGACGCGGCCAGGGTGGACTTGCCTGATCCGGGCGGTCCGACCACCGCGATGATGACGCGCGGGCCGGACAGGGACGCAAGCCGCTGGATCAGCGCCCGACCTTCCCCGTTCTGGAAAAAAGTCGCGGCAAGGTCGAAGGACGGGGGACACAGCCCCCCTTCCCCATCCGTCATGCAGCCACCCCTTCGGGCAGCTTCGCGCCCGTCATGTAGGCCACCGCATCCGACATCGTGTGTTCTTTCGGGTTGATCACGCACAGCCGCTTGCCAAGCCGATGGATGTGAATGCGATCGGCCACCTCGAAGACATGCGGCATGTTGTGACTGATCAACACGATCGGAATACCGCGCGACTTGACGTCAAGGATCAGGTCCAGCACGCGCCGGCTTTCCTTCACCCCCAGCGCCGCGGTCGGCTCGTCCAGGATGATGACGCGGCTGCCGAATGCGGCGGCCCGCGCCACCGCAACGCCCTGACGTTGCCCGCCAGAAAGCGTTTCGACCGGCTGGCTGATGTTCTGGATCGTCATCAGTCCCAGTTCGGACAACTTGTCGCGGGCGAACTTGTCCATCGCCGGCTTGTCCAGCATGCCGAACCACTTGCCCATGATCCCTGATCTGCGGATCTCGCGACCCATGAACATGTTGTCCGAAATCGACAGGGCGGGCGACAAGGCCAGCGTCTGATAGACGGTCTCGATCCCTGCCTTGCGTGCGGCCAGCGGGCTGTCGAAGCTGACCGGCTTGCCGTTCAGGCGAATCTCGCCCTCGTCGGGTTGCACGGCCCCCGAGACGGCCTTGATAAGGCTGGACTTGCCGGCACCGTTGTCGCCGATCACAGCCAGGATCTCGCCCGGATAGAGATCGAAATCGGCGTGGTCGATGGCGGTCACCCGGCCATAGCGCTTGACGATGTTGCGGGCTGTCAGAAGCGGTTCGGTCATGACGAAATCTTCCTGATCCATTGGTCCACAGCGACGGCGACGATGATCAGCCAGCCGGTTGCGAACAACTGCCACAGAACGTCCACACCGGCGAGGCGCAGACCCGAATTGAAGACGCCGACGATCAGCGCACCGATCAGCGGACCCATGATCGAACCACGGCCGCCGAACAGTGAGATGCCCCCGATCACCACGGCCGTGATCGACTCAAGATTGGCCTCGAAGAAAGAGGTCGGGCTGACCGATCCGACGCGCCCGATCGACGACCACGCCGCCAGTGCGCAGATGAAGCCGGCCGCCATATAGACCGACAACAGCACGCGCTTGGTCTGGATGCCAGCCAGGGCGGCGGCCTCGGGATCGTCGCCGACGGCATAGACGCGACGCCCCCACGCGGTCTTGTTCAGCGCATACCACAGCACGATGAACACGATCAGCATCAGCACGACGCCATAGGTCAGCACCGCCCCGCCCAGATTGAAGCGTTCACCGAAGAACTTCAGCAGCGGCGCCTCGGCATCCAGTGTCTGGCTGCGGATCGTCTCGCGGCCCGACAGATAATAATTCAACGCAAGGAAGATATTCCATGTCCCCAGCGTCGTGATGAAGGGCGGCAGCTTTAGCCGCGTGACAAGCATGCCGTTCAGCGCACCGGTCAACAGGCCGCAACCCATGCCCAGAACGATCGCTATGGGAACCGGAATGCCCAGATCAAGGGACAGGCGCCCCATGACCACGGAAATCATCACCATCACCGCACCCACCGACAGGTCGATACCAGCGGTCAGGATCACCAGCGACTGCGCCGCGGCCAGGGTGCCGACCACCGCGACCTGCTGCATGATCAGCGACAGGTTGAAGGCCGAGAAGAAGTTGGGCGAGATCAGCCCGAAAGCGATCAGTGACAGCACCAGCACGATGACCGGCACCATGGTTGGGAAACGGTGCAGGAAATGCTGCACCCGGTCCAGCAGTCCACGAGAATGATGCTCGAATGAGGCGACCGTCTCGCTGGAATTGCGCTCGACCACGGGATCAGGGGCGTCCGACATGGGGCTCTCCGTCCGGATGTGGATGATGGGACGGCGGCGCCTTGCGCCGCCGTCGCTCGACGACAGATGGTGAAAGTCTCAGACCCGGGCGATCAGCCCCAGCACTGGTCCAGGCCGTCCTGAACGCTGATCGAGGACACGCCATCGACCGGCTGATCGGTCACAAGATTGACGCCGGTATTGGTGAAATCCAGACCCTCGCTGGTTTTCGGCTTGGTGCCGTCCTTGGCGAAGGCCGCAATCGCCTCGATGCCCATCGACGCCATTTTCAGCGGGTATTGCTGCGATGTCGCGCCGATGATGCCTTCCTGCACATTCTGCACGCCAGGGCAGCCGCCGTCGATCGACACGATCAGTGCATCGCCTTCCTTGCCAAAGGATTTCAGCGCCTCATAGGCCCCGGCTGCGGCGGGTTCATTGATCGTATAGACGAGGTTGATGGCGGGATCCTTCTGCATCAGCGCCTCCATGGCCTGACGCCCGCCCTCTTCGTTGCCCGAAGTCACTTCGTGGCCGACGATCCGGGCATCATCCTCGTCACCGATCTGCGACTTATCCTTCACATCGATGCCGAAACCTTCCATGAAGCCCTGATCGCGCAGCACGTCCACCGATGCGCCGCGTTCGGACAGGTCGAGGAAGGCGATCTTCGCGTCCGCAGCGGCATCGCCCATCTTGCCTTTGGCCCAGGCCCCGATCAGCCGACCGGCCTCGTAATTGTCGGTCGCGAAGGTGGCGTCGGCCGCGTCGATCGGATCCAGCGGCGTATCCAGGGCAATCACCAGAATGCCGTTGTCCTGCGCCTGCTTGACAGAATCCACAATCGCCTTGGTATCGGACGCGGTGATCATGATCCCCTTGACGCCCGCCGCGATGCAGCTTTCCATCGCCTGCTGCTGGGTTTCGTGATCGCCGTCGATCTTGCCGGCAAAGGTCATCAGTTCGACCCCAAGTTCCTGCGCCTTGGCGCTGGCACCTTCCTTCATTTTCACGAAGAAGGGGTTGATGTCCGTCTTGGTGATCAGACAGGCCTTAACCGGCTCTTGCGCCTGTGCCAGACCAGCGCTGAGCGCCAGTGCGGACGCGGCTGCCGACATACGGAATACGTGCTTCATGTTCATTAGAATTGCTCCTCCACCACAAGCGGGACCTCTGCCCGCCTTGACTTCACAAAGCACGAGAAGATTTCACTTGTCAATAATTCAATTACGTTGATTAATGCAGGAAGGGAGGATCGAGATCATGTCGAACACGCGCATCACGGGCGGAATCTTCAGCCGGAACGAGCGCCTGATCCTGTCCCTGATCCGCAAACGCGGTCCGATGCCTCGCGCGGCATTGGCGCAGGCGACCGGGCTGTCCGCCCAGGCGATCACGAATCTCAGCAGAAAGCTGATCGAAAACGGATTTCTTGCCGAGGAAGACGTCGTGCGGGGCAAGGTCGGCCAGCCTTCCACGCCCCTCTCCCTGGCGCCTGACGGCGCGCTTTTCATCGGCCTGAAGCTGGGTCGCCGATTGGCTGAACTGGCGCTTGTCGATTTCGCCGGACAGGTAAAACTTCATCGACAGGAGATATACCCGTTTCCGGAACCGGACAGGGTTCTGGCCTTCGCCCGCCACGGGATTGCCACATTCCAGTCCAACCTGACACAGGCCGCACGGGACCGAATCGCAGGCCTGGGCATCGCGACCCCGTTTCGCCTGTGGGACTGGGGCGACGAGATGGCCGCATGGCAGGATCACGACCTGCGCGCGGAACTGGCCGCGGAACTGCCGTTTCCGGTGTTCCTGGAAAACGACGCGACCACCGCCTGCGGCGCAGAGCTGGTGTTCGGACAACGGCCCCTGCCCGCCGATTTCCTGCACATCTATATCGCGCATTTTCCCGGCGGCGGGCTGGTTCTGGACGGCAAGCTTCGCTTTGGTCCGCAGCGCAATGCCGCCGCGCTTGGCTCTATCCTGGTGCCCGACGGTGGCCAGCTTCTGGACCGCGCATCGGTCGCATCGCTGGAAACGCGGCTTGGACGGTCGCTGCACCCGGACGATTCGGCCTGGGATGTCCCCGAACGGGCCGAGGCCGAATGGGCCGCCCAGGCGGGCCGCGCCCTGGCCTTTGTTTCCCTGGCTGCGGCATCGATCGTGGATCTTCCGCTTGTGGTGATCGACGGTGCGGTGCCGCATGCGACCCGGACGCGGCTGGTCGAGGCAACGCGCACAGCACTGATCGACATGCCGCGAGAAGGGATCGACCCGCCCGAGGTGATCGAGGGCAGCCTGGGCCGCAATGCCCGCGTCCTGGGTGCCGCTGCACTGCCGCTGTCGCATTTCTTTCAGCCCGACGGCCAGCTTGGCTGAGGCGACATCTGGCATCTGGCCCTCAAATGTCCCAAAGTCGCGCCAATCATGGCCGCGCGGCATACGGAGGGACGATCATGTATCTGGGAATCGATCTGGGCACGTCAGGGGTAAAGGTCGTTCTGATCGACGATGCGCAGGCCGTGCTGGGGACCGGCCACGCGACACTTGGCGTTCAGACACCGCGTCCGGGCTGGTCCGAACAGACGCCGCAGGACTGGATCGACGCAACCCGCGCGGCAATCGCGGACCTGAACCAACCGCTGCACAAGGTTGCCGGGATCGGCCTGTCCGGTCAGATGCACGGTGCCGTCTGCCTTGATGCATCAGATAACGTGCTGCGCCCCGCGATCCTGTGGAATGACGGCCGCGCCGCCGACGAGGCGGTTGCGCTGGACGCCGATCCGCGATTTCACGACATCACCGGCAATCTGGTCTTTGCGGGGTTCACGGCGCCGAAGCTGGTCTGGATGCAGCAGCACGAACCCGACCTTTTCGCCCGGATCCGCCGCGTCCTGCTGCCCAAGGACTATCTGCGGCTTTGGCTGACCGGCGAGGCGATCAGCGACATGTCCGACGCTTCGGGCACGTCATGGTTCAGTCCGGCCAAACGTGACTGGTCAGACGATCTTCTGGCAGCCACCGGAATGGACCGCAGCATGATGCCCGCCCTTGCCGAGGGCAGCGAGGTCGCGGGCCACCTGCGTTCCGACACCGCGGCCGAGTTGGGCCTGCCCGCCGGCATCCCGGTGGCAGGTGGCGCAGGCGACAACGCCGCCACCGCGATCGGGGCCGGAATCACCGGGCCGGGCCCGGGGCTGGTCTCGCTGGGAACATCGGGGGTGATCTTTGCAGCGACGGACCGATTCCTGCCGGCGCCCGAAACGGCGATTCATGCCTTCTGCCACGCCTTGCCGGGCCAGTGGCACCAGATGGGTGTGATCCTGTCCGCCGCAGGCTGCCTGGAATGGTGGTCGGGCATCTGCGGCCGTCCCGCGCCCGATCTGCTGGCCGAACTTGGCACGGATGTCGGTCAGCCCGGCCGCATCGCCTTCTGGCCCTATCTGTCGGGCGAGCGGACACCGCTGAACAACCCGGCTCAGCGGGCGGGCTTTACCGGCATGTCCGGACGCAGCGACCGCGCCCAGATGACCCGTGCCGTGCTGGAAGGGGTGGCCCTGGCGCTGGCCGAGAACATGGCCGCGCTGACCGCTGCCGGGGGCGGCGCGGACTCGTTGATTGCAATGGGCGGTGGCGCGCGGTCCGACCTGTGGCTGGGAATGCTGGCACAGGCGACCGGCGTGCCGGTGCTGCGGCCGGCGGGCGCCGAAACCGGCGCAGGCTTCGGCGCGGCACGTCTGGCGCTGATGGCTGCCACCGGTGCAGGCTCGGACGCCATGACACCGCCCGACATCGCGGCCCGTTTTGACCCCGATCCCGCCCTTTTGCCTGGCTGGTCCGAGGCACTGGCAAGGCTGCAGGAACAGCGCGCCTGAAACACCTGTTGACACCGGGCATCAGGCGTCTATAAGCGCGCACTTCATTGGTGTTGGTGGCTCCCGCGAGGGATTCCCTGTCAGGCTTCTGCCAAAGGACAACGCCCTTTTGAAACAACAAAAGGAGATCAGCCGTGACCAAACGCACGTCTGCCAAGTACAAGATCGACCGCCGCATGGGCGAAAACATCTGGGGTCGCGCCAAATCCCCGGTGAACCGCCGCGAATACGGCCCCGGTCAGCACGGCCAGCGCCGCAAGCAGAAACTGTCCGACTTCGGCACCCAGCTGCGCGCCAAGCAGAAGCTGAAGGGTTACTATGGCGATCTGACCGAAAAGCAGTTCCGCCGCATCTATGCCGAGGCCGAGCGCGTCAAGGGCGATACGGGCGAGAACCTGATCGGCCTTCTGGAGCGTCGTCTGGACGCTGTCGTCTATCGGGCGAAATTCGTGGCGACCATCTTCGCCGCCCGCCAGTTCGTGAATCACGGCCATGTCGAGGTGAACGGTCAGCGCGTGAACATCCCGTCCTACCGCGTCAAGGAAGGCGATGTCATCTCGATCCGCGAGCGTTCGCGTCAGCTGGCCATCGTGCTGGAAGCCGTGGGCTTGCCCGAGCGTGACGTTCCCGACTATCTGGACGCCGACCACAACAAGATGACCGCGACCTTTGTCCGCACGCCGTCGCTGGGTGATGTGCCCTACGCCGTGCAGATGGAACCGAACCTGGTCGTCGAATTTTACGCGAAGAACTGATCTTCGCCTTCATCCCGATGAACGAAAGGCCGCATCCCCGGATGCGGCCTTTTGCATTGCGGGGCCTCTTGGACCGCGTATGGCAGCCCTCTGTCTGCTCTGCGGCAGGCCTTCCCCCTGCCCCTCGGCCTTCCGGTCGCTATCGCTCGGCCTAGCGCCGCTCATGGCATGCCCCGGAACTTCTTGTCGTCAACTCGCGCGTCCCTGTTCCGTGGGATGCGAGATGAAGATACGAAAAGGCCCGCCCCTTTCGGGACGGGCCTTTGCAAAGAACAGCCATGCCGTGATCAGGCGGCGGCTTTCGCCTTTTCGACGATCGCGCCGAACGCTTCGGGCTCGTTCACGGCCAGATCGGCCAGAACCTTGCGGTCCACCTCGATACCCGCTTTCGACAGCAGGTTGATGAAACGCGAATAGGTCATGTCGGCGTCGAAGGCACGCACACCGGCGTTGATCCGCTGGATCCACAGCGCGCGGAAGTTGCGCTTGCGGTTCTTGCGGTCGCGGGTGGCGTACTGGTTTGCCTTGTCTACGGCCTGCGTCGCGGTACGGAAGTTCCGCGAGCGGTTGCCGTAATAGCCCTTGGCCTTTTCAAGGACCTTCTTGTGGCGGGCGTGGGTGACCTTGCCGGATTTAACTCGTGCCATTGTTCAGTCCTCGGGGTTCAGCGGTTGTAGGGCATGTATTTCTTGACGATCTTGGCATCCGCGTCGCACAGGACGGTGGTGCCGCGCGCGTCACGAATGAACTTCGTGGTACGCTTGATCATGCCGTGGCGCTTGCCGGCCTGAGAGGCCTTGACCTTGCCCGAGGCCGTCATCGAGAACCGCTTCTTGGCGGCCGATTTGGTCTTCATCTTCGGCATTTTCATCTCCTTCGTAACAGAGTGAACACGCGACTCGGCAATGCCATTCCGGCCGGCCGCGCGGGTAGGAAGCGCGCCGTATAAGGGCACGCAGAGGAATTGGCAAGAGGGTCAGATCAGGGTGCGCTGCCCTGCGCCTCTTCGACAACATGATCCCAGGCCGAAACGATGTCGTTTGTCTGGAATGGCTCGGGGTTCAGATACGCGCCCGCGAACAGCGCGACGATCCCGATAATCAGCGTGATCACCGCGGCACGCGGCGGTCGGGTCTGCACAAGCTGCACGATGGCAACAACCACCGAGATCAGGCACAGCGCAACGCCGGCCAGCAGCAGATAATCGGACATGGAACGCACCCGCTTTTGTCTATGGTCAGGCGGGTCTATTCCGGATCGGTGGCGTAAATCAACCGCTCGTCGCACGGCGCGATGCGCAGGATGTTCGTCGTGCCCGGCACATTGAAGGGCACCCCTGCCATCACCACGACCTGACGCGTTTCGTCGGCGAAGCCGAAATCACGCGCCGCGCGGGTCGAATTCACCACTGCTTCCTTGAAACGGCTGAGGCGGCCGGTCTTGACGCAATGGGTGCCCCAGGTCAGGACCATCCGGCGAAGAACGGTATCGACAGGGCTCATCGCCAGGATCGGCACACGCGGGCGTTCACGCGCCACCAGTCCGACGGTCGTGCCGGATTGCGTGAAGGCGCAGATCGCGGCGATATCGGTCGTCTCGGCGATCTCGCGTGCTGCGGTCACGATGGCGTCTGCAACGCTGTGCAGCTTGGCCGCGCGCGACGCCTCGATGATGGCGCGATAGTTCGGATCCGCCTCGACCGAGCGGGCGACGCTGTCCATCGTCGTCACGGCCTCGACCGGATAGGAGCCCGCCGCGCTTTCGGCAGACAGCATCACCGCATCGGCTCCTTCGTAGATGGCATTGGCCACATCGCTGACCTCGGCACGGGTCGGCATCGGGCTGTCGATCATGGATTCCAGCATCTGCGTGGCCACGATCACAGGCTTGGCTGCCGCACGGCAGTGCCGGACCAACCGCTTCTGGATTGGCGGAACCGAGTGGACGGGCAGTTCCACGCCCAGATCGCCGCGGGCCACCATGATCCCGTCGGACACTTTCAGGATCTCGTCGAAGGCACGCACGGCGGCGGGCTTTTCGATCTTCGACAGCACGGCCGCGCGGCCCTTTGCCAGAAGCCGGGCTTCTTCGACGTCCTCCGCACGCTGCACGAACGACAGCGCCAGCCAGTCCACCCCCAGTTCGCATGCGAATTCCAGATCCGCCCGGTCCTTGTCGGACAACGCCGCCAGCGGCAGGACAACATCGGGCACGTTCACGCCCTTGCGGTCGCTGATCGTGCCGGGGACGGTCACGGTGCAATTTGCAAAGTCGGGACCGCATTCATCCACCGTCAGGCGGATCTTGCCGTCGTTGACCAGCAGTTCGCTGCCCGGCTCAAGCGCCTGGAAAATCTCGGGGTGCGGGAGCTGGACCCGGGTCGAATCGCCCTTGGCCGTGTCCAGGTCGAAGCGGAACTTGTCGCCCACTTCCAGATCATGCGCGCCCGCCTCGAACGGCCCGACGCGCAGCTTGGGTCCCTGAAGGTCGGCCAGGATGGCGATGGGCCGACCTGTTTCGGCCTCGATCTCGCGGATCGTGGCGTGCCGGGCGCGGTGATCGTCATGGCTGCCATGGCTCATGTTCAGGCGGAACACGTCGGCACCCGCGTCGAACAGCGCCCGGATCATCTCCTTGCTGCTTGACGCCGGCCCCAGTGTCGCCACGATCTTCACATTGCGATGTCGTCTCATCGTCCGCCCCTCTGCGTTCGGCCCATACAGGCTCCGGATCTCCGGTTAGCGCTATCAATGCCACAACAGGCCCCTTGCGGCAACTGGTGTCTGGCCCCTGTGTGGCATAGACAGCATGCGATATGAAGGATGAAGAGCACATGACAAAGCGCGCCTTCCGCGTTGAAGGCGAGGATCGCCCCTCGCGTTGGCTGATCACCTGCGACCACGCCACCAACCGCGTGCCGGAATGGGTCAACGGCGGCGATCTGGGCATCGCGGCGGCGGACATGGCGCGTCACATCGCGTTCGACGTTGGCGCGGCCGGACTTGCCGCGAAGCTTGCGGAACGCCTGCAGGCGCCCGCGATCATGTCGGATTTCTCGCGATTGGTGATCGACCCGAATCGTGGCGAGGATGATCCGACGCTGCTGATGCGGCTGTATGACGGCACGGTAATTCCCGCGAACCGCAACGCCGACGCGGCCGAACGTGAGCGCCGCCTGGCACGACTGCATCGCCCCTATCATCAGGCGCTGGCGGAACTGGCGGCGCGTCATCCCGCGCGGTGCATCTGCGCGGTCCACAGCTTCACCCCGCAACTGCGCGGCAGGCCACCCCGGCCATGGCAGGTCGGCATCCTGTATTCACATCGCGATTCAAGGCTGGGCGCGCCGATGGTTCAGGCCTGCCGCGACCAAGGCTGGGTGACCGGCGAGAACCAGCCCTATAGCGGTCACCTTCAGGGCGATTCAATTGATCGGCACGCCCTTTCACATGGCCGGCCGAACCTGCTGATCGAACTGCGCAACGACCTGATCCGGTCCGAACAGGGCCAGGCCGAATGGGCCGCACGGCTGGCACCGGTCATCACCGGGCTTCTTGCGAAAACCGGGCTGTGACGGTGCCACGCCCGGATCAGCGTTTCAGGCGGTCCGGCTGCAGTTCCGCCCAGCCCTGACCGCCATCAAGTTCGTCGGCAAGGATCTCGGCTGTCACCGGACCAAGGGTGAAGCCCTGATGCCCGTGCCCGAAATGGGCCCAGAGGTTTGCCTGATCGGGCACCCGCCCAACGACCGGCAGCATGTCCGGCATGCAGGGCCTGCGACCCGTCCAGGGCTCAGCCTCGACAGGCGCCCCGATGTCGAACAGTTCCTTCGCGGCCTCTTCGCCATGGCTCAGTTGCGGCGGCGTCAGGCGCGGATTGCGCGTCAGTTCGGCCGCGGTGGCGATCCGCAGGCCACGGCGCATCGGCGACAACACGACCGAATTGCCGAAATCGGCGATCGGATGATGCGGCGGGGCATCCATGTGATAGTGGCGGTGATAGCCGCGTTTGTAGACCATCGGCACCTTCAGCCCAAAACGGCCCAGCATCATCGGCGACCATGGACCAAGCGCAACGACGGCGTGTTCGCCCTCGGCCTCATCGGCGACCCAGGCCGCGCCCTTGCGGTGCAGATCGCCGGCATCGCCATTGATGATGCGCCCGCCCTGACGTTCGAACAGCGCCGCATAGCGCGCCACAAGCCCGCCGGGATCTGAACAGTTCCAGCTGTCAGACCAATGGGTTGCACCTTCAACTTCGACCTTTATCGAGGGTTCCAGCGCGCGCAGTTGCTTGCCATCCAGGATCTTGGCTTCGACGCCGAACTCGGTCAGGAAACGCTCGACGGATTTGCGGGCCTGATCCATTTTCTTGGGCGTGCGATGGATCTCGATATAGCCGTCGCGACGAATGATGTTGTCGGCACCGGCTGCCTGGATCAACGGTCCGTGACGTTCGGTCGATTGGCGAATCAGCTTGCCCCATGTCCGGGATGCACGACGATGCGCGGCGGGCAAAGAATTCCATGCATAGGCCCAGACGGCACCCGCCTGCGACAACAGGCCCGGAATATTCCATTTGACGTCATAGCCGCGCCCCATCGCAATCTGCATCAGCGCGCCGGGCGCCAGCGGCATGGCGTAGGGTTCAACCGCCTCGGTCTGAATCAGACCGGCATTGCCATAGCTGGTCTCGCGGCCAGGAGAGTTGCGGTCGATGATGGTGACGTCATGACCACGCGACTGCAATGCCAGCGCGGTGCTGACGCCAACCATCCCTGCACCCAGAACCAGAACTTCGGACATGCGCGCCTCCTTGCCTTATCAACGCGAGGGATGCAGAACTCGTCGCATTCCGGCAAGAAATTTCGGGCATTCTTCGACTGGTCTTCGAATCTTTGCAAGAATCAGGCGAAAAGCTCTCTGCAGAAGCTTAATCCTTCGACAAGCGCGTCCACTTCCTCGGTGGTGTTGTACATCGCGAAGGACGCGCGTGCGCTGGCGTTGATTCCATAGAAATCCATCAGCGGCATGGCACAGTGGCTTCCGGCCCTGACCGCGATGCCCTTCTTGTCCAGGATCGTCGAGATGTCGTGCGCATGTGCGCCCTGCATCGTCATGGAAAAGATCGCACCCTTGCCCGGCGCATCCCCCTGCATGTTCAGCCAGTTCAGTTCGCGCAACCGGTCACGGGCGTGATCGCGCAGCGCCTGTTCATGCGCGGCGACATTGTCCATCCCGATTTCCATCAGATATTCCAGCGCGGCACCAAGACCGATCTGATTGACGATGCCGGGCGTGCCGGCCTCGAACCGCAAGGGAGGATCGGCATAGTCGATCCCGTCCCGCGCAACGGTACGGATCATGTCGCCGCCGCCCATGAAGGGCCGCATCTCGGCCTGACGCGCGGCCTTTATCCAGATCGCGCCGGATCCCGATGGTCCGTACAGCTTGTGTCCGGTGATGCAGTAGAAATCGACACCAAGCGCGGACAGATCGACAGGCGTGTGAACGGCACCCTGACTGCCGTCCACCAGAACCGGCACGGAGGTTCCGCGGGCAATCGCGCCAACATCGACGATCGTGCCGGTCACGTTCGACATATGGGTGACGGCAATCAGCTTGGTCTTTGGTCCGACAGCCTGCAAGACCTTCTCTGCGGGCAGGCTGCCATCGGGATCGGGCTCGACCCATTTCAGCACCACACCCTGCCGTTCGCGCAGGAAATGCCACGGCACGATATTGGCGTGATGTTCCAGCACCGACAGCACGATTTCGTCGCCTGCCTGCAATCGAGGCGCGGCCCAGCCATAGCTGACCAGATTGATCCCCTCGGTTCCGCCCGAAGTGAAGATGATCTCGTCCTCGCGCGGGGCATTCAGGAATTTCGCGATGATCGCGCGGACGCGTTCATAGTTGTCGGTCGCCAGATTCGACAAGTAATGCAGCCCGCGATGCACATTGGCGTATTCGCCCTCGTATGCACGGGTGATGGCCTCGATCACCTGACGCGGCTTTTGCGCGCTCGCGCCGTTGTCCAGATAGACCAGCGGGCGCCCGTTGACCTGCCGCGACAGGATCGGGAAATCGGCGCGGATGGCGGAAACGTCAAATGTCATTGTGGCACCTCGGGAAGCAAGCCGAAAGCAGCGGCCAGAAACGACAGAACGAAACCAACGGCAAGCGCCGTGGCGAACATGACCAGCATCACCTTGATGCCGCTTTGAAACCCATGCAACGCCTTGGTGAACTGCACCGTCAGCCACAGAAAGACCGCGATCGCAACGATGCCCAGGATGCCGGCAAGACCCGGCAGGATCAGCGACAGCAGCAACTGCACCAACTGCACCAGCAGAAGCACGACCTCGATCCAGACGGTCAGCAGCAACGCGTCCTCGAACCGTCCCTGTCCGCCGAACATGCGCCCGACCCCGGCCATCAGCGACGCCGCCAGAGCGATCGCGCAGAACTGGATGCCCGCCATGATCATCGGCTGCGCGGTCAGGACCAGAACGCCAGAGGCCGCGCCCTCGGGCAGCGGGAACATCTGCGCAGACATCCACGCCAGCAGTGCCGACACAGACACAGCCAGCGCCAGCGCCATCCAGCGGGCCGACAAAGGCAAGTTCATCCCGATCAGCGCGCGCGCCGCCCCCTCGGGGTTGCGGAAGCTTTGGCCGACAAGCATCTTCAGATCGTCGAAATTCATTCTTTCCTCGCCAGCGCACGGACACCGGCGCCCCAGATCATCAAGAACCCGACGCCAACCAGAACCTGTGTCAGCATTTGCGCCGGACCCGGCCCGATCAACCCCGCAACAATGCCCCACAACAACATTGCGGGCGACACCGCCAGCAGCGCCCAGAACAGCGCCAGCCGCGAATCCTCGGGCGTCAGCCGCTTCGGAAACAGCCGCGACAGCATCGAAACGATCGCCGCCACCGCATAGGCGATCAGCGGCATCATGAACAGCACCGCCAGCATCGCGCCCCCCATCCGTGCCTCGAACGGGACCGATGGGTCAAGCTGCGCCTCGCGCGCCCGCAGCGGGCCTTGCGCGATCAGAAAGATCAGCAGTGCCGCCATCAGGACCGCAAGCTTGCTCGATTCCGGCATCGTGGACAGGCCCCGCACCACGCGGCGCGGCGACCACCAGCTTTGCATAATGCGCGGCAGGATGCCGCGACGCATCACTGTTTGGCGCGACGGGTCAGCCAAGCTTCCAACCGGTCATTGATCTGGCCGCGCAGCGTTTCATCCTCGATTTCCTCCAACGCATCGGCAAGGAAGGACAGCACAAGGAACACGATTGCGCGGTCATAGGGCACCCCGCGCGACCGCATGTAGAACAGCGCGGTCTCGTCGATCGCGCCGGTCGTCGAACCATGCGAACACTTGACGTCATCGGCATAGATTTCCAGTTCCGGCTTGGCAAGGAACTGGCTGCGTTCGTCCAGAAGCAGTGCTTGGCTGATCTGATAGCCGTCGGTCTTCTGCGCGCCGGGTTTCACAAGGATCTTGCCCTGGAACACGCCTTCCGCGCCGTTCTTAAGGACCTTCTTGAAGACCTGCCGGCTTTCGCAACGCTCGGCCGAATGGGTGATGAATACCGTATCGTCATGATGGAACGGACCGACATGGCCATCGCCCAGCACGGCTGCGGCGATATGGGCCACAGCATCGTCGCCGACGATGTCGATAACACCCTCGTGCCGCATCAGCGTGCCATTCACGGACAGATTGAACGCCTTCAGCTGCGCTTCGGCACCCACGCGCGCGAACAGGTGGGACAGACCCAGCTTCTGATGGCCCGCCCGCTTGGCGGTGATGTGGTGCAGCTTCGCGCCGCGCGCCAGATCCACCTCGATCACCGAGTTGGATCGCGCGCCGACCATCCCGGTCTCAAGCAGCGTCAGTTCGGCGCCTTCCTCGACCCGGATCACATGATGCCAGCTGACATCTGCATCCTCGCGCGCCCGGCGATGAATGATGTGCACGGGCTTCGCCGGCCTGCCGGTCACCCGGATCAGAACGCCATCCGCTGCGGTCGCGGTGTTCAGCACCGCGAAGGGGCGTTTGACCGGGCTTTGCCCTGCGGTTTCCAGCTTTCCGTAGACGTCCGCCGCCCAATGACTGTCCTGAGCATCGGCATTCGCCAGCGTGTCGATCTCGATGCCCTCCAGCATCAGGTCATCCGACGACGCGGCGTCGAACGCGCCATCGACGAACACCAGCGTCAGCCGGTCGAGATCGGTGAACAGCGGCGAATCGGGTGCCTTGTCCTCGATCGGGATCGGTTGCGGGACGGGCGCATTGAACGGGCGCGGATCGGTATAGCGCCAGTATTCATCGCGCGGTCCAGGCAGTCCCATGTCGCGCAGGCGCGCCAAGGCATCGGCGCGTGCAGCGGCGGTGAACCCGCCCTTAGGCAAGGTCATCGCGTCAAGCCTTGCCTGCAGCGCGTCGGCGGCCTTTGCCGCGCCGCTGACCTGCGGTGTCACGTCTTTCGTCTTCACGGCGGCTTCTGACATCAGCCAGCCTCCGCCAGAAGATCGCCATAGCCCTCGTCTTCGATCTGCAGGGCCAGATCGGGCCCGCCAGACTTCACGATGCGGCCGTTTGACATGATATGGACCACGTCCGGCTGGATGTGATTCAGCAGACGCTGATAATGGGTGATGACAAGGAAGCTGCGGTCGGGGCCGCGCAGCGCGTTCACACCGTCAGCGACCAGACGCATCGCATCGACATCCAGACCGGAATCGGTCTCGTCCATGATGCACATCCGCGGGGCCAGCATCGCCATCTGCAGGATCTCGTTGCGCTTTTTCTCGCCGCCCGAGAAACCGACATTGACGGGACGTTTCAGCATCTCGGCGTCGATGTCCAGATTGCGGGCCTTCTCGCGGATCTGCTTGAGGAACTCTGCCGAAGACAGTTCTTCCTCCCCGCGCGCCTTGCGCTGTGCGTTCACCGCCGTCCGCAGGAAGGTCATGTTGCCGACGCCCGGAATTTCGACCGGGTACTGGAAGGCCAGGAACAGGCCCGCCGCGGCACGTTCTTCAGGCTCCATGTCCAGCAGGCTTTCACCGTCCAGCGTTGCGTCACCCTCGGTGACTTCATAACCGTCCCGGCCCGACAGGACATAGGACAGGGTGGACTTTCCCGACCCGTTCGGACCCATGATCGCATGCACCTGACCGGCAGGCACCTCCAGCGACAGCCCCTTCAGGATCTGTTTGTCTTCTTCCTCAAGTTTCACATGCAGGTTGTTGATCTTAAGCATCTTTACCTCGTCAGATGGTGGCGGCGGTGCCGACCGTCCGGCACCATCATCAAATCTCGTCTGGGCTTAGCCCACGGAACCTTCCAGCGAAATCGCGACAAGCGATTGCGCCTCCATGGCGAATTCCATCGGAAGGGCCTGCAACACGTCGCGGCAGAAGCCGTTCACGACCAACGCGACCGCTTCTTCCTCGTCCATGCCGCGCGACCGGCAATAGAACAGCTGGTCGTCATCGACCTTGCTGGTCGTTGCCTCGTGTTCCACGCGGCTGCTGGTGTTCTTCACCTCTATATACGGCACGGTATGCGCGCCGCATTTGTCGCCGATCAGCAGACTGTCGCATTGCGTATAGTTGCGGCTGTTGGTCGCGCGGGGATGCATCGACACAAGACCGCGATAGGTGTTCTGCGCCTGCCCCGCCGAAATTCCCTTGGAAACAATGCGCGAGCGGGTGTTCTTGCCAAGATGCACCATCTTGGTGCCGGTGTCGGCCTGCTGCCAGTTATTGGCGATGGCGATGGAATAGAACTCGCCCTGGCTTTCGTCGCCGCGCAGGATGCAGGACGGATATTTCCAGGTGATCGCGCTGCCGGTTTCGACCTGCGTCCACATCACCTTGGCCCGTGCCTCGCGGCAATCGGCGCGCTTGGTGACGAAATTGTAGATCCCGCCCTTGCCGTTCTCGTCGCCGGGGAACCAGTTCTGGACCGTCGAATACTTGACCTCTGCATCCTCCAGCACGACGATTTCGACCACTGCGGCGTGCAGCTGGTTGGTATCGCGTTGGGGTGCAGTGCAGCCTTCAAGATAGCTGACGTAGGATCCCTTGTCGGCGATGATAAGCGTGCGCTCGAACTGGCCTGTGTTCTCGGCATTGATGCGGAAATAGGTGGACAGTTCCATCGGGCAGCGAACGCCCGGCGGCACGTACACGAACGAGCCGTCCGAAAACACCGCGCTGTTCAGCGTGGCGAAGAAGTTGTCCGATTGCGGAACGACACTGCCAAGGTATTTCTTGACCAGCTCGGGATGCTCGCGGATCGCCTCGCTGATCGAACAGAAGATGACACCGGCCTTGGCCAGTTCATCCTTGAAGGTGGTGCCCACGCTGACACTGTCGAAAACCGCGTCGACGGCGACCTTGCGACCTTCGGCCGGGGCGGCATCCGCGCCTTCGACGCCCGCAAGGATCATCTGTTCCTTCAGCGGGATCCCAAGCTTTTCATAGGTTGCCAGCAGCTTGGGATCGACCTCGTCCAGCGACTTGGGCTTGATCTCCATGCTTTTCGGCCGGGCATAGTAATACTGATCCTGATAGTCGATCACGGGATAATTCAGCATTGCCCATTTCGGCTCGGACATGGTCTGCCAGCGGCGAAAGGCCTCAAGCCTCCACTCCGTCATCCATTCCGGCTCTTCGTTCTTTTGCGAGATCAGGCGGACGATATCTTCGTTCAGCCCCTTCGGGGCATAGTCCATCTCGATCTCGGTATCCCAGCCATATTTGTAGCTGCCCATGTTCTGAACGGTCTCGACCGTTTCGCGGTCAACACCTTCACGAACGTCAAGATCGGGGGTCTGGGTCATCCTTTGTCCTTCCTGGGGCCGGGCATCCGCCTAGCCATTCCTGTCGCGCCAGCGTGAATACGCGCTTTCCCATGCATCCGCAAATCGGTTCATCTGATCCTCGCCCAAAGCCGGACTTATCGAAATGCGGATCGCCGATTGCGCCTCGTCATCGCTGAAACCCATCGCCTGCAACGCACCGCTGGCCCGGACCTTGCCCGACGAACAGGCCGATCCCGCCGACACGGCAAAGCCCGCAAGATCCATCTGCATGACCTGGGTTTCGCCTTTCCATCCCGATGTAAGAATGCAGGTGGTATTCGGCAAGCGCCGCGCGCCCTTTCCGGCGATTCTGGCACCCGGCGCGATGTCCAGCAACCGCGCCTCCAGCGCGTCGCGCCGCGCGGCCACCTGATCCCACAGCCCGGCTTCCAGTTCCGCCTGCGCGGCGGTCGCGGCTGCGGCAAAGCCTGCGATGCCGATCAGGTTTTCCGTGCCCGCCCGGCGGCCCTGTTCCTGACCGCCGCCACGGATCAGCGCGGGGATGTCGGTGCCCTTCTTCAAGATCAGCGCGCCAACCCCCTTCGGGCCGCCCAGCTTGTGGGCACTGACGAATCCCGCCGTGACCCCAAGCCAGTTGAACGCGAACGGAATCTTGCCGAAGGCCTGCGTCAGATCGCTGCTGCCCAGCCCATCGGGCAGGTCCTGCACGACGCCGGTCTCGTTGTTGGCCAGTTGCAGGCTGCTTTGCGCCGGAACGGGAACCGTCACGATCCCGTCGGCATCGACGGCCAGCGACGGATCGCACCAGACCTTTACGGCGCTGTGTTCGGTCGGGGCGCAGGCGATCTTGCGACCGGCCAGCACCATCGCCGCCGCCTCGGTCGTCCCCGAGGTGAAGATCACGTCGGCACCCTCGGCCCCAAGCGCGGCGGCCAGTTGGTCGCGGGACCGTTCCAGCAACATTCGCGCGGCGCGGCCCTCGGCATGCACCGAGGACGGGTTGCCCGGCAGATCCATCGACTCGATCATCGCCGCGCGCGCCTCGGGCCGCAAAGGCGTCGTCGCGTTCCAGTCAAGATAGTGCCGGCTCATGTCAGCGCCTCGGCGATTTCCTTGGCCAGACGGCGCGCGACCGCATCCTTGCCCATGCGCGGCCATTCCTCTGCCCCGGTATCGCGGATCAGCGTGACGGCGTTTTCCGTGCCCCCCATGATTCCGGTCGCCGGACTGACATCATTGGCCACGATCCAGTCGCAGCCCTTGCGCTGCCGTTTCGCAGTCGCGTTCTCGATCACCTCGTGGGTCTCGGCCGCGAATCCGACAACCAGTGTCGGGCGCCGCTTGTGCAGGCCGCTGACCCAGGCCAGGATATCCGGGTTTTCGGTCATCTCCAGCGCCGGAGGCTTGCCGGACCCATCCTTCTTGATCTTGCGCGCCCCGGCGTTCGTCACCCGCCAGTCGGCGACGGCGGCGGCCATCACCGCCGCGTCCGCGGGCAGCGCCTCGCTGACCGCTTCGCGCATCTCGCGCGCCGTTTCGACCCGGATCACCTCAACCCCTTCGGGCGGGGCGATGCTGGCAGGGCCGGTCACAAAGCTGACCCGCGCACCCAGGTCGCGCAATGCTGTTGCAATGGCCGTGCCCTGGGCACCGGACGAACGATTCGCGATATAGCGCACCGGATCAATCGGTTCATGCGTGGGTCCCGATGTGACGATGACATGACGCCCCAGCAATGGGCCGCGCGGCACCTGCACCGCCTGGGTCAATCGCAACGGTTCGTCGGCAAGGGCGGTGCGGATCGCGGTCATGATCGCCTCTGGCTCGGCCATGCGACCGGGACCGAATTCGCCGCACGCCATGTCGCCCTCGTCCGGGCCGACAGTCAGGATCCCGTCGCCGCGCAATGTCTGAAGATTGCGTCCTGTCGCCGGATGCTGCCACATCCGAACATTCATCGCAGGCGCGATCAACACGCGCTTGTCGGTTGCCAGCAGCAGGGTCGAGGCCAGGTCGTCCGCCAGACCCTGCGCCATCTTCGCCATCAGATCCGCCGTCGCCGGTGCGACCACGACAAGATCCGCGTTGCGGGACAGCTGGATATGACCGATCTCGGCCTCTTTGGCGATGTCGAACAAGCCTTCATGCGCGGCCTCACCCGCCAGAACCGACAGGGTCATCGCCGTGGTGAACTGCGCGCCGGCCCGCGTCAGCACAGGCGTCACCGCCAGCCCGTCGGCCCGCATCAGCCGGATCAGCTGAGGCAGCTTGTAGGCGGCGATACCGCCGCCGACGATCAGAAGGATACGCTTGCCGTCCATGCCGCCTCCGAAAACCTGCCCGACAGATAGGCGTTCGGGCCACATGCCGCAAGCGAGCGAAGCCGTTAACCAATCCTTAAGTGCTGGCGCGCTAAACCCCCGGACGAACATGTCAGGGGGGCAGATGGTCGCCATCGCCTATTCCGTCGCCTTAGAGGGGGTCGAGGCGCGACTGGTCGAGGTCCAGTGCTCGGTTTCGGCCGGCCTGCCGGGCTTTGCGATCGTGGGGCTGCCCGACAAGGCGGTCAGCGAGGCACGCGAGCGCGTCAAGGCGGCCTTCGGGGCGATGGCCATAGCGATGCCCAGCAAGCGCCTGACGGTCAACCTGTCGCCCGCCGACCTTCCGAAAGAGGGATCGCATTTCGACCTGCCGATCGCGCTTGCGGTGTTGGCCGCGTTGGACATCATCCCGTCGGAAGAACTTTCGCGCTGCGTCTGCCTTGGCGAACTGGCGCTGGATGGACGGCTGGTCGCGGTGACGGGCGCCCTGCCCGCCGCGATGGCTGCGGCCGAAGATGACCGCGCGCTGATCTGCCCGCGCGCTTGCGGACCAGAGGCCGCGTGGGTCGAGACGGTGCCGGTGATCGCGCCATCGACGCTGCGCGAGACGGTCGATCATCTGACCGACCGCCACCCCCTGTCCCGCGCCGCGCCCGGAACGGTCGGCGCGTCGGCCCCGCTCGGATGCCTGTCCGAAGTGAAGGGTCAGGAACGCGCCAAGCGTGCCCTGGAAATCGCGGCGGCTGGCCGGCACCATCTGCTGATGGTCGGCCCGCCCGGCGCCGGAAAGTCGATGCTGGCGGCCAGGCTTCCCGGCCTTTTGCCGCCGCTGTCGCCGGTCGAGGCGCTGGAAACCTCGATGATCCATTCGCTGGCCGGCGTACTGGAGGACGGCGGAATCTCGCGCCAGGCGCCGTTCCGCGAACCCCATCACACCGCCTCGATGCCGGCCATCGTCGGCGGCGGACGCGGCGCCAAGCCGGGCGAGATCAGCCTTGCCCATAACGGCGTGCTGTTCATGGATGAGTTTCCGGAATTTCCCAGACAGGTGCTGGAAACCCTGCGTCAGCCCATCGAGACGGGCGAGGTGGTGGTGGCCCGCGCGAACGCGCATATTCGCTATCCTTGCAGATTTCTGCTGGCCGCCGCCGCGAATCCCTGCCGCTGCGGTCATCTGGCGGACGCTGCGCGGGCATGTTCGCGTGCGCCCGCCTGCGGGGGCGACTACATGGGGCGGATTTCGGGCCCGCTGATGGACCGCTTCGACCTGCGGCTGGAAGTGCCAGCCGTCAGTTTCATGGATCTGGAGATGCCATCGGGTGGAGAAAGCTCTGCGCAGATCGCCGGCCGGGTCGCAGCAGCCCGCACGCGTCAACTTGCCCGCTTCCGCGAGCATCCCAGGCTTCGCGCTAACGCCGATGCGTCAGGCGCGGTGCTGGACGAGATCGCCACCCCCGACAGCGAAGGACGGGCGCTGATCCTGAAAGCGTCCGAGAAGCTGGGACTGACCGCGCGCGGCTATCACCGGATCCTTCGCACGGCCCGCACCATTGCCGATCTCGAAGGATCGGACGGCATCCGCACGCCCCATCTGGCCGAGGCGATCAGCTATCGCCTGCCTTTCGTCGCGGGCGGCTGAAGGGGCCAATCGGCACCTGTGGCGCGCGTCAGCGTGCGCTAAGCCGGCGCTCGATCGCGTCCCACATCATCGCCGCGGCGTTGATGCCGTCGAAACGTTCCAGTTCCTGAATTCCGGTTGGCGATGTCACGTTGATTTCGGTCAGCCAGCCGTCGATCACGTCGATGCCTGTGAAGATCAGACCTTTTTCCCGCAATACGGGCGCCAGTCGGGCGCAGATCTCGCGTTCTCGTTCGGTCAGGCCAACCTTTTCGGCGCGGCCGCCCACATGCATGTTCGACCGCGCCTCGCCTTCCTGAGGAACACGGTTGATCGCTCCGGCGACCTCGCCGTCGATCAGGATGATCCGCTTGTCCCCCTTGCTGACGGCGGGCAGGTATTTTTGGGCGATCATCGGCTCGCGGTTGATGCCCGCAAAGGTTTCCAGCAGCGCCGACAAGTTGGGGTCGCCGCGCCGCAGGTGGAACACCCCGGCGCCGCCATTGCCGTAAAGCGGCTTGACGATGATTTCGTCGTGGCGATCGCGGAACCTGCGAAACGCCGCCAGGTCGCGCGCGATCATCGTGGGAGGCGTCAGATCCGGAAAATCCAGCACCATCAGCTTTTCCGGGCAGTTGCGCACCCAGAACGGATCGTTGACCACAAGGGTCGCAGGATGAACGCGATCCAGCAGATGAGTGGATGTGACATACGCCATGTCGAAGGGCGGATCCTGACGCAGCCAGACGACGTCGAATTCCGTCAGTTCGACCTCTTCCCAGTCTCCGAAACTGACATGATCGCCCTCGATCCTGCGCAGGGTGACAGGCCTGCCGCGCGCAATCACGCGACCCTCGTCATATCGAAGCTGATCTGCGGCATACTGGAAAAGCCGATGACCGCGCGCCTCGGCCTCAAGGCCAATTCTGAATGTGCTATCCGCGTGGATCGCAACATCCTCGATCGGATCCATCTGCAAGGCGACGTATAGGCTCATGGCACGCTCCGGAACGGTCTCGCCCGGTTGTTACCCGTCGCCTGCGGGGATGCAAGGGCCTGCCGCTCTATGCCTCGGCGAAGGCGTTCTCCAGCATCTCCACCCGGCCCGTGCCATCGACCAGTGCGACATCGAAGCGCATGCTGGTCAACTGACCGTCGGGCAGGTCGGCGCAATAGGCACAGGCGGCGGCGCAGATGCGATCCATCTGGGATCGTCCCAGACGTATCGCGGCCTCTGCGTGCGAGGCGGCCTGCTTGACCTCGACGAAGACCACCGCATCGCCATCGCGACAGATCAGGTCGATTTCGCCTCCGGCACTGCGCCAGCGCCGGGCCAGAACAGTGCGTCCCTTCGCGGCAAGGTGACGCGCCACGCTGTCTTCGGCCATCTCGCCCGAAAGTGCGGCCAGAACGCCGCGGCTCCGGCGCTGCGCGCGCGTGGTGGAAGTGGGTTCCGGCCCTCCGGCTTTTCGCTTCAGCATCCCTGCACCATGTCCCATTGCGTATTTCCTCAGCCGATCTTCAGCACCATATCACGTCAGGATCCGCCGGGCCGAACAGGTCACTTGTCTTCGGCCTGACCGCCCATCGCAAGCGCCATCTGATAGACGTCGCGCCGCGCAAGGCCCAACTCCCGGGCCACCTCCTTGGCGGCATCCTTGACCGACATGTCCGCCAGTCGCCGCTGAAGCGCCTTGCGGACATCGTCGTCGTCGACGACCGCGGCGGCCGGACGATCCAGCAGCATGACGACCTCACCCTTCAGGCCCGTCATGCGCGGATCTTCTGAAAGCTCCTGTGCCGTTCCCCGGATCACCTCTTCGAATTTCTTGGTCAGTTCCCTTGCCACCACGGTAACGCGATTCGGGTCAATCTCGCACAATTCCCTCAATGTCTGGTTAACGCGCCTGGGACTTTCGAACAGGATCAGGGTCGCATCGACTTGCGACCATTGGCGCAACCAAGCCGCGCGGGCCGAGGCCGTCGCGGGTGGAAACCCCGCGAATAGGAACCGGTCGCTTGGCAGCCCCGACAGGCTGAGCGCCGCCAGCGCCGCCGAGGCCCCCGGCACGGCGTGGACCCGCACCCCCGCCAGTGCCGCGTCGCGGGCCAACCGGTAACCGGGATCCGCAACCAGCGGCGTGCCCGCATCCGAGGCATAGGCGACGCTGGCCCCTTCGGCCAGCGCGGCCATCAGCGCAGGGCGTGCACGAGCCGCATTGTGATCGTGATAGGGCAAGACCCGCCGACCGCGCAGTGGAATGCCGTGAATTTCCATCAGGTGCCGCATCACCCGCGTATCTTCGGCGGCCAGAACATCGGCGCTGTTCAGCACGTCCAGCGCGCGCAGGGTGATATCGCGGGCCGTGCCGATCGGGGTCGCAACCAGATACAGCCCGGGGTCCAGATGTGCGGCAGCGACATGCGCCTCGAGCCGCTGCGGAGGCTTCATCGCATTCTCGCTCATCCTGCCTTCTCCCGTGTGATGACGACCGCGCCGCCAATTGCCAATCCGGCGCGATCCACTTAGGCTGCGCGCTAATCGCCGCCATCAGATCATACTGCAGGGAAGTTTCACATGTTCGCATCTGCCACAACCCGGCCCTTCGCGGGGCTGCGCCGCACATTCTGCCGCGCTGGCGCCGTGATCTCGGCGTTTTTCCTTGCTGCCTGCGATCCCGCCGGCATGGGCCAGCAGGCCAGCGGCCCCAGCATCGGCCCGATGATCGATCCCGGTCAGCCGGTGCAGGTGGCGCTGCTGGCCCCTGCCGGCAGCGGATCGGCCAACCTTGAATGGCTGGCGCGCAGCCTGAAGAACGCCGCGCGCATGGCCGCAGCAGATGCACAGGGCGCGACCATCGATCTGCGCATCTATGACACCGGCGACAGCACTGCGCAGGCCGTCGCGCAGGCCAATGCCGCCGCCGACGCGGGCGCGCAGATCATCCTTGGTCCGCTGTTCGCCGAAGGTGCCAACGCTGTTGGCAACGCCATGCGCCCGCGCGGAATCAACGTGCTGTCCTTCTCGAACAACGCCGAGATCGCGGGCGGCAATGTCTATATCCTTGGCAACAGCTTCGCCAATGTCGCTGACCGGCTGGTCGGATTCGGCGCCAAGCACGGCAAACGGAACATCTATGTCGTGGCCGAGAACGACGTCGCCGGCCAGATCGGCGGTCGCGCGATCGAGACCGCAATCGCCCGCAACGGCGCCCGGCTGGCGGGACGCAGCAATCACCCGGTGTCGGTCAGCGGGATCGACAGCGTGACGCCCCAGATCGTCGCAGCGGCACAGTCGGGTCAGGTCGATGCCGTGTTCATGACGGCAAATAATCAGGCGGTCCTGCCCTATCTGACCGAAAAACTGGCGGCGGCGGGCGTCACGTCGCAGGTCACCCAGTTCATGGGCCTGACCCGCTGGGATCAGCCGGCGTCGCGCATGTCGCTGCCGCAACTGCAGAACGGCTGGTTCGCGATACCAGACCAGGGCCTGAAGCAGCAGTTCGACGCCCGCTATCAGTCCGCCTACGGAGAACAACCGCACGAACTGGCGACGCTGGCTTATGATGGCGTCGCGGCCATTGCGTCGCTCGCCCGCGCCGGAAATCGGAATGCCCTGACGACGACCGGGCTGACCCAGCGTTCCGGGTTCTCGGGCGTGGGCGGGGTCTTCCGGCTGCGGCGTGATGGCACCATCGAGCGCGGCCTTGCCGTTGCCACGATCCGGGGCAATCAGGTCGTGATCCTGGATCCGGCGCCGCGCGGCTTCGGTGGCTTCGGGTTCTGATCTTGCCGCCCAGCCCTGCACAATCCACCGTTCAAAGCGCCCCGGCATTGCCCGGGGCGCATGAATTGTTCGATGCCGACAGCATCCTGAAGGCCCTGAACGAACGCCTGGCCGATCTGCAAGGCCCGCGCGAGATCCGCGCGGCAACCGTTGCGTTCCTGGCCGAGGCCCGTCAGGACGCCATGGCGGATGTCGAGGCCGGGTTTGCCAGCCACCCCCGCGCCGCGCGCGAGACGGTGCGCGCGATCGCGGCGCTGACCGATGGTATCGTGACCGCAATCCACCATGTCGCGACCACACGGCTGCACCCCGTCCAGAACGCGTCCGAGGGCGAAAAGCTGGCGGTGCTCGCGGTCGGTGGATATGGCCGCGCCGAAATGGCGCCTTATTCCGATGTCGATCTGCTGTTTCTGACACCCTACAAGATCACCCCCTGGGCCGAGAGCGTGGTCGAATCCATGCTGTACATGCTGTGGGATCTGAAGCTGAAGATCGGCCATTCGATCCGTACGGTCGACGACTGCCTGCGGCTTGGCGCCGGCGACATGACGATCCGGACGTCGCTGGTCGAACACCGGCTGGTCACCGGCCACGCACCGCTGGCGCAAGAGTTGCGCGACCGGCTGTGGTCGGAACTGTTTGACAAGACCGTTCCCGAATTCGTCGAGGCCAAGCTGGAAGAACGCAGTGCGCGGCACCAGCGGCAGGGCGGCCAGCGATACGTGCTGGAACCCAACGTCAAAGAGGGCAAGGGCGGGCTGCGTGATCTGCAGACGCTCTACTGGATCGCGAAATACATCCATCGGGTGGATCGCGCGGTCGAACTGGTCGATCTTGGGGTGTTCTCGCGTGAAGAGCATCTGGCCTTCTGGCAGGCCGAGGATTTTCTGTGGGCCGTGCGCTGCAACCTGCACCTGATCGCCGGCCGGCCGGTCGATGTCCTGTCCTTTGACATGCAGGTCGAAGTCGCCCGACGCATGGGGTATTCCGACACGACGGCACGGCGTGGCGTCGAATATTTCATGCAGGACTATTTCCGCCACGCGACGCGCGTGGGGGAATTGACCAGGGTCTTCCTGACCGAACTGGAATCGCGCCATGTCAGGAACGCCCCGATCCTGGGTCGCCTCTTCCGCAGGCGGCGCAAGATGAAGGCGGGCTTCATCGATCAGCATGGCAGGCTGGCGATCAAGGACGACGCCGAATTTCTTGCCGATCCGCTGAACATCCTGCGCCTGTTCGAAGAGGCGCTGCGCACCGGCATCCTCATCCACCCCGACGCGATGCGCCTGATCGCCGCCAATCTGGACCTGATCGGCGACAGGATGCGCGGCGATCCCGAGGCGATCCGCATCTTCATGGATCTGCTGCTGAAGCACGGCAATCCCGAACGCAGCCTGCGCCGCATGAACGAGTTGGGCGTGCTGGCCGCATTCATCCCCGAGTTTCAGCCCGTCGTCGCCATGATGCAGTTCAACCTGTATCACCACTATACCGTGGACGAGCATTCCATCCAGTGCGTCGCCGCGCTGGCCGAGATCGAACGCGGCGAACATCCCGACGACCTGCCGTTGTCGCACGGCATCATGGGATCGGGGATCAATCGCCGCGTGCTGTATCTGGCCACGTTGCTGCACGACATCGGCAAGGGCCGGCGCGAGGATCATTCGATCCTGGGCGCGCGAATCGCCCGGCGTATCGCCACGCGCTTCGGCTTTCCCCAGGACGATATCGACACGGTCGAATGGCTGGTCAGGAACCACCTTCTGATGTCCGATGTGGCACAGAAGCGCGATATCGCGGATCCGCGCACGCTGCGCGATTTCGCCAAGGCAGTGAAGACCCGCAAGCGTCTGGACCTGCTGTTGGTGCTGACCGTCTGCGACATTCGCGGCGTCGGTCCGGGGGTCTGGAACAACTGGAAAGCCGCCCTGCTGCGCAAGCTTCATCAGGAAACTTCGTCCGCGCTGGAAAACGGTCTTGAGGAACTGAACCGCGAAAAGCGGCAGAACGAGGCCAAACGGTCGCTGCGCCATCTTCTGGTTGCCAGGGGCTGGGAGGCCAAGGAGATCCGCGCCGAGTTGGGCCGTCACTATGACAATTACTGGCCGGGGCTTCCGACCGATACCCAGGCGGTCTTCGCCGACCTGCTGCATCAGATCGACAGTGATGAGATCCGCATCGACCTGCGGGCCGACCATGACCGCGATGCGACGCGCGCGGCCTTCGTGATGGCGGACCATCCCGGCATCTTCTCGCGCCTCTGCGGCGCACTGACGTTGACCGGGGCGAATGTGGTCGATGCGCGCACCTACACGACCCGGGACGGCTATGCGACCGCGGTCTTCTGGGTTCAGGATACCGAAGGTCATCCCTTCGCCGAGGATCGCCTGCCGAAGCTGCGCCAGACGATCCTGCGCACCCTGAAGGGCGAAATCGTCGCACGCGAGGCATTCGCCTCGCGCGACAAGCAGAAGAAACGCACCCGCGAGTTCCGTTTTCCGACCCATGTCACCTTCGACAACGAAGGCAGCGACATCTATACGATCATCGAGGTCGATACCCGCGACCGGCCGGGCCTGCTGTATGACCTGACGCGCGCTATGGCGACCAACCACATCCAGATCGTCAGTGCGGTGATCGCCACCTTCGGCGCCCAGGTGGTTGACAGTTTCTACGTCAAGGACATGTTCGGCCTGAAGCTGCACAGCGAAAACAAGCGTGACCAGCTTGAAAAGAAGCTGCGCAAGGCCATCGCCGACGGAACCAAACGGGCAGAGGCATAGAACCATGAAATCCGGGCTGGTGCGCGGGTTCCTGTCGGTGGGAATCTGGACCTTCATCTCGCGCGTGTCGGGCTTTGTCCGCGATATCCTGATGGCCGCATGGCTGGGCACGGGGCCGGTGGCCGAGGCATTCCTGATCGCGCTGTCCCTGCCCAACATGTTCCGCCGTTTCTTCGCCGAAGGCGCCTTCAACACCGCGTTCGTCCCCATCTTCTCGAAGAAGCTGGAAGATCGGGGCGACGCGGAACGCTTTGCCGCGCAGGCATTTTCGGGCCTGTTCATGATCGTCATGATCCTGTCGGCCGTGGCGATGATCTTCATGCCGGCGCTGGTCTGGCTGATGGCGGCGGGTTTTCAGGGCGATGAGCGTTTCGCGTTGGCGGTCGAATACGGACGGATCACGTTTCCCTATATCCTGCTGATTTCGCTGGCCTCGATGATCTCGGGCGTTCTGAACGCCAATGGCCGTTTCACCGCTGCCGCCGCGGCGCCGGTGTTGCTGAACCTGTTGTTCATCGTCGCAATGGGCCTTGGACGGTGGCGCGGCTGGGATCTGGGGCTGACACTGGCCTGGGCGACGCCCGTCACCGGCATCTCGCAACTGGCACTTGTCTGGTGGGACGCACATCGGAACGGCTGGACGTTCTTTCCGCGCCGCCCGCGCCTGTCGCCCGACATGCGTCGGCTTCTGGCGGTCGCGCTGCCCGCCGCCTTCGCCGGGGGTGTGGTGCAGTTGAACCTGCTGATCGGACGGCAGGTCGGGTCGCGCTTTGAAGGTGCTATCGCCTGGCTTTCCTATTCCGACCGGCTTTATCAGTTGCCGCTTGGCGTCGTCGGGGCCGCGGTCGCGGTCGTGCTGTTGCCGGAACTGGCCCGACGCCTGCGGGCCGAAGATCACGCCGGTGGCCAGTCCGCCTATTCGCGCGCCACCGAGTTCGGCCTTTTCCTGACCTTGCCCGCCGCCTTTGCCATCGCCGTAATCGCCGAGCCGATGGTCGCCACGCTGTTCGAACGCGGGCAGTTCACGGCCTATGACACCGCGCAGACGTCCGCCGCGCTGGTCGTCTATGCACTTGGGCTGCCGGCATTCGTCCTGCAGAAAATCCTGCAACCGCTGTATTTCGCCCGCGAGGATACCAAAACCCCGTTTCGCTTCGCCGCCATGTCGATGGTGGTCAACGCGGCGGTTGCGTTCGGATTGATGCCTGTGATCGGGTTCCTGGCCGCCGCCATCGGCACCACCGTGGCCGCCTGGGTGATGGTCGGACAATTGTGGTGGGGCACACGCGCGATGGGACAGGCCGCGCGCGCGGATGCAAGGCTGCGTCGTGCCGCCCCCCGGATCATTCTGGCCTCGGCGTTAATGGCAGTTGCGTTGTGGTTCGCGAAGGGCTGGCTTGCCGAATTCGGCATCGGTCGCATTCCCGCCCTGGCGATCCTGGTCTTTGGTGGAGCGGTCTTCTACTTCGCGCTCAGCTTCGTGACCGGCGCCTACCGGCTTTCGGAACTGAAGGCTGCCGTCAAACGCAATCGCTGATCCGGCTCCGGAAGGAAACCGCGGCAGGATTGCGCACGAATCATTCCCACATACCAGACCGGGCCGCTCGGCCAGAGTTTTTTTCGACCTTGCGGCGAGTTATCGAAAATTATTCACTATATTCATTACATTATTTAAATGAAGATACATAATACATATAGTTTGATTATTATCATTTTGGGTGTCATTTTAATTAAAGTTCATCTTAAAAGGTTAATATCATGTCAAACCGTCAACTCTATCAAAAGCTGGAACAGCGGCATATCGAGGTCGCGCGAACCGGCGACGAGGATCTGGGCCCGTTCAAGCTGCTGCCCGGCACATGGGTCAACGAAGAAGTCAGTCCGGGCGTCGGCGACGGACGCGGCTGGAACCTGATCGCGCTGCCCTTCGGCGGAGCCAGGCCGCCCTTCAGGGTTCTGATGAACCAATATAATGAAAGCCTGACTTTCTCGATTGTGGACAAGGGCGTGCCAAATCGCGGCGTCGTCAACGATCCCGATGTGAATTCGACCGATCAGCGCATCGTCACGCTGGATTACGAACAGGCGATCCGACAAGTGGCTGCCGCGGATTTTCCGGTCAGCGGCGAGGCGGGCGGCAAGGGGCTGGCCATCCATCACGAGCCCGGTCTTTTCCTGCACATGCTGAGCCACGAGACAGAGGGGATCGATATCGGTCGCCTCGCGGCCATCCCGCACGGAGATTCGGTCCTTGGGCTGGGACGCAGCGAAGTGGTCGAGGGGCTGGCGCCGATTCCGAACAATGTCACAGCGATTGCCGTAGGGGTCGGAGACGATATCGAAAACAATCCCTATCTGGCGCCCTACAAGCATTTCCGCGACAACCGTTTCACCGGCGAGGTGAATGCACCCGGATTTCCGGGTTTCAACCCGCTGAACACGACCGAACTTCTGCATGCTGCAAATCAGGGCGTGAATGTGCGGCGAACCACGGTTCTTGATTTCGATACCACCCTGCAACGCGGCGGCGTCCTGAATATTCCCTTCATCGTCCGCGAGGCGAATGCCGCCAGCATGAAATCGACCTTCTGGATTCAGGAACTGGAAGATCAGGACGAATACGGCAATCCAAAGTTGAGGATGCAGTATCTTCAGGTCGTGATGCTGGATTTCTTCGTGCCGCGCGGGGATGCGATGCCCGGCCCGATCCGCTGGCCGCATGTCAGCATCAACACGATGGTCAAGGTGGCCGAACCGCGGGCGGACATGGTTCGCGGCATCCTGCCATCGGTCAGCTAACCGCGTTGCGGCGCCGGCAGCAACCCCGCTGCCCCGCCGTGTCGCGTGCCCGGATCCGACCGCCTAGCGTTCTCGGATCCGGTCAAGGGCGCGCGCGATACCACCGTCCACAAGCACAAAGCTCAGTCCGAATCCGACGACGAAGCCGGCAAGTTCGGCGATCCAGCCATATCCGGCATTTCCGAAGAATATCCCGAAGACCAACTGGAAAAGCAGCAGCATCCCGATCAGCGTGAACGCCCGCATCCGATTGGCGTTCGCGGCCGCCAGCCGCGTCCAAAGCAGAAAGGTGAACGCCCCCACCAGACCATAGACCGCCGGATAGCCGCCGATCAAAGGCGCCGGACGCCCCGGCAGCAGCGACATCGCGACGGTATAGACCAGGGCACCGCCGATCGCCGAGCCCAGGAACAGAACGATCACGGCCCAGGGCCGAAACTCGCGGGCGACAAGGTTTCCCAGCGCCAGCGTGAAGGCAAGCACCAGCAACGCATGGGTCAGCGAGGCATGGACAAAGCTGAAGCTGACCAGCCGATAAAGCTGATCCCAGTCGATCACGCCGACCTGCCACATGCGCTGCACCATCTCGGGCGCAAAGGCCGCCAGCTGCATTCCGGTCAGGCGCAGCCCCACCCCCTGGGCGCCGCCGATCAATCCAAGCTGGCCCAGCCCGAAGACCGCCTCGCTGGCAATGACCGGCAGCGCCAGCAGCCAGACGGCCGCCGGAAGCGGGTTCAGGGGCGATTCAGTCAGGCCTTCACGCATGGCAATTCCTTCGCGGTTGCGGACAGTGCGGCCAACAGCTAAGCCAGCGCCACGCAAAATCCAAGCAGGTCAGACATGAGCGAGACGACCAACAAGGGCTTCACGCCGCGCATCTTCTCGGGCATCCAGCCCTCGGGCGGGCTGACGCTGGGAAACTATCTGGGCGCGCTGAAACGCTTTGCCGCGCTGCAGGGCGATCAGGCCGAGACGATCTATTGCATCGTCGATCTGCACGCGATCACCGTCTGGCAGGAGCCTGCCATCCTGAAGGCCCGCATCCGTGAAGCCGCCGCCGCCTTCATGGCATCGGGCGTCGATCCCGCACAGTCGATCCTGTTCAATCAAAGCCAGGTCAGCGCGCATGCCGAACTGGCTTGGCTGTTCAACACCGTTGCGCGGGTCGGCTGGATGTATCGGATGACCCAGTTCAAGGACAAGGCCGGCAAGAACAGCGAGAATGCAAGCCTTGGGCTGCTGGCCTATCCGGCATTGATGGCCGCCGACATCCTGGCATATCAGGCGACCGCCGTCCCGGTGGGCGAGGATCAGAAGCAGCATCTGGAACTGACCCGCGACATCGCCGCCAAGTTCAACCACGATTATGGCGTCAACCACTTCCCGATCACCGAACCGCTGATCGAGGGGGTGGCGACCCGCGTCATGTCGCTGCGCGACGGCAGCAAGAAGATGTCCAAGTCCGATCCGTCGGATGCCAGCCGCATCAACCTGACCGACGACGCCGATACGATTGCCCAGAAGATCCGCAAGGCGCGGACCGACGCCGACCCCCTGCCCGGCAGCACCGACGGGCTGAAGGACCGCCCCGAGGCCCGCAATCTGGTGAATATCTATGCCGCGCTGTCGGACCAGACGCCCGATCAGGTTCTGGCGCGGTTCGAGGGACAGGGCTTTGGCGCCTTCAAGCCCGCCTTGGCCGAAGTCGCCGTCGAGGCGCTGTCGCCCATCACGAAGAGGATGAGCGAGTACATGAACGACCCCGCTGAAATCGACCGCATCCTGGGCGATGGTTCGATGCGCGCAGCTGCGGTCGCAACCCCGATCTTGGAACAAACCAAGGACATCATGGGGCTGTTGCGCAGCCGCTGAACACCCTTCCAGAAGAAAATGAGGCCGCCGCGTTCCGTCGCGGCGGCCTTTTTTCACTGTCCCCGGTTCTTGCCTTCAATGCGCCGTCATTTCGGCAACGATCTGGTCCGCGCTCAACGCGGAGGGGTAATAGGTCGGCCAGTTCGTCACCTCGTCCAGCAGGGCTGCGCGGTCATCACCCCAGTAGAGATGATAGTGATCCGACTTCTCGGGGGCGATGCGATGGTCGCTGAACTGGATGTAATCCGGTGCGGATTCGTCGCCCTCGACCTTGCGGAAGATGAAGCGCACTCCGCGATTGCCCTTTGCATAGGTCAATGTCTCGTGGCCGTCGCTGTCATACCGGCCCGACATCGGCTTGCCGTCACGATAGAAGGTGACCGTGTCCCCCGCGATCACGATGCGTTCGACATCGGTCTTGTAGCCGGTCTCATAGTAGTCTCGGTACTCCTGCGCGGACTTGTCGCCGTGCTCGGCCTTGTGGTCCATCACCGGGTCAAGTGTGCCATCGATCAGATAGGAATAGACCGACTGCCAGTCCCCCTGCCAGTCCGACAAGGCGCGCGCGGCGATCTGGCTGTCGTCGAAATAGCCGTCATACATCGACTTCGCGTCACCATGGTTGTGGTCATGGCCATGGGCATGGGCATGATCATGCGCGGCGTCCTTGGGTGCGTGATCGGCATGGACCGGACCAGCAACGACAAGCGTCATCCCCAGTGCCATCGCGCCGAATTGCCTGAACATCGTCATCTCCTCTTCAAGTTATGTAATACTATTACTTTAAGTATCCATGTTCATTACCGACCGCAACCCCGATGCCGCATGCCGCGCGGCGGTGAAATCCAACTCACAGGGTTGCGATCAGAGGGCGTTTGCGACTATCAGGCACGCAACGCACGGACCCGGTGCAAGTCCGGGTGGCTCTTCCGGCCGCTGATCCGCCGGACAACCTGAACAGACACGCAAAAATGCGCCGAGGCCGGTTTGGGAGGGCCGTCCCCCGGTCAGGGATGGATATTTATGTTTTCAATCGACACCTACAAGAACGAGTGGTTCGGCAATATCCGCGCCGATTTGCTGTCGGGCCTGGTGGTCGCGCTGGCGCTGATCCCCGAGGCCATAGCCTTTTCGATCATCGCCGGCGTGGATCCGAAGGTCGGGCTTTACGCAAGCTTCTCGATTGCCGTCATCACCGCAATCACCGGCGGGCGCCCGGGAATGATCTCGGCCGCGACCGCCGCGACCGCAGTGCTGATGGTGACGCTGGTCCGCGATCACGGGCTGGAATACCTGCTGGCCGCCACGGTGCTGGCCGGACTGATCCAGATAGGCGCAGGCGCGCTGCGTCTGGGTTTCGTCATGCGATATGTGTCGAAGTCGGTCATGACCGGCTTCGTGAACGCACTGGCGATCCTGATCTTCATGGCGCAGTTGCCTGAACTGGACCCGCGCCACGTCCCGCCGCTGACCTATGTGCTGGTCGCTGCGGGGCTTGCGATCATCTATCTGTTGCCGCGCATCACCAAGGCGATCCCGTCGCCGCTGGTCACCATCGTCGTGCTGACCGGTCTCAGCATGATCCTCGGATGGGACGTCCGCACGGTTGGCGACATGGGGGCATTGCCCGACACGTTGCCGATGTTCCTGCTGCCGGACGTGCCGCTGAACCTGAACACGTTGCTGATCATCCTGCCCTATTCGGTTGCGGTGGCGGTGGTCGGGCTGCTGGAAAGCCTGATGACGCAGAATCTTGTGGACGAATTGACCGACACCCGGTCCAACCGCAATCAGGAGTGCATCGGTCAGGGGCTGGCCAATACCGCCACCGGTTTCATCGGCGGCATGGCGGGCTGCGCGATGATCGGGCAGTCCATGATCAACGTCAAATCCGGCGGGCGGGGGCGTCTGTCGTCTTTCGCCGCCGGGGTCGCGCTGCTGATCATGGTTGTCGGACTGGGCGATCTGGTCAGTCAGATCCCGATGCCGGCACTGGTCGCGATCATGATCATGGTGTCGATCGGCACGTTCTCATGGTCGTCGATCCGCAACCTGCGCACGCATCCCCGGTCGTCCTCGGTTGTCATGCTGGCGACTGTCGTGACGGTCGTCTACACCCACAATCTGGCCATCGGGGTGCTGGTCGGGGTCCTGCTGTCAGGGATCTTCTTCGCCGCCAAGATTGCACAGCTTTTCCGCGTGACCTCGACGATCTCGGCCGATGGCCGCGAACGGATCTACAAGGTCGAAGGTCAGCTTTTCTATGGCTCGGTCGAGGATTTCATGGCCGCCTTCGATTTCCGCGAAGCGCTGGAAAAAGTGGTGATCGATGTCAGCCAGGCGCATATCTGGGACATCAGCTCGGTGCAGGCCCTTGACATGGCGATCCTGAAATTCCGCCGCGACGGGGCTGATGTCGAATTGGTCGGCATGAACGAAG
This sequence comes from Paracoccus sp. R12_2, assembly GCF_017744015.1. Lineage (GTDB taxonomy): Bacteria > Pseudomonadota > Alphaproteobacteria > Rhodobacterales > Rhodobacteraceae > Paracoccus. Next base: position 51,424 of record NZ_JAGHRA010000003.1, read on the forward strand.
CGTCCGAGACGATCGTCGACAAGCTTGCGGTTCATGACAAGCCGGGTGCCATGGACCAACTGGCTGCCCATTGAACGAGGAGACGGAGATGGCAGAGAAAATCACAGCCCTTGTGGACGCGTCGCTTTACGCGGCATCCGTCTGCGAACACGCCGCCTGGATATCGCAGCGGACCGGCGCACCGGTCCAGTTGTTGCATGTGTTGGGTCGTCGCCAAGGTGCCGCGCCGCAGGATCTGTCGGGTTCGATCCGGTTGGGCGCGCGGACGAGGCTGCTGGAGGAACTGGCCGAACTTGACGCGCAGCGGGCCCGGATCAGCAACGAACACGGGCGGGCGATCCTGGACGATGCGCGTGCGCTGACCGAGGCAGCGGGGGCGACCGATGTCACCACGCGGCTGATGCATGGCGACCTGATCGACACCGTCGCGGATCTGCAATCCGAAACCCGCGTCGTGCTGATCGGCAAGCGCGGAGAGGCAGCGGATTTCGCCAAGGGCCATCTTGGCTCGAACCTGGAACGTGTCGTCAGGATCAGCCACAAGCCTGTTCTGGTCGCGTCGCGTGCATTCCGCCCGGTCAGCAAGGTGCTGATCGCCTTTGACGGTGGCGCCTCGGCGCAAAAGGCCGTGGACTATATGGCCACCAGCCCGCTTTACCGCGACCTGACGCTGGAACTGGCGATGGTCGGCGGCCCCGACCCCGAACGTCAGCGGAAAATCGAGGCGGCGGCGACCACCCTGCGCGATGCGGGGCTTGATGCAAGCGCCCGCCGGGTCGAGGGTCAGCCGGAAACTGCACTGGCTCGACTTGTCGAAGATGATGGTTTCGACATGCTGGTGATGGGCGCCTATGGCCACAGCCGCATCCGCAGCCTGATGATCGGTTCGACCACCACGCAAATGATTCAGTCCTGCAAGGTCCCGCTGCTGCTGTTCCGCTAGGAGCACGGGCTGATCCATCTGCCCACCGAGATCCATCCGAGTCTGCGCCTGCGCGCCCTTCGTGCGGGACAGCGCGTCAGCGCTCTGGAAGACCTGCGCGAGGCATGGCAAGTCTTGATCGCAGGAACCGGCAACGGAGGGACAGATGGATCTTTCACATAGTCGCGCGATCATCACCGGCGGCGCATCCGGACTTGGCGCTGCAACCGCGCAGCATTTCCGCGACCGCGGCGCCCGCGTGATGGTGCTGGATCTGGATCCCGACGGCGCAGAGACCGCGGCCGCGATGGGCGCAGGCTTTGCCCGCACCGATGTCACCGATGAGGACAGCGTCGCCGCAGCCATCGCCGAAGCGGTGCGGGAAATGGGCCGCATCGACGTCTGTGTGAACTGCGCGGGCATCGCGACCGGGGAAAAGACAGTCGGCCGCGACGGTCCGCACAGCCTGTCCGGCTTTCGCCGGACCATCGAGATCAACCTGATCGGCAGTTTCAACGTGCTGCGTCTGGCCGCCGCCGAGATGGCCCGCAACAGCCGCGAGGAAAACGGTGTGATCGTCAACACCGCCTCGATCGCGGCCTTCGACGGCCAGAAGGGTCAGGCCGCCTATGCCGCGTCCAAGGCTGCGATCGCCGGCATGACACTGCCCATCGCACGCGACCTGGCATCGCAGGGCATCCGGATCTGCGCGATCGCGCCGGGCATCTTCGGCACGCCGATGCTGCGCGGCCTGCCGCAGGAGGTGCAGGACAGCCTTGCCGCAGAGGTGACGTTCCCCAAACGACTGGGCGATCCGGCCGAATATGCGCGCACCGCCGCGTTCGTGGTCGAGAACCCCTATCTGAACGGCGAGGTGATAAGGCTGGACGGGGCGCTGCGGATGCGCTGAGCGGCTTGCACATGGGTCGCGCGATCCTCTTGCGCGATCTCGGGTGCGCGTTTAGCGTTCAAGAAAACGGACCAACAGGAAGGCCCAACATCATGCGCTTGCTGACAACCACAATTCTGGCGTCCACCCTTGGGATGCCAGCGTTCGCCGCCGATTCCGAACTGACGGTGTTCGACTGGGCGGGCTTCGAGGAACCCTCGATCTTTCAGGGCTATGTCGACAAGCACGGCGACAGCCCGACCTTCGCCTTCTATGGCGACGATGACGAAGCCTTTCAGAAGGTCGCGTCCGGCTTCAAGGCCGATGTCGCCCACCCGTGCAGCCAGATGATCAGCAAGTATCGCGACGCCGGACTGATCGAGCCGTGGGACACCTCGAAGATCCCGAATTTTGACAAGATCGACCCGGAATTTCTGGATTCGCCGATCTACAAGGACGATGAGGGTGTCTGGTACATCCCGACCGACTGGGGCGCGACCGCCGTCGCCTATAACCCCGAGTCCGTCCCCGCCGAGGATGTCTCGACCCTGCAGGTCTTTGTCGATCCGAAATATCAGGGCCGGACCTCGTTGCCCGACAGCCCCGACGATGTCTGGGCGCTGGCCTATCTGGCCACCGGCACCACGGACTGGACCGATGTGAGCGAAGAACAGTTCCAGGCAGCCGCCGACTGGCTTCGCCAGGCGCATCAGAACGTGGCGGCGTACTGGTCCGACCCGTCGGAACAGGCGCAGCTGATGGCCTCGGGTGCGGTGGATGTGGCATGGTCGTGGAACGACGGCGTGGTGTATCTGCAGGCCGACAATTATCCCGTCGCATTCCAGCGCGAGGCCGAGGAAGGATCCTCGACCTTCTTCTGCGGGTTCGTCAACCTGAAGGACGGGCCGGGCAGCGAAGAGAAGGCGTATGATTTCATCAACGCCTGGCTGGAGCCGTCTGCCGGACGCGCGCTGCTGGACACGATCGGTTATGGCCACACCTCGACCGAGGCGATGGCGACGATCGAGGACGATCCGGCGGTCAAGGAAGGGCTTGGGCCGGTCGACGCCCCGATCCTGGCGCAGACCCCGAATTCACCCGCGCAGCGCGAGCGACAGCAGGCCGAGTTCGAGAAGATCAAGGCCGGGTTCTGATTTCAGCAACCTGCCAGCCTGACGGCTGGCGCAAACCGGGGGCTGGCTGCCCCCGGACCCCCGCGGGTGTATTCGCAAAGAAAAAACCGAATGGCGGCGTTATCCGCCGATAACCAGCATGCCGTTTTCCAGCGACACCGGAACGGGATCGAGGCCGCAATCCGCCCCCTTGATCGCCCTGCCCGTGCGCAGATCGAAACGTGCGCCGTGCCCCGTGCACAGCAGCATCGTGCCATCCGCGGACAGCATCTGGTCGCCCCGATAGTTCAGCGGCAGATACTGGTGCGGACAGGCATTCACATAGGCAAGATAGCCCCCCTCATCCTTCACCATCAGCAGGGGGAATTCGCCCTTCTCGGTGCTGACTGTCACGGGGTGGACGCCGGTCACCTCGATCGCCGCGCAGATCGGTGTTCCCGGCGCGGGGGCGGTGCTGTAATCACGCCAGCTCATGCAAACCGGCCCCGCCGCTCCTCCGGCGGGGCCGTCCTCCCTACTTGGCCGGTGCGGCGTCAAGGACACCGCGCCGGATCTGGTCTTCCTCGATCGATTCGAACAGCGCGCGGAAATTGCCCTCGCCAAATCCGTCATCACCCTTGCGCTGAATGAACTCGAAGAAGATCGGCCCGATCACGGTCTTCGAGAAGATCTGCAGCAGGATGCGGGTCTCTCCGCCGCCGACCACACCTTCGCCGTCGATCAGGATGCCGTGTTTCTTCATCCGTTCGATCGGTTCCTCGTGCCCGGTGACGCGTTTCTTCGACATCTCGTAGTAGATGTCAGGCGGGCCGGGCATGAAGTCCATCCCGGCCTGGCTGATCTGGTCCGTGCCGGCATAGATGTCGTCCGAGGCAATCGCGATGTGCTGAATGCCCTCGCCCTTGTATTCCTTGATATACTCCTCGATCTGGCTGTGATCGTCGGTGGATTCGTTGATCGGAATCCGGATCTTGCCATCGGGCGAGGTCAGTGCGCGGCTGACAAGACCGGTCTGCTTGCCCTTGATGTCGAAATACTTGATCTCGCGGAAATTGAAGGTGTCGTGGTAGAATTTGTACCAGGTGTCCATGTTTCCGCGGATCACGTTGTGGGTCAGGTGATCCAGATAGTAGAAGCCGAAGCCCTTGGGCCGTGGATCGACCTCGTCCAGCCAGTCGAAGTCGGTCTCGTAGGCGCTGCCCTCATCACCGTAGCGGTCGACGAAATACAGCAACGAGCCGCCGATGCCATAGACCGCCGGTGCCTCGATCGACTTGCCGTCGCCGGTATATTCCCTGGCGCCAAGGTCCAATGCGCGCTGCAACGCGGCTTGGGCATCCACGACCCGCCATGCCATCGCCGGTGCACAGGGACCGTGTTCCTTGACGAAGCCTGCAGCGTGGCTGCTCGGATCGGCGTTCAGCAGATAATTGATGTCACCCTGACGATACAGCGTGATGTCCTTGGACTTGTGCTTCGCGACGGGCACGAAGCCCATCTGACGAAAGATCCTGTCCAGCTTTTCGGGTTGCGGATGGGCATACTCGACGAATTCGAAGCCGTCGGTGCCGGCCGGGTTCACCTTGGAAATCGTGGCTTTCGGGGCATTATGCGGGAATGGGCCCATGTGCTCCTCCTGTTCGGTGCGTTCCTGTCGCTATGGTTTCAATATCGTGAGGGATCGATGCACGAAGCTTGCGAAGCGCAGTATTTCCGCCGCATGATTGCATGAAACATGCATCTAACATGGCACGGGCGCGCGAAATGGATCTGGATGGCTTTGACATTGCGTTGTTGGCCGCATTGCAGCGTGACGGATCGCTGACCAACGCGGCGCTGGCCGAGGTGGTCAACCTGTCGGCGTCGCAATGTTCGCGCAGGCGCGCGGCGCTGGAAAAGGCCGGGATCATCGACGGCTATTCCGCGCGCCTGAACGCGACCAGCCTTGGGTTCGGTCTGCGGGCGATCATTCGTGTGAACCTGTCCAGCCACGGACAAAGCAAGGAAGACGACTTTGCCCGCTTCGTGGCCAGCCATCCACAGATCCGGTCCGCATTCTCGGTGTCGGGCGATGCCGATTACGTTCTTGATATCCGGGCGCGCGATCTGGATGCCTTCGCCGACTTCATCCACCGCCATCTGCTGCCACATCCGCAGGTCGCACAGGTCCGGTCCGAAATCGTACTGAAGACGCTGAAGGACGATCGCGGCATCCCGTTGCGCTGACCTGGCGCAGAGCGGCGATTATCGAAATGGCTCATCATCTTCTGGAAAATTATGAATTTGCGCACAGCGCCGCCGATCTCTATGTTCCGGCTTTCCCAGCAAGAGTGTGACCATGACCGGCAAACTGAAACAATCCGCTGCCTTTCGGGACCTGAATAGGCTTGCCGCCGAACGCATCCTGATCCTAGACGGCGCGATGGGCACGCAGATCCAGAATCTTGGGCTGGACGAGGACGACTATACCGGGCGCGGATCCGGCCATGCCTGTCGGCATCATTCCGAGCACCCGCAAAAGGGCAACAACGATCTTCTGATCCTGACCCAGCCCGAGGCCGTCGAGCAGATCCACTACAACTATGCCATCGCCGGGGCGGATATCGTCGAGACCAACACGTTCTCCTCGACGACGATCGCGCAGGCCGACTACGGGCTTGAACAGGCAGTCCACGACCTGAACGCCGAAGGCGCGCGGGTGGTCCGGCGCGCCCTGGACCGTGCCACGGCAGAGGATGGCCGGCCGCGTTTCGTCGCGGGCGCGCTTGGCCCAACGAACCGGACCGCGTCGATCAGTCCGGATGTGAACAATCCCGGCTACCGTGCCGTCACGTTCGAGGAATTGCGCGTCGCCTATCTGCAGCAGGCGACCGGGCTGATCGAAGGCGGCGCGGATATCCTGCTGATCGAGACAATCTTCGACACGCTGAATGCAAAGGCTGCGATCTTTGCCTGCCTGCAGGCGATGCAGGCGCATGGTCAGGCGCTGCCCCTGATGATCTCGGGCACGATCACTGATGCATCGGGCCGTACCCTGTCCGGTCAGACGCCGACCGCATTCTGGCATTCTGTCCGCCACGCGCGGCCCTGGACGGTCGGTCTGAACTGCGCACTTGGCGCCGCGGCGATGCGCCCACATTTGGCGGAACTCTCGGGTGTGGCTGACACGCTGATCTGCGCCTATCCGAATGCCGGCCTGCCCAATGCGTTTGGCGAATATGACGAGGGTCCGCAGGACACCGCCGTTCAGGTCGCCGAATTCGCCCGCGAGGGTCTGGTGAACGTGGTCGGCGGCTGTTGCGGCACGACGCCCGACCATATCCGCGCCATCGCCGAGGCGGTGGCCGAATTCAGCCCGCGAAAGGTGCCCGAATATGCCTGAACGTCAGCTTCGCCTGTCCGGCCTGGAACCCTTTGTGCTGACCTCCGACATTCCTTTCGTGAATGTGGGTGAACGCACGAACGTCACCGGCAGCGCCCGGTTTCGCAAGCTGGTCAAGAACCGCGACTACGCCGCCGCGCTGGAAGTGGCGCGCGATCAGGTCGAGAACGGTGCCCAGATCATCGACATCAACATGGATGAGGGCTTGATCGACAGCCGCGCCGCCATGGTCGAATTCCTGAACCTGGTCGCTGCCGAACCAGACATCGCGCGGGTCCCGATCATGCTCGACAGCTCAAAATGGGAGGTGATCGAGGCTGGTCTGCAATGCGTGCAAGGCAAGCCGGTCGTGAATTCGATCAGCATGAAAGAAGGCGAGGACCAGTTCCGCGAACAGGCCGGGCTTTGTCTGGCCTATGGCGCCGCAGTCGTGGTCATGGCCTTCGACGAACAGGGTCAGGCCGACACGGCGGAACGCAAGATCCAGATCTGCGCCCGCGCCTACAAGATCCTGACCGAAGAGGTGGGCTTCCCCCCCGAGGACATCATCTTCGACCCGAATATCTTCGCCGTCGCCACCGGGATTGAGGAACACAACAACTACGGCGTCGATTTCATCGAGGCGACGCGCTGGATCCGCCAGAACCTGCCCCACGCCCATGTCTCGGGCGGGGTGTCGAACCTGTCCTTCAGTTTTCGCGGCAACGAACCCGTGCGCGAGGCGATGCATGCGGTGTTCCTGTATCACGCCATCCAGGCGGGCATGGACATGGGCATCGTCAATGCCGGGCAGCTGGCGGTCTATGACCAGATCGATCAGGAACTGCGCGACGCCTGTGAAGACGTGGTTCTGAACCGCCGCGACGATGCGACCGAACGGCTGCTGGAGATCGCCGAAAGGTTCCGGGGCGATGGCAGTGGACAAAAGCGAGAAAAGGACCTGTCCTGGCGCGAACTGCCGGTCGAAAAGCGGCTTGAACACGCGCTGGTCAACGGCATCACCGAGTATATCGAGGCCGACACCGAAGAGGCCCGTCAGCAGGCCGACCGCCCGCTGCACGTCATCGAGGGACCGCTGATGGCTGGGATGAACGTCGTCGGTGACCTGTTCGGCGCCGGCAAGATGTTCCTGCCGCAGGTGGTCAAGTCCGCGCGCGTGATGAAACAGGCCGTCGCGGTGTTGCTGCCTTACATGGAAGAGGAAAAACGCCTGAATGGCGGGACGGAACGTGAAAGTGCCGGAAAGGTACTGATGGCCACGGTCAAAGGCGATGTCCATGACATCGGCAAGAACATCGTCGGCGTCGTTCTGGCCTGCAACAATTACGAGGTGATCGACCTTGGCGTGATGGTGCCACCGCAGAAGATCCTGGAAACCGCGCGGGCGGAAAATGTCGATGTGATCGGTCTGTCCGGACTGATCACGCCATCGCTGGACGAGATGGTTCACGTCGCCGCGGAAATGGAACGCGAAGGCTTTGTCTTGCCTTTGCTGATCGGCGGTGCGACGACCTCGAAGATCCATACCGCAGTCAAGATCGCGCCGCGATATCACAAGGGCGCCGCCGTCTATGTCACCGATGCCAGCCGTGCCGTCGGGGTCGTGTCCTCGCTGCTCAGCCCGGCGCAGCAACAGGCCTATGTTGACGGAATCCGTGCCGATTACGCCGATGTCGCGGATCGCCATGAACGCGCCGAGGCCGCGAAAAGCCGACTGTCCCTGCAGGCGGCGCGCGACAATGCCTACAAGGTGGACTGGACCGGCTGGCAGGCGCAGACGCCACGATTCCTGGGAAGTCGCGTCATCGACGACTGGGATCTGGCCACGATCGCGGACTATATCGACTGGACACCGTTCTTTCAGACATGGGAGCTGAAAGGCGTCTATCCGCGTATCCTGGACGACGAGAAACAGGGCGAGGCTGCGCGCAACCTTTTCAGCGACGCCCAGGACATGCTGGCCCGCATCATCGAGGGCAAGTGGTTCCGTCCGCGCGCGGTTGTCGGTTTCTGGCCCGCCAATACGGTGGGCGACGACATCCGGCTTTTCACCGGCGACGACCGCAACGAACCGCTGGCCACGCTGCACACTTTGCGCCAGCAGGTGACCAAGCGCGGTGGCCGGCCGAATGTCGCGCTGTCCGATTTCGTGGCGCCCATAGGCAGCCGCGACTATGTCGGGGCGTTCGTCGTGACCGCAGGCCCCGAGGAAAACGAAATCTCGGCACGCTACGAACGCGCAAACGACGATTACGGTGCGATCATGGTCAAGGCGCTGGCAGACCGCTTTGCCGAAGCGATGGCCGAGATGCTGCATGAACGTGTGCGCCGCGAATACTGGGGATATGCCCCGCAAGAACGGTTCAGCCCATCGGAGCTAATCGCCGAGCCCTATGACGGAATCCGCCCCGCACCCGGCTATCCTGCGCAGCCGGATCACACGGAAAAGACCACCCTGTTCCATCTGCTGGACGCCGAGGCCGCGACCGGAGTCACCCTGACGGAAAGCATGGCGATGTGGCCGGGCAGTTCGGTCTCGGGTCTCTATATCGGTCACCCCGAGGCGTATTACTTTGGTGTGGCCAAGATCGAAGAGGATCAGGCCCGCGATTACGCCGCGCGCAAGGGAATGACGCTGGAAGAGACCGAGCGCTGGCTGGCACCGGTGCTGAACTATACCAGGACGGTCAGCGCGGCCTGATCGCCGCGCACCGCCTGGCCCGTCATCCTTTCAGGGACTAGTCCTTGCTGTCGCGGGCATAGACATCCTCATAGCGGATGATGTCGTCCTCGCCCAGATAGCTGCCGGTCTGCACCTCGATCAGGACCATCGGAACCTTGCCGGGGTTTTCCATCCGATGAACGGCCCCAAGGGGCACGTAGATCGACTGGTTTTCCGTCACCAGTGTCACGGTTTCGTCCACCGTGACCCGTGCGGTGCCGCTGACCACGATCCAGTGTTCCGACCTGTGCACATGGCTTTGCAGCGACAGCGCCGCGCCGGGTTTTACAACGATCCGCTTGACCTGGAATCGGTCGGCCAGGGCCAGCGTCTCGAACCAGCCCCAGGGGCGGTGATCGCGCGGAAACGCCACGGCCTGTTTGCGGTTCTTCTTCTTTAGTGCGGTCACCGCCTGACGCACATCCTGCGCACGCGACCTGTCCGCAACCAGCACCGCATCGCCGGTCGCCACCACCATCACATCCCGCAACCCGATGCCGACGACCTGCAGATCATCGCTGTCCGAACGAAGCAAGACATCGTTGCAATCGATGGCGGTCGAGTTCTGATCCGCAACCACGCCCTCGTCGGACGGATGGCGACCCAACTCCTCGCGCCAGACCGCATCCCAGCCGCCCAAGTCCGACCAGCGCCCGGAAAACCGCACGACGGTCAGGTTGTCGGCCTTTTCCATCACCGCGTAGTCGATAGAATTGTCCGGCAGCTTGTCCCAGGGATCGCGCGCCAACCGCAGGAACCCGATATCGGTTCTTGCCTGGTCAAGCGCCGCTTGCACCAGATCCAGGTATTCCGGCGCATGAGCCCGAAACGCGTCGATCATCGCCTTGGCGCTGAACAGGAAGATCCCCGCGTTCCACAGGAAATTACCCTGATCCAGCATTTCGGCCGCGCGTGCGGCATCGGGTTTTTCGACGAAACGGGCAAGAGGTTGCGGCCCTTCGCCCTGACCGGCCAGTTCCAGATAGCCGTAACCCGTCTCGGGCCTGTCGGGCGCGATTCCAAAGGTCACGATCCGCCCTTCAAGGGCCGGCGTCGCCCCGGCCTCGACCGCGGCGGCAAACGCCTCGGCATCGGGAATGACGTGATCGGAAGGCGCGACCAGAAGCAGCCTGTCCGGATCCTCGGCGGCGACCATCAACGCGGCGGCCAGAACCGCGGGCGCGGTGTTGCGACCGGAAGGCTCGATCGCGATCGCGCCCGGCGCAATGCCGATCTGGTCCAACTGCTCGGCGACGATGAAGCGGAAATCGGCATTGGTCATGACGATCGGATCGGTATAGCCCGCACCCGACAACCGCTTGGCCGAGGCCTGGAACAATGTTTCCTCGCCGATCAGCGGGGCGAACTGCTTGGGAAAGCTTTTGCGCGAAACGGGCCACAGACGGGTGCCAGACCCGCCCGCCATCAGAACCGGTGTAATCTTACTCATTCAAAGACCCCTCGAACACGCCCCGCGCGCCCCCTTTTGCCACACGCCGCCGATTCCGACGACATTCCCAAGGACGATTCGCCTGCAGGCTGTGCGATCCGTCGTGCCAATGCACGACGCGCCCCGCATGCCTTGTCCCGTTTCAGGGATAGCCGATGCAACGGGACCCGCCAAGAGAGAGGCGCGCGCGATTTGATCTAGTCGGGTTTTTTCATGGGCTTGCCGGCCACATAGGTCTGCGCGACGGCGCGATCGTCGCCCATGATCTGAAGAATGAACAATTCCTCGGCAAGGGTTTCAGCACGTTCGGAACGCAGGGCCATCGCCGGTGTGGCGCGCGCGTCCAGAACCACCAGATCGGCGTCGCTGCCTGGCGCAAGCGTGCCGATCCGATCCGCCATGCCCAGTGTCAGCGCATTTCCTCGCGTGGCCCAGTGCAACGCCGTCAGGGGATGCAGTTTCTGGTTGCGCAGCTGCAGGATCTTGTAGCCTTCGTTCAGGGTCTGCAGCATCGAATAGCTGGACCCGCCACCGACATCGGTGGCGATGCCGCTGATGATGCCCGCCGCACGCAACCCGGCCTCGTCGAACAGGCCCGATCCCAGAAACAGGTTCGAGGTCGGGCAGAACACGGCCCGGCTGCCGGATTCCGACATGCGGGCGATTTCGCGTTCGCGCAGATGGATGCAGTGCCCCAACAGCAACCTGTCCGAAAGCAGACCGTATGATTCGTAGATATCCAGGTAGTCCCGTGCCTTGGGATAAAGGCTCAGGGTGAAATCGATCTCGTCCAGATTTTCCGACATATGGGTCTGGACATGGCAATCGGGATGCTCGCGAACCAGCGCGCCGGTCGCCTCCATCTGTTCGGGGGTCGAGGTGATCGCGAAGCGCGGGGTGATTGCATAACGCTGGCGGCCGCGCCCATGCCATGTCTGCAAAAGGCGCTTGCTGTCGTCATAGCCCTGCTGCGGTGTATCCTGAACCTCGGGAATGGCGTTGCGATCCATCATCACCTTGCCCGCCACCATCGCCATGTCGCGTGCCTCGGCAGCCGCAAACAGGGCCTCGACCGAAGTCGCGTGGACCGAGCAGAAGGCGACGGCCGTGGTCGTGCCATGCGCCGTCAACTGGTCAAGAAACAGGCCCGCCATCCGGCTCGCATGTGCGGGATCGGCAAATCGTGCCTCTTCGGGAAAGGTATAGGTGTTCAGCCAGTCCAAAAGCTGCGCACCCCAGCTGGCGATGACCTGCACCTGCGGAAAATGGATATGCGGGTCGATGAACCCCGGCAGGATAAGGTTCGGCCGGTGGTCGATCTCGGCCAGATCAGGCCGCGCCAGCGTGGTGTAGTCATCCACCGCAAGGATCTTGCCATCCTCGATCAGGATTGCCCCGTCCTCAAGGAAGCGATGATTGTCCTGCGTTTCGGCAGGATCGGCGTGAAAGTCGAGGACGCGGCCCCGGATCAGTTGTTGCATGTCTGCTTCTTTGACGAAATCGTTGCGGTCAGCCGGGCCATCAGCTCGGCGGCGGTATAGGCGGCGATCACCGCCGGGCGTTTGTCGGGTGAAAACCCCGCGCCGATCGGGGAGGTCAATGGCGCGGGGTCAAGGCCACGTTCACGCGCGAAACGGGCAAATTGCGCGCGCTTGGTGGCACTGCCGATCATGCCCACATAGGCCAGATCGTTTCGGGCAAGGGCTTCGGCGGTCAGCAAGAAATCCAGCGCGTGATCATGGGTCACGATCACCACCGCGCTGCCGGGGGCGACCTCGCGGATCTGGGCCTCGGGCAAGGCGGTAAGCAGCGTGTCCAACCCCGGCGCCGCCTGGGCCAGTTCCTCGGGGCGGGTATCGATCAGCCGGGCATGCACGGGCAATGGTTGCAACGCCAGCGCCAGCGCGCGTCCGACATGACCTGCGCCGAAGACCAGCACCTTGGGGTGCGCTTCGGGTGTCGGCCCCTGGCGGTCCAGCAGCAACTGCACCCGGCCGCCGCAGCACTGGCCGATCTCGGGGCCAAGCGGGATGTCCATGCTTGCCTCGGCCTCGCCGCGCGCCAGCATCTGCCGGGCGCGGTCGATGGCCATGTATTCCAGCTGGCCGCCACCGATGGTGCCGGTCACCCGGTCTGCCGCAACGAACATTTCGGCGCCGGCGTCGCGCGGGGTCGACCCGCGCGCCGATATGACCCGGACCCGGATCATCCCTTCAGCCGGTTCACGGCCATCAGGACCCGCTCAGGCGTGGCGGGCGCATCCAGACGCGCGGGTTCGCGGTAATCCGCGACCGAAGCGACCGCCATGTTGATCGCCTCGAACACCGAGATCCCCAACATGAAGGGCGGCTCGCCCACCGCCTTGCTGCGCTTGATCGTGCGCTCGGCGTTTTCGGACCAGTCGGCAAGATTGACGTTGAAGATGCGCGGCTTGTCCGAGGCCAGCGGGATCTTGTAGGTCGAGGGCGCATGGGTGCGCAGCCGGCCCTTGTCGTCCCACCACAATTCCTCGCAGGTCAGCCAGCCGGTGCCCTGCACGAAGGCGCCCTCGACCTGTCCCCGGTCGATCGCCGGGTTCAGGCTGCGTCCGACATCATGCAGCACATCGGCCCGGTCGATGACATATTCGCCGGTCAGCGTGTCGACCGAAACCTCGGCGACCGCCGCGCCATAGGCATAGTAATAGAACGGCCGGCCCCGACCCGTCGCGCGGTCCCAATGGATCTTGGGCGTCTTGTAAAAGCCCGCCGCCGACAGATGGATCCGCGCCATATAGGCCGCCTTGATGACTTCGTCGAAGGGAATCTCGTGATCGCCAGCGCGGATATGGCCGGGCACGAATTTGACCTCGTCGCGCGGCGCCTGCCAGCGTTCGGCGACGAAGTCGATCAGCCGCGCCTTGATCTGGTCGGCCGCGTCCAGCGCCGCCATGCCGTTTAGGTCGGTCCCCGACGATGCCGCCGTGGCCGAGGTGTTTGGCACCTTCTCGGTGGTGGTGCGGGTGATCTTGATGCGGCTGATGTCGCACTGGAACGCCTCGGCCACGACCTGCGCGACCTTGGTGTTCAGCCCCTGCCCCATCTCGGTTCCGCCATGGTTCAGCGCGATCGAGCCGTCGGAATAGATATGGATCAGAGAGCCGGCCTGATTGTACCAGGTGGCGGTAAAGCTGATGCCGAACTTCACCGGGGTCAGTGCGATGCCTTTGCGGATCGTGCCGCCCTTCGCGTTCCAGTCCAGCACCGCCTGACGGCGGGCGTGGTAGTCGCTGCTGGCTTCCAGATCCTCGAAGATGCGCGGCAGGATCTGATCCTCGACCTCCTGATGATAGGGGGTCAGCTGGCCGTTCTGGTAGAGGTTCAGCTTGCGGATCTCCAGCGGATCGCGGCCAAGCGCATAGCCGATCTCCTCGACGATCCGTTCGGCAACGATCACCCCCTGCGGACCGCCAAAGCCCCGGAACGCGGTGTTTGAGACGGTGTTGGTCCGCATCGGATGGCTGCGCAATTCGACATCGGGATAGAAATAGGCGTTGTCGGCATGGAACAGCGCGCGGTCGGTCACCGGTCCCGACAGGTCCGAGGAAAAGCCGCAACGCGCATACCAGTCGCCCGAGACCGCGAGGATCCGGCCGTCATCATCAAAGCCGACCTCGTAATCGACCACGAAATCATGGCGCTTGCCGGTCGCGGTCATGTCGTCGTCGCGGTCGGGGCGGATCTTGACGGCGCGGTTCCAGCGTTTCGCCGCGGCCGCCGCCACGCAGGCGAACAGGTTCATCTGCGTTTCCTTGCCGCCAAACCCGCCGCCCATCCGCCGGACATTCACGACGACCGAATGGCTGGGCACGCCAAGGACGTGCGCGACCATGTGCTGCACCTCGGTCGGGTGCTGGGTCGAGACGTTGATCAGGACATCCTCGTCCTCGCCCGGCACGGCCATGGCGATCTGGCCTTCCAGATAGAAGTGATCCTGCCCGCCGATCTCGAAGCGTCGCTTGATCCGATGGGGCGCCTTGTCCATGGCCGAGGCCGCATCGCCGCGCCGCAGGGTCAACGGTTCGGTGACATAGCCATGCCCGGCCTCGCGCGCGGCGATCGGGTCCAGCGCGTGGGGCAGCGCGTCATAGCTGATCTTGGCCTTGTGCGCGCCCCGGCGGGCCTGGTCGCGGGTCTCAGCGATCACGGCAAAGACCGGCTGGCCCCAGAAATGCACCTCGCCATCGGCAAAGACCGGCTCGTCATGCTTGCCGGTGGGCGAGACATCGTTGACGCCCGGCAGATCCTCGGCGGTCAGCACGCCCAGAACGCCGGGTTGTGCCAGCGTGTCAGTGAAATCCATACCGGTGATGCGGCCATGGGCACATTGCGACAGGCCCAGATAGGCGTGGATCAGCCCCGAAGGTTCGGCCAGATCGTCGGTATATTCGGCCCGACCGGTGACATGCTTGATGGCGCTGTCATGGATGGTGTCGCTGTGGGCGACGCCGCGAATGATGGTTTCGTCTTTCATGGTCATTCTCCCACCGCGTATTTCAGCCGCACGGGCAGATCGGGATCGGATTGTTCCAGCCAGAAACGCCGGAACAGGTTCGCAGCCACCGCGCTGCGATATTCGGCGCTGGCCCGCCAGTCGGAAAGCGGCGTGAAATCATCCGCGACGGCACGCGCCGCAGCCTCGAAGCTTTCGGCGGCAAAGGGCTGGCCGGTCAACGCGGCTTCGGCCCTGGCCGCGCGTTTGGGCGTCGCGGCCATTCCGCCAAAGGCCACCCGCGCCTCGGTGATGGTGCCGTTCTCGATACTCAGGCAGAAGCCCGCGGCAACCGCCGTGATGTCGCTGTCGCGGCGCTTGCTGATCTTGTAGGCGGCAACAATGGCGTTCTGCGGGATCGGAATGATCAGCTGTTCGACGAACTCGCCCGGTGCCCGGTCCTGCTTGCCATAGTCGATGAAGAAATCCTGCAATGCCACCTCGCGCCGCACGTCGCCCTTGCGCAGCACGATCCGCGCACCAAGCGCGATCAGCAACGGCGGCGTGTCGCCGATGGGCGAACCATTGGCGATATTCGCGCCGACCGTGCCCATGTTGCGCACCTGCCAGCCACCGATTCGCAGCCAATAATCCAGCGCGGCCGGGATATGTTCGGCGATCAGCGGCGCGGCCTCGCTGTAGGTGACGCCCGCGCCAAGGCGGATCTCGCCGTCGCGGACCTCGACGCCTTTCATCAGATGGCCGATGAATACCGCCGGAGAGATGTCGCGCATGAATTTCGTCACCCACAGCCCGACATCGGTTGCGCCGGCAACGATCGTCGCCTTGGGATTGTCGGCCAGCACGGCGGCCAGCTCGTCCGCATCGGCGGGAATGATGGCGCGTTCGTCGCCCTTGCGCAATTCGACCCGCTGGCCCTGCATCGCGCGCAGCCGGGCAGCGACGGCGTCGCGTTCCGCAGCCAGCGCGTCCTGCGCCTGCCCGCCCGCGCGGCCGGCGGCCAGTGCCGCCTTGATGATCGGCTCGTAGCCGGTGCAGCGGCACAGATTGCCCTGCAGCGCCTCTTCGATCTGGGTCACCCCGGCGTCGGGGTTGGTCATCCACAGCCCGTACAGCGACATCACGATACCCGGCGTGCAGAAGCCGCACTGGCTGCCGTGATGTTCGACCATCGCCGCCTGGATCGGATGCAGCCCGCCATCGGGGCCCCGCAGATGTTCGACCGTGACGACATGGCAGCCGTGGCACGAGGCCAGAAAGCGGATGCAGGCATTGATCGGCTCGTAGACCAGACCCTTCTCGGTCACCCGACCCAACAGGACCGTGCAGGCGCCGCAATCACCCTCGGCACACCCTTCTTTGGTGCCGGTCAGGCGGCGGTCGATGCGCAGGAAATCCAGCAACGTATCGGCGGCGCCGACCTCGGTCAGCCGGATTTCCCGGTCATTCAGCAGAAAGCGCAACTCGGGCGTCATGGCATTCCCTCTTGGCTGTGAACCCGTCTGGAAGAGTAGGTTGTAAAAAAGGATTGCGAAATCGGTCGCGACACGGAAGACTTTACACGAAACATTGAAAGCGGGGGAGAAAATGTCTTATCTGGAAAGCCTGCGGGTCTTCGTCCGGGTGGTCGAACTGGGGTCGATCACCGCCGGAGGGCGGGATCTGCGGCTGTCCCCCGCCGTGGCGTCAAACCGCATCAAGGATCTTGAAAATCGCTTCGGGGTCCGGCTGCTGAACCGGACCACCCGCAAGCTGACACCGACCGAGATCGGGCGCGCCTTCTATGACCATGCCCGGCGCGTCATCGACACGCTGGACGAGGCCGAGGCGATGGTCAGCAGCTTTTCGGGCAAGCCGCAGGGCGTGATCCGCCTGACAGCGCCGCTGGGGTTGGGCCGACGACTGATCGCACCGCTGATCCCGCCTTTTTGCGACGCGAATCCCGGCGTGGATTTCAGGCTGCGATTATCCGACCGCAACGTGAACATCGTCGAAGATGCCATCGACCTCGCCTTTTTTCTGGGAGAGCCGGCCGATTCCGCGTTGAAATGGCGCAAGATCGCGGATGCGCCGCGCGTCCTGGTCGCCTCGCCGGAATATCTTGCCGAACACGGAACGCCGCGCAAACCCGAGGAACTGGCGGATCACAACTGCCTGCTGCTGCGCTATCCCCGCAGCCCCGAATATTTCTGGGTACTGCAGACCGATCAGGGACAGCAGAAGATGATGATCAACGGTCGCTATGACACCGATGACGGCGATGTGCTGCGGTCCTGGGCACTTGGCGGACATGGCATCGCCAATCGCCCTTTGTATGAAGTGTCCGAGGATCTGGCCTCGGGCAGACTGATAAAGATCCTGCCCGAGGCGCCGCCCCTGCCCGCGCAGTTCGGTTGCCTGACGCCGCATCGCAGGCTGCAGGATCCGAAGGTGCGCATGTTCGCAGATTTCGCGGTCCGCGAGTTGAAGAAGATCTTCTAGTTCAGGTCATGCCGCGATCCCGGGATCACGGCATGACCGATCAGGCAAATGCCCGTTTCAGCGCCGGCACCCGCGACAGGATCAACCAGTCAACCAGCAGAACGGCTGCAAGCGTGATCCCGGCCATCGGGAAGGCCAGCGACACCACCAGACCGACCGCCACGGCGCCCTGCCACAACGGCATGTCGGCAGGCATCGGGGGGGCGGCCAGACGCAGCTGTCCCGCCGGGCGGCGCTTCCACCACATGACCACGCCCGACATGCACAGGAAGATCACCGACAGGCAGAACGCGGTGTTCGCCAGCACGCTCCACAGTCCCAGCGTGCCCATATGCAGGGCAATTCCGACCGCCATCGCCTTGCCCATCCAGGAATAGTCGGAAAAGCGGATATCGGCCAGCACCTTGCCGCTGAACTGATCGACATGCACCACGCGGTCGCTGGTCGGATCGACGCTGTCGGTGCTCATCGAATCGCGGCTGAGGGTCCAGACGCCGGTGTCGCCTTGCGGAAGGTTCAACTGGTATCGTCCGTCATATCCAATCCGGCGGGCCAGCGCATCGACGCCGTCGATATCGACCGTGCCAGTGACACCGGACTGTCCCGCTTCGGATCCCGACGCGGGCATCGGCGTCTGTTCCAGGGCCCAGGGCACTTCTTTCGGACCGTGGTTCATGGTCGCATGAACGTCGTCGGACAGCGGAATATCGCCATACTTTCCCGGAGGAAAGCTGGACCATGCCTGCACCAGCTTTTCACCCCAGACGCCCGACCATGACAGACCCGAAATCAGGAAGAACAGCAAGAAGACCGAGATCCAGATGCCGACCGTCCCGTGCAAGGATTTCCAGAACGCGCGCCCCTTCGCCTGCAAGCGTGGCACGAAGGCGCGTGCAGCCCCGCCGTCGCGCGGCCACCACAGATACAATCCGGTCGCCAGCAGGACGATCCCAAGCGACGCGGCGGTCTCGACCACCCGATCGCCCATGACACCCAGCCGCAGGCCGCCATGCATCTGATCGGCCCAGTCATACCAGCCGCTGCGGCGGGGAAACTGTTCAAGCACGGCGGCGCGATACGGATCGACCACGACCATCTGCGCGGCACCGTCGGCATCATCGACGCGGAAGATCGCGGCAAGGTCGGGGGATCGCGGCGCGACATACTGAACCAGTTGCCCGCCCGGAACCGCAGCAACCGCAGTATCGGCCTGAACCGACACCGCAACCGGTGCGCCCTGCGGGACCACGGCGGTCCTTTCGCCATCGCGACCATCGATCCATGCAATCCACAGCATCATCATGCCGGTCACCGCAAGGATAAGGAAAAACGGGATCACGAAGACCCCGGCATAGAAATGCCAGCGCCACGCGGCGCGATACAGCCTTGTCGCCCGGCCGGGATCGGCCGCGGACGCCGCGCCCCCGGTCGTGGCCGCCGCAGACTGCGGCGCAGAAGTTTCATATGTCATCATTCATCTCCGGTCACACCCGAAGCCGCCTCATGCGGCAGGTGCAGGTTTCGCTGTTCTTGATCGTGAGAAGGATCAGCCGCGCGGTGGTGCGCGGGCGAAACAGGTCGGCGCGTGATGATCGCCCGACCAGAGATGGGTGGTTTCAACGTGGTGAAACTCGCGCGCTAGTGTGATCCACACCGGCAGCGCAGCCTGGGACACACTGTCCAGCGCGTGCACCAGAAGACAGGGCGCTTCCTCATGCGGCGCCGGCGCCTTCGCGGGTGTTCCTTCGGAGGACAGCGAAATCTCTTGCAGGCCGTGGCCGGTGCAGATCACCACTGTCTCGCCGCCGGACAATCCCAGATCGGCCAGTGCCGCCGATGTTTTCGGCAGCACCACGCCAAGGATCACCCCCAGCAACAGGACAAGGCGCAGGATTCGCATCGACATCGCGATCCTGTTACCGATTCGCGCGTGATCCGTTAAGCGAAAAAATTCCGACCGGCATCTACATGCCGGCCAGATCGGCCCCGCCGGCCTCGCGGAACCAGCGGATCACCTGCCGCCGTTCGTCGGCTTCCATGAAGCTGACATTCGCGGGCGGCATTGCATCGGTCAGTCCGGCCTGCACATAGATTTCGCGCGCGGCGCGCGCGATGTCGGCGGGGGTCTCGAGGAAGACCCCCTTCGGCGCATGATAGATGCCTTCGTACACCGGTTCGCGCGCATGGCACATCGAACAGCGCCCCATGACGATGTCACTGACCTGATCAAACCCCTCTGCGTCGGCAAAGCGCTGCTCGATCGGCGACAGGACACGCGCCTCGGATTCCTCGTAGCTGTCCTGGTTGAGACCGATCGAGCTGAGCCACATCACCATGATGAACAGCACCGCCGTCACCGCCCATGTCCACCAAAGGTCGCCCTTGCGGGCATGCATGGTGTTGAAGAAGTGCCGGATCGTCACGCCCATCAGGAAGATCAGCGCCGCGATCAGCCAATTGTACTGGCTGGCGAAGGCAAGCGGATAGTGGTTCGACAGCATGAGGAACACGACCGGCAGGGTCAGGTAGTTGTTATGCGTCGAGCGCAGCTTGGCGATCTTGCCGTATTTCGGATCGGGCGCCCGCCCGGCCTTCAGATCGGCAACGACGATCCGCTGGTTCGGCATGATGACCAGAAACACGTTGGCGGTCATGATCGTCGCGGTGAACGCACCCAGATGCAGCAGCGCGGCGCGTCCGGTGAAGACCTGGTCGTACCCCCAGCCCATCACGACCAGCGCGACGAACAAAAGCAGCATCAGCGTGGTCGGCGTCTCGCCCAGCTTGGACTTGCACAGCGTGTCATAGATCAGCCAGCCGATCGCCAGCGATCCGCCCGAGATCGCGATCGCCTGCCAGGTCGCCAGGTCCATCTTGGCCGGGTCGATCAGATACAGGTTCGCGCCGGCCCAGTAGGTGACCATCAGCAGCGCCGCGCCCGACAGCCAGGTGGCATAGCTTTCCCATTTGAACCAGGTCAGATGCTCGGGCATCCGTTCGGGCGCGACCAGGTATTTCTGGATGTGATAGAAGCCGCCGCCATGGACCTGCCATTCCTCGCCATGCGCGCCCTTGGGCATGTTGGGGGCCTTGGTCAGACCAAGATCCAGCGCGACGAAGTAGAAGGAACTGCCGATCCACGCGATGGCGGTGATGACATGCAGCCAGCGGATCGCGAAGGCCAGCCATTCCCAGATGACGACATAATCGGGAATCATCGCTCAGCTCCCCCGATAGGTCGAAAACCCGAACGGCGAAATCAGCAGCGGGACGTGATAATGGTCCTGCTGCGACATGCCGAAGCGGATCGGGATGATATCCAGGAAACGCGGAGTTTCGGCCGGCACGCCGGTCTTGTCCATCCACGCGCCGGCATGGAATTCCAACTCGTATGTGCCGGTCCGGAACTGGTCTTCCGGCAGGATCTGCCGGTCGGTGCGGCCATCGGCATTGGTCGTAAGCCGCGCCAGTTCGGTGCGGTTGTCGCCGTCGCGGCGGTACAGGACCACCTCCATGCCCTCGGCAGGTGTGCCGCGGGCGGTATCAAGAACATGGGTTGTCAGGTAACCCGGCATCTGCGCCTCCCCTGATTATCGCTGCCAGATTGATAACCGATCCGTGGCCACAGGCGAGATAGCCCGTAAGCAAGGCAGTCTTAAGATTTCGTGGAAAATCCCGTCTGGCAACGGATGGAATTGCCGCCTGTTGTCGCGAAACAGCAAGACCCCCGCCAATGGCGAGGGTCTGTCGTGCCATGATCCGTGGGCAGCAAAGATCGTCGGTCGGTGCGGTCGCGATAGGGCGCCGCATCTGCATTTCAGCCTGCCAGCCGTGCGACCGCGCTTTTCGCGCGGCGTTGAAGATCGCGGGTATCGGCGGTCAGAAGACGATGATCATCGACCACCGCCCTGCCCCGCACATAGACCGCACGCGGGCGAACCGGGGCACAGAAGACCAGAGCGGCGACGGGGTCCCATTGGCCGGCGGCCGCAAGTTCGCCGACATCCCACAGCACCAGATCGGCCTGCATTCCGGGCATCAAGGCACCGATATCGCGGCGCCCCAGGACGCGTGCCCCGCCGCGCGTCGCGATCTCCAGCGCCTCGCGCGCACCAAGTGCGCCGGGCCCGTCGCGCAGACGCGCAACCAGCATCGCCTGCCGAGCCTCCAGCCCCAGATGGCTGCAATCATTGCTGGCCGATCCATCCACGCCCAACCCGACCGGCACACCCGCATCGCGCATCGCGCGGACCGGGGCGATGCCGCTGGCCAGACGCGAATTGGAACAGGGGCAATGCGCGACACCGGTGCCCGTCCGCGCGAACAGGCCGATCTCGTCGCCCGACAGCTTGACACAGTGGGCATGCCAGACATCCTCGCCGGTCCAGCCCAGGCTTTCGGCGTAATCGCCCGGCAGCATGCCGAAATTCTCCAGCGAATAGCGGATATCCTCGTCATTCTCGGCCAGATGGGTGTGCAACCGCACGCCCTTCTCGCGCGCCAGAACGGCGGCGTCACGCATCAGTTCGCGGCTGACCGAGAACGGCGAGCACGGGGCCAGCCCGACCTGAACCATCGCCCCCTCGGCTGCATCGTGATAGGCATCGACGACACGTTCGCTGTCCTTCAGGATCGCGGTCTCGTCCTCGACCAGTTGATCGGGGGGCAAGCCGCCCTTGCTTTCGCCGATCGACATCGCGCCGCGCGTGGCGGTGAAGCGGATGCCGATATTCGCGGCCGCCTCGATGCTGTCATCCAGCCGCGACCCGTTGGGGTACATGTAGAGATGATCCGACGAGCAGGTGCAGCCTGACATCGCCAGTTCTGCCAGCCCGATTTCAGCGGACAGGCGGATGTCGTCGGGCGTCATCCGCGCCCAGATCGGGTACAGCGTCTTCAGCCAGCCGAACAATGCCGCATCCTGCGCCGCAGGGACCGCGCGGGTGAGGGTCTGGAACAGATGATGATGCGTGTTGACCAGTCCGGGCGTCACCACGCAGCCCTCGGCCTCGACCACCTGCGCATTGTCGCGCGGCAGGCCCTGGCCCGCCGCGACGATCTTTCCGTTCTGGATCAGGACATCGCCATTCGCGATCTCGCGGCGGTCGTCGTCCATGGTAACGACGACCTCGGCGCCCCTTATCAGCAGCCGATCAGATGTCGGCTGCATGACCCGCCTCGCGCATTTCGGCCTCATCGACACTTGGTGCGCCATTGTAGAACCAGTTCAGCAGCACCGCAGTGATCGCGGCCAGCAGGATGCCCGAATGGATCAGCGGATGGATCGCGTGCGGCATCCACTGGTTGAAATGCGGCGCGATCATCGGGATCATGCCCATTCCGATCGAGATCGCCACGATGAACAGGTTGTGGCGGTTGCCCGCGAAATCCACGCGGCTGAGGATGCGCACCCCGGTCGCCGCAACCATGCCGAACATCACCAGCCCGGCGCCGCCCAGAACGGTGGTCGGCAGGCTTTCGACCAGCGCCCCCATCTTCGGGATCAGTCCCAGCACGATCATGATCGCGCCCCCCGCCACGCAGACATAGCGCGAGCGGATGCCGGTCACCCCGACCAGCCCGACATTCTGGCTGAAGGACGTATAGGGAAAGGTGTTGAACAACCCACCGATGGCCGTCCCCAAGCCGTCCGCCCGCAGACCGGCGGCCAGCGATTTCTGGGTGATGGGTTTCTTGCACATGTCGCCAAGCGCCAGGAACATCCCGGTGGATTCGATCATCGTGACCAGCATGACCAGAAGCATGGTCAGGATCATGATCGGATCAAAGGTCGGCATCCCGAAATGCAGCGGCTTGATCAGCGCGAACCATTGCGCCGAGGCCACCTTGTCGAAATGCATCATGCCCAGCATTGCCGCCGCCACGCCGCCGACCGCGATACCGACCAGAACGGCGATATTGGCAAGAAAGCCCTTGGCATAGCGCGACACGACCAGAATCGTGCCCAGCACCAGCAACGCGATCAGGATATTGCGGCCCGACGC
The DNA here is from genome assembly GCF_017744015.1 of Paracoccus sp. R12_2. Lineage (GTDB taxonomy): Bacteria > Pseudomonadota > Alphaproteobacteria > Rhodobacterales > Rhodobacteraceae > Paracoccus. The sequence continues at coordinate 74,899 of NZ_JAGHRA010000003.1, forward strand.
GTAAAGCGGGTTCGGTACCGTCGCGGCCAAGGCCACGCTGGCGGGCACGTCGCCTGCAGCACGCGCGCTTTCCAGCCATGCGGCGGCTTCCGGATCGACGACATTTGGCGCGGTGGGACCGACCTGAAGCCCGAAGATCCAGTTGATGCCGATCGGCATCAGGCTGATCCCGATCGTCAGGATCAGCGTGCCTGTCACGACCGGCGGAAAGAACCGCAGCATCTTGCTGATGACCGGGGCGATCAGGATGCCGATGATCCCTGCCGCGATGATCGATCCGAACAGCGCCCGCGCGCCCTCGTGACCGGGCATCGAGGTGGCGATGGCCACCATAGGCCCGACCGACGCGAAGGTCACACCCATCATCACCGGAAGCTTGATGCCGAAATACTGCGTCGCGCCAAAGCTTTGGATGATCGACACGATTCCGCAGACGAACAGGTCTGCCGAGATCAGGAACGCGACCTCCTCGGGGGGCAGGTTCAGCGCCCGCCCGACGATCAGCGGAACCGCGATCGCGCCCGCATACATGACCAGCACGTGCTGGAAACCAAGGGTGATGAGCTTGGGTGCCGGCAGCACCTCATCGACGGCGTGAACCGTCGCCTCTCTACCGGCGTCATAGCTTGCATCAGACATAGCGGACCTCCCTTTCCACGAATGTCGGATTGAAATCAGATCTCGACTTCGATGGCCTTTCCCTGTTGTTTCGCCAGTTCGACAACAGCGCCCGCGACCGCAAGATCCTGCAGACCGACGCCGGTGCCGTCAAAGATGGTGACTTCCGCATCGCCACGCCCCTCGTGATCGCCGGTGATAACCCGGCCTATCGCGGTGACGTCGCTGTCGGAAATCGTTTTCTGCGCCGCGGCGTGCTGGAATTCACCGATGCTGACCGATTGGGCAACCTCGTCAGTGAACAGCCGCGCCCGCCCGACCAGCGCCGGGTCAAGTTCCTGCTTGCCCTTGGTGTCGGTGCCCATGGCCGCGATATGGGTCGAACCCTCTACATGCGCGTCCATCAGCAGCGGTTCGAACGCCGAGGTGATCGAGATGATCACGTCGGCCTCGGCCCCCAGGCGAGGCAGTTCGACCGCCTCGAAAGGCAGGCCCAGATCAGCCGCCGTATCGGCAAGGCGGGACAGCATCTCGGGATGCGGATTCCAGCCGATGACCTTCTCGAAGGTGCCGGTGCGGGCGGCTGCCCGCATCTGGAACGCGGACTGGTGTCCCGCGCCGATCATGCCCAGCACCTTGGCGCCCTTGGGTGCCAGATGCTTGATCGACACGGCACTGGCCGCCGCCGTGCGCAAGGCTGTCAGCAGGTTGCCCCCCACCGCTGCCGCGACACGACCGGTGTCGGGATCGAACAGGAACACGGTGGACTGATGGTTGATCAGCCCGTGTTTCTGGTTGTTCGGCCAATAGCCGCCCGCCTTCAGCCCCAGCGTCTTGCCCGCGCGGTCGAAACCGCCCTTGAAGCCATACAGCGCGTCTTCATACCCGATGGCCTCGCGGACCACCGGGAAGTTGTAGGCGTCATCCGAGGCCATGGCGGCGAAGACCCGCTCGACCGCGTCGAATGCCGCTTCGGGCGTCATCAGCCCGGCGATTTCCTTCTCAGGGACGACCCACATCAGTAAGCCTTCCCGCGCGCGCTGACCGGCCACAGGGTCTCGACCTTGCCGTTGCGCACGCCGACATACCAGTCGTGCACATTGCAGGTCGGGTCACAATGGCCCGGCACCAGCCGCAGCTTGTCATTGACCTGCAACACGCCCTGCGGATCGTCCACGACGCCGTGTTCGTCGCTGCACTTGATGTATTTCACGTCGTCACGGCCATAGATGAAGGGCAGCCCGCTATCGACCGACTGGGCCTTCAGACCGGCGTCGACGATGGCCTTGTCGGCCTTCGCATGGCTCATCACCGAGGTCAGGATGAACAGCGCGTTTTCCCATTCGCCCTGGTCGATGCGGTTGCCGTCCTTGTCCAGGATGCGGCCATAGTCGGCATCCATGAAGGCATAGCTGCCGCACTGCAATTCGTTGTAAACGCCCGAATTGCTTTCAAAGTAATAGCTGCCGGTGCCACCGCCCGAGACCAGTTCCGGCTCCAGCCCGGCAGCCTTCAGCGCGTCCACGGCTTCCTTGACTTGCGCGATGGCAGCGTCCAGCTTGGCCTTGCGGTCGTCAAAGCTGTCCATGTGCTGCATCGCGCCCTGATAGGCTTGGATGCCGGTGAATTTCAGCCCCGGCGCCGCATCGACGGCACGCGCGATCTCGACGACCGCATCGGCTGTCTTGACCCCGCATCGACCTGCGCCGCAGTCGATTTCCACGAACACCTCGATCTGGGTGCCGTGCTTTTCCGCCGCCGCCGACAGATCGGCGACATTGGCCACATCGTCCACGCAGACGATGATGCGGCTGCCCAGCTTGGGCAGGCGGGCCAGACGGTCGATCTTCGCCGGGTCGCGGACCTGGTTGCTGACCAGCACATCCTTGATGCCGCCGCGCACGAAAACCTCGGCCTCGCTGACCTTCTGGCAGCAGACGCCAATGGCGCCGCCCAGGGATTCCTGCAGCTTCTGGACATCGACAGATTTGTGCATCTTGCCGTGGCTGCGGTGACGCATGCCGTGGGCCTTGGCATAATCGCCCATCTTCCTGACGTTCCGCTCCAGCGCGTCCAGGTCCAGGATCAGGCAGGGCGTCTGGATGTCCTTTTCATCCATGCCCGGCAGCGCGGGCACGTCGAAGCCGACCTCGAGACCTTCGAAATTGGTGGGTGCGTTCATGGATAGCCCTCCTCAGATCCAGGGCAGCTTGTCGAGATCGACATTGCCGCCGGTGATGATGATGCCGACACGTTTGCCGGCGAATGCGTCGCGGTTCTTCAGGATCGTGGCCAGCGGCACTGCGCTGCTGGGTTCCATCACCACGCGCAGATGTTTCCAGGTCAGTTTCATCGCCTCGATGATCTCGGCATCCGAGGCGGTGTAGATCTCGGACACGTGGTTGCTGACGAAATGCCAGGTCAGGTCCTTCAGCGGCACCAGCAGACCGTCGGCGATGGTCTTGGGCGCGTCATCGGCGATGATGTGCCCGGCCTTGAAGCTGCGATAGGCGTCGTCCGCCTGTTCGGGTTCAGCCGCGATCACCTGCGTTTCGGGGGCCAGCGTCGCCAGCGTCAGGCAGGTGCCCGAGATCATCCCGCCACCGCCGATCGGGGCTACGACCATGTCCAGACCGTCGGTCTGTTCCATGAATTCCTTGGCGCAGGTGCCCTGCCCCGCAATCACGCGCGGGTCGTTATAGGGATGCACGAAATCGCCGCCGGTCTCGGCCTGGACCTGCGCAAATGTCGCCTCGCGCGAACTGGTCGAGGGATCGCATTCGGTGATCTTGCCGCCATAGCGGCGAACCGTGTCCTTCTTGGCCTGTGGGGCAGTGCGCGGCATCACGACGTTGCAGGGAATGCCCCGCCGCATCGCCGCATAGGACAGGCAGGACGCGTGGTTGCCCGAGGAATGCGTCGCCACACCCTTGGCGGCCTGCGCCTCATCCAGCCCGAACACCGCATTGCTGGCGCCGCGGACCTTGAAGGCCCCAGGCTCCTGGAAGTTTTCGCATTTGAAGAACAGCTGCGCACCGGTCAGATCGTTGAGGTAGTCCGACACGCGCACCGGGGTCCGCCGGATATGCGGCTTGATCCGTTCATGCGCGGCCAGCATGTCCTGGTAGGTGGGAATATACATCTCGGCGTCCTTCATCACGCGGCGGCCCGTTCTGCGCCCGCAACGCTTTGGCGGTAATGTTCCTGCGCGGCGGCAACGCCGCTGCCCAGGGTGATCGGCAGGCCCAGATCGGCCATGACCATTTCCGCCGTGGCGATCCCCGACAGCGCCATGACATCGGTCAGGCTGCCCAGATGGCCGATGCGGAACACCTTGCCGGCGACATCGCCCAACCCGGTGCCGAATGCCACGCCATAGCTGTTCAGCGCGTGGCTGACGATCTTGTTGGCGTCAAAGCCCTCGGGGACGCGGATCGCGCTGACGCTGTCGGAATAGAGGTCGGGCCGGACGGCGCACAGCGACAGCCCCCAGGCGCCGACCGCCTTGCGCACACCCTCGGCGATGCGGTGATGACGGGCAAAGACGTTTTCCAGCCCCTCGTCCAGCAGCATGTCGCAGGCGACGTTCAGCCCGTTCAGCAGGCCGACCGGCGGCGTATAGGGAAAGCCGTTGGCGGCATAGCCCTTGGCCATGTCGCGAATGTCGAAGAAGGTGCGCGGCAGCTTGGCCGTCTCGACCGCGGCCATCGCCTTGGGCGAAAAGCCGACGATGGCCAGTCCCGGCGGCAGCATGAAGCCCTTCTGACTGCCGGTCACGGCGATATCGACACCCCATTCATCCATGCGGAAATCATAGCAGGCGATCGAGCTGACGCCGTCCACGAACAGCAGCGCCGGATGACCGGCTGCGTCCAGCGCGCGGCGGACCGCGGCGATGTCGCTGCGAACGCCGGTCGCGGTCTCGTTATGCGTGGCCAGAACGACCTTGATCTCGTGGTTCTTGTCGGCGGTCAGGATTTCCTCGAAGCGGTCGGCGGGAACGCCGTCGCCCCATTCTGCCATGACGACCTGCACGTCCAACCCGTGGCGCTGGCACATGTCGATCCAGCGATGGCTGAACATGCCGTTGCGCGCGGCCAGAACCTTGTCGCCGGGCGACAACGTGTTGGTCAGCGCGGTTTCCCAGCCGCCGGTGCCGGTCGAGGGGAACACGAAGACCTGGCCGTCGGTGGTTTTCAGGACCTTCTTGACGCCTTCCAGCGCTGGATGAAGGATCTTGCCGAACACCGGGCTGCGATGGTCGATCGTGGGCATGTCCACGGCCTTGCGCAGCACTTCGGGAATGTTGGTCGGGCCGGGAATGAAAACGGGATTCTGGCTGGTCATGGCGACTCCTCCTGCGGGTTATTGACGAATTTACGCGCTGCGGCGCAATGTCACAATTTTTCTGGAAACGTTTTTCGATAAGCGGAAAGATGCTGGAAAATCACGCCTAAACATGGGCTTGCGTTTTTCCACTTGCGATCCGGCATTTTCGCTGGAATCAGGATGCATTCTTAACCGGGGGGATAAAATGGCTGAACCTCAACGCAAACGCGGCCGCCCGCGCAGTGCGCCCGAGGCAGCGGGCACCATCCAGGCATTGGATCGCGCGCTGGATATCCTCGACCTGCTGGCCGCGCATCCCGGCCTGACGCTGTCCGAGATCGCCGAAAAGATGCAGCAGTCGCCATCGACCGTGCATCGCGTCCTGCACACCTTGGCCGCGCGCGGCGTGGCCGAAACTGATCTGGCCACGCAGACCTGGCATATCGGCCCGGCGACCTTCCGGCTGGGATCCGCCTTCATGCGCCGGTCTGGCATCGTGGAACGCGCCCGCCCGGTGCTGCGCGCCTTGATGGAACACACCGGCGAGACGGCCAATCTGGGCATCCTGAATGGCGATGCCGTGCTGTTCGTCAGTCAGGCCGAAACGCACGAGACGATCCGAGCGTTCTTTCCGCCCGGCACCCGCTCGCCTCTGCATGCCTCGGGGATCGGCAAGGCGTTGCTGGCGTTCGGTCGTGCCGATACGCTGCGAATGTTGCTGGACCATGTGCCGCTGAAACGGTTCACCGACCGGACCCTGACAACGGCCGAGGCGTTGCAGGAAGACCTGTCGCGGATCAGGCATCGCGGCTTTTCCTTCGACGACGAGGAAAAGACCCGCGGCATGCGCTGCATCGCGGCCCCGGTCTTTGACCTGACCGGCGAGGCCGTCGCCGGGATCAGCGTCAGCGGCCCCAGCCACCGGATCGGGCATGAACATGTCAAGACGCTGGGGGCGGCGGTGGCCGCTGCGGCGGGCGAGCTGTCACAGGCGTTGGGCGGACAGGGCTGAGGCTGGTCGTCAGGCCGGATCGCAAGGATCCTGCCACGCCCTTCCGAAAACGATAAGGGCCGCCGGAACAACCGGCGGCCCGAACTATTGCCTGGATCGCAGTCCTGGGTGTCAGTGGCCGCCGAAGAAGGCGAACTTGACGACGAACAGGGCAGCCACGATCCACGTCGCCGCGTGAACCTCGCGGGCGCGGCCGGTCAGCAGCTTGATCAGCGCATAGCTGATGAAACCGAACGCAAGTCCCGTGGCGATCGAGTAGGTGAACGGCATGGCCAGCGCGGTCAGCACGGCGGGTGCCGTCTCGGTCACATCGTCCCATTTGATCTCTGCCAGTTCGCGCACCATCAGCGTGGCCACATACAGCAGTGCAGGCGCCGTCGCATATGCGGGCACCGCACCGGCAAGCGGCGCGAAGAATGTCGCCAGCAGGAACAGGCCTGCGACGACCAGCGCGGTCAGACCGGTCCGACCGCCCGCCTGAACGCCCGAGGCGCTTTCGACATAGGCGGTGGTCGAGGAGGTGCCCAGAAGCGAACCGGCGGTGATCGCGGTGGAATCCGCCATCAGGGCGCGCGACAGCCCCTTGTTCTGATGGACCGGCCCCTCGGTCAGCAGCCCGGCCCGCTTGGCCACGCCGATCAGCGTGCCGGTGGCGTCGAACACCTCGACCAGCACCATCACCAGGATGACGTGGAAGATGCCGTAATGCAGCGCCCCCAGCAGATCCATCTGCAGGAAGGTCGGCGCGATCGAGGGCGGCATCGACATCACGCCCCTGAACTCGCTGACGCCAAGCAAAATCGAGGCGATGGTGATGACGAGAATACCGATCAGGATGGATCCCTTCACCTTCAGCGCGTCCAGCGCCACGATGATGAAGAAACCGGCGATGGTCAGCAGCGTGCCCGTATTGGTCAGATCACCCAGCCCGACCAGCGTCGCAGGGTTGTCCACCACCAGCCCCGAGCTTTGCATCGCGATGATGCCCAGGAACATCCCGATCCCGGCGGCAACCCCGCTGCGCATCGACATCGGAATGCCGGCGATCAGCCAGCGACGGATGCCGGTGGCGGACAGGAACAGGAAGATCAGGCCGCTGATGAAGACGGCACCCAGCGCCTGTTGCCAGGTAAAGCCCATCGCACCGACCACGGTGAACGCGAAAAACGCGTTCAGGCCCATCCCCGGCGCCATGCCGATCGGCCAGTTCGCCCAGAGCCCCATGATGGCCGAGCCGATGGCGGCGGCCAGGCAAGTGGCAATGAAGACGGCATCCCGATCCATCCCGGTCGAGGACAGGATGTCGGGGTTTACGAAAATGATATAGGCCATGGTCAGGAAAGTCGTGATCCCGGCGATCACTTCCGTCCGGACATTGCTGCCATGCTCGGCAAGCTTGAAGTAGCGTTCCATTGATAATCCTCCGCGCGGCTCTCCCTTGCCGCCATTGCCAAACCTTATGGGCGACGAGAGCCCGCTCACAATCAGCGCCAACCCGCAAGTCTTTCAATGGCAAATTGAAACAACGCCGGATCTTCGTCGATTCGTTGATACAGAATTTTGCTTCTGCCCGCTTGCCCGGCAAGCCCTTGCGCGGTTTGCTGTCATCGAACAAAGCCGGAGGAGAGGCAGATGCGCTACAGCCGCGACATGCGAGGATATGGCGAAACCACCCCGGACCCGAAATGGCCCGGCGGTGCGAAGATCGCCGTGCAGATCGTCATGAACTACGAGGAAGGCGGTGAGAACAGCATCGAGCACGGCGACAAGGCGTCCGAGGCTTTCCTGTCCGAAATCATCGGCGCCCAGCCCTGGCCCGGTCAGCGCCACTGGAACATGGAATCGATCTACGATTACGGCGCACGGTCGGGGTTCTGGCGGCTGCACCGGATGCTGAAGGATATTCCGATCACGGTCTACGGCGTCGCGACCGCATTGGAGCGCGCGCCCGAGCAGGTCGCCGCGATGCAGGATGCAGGCTGGGAAATCGCGACTCATGGCCTGAAATGGATCGACTACAAGGACGTCCCGCGCGAGGTCGAGGCCGATCATATCGCGCAGGCGGTCGCGCTGCACACACAGATCACCGGCGAACGACCCTATGGATTCTATCAGGGCCGCACCTCGATGAACACGGTCGAACTGGGCTGCGAGGAAGGCGGCTTTGCCTATCTGGCCGACACCATCGCCGACGACCTGCCCTATTGGCATGTTCATCAGGGCCGGCCGCAGTTGATGGTGCCCTATACGATGGACGCCAACGACATGCGGTTTTCCAGCGGCCAGGGCTTCGGGACCGGTGTCGAGTTCTTCGACTATCTGTGCGACAGCTTCGACATTCTTTATGCGGAAGGTCAGGCGGGCGCACCCAAGATGATGTCCATCGGGCTGCATTGCCGCCTGGCGGGGCGACCGGGCCGGGCGATGGCGATCCAGCGGTTCCTGGACCACTGCCGCGCGCATGAGGGGGTCTGGTTCGCCTCGCGCCTCGACATCGCGCGGCACTGGGCCGAAACGCATCCGCACCGCGAACGGCTGCAACCCTCGAAGATGGATCGCGATGATTTCGTGGCCAAGTTCGGCGGCGTCTATGAGCATTCGCCCTGGGTTGCCGAACGGGTCTGGGATGCCGAAATGGGCGCCGTTCACGACAGCGCCAAGGGGCTTGCCCGGCGGATGGCGCAGATCTTCCGCAGCGCCGACGATCAGGACCGTCTGGGCGTGCTGGTCGCTCACCCCGATCTGGCGGGCAAGCTGGCCGCGGCAAAGCAGCTGACGGCTGAAAGCACGTCCGAACAGGCCAGCGCCGGGCTGGATGCGTTGACCGATGAGGAACGCGCCGAATTCACCCGCCTGAACGACGCCTACACGGCCAAGCACGGCTTCCCGTTCATCATCGCGGTGCGCGACTATGACAAGCGCGGCATCCAGGATGCCATGCAGGCGCGGATCGACAACGACACCACGACGGAACGCGGCAAGGCCGAACAGCAGGTCACGCGCATCGCGGAACTGCGGCTGAACGACATCCTGAAATGAACGGTCCATCCCGCAGGGATCGTTGCCAGAATCGAGGTTAACCATGACCCATACTCCGCCGCATGGCGCCCCGACCGGCGATCCTGCATCCGTCACCACGGCCCCGCAGCAGGCAGGCTCTTACGCGGGTCCGGTTGCCGGACTGCCGCCGCAGACCGGGCTGACGACCGATACCGCCGTCTTCACCGAGGCCTATGCCGTCATCCCGCGCACCGTCATGCGCGACATCGTGACCAGCTATCTGCCCGGCTGGACCGGCATGCGGATGTGGATGCTGGCCCGGCCGCTGTCGGGCTTTGCCGAGACGTTCAGCCAATACATCGTGGAACTGGCCGAGGGCGGCGGCAGCGACGCGCCCGACGACGACCCGCAGATCCAGCACGCGATCTTCGTGACCGGCGGCGAACTGCGCGTTACCATCGCCGGCAAGCAGCATCTGCTGCGTCCGGGCGGCTTCGCCTATGTGCCGGCGGGCACCGAATGGTCGGTCCGCAACACCACTCCGGGCGAGACCGGCTTTCACTGGTGGCGCAAGCGCTGGCAGCCTTGCGCGGGCGTGGACAAGCCCGATCCGATCGTCGCGCAGGAACAGGACATCGCGCCGTCGCCGATGGTCGACACCGACGGGGCATGGGCCACGACGCGGTTCATGGATCCCGCCGATCTGCGCCACGACATGCATATCACCGTGGTCACGTTCAAGCCGGGCGGGTCGATCCCGTTTGCCGAAACGCATGTGATGGAACACGGGCTGTTCGTCATCGAGGGCAAGGCGGTCTATCGGCTGAACCGCGACTGGGTCGAGGTCGGTCCGGGCGATTTCATGTGGCTGCGCGCGTTCTGCCCGCAGGCCTGCTATGCGGGCGGGCCGGGGCCGTTCCGGTATCTGCTCTACAAGGACGTGAATCGGCACGCGCCGATGTGGCCCAACCGGTGATCCGTTAATCCCTGCCCCGCCGCCCCCGCGCAACGCCTGCGCAACGCCACCGTGCGTTGCGCGAGGACGCTGCGCGGGGGCAAAGCCGTTTCGGCCAGCAAATGCTTCAAGTTCGGCTGCACAGCGCGTGCACCGAGGCGGCACCGGCCGTGCACAGCGCGTACACAGCTTGCGAACCGTCGGGTAAGGGATGTTGCACGCAGGCTCAGGCAGAACCAATTTGAACCAAGTGGCTTTCTCGGATCCCGACGCTAACTCTCTCAGCTAATCGGAAGAAGATTGCTATACTCGTGCCGGTCAATCGCCGTGCTCTCAAAAACATCCTCGCGCATCGCCCTTAAGACATCGGCTAACAACAAATTATACTGCCTCGGATCACGGGGATTTCCAGTTCCGCTATTGGTAGAGGCGCAGTATTGATTGTACGGTCCTAAAGCGCGCAGGACTGCATCAGACGCGATGACCCCTGCCTCGATCCGACTTCTCAAATGTGCTTCTCCATCGCTGCCTACAGGATCAACGATGCTCAGCAAAAACTGCTGGTACAGGCGCCGTCGCTCGTGACGCAACGCGTTTCGTTCATCGGCCTCTTTCTGCCTTCTGTAAGCTATCGAACCACCGATTACCGTGATTAGTGCCGCGACAATCGTTGCAAGGCCACCAACTAGTGGAGCGTATTGCGCCAACATATGTGCAACTCCCTAGTCAACCCAACCGATCCGCCAGCGTCTCGGTCTTGCCCATCCGGTACAGCCGGATCTCTCGCCACAGTTTCAGGGTCGGCTTCATCGCGAAGAACACCGAACCGATGGTAAAGAACCATGTGGCGGGGGTCATCCAGGCGTCGGAAAAGAACATGATCGATCCGATGATGAAGCACAGCGCCGCCATGAAATCGACGACGGTGTGGGCAATCTCGAACCGGGCATAGAGACGGCGCGAGGCGGGGGTCGCCTCGCGGCGGTGGTGAGAGAATGCGCCGCGCCAGAAGCTCAACGGTTCAGGCCGCCCGCGACGCTTGGCACGTCGCCCGGCATGAAGCCGAAATGCCTGAGCCAGCGCAGGTCGGATTCGAAGAAGGCGCGCAGGTCGGGGATGCCGTATTTCAGCATCGCGATCCGGTCGATGCCCATGCCGAAGGCAAAGCCCTGCCATTCATCCGGGTCGATCCCGCCCGAGCGCAACACATGCGGGTGGACCATGCCCGAGCCCAGCACCTCGAGCCAGCCGTCGCCCTCGCCCACCTTCAGCGTGCCGCCTTGCCAGGAACACTGGATATCGACCTCGGCCGAGGGTTCGGTGAAGGGGAAATGGCTGGCGCGGAACCGGGTCTTCACGCGGGTGCCGAAATAGGCCGAGAAGAATTCTTCCAGCGTCCATTTCAGCTGCGCCATGGAAATGTCGCGGTCGATGGCCAGCCCCTCGATCTGGTGGAACATCGGCGTGTGGGTCTGGTCCATGTCCATCCGGTAGACGCGGCCCGGCGCGATGACGCGGATCGGCGCGCCCTGATCCTGCATGGCGCGGATCTGCACGGGGCTGGTATGGGTGCGCAGCACATGCGGCGGGCGGTCGTCGCCCGGCGCGCGGTGCATGAAGAAGGTGTCGTGTTCCTGCCGCGCAGGATGTTCGGGGGCAATGTTCAGCGCGTCGAAATTATACCAGTCGGTTTCGACCTGCGGTCCTTCGGCGACGGCAAAGCCCATATCGGCGAAGATCGCGTTCACCTCGTCCATGACCTGGCTGACCGGGTGGATGGTCCCCTGCGGGCGCGGCCGGCCGGGCAGTGTCACGTCCAGCCATTCGCCCGCCAGCCGGGCTTCCAGCGCGGCATCGTCCAGCGACGCCTTGCGGGCGCGCAGGGCTGTGTCGATTTCGTCGCGCAGGGCATTCAGCGCCTTGCCGGTGGTCTGGCGTTCCTCGGGGCTCATCTTGCCCAGTTCGCGCATCTTCAGGCTGATCTCGCCCTTCTTGCCAAGCGCGGCAAGGCGCACCTCTTCGATGGCGGCCGGGTCGGCGGCGTCCTTGATGCGGTCAAGCCATTGCTGGCGCAGGGGGGTCAGATCGTCCATCGTCATGCCTTCGGGTGCCGTGTCGGCGCCTGACTTAGCATTGTGGCGCGCGTTCGGAAAGGCCGTGAAAAAGGGGGCGATTGCCCCCTTCCCCGTTTGTCGTCAGTTCCAGATGTCGCGGTTCACGCCCGGCGCGATGTCGGGATGTTCCGAGATGTGGAAACGCGGTTCCTGCCCGGCCTTGCGCTGCCGGATATAGTCGCGCGTCACATAGGCGATGGTTCCCGACAGCAGCACGATGGCGATCAGGTTGATCGTGGCCATCAGCCCCATGCTGGCATCGGCGAAGTTGAACACCGTCGACACGGCCTGCATCGCGCCCCAGATCACCATCGCCAGCGCCGCGACCCGCAGCACCAGAATGCCGGTCGTGCCGCCGCCCAGAAACACCACCGCGTTCTCGGCATAGGAATAATTGCCGATGATCGAGGTGAAGGCGAAGAAGAAGATCGCGATGGCCACGAAGATGCCGCCGAACCCGCCGAAATGGTCGGTCAGCGCGGCCTGGGTCAGGTTCACCCCGGTCAGTTCCGCGGATGGAATGACATCGGCCAGCAGGATCATCACCGCCGTCGCCGTGCAGATCAGCAGCGTATCGATGAAGACGCCAAGCGCCTGCACGAAGCCCTGCGAGCTGGGGTGATGCGGGTCGGGCGTGGCCACCGCCGCGATGTTGGGGGCCGACCCCATCCCGGCCTCGTTCGCGAACAGGCCGCGCTTGATGCCGTTCAGCATCGCCGCCATGACGCCGCCGGCGACGCCGCCCACTGCCTCTTGCAGGCCGAATGCGGATTTGACGATGCCGATCAGGATGCCCGGCACCTCGCCGATATTCATGATCAGCACGATGATCGCCGCCAGCAGATACAGCCCCGCCATCGCCGGGACGACCTTTTCGGCCACGCGCGCGATCTGCGGGATGCCGCCGAAGATGATGATCCCCGCCAGAACCGCCAGCACGACGCCGACGATCGCCTTGTTGATCCCGAACGAGCGTTCGACGGCCTCGGCGATCGAGTTGGCCTGGACTGCGTTGAAGATCAGCCCGAAGGACGCGATCAGCGCCACCGAGAACAGCGCCGCCAGCCATGGCTGTTTCAGCCCGTGGGCGATGTAATAGGCCGGGCCGCCACGATACATGCCGCCGGGGCCGTGGATCTTGTAAAGCTGGGCCAGCGTCGATTCGGCATAGGCCGTGGCCATGCCGACCAGCGCGACCATCCACATCCAGAAGATCGCCCCCGGCCCACCCAGGGTCAGCGCGACCGCGACGCCGGCGATGTTGCCGGTGCCCACCCGGCTGGCAAGGCTGACGGTCAGCGCCTGAAACGGCGAGATCCCGTCGCGGTCGGTTTCACCCGACCCGATGACGCAGCGCCACATCTCGGCGAAATGGCGGAACTGGATGAAGCCCAGCTTGATGGTAAAATAGATGCCGACGGCCAGAAGGCCGTAGATCAGCACGTATCCCCAGAAGATGTTGTTGAGAAAATCAATGATCGCGTTCATGCGTCAGCCTCCTGAAAGCGCAGTGGCCTCAGACTGTAACGGAAGCGTGACCACCGCAAGCGCGAAGAACGCGGCCCCGCCTCAGCGGGCTGCGACATCCAGAACGACGCCGCCATGCGGGCGCAATGTCAGAATCATGCGCGGTTCCGGCGCGCGACCGGGCAGTGCGCGAAAACGGAACCGGACCAGCAGGGTGGCGAGGATGACCACCGCCTCTTGCAGGGCGAAGCTGGCGCCGATGCAGATGCGGGGGCCGGCCCCGAAGGGCAGGAAGGCATAGCGGTCGGGCGCGGTCCCGAAGCGGTCGGGGTCGAAGGCGTCGGGGCGATCCCATAGCAGGTGGTGGCGGTGCAGCGCATAGATCGGCAGCATCACCGTGTCGCCGGGCCGCACCTCGCGCCCGCAAAGACGGTCATGCGCCTGCGCGGTGCGCGACAGGAAGGCGGCGGGCGGATAGAGGCGCAGCGTCTCGTTCACGATCCGGGTGACAAGCGGCAGCGCGCCCATATCGTCCGCGGTCGCCGCGCGGTCGCCCAGTGCGGCCTGCGCCTCGGCCGCGGCGCGTTCCTGGATATCGGGATCGAAGGCGCACAGGTAAAGCGCCCATGCCAGCGTCAGGGCGGTCGTCTCGTGCCCCGCGACGATGAAGGTCAGCAGGTTGTCGCGCAGTTCCTGACGGCTCATGCTGCGACCGGTTTCGGGATCTGCGGCGTCCAGCAGCAGGTCCAGCAGGTCGGGCGCGCCCGACCGCGCCGCGCCGGCACGCGCCGCGATGGCCTGATCGGCGACGCGCTTCATCCGCCCCAGATCGCGACCCGAAACGACCCTGCCCGGCCGCGGCAGCCATGCCGGCAGGCCCAGCACGTCCAGCAGCGAGACCCTGGCCGTCTGCGAGATATAGCCGTTGATGGCGTGGTGCACCGCCGCCCGGTCAAAGCTGTCATCGCCGGACAGGGTCACGTCCGAAATGACCTCGAAGGTCGCGGCCACGGTTTCCTCGAACATGTCGACCGGACCAGTGGCGGCGGCCAGACGGCGGCAGGACGCCTGGGCGGCGGCGGTCATCACCGGGCCCAGCGCGGTGACATGGCGGTGAGCGAAGGCGGGCGCCAGCGCGCGCCGCTGCCAGCGCCAGTTCGCGCCCTCGGCGATGAACAGGCTGTCGCCGATGGCGGGTTCAAGGATCAGCTTGGTGGTGACCGATTTCGGATAGTCCTCGACCCGGTCCTTCAGGATGCGGCGCAGGCTTTCGGGGTCCATGACCATGTGCCAGCGGATGCCGGTCTTGCCCGACACGATCGGCTGTCGCAGCGCCAGTTCGGGAATGATGCCCAGAACGTTGCGTCGCGCGATCATCACGGTCTGCAGGATGCCCGCCGGCTGGGTGGCCAGCGCGACCTTGGCGGGTTCGCGATGCGGCAGGTCGGGCATGCAATCTCCTGTTATATGGGCTCCTGTGACATGGGCACAGGCTGGTGATCGCGCGCGCCCGGTTCAAGCCTGCCCGACCGCTACTTGCGCGGCCTGCCCGCCAGTTTCTGCCACCAGCTGCCGATCCGGCCGCGCGCCTGGGCCGAGCTTGCGCCGACGCGGTCGGTGGTGCGGTCCCAGCCGTCATCGACCGACTTGATCGCCGGATCGATCGTGCGTTCGCGGAACTGCGCCCACATCCGCCAGATCAGCGCCAGAAGGATCAGCAGCACGCCGCAGATCACCATCGCCGCCCAGTTGCGCGGGCGTTCGTTCGGATTGGCCAGCGTGTCGATGGAGATGGCGTTGGGATAGGCGGTCAGCCACGGCAGACGCCAGCCATAGGCGGTCACGCTGACCCATGTCGGGGCGGCCGAGGTCGATTGCAGGTTCGTCGCCTCGGCATGCAGGTTGGCGCTGTCATATTTGAAATAGGGCGGCCAGATCCAGCCGGTATCCTCGTTGCGATAGACGAAGACCTTACCGTTGGGGCGCACCGTCTCGATGAAGCGCACGTCACGCTGACCGGCCGCGTTTTCCACCGTTCCGGCATCCTCGGACGCATAGAAGATCGAATTGGACGAGGTGACGGCCGTCAGCCGGTTATAGGTGTTGGTGATCCGGACGGTGTTCTTGGACGGCAGCGAATAGTCCAGAAACAGGAACACCACCAACCCCAGCAGCACCCCCAGAACGACCTTGACGTAATACATGTGCGGCGGCCCCTTACTGCCAGTTGACCCAATAGACGATCCCCATGATCGCCAATGTCGGGATGATGAAGACCAACCACAAGAGCCGTGACTTCAGCGACTTATCGAACCCGACCATCGACTTGCGGACAAACTCGTCCCTGGCGCGGTTGTTCCCCGCCATGTCGGGATGGCGTTCGTCCCAGATCTCTTCCAGCCTCTCGCGCCTGAGCGAGCGGATATAGATCCGCAGCAGCAGGTAGAACATCACCTCGACCAGAAAGACCAGCACGATCAGGCGCAACAACGCAGCCATGTTTTCCCCTTTTCCCGCGTCACGATCCTTGGGGATTAAAGCCTAGCACGCAGCGGGGACGAAGGCACCCGGCGGCCGGACGGGCCGGGGACACCGCCTTAGTCGCCACGTTCGAAGCGGCGTTTCGCCTCGGCCATGCGCTGCATGCCGCGCACCGTATCGGTGATGGCGGTTTCATCCGCGCTTTCGGAATAGCGCCATTCGCTGTCGGCGTATCGGTTGATCTCTTGCAGGACCATTTCGGGCGTGATGGGGCGGCGCAGTTCCTCGATCATGTCGATCTTGCGCTGATAGGGCTGGTGCAGGAACGTGCCGGGCCGGTCGAACCAGTCATCCGGCATGTCGAAATCCATCGCGCGGGCCTTCACCGCATCGGTGATGTTCTTGATCGCGCGGCCCGTGAAACGCGGATCGGCCTGCGCGATGGCAAACAGATAGCTGCCCAGATCCGAGATATTCTGCAGCGGCCCGTGCCGATACGAGACGTCTGCGAAGATGGCGCTGATCGCCGGGGCCTCGGGGCGTGCATGGCCGGCATAGCTGTCGGACACCGCCTGCTGCAGGATGCGGCCGCGGGATGCATCGTGAGTGCCGAACGGGATGTCGTGCCGGCGTCCCATGAGCAGGCCCAGTATCTCGATATAGTCGGCCTGCGTGCGCGGCCCCTCGATCAGCAGCCGCGCGCCGGCGCGCTGGCGCAGCGCGTCGTCGATATTCTCGGCGTGGTTCGAGAACATGCCGAAGGTCGCATTGCCGCGCACCACGGTCGAGGCACCGGCGAAGGCCTCCATCAGCACGGCGGTGATTTCCTGCTGCCCGGACGAGGATTGCCGGTCGCCGCGCCGCCCGGCGATCTGGTCGATGTCGTCGATGGTGCCGAAGCCGATCACCCGAGGGTCGATGATCGCGTTGACGAAGGCCCGCGCGTTCTGGCCCGACTTGCCCTGATAGCTGTCCACATTGTCGACCGACAGGTTGCGATAGCGGAAGGGATAGCCCGCAACCCCGCAATAGTCGTGGATCAGCCCGGCCATCATCTGGATCAGCGTGGTCTTGCCGGTGCCGGGACGGCCATCGCCCAGGAAGGTGAAGGCAAAGCCGCCAAGTTCGACGAACGGGTTCATCATCCGGTCGAAATCATAGGCGACCAGCATCCGCGCCAGCCGCATCGCCTGATGCTTGGCGATGGTGTTGCCGATCACCTCCTCGGGGCGCTTGAATTCCATCGCGGCGGGACCGCCCTTGGCGCGGGTCGGCGGGGCGAAGCCCGCGATCGGCAGATCGTCGGCGGCCACGCGCCAGGCGGCACCGGTAAAGGCGCGAGCCATCGGCGCCTGCTCGCCTTGCGCCGAGACCGCGGCCGACAGCGATTCGGCCCAGGCCATCGCGGTGGCGATCAGGCTGTCGTCATCCTTGGCGTGCTGCGCAAGATTCCGGTCCAGTTCCCACAGCGCGCCCTGCAGCGCGACGATCGGATTGTCGGTCAGGATCTCGTCCGCACTGGCGTCGGCCACCGATCGTGCCCCGGCATGTTCGGACAGCAGAAACGCCGTCGCATTGGCCAGCACCGACAGCGCGGCCAGCGATTCCACCGCGACAAGCTGGGCGAAATCGTCGTGACGGTCATGGGGCAGATGATGTTCGGTATTGCGGCGCTTCAGCGTGGCTGCGCCCGAACGCGCGGCGACCTCGTCGGCGACGGCCAGCGCGATGGCGGTGGCGCGGCGCAGCACCCGCGCCATGGTCGCCGCCGCCGGGGTCAGCAGATCATCGCCGCCCGCATTCTCGATCCGTTCAAGCAGCCGCACCCGGTCGGTCCGCGTCGTCGCGCCATGGGCGAAACCGGTGGCGGACTGGCGGCCCGCAGGCCGCGCCGGCGCATCGTCGCCGCCGGTCCCGGACTCTGCCTCACGGACCAGCCGGGGCGCGTGGTCAAACCCGCTGAGCAGCGACAGCGCCTGCCGATAATGGCGCCGGATCGCATCTTCGGGCAGTTCCATCTCGTTGCGGGCGTCCATTCAGTCCTCTTGCATCCAAAGGCCGGGATAGTCGGTCACGAAGCCGTGCCGGTTCACGGTCAGCGTTGTCTGAAAATCGGTCTCGGCGCTGCGATAGCACCATGAGCCGTCGGGGGCGAGGCGATAGCCCTGATGCAGCGGCTTCAGCGTCCAGTCCCCATCGTCAAGCCACAGCGCGGCGCTGTCGCCGCCACCGTGGGGCCCGAAGCGGTTCAGCGGGATGGTGTTGGTGGCGGGCGTGAAGCCCAGATCCAGATCCATAAGCCGGTGGCTGTCGGGAACCTCGTCCCCGTTCGCGCGCCATTCCCCGCCGGCACCGCGCCGGATCGACAGGCTGATGGCGCGGCCGCCGACATTGCCCTGCAGCCGCGCGGATCGCGCGACCCAGTCCTGATCGCAGATGATGTCATAGCCGATCCGCGCGGGGCCGCGCCGGTCGCCCCAGACCGCCGCGCCCTGAAGATGCCACTGGCCCGCGTCAAGATGCAGCGCGCAGGCATCGTGACCGGGCATGTCCAGCCGACGCCACAGGATCATCTGGCGCGACATCGCATCCCCCCGCCGTCTTGCAAGGGCGCCGCCAGCATCCGCACTGACTGATCGTCCCTGCCCTGGTGATCGCGCGCCGCCATTTCGGTCCCCTCTGTCTCGGTGCCGAATGTTAGGGCCCGTGCCGATCCGCGCAAGTGGTTGAACTGCCTATGCCGCGTGAACCCCGTTGCCAGCCTTCGCCGCACCGCCTAGCATCGGCACATGAACAGACTTCGCGACGCCATCGACGACCGCCGCGATCAACTGGTCGCGCTGACCCAGGACCTGATACGCATTCCGACCCTGAACCCGCCGGGGCGGCATTATCTGGACATCTGCGAATATCTGCAGGCACGCCTGTCCCGACAGGGCTGGCGCTGCGAGATGGTTCGCGCCACCGGCAGCCCCGGCGACAGTGAAACCTATCCGCGCTGGAACATCGTTGCGCGCAGGCAGGGGGCGCGGCGTGGCGACTGCGTGCATTTCAACAGCCATCACGACGTGGTCGAGGTGGGGCACGGCTGGACCCGCGATCCGTTTGGCGCCCAGCTTGACGGCGACCGCATCTATGGCCGCGGTTCCTGCGACATGAAAGGCGGGCTGGCGGCCAGCATCATCGCCGCCGAGGCCTTCGTCGCCACCTATCCCGACCATGCCGGCAGCATCGAGATCAGCGCAACGGCGGACGAGGAATCGGGCGGCTATGGCGGTGTGGCCTATCTGGCGCAGCAGGGCGCCTTCGCCCATGTCGATCACGTCATCATCCCCGAACCGCTGCACAAGGACCGGATCTGCCTGGGCCATCGCGGCGTGTGGTGGGCCGAGATCGAGACGCAGGGCCGCATCGCCCATGGCTCGATGCCGTTTCTGGGCGATTGCGCGGTCCGCCACATGGGCGCGGTTCTGGCCGAGATGGAGGCGACGCTGTGGCCGCTGCTGTCGGGCAAGCACACCGAGATGCCGGTGATCCCGGAAGGGGCGCGGTCCTCGACCCTGAACATCAACAGCCTGCATGGCGGCGCGGCCGAGCAGGATACGGGCTATACCGGCCTGCCCACACCCTGCGTGCCGGACCGATGCCGGATCGTGATCGACCGGCGTTTCCTGATCGAGGAAGACCTGACCGAGGTGAAGGCCGAGGTGACCGCGCTGCTGGAACGGGTGAAGGCGCAGCGGCCCAGCTTTCGCTATGAGGTGCGCGACCTGTTCGAGGTCGTGCCTTCGATGACCGACAAGGACGCGCCGGTCGTCACGACCACGGCCCGCGCGATTCAGAACGTTCTGGGCCGCGAGGCAGGCTATGTCGTCAGCCCCGGCACCTATGACCAGAAACACATCGACAGGATCGGCAAGCTGAAGAACTGCATCGCCTATGGCCCCGGCGTGCTGGACCTTGCGCATCAGCCGGATGAATGGATCGGCGTGCAGGACATGCTGGACAGTGCCAAGGTGATGGCGCTGGTTCTTGAGGAACTGCTGACCGGACAGCCGCCGGGCTGACGGCTGGCGACCGGTCAGGTCCGATGGCTCAGACAATCGCGCGGATCGTGCTATTGTCGGGATCAATCAACGAGTTCGGGACAGGTCGGTGCAGCGCAATCTGGTACTAGTCGTTCACGGGATCGGCGAACAGACCCCTGGTCAGACGATCGACGCGCTGACCGGCGGTGCGATCCGCGAGCTGGGCCTGCCGGGCCCGGTCGAAAGCCGGACCGAGATGATCGCCGAGGACCGCCCCGGCGACAGGCAGTTGCGACTGTTTCCCTGCCATATCCGGCGCACCACCCTGCCCGCAGGCCATGTGGGTCAGGCCGAGGAACAGGAGGTTCTGGCCGGCGAGGTCTATTGGTCCGACCTGTCGCCCGCCCCGCGCGGCGCGGTCGCGACCGGGCTGGACCTGCTGCGCACCGTGCTGACGCTTGGCTATCTGGCGCTGGACAATGTCTCGCAAAGCGTCGAACCCGCGCATCGCTGGATCCGCGCCCTGGTACATCTGTTCGTCTGGATCTTCTATGCGCTGATCGCGCCGATGAACGCGCTGCTGCTGCTGGGGTCGATCCTGATGCTGACCGACAGCTTCATCATCCGGCTTGGCCCCGACACGCTGCAGGGGGCGACGCTGATGGCCATGCTTGGCGCGATCGCGGTGGCCCTGCATCTGGTGTGGCGATACCGGCTGCGGCGGCCCGAAAGCTCTTACCTCGAACGCTGCTTCATGGCGGGCATCGGCGGGCTGGGCGCGCTGACGCTGATCGCGGGGCTGATGGTGCGGCTGGCCTTGCCCGACCGGCCGGAACTGGCGGTGATCGACCTGAACAACCCGCAGGCCTACATGCCCGCGATCCCGCGCGAGCCGCCATTCTGGCTGGACTGGCTGCGCAAGGCATCCTGCGGGTCGGTCGATCTGACGGCCTGCTGGAACCCGGCCTATCAGGACATCGCGGCCTTGCTGTGGGCGTTCACGATGCTGATGGCGCTGACCTGGCTTGCGGCGGTGGCGGTTCTGCTGGCGATGTTCGTGATCTCGGCCGTGACCGATATCGGCGGGCTGCGCACGGCGGCGCTGGCGGGGGTGCCGCTGTCGGTGATCCTTGCCATCCAGCTTTCGCCTGACCTGCCCCGGTTGCTGCTGTTGCTGGCGCTGCTGATCGTGGCGGGGGCGGTCTTCGCGGCCTGGGTCGCGCGTCAGGGCGGCGACGCGCTTGGCCGGATGACGCGGCTGTTCGGACGGCGCGCGCGGATCTATCTGCCGATCTGCAACGCGATGCTGTTCCTGTGGATGCTGATTTCGGCGGCGATCTGGTCGATCTTCGCGGAACTGATCCACAAGCTTGACGGTCCGCAGGGCGGCCAGACCCTGCTGAGCCAGCTTTATGCCGATTATTCCGGACTCGCGACCAGCACCATGTCCTATATCGTCTTCGGGGTCGCGGGGCTGATCGTCGCGGGCGTGGTGCCGCTGCTGATCCGCCAGCGCCGGAAAGAGGCGCTGGCGCTGGACCCCGACAGTTGGCTGGACGTGTGGTGCGGACGGATCATCCTGAACCCGGTGCTGAACCTGCTGTTGATGTTCCTGATCCTGTGGATCGCCTTTGGCGGCGCGCTGCAAGCGGTGCGGACCGGGTTCGACGTGCTGGGCATCGCCTATCGGCCCTGGAACAGCGACACGCTGATCGGCGGGCTGATCCGGTTCCACGAGACGATCAAGACCTATAACCCGATGGCCATCGCGCTGGTCGGCATGGCCGGGGTGGCGGCCTATCGCGCCGCCGATTTCGTGTCATCGGCGCTGGGGGTGGCGCGCGACATCTCGGTCTATTCGGCGCGCACGCTGGCCTACAGCCCGGACACCCCCGAGGGGCGCAGCGCCTATGCGTCGCGGCAGCGGATCAAGGCGCGGTTCCACACCGTGCTGGCGCATCTGTCGCGGCAATATCCGCATGACCGGCTGATCGTCATCGCCCATTCGCAGGGCACCGTGATCGCCGCGCAGGCGCTGCAAGAGGTTGGGCCGACCGAAACGCCCACCTTTCTGGTCACCATGGGATCGCCCCTGACGCATATCTATGGCCAGTATTTCGCGAACGGCTTCGACATGGCCGACCTGCCCCGGCAGACCCGCCGCTGGATCAATATCTATCGCTGCGACGACTTCGTGGGCACCGAGGTTCGGCTGCCCGGCGACAGGGTCGAGAACCACCGCGTCGCGCCGGGTGGCCATACCGGCTACTGGACCGACGCCCATGTCTGGATGACGGTCCGCAAGATCCTTGGCATCACCGGCTAGGCGTCAGTTGTCCGGCGTATCCGACGACCGCGGCGCGGCCTTCGCCGATGGTTTGCGCCGTGTTGCAGGTTTTGAGGTCGCGGCTTTCGGGGCGGCAGCGGACTTGGCCGTGGCGGCTTTCGCCGGGGCAGACCCCGACGCCGAGGCGCCACCCGCCTTGCGCGATGCAGATCCTGTCGCAGCCCTGGATTTCGCGGAGGGCTTGGCCGCAGGCTTCGGCCGTTCCGGCGTGGGCTTCCGGTCGGGTGCGGCCGCAGCAGGCTGTGATCCGGCCTGCGGGGGCGCATCGGCCCGTGCCTCGGGCGGGGGCGCGGCATCCGCACCGCCTTCGCAGATCCATGCCCTGGCCGCATCCATCGCGTCCGTGGGGAATACCGCGACCTCGCCCGGCATCAGCGGCGCGAACATCTTCATCCCCCGCGTGATCCAGCCGATATCGCTGACCACCGCCACGCGGTCGAAGCTGCGCCAATGGGTCAGTCCCAGCCGCGCATCGTCCCACATCGCACCGGCGGTGTAATTCTCGAAATCGGGGCCAAGCTGCATCAGCAACCGCAGGCTGCCATGCGCGGCCTCTCTCTTGCGCACCAGCGGGATCAGCCGATCCTCGTAATCGCGCGAGGTCACCTCGCCCACCGCGCGGATCGCGATGACATTGTCGGGATAGCCGTCCAGAAGCACATATCCTTCGGGTTCCTTCTCGGGCGATCCGGCCCATGCAATCGCCTCGTCCTCTTGCCGGACGTCGAAATGGCGCACGCGGGCGCGCACGAAGATGTCGGCAAGATTCGGCAACATCGCCAGCCCCATCCGATCGGTCACGATCGCGACGCGCGGCAGGACCATCGCATGTTTCCGCACGACATCGAAATGCGCCTTCATCGCGGAAAGACCCTGCCAGTGCGGCAGCCCCTTCAGATGCACGACCAGCCCCGGCATCCGGTCATGGTCGTTCGCATAGTCGTCGATGGTCTGTCCCATCGCCTCGAACTCCGAGGCCGGGATCGTTCCCTCGGGCCGGGCCGTGACGACGTTTCTGGTGGCGTCCACTTGGATATTCAGCATTGGCTTGCTCCGCTTGCGGCCGCCCCGAAGATCAGAACGGCACGTCGTGGTCCTCTTCCGCCGGCCGAACATAACCGGCCTTGATGGTCTTGAAACCCGCCGCGAACTGCACGGTCAGCGTATCTTCGGCGATGCCCATGATCTGACCTTCACCGAACTTGGCGTGCACGACCTTGTCGCCGACCTTGAACGTCGTCGAGGGGGTCGCGTCGATGGTGACGGGGGCGCGGTGGACGGGGGGCTTTCGTTCGGCGGCGCGCGCCTGCATCCGCTTCCATCCAGGCGAGTTGTAGACATCGGCCTTGGCCGCGCGATCATGCATGTCGGTGCCGGCATTGGCCCCCGCGAAAGCCATCGCGGCACCGTAGCCGCCGCCGTAAAGACCGGGCGGCGTCAGCACCTCGACATGCTCCTCGGGCAGTTCATCGACGAAGCGCGACGGCATGCTGGATTGCCACTGGCCATAAAGCCGCCGGTTGCCCGCAAAGCTGATCGTCGCCAGCCGTTCGGCGCGGGTGATGCCGACATAGGCCAGCCGGCGTTCCTCCTCCAGCCCCCGGGTGCCCTGTTCGTCCATGGCCCGCTGGTTGGGAAACAGCCCGTCTTCCCATCCCGGCAGGAAGACGACCGGGAATTCCAGCCCTTTGGCGGCATGCAGGGTCATGATGCTGACCTGATCGACCGTCTCGCCCTCGTCGCGGTCCATGACCAGCGCGACATGTTCCAGAAAGCCCTGCAGGTTGTCGAATTCCTCCAGCGCCTTGACCAGTTCCTTGAGGTTGTCCAGTCGCCCCGGCGCATCCGGGGATTTTTCGTTCTGCCACATCGCCGTATAGCCGGATTCGTCCAGCAGGCGTTCGGCCAGTTCGACGTGACTGACGGTGCTGTCCAGCGCATCGGCATGCCAGCGCCCGACCCCGTTCACGAAGTCGCGCAGATTGGCCAGGCCCTTGCCGCCCAGTTGCTTGTCCTCGACCACGATCCGCGCGCCTTCCAGCAGGCTGACGCCATTCTGCCGCGCCACTGTCTGGATCGTCTTCAGGGCCTTGTCGCCCAGGCCACGCTTGGGCGTGTTCACGATCCGCTCGAACGCCAGATCGTCTTCGGGGCCGACGACCAGCCGGAAATAGGCCATCGCGTCGCGGATTTCCTGCCGTTCGTAGAAGCGTGGGCCGCCGATCACGCGGTATGGCAGGCCGATGGTCATGAAGCGATCCTCGAAGGCGCGCATCTGGTGCGAGGCGCGGACAAGGATGGCGATGTCGTTCAACCCGACCTGCCCCAGCGCGGCGCGATGCCCGCCGTGGAACGCCTCGATCTCTTCGCCGATCCAGCGCGCCTCGGCCTCGCTGTCCCAGTGCCCGATCAGGCGCAGCTTCTCGCCCGCCTCGGCATCGGTCCACAAGGTCTTGCCCAGCCGCCCCTGATTGGTCGCGATCAGCCCCGATGCCGCCGACAGGATCTGCGGGGTGGACCGGTAATTCTGTTCCAGCCGGATCACCTGCGCACCGGGGAAGTCGGTCTCGAAACGCAGGATGTTGCCCACCTCGGCACCGCGCCAGCCATAGATCGACTGGTCGTCATCGCCCACGCAGCAGATGTTCCTGTGCGCCTGCGCCAGCAGCCGCAGCCACATGTACTGCGCCACGTTGGTGTCCTGATACTCGTCCACCAGGATATAGCGGAACCGGTCCTGCCAGGTTTTCAGCACATCGGGATGGGCCTGGAACAAGGTGACGCAATGCATCAGCAGATCGCCGAAATCGACGGCATTCAGCGCCAGCAAGCGGTCCTGATAGGCCTGATAAAGACGCCCGCCCCAGCCGTCGAAGGCCGCGGCCTCGCCCTTGGGCAGCTTGCCGGGTGTCAGGCAGCGGTTCTTCCAGCCGTCGATCAGATGCGCCAGCTGCCGGGCGGGCCAACGCTTCTCGTCCAGGTTTTCGGCCTGGATCAGCTGTTTCATCAGCCGGATCTGGTCGTCCTTGTCCAGAATGGTGAAGCCGGGTTTCAGATGCAGTTCACCATTGCCGATCAATTCGGCATGGCGCCGCAGGATCTTGACGCTGATCGAATGGAACGTGCCCAGCCACGGCATCCCCTCGACCGTCTCGCCCAGAAGCCGCCCGATCCGGGTCTTCATCTCGCGCGCGGCCTTGTTCGTGAAGGTCACGGCCAGGATCTGCCCCGGCCGCGCCTTTCCCAGCATCAGCAGATGCACGATCCGCGTGGTCAGCGCGCGGGTCTTGCCGGTCCCGGCCCCCGCCAGCATCAGCACCGGCCCGTCCAGAACCTCGACCGCGGCGCGCTGCGCGGCGTTCAGCCCGTCCAGATACGGCGCGGGCCGTGCGGACATGGCCCGCTGCGACAGGGGCACGCCATCGAAATCGTCGGAATCGTCCAGAAGCTCCATCCCGTCAATCTAGGCGTGAAAGGCGAACAAGGGAAGTCTTCGTTCCCGCTTCGTTCCGATCCGGTCGATTTTCTTCTTGGCCCGAATACCCCGCGGGGGTCCGGGGGCAGCCAGCCCCCGGCCGTCGCGGGACGCAATCTCAGGCGCGCAGCCCCGCGAAGGTCATCGGGTCCAGCGAGGCCTGCGCAAAGGTCGGACCATCGACCAGCAGGCTGACCGCGTCGTGGGAATGCAGCGATTCCTGATGGCTGGCGATGACGCGGAAATCGCCGATCCGCGGATCGGCCTGCAATTCATGCGCAAAGGCGCGGACAGCGTCCTCGACGAAAATCGGGTTCGAGGCATTCAGTTCGGCAAAGGCCTGTTCGTCCTCGCGCTTGACCATCACCTGCGTCTCGGTCGGAACGGCGCGGCGGCACAGTTCGACCAGATCCTCGAACCAGATCTTGTCGGGGCCCTTCATCACCGCCGAAATCCGCGCGACCGAACGCTGGCTGTGGGGCGTCGCCAGCCGCGACCGCGTTTCGCGGGCATGTTCGGAAAGTTCCAGCGAACAGGGGCAGGTCGAGGAATAGACATAGTCGAAATGCACGATCCGCAGCCGGGCCCCGCGATGTTCGACCACCTCTTGCGCGATGTCGTAATATTGCCAGCCCGACAGGCCCGAGCGCAGCGAATCGACCCGGATCGGATAGGAAAACCGCATCTGGATGCGTGCGTCGAAGGCATCCAGATCGGCCTTGTAGTCGTCCAGCGCCGCCTCGAGCACCTTCAGGCTGAACAGGTGATCGGAATGGGCATAAAAGGACCGCATGATCCGGGACATGTTGATGCCCTTGCGGTCGGCGTCCAGGCTGACCGTGCCGGTCACGCTGGTCTCCAGCGCGATCTCGCCCCCGCGATGAGAGGAATCGGGGCGGGTCTGGTACCGGATCGGCAGCCGGAAATTCGAGATCCCGACATGCTGGATCGGCGCCCGCGCGCCGACGATCAGGCTGGCCGGCCCGTTCTGAAGATCGGGCAGCCCGGCGCGATAGGATTCGTCTGCGCGGAACTGGGAATCATAGTCGCGGATCAGCGCCGGATAGGCCGGGACCATCGGACGGGCTTCGGTCATGCGGTCATCCTCCATGGGACAGCGGACGCCAATATGGGGGCGTTTCGGCTGTTTCTAAAGAACAGGACCGCACAAATCATCCCAAAATACGGCGCAAGCCCACGCTTTTGCGCCGCCCTAGCCCGCCAGCGCCCCGGTCAGATCGTCGATCAGATCCTGAGCATCCTCGAGCCCGATCGAGATCCGCAGCAACCCCGGCGTGATTCCCAGATGCGCCTTGGCCTCGTCCGACAGGCGCTGATGGGTGGTTGTCGCGGGGTGGGTGACGATCGACTTGGCGTCGCCCAGATTGTTCGAGATCCGGATGATCCGCAGCCGGTCCAGCGCGGCGAAGGCCGCATCCTTGCCGCCCGCGACCTCGACCGCGATCATCGTGCCGCCCGAACCCATCTGCGCCATCGCCAGATCGTGCTGGGGATGGTCCGGCAGTCCCGGATAGATCACCCGAGACAGCCCCGGATGGTCCTGCAGCGCGCGGGCGATCGTCAGCGCGCTGTCGGCCTGTGCCCGGACCCGCAGATCCATTGTCGCCAGCCCGTTCAGCATGATCCAGCTGTGGAACGGGCTGATCGCGCCGCCGGTATGCTTCAGATACGGCTCGACCGTGTTGCGGATATAGTCGCGGGTGCCGCAGATCACGCCAGCCAGCGCGCGACCGCCGCCATCGATATGCTTGGTGGCGGAATAGACGATCACATCCGCGCCCTGATCGACCGCGCGCGAAAAGACCGGCGTGGCGAAGACATTGTCCACCACGACCGTAGCGCCGACGGCATGGGCCATGTCGGCCACCGATTTCAGGTCGATCACCTCAAGCCCCGGATTGGACACCGATTCGAAGAACACGGCCCTGGTGCCGGGGCGCAGCGCGGCCCGCCACTGGTCCAGGTCGGTGCCGTCCACATAGGACACCTCGACCCCGAATTTCGCCAACAGGTCCAGAACATAGAGGCAGGAGCCGAACAGGGCCCGTGCCGCCACGACGTGATCGCCGGGCGCGCACATGGAGAACATGGCGCCGTTGACGGCCGCCATGCCGCTGGCCGTCGCGAACGCATCCTCGGTCCCCTCCAGCGCGGCGATCCGATCCTCGAACATGCGGCTGGTGGGGTTGCCGTAGCGGGCATAGATGAATTCGTCGTCGCCCGTTCCCTGGAACCGAGCCTCGGCCTGTTCGGCGCTGTCATAGACGAAACCCTGCGTGAGAAAGATCGCTTCGGCCATCTCGCCATACTGGCTGCGGCGGGTGCCGTGATGGACGGCCTGCGTGCGGGGGTGAAGACCCTTGGCGGATGTCACGCTCATTCCTGAAGTCCCTTTCTGCGGTGGCAGAGGGTTAAACCTGCGGCAAACGCCGCGCAAGCCTTTGGCGGCCGCAAAGGGCCTGGATGCACGTCGCCCGACCATGCGCGAAAGATTGCCAACGCTTGCGAGAACCCGACGCCAACGACCATCATGCTGCGTCAGAAAATCGCGTTAATTCGCCCAAAAGTATTGCGGAAACGTCATAAAAACAATAATAATCAAAGCGATATCAATCGCCCAAAACTGACCAAAAGGACAAGTTGCCCGGAAAGGCTGTGGCGGTATTTTGCCGATCACCTGCATTTTGAGGAGATTGGTAATGAGTTTCGGCCGCTATTTCGCGTCTTTCGGTAACAAGTTTTCTTCGCATCACAACCGCCATGATTCCTGGTGGGGTCACGGTCGTGATCGCGATCACTGCGCGGACGATGACACCGCGCCGCAGCCATCGGTGGATGGCGGGCAGGTGAACTGGACCCTCAGCGGCAAGGGCGTGACCGTCAATGTCAGCGCCACGCAGAACGCCGACGGCAAGATCGTCTTCACCTACGAACAGGTCAAGGGACATGCGGATCTGACCGGTTTCTTCGTGGATGCGGGCAATGACGGCGGCAAGATCGGATCGGCCGGCCTGTTCAACAGCATGCGGGGCCGCGACACCGACGGCGACAAGTTGGACGGTTTCGACTTCGCGCAGAAGATCGGGTCCGTGCATGGCTGGGATGCCGACAATCGGGACGGCGAAGTGACCGTTTCGCTGAAGGATCTGGGCGTCAGCAGCCTTGCAGAGCTGGCAGAGGCCGAAATCGGCATTCGTGCCGGTGGGATCGGCTGGTGCGGCCTGGAAAGCGCCAAGCTGGCCGGAACCGGCACCTACACGCCGCCCGCATCGACCCTGCCCGACGAGCAGATCGACCTGAATTTCCCCGGCACCGGTGCCGGAGCGTCCTCGCTGACGCTGGTATTCGGGGCGACCTACGACGCCGCGACCAACACCTGGAACCAGCCCGAGGGGGACGTGAACGCCGACTGGCTTTACAGCGTCAAGCTGGACACCGGCACGGCCAATCTGCCGACGGATCTGGACAGCTATATCGACACGCTGCTGGCGGACCTGATCGAAGCCGATCCCAACGTGTCCGCCGGATCATCGCTGAAAGGTGTCTTCATCCAGGCCGAGGGCGAAGAGACCCAGTTCTATTATCACAGCGAATTCAATGCCAACGGCGAGATGCCGGACGAGATCCCCGGCGATTTCGAGGTCGATCCGATCACCGGCGACCTGACGCCGCCGGAAGCCATCGACATGGCCTACAACACGACGATCAGCGGCGACGAATTCATGTTCGCCTGATTGATCAGACACGACAGGAAAAGAAAGGGCGGCCGCCATCCGATGATGGCGGCCGCCTTGTTCATTCCCGGCGATGATCGTTACAGATAGTCGCTGCGCTGCAGACCGTATTTCGCCATCTTCTCGTTCAGGGTCCGGCGCGGCAGGCAAAGCTCTTCCATGACGGCGGCGATGCTGCCCTTGTGCCGGCGCATGGTGTTGTCGATCAACATCTTCTCGAAGCTTTCGACATATTCCTTCAGCGGCTTGCCCTCGGTGGTCGTGGCTTGCTGATTGTCCTCGCCATCCGCCATCAGAAGCGAGGCGATGGACCCCGATCCGCGGCGGTTCTGCAGCACCGCGCGTTCGGCCACGTTGATAAGCTGGCGGATATTGCCCGGCCAGGGCGCCTGCAGAAGCTGCGCGGCCTCTTGCGCGCTGACCTGAGGCGGCTCGCAGCCATATTCCTCGGAGAATTGTTCGGACATCCGGGTGAACAGCGCCAGGATATCCTCGCCCCGCGCCCGCAGGGGTGGCAGCGTGATCTTCAGCGCGGACAGGCGATAGAACAGATCCGGCCGCAGCGAATCCTCGGCCTTGCGCCCCTCGCCCCGCGCATTCGAGATGGCGATGATCCGGGTTTCGGCGGGCGTGCCCTGATCGCTGATGAAGGCCAGAAGCCGGGCCTGCAGCGGCTCGGACATGGCCTCGACATCTTCCATGCACAAGGTGCCGCCGCGGGCTTCCTCGACCGCCGGCAGGCCTTCTTCGATGGGACCGAAGAGGCGCGCGGACAAGGCCTCGTCGTTATAGGCCGCGCAGGACACGGGCACGAATTTCTTGGTCGCGCGGGGGCCGACCGCGTGCAGGGCATGGGCGACCAGGGTCTTGCCGGTGCCGGTCTCGCCGTCGATCAGGACGTGACCATCGGCCTGCCCCAGATCCAGGATATCCTCGCGCAGGCGATCCATCACCGGGCTTTGGCCGATCAGCTTGGACATCACCTGCTGCCCCTCGGACAGGTCGCGACGAAGCGTGCGGTTGTCCAGCGTCATCCGGCGCGCCTGTGTCGCCTTCTTGGCAAGCTGGGTCATCTTGTCGGGATTGAAGGGCTTTTCCATGAAATCCATGGCCCCAAGGCGCATCGCCTCGACCGCCATCGGCACATCGCCGTGGCCGGTGATCAGGATGACGGGCAAGGCGGAATCAAGTCCCATCAGGCGCTTGAGCAGCGCGATCCCGTCCATTCCCGGCATCCGGATATCCGACACGACAACACCCGGCCAGTCCGGTCCGATCACCTTCAGCGCGTCTTCTGCGCTGGCGAAGGTCTCGGTCTCGAATCCGGACAGGACCAGCCACTGGCTGATCGATTCCCGCATATCCGGTTCGTCGTCGACAATCGCGATCTTCAGCTTGCGGGACATTCTTCTAACCTCTCTCGATAATCATTCCGCGGCCAGTGCCTCGCGGGTTTCGCCGGGCCGGTGTAGCGGCAGTTCGACATGGAAGACGGCCCCGCCTTCGGTTGCGTTATGGGCGGTCAGGCGACCTCCGAAATCCGCCACGATGCTGGACGAGATCGCCAGCCCAAGTCCGGTGCCCTCGCCGGGCTTCTTCGTGGTCCAGAAGGGTTCAAACAGTTTTTCCAGATCGGAAACACCCGGACCGTTGTCGCGGACGGACACATGGGCGTGAGCCCCGGCCTCGACGGTGATCTCGATGGCGGCATCGCGACGATCCTTGACCGCATCGACCGCGTTCCGCAACAGGTTGATGATCACCTGCTCAAGACGGATGCGATCGGCAAGGACCATGATCCGGCCGCGCGGCGCGTTGCGGCTGACGCGGATCGTGCGGCTGCGCAGCTGCGGCTCCATCATGGTCAGGGCGGAACTGACGGCCGCGCGCAGATCGACGGGTTCGACCGCATCCCCGCCCTTGCGGGCATAGGATTTCAGCTGTCGGGTAATCGCCCCCATCCGTTCGATCAGGTCGTCGATCCGCTGAAAGCTGGACAGTGCCTCTTCGGGCCGGTTGCGCTGCAGCAGCAGCCGCGCGCCGGCCAGATAGGTCTTCATCGCGGCCAGCGGCTGGTTCAACTCGTGGCTGACGCCCGCGGACATTTCGCCCAGAGCGGCCAGTTTCGAGGATTGCTGCACCGTCTGTTCGGCAACACGCAGTTCCTTCTGGACGCGTTCGCGTTCGGCGATCTCGCTGGTCAGACGCGCATTCAGCGCGCGCAGATCCGCAGACTCGCGCATGTAGGCCGCCGATTGCATCCGCGCACGCCGCGACAACAGCCAGAACGCGCCCGCCAGAAGGATCGCGAACCCCATGATCTCCAGCGCCAGGACCGCGTTCACCCGTTCCCGGGTCGAGGCATAGGTGGTGAACCCGACCATCTTCCAGCCCCGGAAGGTGATGCGATATTCGCTGCGCATCACCGCGCGCCCCTTCAGATAGGCGTCGGCGGGCGGCGCGGCCCAGTCGGTGGTGACCTGAAAGGCGCGCTGGATCGCGGAGGGGGCGGATCGCACCTCAAGCGCTTCGGGAATGGTCAGGCCGCGCCAGCGCGGTTCGGTCGACAGGATGATCCTGCCTTCGCTGTCGGTCACCACGACGGCATCGGCGATGCCCGACCATCGCCGTTCCAACTGGCTGAGATCGGCCCCGACCACGATGATCCCAAGGGTCTTGCCGTCGGCGACGATGGCGCGGGAATGATTGAACTCATAGGCGCCCGCGTCGTTGGTCGAGACCGTGAACACCGTATCCCGAGAGCGAAGCGCCTCGACGAAATAGGGCGATGACACGACATTGGCGCCGATCTGGTAACGATCGGTGGACCCCACGGTCCGCCCCGATGCGTCCAGAAGCCGGATCGAGGCCGCGCCGATCTCTTTCTGGGCGGCGATCAGACGTGCTGATGTGGTCGAGAAATCGCCGCTGCTCAGCGCTCCGATCAGCGCCGGGTCGCGCGCCAGCAGAAGCGGCACGACCTCGTTTCGATCCAGCTCGGCGCGCAGGTTTCCGGTATAAAGCTCAAGCCGAAGCTCGGCATGGACGCGGGTATTTTCCGCGAACCGCTCGGTCAGCCAGGCGTTGGTGATCCAGATCGCCGCAAGGGCGCCCACGAAGATCAGCCCGATGGCAGAGCGCAGCCACCAGGGACTGGCCGGTTGCGGCCCTGCCCGCCCGGTCCGTGCCGATCTGCCGTGTTGCCCCTGATCCTCGATCACCCCGTCAACCCGAAATAATCCGTCAACTGACGCAATCTAGGCCCGGAATCATATTCGCTCAAGTCAGGCGTTCTGCAAGCTGCCGACCAGCGCAGAAAACAGCGGCGCACCATCGCTGCCGCCAAGCGCCGGATCTGCGGCCCGTTCCGGATGCGGCATCATCCCCAGAACCCGACGGTTCTGGGACAGGACACCGGCAATGTCGGCGACCGATCCGTTGATCGACGGGGCATAGGTGAATGCGATCCGGTCCTGATCGCGCAGCCGCGCCAGGTCGTTCTGCGTGACCTGATAGTTGCCGTCGTGATGGGCGACGGGAATGGTGATCTTCTGGCCCCGCCCATAGCCACGGGTAAAGTCGCTGGCGTCGGTCGCGACGCACATCGAGACCGGGCGGCAGATGAAGGTCAGTCCCTGGTTGCGCATCAGCGCACCGGGCAACAGCTTCAGCTCGGTCAGCACTTGAAACCCGTTGCAGATCCCCAGGACATAGCCTCCCTTTTGCGCATGCGCGCGCAGCGGGCCGGCGATCGGCGAATGGGCCGCGATCGCGCCGCAGCGCAGGTAATCGCCATAGGAAAACCCGCCCGGAACAGCCACCAGATCGATGCCCACGGGCAGCGCGTCATCCTTGTGCCAGACGCGTGTGACCTGTGCGCCAGCCTGTTCCAGCGCGACGGCCAGATCACGGTCGCAATTCGATCCGGGAAAGGTGATGACGGCGGCTTTCATGGCGCGGGCTCCGGCGGCAGGGAATGCTTGTGCCGCCGATAGCCGATTCCACCGGGTTTGGAAAGCGCCCGCAGCCGCTCAACCCGCGATGCGGCCCCAGCGGATATGCTGCCACAGCCTTTCATAGCCCAGATACAGCACCAGCCCCAGCGCGGCGTTGATCAACGCCATGCCGCCGCCCACCCGAACCGATCCCGTCAGCGCGAAGCCGACCAGCGTCATCACGACAAGACCAAGTATCTGCCACAGAACAGCCTTGAGAACCGATCGCTTGCGGGTGTCCATCCTGCCCTTTCCTCTTGCTGACGGGAAACTGGGCCTTTGCTATCAGAACCAACTGCTGCGCAGAATTCTGAACATCGTTAGCAATTTCGCGCATGTGATGATAAATATCACCGTATGAGAGAAATTAACGACAAGCGCGATCTTGCGGCCGGGCTTCGCGACCGGCTTTCGCAGATCATGGCCGACAGCGGCGAAACCCAGTCCGGGCTTGCCCGCGCGATCGGCGTGGACCGCTCGACCGTATCGCAGCTTCTGACCGATGCCGGCGGACGGATGCCCGGTGCGCATCTGGTCGCCGCCGCCGCGCGACATTTCGATGTCAGCGCCGACTGGCTGCTGGGTCTCAGCGAACATCAACAGATGGCCAGCGATCTGGTCGACGCCTCGCTGCAGGTCACCGCGGCCACGCGCGCGCTGATCGACGACCAGTTGTTCCAGTGGCATCAGCAAGCGGCCGGCTACAAGATACGTCACGTTCCGACCGGCCTGCCCGACATGCTGAAGACCCACCAGGTGCTGCGCTGGGAATACGCCAACCACCGCAACCGCAGCACCGAACAGGCGATCGATGCATCGGAACGTCGGCTGGACTGGATGCGCCAGACAAGTTCGGATCTGGAGATCGCCCTGCCCCGGCAAGAGATCGAATTGCTGGCCAGCGGCGAAGGCTATTACCGTGACCTGCCCGCCGACCTGCGCCGCGCGCAGCTGGATCACTTTGCCCAGGTCACGGATCAGCTTTATCCGGCGCTGCGGGTCTGCCTGTACGATGCGCGGCAGCTGTTTTCGGCGCCGCTTACGGTGTTCGGGCCGCTGATGGCGGCGATCTATATCGGGCAGAACTACCTGGTCTTCCGCGACAGCGATCGGGTCCGGATTCTGACTGCGCATTTCGACCAGCTTGTCCGGCAGGCCGAGACCGGCGCGCGGGAACTGCCCGCCCTGCTGAGCAAGCTTCAGAATGGATGAAGCCGCGCGGGGCGACCGCGCGGCTTCCTCTTAGCCTAGAATACAGGCCGGGGCCGGCCTTCGACGACTCAGGCCAGGGCCTTGTTCAGATATTCGTCGACCTTTTCCAGATAGCCCATCGTGGTTAGCCATTTCTGGTCCGGCCCGACCAGCAGCGCCAGATCCTTGGTCATGAAACCGTCCTCGACGGCCTGCACAGTGACTTTTTCCAGCGTGGTGGCAAAGGTCATCAGCGCATCGTTGCCGTCCAGTTTCGCGCGGTGCTTCAGACCGCCCGTCCAGGCAAAGATCGACGCGATCGAGTTGGTCGAGGTCGCGTTGCCCTTCTGGTGTTCGCGGTAGTGGCGCGTGACGGTGCCGTGGGCGGCCTCGGATTCGACGATCTTCCCGTCCGGGGTCATCAGGACCGAGGTCATCAGCCCCAGGCTGCCGAAGCCCTGCGCGACGGTGTCCGACTGCACGTCGCCGTCATAGTTCTTGCAGGCCCAGACATAGCCGCCCGACCACTTCATTGCACTGGCCACCATGTCGTCGATCAGGCGGTGTTCATAGGTGATGCCTGCCTTCTTGAACTTGTCGGCAAACTCGGCGTCGAAGACCTCCTGGAACAGATCCTTGAAGCGGCCGTCATAGGCCTTGAGGATGGTGTTCTTGGTGGACAGATACACCGGCACGCCGCGCGACAGGCCATAGTTCATGCTGGCACGGGCAAAGTCGCGGATCGAGTCGTCCAGATTGTACATCGCCATGGCGACACCTGCGCCGGGCGACTGGAACACCTCATGCTCGATCGTCTCGCCGTCATCGCCGACGAACTTGATGGTCAGCTTGCCCTTGCCGGGAAACTTGAAATCGGTGGCGCGATACTGGTCGCCGAAGGCGTGGCGGCCGACGATGATCGGCTGGGTCCAGCCCGGAACCAGGCGCGGCACGTTCTTGCAGATGATCGGCTCGCGGAAGATCACCCCGCCGAGGATGTTGCGGATGGTGCCGTTGGGCGACCGCCACATCTTCTTCAGGCCGAACTCTTCGACGCGGGCCTCGTCGGGGGTGATGGTCGCGCATTTGACGCCGACACCGTATTGCTTGATCGCCTCGGCGGCATCCACGGTGATCTGGTCGTCGGTGCGGTCACGCTCTTCGATCCCGAGGTCGTAGTATTTCAGGTCGATGTCCAGATAGGGCAGGATCAGCTTCTGCTTGATGAAATCCCAGATGATCCGCGTCATCTCGTCGCCGTCAAGCTCGACGACGGGGTTCTCTACCTTGATCTTCGACATGGTGGTTCCCTTGGCGTTGGTTGCGTGCTGACCGGGCTATATCCGCATTCGGCGCGGAATGAAAGACAGTATGCCATGGTATGCACTGCTGAATTGTCAGCGCGTCCGGATCGGCCGGATTCGATTAAAATTGACCAAATGAACAACTTCTCCGATCACTGAAACTCGGCTATCGAACTTGCGTAGCCTTTTCAGTTTGCTGGATTTTTCAGATGCCCATTTATCGCATGATCTACCTCGGCAATTACGCCGATATCGACCCCAATGAATCGACGATCAATTCCGAGGCCTCGACCGGAATTTTCGCGAATCGCAGCATCGGCGGTACCGATCAGCCGCTGCATGCACAGGTGCTTGAGGTGTCGATGAACGACACCAATGGCGACGGCATGATCTATCACAACAACTACAGTGGTACGCAGGAACGCATCAGCTATGAGCTGGGCGATCCACCGGTCGGTCACAGCCACGAAATCGACGGTGCCTTCCTTGCAAGCGGCACCCAGGTCACGCGGCTGCTGCCGGATGGCAGCACCGATACCGTGACCACGACCGTGCGCGTCTTCCAGGACACCTCGGGCAATACGTTCATGATCCCGCCACCCGTCAGCGGGGGCGTACCGGGCGAGGTCGATGCCGTCACCAGCCATCCGATCATCGGGATTCGCTTGCCCCCGGCGCAGAATTTCACAACCGAACTGGGTGTCGCAAGTTCGAACCGCTTTGATCTTCAGGGCTTTGTTCCCTGTTTCGCCCTCGGGACGATGATCCTGACCGAATCCGGAGAGCGCGCGGTCGAGGAACTGTCGGTCGGCGACAGGGTCTGGACGCGCGACAACGGCTTTCAACCGATCCGCTGGTGCGGAAGGCGCCGCCTGTCGGCGACCGATCTTGCCAGCAATCCCAAGCTTCGTCCCATTCGCATTCGTGCCGGCGCCCTTGGCAAGAACCATCCGCAGAGTGACCTGACCGTTTCGCCGCAGCATCGGATCCTGATCTGCTCGAAAATCGCTCAGCGGATGTTCGGAACACAGGAATTGCTGATCGCGGCACGCCACCTGACAGAGATCGAGGGTATCGACGAAGTCTTCGACGCCAGCGAAGTGACCTATCTTCACCTGATGTTCGACCGCCACGAGGTCGTGATGTCCAACGGCGCCGAGACCGAGTCGCTTTATCCCGGCCCACAGGCGCTTGCGGCGCTGGGTGCGGCTGCGAGGGACGAGATTTTCACGCTGTTCCCCGAACTGCGCGAGGGCGTCACAAGCTTTCCCGGTGCGCGACCGTTTGCGCCCGGCAAGCGTGCCCGCGCCATGGCGCATCGCCATTTCCTGAAGGGCCAGCCGCTGATGTTGTCTCACTGACAAGAAAACGCCGGACGACCCGTCCGGCGTTTCCTTTTTTGCAGAGGTAGCGCTGCGACAACAACTATCGTGCCACATCTGGTGCGATGATCACATTCCGGCTGCTTCGCAATCGGCCAAGGTGATCTGCTGCAGATTGACCGACGGAACATCCGTCTCGGCGTCGGGATTGCCCGAGTTACCCTCAGGTTCAAGTTCGGTCTCGGATACCATGCCTTCGGCAGCCTGGTTCTCATCCGTCTCGCCGGCGTCGGGATTCCCCGCGTTGCCGGCAACAGCGTCTTCGTTGGACGCAGAACCGAAATCGGTCGCATCAGGCTTGGGTTCCATGCCGTCCGTATCGGGATTGCCCGAATTCCCCATCGTCGCCATGTCGCTTTCCGTGCCGCCCGAAGCAAGCATTTCGCAATGTGCCTGAACAAACGCAACGTCGGACTTCGACACCTCTTGTTCACCGATCATCGTCTGGCCGAAGGCCGTTCCGCCGATTGTCATGGCCATTGCGGTCGTCATCGCCAAAGCTTTGAATTTCATCACATTTCCTCCTCGGATATGTCTGTTTCCAGTATGGCATCCCAACACGCGAGCGAGACGATCGTTCCAGAAGCACGACGATTTTTTTCTGGCCTCAGCGGAAATGATCTCGCAGCCGCAGGTCCAGCCAGTCCCACAGCGCCGGTGCGCCGGGGCGGACGCGTGCCCCGACCCGCGTCACCAGATCCGCGTAGTTGACGGAATATTCGCGCCAGCCGACGCCGCCCGAACGAAGATTCTGCACGGCGGGCTGACAGCGATCCAGCGATTTGGCGAAGATCGCATCCGGTGTCTGCGCTGTCTCGAACTCTTGCCACAGCGACAGGTAATCCGCCCCTTGCGAGGTCGGAAGCAGGCCGAAGATGCGTCGCGCCGCCCGCGCCTCGGCAGCCTGGATGCTGGCCGAGCCATGCGCCTGCCCCTGCGCGGAATGCAGCGGCACGTCACCGACATCGATCTCGACCAGATCGTGCAGCAACAGCATCCGGATCACGCGGCCGATATCCACCCCGTCCTGCGCATGTTCGCGCAGGACCAGCGCGTACAACGCCAGATGCCAAATATGTTCGGCGCTGTTCTCGCGCCGGGACGCGTCGATCAGCACATTCGCGCGGATCACGGATTTCAGTGCGTCCGCCTCGGCCAGAAAGCCCAGTCGCGCGCCAAGATCACCGGTCGGCGCGGTTCCCTGATCCAGAAGCGACCGGGCCGCATGTATCGCCTCGGGCCATTCCGCGTGCAATCGGGCCGCGCGTCCCCGGTCCAGATTGTCGCGCACGATCTGAACATGCTGCGGCAGGGGGTCGCGCGTCAGCAAGACCTGAAACAGCGGCTGGCAGTGATCCATCCGCTTGGCGAAGCGGGCATCCGGTGTCAGACCGGCCTCGAATTCGCGCCAGAGGCCCAGCCAGGTGCCGCCCTCGGGCAGCAGGCCGAAGATGCGCGTGGCCGCCCGCAATTCGGCCTGCATCAGGGCGTCGGCATCGTGGGCCAGGTGAATGGGCTGATCGCCGACATCGATCTCGACCAGATCGTGCAGCAGCAGCATGGCGATGGTCCGGTCCGAAGCACCGAAAACCATCGCCCATAACGCCACGTGCCAACTGTGTTCGGCGCTGTTTTCGGCGCGCGACAGATCCATCAGCACATTCGCGCGATCGACCGATTTCAGCCGGTCGGCCTCGCACAGAAAATCGATCTGTGCCGCAACCCGGTCCGTCATGGATCAGCGCGTGCTTTCGGTCAGCCGCCGCCGGACATAGTTCTGAACCATGCCGATCATCGGCTTCATATGCGCCTCGTCGTCGCGGAAGAAATGGTCCGCGCCGTCGATTTCCTCGTGGGTGATGGTGATGCCCTTCTGTTCGCGCAGCTTGGAGACCAGCGAATGCGTATCCTTTGGCGGCGCGACGCGATCGGCAGTTCCGTTGATGATCAGCCCCGAGCTTGGGCAGGGCGCAAGGAAGCTGAAATCATACATGTTGGCGGGCGGCGACACGCTGATGAAGCCGGTGATCTCGGGGCGGCGCATCAGCAACTGCATCCCGATCCACGCGCCGAAGCTGAAACCGGCGACCCAGCAATGCTTCGAATTGGGGTTCATCGCCTGCAGGTAATCCAGCGCCGAGGCGGCATCGGACAATTCGCCCACACCCTGATCGAACTCTCCCTGGCTGCGTCCCACACCGCGGAAATTGAACCGCATCACCGTGAAACCCATGTTGTGAAACGCGTAGTGCAGATTATACACCACGCGATTGTTCATCGTGCCACCGTACTGGGGATGGGGGTGCAGGACGATGGCGATGGGGGCGTCGGGCTTGCCCGGCTGGGGGTGATAGCGGCCTTCGAGGCGGCCTTCTGGACCGGGAAAAATAAGCTCTGGCATCGTCGTCCTTCACAGCTTGTTGGTTGCTTGACGAGGTCGCGTCAGGCTTCTAGACCATCTGATCTGGGAAGCTGGCGCCGATTACGCAAGAAACGGGCCTCGGCGGCATAGCGCAGCCACGCGCCGCCCGTCAATGCGACGCGAGATGCGCAGACAGGGGGATGTGCGATGAAACTGTCGACCAAGGGCCGCTACGCGATCATCGCGCTGACCGATCTGGCCATCGCCAAGCAGGGTGAACTGACATCTCTGGCCGAAATCTCGAAGCGTCAGGATATCTCGCTGCCCTATCTGGAGCAGTTGTTCGTGCGCCTGCGCCGCGCCGAACTTGTGGCGTCTGTCCGGGGACCGGGCGGCGGCTACAGGCTGGCCCGCGCACCCGAAACCATCCGCGTCTCGGAAATCCTTGAGGCGGTCGATGAAACCGTCAGCGCCATGCATGTTGGCGCAGGTGCGTCGGGCGGCATATCCGGATCGCGTGCGCAGACCCTGTCGAACCGGTTGTGGGAAAGCCTGTCGGCCCACGTCTATGTGTTCCTGCACAATCATTCCCTGGCTGACGTGGCCCGCAACCAGTTGCTGCCCTGCCCGGCATTGCCGAAAATCCTGAATGTCGTAGACGACTGAAGAAATCTTCACGGCAGTCGACACCACATATTGACGCCGCTTGACCTAATATGCCTAAATGATGTGGCTATGGTGCCGCTGACTCGGGTCAGGGTGAATAGGGAAGCCGGTGAAGATCCGGCGCTGCCCCCGCAACTGTAAGCGGTGTGCACGGCTGAACATGCCACTGGAGCGTTCCGGGAAGGCCAGCCGCGCAAGACACCGCAAGCCAGGAGACCTGCCATGGCGACGACGACGACACCGGGCGGTGGGTCCGGCGGCGTGGCGCCTTCGCAGGATCATGCGCAGGGCCATTCCGCGCCCTCTGCCGCCCAAACGACAGGAGCAGAGGCCATGACAATCACCGTTTATTCCAAACCTGCCTGCGTGCAATGCACCGCCACCACCCGTGCGCTGGACGCGCGCGGCCTGGATTACAGCATTATCGACCTGACCCAGGACGAGGATGCGATGCAGCGCGTAACCGCGCTTGGCTATCGGCAGGTGCCGGTGGTGGTCGCGGGCGAGGATCACTGGGCGGGCTTCCGGCCCGACATGATCGGTCGCTTGGCCTGAGCAGGTCATGGCGGGTCTGGTCTATTTTTCATCGGCCTCGGGCAACACGGCGCGGTTCGTCGCGGCGCTGGGGCTGGCGGCGGATCGCATTCCGATCCGTCCGGACGAGCCGATGCCCCGCCCCGCCGCGGACCACGTGCTGATCTGCCCGACCTATGCCGACGGCATGGGACGGGGCGCGGTCCCCAAGCAGGTGATCCGCTATCTGAACGATCCTGATCGTCGCGCCGGGTTGCGCGGCGTCATCGGCGCGGGAAATCGCAATTTCGGCGCGACCTTCGCGCTGGCGGCCCGCGTCATCTCTGAAAAATGCCATGTTCCGGTTCTGTATCGCTTTGAACTGGCGGGAACCGAAACCGATCTGGCCCGCGTGCGGTCGGGGCTTGCAAAATTGATGGGGCTGGAATGCTTGACGCCATAAAACCGGATCTCGACTATCACGCGCTGAACGCGATGCTGAATCTGTATGATGCGGATGGCCGGATCCGGTTCGACGCCGACCGCATGGCCGCGCGCCAGTATTTCCTGCAGCATGTGAACCAGAACACGGTCTTCTTCCACAATCTGGATGAAAAGCTGCGTTATCTGGTCGATGAGGGCTATTACGAGGCCGCCGTGCTGGACCAGTATTCCCGTAACTTCCAGCGCGAGATCTGGGACGCCGCCTATGCGCGAAAATTCCGCTTTCCGACATTCCTCGGCGCGTTCAAATACTATACCAGCTACACGCTGAAGACCCGCGACGGCCATCGCTATCTTGAGCGTTACGAGGATCGGGTCGTGATGGTCGCCCTGGCCCTTGCGCGCGGCGACGAGGCGCTGGCCCTGCGTTTCATGGATGAAATGCTGTCGGGCCGTTTCCAGCCCGCCACGCCGACCTTCCTGAACGCGGGCAAGAAATCGCGGGGCGAGCTGATTTCCTGTTTCCTTCTGCGGATCGAGGACAACATGGAATCGATCGGCAGAGCCATCAATTCCTCGCTGCAATTGTCCAAGCGCGGCGGCGGGGTCGCCCTGATGCTGACCAATATCCGCGAATCCGGCGCACCGATCAAAGGCATCGAGAACCAGTCCTCGGGCGTCATCCCGGTGATGAAACTGCTGGAGGACAGCTTCAGTTATGCCAACCAGTTGGGGGCGCGGCAGGGCGCGGGGGCGGTCTATCTGAACGCCCATCACCCCGACATCCTGCGCTTTCTGGATACCAAGCGCGAGAACGCGGACGAAAAGATCCGCATCAAGACGCTGTCGCTTGGCGTGGTGATCCCCGACATCACCTTCGATCTGGCCAAGCGCAACGAGGATATGTACCTGTTCTCGCCCCACGACATCCAGAGGGTCTATGGCGTGCCTTTCTCGGACATTTCCGTGACCGAGAAATATGCCGAGATGGTCGATGACAAGCGCATCCGCAAGAAGAAGATCAACGCCCGCGAATTCTTCCAGACGCTGGCCGAGATCCAATTCGAAAGCGGCTATCCCTATATCATGTTCGAGGACACGGTGAACCGCGCCAACCCGATCGACGGGCGCATCACCATGTCGAACCTGTGTTCCGAAATCCTGCAGGTGAACGAGGCGTCGCAGTTCAACGACGATCTCAGCTATGCACATATGGGCACCGATATTTCCTGCAACCTGGGATCGCTGAACATCGCGAAGACGATGGACGGGCCCGATTTCGGCGCCACCGTCGAGGCCGCGATCCGCGCCCTGACCGCCGTTTCGGAAATGTCGGCCATCGATTCCGTGCCCTCGATCCGCAAGGGCAACGACGAGGCGCATGCCGTGGGTCTGGGGCAGATGAACCTGCACGGGTTTCTGGCGCGCGAGCATATCCATTACGGCAGCCCGGAGGGCGTCGAATTCACCAGCGTCTATTTCGCCGCGATCGCCTATCACGCGATCCGCGCCTCGATGCTGCTGGCGCGTGAAAAGGGCGCAACCTTCAAGGGCTTCGAGAAATCGACCTATGCCGATGGCAGCTTCTTCGACAAATATACCGACCGTGACTGGCTGCCCGGCCTGCCCGATGTGGCCCGTTTCTTTGACCACATCACCCTGCCCACACGCGACGACTGGGCCGCGCTGAAGGTTCAGGTGATGGAACACGGGCTTTACAACCGCAACCTGCAGGCCGTGCCGCCGACAGGGTCGATCAGCTATATCAACAACTCGACCAGTTCGATCCACCCCATCGTCAGCAAGATCGAGATCCGCAAGGAGGGCAAGATCGGCCGCGTCTATTACCCGGCCGCCTATATGTCGAACGAGAATCTGGAATATTACCGCGACGCATACGAGATCGGCCCCGAGGCAATCATCGACACCTATGCAGCAGCGACCGAGCATGTCGATCAGGGCCTGTCCCTGACCCTGTTCTTCCCCGCCGAGGCGACGACCCGCGACATCAACCGCGCCCAGATCCATGCGTGGAAGAAGGGTATCAAGACGATCTATTACATCCGGCTGCGGCAAACCGCGCTGGAGGGCACCGAGGTGCAGGGCTGCGTGTCCTGCACGTTGTAGGCAGGCGATGACCGGGGGTTTCACACCTCGGACCCCCGTGGGGGGGATCTGGACAAAGAAGAAGGGGATTGGCGCGATGCGGGACATGGTGACGGGTG
This sequence comes from Paracoccus sp. R12_2, assembly GCF_017744015.1. GTDB lineage: Bacteria > Pseudomonadota > Alphaproteobacteria > Rhodobacterales > Rhodobacteraceae > Paracoccus. The sequence continues at coordinate 118,562 of NZ_JAGHRA010000003.1, forward strand.
TGGCCAGGGCGATCAACTGGAACCGGCTGGAAGACGAGAAGGATCTTGAGGTCTGGAACCGGCTGACGGTGAATTTCTGGCTGCCCGAAAAGGTGCCGTTGTCGAATGATGTTCAAAGCTGGGCGACATTGCGCCCCGAGGAACGGCAACTGACCATCCGGGTCTTCACCGGGCTGACATTGCTGGACACGCTGCAGAACAGCGTCGGCGCGCCGGTGATGATGCCCGACGCGATCACCCCGCACGAAGAGGCGGTGCTGTCCAACATTGCCTTCATGGAGGCGGTTCATGCGCGGTCCTATTCGTCGATCTTCTCGACGCTGTGTTCCACGAAAGAGGTCGACGAGGCGTTCCGCTGGTCCGAGGAAAACCCGCATCTGCAACACAAGGCCCGGCTGGTCCTTGACGAATACAAGGCGGACGCCGATCCGATGCGGCGCAAGATCGCCAGCGTGTTCCTGGAAAGCTTCCTGTTCTATTCCGGCTTCTATCTGCCGATGTACTGGTCCAGCCGCGCCAAGCTGACCAACACCGCGGACCTGATCCGGCTGATCATCCGCGACGAGGCGGTGCATGGCTACTATATCGGCTACAAATACCAGCGCGGGCTTGAGAAACTGGACGAGGCCGAGCGCGCGGCGCTGAAGGATTTCGCCTTCTCGCTGATCTTCGATCTCTACGACATCGAAGCAAGGTACACGGCCGAGCTGTATGACGGGATCGGGCTGACCGAGGATGTGAAGGCGTTCCTGCACTATAATGCCAACAAGGCGCTGCAGAATCTGGGCTATGAGGCGCTGTTCCCCGCCGCCGCCTGCGAGGTCAATCCGGCGATCCTTGCCGCCCTGTCCCCCGACAGCGAGAACCATGATTTCTTCTCGGGATCGGGGTCGTCCTATGTGATCGGCAAGGCGGTCGCCACCGAAGACGAGGACTGGGATTTCTAGGCGGCAGACGCCCGGTCAGGCCGCAAGCGCCGCATAGATGCCGCCCTGCGACAGAAGCTGGGCGTGGCTTCCGATTTCCGCGATGCGACCGTCTTGCATGACCACGATCCGGTCGGCGTTGCGGATCGTGCCCAGTCGATGCGCGATGATCAGCGTCGTGCGCCCGACCGCCAGCGCATCCAGCGCCGACTGGATCTCGCGTTCGGTCTGGCTGTCCAGCGCGCTGGTCGCCTCGTCCAGGATCAGGATCGGCGGGTTCTTCAGGAAGGCACGCGCGATGGCGACGCGCTGTTTCTGACCGCCCGACAGCATCACGCCGCGTTCGCCGACCACCGTGTCCAGCCCTTCGGGCAAAGACGCGATCAGCGATGTCAGCTGCGCCTGTGCAGCGGCCTTGCGTATCTCGTCTTCGCTGGCGCCAAGGCGACCATAGGCGATGTTCTCGCGCAGCGTGCCGCCGAACAGGAAGACATCCTGGCTGACCAGCCCGATCTGACGCCGCAGGCTGTTCAGCCGCATCCGGTCCAGCGGCATCCCGTCCACGATGATGCGCCCCTCGGTCGGCTCGTAGAAGCGCGGCAACAGCGCCAGAAGGGTCGTCTTGCCGGCACCGGAATGGCCGACAAAGGCGACCGTCTCGCCGGCCCGAACGGACAGGTCGATGCCCTGCAGGATCGGGCGGCCCTGATCATAGGCGAAGCCCACCCGGTCAAAGTGGATATCGCCGCGCAGCACGGGTGCCTCGGTCGCTTCGGGCGCGTCGGCGATTTCGGGATCGGTGGCCAGCAGTTCCTGATAGCGGCGGAACCCGGCGATGCCGCGCGGATAGGTTTCGATCACGGCGGCGATCTTTTCCAGTGGGCGGTAGAATACGCCCACCAGCAACAGAAAGCCGACGAAGCCCCCGGTGGACAGGCTGCCTGACAGCACGAAACCGGCGCCCACGACCATCACGATCACCTGCACCAGCCGCAGGCCCATATATTGCAAGGCCGACGACGCCGCCATGACCCGATAGGCGTCAAGCTTGGCCTGCCGGTAACGCGCGTTATCACCGGCAAAGAGATGGCTTTCATGGCTTTCATTGCCGAACGCCTGCACGACGCGGACGCCGCCAAGGGCCTCTTCCAGGCGAACATTGAAATCGCCGACACGCGAATAGATCGCGCGCCATGTCCGCGTCATCCGCCCGCCATAGACGATCACAAGCGCCAGCATCGCCGGCACGATCAGCGCGACGATCAGCGCCAGTTGCGGGTTGATCCAGAACATCAGCGTAAAGGCCCCGACAAAGGTCATGATCGCGACCACGGCATCCTCGGGACCGTGATGGGCGACCTCGCCGATCTCTTCCAGGTCGCGGGTCACGCGGGCGACCAGCTTGCCGGTGCGGGCGCGGTCATACCAGCGCCAGGAAAGCCGGGTCAGGTGGTCGAAGGCGCGGGCCCGCATCTCGGTCTCGATGTTGATGCCCAGCTTGTGCCCCCAGTAGATCACCACCGTCAGCAGGCCCGCATTGATCGCATACAACAGCAGCAACCCGACGGCAGCGGCGATGGTCAGCGACCAGTCGCCCTGCGGCAGCAGATGGTCGATGAAGCCGGTGATCGCCAGCGGAAAGGCAAGTTCCAGCAGTCCCGACAGAACCGCGCACCCGAAATCCAGCCAGAACAGGCCCATGAACGGGCGGTAATAGGAAAAGAATTCGCGCAGCATCGGTATCCTCAGGCAGGAATGGCAATGGGGGTGCCGTCATCACGGGTCAGCACCTGCATCGGCAGGCCGTATATGTCTTGCAGCGTGGCAGGACGCATCAGGTCGGCGGGACTGCCCTGCATCGCCAGACGTCCGCCCTTCAGGGCAACGACATGGTCGCAGAACCGGGCCGCCATGTTCACCTCGTGCAGCACGATCACCGCGCTGCGGTTTTCGGCATGGCACATGCGACGAACCAACGCCAGCACCTCGACCTGATGGGCGATGTCCAGCGCGCTGATCGGTTCATCCAGAAGCAGCGTCCCGGCCTCTTGCGCGACCATCATCGCAAGCCAGACCCGCTGCCGCTCGCCGCCGGACAGGGTATCCACCAGCCGGTCCGCAAGGGCCGCGACCCCGCATTCGGCCATGGCGCCAGCAACCGCCGCGTGATCCTGCGGCCCGAAGCGCCCCAGCGCACCGTGCCAGGGATAGCGGCCAAGCGCGACCAGTTCGCGCACCAGCATCCCCTCGGCCGGGGGGGTAGTCTGGGGAAGAAACGCCAGGCGGCGGGCATAGTCGCGAGCATGCCAGTCGCCAAGCGCGCGACCTTCGAATGCGACACGGCCAGAGGCAGTGATCTGCCGTGCCAGCACCTTCAGCAGGGTCGATTTTCCCGACCCGTTATGGCCGATCAGCGCGATCACCCTGCCCGCGGGCAGGTCCAGCGTGATCCCGTCCAGAAGTCGGCGGCCGGGAACATCCACGACCAGATCTTCGATAGCGAACAGGCTCATCGCACGGACCTCATCATCAGCCAGATCAACCATGGCGCACCGATCAGTGACGCGAACAGGCCAAGCGGCAGTTCATAGGGAAACCCGGCCATCCGGGCGCCGAAATCCGCGGCCAGCATCAGCGCGGCCCCGATCAGCGCCGTCCCGGTCACATGATCCCGGGGACGGGCCAGGCCCACACGCCGGGCAAGATGCGGGGCCATCAGCCCGACGAAGGATAGCGGGCCGACCAGAACGGTCGCCGCGCCGGTCGCCACCCCCGCCAGCAGGATCAGTATCAGTCGCGCCCGCCGCAGCGGCAGGCCAAGCCCCCCCGCGACGTCCGCACCAAGCGGCAACACCCCAAGCCATCGCCGCGCCGCCAGCGTGAATCCCAGCAAGGCGGCGGCCAGCGCCGCCAGAGCCATCGCCGCCGGCATCGTCACCGCCGAGGACGACCCGCTGAGCCAGTTCAGGATCGCCCAGGATCGCGCATCGCCCACCGCCATCATCGCCGACAGCACCGCCGAAGCCAGCGCCGACACCGCGATCCCCGCCAGCAGGATCCGTTCGGCCGGCATGTCGCGGCGACTGACGAAGGACGCGACCAGCGCCAGCGCAACGGCGCCGCCCGCCATCGTGCCAATCGCAAGCAGCGCGGCGCCCGGCGCGGTCGCAAGAAAGATCACCGCCGCATAGCCAAGCGACGCGCCACCCGACACGCCCAGCACCTCGGGCGAGGCCAGCGGGTTCGCGGTCAGTCGCTGCAGGATCGCACCGGCCAGTGCCAGCGCCGCCCCGGCAGAGGCAGCGGCGATCAGCCGCGGCGCCCGCATCGGCAGGAAGGCGCGAAAACTATCCCAGTCCAGCACCGCCCATCCCCCCGGCACCCGGCCGATCCAGATCAGCACCAGCGCGGCCAGCACCAGCCCGATGCCAAGCGCCACCAGCAACCGGCCCGGCCGCACAAGGCGTGGCGCCGGTCCTTCGGCGGCCTCGGTTCCGGGCGGGGTCGAGCCGCGCAGACGTGGCAGAAGCCAGATCAGCAGCGGACCACCGATCAGGCCGGTCAGGGCGCCGGTGGGAAACATCTCGCCGCCCTGCCCCGCGATGGCCAGCACCAGCCCGTCGCAGACCGACAGGATCAGCGCGCCGATCGGCGGCGACAGCGCCAGCAATTGCCCGATCCCGCGCGCGCCCGCCGTCCGCGCCAGGGCAGGTGCGGCAAGCCCGACAAAGGCGATCAGCCCCAGCTCGGCCGAGACGCTGGCGGCGATCCAGACGGCCAGCGCGACCGCGGTGACACGCACCACCGCCACGTTCAGCCCCAAACCACCCGCGCCTTCGACGCCAAGCGACAGCACCCGCAGAGGCCGGGCCAGCAGCGCAGCGCCGATCCCGCCCGCCGCCAGCACCAGCGCCAGGGCTTGTACCCCCGACCAGTCCTGCTGGACCAGAGATCCGCCATTCCAGATCACCAGCGACAGAAGATACTGCCCCTGGGACAGCGTGACAGCGGTCGCGATGGCGCTGGCGGTCATGCCGACCAGCATCCCGGCGATCACCATCGTGACCGGCGCGAATCCCCGCCTTGCACCGATGGCAAGAACCAGCGCGGCCGCCAGTCCGGCACCGGCCATCGCCACCGGCCATCGTCCCCACGTCAGCAGACCCGGTGCAAGGATCGTCGCCAGCACCAGCGTCAGCTGCGCCCCCGCCGAAATCCCCAGCGTCGTCGGATCGGCCACCGGATTGCGCAGCACGGCCTGAAGGATTGCCCCCGACAGACCCAGCGCAGCCCCTGCCAACAGCGCGATCACACCGCGCGGCATCATGCCGAAAGCCATCAGGATCTGATCCAGGCTCATTGCCTGAGGATCAAAGGGCGGCGCGGGCCATTGTGCCACTGGCAGCATCCGCGCGGCCAGCGCCAGCCACAACGCGACGCTGAAGACCGCCGCAAGCGGCAACCACAGGCGCAGCACGGGCCTCATGACCAGCCGATCGGTCCGGACGCGAATGCCCCGGCCAGCAACCGGGCGAAACGCAGGGCGGCCGGGATGCCGCCAAAGGCATTCACATCGGGCAATTGATACAGGCGGCCCTCGGCGACGGGGGCAAGCGCCTGCCACAGGATGCTGCGCCGCAGGGCGCGGTGCGCCGCGACGGGGATATCGCCGACAACCACCAGCCGCGCCTCGGGCATGGTGGCAAGCCGCTCGATCGGAACCGGCGCCAGAAAGCTGAACCGGGTGCCCTCGGTCCAGGCATTGCGCAGGCCAAGCCGGGCCAGAGTGCTGCCGAACAGGCTGTCAAAGCCAAAGGCCCGCAGATGCCGGGCATCGCCGATATTGACCAGCGCGACAGGCCGATCCGAGAAGCCACGAAGACGCGCGGCCAGATCGTCCAGCTCGGCCTCGGCCCGTGCCGTCGCCTGCCCGCCTGCATCCGGATCGCCGACCGCAGCCGACAGCGCATCAACCGCGGCGAATGCCTTGGGCAGCGGCGCTTCACCGGGAATATAGAATGGCAGGTTCAGCACCGGCGCCAGCGACTCCAGACGGTCCTGATAGCGCGTGTAGTAGGGCGAGGTCAGGATCAGGTCGGGGCGGGTCAGTTGCAGCAGTTCGAAATTCGGCGCACCGCGCAGCCCCAGGTCGACGACCTTCGCCGGGACCTTCGGCTGTATCGCATCCTCGCGATAGCGGATCAGTTCGCAGGCCGCGACGGGCATGTGGCCGATCAGGATCGCGGTCTCCAGCATCGCCCAGTCGATCGCCGCAAGCCGCGGCTGCGAGGGCAAGGCCCGCAACGGCGATGCCGCCGCCAGCCACAGGCCGGCGGCGGTCAGGATGGCACGGCGATCAGGCCCGGACTTTGCGGCCCGTCCGGTCACCACTTGTAAGTGACTTTTGCGCTGACGGTGCGCCCCTCGCCGTAGGAGCAATATGAAAATCCGCAGGCACTGACATAGACTTCATCGGTGATGTTGGTCAGGTTCAACGACATCTCGACATTGTCGCGGCTGTAGGCGGCACCCAGATCCACCAGGGTCACGCTGTCCAGTTCGGCCGAGTTGGCCGCATCGATGAAGCGTTCCCCGATGTAGCGAACACCGCCTCCGACACGCAGGCCATTCGCAAATTCGCGATCAAGCCAGATACTGGCGATATGGTTCGGGGCGTCCGCCAGCTGGTTGCCATTCAGCGGATCGCCCTCAGGTGCGACCTGCTCGGTCTTGTTGTAGGCGTAGCCGGCGCGCAGCTTCCAGGCATCTGCGATTTCGGCGGTCGCCTCGATCTCAAGGCCGCGCGACTTGACCTCACCGATCTGCCGGATGCCGGAGATCCCGCCTTCCAGCACAGACCTGTTCACATTCTTCTGGCGCAGATCATACAGCGACGCGGTGATCAGCCCGTCAAACGCCGTCGGCTGGTATTTTACCCCAAGCTCCCACTGCTCGCCCTCGGTCGGACGCAAGGCGTTTCCATCAATATCCTGCCCAGCCTGCGGATCGAAGGATGTCGAATAGCTGGCATATGGCGTAAGGCCATTGGCCATGACATATCCAAGGCCGATGCGACCGGTTACCTTGTTGTCCTTGTACTCGGACACGGTTCCGTAACGTTCGCCGGTCTGTTCCACCCAGTCATAGCGCAGGCCAAGGGAACCGCGCCAGTTCCCGTACTCGACCTCGTCCTGGGCATAGATGCCGACCTGACGCAGCTTCGAGTCACCCGCATTCGGATCGCCTGGGAACGTGCGCCCACCGGCATAATAGTCTGGATCGCGCCAATTCAGATCGCTGGCGGTGCCAAACTGGCTGCTTTCATAGGCGTCGTACTGTCGAACATCCACGCCGAACAACAGCTTGTGCAGGGCTTGACCAGTCATGGCCTCGCCCGACAAGCGGGTGTCGAGGCTGATCGTTTCGCTGTCTTCTTCTTGGCGACTGGAGCCCCGGCTGAACGTGTCCGCCCCGGTGACCGCAATGGCGTAGGTACTGCGATAGTCCCAGTCCAACTTCTCATAGCGGAACCCTTGACTAAGCCTCCAGCCATTGTCGAACTCGTGGCTCAGTTCAAGGCTGAAGCTGGACGATGTTCGGTCGCTGTCGTCCCAATCCTTCTGACCCGTGTACAGGTCGCGCAGGTAATCGCCATCCGCGCTTTGTGTCAGTGCGAAAGGCACTCCGGTCGGGGACAGGGGCGAATCCTTGGTGTAGTTCGCCATGATGTCGATGGTCGTCGCGGCATCGGGCGACCACCGGACCGCACCTGCCAGATAGCCGCGCTTGTTGGTCAGGTCATCGATCTGCGTGTTGTCGTCGCGGCCGATCCCGGTAAGCCGCCAGGATAGCGTTTCGGACGGCGCACGATTGACATCGAAGAACAACTGCCTGCTTTGGTTGCTGTCATAGCCGACACCGGCTTCACCGAAATCATAGGCTTGGGCACGCTTCTGCACCTGATTGATCACACCTAGCGGAGAACCTGCTCCGTAAAGCGAGGATGACGGCCCGCGCAGTACCTCGATCTGCTGCATGCCGTAGAGTTCTTGGCCAATCGCGCCGAAATATCGTCCCTGGCGCAGTCCGTTCACATACTGGGCGTTGTCGGCCCGGAAGCCGCGGATATAGGGCGTGTCGAACCGCGGATCTATTCCGAACGGCTGCGCGTGGACACCCGCCGTATAACCCAATGCCTGACCCAGATTCTCTGCACCCTGATCCTTGACCTGATCCGTCGTGACAACGGACACGGATTGCTGCATCTCGGCTATCGGCGTGTCTGATTTGGTAGCCGCCTGAGAGTATTCACTGACATACCCCTCGGGCTGGACGCTGACATCCGTCGTCGCGGTCAGCGTGATCGCATCCAGAACGATGGGCTGCTGCGCCTCTTGTGCAAAGGCGGATGCCGACAGGGCGAGAACGCTTGCGCTGGCAAGCCATGTGATTCTGAATGCGGTTTTCATGATTGCCTGCTGAGTTCTGTTCGCGACCAGAAGGTGCCTGACTTAATCAGTCGGAATTGTCAATCGCCATCAGACCAACCCGCATTCCAGAAATAACCGACGCGACATCGCGGCGGCACGCTGCAACGTCGGAAGGAGATTTTCGCGATGAAGTTAAATCGCGCGACGCGGCGAGAAATATCCGAGGGAACGCTGAGCAGGCTCAGAAGAAATCACACCGACTCTTGGAGGGACAAAGATCAACAAAACATCTTTGGGTTGCATTCAAAGGTGAAAAGCAACCCTGTGGGATATTGGAGAACTCGCCCAGAGCGTACCTGAAAGGCTTTCCCTCCAACCGTCCACGGTAAAAAATGGAACGAATCAGGGGCCTTCACCAAGCCAGATTGTACCATTCGGCGATTTTGATAAGCATTATCGAGGACCGACCTGGATCGATCGCAGATTATTGTGATTCAATTCGCTGAAAAGTTGACAAGAAGTCCTGAATCAGCATCCTTGATATTACTGCAAGGAGAAATCCGTGGCACGTTTTATCTGGTCAGTTTGTTCAGCGATCGTTTTGCTTGTGGTTGCCATTTCGGCGCCTGTTTCGGCGCGCGCACAGCAAGACGAGACGCAGCGCGCGCATGCCTTGCGTCAGATCATCGCGACGATGGATGCAGAGGTCGCGCAGCTTGAAGCCCGTTCGGAACAGGCACAGACCAAGCTGGACGAACTGAACGCGGACATTCCCCAGGCCGAAACAAGATTGCAGGGCTTGCGGTCCGAGATTGACGATCTGACCGCGCGGCGCGACGAACTGGACGCGCGAATCGGTCAGGCGGACGCGCAGGACGAACAGCAGCAGCAACTGGACGCCGACATCGCCGAGAAGCAGGCATCGGCCGAGGCGCTGGCAGAAACCCTGTCTGCCCGACAGGCCGAACTGGACGCCTTGCAGCGCCAGATCGACGACGCCGCGGCGAAGCGTCAGGCATTGCAGTCCGACATGGCCGAGGCCGAGGACATGAAGGCGCAGCGCGACAGTCTTGCGGCAGAACTGGACCAGCAGCAGCAAGAAGCCGAGACGCTGCAACAGATGATCGCGACGCGGCGCGAGGAGGCCGAGGCGCTGAACGCCCAGGCGACCAGCCTTCGCGCCGAGATCGAAAAGCTTGGCGCCGAACGCGAAAGCCTGCAGGCCGACATCGACACCGCACGCAGCTCTGCCGAGGCTGAGAAAGCGACGCTCGGCGAACTGACCGCGCAGGCCGGGGCAATGCGGACGCAGATCGCAGAACTGACGTCGGAACGTGACGAGGTGACGGCGGCGCAGCAGACCGCGCAAGCCGCCTTGCAGGATTTGCAGCAGCAGGCGGACCAGCAACGCGCCGATATTGAGAACCTGACCGCGCGCCGGGACGAGTTGCAGGCCGAAATTTCCGAGGGTGGCGAGATCGCCGACCAAAAACAGCTTGCTGCCAGTCTGGCGGAAACCATCGCCGCACGCCGTCAGGAATTGACCGATCTGGAAGCCGGAACCGCCAAGCTTGCGGAACTTGAACAGTCCATCGCCACGCGGCAAGGCGAGATGGACGAACTGACAGGCCAGGCGCAGCAACTGCGCGACGAGGTGGCGTCACTGAGCGAACGCCGCGACACGCTGCAATCTCAGACCGAACAGGGCGAGGACGCAGTACAGCAACAGGCCGACGCCGACGCGCTTGCCCAGACGATCGCGGAGCGCCGCGAGGAAATCGCCCGGCTTGATGCACAAAGCACCGAGCTTCGCGACGGGATCGCAGAGATGACCACGCGGCAGCAGGATCTGGAAAGCAGCGTCGCGCAGCAGACCGAGTTGGCTGAGAAGCTGCAGGATCAGCAGGCAAGTTCGGCGCGTCTGGATGAGGAACTGGCCGGCCGCCGCGCGGAACTAGCTCAGATGACCGAGCGTGCGCGCGAGCTTGAAGAGCAACTGGCCCAGATGTCCGAGGAACGTCAGTCACTGCAGTCCGAGACCGAAGCCGCCCAAAGCGCCCGCGCCCAGATGTCCGACAGCATCGAACAACTGCAGGCTGAACAGGCCGAGGGCGAGGACACACTCGCAGATCTTCGCGCCGAGATCGAAGCGATCACGGAGCAACGCCGGGAACTGTCGCAAGAGGTCGAAAGCCTGGCGGAGTTGCAGGCCGAGCGCGAACGTGTCGCGCAGGCTGTCAGCGAACAGCAGTCCGCCCGCGATGCACTGGCATCCGAGGCCGAAAGCCTGCGCGCCGAGATCGCGACCTTGCGTGATCAACGCGAGGCACTGACGGCCACCCAGTCGGAAGCTGCGGAATCTGCCCCTGTCGCGGCGGCGCAGGCGGCAGACCCGATACAATCGGAAATCCAGCCCGAACCAGCGGCAGCCCCCGCTGCATCCCGACCCCGCGACGCGGCGGATGTTGATGCGGCGCTTGCTTCGGCGCCGGGGCTTCCGCCCGATGCGGCGCAGCTTTCCCGCCTGCGCATCCTGCTGATCGAAGGCGCATGCGCGCCCGACGCGCTGCGCCAGGTGCAGAACCCGATCAACCGGCAGACGCTGCTGGCCCTGATGTCACGCCTGGAGCGTTGCTGAATGGCCCCACGTCGTTTCCAAGGAGAGAGTATCATGCGTTTGTCCAAGATCTTGCGGGGCGCCGCGCTTGTCGCAGGCTTCATCGGGGCGGCGGCCCTGCCCGGCCTAGCGCAGGAACCGCGTATCAACATCATGACCGGCTCGGCGACGGGCACGTATATTCAGTTCGGTCGCGACATGCAGAACCTGATGGCAGGTTGCGGCCAGCAGATGGGCGTGGTCGAATCGGCCGGTTCCCTCGAGAATTTCCTTGCGGTGCGTCAGCGGCGGCACACCCAGTTCGGCATCGTCCAGAACGACGTGCTGGAATACATGCAGACGTTTGCAAGCCAGGATCCTGTCGTCGCGCGGGCCATTCAGGGCGTCCGCATCGCCTTTCCCCTGTATGAGGAAGAGGTCCATATCCTTGCCAAGAAGGACATCACCAGCCTTGCCGATCTGGCCGGAAAGCGGGTCGGCGTCGGGGACGAGGACAGCGGGACGTTCCTGACATCGTCCCTGATGCTGTCGCTCAGTGGGATAGAGCCTGCGGAACGTCTGCCGCTGGGACCGAAGGAAGGGCTGGATGCGCTGAATGCGGACCGCGTCGATGCCTTCATCTATGTCGCAGGCGCGCCCGCTTCGCTGTATTCCGAAGGCAACATCGACGGCGACCGCTTTCACCTTGTCCCGATCTCGGATGACACGCTGACCAGCGTCTATACGCCCTCGACCCTTCCCGCCAACACCTATCCGTTTCAGACCGAGCCCGTCGAGCTGGTCGCGGTAAAGGCGGTCTTGATGACCTACGAATACAACATGCGCGGCAACAGCTATCACCGCGATGCCTGTACCGCCGTCTCGGACCTGTCGTCCCTGATCCTGACGCAATTGGAACAGTTGAAGGCACGCGGCCATCCGAAATGGCAGGATGTGGATCTTGATGCGATCCCGCCGGGTTGGAGCATCGGCGCCTGCGTCAATCGCGGCATCAGTCCAGATTACGTCGCGAACTGCACCGCACCGACGATGAGCGATCCCGAAAGCGACGCGAACGCCGCCTATCGCCGCAGCATCTGTGCCGTCATGGGGTGCTGATCAACCGTCGGAATCGGGGGCCGCGAACCAGTCGGTCGCGGCCACATCCTCTCCATCGGCGCCGATCGTGACAAAGCGCCACCGCGCCGGCACATTTTCCAGCAGAACGGCGGAACGATCCGTGATGATCCGCTGTATCCGTGCGACACCCTGATCTGTGACGTCATCGGATTCGGTTTCGATCGCGAAGGTCGCGGGGCTTTCGCCCTCGGCCGCCCGCCAGTGCAGCTCCAGCTGTCCCGAGGGCAGGATCGCCTGCAGGACCGGGACGGGTGCCGATGCCGCAGCCTGCACCACGGGTTGGTCCGACAGACCTTCCAGACGGTCTGTCGCACCCCAGATACCCTCTGCCGTGTCATACCAGCTTCGCGCCCGGTTCGGATCGGCATTCACGCCTTCGCCGATCTCGAAAGCCTGCCCCAGATAATAGGCCGCGCGCGCACTGCCGTGGATCGCCGCACGTTCATACAGCAGCGCCGCATCTTCCGGTTCATCCTGCCCGATGGAAAGGGCCTCTGCCATCAAAGCTGCGGGGTCGGGCATGGACACCATCCGTTCGACCTGTGCGACCGGCGGCAGCTCCGGATTCTGGGCGAACTGGGTAAATGCACTGGGCGGCAGGTCGTCCGGGTCCGGACGCAACTGCGCGGGCTGTGTGTCGGTGTCGGCAATGGTCGTCAGGTCCGGATTGCGTTCACGGATCTGCCACCAATACAGCGCCCCCGCAGCGCCGGCGATCGCCAGCACGAAGGCCGCGCGCGAAAGGCCCGGCGAAGATGATGCCGATTTTTCCGCCCGTACCGGCTGCGAGGTCAGGACCGGCAGGCTGCGCGTCGTGGACACCGGCTGGTCCCCATCGATCACCGGCGGCATCTCGTGGCGCGGCACAGTCGATGATGGGGGGGCGGTGGTCGGCGGCGGCGCTGCACGTACAGGCAGTTCCACGACGGGCTGTCCCGGTTCCACCGAAGGCACGTCCTGCCTGTCGGCCACGCCCGCGCCCGGCCGCGCCTTCAGGCCACGCTCTCGCAGGCAGGTATCGACAAACTCCGCGTCCAGCCTGTCGCGGCCAGCGGCCTGCGCCTGACGCAGGCATTGCCGGGCCATTTCGTTCATCGCCTCGGGAACGCCGCCGGCCCAATGGTGCAGCACCCTGACACTGCCATGTTCAAAGGGCGATACACCTGCGTGGCATTCGCAGCCCGCGACGGCAAACCGGTGGTCGATATAGGCCCGTGCCTCGTCCACGCCCAAGGGCGGAAGGTCGAAATATCCCGAGATCAGCCGATACAATCCACGATGCTGCGGATCTGTCAGTCGGGCACGAAGATACGGCGCACCCGCCATCAGCAACGGCATCGTGTCCGCGCCACGCCCGCCCGGATCGCTTAGCCCGCGCAGATCCTCAAGGGCGTCGGGACGACACAGATGCGCGTCGTCCACGAACAGGATCGCCGGTCGGCCCTGACGGTTCTGATCGCCAAGAAATTCCTGCATGCGCAGCAGGACATCTCCCGCGCCGGCCCCGGGAATTTTCAAGCCGAACGCCGCGGGAACACTGGCAAGCGGATCACGCAAGGCACCCTTGGTTGCGTCAATCCAGCCCACGGTGAATTCGTTGCGCAGTTCCGCGGCGACGACCCGCATCGACAGCGTCTTGCCGGTGCCCGTGTCGCCCGTCAGAAGGGTCAGCCGATGGCTGGATTCGGCACCGTGAAACAGCACCCTGACGGCCTGACTGTGCCCGGCCGATGGAAAGAACCAAGCCGGGTCGTGAACCGCGCGAAACGCGGGACAGGGCTTGCCCGAGGCTGGTCTGTTTTCGATCATCGGCCCGGCCGGTCAAGCGTATCGGCAAGCCGCAGACAGATGGCTGGCGGCGCGACGGGCGGAGCTGCGATCACTGAGCGGGAAATCCTCATCGGCGTTACCATGCCACGGTCAACAGACTACACCCATCACGCTATCCGCTTCGTCGATGCCGTTCAAGGAAACACGCCGGAAACCGGACCGAGTCGTTTCGATTCGGACAATCCATGGTGCAACCGGACAAGAAACCTGTGGGCGATCACCTGCCTCTGATGCCGAACAAGGCTGCTGGTGCAGCGCACTGCCGCAAGTCGCGGCACCGCGGCGGCACCGGACGAGCGTCAAGGTTGCACCCATCATCGAAGCCGGTCCATAACCTCGGTATCGAGATATATGCGCGAAGGGCAGACCCGGTTCTGATTCGCGATCCATCCGGAGGGATTTCCCATGCAGCTTACCAATCGTCAGACACTTGGCCTCAGCCCGGCCCGCGCCATCGGCATCAGCCTGGTCGCCGCCGCCCTGATCACGCTGAGCGCCAAGACCCAGGTTCCGTTCTGGCCGGTCCCGATGACGCTGCAAACCATGGCGGTCATGGCGATCGCGGCGGCGCTGGGGCCACGGCTGGGGCTTGCCGCCTATCTGACCTATCTGGGCGCGGGGCTTGCGGGCTTGCCGGTCTTCGCCGGATCGCCCGAACGCGGCATCGGGCTGGCATATGCGCTGGGTCCGACGGGCGGCTTCCTGATCGGCATGGCGCTGATGGCGTTGGTGACCGGGTGGCTGGCGCAGGGCCGCGCATTGGTCGGGTGCATGGTCGCGATGCTGGCCGGGATCGCGTTGGTCTATGCCTGCGGGCTTGCATGGCTGTCGGCCTTTGTTCCCGCCGACAAGCTGCTGGCCGCAGGCTTTACCCCGTTCATTCTGGGCGATCTGGTCAAGATCGTGCTGGCCGCCCTGCTGATCGAAGGCGGGCTGCGCCTGCGCGCCCTGCGCCGCTGATCCCGCAATCAGGCGATGGCAGTCAGGCGCGGGTCCGATCGGCCCGCGCCTTTTTATTGACCAGCCCCGGAACACATGATGGCATCCCCGACCCTGCTGACCGGCAAGGCCAGCCCGCTGCCCGGAAGCAGACTTCTCAGCGGAATCGCGAAGATCCCCGCAACTGCGCCGCTGACACTGACCCCGACAGGGTTCGAGGGCGATCAGCAGGCAGACCTTCGCGTGCATGGCGGCCCCGAAAAGGCGCTGCACCACTATCCACGCGATCACTATGCGACATGGAACGACGAGATCGGCCCCCTGCCCCTGTTGAACGCAACGGGCGCCTTCGGCGAAAACATCTCGCTGACAGGGATGACCGAGGCCGATGTGGCAGTGGGCGACATCTTCCGGATAGGCACAGCGCTGGTGCAGGTCAGTCAGGGGCGGCAGCCTTGCTGGAAGCTGAACCTGCGTTTCGGGGTTCCCGACATGGCCCGCAGGGTCCAGCGCACAGGACGGACGGGCTGGTATTACCGGGTGCTGCAATCCGGAATCGTTGCACCGGGCGATCGGCTGAAACTGGTCGACCGGCTTGCGCCAGACTGGTCCATCGCGCGACTGTGGCGGGTGATGTATGTCGACCGGATAAACGCGCAGGATCTGGCCGCGATGGCGGATCTGGATGTTCTGGCCGATGGCTGGCGCCGCCATGCCGCCAGACGCCTTGAACGCGGCCGCGTCGAGGACTGGACTGCAAGGCTTGAGGGACCGCAATGACCGACCATGACCGCCCGCCGCTGGTGATCTCGATTCAAAGTCAGGTGGTGCACGGCCATGTCGGCAACTCGGCCGCGGTGTTTCCGATGCAGGCCGCGGGCCTTGAGGTCGCGGCAATCCCCACGGTGCTGTTCTCGAACACCCCGGATTACGAGACGCTGCGCGGCGCGCCGCTGCCTCCCGATCTGTTCGCGGACCTGCTGCGTGGCGCGGAAGAACGCGGGTTGCCGGATCGCGCGGCATGGCTGGTCACAGGCTATATCGGATCGGTGGACGTGGCCTTGATGACGGTCGAGTTCGTTGCGCGGTGCAAGACCCGCAATCCCGCGCTGCGCTATCTGTGCGACCCGGTGATGGGCGACCACGCGCCGGGGCTGTACGTTCCACAGGCAATCGCGGAAGTCCTGCGCAAGCGGCTATTACCGCTGGCCGATCTGGCCACGCCGAATTCCTTCGAACTGGGGTATCTGACAGATCAACCGATCGACACGTTGGACGATCTTCACGCGGCAGCGCGGTCCCTGTCATTGGCTGAACGCGCCCAGCTGGTCGCCACGGGGTGCGAATTGCGCGATACCGCAGCCGGACAACTGGAAAGCGTGATCCTGGGGCCAGAGGGCTTCAGCCGGCATCCGACGTCGATGTTGCCCGTGTCCCTCCCCGGAACCGGAGATCTGTTCGCGGGGCTGATCGTGGCGGCACTGGGGCGCGGATACACGCTGATGCAGGCTGTTGATCAGGCGCAGGCGCTGACCGGGATGGCGATGTCGCATGCCGCCCGCATCGGCGCGCGAGAGGTCGTCCTGTCCGCGCCCGAATTTCGTGGCGCCCTGCTGCGGATGTGACCCTGCGTCACGCTTTGCATCATCCAGGCCGACCGCCACACTTCTCCAAGGAACAGGGGGGACACATCGGCATGACGGACACCGAACTGGACCGGGCGGTCATCCGCAAGATCCGCGAAAGCTTCGATCGCCAGGGCCTGATGCGCCATCTTGGCGCGCGGATCGCGGAAATCAGCGCCGGGGTTGTGACCCTGCACCTGCCCTTTCGGAAGGAACTGACCCAGCAGCACGGTTTCTTCCATGCGGGTGCGACATCGGCCATCGCGGATTCGGCTGGCGGATATGCCGGTTTCACGCTTTTCCCCGAAAACACCGAGGTTCTGACGACCGAATTCAAGCTGAACCTCATCAACCCGGCACGCGGCGATCTGCTGGAGGCCACGGGGCGCGTCATCAAGGCCGGTCGTACGCTGACAATCTGCCAGCTTGATGTCTGGGGCGTGACGGGCACCGCCAGAACGCATTGCGCGACAGGCCTTCAGACATTGATCCGGGTGCAGGCGAACCCGCCGGGCGGCGCAGATCGCGGCTGACCCCGTGACAGCGCCCGGCCGGTGGCCTATGGATGGCGCTAACACAATCAAGGCACGAGGCGCAGGATATGGGCGAGGCAAGGATCGGATTGATCGGGCTGGGAACGATGGGCGCGGCGTTGGCGATGAACATCGCAGAGAAGGGCTTTCCCATCGCCGTCTGGAACCGCACGTCCAGCGTCACGCAGGATTTCCATTCTAATGCCGGCGATCTGGCCGACCGGATCGTGCCGACCCGGACGCTGGCCGAGTTGGTGGATGCGATTGCGGCACCGCGCACCATCATCCTGATGGTGCCCGCCGGACAGCCAGTGGATGAACAGCTGGAGGCCCTGTCACCGCTGCTTGGCGCCGATGATCTGGTCATCGACGCGGGCAATGCCGATTTTCATGACACCACGCGCCGCGCGAATTCGGATCTGCCCTTCGGCTTCATGGGCATGGGCGTGTCTGGGGGTGAGGAAGGGGCGCGGCACGGCCCGTCGATCATGGCAGGCGGCACACCGGAACAATGGGATCGCGTCGCGCCCGTCCTGACCGCCATCGCCGCCAAGGCCGAGGACGGGACAGCCTGCGCCGCGCGGATGGGCGTCGAGGGCGCAGGCCATTTCGTCAAGATGGTGCATAATGGCATCGAATACGCCGACATGCAGATGATCGCCGAAATCTATGGGCTAATGCGTGACGGCATGACGATGGATGCGGCCGCGATCTCGAAGGTCTTTGACGGCTGGAACGACGGCCCGCTGCAGTCCTATCTGATCGAGATTTCGGCCAAGGTCACGGCTGCGAAGGATCCCCATGGCGACATGCCGATGGTGGACATGATCCTGGATCGTGCGGGGCAGAAAGGCACCGGGCGCTGGACCGCCATCGAGGCGCAGCATCTGGCGGCGCCGATCCCGGTGATCGAGGCGGCGGTGATGGCCCGCAACGTTTCGGCCCGGCTGGAGGATCGGCGGGCGGGCGAAGACCGGTTCGGCGCCGCGCCCGGCCCGTGCGGCTTTGCCCCCGCGACGATGGAACAGGCGCTGATCGCCGGGAAGATCCTATGCTATGCGCAGGGCTTTTCCATGATCGCCGCGGCGTCCGACAAGTTCGACTGGTCGCTGCCGCTGCCGGAAATCGCGCGGATCTGGCGGGCGGGATGCATCATCCGGTCGGCGATGCTGAACGACATGGCTGACGCGCTGGCCGATCATCCCGACCGAAATCTGGTGATGGCGCCGCATTTCGCCGAACTGGTCGAGGCCGCGCTGCCGGCGCTGCGGCAGGTCGTGTCGCAAGGACTGGCCGCGGGCCATGCCCTGCCCGCCCTGGCAAACGGCCTGATGTGGTTCGACATGATGCGCACCGCACGCGGCACCGCCAACATGATCCAGGCACAGCGCGACTTCTTCGGTGCCCACGGTTTCGAACGAACGGACGGAAACCCGGACAAGCACGGCCCCTGGAGCGCGTGACGGACGGACCGCTTGCCCCCGGTCAGGCCCGGGGGCGGCCCATTCGGATATCGCCGGTCGCCAGCACCGGCGCCGCGTCGATGCCTTCGGCGTTCAGCATCGCCGCGACACGTTCCAGACTGGCGATCATCATGGCCTGTTCCCAATCGGCCATCGCCCCGAAGCCTTGGACGAACTGCTGCTGCAGCGCATTCGGCGCAGTCCGCAACGCCTCGGCACCCTCGGGCGTGATCACCACATCTGTCTGCCTGCGGTCGGATGCGGACCGATGCCGCGCGACATAACCGCGCCTGACGAGTTGATCGACCAGCGCGGTGACGGTCGCCTGACTGACCCCCATCTGATGGGCCAGCGCCGTGGGCGTCGCACCGTCGCGATCACGCAGGGCCAACAGCTGCAGGACACGCAGCTTCGCCGGCGTCAGACCCACCGACTGCGCCAGATCGCGTTCATACAGCTCGGTCGCGCGCAGGATACGCCTTAGCGCAATCAGCGCGTCGTCAATGCGATCAGGATCGGTCTTGCTCATGCCGGAATGATGCCCATGACGCGAATTTAGTTCAATCCACAAAGCAAACCGGGGCAAATAATTTGCTTGACTAAGCGATTTTTCGGCACTCTCGGCGCCAAACAGCTACAAAACCCTTTTGTTCATAGCTATTTAGCTGATTTAGGGCATTATTTCACGATTCGGTTGCAACCTGAGGGCGGCTTTACTAGTTAGTTAGCCGAAGCAATTGAGGATCAGATCGCATGCCCAAGGACATGGCTGACATTGAAACGCTGCGCCCCCGGACGCTGACACTTCGCAAACCAACCAGCGAGGACGGCTCTGCAATCTGGGATCTTGTTCGTTCCTGCAAGCCGCTGGACGAAAATTCCATGTACTGCAATATCGTGCAGGCCGAGCATTTCAGCGACACCTGTGTCGTCGCCGAACTGGAAGGCGACATCGTCGGCTGGATCTCGGGACACATGATCCCGAACGAGGACGCATTGTTCGTATGGCAGGTGGCCGTCAGCCCCAAGGCGCGTGGTCTTGGTCTGGGCCGCAGAATGCTGCAACATCTGATCGGCCGCGAGGCCTGCGCCGAAGCCAACCAGCTGAACACGACGATCACCAAGGATAATGAGGCATCGTGGGCGCTGTTCCGCAGCTTTGCCAAGCATGTTGGCGGCGATCTGTCCGATGAGGCGCATTACAAGCGCGAAGAGCATTTCGACGGCAAGCACGCCACCGAACACATGGTGACGATCACGCTGCCCGAAGAGGATGATACCGATAGCGCGGACGCCGCCTGATCGATCCTCGAACCACTGAAATTCTAGAACGCACCACGGTGCGAAAGGAAAACCTATGCCTAAGGACATGGTTGACATGACCGACATCTTCACTCGACGCGAAAGCGAAGCGCGATCCTATTGCCGCGGCATTCCCGCCGTCTTCACCAAGGCAAGCGGGTCTGTTCTGACCGGCAATGACGGCACGGAATACATCGACTTTCTGGCCGGCTGTTCCTCGTTGAACTACGGTCACAACGACCCCGACATGAAATCGGCGCTGGTCGAGCACATCACCGGTGACGGCATCGCCCACGGGCTGGACCTTCACACGACCACCAAGGCCGACTTCCTGAGTGCATTCGACAGTCACATCCTGACACCGCGCAACATGGACCACCGGGTCATGTTCATGGGGCCGACCGGTGCGAACGCGGTCGAGGCCGCGATGAAGATCGCCCGGAAGAAGACCGGACGCACGAATATCGTCGCCTTCACCAACGGCTTCCACGGCGTCACCATGGGCGCGCTTGCGGCGACCGGCAATGGATATCACCGCGGCGGCGCCGGCATGGATACGCAAGGCGTGACCCGCATGCCCTATGACGGCTTTGCCGACGGGGTGGACGGCGCGGAACTGCTGGACCTGATGCTGTCGGACGCCTCGGGCGGGATCGACGCACCGGCTGCGATCATGCTGGAAACCATCCAGGGCGAAGGCGGGCTGAACGCCGCCTCCGGCGACTTCGTGCGCAAGATCGCCGACATCGCCAAGAAACACGGCGCCCTGCTGATCATCGATGACATTCAGGCCGGTTGCGGACGCTCTGGCACGTTCTTTTCCTTCGAGGAGATGGGCGTGACGCCGGACATCGTCACCATGGCGAAATCAATCTCGGGCTTTGGCCTGCCCCTGGCCCTGCTGCTGGTGCGTCCCGAACATGACGTGTTCGGCCCGGCGGAACACAACGGCACCTTCCGTGGCAACACCCATGCCTTCGTGACGGCCCGCGTCGCGATCGAGAAATTCTGGGCCGATGACGCGTTCCAGAAGGAACTGGCCAACAAGGCCAAGCTGATCGAACGTCGCCTGACCGAGTTGGCGGGTCTGATCCCCGGCGCCTATCTGAAGGGCCGCGGCCTGATGCGGGGCGTCGACGTCGGGTCCGGCGAGTTGGCCGAAAAGATCTGCGGCCGCGCCTATGACAAGGGTCTGATCATCGAGACCTCGGGCAGCGAGGACGAGGTGGTCAAGGTTCTGGCACCACTGACAACACCGGTCGAGACCTTCGAGAAGGGCTTCGACATCCTGATGGATGCGGCCCGCGAAGTTCTTGCAACCACCAATATCGCTGCGGAGTAACAGACATGATCGTTCGTGATTTCAACAAACTGAAAGACACCGACCGGTCGGTGTCGGATGCGAAATGGAATTCGGTGCGGATGCTGCTGGCCGATGATGGAATGGGCTTTTCGTTCCACATCACCACGCTGCAGGCCGGGTCGGAACATACCTTCCACTACAAGCATCACTTCGAAAGCGTTTATTGCATGTCCGGACGCGGCTCGATCACCGATCTGGCCACCGGCCAGACCCACGAGATCAAGCCGGGTGTGATGTACGCACTGAACCTGAATGACAAGCACACGCTGCGGGCCGAAGAAGAACTGGTCATGGCCTGCTGCTTCAACCCGCCCGTGACCGGCAACGAAGTCCACCGCGAAGACGGCTCTTATGCCCCGGTGGAAGAAACGGCGTAAGACATGGCAGACACCCAGAAACATCATACGGTCGAGAAGATCGGCGGCACGACGATGTCGCGGGTGGACGAACTGCGTGACACGCTGCTGATCGGCGATCGTGAGGGCAGCGACCTGTATAACCGGATCTTCGTCGTATCGGCGTTCGGTGGCATCACCAATTTGCTGCTGGAACACAAGAAATCCGGGGAAGCGGGCGTTTATGCCGCCTTCGCAAATTCTGACGGCGACCATTCCTGGCATCAGGCGCTGGACCGTGTCGAGGCCGAGATGATCGCGGCGCACAAGGCGGTGCTGGATCATCCGGGCGACATCGAACGCGCCGATGCGTTTGTCCGCGACCGCCTGCTTGGCGCACGCAACTGCCTGATCGACCTTCAGCGCCTGTGTTCCTATGGCCATTTCCGTCTGTCAGAGCACATGCTGCAAACGCGTGAACTGTTGTCCGGGCTGGGCGAGGCGCATTCAGCCTTCGTCACATCGCTGATGCTTCAGCGTGCCGGCGTGAATGCCCGATTCGTCGATCTGTCGGGCTGGCGCGACGAGGGCGACGTGACCCTGGACCAGCGGATCGAAGGCGCCATGTCGGGCGTCGATCCCGCGACCGAGATGCCTATCGTCACCGGATATGCGCAATGTGCCGAAGGTCTGATGCGTGAATTCGACCGCGGCTATTCCGAGGTGACGTTCTCGCGTCTGGCCGCCCTGACCGGCGCGCGCGAGGCGATCATCCACAAGGAATTCCATCTCAGCTCGGCGGATCCGAACCTGGTCGGTCAGGATGCGGTGCGCAAGCTGGGTCGCACGAACTATGACGTGGCCGACCAGTTGTCGAATCTGGGGATGGAGGCGATCCACCCGAAAGCCGCCAAGACCCTGCGTCAATCGGGCGTTCCGCTGCGCGTGACCAACGCATTCGAACCCCACGATCCGGGCACGTTGATCGACGACCAGCCGGCCGAGAGCCCGGCCGTCGAAATCGTCACCGGGCTGGAACTGTTCGCGCTGGAAGTGTTCGAACAGGACATGGTGGGCGTGAAAGGCTACGACGCGACGATCATCGACATCCTGACGCGTCACGATGTACGCATCGTGTCGAAGGTGTCGAACGCCAATACGATCACGCACTATGTCGACAGCAGCCTGAAAGTGCTTCGCCGGGTCGAGAAGGATCTGCAGGCGAAATACCCGTCTGCCGTCATCACCTCGCGCTCGATCGCGATGGTGGCCGCTGTTGGGCGCGATCTGGACACGCTGGCCGTTCTCAGCCGTGGCCTCAACGCTCTGGCCGAGAACGGGCTGGAGGCGATCGGCGCCACGCAGGGCCCTCGCCCGGTCGATGTCCAGTTCATCGTCGAACGCGAGATCATGAAGCCGGCGATCAAGGCGCTGCATCGCGCGCTGGTCGAATCCGACGCGCGGACGGTGCAGAAAGCCGCCTGATCGCAAAGGACGCAAGATGCGGAAAAGGCCCCGGCGACGGGGCCTTTTTCATCCGACCAGAGGTCGGGGTTCACTTGGTCCACGACGTCAAGCACGCAAGTTCTGCTGGTTGGGGCGGCGAGCCGCAAAGGATACCCGAACGACCACACGGCGTTGTATGCCATATCGTGAATGTTGCGAAGTTCGCGGCTCGTGATACCCGCGGTCGACGGTCGCCGCCTCAGACGATCCGCGTCTCCAGCGGGGACAGCCCGTCGATCTCGACCCGCACAACCTGCCCTCGTTTCACCGCACCGACACCTGCCGGGGTGCCGGTATAGATCAGATCGCCCGGCGTCAGCGCGACCAGTGACGACAGATGCCCGACCACCTCGGGCACCGACCAGATCATCTGCGCCAGATCGCCATCTTGGCGGATGATCCCATCCACCGTCAGCCGGATCGCGCCGCTGTCACGCGCTCCGATGCTGGACACCGGATGGAGAATGCCACAGCCCGCCGATTGATCGAATCCCTTCGCCATGTCCCAGGGCCGACCGGCCTTCTTCGCCTGCGCCTGCAGGTCCCGTCGGGTGAAGTCGTTGCCGGTCGCATAGCCCCAGACATGGCCCTGCGCGTCAGCCGGCGCGATGTCGCGACCGCCGTGGCCAATCGCCACGACCAGCTCCGCCTCGAAATGCAGATCGGCGGTCTGCGGCGGATAGCGCAGATCGCCGCTATCCGTCAGCAGTGCATCGGCGGGCTTGGTAAAGAAGAACGGCGGCTCGCGGTCGGGGTCATGGCCCATCTCGCGCGCATGTTCGGCATAGTTGCGGCCCACGCAAAAGATCCGCCGCACCGGAAAACGCGCAGCCTGCCCCGCGACCGGCACAGACGGCAGCGAGTTTGGGGCAAAGACATAGTCCATCATGATGCGAACAGCCCGTCGAAGTCTCGGAAACCCTTGATCTCGATCGGGTTTCCGGACGGATCGAAGAAGAACATCGTGCGCTGTTCGCCCGGCTGATCCTGGAACCGGATCACGGGCGGAATGTCGAAGGCGACCCCCTTCGCTGCAAGCCGGTCGGCCAGGGCCAGCCAATCTGGCAGCGGCAGGACCACGCCCATATGCGGCATCATCACCATGTGGTCGCCGACCTTGCCGGTGCGGCTGGTGCCGAACGGCCGGCCCAGATGCAGAGAAAGCTGGTGTCCGAAGAAATCGAAATCGATCCAGCTATCGGTCGAGCGTCCCTCGGCGCAGCCCAGAACCTCGCCGTAGAACTGACGCGCCGCCTCCAGGTCGGTGACATGAATTGCCAGATGAAACAGTGATCGCATGGTGTCCTCCTGTGCATCAGCTAGCCGATCGATTCGCCCTGCGCCATGGAAAAGCTTGCATCACACCCCTTCGACATGCCGATAATGGAATGCGAACAGGAGGAGACGCGCAATGAAACTGATCGGAACACTCATCGTGGCGGCTGCCGCGATCTGGGCGCTGGCGAGCGGCCCGGTCGTCGCACAGGACGGCTATGCGCCCCAGAAGGTCGTCTATCACATCAATGAAACCGGCGGCGATGACGGCAGCGGCTACAAGGGTGCGCTTGGCAATATCCGCAATCACATCAAGGCCGTCGGAAAGGACAATCTGGACCTGCGCGTCGTCATGCATGGGGATGGGTTGGACCTGCTGGCGAAGGCCAGGGACAACCAGCAACTGCAGGGCCTGATCTCGGGCCTCAAGAATGATGGCGTACGTTTTCTTGTCTGTAACAACACCCTGGAAGGTCGCGACATCGACGCAGAGACAGATCTGTTCGATGTCTGGCCGGAAGACATCGTGCCGTCCGGGGTGGCGGAACTGGGCAAGCTGCAAATGGAAGGTTTTGCCTATATCAAACCCTGACACCGCCTTGCGGCGCACCGGGTCCGCCCCTATATTGAGAATGTTCGGCGCAAGCCGGACTATGGACATAAACGCGCTCGTAATAAGCGGATCGGACCCGGGGGCGGTACCCGGCGGCTCCACCAAAAATCACCTCGTTGGGGGATCATGGGGCCGAAACAGGATCGACGAACGTCTAAAGGGGTTTGCTTTGTCCCGGTGAGCTACCACCGTTATCGGTGCGAAATGTACAGTTGCCAACGACAACCGTGCTCCGGTCGCTCTGGCTGCGTAAGCAGCTCGGGTAACCGAAACCTAACTCCTTGCGCCTAGCAGCGTAAGGCGGGGCCCGCAGGAGCCTTGCAACAGAATCCTGCACCTTCACCCCTTTTATCGATTGGCTTGCAGCCGCCGCGACAGATCGCGGCCGGTCGGCACATTTGCCCGGCAGGCGCGAACACGCCCCCTTTTCATCGCCCGTCAGATCCCTATGCTTGGCGCCAATCAGCAGAGGTGACGGCATGGCGCGGTCAGGGATCGACTACGGTGGAATGATGCATCGCGCGATGCAGGGACTGATCGCGCGCGTGCTGGAAGGCGTGGCCCGGGACGGGTTGCCTGGCGATCATCATTTCTTCATCACCTTCGATACCCGTGAAGATGGCGTCGAGATGGCCGACTGGCTGCGCGAACGCTATCCCGAAGAAATGACCATCGTCATCCAAAGCTGGTTCGAAAATCTGATCATCGACGATGAGGGTTTCGATATCACGCTGAATTTCGGCAACTCGCCCGAACCCTTGCGGATCCCGTTCGACGCGCTGCGGACCTTTGTCGATCCTTCGGTCGAATTCGGCCTGCGTTTCGAAACGCAGGACAGCGATGACGACGAAGAGGACGAGGACGCCGAGTACCAGCTTGACGACGATCAGGGCAGCGACGACAGCCCCGACGACATTCCCCCCGGCGGTGGCGAGGTCGTTCAGCTGGATCGCTGGCGCAAGTAGCCGTCACACGTCTGTAACCCGTTTGAAATAGGTCGGACTTCGGCATACCAGCAGGAGTCCGCCATGTCAGACCTGTCGTTGTTCTTTCGCCAGTTCATCCGGCACCCATCCGAGATCCGAGCGGTTGCGCCGACCGGACGCGCTGCTGCCCGTGAAATGGCGCGGGTGATCACGCCGGACATGCGTGCGGTGGCCGAGATCGGGGCAGGCACGGGCACCATCACGCGCGCCATCCTTGGGCGTGGTCTGCCGCCAGAGGCGCTGGAACTTTACGAACTGAATGCGGCCTTCTGCGACAGGCTTCGGACCCTGTATCCCGGCACCCGCGTCCACAACCTGCCTGCGCAGGAGATGGTCAATGTCGGGCGCGCGAATCTTGACGCGGTGATCTCGGGTGTGCCGACGCTGCCGATGCCGGATGCGTTGCAGGCGGCCATCGTCGGCGCGGCGCTGCAGATGATGCGGCCGGGCGCGGCCTTCGTGCAGATCACCTATGGCCCGCTGCCGCCGCTGTCGGAAAGCGTGCGGCGCCAGTTCGGGCTGCGCCACGAACGCAGCCGGCGCATATGGGCCAATCTGCCGCCCGCACGTGTCTATGTCTTCCGACAGGACCGTGCGACACCCGGCCTATGATCCCACCCTGCTGCGCACATCTGCCAGGTAGCTGCGGCTGACAGGGATCTGCGCGCCGTCGGCGGTCCTCAGCATCAGCCGGGCGTTCCTGCCGGACGACCGAACCGTCTGAACATCATCTCGCAGCGCGATCCAGTGCGAACGATGCACCCTGATCCCCGGCGCCGGATCGGTTTCGGCGATGGCGTCCGAAAACCGCATCAGCAGCATCTCGCGGCCCCGGTCGGTGACGACGAGGACATAGTGATCCTGCACCTCGATCCGGATCAGCGCGCCGCGCGCCGACGCAGGCAATCGCCACAGCAGCGCGGGCGTTGACACCGTGTCCGAGGATGGTGGTTCCGGTTGGTCCAGCGCCAGCCAGTTCAGCGCGCATACCGCGACACTGACAGGCAGCGCATGCACGACACCCAGCACGATGCCGGGCATGTCGATCATGTCACCAAGGATGACCCGGTCGACCAGCGTCACCATGACCCCGATCGGCAGCGCAGCGATGGCCCCGGCGATCAGAAGGCGGATGAATGCGCCGGGAACGACGCGCTGCAGAAGCGATCCTGACAGGACTGCCGCGGCAAGGGCGAACAGCCACGCCAGCGCCTGCACGATCAGCCAGTATCCCAGCCGTGCGGCGGGGGGCAGCCGGTCATATGTCCCGAACGGTCCGGTCACGGCGAACAGTCCCACCACCACCGCGAACACGATCCACAGACGCGGCAGCGACAAGTTGTGCTGCAACTCGCGAAGCGCGGAATGCAGGTCTTTTGCGTTCACGCATTTCTCCGGTCGGGCGGCGCAGGCCGCGTTGATGATCCGCCCCAAGAATGGCCAGTTGCATGGGCAACCGCAACCGACGCCGCCCGGAAGGAGGCCCGACCATGTTCGACCCGCTGATCCACGCCCCGATTGCGATCCAGATCCATGTCGCGGTGGTCATTCCGGCCGCTTTGCTGGGTGTCGCCCTGCTGCTGGGGCGCAAGGGCACGAACCGGCATCGCTTCTGGGGCAGGATCTGGATCATCCTGATGGTGGTCGCGGCGGTCTCGTCCTTCTGGATCCAGACGATCCGCGTGATCGGGCCCTTCTCGCCGATCCATCTCCTGTCTGCCCTGACGCTGGTCCTGTGCGTGCGTATCCCGATGCTTGCGCGCGCGGGTCGGATCACCGCACACCGCCGCAGTGTGACGCAGCTTTTCTGGTTCGCGCTGGTGGGCGCCGGCGCCTTCACCTTCCTGCCGGGCCGGATCATGCATCACGTCGCGTTTTCGGCGGGGCAGTCCTGGGGCCTGGCGTTTCTGGGCCTTCTTGCGGCAGGGTTGGTCTGGCTGGCGATCCATACCCGCGCCGCGCGGGAATTCAGGTAAAATCGCGGCTGACATCTTGCCTTCCGCGTCCATCCATGGCGATCTTCCCGCGCAAGCGAAGGAACCGCCCATGACCCTTTTCCAAGGCATCTCGGCCTTCCCGATCACCCCGGCAGATGCCGATGGCTGCGCCGATCCTGCCGCGTTGCGGCGGCTTCTGGACCGGCTGGTCGCCGCGCGGGTCGATTCGGTCGGTCTTCTGGGCAGCACGGGCGGATATGCCTATCTTGGGCTGGCCGAACGTCAGCGCGTCCTGGACCTGGCTCTGGCGCGGGCCGGCGGACAGGTTCCGGTTGTCACCGGCGTCGGTGCCCTGCGCACGGCCGATGCCGTGGCATTGGCGCGGCACGCCGAACGCGCCGGTGCCAACGGACTGCTGCTGGCGCCCGTCAGCTATACGCCGCTGACCGAGGATGAAGTGTTCCAGCACTTCGCAACAGTGTCCGAGGCCGCGGGACTGCCGCTGTGCATCTACAACAATCCGTCGACCACGCATTTCAGCTTTTCCGTGCCGCTGCTGGCCCGCCTCGCGCAATTGCCCAATATCTGCGCGGTCAAGATGCCTCTGCTTGTGGATGGCGATTTCGCGGGCGAGATCGGTCGTCTTCGCGCTGCCCTGCCTCCGGATTTCGTCATCGGCTACAGCGGTGACTGGGGTGCGGCGCCCTCATTGCTGGCCGGGGCGGATGCGTTCTTCAGCGTCGCCGCCGGATTGCTGCCCGAACCATTCCTGCGGCTGGGGCGCGCCGCGATGTCGGGCGATGCGCCCCTGACCGGGCGGATCGATGCGGCCTTCGGGCCGCTGTGGTCCCTGTTTCGCGAGTTCGGCAGTCTTCGGGTCGTCTACGCCGCCGCCAATAAGCTGGGACTGTCCGACGCCCAGCCACCCCTGCCGATCCTGCCCCTGCCAGCGACACAACAAGACAGGCTTCGCGACGCGCTGGAGGCGCTGCCGCGGCCGTAACGGCATACGACTGCATACGAATTGCCAATCAGGCCACCGGGCGGTAGAACCGCCGCGAAACCGCGAGGGAGCCATCATCATGACCAAGACCCGCACCGAAACCGACAGCTTCGGCCCGCTGGAGGTGGATGCCAGCAAATATTGGGGCGCCCAGACCCAACGCTCGATCATGAATTTCCCCATCGGCTGGGAACGGCAGCCGGTCGCGATCATTCGCGCGCTGGGGGCGATCAAGCTGGCCGCGGCACGGATCAACATGGCTGAAGGCAAGCTGGACGAACGCATCGGTCGCGCCATGGAACAGGCCGCCACCGAGGTCTTCGAAGGCAAGTTCGACGACAACTTCCCGCTGGTCGTCTGGCAGACCGGGTCGGGCACGCAGTCGAACATGAATGCGAACGAGGTGATCAGCAACCGCGCCATCGAGATCCTCGGCGGCGAGCTGGGCAGCAAGGATCCCGTTCACCCCAACGACCACTGCAATATGGGGCAGTCCTCGAACGACACCTTCCCGACCGCGATGCATGTCGGCATCGGCATGATGGCCCGCGACGTGCTGATCCCCGGCCTGGAAAAGCTGCACAAGGCGCTGGAAGAGAAGTCACGGGAATTCAAGGACATCATCAAGATCGGTCGCACCCATACCCAGGACGCCACACCGCTGACCTTGGGCCAGGAATTCGGCGGCTACGCCCATCAGGTGAAGATGGGGATCGAGCGTGTGCGGATGTGCCTGCCGCAGATCTACGAACTGGCACAGGGCGGCACCGCCGTGGGCACCGGGTTGAACACCAGGAAGGGCTGGGACACCGCCATCGCGGCCGAAATAGCCAAGATCACCGACCTGCCCTTCGTCACCGCGCCGAACAAGTTCGAAGCGCTGGCCGCCCATGATGCGATGGTGTTTTTTTCCGGCGCGCTGAAGACGGTCGCCGCATCACTGTTCAAGATCGCGAACGACATGCGTCTGCTTGGCTCGGGGCCGCGTTCGGGTCTGGGCGAACTGATCCTGCCGGAAAACGAACCGGGATCGTCGATCATGCCCGGCAAGGTGAACCCGACCCAAGCCGAGGCGCTGACCATGGCCTGCGCGCATGTGATGGGCAACGACGCCGCCGTCACGTTTGCGGGATCGCAGGGGCATTTCGAACTGAATGTCTATAACCCGATGATGTCCTATAACGTCATGCAGTCGATGCAGCTTCTGGGCGATGCTGCCAGCAGCTTTACCGACAACATGGTGGTCGGCACCAAGGCCAATATCGAGCGGATCGAAAAGCTGATGAAGGAATCGCTGATGCTGGTCACGGCGTTGGCCCCGACCATAGGCTACGACAACGCCACCAAGGTCGCCAAGACCGCACACAAGAACGGCACCACGCTGCGTCAAGAGGCGATCGCGCTTGGCTTCGTGGATGGCGAAACCTTTGACCGGATCGTGCGCCCCGAGGACATGATCGGTCCAAAGGATTGACGGCGGCTACGCCGCAACTGAAACTTCGGGGCGCGGTGGCTGATGCCGTCGCGCTCTGGTCCCTCGCCTTCCCGGACATGTCGGCCGAACCGGCCGGCGCGGACGACCCGCCGGCGGCGCAGCGGGTCGAGATCGCCGGCCAGCCGCTGATCCTGACCGATGGTACGCCTGAAGACGAACCCGCCGATGCGCGGCCGTTCTGCCTGTTGATCCGCTGCGACAGCGCGACCCGGATGGACCGGATCGCCCGGATCCTGGCGACCGGCGGAGATATACTGATGCCGCTGGGTGAATATCCCTTCGCGCCGCGCTATACTTGGCTGGCCGACAGGTTCGGCGTCAGTTGGCAGATCGCGCTGGCATCAGGGGAAAGCGGATGACCACGATCATAAATCTGCGTCAGGCGCGCAAGCAGCGCGGTCGCATGGCCAAGCGCGCCAAGGCCGACGCGAACGCCGCAAAATTCGGCGAGGCCAAGAACCAGCGTCAGGCACGCGAGGCCGAGGCAAAGCGAAACGACCGTGCCCACGACGCCCACGAGCGCGATGACGGCTGACCTGCCTCCGATGACGCCGCCGATCAAGCGGTCGGTCACCATCGACGGGCATCGCACGTCGGTTTCCCTGGAAGATCCGTTCTGGACGGCGCTGGGTCGCGCCGCGCGCGCCCGTGGCACGACGCGCGCGCTGCTGATCGGGCAGATCGACCATGCCCGACCCGCCAATGTCGGCCTGGCCACCGCCATCCGCCTGTTCGTTCTGGCCGATGTGCAAAAAGCCGAACGGGACAGCCGAGAGACAAGCCTCAACCAGCCCGACCGCAACGACTGAAAGCACCCAGAAAGCATGTCCCCGCGAAAGACCCCGCGCAGCCGCGACGCCTATGCCATATTCCAGCCGATGCAGACCCGCTGGAACGACAACGACCAGTTCGGGCATCTGTATAACGCGACATATATCGCGCTTTTCGACGAAGCGACGAACATGACTTTGATGGGGATGGGCCTGCTTGACCATCGCGGGCCAGGTCCGATCCAGGTCGTGGTCGAAAATGGCTGCACCTATTTCCGCGAGGTCGCCCATCCGGACCGCCTGCAGATCGGACTTCGGGTCGAGGCACTTGGAAACAGCTCGATCCGGATCGAACTGGGGATGTTTCGCGAAACGGATCAGGCCGAATCCGCGCGCGCCTTTTTCGTTCTGGTGACCGTCGACAATGACACCCGCAGACCCATCCCGACACCCGCGCCGCAGCTTGATGCGTTCCGGTCCCTGCAGGCCGCCCCGCAGTACTGACGTCATCGCGACTGCTGAAACCTGCCTGGCTTGCCCACGTTATGCGTTACACTGATGCAAAAGACACCCTGCCCCACCTGACACCACGGATATGACATGACCAGCAAACCCAAGGCGAAGAAGATGGTGAAATCCGCAGGCATTGCGCCCGAGACGACCGGGATCGACGCCTTGCGGCGCCTGTTGCGCGAGGGTGCAGCGATCTACGAGGCGCGCCGTGTGGGCATCCTGGAATCGGACGATCCCGAGCATGTCCATCAGGCACGGGTTGCGCTGCGGCGGCTGCGGTCGCTGGTTCGCGGCTTTTCGGACATGCTGACCGGCAAGACCGCGGATCGGCTGAGCGATCTTCTGAAGTCCCGATTTCAGGCATTGGGGCCGCTGCGCGACGCCGACGTACACGCCGAGGCGCTGAGCCAGACCGACCACGCCGAGGCGGCGTCCCGGGAAGCCGCCAGTCTGCGTGCCGATATTCGTGAACGGCTTTCGTCGGACAAGGCACTGTCCCTGAAGACCGAGATCGAGGCGCTGTTGCACGATACCAACGCTGCGATGCGTGGCGCGCGGCGCCAGCGTCTTGCCGCGTCGCCGGTGGGCGTGATGGCGTCGCGCGCATTGCAGACCGCATGGACCGAGCTTCTGTCCTTCGGCCCCGACCTGCGCCGCCTGCCGCGCGGCGAATTGCACGAATTCCGCAAGCGGGCCAAGGACATGCGCTATCTTTCCGAATTTTTCGGCCCGGTCTTCGCAGATGATCCGAAGACCATGTCGAAAAGGATGGCCGGCATGCAGGACGCACTGGGCATCGTGAACGATATCGACACCATGCGCGCCGCCGAGGCGTCAGACGAGACGGCCCCGGGCCTGCCGCCAGACGCCGATCAGATCGAGGCAGACGCTTTGCGCGACGCCCAGAAGGCCTGGAAGAAGCTGCGGCAGATCCCGCCATGGTGGACGGGTGCGCCTCTCTCCTGAGCCGCAGGCTAAGCTGGCGAAGACTATGGCATCACATGGTCGCGAAACTGTTCGCGCAGCTTCAGCTTGCTGACCTTGCCTGTCGCGGTCAGCGGCAATTCGTCCACGAAAACCAGATCGTCGGGCAATTGCCACTGGGCCAGGTGCGGGGCAAGGACTTCATGGATTTCGCTCAGGTGCGGCCGATCATCAGCGTTCTCGGGTTTGACGATCATCAGCGGACGCTCGCCCCATTTCGGGTGCGGCATGGCGATGACCGCGCACTGTGCCACCTTGGGATGGGCCAGCGCGCAATTCTCGACATCGATCGAGCTGATCCATTCGCCACCCGACTTGATCAGATCCTTCGCCCGGTCGCGCAGGGTCAGATATCCGTCGGGGCTGATCGAGGCGATATCGCCGGTGGCAAACCAGCCCTCGGCATCGATCACCTTCCGACTGGCTTCTTCATTGTTGAAATATCCGCTGGCGATGGTGTTACCACGAACGAACAACTGCCCCATCGCGTTGCCGTCATGGGGCTGTCGCTGGCCGGCATCGTCCACGATCTTCATCTCGACGCCGAAGACCCGACGCCCCTGCGTGGCCTTCAGCGCCATGCGCGCTTCGAAGGGTTCGGCGCGGCTGCTAACGGGTAAGGACCCGTGGCTTCCAAGCGGCGAGGTTTCCGTCATGCCCCAGGCGTGATTCACCTCGATGCCCAGTTGCTCGAAACCTTCGGTCAGGCTGCGCGGCATCGCACTGCCGCCGACGACGATATGGCGCAGCGCGTCGGGCTTGGCGCCGCGGCGACGGATTTCGGCGTAAAGCCCTTGCCAGATCGTCGGCACGCCCCAGGCGCTTTCGACCGCTTCGTCTTCGCAAAGCTGCCACAGGCTGGACCCGTCCAGCTGCGGACCCGGCATCACCAGCGACGCGCCCATCAACGGCCCGGCGAATGGCAGCCCCCAGGCGTTGACGTGAAACAGCGGCACCACCGGCAGGATGCGCGGCTGCGGCCCAAGATCGGCGGACAGGCAGACCACAACGCTCATCGCATGCAGCATGTTGGACCGATGCGAATACAATGTGCCCTTGGGATCCCCCGTCGTGCCCGACGTATAGCACAGCCCCGATGCCGTGGTTTCGGGAAACTCGGGCCAGTCCCGGTCCGAGGGCTGCCCCTGCAGAAGATCTTCGTAGCACAGCGCATCGAGGCTGTTTTCCGGCATGTTGGCCCGATCGGTCATCAACACATAGCGCATTTGCGGCAACTGATCCTTCAGCCGCTCGACAATCGGCAGGAAGGTCAGGTCCAGAAACAAGACCTTGTCGCCCGCGTGGTGCGCAATGAAGATCAGTTGCTCGGCCGACAGGCGCGGATTGATCGTGTGGCAGATCGCGCCAATACCCGGTGCCGCATAATAAATTTCGAAATGCCGATAGCCGTTCCACGCCAAGGTCGCCACGCGGTCGCCCGCGCCAATGCCCATCTGCTGCAGCGCGAAGGACAGCTGGACCGCCCGCATCCTTGCGACACCGTAGGTCTGTCTGTGGAGATCGCCCTCGACCCGTCGCGATACGATCTCGGCGTCGGGAAAGCTGTCGGCGGCATAGTCCAGAAGCCCGCTCTGGATCAGCGGGCGATGCATCATCAGGCCGTCCATCCGTCCTGTCCTCCCTTGGTTCGGATCAGATTGCAGCCAGCGCCCGCGCGGATCAAGTCACGGTGTTCAGCGGTGCGTGCCCAGATGGGTCGAGGTCAGGTCCAGCAGAACCTTGCCGCTTTCATCGGTCACTTGGGTCCGCACGGTCGAGACGCGCCGCCCCCGACGCAGCCAGACGGCCCGCGCAGCAAGGCTGCCCTGCTTCTGATTGGCCAGAAGCTGCGCGTTCAGAGTGATGGCCACCGGAAAGCTGTCCATGCCTTCGGTGACCTGTTCGCCCCCCATGACAAGATTGGTCGCCACGACGTCTGCGAACCAGATCAGCGCACCCGCGTGGACGGTGCCGACGGGGTTCAACATGCCGGGCCCGATCTGCATCTCGCCCTGAGCTTCGGTCTCGGATACAGCTGTGACATCGAACTCGACCTGTCCGGTCAGGGTGCGGTTGGCCATAATGGCCTCCTGTCTGCTAGCGCGCCGAGCAATAGGCCGGCGATTCCTTGTAGCCCATGGTAAACGCGGCGAGACCATCCGGCGTTCCGGCCTTGCGTTGCGATAATCCCGCGCAACGCGTCCAGACCGGACGCCAGAACCGGGCTATCGGGTCAGCCGCGCGATCAGCGACGAGGTGTCCCAACGCCCCCCGCCCATCACCTGCACGTCCTTGTAGAACTGATCGACCAGGGCCGTGACAGGCATCGACGCCCCGACCTCGTCGGCAGCCGCAAGGCAGATCGACAGATCCTTGCGCATCCAGTTGACCGCAAAGCCGTGTTCGAACTGACCTGCGGCCATGGTCTTGTGGCGATTGACCATCTGCCAACTGCCCGCAGCGCCCTGGCTGATGACTTCGACCACCTTCTCGACATCCAGCCCAGCCTTCTGTGCGAAAGCCAGCGATTCGGACAGGCCCTGAACCAGCCCGGCAATGGCGATCTGATTGCACATCTTCGTCATCTGCCCGGCACCGACATCGCCCATCCGGCGGCAGATCTTGGCATAGGCGTCGATAACCGGGGCGGCGCTGTCGAAATCCTGCTGATCGCCGCCACACATCACCGATAGCTGACCGTTTTCGGCGCCGGCCTGTCCGCCCGAGATCGGCGCATCGACATAGCCGATCCCGTGCTCGTGGGCGATACCGGCCAATTCTCGCGTCACAGCGGCGGATACAGTGGTGTGATCGACAAAAATCGCGCCTTTCGCCATGCCCGCGAACGCGCCGTCTTCGCCAAGACAGATCGACCGAAGATCATCGTCGTTGCCGACGCATGCCATCACCAGGTCAGCACCTGACGCCGCCTCGCGCGGGGTCGGCGCCGATGCGCCGCCATGTTGGGCCGCCCAGGATTTCGCCTTTGACTCCGTGCGGTTATAGACCGTGACCTCATGGCCCGCGGCCTTCAGATGCCCGGCCATCGGATACCCCATCACCCCAAGGCCCAGAAACGCCAGTTTCGCCATATTCCATCCTCCAGTGTTGCCGCGCCCCGACAGTCGCAGCGGTTGTGACCTGCGCCACCGCTCGCGCGTTGAAATGACAACGCGGCTGTCCTATGCAACACACCACCATTCAAGCGCGCCATGGTCAAGCACTGGCACGCCCTTTCAAGGCTAGCAGCCCTGCAGATGAACGACGTCCTCTCATGCTGACCCTATTCCGCTGGCTGCTTCGGCTGACCGTCGTTCTGATCGCCCTTCTGGTGCTGGCCGCGCTGCTGGCCTGGTATTTCGCCGTCCGGTCCCTGCCGGACTATGGCGCAAGTTACCGGATGGAGGGTCTGTCCGCCCCGGTCGAGATCGTCCGGTCGACCGAGAATGTCCCGCATGTCTTCGGCCAAAGCGATGCCGACATGTTCTTCGCACTTGGCGTCGCCCACGCGCAGGACCGGCTGTTCCAGATGACAGTGCTGCGCCGCGCCGCACAGGGCCGCCTGTCGGAAATCGTTGGCGCGCGCGCCTTTGGCAGCGACAATCTGGCCCGGCGGCTGGAACTGTACCGCACTGCCTCGGCCTCGCTTGAGGCGCAGGACAGCGACACGCGCGCCGCGCTTGACGCCTATGCCGCCGGGGTGAATCAGTGGATCGCCGAGGTGAACCAGAATGCGCTGGGACGCGGCGCACCCGAATTCTTTCTGGTTCCCGGACAGATCTCCTATTGGCAACCCGAGGATTCGCTGGCGGTCCTGAAACTGTTCGCCGCCGCATCCAGCAACGCCGCAACGGAAGAGGTTCTGCGCGCGCGCCTGTCGCTGGCAGCGCCCGAACACGGAACCGAGGTGCTGGACGGCGCCAGCCTGCCTGGCCTTCCGGCCTATGCGACGCTGTTTCCCGGCACCAGGCTTGGTACGCCGCGCGCGCATGTCGACCCAGATCAATCCCGCGATCCGCTGGCCTTCCTGCGCCCCGGACAGGGCCTTGGCGCGAACGGCTTCGCCGCTGCGTCGGATCGCACGGCGGTCGGCGGCGCATTGCTGGCCAACGACCCGCATGTACCGCTGACGGTGCCGTCGCTGTATTATCTGGCACGGCTGCAACTTTCCTCGGGCGGGGTGATCGGGGCAACCATTCCGGGAATTCCCGCGATCCTGTCAGGGCGCAACCCACGGCTGGCGTGGGGGATAACCCCGGCGCCCGTCGACGATGCCGATCTTTTCATCGAAGAGCTTCAGCCGGGCAACTCGGCCCGGTATCGCGGCAGAAACGGCTGGACCGAGTTCCAGACACGGCAGGAGGTCATTCGCGTTCTGGACGGTCAGGACCAGTCGATCACCCTGCGGCGGACCGAGAACGGGCCGCTGGTCCCCGGCTTCGATCCCGGATTGCCCGATATCACCCCGGCTGGCCATGTCGCGGCCCTGAACTGGACCGGGCTTTCCGACACCGATCGCACCATGTCCGCCCTGATCGGTCTGATGCGCGCGCCCGACACCCAAAGCGCCAGTTCCGCGCTGGCCAAGGTCGTCGCGCCCGCCCTGACGGTAACGCTGGCCGACGAGGACGGCGTGCGGCAGATCACGGCCGGTGCCATGCCGCGCCGTGCCAAAGACCACCCGACCGGCGGGGCTCTGCCGGTGCCGGGTTGGCTGGACAGCACCGGCTGGCAGGGCGCCGAGCCGGTGACCACCGACCTCAGCCCGTCCGATGGCATTCTGATCGCCACCGAGGAACGCGATGCCCCGGCGCTGCGGCGCACGCGGCTAGGCCGGTTGCTGCAGGATCGCGAGGTGCATTCGCGCGACAGTTTCATCGCCACGCAGCTTGATACGGTCAGCCCGGCGGCGCGCGCGCTGTTGCCGCCGGTCGGTGCCGATCTGTGGTTCACGGGCGAGCCCGCAGCGCCCGGCACGCCCGAGCGTCAGCGTCAGGATGCCCTGAATTTGCTGGCCGAATGGGACGGCGAGATGAGCGAGCACCTGCCCGAGCCGCTGATCTATGCGGCGTGGATGCGTGCGTTGCAGGACCGGTTGATCCGGGATGAGCTTGGGCCGCTGGCGGATGACATCACGATGCTGCAGCCGGGCTTCATCGACGCGGTGTTCCGCAACAGGGACGGCGCGGCGCGGTGGTGCGACATTGTGCAAAGCGCGCCGGTCGAGGACTGCACGACCATCGCCCGGCAGGCGCTGGACCGGGCGATCCTGGACCTGACCGAACGCTTTGGCCCGAATGTCACAAGCTGGCGATGGGGCGACGCGCATCAGGCCCGGCACCTGCATCCGGGCCTGGGCGATCTGCCGGCGCTGGGATGGATCGTCAACCTGACGCAATCCGTCTCGGGCGGGGATTTCACCATCGCGGTCAGTGGCTTGCTGGGCGGTGGTGCGGAACCTTTCGAGGCGGCGACGGGCGCGGGATATCGCGGCGTCTATGATCTGGCCGATCCCGACAGTTCGGTCTTCATCACCTCGACCGGCCAATCCGGGCATCCGTTTTCGCGCCATTACGACGACCTGGCGGGGCTGTGGCGGCGGGGCGAATATATCGGCATGTCGCTGGACCCGGAACTGGCACGCGCCGCCGCATTGGGCGTCACGCAGCTGATTCCGGCAGAGGAATAATCTGGCGCAACGGCAACGCGCGTTGCATGAGCACACGCAACAGATGCCACGCCAGGCGCGGCCAGCAAATGCCGGGATTTTCGCTGCACAAGCCGTGCACCGAGGCGGCGCAGCGCGTGCACAGGCTGTACACAGCTTGCGAACGGTGGTGTTGCGTGGGGCGCAGGAAAGGTGCCTGCGACCACGCACCACGAGAGGTGGATTTAACGGGTTTCACCCCACCACCAAGACATGGTGGCCGGTGAGAAAGTGGTCTGAAAACTGACCCTACGATCAACCATGCCCACCAAGCTCAATCGGAAACGCTTCAGATCGCGATTCGGCAGCTTTGCGCCACAGCGACGGCGGTTGCGCCCATTGCGCCCCAAAGCGCACCCAGACCATTCAACCGCGACTGAGCCGACAGGGTATCGACAGCTTCAACAGGTTGGCCATCAGAGTTTTTCGAGCCGATCGCAACAGTGAACCATCCATGCTCTTTAGCAGAATGCTCCTGTTCAGGAACCGGCCCGTGGTGAGGCCGGTTTCCGAATTTTCCCACGCTTCCCGTTCAGAAATGGATCGCCCGGCCATAGGCGTCCAGCACCGCCTCGTGCATCATTTCGGACAGGGTCGGGTGCGGGAAGACGGTTTCCATCAACTCGGCCTCGGTCGTTTCCAGCGTGCGACCGACGATGTAGCCCTGGATCAGTTCGGTCACCTCGGCGCCGATCATGTGGGCGCCCAGAAGCTCGCCGGTCTTGGCGTCGAAGACGGTCTTGATGAAGCCCTCGGGTTCGCCAAGCGCGATGGCCTTGCCGTTGCCGATGAAGGGGAACTTGCCGACCTTGATGTCGTAGCCCTGTTCCTTGGCCTTGGCCTCGGTCAGCCCGACCGAGGCGACCTGCGGCTGGCAATAGGTGCAGCCCGCAATGCTGGACGGCTTGACCGGGTGCGGATGGCCGCCATTGATCAGTTCGGCGATCATCACGCCTTCGTGGCTGGCCTTGTGCGCAAGCCACGGCGCCCCCGCCACATCGCCGATGGCATAGACGCCCTCGACCCCGGTGCGGCAATATTCGTCGGTGACGATATGGGTGCGATCCACCTTGATGCCGGCCTCTTCGAGGCCCAGCCCCTCGGTATTGCCGACGATGCCGACGGCCGAGATCACGGTGTCGAATTCCATCGTGTCGGTCTTGCCCGCTTTCTCGATATGTGCGGTGACCTTGTCGCCCTTGCGGTCCAGCTTCTTGACCGACGCCTTCTCGATGATCTTCATGCCTTGTTTTTCAAAGGCTTTCTTGGCGAAGGCCGACACTTCGGCATCCTCGACCGGCAGGACGCGGTCCATCACCTCGACCACGGTGGTATCGGCACCCAGAGTGTTGAAGAAGCTGGCGAATTCGATGCCGATGGCGCCCGATCCGATGACCAGCAGCTTTTTCGGCATATGCGGCGGCTTCAGCGCATGCTTGTAGTTCCAGACCAGCTTGCCGTCGGGTTCCAGCCCGGGCAATTCGCGGGCCCGCGCGCCGGTGGCGATGACGATGGATTTCGCCGTTACCTCTTCGGTGCCCTTGTCGGTCTTGACGGTGACCTTGCCCTTGCCCGACAGGGTTGCCGCGCCCATGATGGTGGTCACCTTGTTCTTCTTGAACAGGTGACCGATGCCGCCCGACAACTGCTTGGCGACCCCGCGCGACCGATCCACGACCTTGTCCAGGTCATAGCCGATCTTGTCCGCGGACAGGCCGAAATCCTTGGCCCGTTCCATCAGGTGAAAGACCTCGGCCGAGCGCAGCAGCGCCTTGGTGGGGATGCAGCCCCAGTTCAGGCAGATGCCGCCCAGGTGTTCGCGTTCGATGCAGGCCACTTTCAGGCCAAGCTGCGCCCCGCGGATCGCGGCGACATATCCGCCAGGCCCCGCGCCAATCACCACCATGTCGAAATTCTGGGCCATCGCGTCCCCCGCTTGCTGAAGATAGTTCAGCGTTAAACCATTTGACCGGGGTCAGCAAGCAGGGGGCGGAGGGCGCAGATCAGCCTTGCGCGGCAGGTCTTTCGGCGTCGTCAGGGGATTGTGCGTCGTCCAGCGCGGCCTCGACCGCAAGGACCGTCGCGCTGGGGGTGACGACGGCGTAGTTGCCCTGATCGGCGGTGGGCAGCGCGGCGCGGCGCGTCATCCGCCAGCCGGCATAGGCACTGAGCGCGGCCATCAGCACGCCCATATAGACCCAGAACCCGTCCGGGCCGATCAGCCCCATCAGCCAGCCGGTGATCAGCGGCCCGGCCATCGAGCCCAGCCCGTTGATGAACAGCAGCCCCGCCGAGGCGGCGGCCATGTCGGACTGGTCCAGATAGTCGTTGGTATAGGCCAGAAGCAGGCCATAGACCGGGTTGGCGACGCCGCCGATCAGCGCACCCGCGACCGTCAGCCACATGATGCCCGGCTGCAGCGCCACGGTCGCCACGACAACCAGCGTGCCGGCGACAGACAGCGCCAGCACCAACTTGCGCCGGTCCATCCGGTCCGACAGCCAGCCGATCGGGAATTGCAGCAGCAGCCCGCCCGCATAGATCGCCGCGACGAAGATCGAGATGTCGCGGACCGACAATCCCTTGGCCGACCCCCAGACCGAGGACATGCCGAACATCGCCGAAAAGACGCCGCCCATCAGGAAGATGCCGATGCAGCCCAGCGGCGAGGCACGATAGAGACGCCCGAAGGACATCCGCTTGATCGTCTCGAACGCGGGCGCGGGCTGGGCCGACAGCAGGATCGGGGTGAAGGACAGCGACACCAGAACGGACGGGATGATGAACAGCAGAAAGCCCGCCGGATCGCCGGTGTTCAGCAGAAACTGCGCGATGATGATGCCCAGCATCTGCACGATCATGTAGGCGGCCAGCGCCTGTCCGCGCGTCTTGTTGGTGGCGCTGGCGTTCAGCCAGCTTTCCGCGGTGATGTAGACGCCGCAGAACGAGAACCCGATCAGGAACCGCATCACCGACCAGAAGATCCAGTCGGGCGCCACCGCATACAGCACCAGCACCGCCGAGATCAGCGACCCCAGCGCGGCGAACACGCGCACATGGCCGACGCTTTGGATCATGCGCGGCGCGACGAGGCTGCCCAGCAGGAAGCCGCCGAAATAGGCCGCCATCACGACCGACATCTGCGACGTCGGGATCCCCTCGATCCCGCCGCGAATCCCCAGCAGCGTGCCCTGCATCCCGTTGCCGACCATCAGCAACAGAATCCCCAAAAGCAGCGGCCAAGAGCTGCGCATCACCGAAGACATTCGGCACCCCATTCCATCAAGATTTGACTGATCAGTCAGTTTGTCTGCCACTACGTCCGGCAGCGTGCGGATGCCAGCCGGAATCCGCCGTCAGGGTATCAGAAGCGACGCATCGCCGTAACTGAAGAAGCGGTATCGTTCCGCAACGGCATGTGCATAGATCCGTTCGATATTTTCGGATCCCATCAGTGCCGAGACCAGCATCAGCAGCGTCGATTTCGGCAGGTGGAAATTGGTCATCAGCCCGTCGGTCACCCGGAATTGATGGCCGGGATAGATGAAGATGTCGGTGGTCCCTTCAAACGGGCGCATCGTGCCGTCGGCGTCCGCCGCCGATTCGATCAGCCGCAGCGCGGTGGTCCCCACCGGGATCACCCGCCGCCCCTGCGCGCGGGCGGCGTCGATGCGTGCGGCGGCGTCCGGCGTCACCTCGCCCCATTCCGCGTGCATCCGGTGCGTCGTCACATCCTCGACCTTGACGGGCAGGAAGGTGCCGGCGCCGACATGCAGCGTGACATGAACGAATTCGACGCCCCGCGCAGCCAGCGCCTGCAACAGCGGCGCGTCGAAATGCAGGCTGGCGGTGGGCGCGGCCACGGCCCCCTGCCGGTTCGCCCAGACGGTCTGGTAATCGTCGCGGTCCTGCGCGTCGGGCGCACGCAGGCTGGCGATATAGGGCGGCAACGGCATCGCGCCGACCGCGTTCAGCGCCGCATCGAACGCCTCGCCCGTGGCATCGAATCGCAACCGCAGCCCGCCATCGTCGATCCGGGTCACCTCGGCCGACAGCGCATCACCGAAGCGGATCACCTCGCCCTCGCGCAGCTTGCGCAGCGGCTTGGCCAGCGCCTGCCAGCCATCGGCGGCGGGTTCCAGCAGCGTGACCTCGATCCTGGCGACCGCCTCGCCCTGCCCCGTCTGACGGGTTCGCGTTCCGGTCAGCCGTGCCGGGATCACCCGCGTGTCGTTCAGCACCAGCAGATCGCCCGCACGCAGGATCTGCGGCAGGTCGCTGACACGCCGATCCGCGATCGCGCCGCCTTCGGCCAGCAGCAGACGCGCGGAACTGCGCGGCCGCGCCGGGCGGGTGGCGATCAGATGCTCGGGCAGGTGGAAATCGAAATCGGACAGTTTCATGGCCCGGGCTTCTGCGCCCGCGCGCGCGACAGGTCAAGCGAGACTCGTCAGGCGACACTCGCCCACATGTGTTTCCCAATCGAAAACCTTGGTCTTTACTTATCCGACAAATTCGCTAGGGTCCGCCCAGTTCCGGAGGCTTCATGATCGTCTGCCACTGCACCCAGATTTCCGACCACGAGATCCGCGCCGCCATCGACTGGATGCGCGCATCTGACCCGCACACGATCATCACCCCCGGCAAGATCTATCACGCCCTTGGAAAGTCAGCAGATTGTGGCGGCTGCATGCCGCTGTTTCTGGACACCATGCGCGGTTGCGATAGTCTGGGAGTAGCCCCGCCGATCTTGCGGGCGAAAACAGGCAATACGAAAGGCAACCGGAATGAAGGGCGACGCAAAGGTCATCGAATATCTCAACGCGGCACTACGCTCTGAACTAACGGCGGTCAGCCAGTACTGGCTGCATTACCGCCTGCAGGAAGACTGGGGTTATGGCCACGTGGCCGACAAGTCGCGGGCCGAATCCATCGAAGAGATGAACCATGCCGACCGGCTGATCCAGCGAATCATCTTCCTGGAAGGTCATCCGAACCTGCAGAAGCTGGATCCGCTGCGGATCGGCCAGAACCTCAAGGAAGCGCTGGAGGCCGATCTGGCCGGTGAACATGATGCGCGGACCCTGTATGTCGAGGCGCGCGACCACTGCGACAAGGTCGGCGATTATGTCAGCAAGAACCTGTTCGAGGATCTGATCGCGGACGAGGAAGGCCATATCGACTTCCTGGAAACCCAGCTGGAACTGCACGACACGATCGGCGCCCAGCAATACGGCCAGTTGAACGCCAAGCCCGCCAGCGAGGCGGAATAGGCTCAGGATTTGCGTGTCCCGCCCCTGCCGACTGGCAGATCTGGCACGGGCGGGACACGCTGCCTGATTTGCGGGCGGCGCCTCTGACCGCCCGCATCGGAACCGTTAACGCGGAACGGTTAACGAAGGCTTAACGCCGATTTCTTCTTTGCAGGAATATCCTGAAGGGGCAGTCCCGGCACGGGACGGGCTCGGACCGCCCCCTTTACCGCGCGAAACCGTGACCGGGATCCTCCGGCCCCGATGACCGCAGCCAGCGATGCGCCAAGCCGTGCAGCTCGTCGTAATGGCCGATCAGCGCCTCGGGGGCCAGCCGCGCGATTGCCTCGCCCTCGGGGCCAAAGGACACCAGTGCCACCCGAACCCCGGCGGCCTGACCGGTGCGGCGGTCGGTTTCCGTGTCCCCCAGCAGGAAGGACTGTCCGACCTTCCCGCCGGCCGCCTCGACCGCCGCCCGGTAGGGGCGCGGATCGGGCTTGCGGACCGGCAGCGTGTCGGCCCCGATCAGCGCGTGAAACACGCCTG
Source organism: Paracoccus sp. R12_2 (assembly GCF_017744015.1). Classification (GTDB taxonomy): domain Bacteria; phylum Pseudomonadota; class Alphaproteobacteria; order Rhodobacterales; family Rhodobacteraceae; genus Paracoccus. The sequence goes on from NZ_JAGHRA010000003.1 coordinate 162,631, forward strand.
CGATGCCCAGCTCGGCCAGCAGCGTTCGGGCCAGCGCCTCGGGCTTGTTGGTGCAGACGGCAAGCCGGAACCCGTCGTCCTGCAGCCGGTCCAGCGCCGCCGCGACCCCGGGATACAGCCGCGTGTGGACGGCGATGTTGCGTCCGTAGTGATCCAGAAGCCGGGGATAATCCTCATCCTCGGCCGCCGGCGGCAACAGCGTGTCGCCATTGATCCGCCCGTATCCCGCCCGCAACATCGCGCGGCCTCCGTGAAAGGCGATCAGCGCGTCCGCCACCGGGTCCAGCAGCGCGCCAAGGCCGCGCGCCTCGAAACAGGCGTTCGCCGCGGCGACCAGATCGCCCGAGGTATCGGCCAACGTGCCGTCCAGATCGAAGACCACCGTTCCCGTCATGCGCCATCCTGTCTTGCGAAATGTTCCGTAAACAAAGGTGAACGCGCCCGGGCCGACAGGGCCTTTCCAGCGCGCCGTGCCCGGACTAGAACGCTTTGCAAGCAAAATGAACAGGTAATGAGGGCAGAGATGGCGGATGTTCCGATAGCGGTGGTGATCCTGGCGGCGGGTCAGGGCAGCCGGATGCAGTCGGATCTGCCGAAGGTGCTGCACCGTCTGGGCGGGGTGCCGCTGATCGGTCACGCGCTTGCGGGGGCGCGCAGCCTTGATCCGGAACAGGTCATCGTCGTCGCGGGCCATGGCGCCGATCTGGTGCAGGGGGCCGTGGCGAGGCTGGATCCCGAGGCGCGGATCGTGCTGCAGCGCGAACAGCTTGGCACCGGCCACGCGGTGCGCCAGTCCCTGCCCGAGCTGGAGGGGTTCGAGGGCAAGGTCGTCGTGCTTTACGGCGACACGCCCTTTATCGGGGCCGACACGCTGGCCGCGCTGGCCAGCCACCCCGCCGATCTGGTGGTGTTGGGCTTCGAGGCCGAGGATCCGGGTCGCTATGGCCGGCTGGTGGTCGGTGCGCGCGGGCTGGAACGGATCGTCGAATACAAGGACGCGGACGCAGCCACCCGCCAGATCGCCCTGTGCAACAGCGGTGTGATGGCGCTGGACGCGGCGCGGCTGCGGCAACTGATCGGGCGGCTGGGCAACGACAACGCGGCGGGCGAATACTATCTGACCGACCTGGTCGCGCTGGCCCGTGCCGAGGGGCTGCGCGCCGATGTCGTGACCTGCGACGAGGAAGAGACGCTGGGGATCAATACCCGCGCCGAACTGGCCGCCGCCGAGGCCGCGTTCCAGGCCCGCGCCCGCGCCGAGGCCCTGGAGAACGGCGTCACGCTGAGCGATCCGGGCACCGTCTGGTTCGCGCTGGACACCTGTATCGGTCGCGATGCGATCATCGGCCAGAATGTCGTCTTCGGACCGGGCGTGACGATCGAATCCGGCGCCGAGATCCTGCCCTTCTGCCATCTCGAAGGCTGCCATGTCTCGGCCGGGGCGACGGTCGGTCCGTTCGCGCGGCTGCGTCCGGGGGCCGAGCTGGGCGGGGATGCCCATGTCGGCAATTTCGTCGAGATCAAGAACGCGGTGCTGGAAGAGGGCGTCAAGGTCGGCCACCTGACCTATCTGGGCGACGCGCATGTGGGCGAGCACAGCAATATCGGTGCGGGCACGATCACCTGCAATTACGACGGCGTCGGCAAGCACCGCACCGAGATCGGTCCCCGCGCCTTCATCGGCAGCGACACGATGCTGGTCGCGCCGGTGCGTGTCGGCGCCGAGGCGCTGACCGGATCGGGATCGGTGATCACCCAGGACGTGCCGGACGGGGCGCTGGCGGTGGCGCGGGCGCGACAGGCCAACAAGCCCGGCCTTGCGGTGCGGTTGATGGCCAGCCTGCGCGCCGCGAAGGAGAAGAGATAATGTGCGGCATCATCGGCATTCTGGGGAAGCACGAGGTCTCACCGCAGCTGGTCGATGCGCTGCGGCGGCTGGAATATCGCGGCTATGACAGCGCGGGCGTCGCGACCGTGGACGCGGGCGGGCGGCTGGACCGCCGCCGCGCGGTCGGCAAGCTGATCAACCTGTCCGACCGCCTGGTGCACGAGCCGCTGCGCGGTCACGCCGGGATCGGCCACACGCGGTGGGCCACCCACGGCGCCGCGACCGAAGCGAACGCGCATCCGCATCGGCACGGGCCGGTCGCGGTCGTCCATAACGGCATCATCGAGAATTTCCGCGATTTGCGGGACGAACTGATCGCCGCCGGCATTCAGCCGCAATCGCAGACCGATACCGAGACCGTGGCCCTGATGACGGGCCGGCACATGGAACAGGGCCTGTCCCCGGTCGAGGCCGCACGCGCGACGCTGGCCAGGCTGCGCGGCGCCTTCGCGCTGGCCTTCCTGTTCCAGGGCGAGACCGATCTGATGGTCGTCGCCCGCAAGGGCAGCCCGCTGGCCATCGGCCATGGCGCGGACGAGATGTTCGTCGGCTCGGACGCGGTGGCGCTGGCCCCCTTTACCGACCGCATCACCTATCTTGAGGACGGCGACCACGCCGTGCTGACCCGCGCCGGGGCGCAGGTGTTCGACGGCGACGGGAGCCCCGTCGCCCGCCGCGAGACCCGCATCGACGTGGGCGCGACCGCGATCGACAAGGGCGGCTACCGCCATTTCATGGCCAAGGAGATCGCCGAGCAGCCGGTGGTGATCGGCGATGTCCTGAATCACTATGTCAAGGGCGACCGGATCGTGCTGCCCGACGGGCTTGATTTCGCGGGCGTCGACCGTATCGCGCTGGTCGGCTGCGGCACGGCGCATCTGGCCGGACATGTGGCGCGATACTGGTTCGAACAGTTGGCCGGACTGCCCTGCGACATCGACGTGGCGTCCGAGTTCCGCTATCGCGAACCGCCCTTGTCGGCGCAAAGCTGGTTCGTCGCGATCAGCCAGTCGGGCGAGACAGCCGACACGCTGGCCGCGCTGCATTACGCGCGCGACCATGTGGCGCGGACCGTCGGGCTGGTGAATGTCGGCACCTCGGCGATCGCCCGCGACAGCGATATCGCGCTGCCGACGCTTGCCGGGATCGAGGTCAGCGTGGCGTCGTCGAAGGCGTTTACCTGCCAGTTGACGGTGTTGGCGATCCTGGCGCTGAAGGCCGCGCATGACCGGGGCCGGATCGACGATGCGGACCTGGCCCGGCACCTGGCCGACCTGCGCCGCATCCCCGGCCTTCTGCAACAGGCGCTGGACCTGTCGGATGATTGCCGGGTGCTGTCCGAATGGCTGTCGCAGGCTCAGGACGTGCTGTATCTGGGACGCGGCGCCCTGTTCCCGGTGGCGCTGGAAGGCGCGCTGAAGCTGAAGGAGCTAAGCTATATCCACGCCGAGGGATACGCCTCGGGCGAGTTGAAGCACGGCCCCATCGCGCTGATCGACCGCGACGTGCCGGTGATCGTGCTGGCCCCGCATGACGCGCTGTTCGAAAAGACCGTCTCGAACATGCAGGAGGTGATGGCCCGGCACGGCCAGATCCTGCTGCTGTCGGACCGCGCCGGGATCGCGGCTGCGGGCGACGGCCCCCACGCGACGCTGTGCCTGCCCGAAGGCGGCGGGATCTTTCAGCCGATCCTGTATGCCATCCCGATGCAGTATCTGGCCTATCACAGCGCCGTCGCGAAAGGCACCGACGTCGATCAACCCAGAAACCTTGCAAAATCCGTGACGGTCGAATGAACCGGGACGGTCGTACCGGCGCGGGTTCCTGAACCCTACCCGATGATGCCGCTTTTCGTCGCCCCGCCGCGCGGCTAACCTGCGCGCCGCAGATGCTGGACCAAGGAGCCCGCCCATGCTGACCATTCACGGCGTCACCCGATCGCGCGCGTCACGGATCATCTGGCTGTGCCACGAGATCGGGCTGCCGTTCCGCCAGATCCCGGTGATCCAGGCCTATCGCCTGCCCGACCCGATGGCTGCGGATGCGCCGCTGAACACGCGGTCGTCTGCATTCCTGCGGCTGTCGCCGGCAGGTGCGATCCCGGTCATCGAGGATGACGGGCTGCGGCTGAGCGAGTCGATGGCCTGCACCCTGTATCTGGCACGCAAATATGGCCAGCCCTTCGGCCCCGCCGATGCGGCCGAAGACGCGCTGATGATGCAGTGGAGCTTCTACGCCGCGGCGACGATCGAGACCGATGCCCTGACGCTGCTGTTCCTGCATGCGCCCGGCCGGACCCCGTCGGCCAACGAGGCCGCCGCCGTCGAGGTGGCCGCCGAACGCCTGATCCGTCCGCTGAGCGTGGTCGAGGACCACCTGACCACGCAGGGGAACATGGTGGGGCGGCGATTTACCGTCGCCGACATCAACATGGCCGAGGTGCTGCGCTATGCGCAGGGCTACCGGCCATTGCTGGACCGGTTTCCCGCGATCCGGGCATGGCTGGAGGATTGCCAGTCCCGCCCCGCCTTCCGCAAGATGTGGGAAGCGCGGCTGGCCGAACCGGAATAGAGGCAGGCCGGGCCGACGCTAGGGGATGTGGACGTATCTGCGGTCCACCACAAACCCTTGCCGCCGCAGCCTTCGCCATGAGATAGTGCCACCAAAGCGATACAAAGAAAACGAGCAGCCCATGGCCGACGATCTTCTTTCCGCCGCCGACGCCGGTGCAGACAGCTATTCCGCCTCGTCGATCGAGGTTCTGGAAGGGCTGGAACCTGTCCGCAAGCGGCCTGGCATGTATATCGGCGGCACCGATGAACGGGCACTGCATCATCTGGTCGCCGAAATCCTCGACAACTCGATGGACGAGGCCGTGGCCGGTCACGCCAGCCGCATCGAGGTCGAACTGCTGGCCGATTTCAGTGTCGTGGTGCGCGACAACGGGCGCGGCATTCCGATCGACCCGCATCCGAAATTTCCCGGCAAGTCCGCGCTTGAGGTGATCCTGTGCACGCTGCATGCGGGGGGCAAGTTCTCGGGCGATGCCTATGCCACCTCGGGCGGTCTGCACGGCGTCGGCGCGTCAGTCGTCAACGCGCTGTCGGACAGCCTTGTCGTGCAGGTGGCGCGCAACAAGGAATTGTTCGAACAGCGCTTTTCGCGCGGTGTGCCCGAAGGCCCGGTCGCCAGGATCGGCGCGGCGCCGAACCGGCGCGGCACCACCGTCACCTTCCACGCCGATGAAGAGATCTTCGGCCATCACCGCTTCAAGCCCGCGCGGCTGATGAAGATGGTGAAATCCAAGGCCTATCTGTTCTCGGGCGTCGAGATCCGCTGGAAATCCGAGATCGACGACGGCGAGACGCCCGTCGAGGCGGTGTTCCATTTTCCCGGCGGGCTGGCCGACTATCTGTCGGAAACGCTGAATGGCGCAAGCAGCTATGCCGACCGCCCCTTCGCCGGAACGGTCGATTTCAAGCGATTCAACGTGCCGGGCAAGGTCGATTGGGCGATCAACTGGACGCCGTCGCGCGACGGGTTCATCCAGTCCTATTGCAATACCGTGCCGACGCCCGAAGGCGGCACCCACGAGGCGGGGTTCTGGGCCGCGATCCTGAAGGGCGTGCGCGCCTATGGCGAACGGGTCAGCAACAAGAAGGCTGCGCAGATCACCCGCGAGGATCTGCTGACCGGCGGCTGCGCGCTGGTGTCGTGCTTTATCCGCGAGCCGGAATTCGTCGGCCAGACCAAGGACCGGCTGGCCACCAGCGAGGCCGCGCGGCTGGTCGAAAATGCGGTGCGCGACCATTTCGACAACTGGCTGGCCTCGGACACCAAATCGGCGGGGGCGATCCTTGATTTCCTGGTCCTGCGGGCCGAGGAACGTCTGCGCCGCCGCCAGGAAAAGGAAACCGCCCGCAAGACCGCGACCAAGAAGCTGCGCCTGCCGGGCAAGCTGGTCGATTGCAGCGCCACCAACCGCGACGGCACCGAACTGTTCATCGTCGAGGGCGACAGCGCGGGCGGGTCGGCCAAGGCCGCGCGGGAACGCCAGACGCAGGCGCTGCTGCCGCTGCGCGGCAAGATCCTGAACGTGCTGGGCGCGGCCAGTTCGAAACTGGGCCAGAACCAGGAGATCAACGATCTGTGCCAAGCGCTTGGCGTCGGGATGGGATCGCGCTTCAACATCGACGACCTGCGCTATGACAAGGTCATCATCATGACCGACGCGGATGTGGACGGTGCCCATATCGCGTCGCTGCTGATGACGTTCTTCTTCAGCCAGATGCGGCCGATGATCGACAAGGGCCATCTGTATCTGGCCTGCCCGCCGCTTTACCGTCTGACGCAGGGCGCGCATCGCGTCTATGTCGCCGACGATGCCGAAAAGGACCGACTGCTGGCGAAGGGTCTGGGCGGCAAGGGCAAGGTGGACATGCAGCGGTTCAAGGGTCTGGGCGAGATGGACGCCAAGGACCTGAAGGAAACCACCATGAACCCGAAGACGCGCAAGCTGATCCGGGTCAGCATCGACGACGACGAGGGCGGCGAAACCGGCGATCTGGTCGAACGGCTGATGGGCAAGAAACCGGAACTGCGATTCGAGTATATCCAGGAAAACGCCCGGTTCGTGGAAGAGCTGGACGTGTGAGACGGTGAGCGGAGATGATGCAGTCAATTGTCTCCGCCATCATCGAACATCAGCTGCCGATCATTCTGGGCTGCTTTCTCAGCGGGCTTCTTGGCATGGCTGTGGTCATGCGCCACAGCCGTCACAGCCGCTGGTGGCGCATCGCGGATCTGGTCTGGGTCGCGCTTGGCGGTCTGGGTGTGGTCACGGCGCTGCTGGCCGGGGTCTATGCCGATGACAGCAACCGGCTGAAGCGGCAAATCGACCTGAGCTTTTCGGCATCCGACAGCTTTGATCGCGATGCGGCGCGCTTTCGTTTGCGATATTGCGCGGCCCAGCCTGCCCCGGCCGTCCTGATCCTGTGTGACAAGGTCGAGTTCCTGTCGGCCTCGACCGCGATCAACGCCGATCTGCCGTTTTTCGCGGATGTCGCCCATGCCAGCGCACCGCTGCGAGCGTTGCGCCCCCTGATCGGAGAACCGATGCATCCGGACGGCGAAGGCCGGGCGGATTATGCCGACAAGCTGACCCGTGTCCAAGAGTTCGACATGGCAAGGCTGGTCGCCTTTGATCCGCTTGATGCGGAGGTGGTCATGGCGATCAAGACCGCCGAAATCGCAACACCCGAGATCGCCGCCGATTTCCGGGTTCTGGCCATGACATATCGAGATCTGATCGAATCGCTAAGGCGCGTGAAGGCCGACTGGGAATTCCTGCAAAACAATTCGCTGTTCGTGCTGTTTCAGGTGCTTGCACTGTCGCTGATCGCCATTGCGGCGCCTTTCCGGCTGGGAAAGTCGCTGGTCGAGCTGCGCTGAACGGCAACGACCTATTCCTGCAGCCCCTCGACATATTCCAGCATCGCGACCAGACGCGCGGGCGTGGGCGTCGGAATGCCGTCGCCGCTGTCATACATGACCGTCCTGCCGTCCATCAGGTCGCCGAATTGCGGCATCGGCGATTCGCTGCGGCCCGGGGTGAAGCCGTAGATATGGCTCATTACCCGCGCCTTCGGCAGGACGCCGCCATTGTCGCGGGCGATTCGGGTGATGTCCACGGGCCTGGGCGTCATACCCTCGGCCAGCGGGCCGTCGCCCTTGCCGCCGGGGCCATGGCAATCGGCGCACAGCGTCACATAATCCTCGGCCGCGCTGGACGCCTGCGTTTGCGGTGCGCAGGCGGCGATCAGCCCCGCCAGCCCCACACCTGCCAAACCTGCACAGAATAACGGTTTCATCGCTGCCACCTTGGGTTGCCTGTGCGCAAGCTTGCATCGCCAGCAAGCCTCAGGCAAGCCTTTCGTCAAGCCGGATCACCCGGTCCATCCGCGCGGCAAGATCGTGGTTATGCGTCGCGATCAGCGCCGACAGTCCGGTATCGCGCACCAGCCCCATCAGCACGCCGAAGACCCGGTCCGAGGTTTCGGGGTCCAGATTGCCGGTCGGCTCGTCCGCCAGCAGCAGGGCCGGGCTGTTGGCCAGCGCCCGGCAGAACGCCACCCGCTGCTGTTCGCCGCCCGACAGTTCCGCCGGGCGGTGATCGGCACGCGGGCCAAGCCCCACACGATCCAGCAAGTCGGCGGCCCGCAGCCGGGCCTGCCGTGCCGGAACCGCATTCGCCAGTTGCGGCAGAACGATATTCTCGGCCGCGGTGAATTCGGGCAGCAGGTGGTGGAACTGATAGACAAAGCCCAGCTCGCGGCGCCGCGCCTGGGTTCGCGCCTTGTCCCCCAGCCCGGTCATGTCCCGACCGTTCAACACGACCCGCCCCGAATCCGGCGTGTCCAGAAGCCCCGCGATATGCAGCAGCGTGGATTTCCCCGCCCCCGAAGGCGCGACAAGCGCCACGACCTCGCCGCGCGCCACGGTCAGGTCCAGCCCATGCAGCACCTCGACCGGCGCGGGGCCGTCCTTGCCATAGGTCTTGCCGACCGCTTCCAGACGCAGAACCTCGTTACTCATAGCGCAGCGCCTCGACCGGGTTCATGCGCGCGGCACGGCGCGCGGGAAAGATCGTCACGATGAAGGACAGCCCCAGCGACAGCGCCACGGCCCGGAAGATGTCCCAGGCCCGCAGTTCCGCCGGCAGGCGATAGATGCCGCGCACCTCGGGTTGCCAGGCCCCGCCCCCTGTCAGCGCATTGATGCCCGCCATGATGTGATCCACGTTCAGCGCCAGCAGCACACCAAGGATCACCCCGGCGATGGTCCCGATGATGCCGGTGAACGCCCCGCACAGGAAGAACACGCGCAGCACCGCGCCCTGGGTCAGGCCCATCGTGCGCAGGATGCCGATATCGCGGCCCTTGTTCTTGACCAGCATGATCAGCCCCGAGGTGATGTTCATCGACGCGATCAGCACCAGCACCGACAGGATCACGAACATCACGTCGTCTTCCATGTCCAGCGCGGACAGGAAGGAGCCCGAGGCGTCGCGCCAGCTCCAGACCTGGGCGCCCTCGCCCGCTGCGCGCAGCAGTGGCAGCGTCCAGTCATCGACATTTTCGGGATCGTCCACGAAGATCTCGATCTCGTCGGCGACGCCTTCGCGGTTGAAATAGCTTTGCGCCTCGGCCATCGGCATGTAGATGCGCGTGCGGTCGATGTCATAGCGACCGGCGCTGAAGACATAGACCACCTCGTAGGCGTTGACGCGCGGCGTCGTGCCAAAGGCGGTGCGCGCGCCCTCGGGGGCGATCAGCCTGACCTTGTCACCGATCCGAAGGTTCAGTTCGCGCGCGATCCCGGCGCCGATGGCGACGCCGTTGCCGAAATCCGCGATGTCGCCGGTGGCCGTGGAGGGATCAACGATCCGAGGCATTTTCTTTAGGTTTTCAACGGTTATCCCGTAAACTTCAGCGACGTTTGAACTGTCGTTGGCGGTCGCCATGACCTGCCCGCGGATGACCGGCGCGGTCCGTTCCACGCCGGGGATCTGCGCCAGGCTGGCCGCCATCTGATCGTAATCCGCGATCCGGCCCGGCACGACATAGACATCATCGGTGAATTCGTTCTCGACCCGCTGCGGCGCCATGTAGACGGTGGTATGCGCGTTGGCGCCCAGGATCGTGTCCACGAATTCGGCGCGGAAGCCCGCGCGCACCGACAGCGTCGCGATCAGCGCCATCACCCCCAGCGCGATCCCGATCAGGCTGATCCAGGTCATCACGCTGACCCCGCCCTCGGCCCGTCTTGCGCGCAGATAGCGCCAGGCGATCATGAATTCGTATCGAGAGAACGGCGCGGGGCTGGACATGCGTGAACCTTGCGAAAATCGCGCAGACCCTGACCCCGCGCGCCGGGAAGTTCAAGCCGACAATGGCGTGAGCGGCGCGTGCCCGCCCCCTTCCCTCGGCGCGCGCACGGCGCTAGAAACGGGGCATGGATATTCTGGACAAGATCAAGGCCTACAAGCTGGACGAGATCGCCGCCGCCAAGGCCGCGCGCCCTCTGGCGGATATCGAGGCCGCCGCCCGCGCCGCATCCGCGCCGCGCGGCTTTGCCCGCGCGCTGGACGCCAAGGCCGAAACCGGTCCCGCGCTGATCGCCGAGATCAAGAAGGCAAGCCCGTCGAAGGGCCTGATCCGTCCGGATTTCGACCCGCCGTCGCTGGCCCGCGCCTATCAGCAGGGCGGCGCGGCCTGCCTGTCGGTTCTGACCGACGGCCCCAGCTTTCAGGGCGCGCCCGAGTTTCTTGGCGCCGCCCGCGAGGCTTGCGATCTGCCGGCGCTGCGCAAGGATTTCCTGTATGACACCTATCAGGTCGCCGAAGCGCGCGCGTGGGGTGCCGATTGCATCCTGATCATCATGGCGTCGGTCGATGATACTCAGGCGGCCGAGCTTGAGGACGCGGCGCAGCACTGGGGCATGGACGCGCTGATCGAGGTTCACGACGCGGCCGAGCTGGACCGCGCGCTGCGCCTGAAATCGCCGATGATCGGCATAAACAACCGAAATCTCAAGACGTTCGACGTCACTCTTGATGTCACGCGCGAGCTTGCGCCGCGCATTCCGGCCGATCGGCGGATCGTGTGCGAAAGCGGGCTGTTCAGCCCCGATGACCTGACAGCGATGATGCATGTCGGGGCGCGACGTTTCCTGATCGGCGAAAGCCTGATGCGGCAGACCGACGTGGCCGCCGCGACGCGCCGCATCCTTGAAATCGCCCCGGCGGGGGCAGCATGAGCCTGACCCATTTCGACAGCGCCGGTCAGGCACATATGGTCGATGTCTCGACCAAGGACGTGACGACGCGCGAGGCCACTGCTGAAGGCTGTGTCCTGATGACGGCAGAAACCCTTGCGCTGGCGCAAGGCGGCGCGGCCAAGGGCGATGTGCTGGGCGTGGCACGGCTGGCGGGGATCATGGCAGCCAAGCGGACCTCGGACCTGATCCCGCTGTGCCATCCCCTGCCCCTGTCGCGCGTTGCACTGGACCTGACGCCGGATCACGAACTGCCGGGAATTCGCGTGACCGCCACGGTGCGCACGACCGGGCGCACCGGCGTCGAGATGGAGGCCCTGACCGCCGTTTCGGTAGCCTGCCTGACGATCTATGACATGTTGAAGGCGGCGCAGAAATCCATGCGTATCGACGCGATCCGGCTGGTTGCGAAAAGCGGCGGGAAATCGGGCGACTACAGGGCAGAGCCATGATTACTGTCGTCGAGGCCCTTGCCCATGTGCTTGCGCTGGCCGGCGCGCCCCGGCCAGAGACGGTTCGCCTGGATCAGGCAGCGGGACGTGCGCTGCTGCTGCCTGCAACCGCAAGACTGACCCAGCCCCCCTTCGATTCCGCGGCGATGGACGGCTATGCGCTGCGATCCGAGGATCTGAACGGCGGGCTGACCGTCATCGGCGAGGCCGCGGCAGGGCATCCATGGTCGGGCAAGGCCGCGCCCGGCACCGCAATCCGCATCTTCACCGGTGCTCCGGTCCCTGCGGGTTATGATCGGGTGATCATGCAGGAAAATGCCCGACGCGAGGGTGATCGCCTGACCGTGACCGAGCATGGCGAGGCCACTCATATCCGCCCGCGCGGCGGGGATTTCGCCACCGGCGACCAACTTGCCCCCGGACGGCGGCTGAACGCCGCCGATATCGGCCTGCTGGCCGCGATGAACGTGCCCGAGGTCACCGTCGCTCGCCGTCCTCGTGTCGCGATCCTTGCGGGCGGGGACGAACTGATCCGGCCGGGTCAGACGCCGAAGGACGGCCAGATCATCAGTTCCAACGATCTGGCCATCGCGGCACAGGTGGCCGAGGCCGGTGGCATCTCGAAGATCCTGCCGATCGCCCGGGATACGCTGGAAAGCCTGCGCGACGGCTTTGCCGCCGCGTCCGACGCCGACCTGATCGTGACCATCGGCGGCGCCTCGGTCGGCGATCACGATCTGATCGCCAAGGTCGCGTCCGAACTGGGGATGCAGCGCAGCTTCTACAAGATTGCCATGCGTCCCGGCAAACCGCTGATGGCCGGGAAGATCGCCGACCTGCCAATGCTTGGCCTTCCGGGAAACCCCGTTTCGGCAATGGTTTGCGGAATACTGTTCATGCAACCCCTGATCCGCGCGATGCAAGGGCTTGGCGACGGCATCGCGCTGCGGCGCGCACGGCTGGACCGCGATCTTGCTCCCGAAGGGCCGCGCCAGCACTATCTTCGCGCCGGGCTGCGGGACGGCGACGACCTGCCGCTGATCCGGCCTTTCGCGGATCAGGATTCGGCGCGGCTGTCCCTGATGTCGCAGGCAGACGTGTTGCTGGTGCGTCCTGCTGCGGACCCGGCACGCGCTGCGGGCGACATCGTGACCTACCTGCCGCTGCCACGTCAGGCTTAACCGTTTCTTCACCCCGTTTTGTTCTGCTGATTGACGCGATTCGCGATGCAGGCTAGAACATTAACGGAACATATGGTGAGGACAAACCAATGCTGACCAAGAAGCAGATCCAGCTGCTTGAATTCATCCACAAGCGGATGGCGCGCGACGGCGTCCCCCCCTCGTTCGATGAGATGAAGGATGCGCTGGACCTGCGCTCGAAGTCCGGGATCCATCGGTTGGTGACGGCTCTGGAGGAACGCGGCTTCATCCGCCGCCTGCCGCACCGTGCGCGGGCGCTGGAAATCGTTCGCCTGCCCGATGCGCTGTCCGGTCTTGCGGCGCCCGGTCCAAACCCAAAGGATTCCGAACATCATGGCACCGGGTTCCGTCCACGCGTGATCTCGAACGACCGTCCGGCGCGGCCGCGAGGCGCCGTCAGCATCGTCGACAGCCCGGCCGTTGAACTTCCGCTGATGGGCCGCATCGCGGCCGGCGTTCCGATCGAGGCGATTTCCGAGATTTCGCACCATATCTCGGTGCCCGGCACGATGCTGTCCGGGCGCGATCATCACTATGCGCTGGAAGTCCGGGGCGATTCGATGATCGAGGCCGGGATCAATGACGGCGACGTCGTGGTGATCCGTGAACAGAGTACCGCAGACAACGGTGACATCATCGTCGCTTTGGTCGAAGGGCACGAGGCGACACTGAAAAGATATCGCCGCAAGGGTGCGATGATCGCGCTTGAGGCCGCCAATCCCGCCTATGAGACCCGCATCCTGCCCGAAGAAAGCGTGCGTATCCAGGGGCGGCTTGTCGGACTTATCCGCAGCTATTGATCGGGTCGCGGCAGGCGGCCAGCCTGCCCGGCGAACACTGCAATTGCCATTCATGTAAGACTGGTGCGCCGCCTGCGCGCCATGATCGGTCCGCAGTCAACTGCGGCGCAGGATCTTAAGCCGCTGACGACCGGGAAGGCGCAGTCTGAGATGGGAGGGCACCACGATCTGCCAAGATGCCATCGGGTCACGTTTCGCGACGTTGGATCAGATATGGTCGAAGAATCCCGGACCGGCCTTGGCCAGCAATTCCTCTGCCAGATCATGCCCCATCGCCGGCCCGTCGGCGATTTCGCCATCGCGCCGGCCGCTGATCTCGATGGTCCCGTCCGGTAGCAGGATCTGGCCGCGCAACAGCAGCCTTCCGTCGATCAGTTCCGCCAGCGCGCCGATCGGCGTTTCGCATGACCCGTCCAACCTGGCCAGGAACGCCCGTTCGGCGGCAATGCGCTGGCCGGTCTCGACATCATGGATCGGTCGCAGAAGCGCCGCCGTCATCATGTCATCGTCGCGACGCTCGATCCCGATGGCGCCTTGCGCCACGGCAGGCAGCATTTCGGCGGGATCGATGGCGCTGCGCGCCACATGCAGCATGTCCAGCCGGCGCAATCCCGCCATGGCGAGGAAGGTCGCCACCGCCACGCCGTCCTGCAGCTTTTTCAACCGCGTCTGCACATTGCCGCGGAACTCGACCAGTTTCAGATCGGGCCTGCGATGCGCCAGCTGCGCGCGCCGCCGCAGGCTGGACGAACCGACCACGGCGCCTTCAGGTATCTCGGCGATCGAGGCTACATGCGGGCTGACGAAAGCGTCGCGTACATCCTCGCGCGGCAACAGGCAGTCGATCAGCAGGCCGTCCGGCTGGACCGTCGGCATGTCCTTCATCGAATGCACGGCGATGTCGATCTCGCCCTGGGTCAGCGCCTCTTCGATTTCCTTGGTGAAAAGTCCCTTGCCGCCGATTTCCTTCAGGGGGCGGTCGGTCACGCGGTCGCCGGTGGTCTTGATGACCACCACCTCGAACGCCTCGGCAGGCAGGTCATGGGCAGCCATCAGCCGGGCACGCGTCTCGTGCGCCTGCGCCAGCGCCAGGACCGAGCCGCGCGTGCCGATTTTCAGAGGACGGGTGGGATCGGGCATCTGTGTCATGGCCCTGCCATAGCTGGCGGCCGCGTCCTTGACAACGCCTGCCGCCTCGCCTTCATGGGCCGGGCAAGGAGGCCCCATGACGAAACTGCTGCTGCGTGCCCTGGCCGGAGAGACCCTGCCGACGCCCCCGATCTGGATGATGCGCCAGGCCGGACGCTATCTGCCCGAATACCGCGCCACTCGTGAGAAGGCCGGCGACTTCCTGTCGCTGTGCTACAATCCCGAGCTGGCCGCCGAGGTGACGTTGCAACCGATCCGGCGTTTCGGCTTTGATGCCGCCATCCTGTTCGCCGACATCCTGCTGGTTCCGCAGGCGCTGGGGGCGGATCTGTGGTTCGTCAAGGGCGAGGGTCCGCGCCTGTCCACCATCACCGATGCGGCCGGGGTCTCGGAACTGAGACCCGCCGAGGACGTGCACGAGACGCTGTCGCCAATCTACGAAACGGTGCGGATCCTGTCGCGCGAACTGCCCGCAGATGTGCCGCTGATAGGTTTCGCCGGCGCCCCCTGGACGGTCGCGACCTACATGATCGCCGGCCGCGGCACGCCCGATCAGGGCCCCGCGCATCAGTTCAAATCGGCCGACCGTGCAGCATTTTCCGCGCTGATCGACCGCATCACCGAAGCGACGATCCTGTATCTGTCCGCCCAGATCGATGCGGGCGCCGAGGCCGTGAAGCTGTTCGACAGTTGGGCCGGCAGCCTGGTCGGGCGCGATTTCGATGACTTCTCGGTGGCCCCGGCCCGCAAGATCATCGCGACGCTGAAGGCGCGCCATCCTGGCATCCCGATCATCGCGTTCCCGCGAGAGGCGGGCGAACGCTATGTCGGCTTTGCGCAGGCGACGGGGGCAGACTGCGTGGCGCTGGACAATTCGGTCGGCGCGGAATGGGCGGCCAAGAACGTGCAGACCCAAGGCTGCGTGCAGGGAAATCTTGATCCGCGCCACATGGTCACCGGCGGACCCGATCTGGTTTCCGAGGCGCAACGCATCACCCGCGCCCTGCGCGGCGGACCGCATGTCTTCAACCTGGGCCACGGCATCACGCCCGACGCCGATCCCGACAACGTCGCGCGAATGATCGAGGCTGTCCGGACAGCATGATCTGGGTCGCCGCCACCCTGATCGCTGCGGTGGCGCAGACCGCGCGAAACGCCGCGCAGGCCGGTCTGACCGCGCGGATCGGCACGATCGGCGCGACCTCGGTCCGGTTCATCTTCGGGCTGCCCTTCGCGGCGCTGGCCTTGCTGTGCCTGTCGGTCCTTGCCGATCTGCCGCCGATCGGCCCCCGCACGCTTGCCTTCACGGCGCTTGGCGCAGCCGCGCAGATTGCCGCCACGGCATTCATGCTGCTGACCATGCGCGGCCAAAGCTTTGGCATCGCCACCGCCCTGATGAAGACCGAACCCGTGACCCTGGCCATCATTGGCGCGGTCGTGCTGGCCGAGCCGCTTGGCCCGGCACGAATGACCGCCATCGCGATGGCGACGCTGGGGGTGGTTCTTGGCAGTGGCGCCAGATGGTCTCGCGCGGGGCTGGGCCCGGTCCTGACCGGGCTGGTGGCGGGCGCGCTGTTCGGCCTGTCGGCGGTCGGTTTCCGCGGCGCGCTGCTGTCGCTGCCGCCCGGCGGCTATGTCGTGCACGCGCTGACGATCCTGGTCCTGACACTGGCTCTGCAATCGGCGGCGATGCTGATTTGGCTGGTCATGGCTGACCGTGCCGCGTTGCACGGCATCGTCGCGGAATGGCGGGTATCGCTGTCGGCAGGGGCGCTTGGCGCCTTCGCGTCGCTGTTCTGGTTCATCGGTTTCGCGCTGACGCCGGCGGCGAATGTGCGGACGCTGGCGCTGGTCGAGGTGGTGTTCGCGCAGATCGTCTCGGGTCGGGTGTTCCGTGAACGGACCTCGAAGCGGCAACTGGCGGGCATGGCATTGATCGTGGCCGGGGTCGGGTTGCTGCTGGCGGTCGCCACGACCTGATCCCGTCTCACGCGCGCATCAGGTCCATTTCGCCAGCGGGGGCAGGCTCATCAGGACCGCATCCGGATTGTGCCCCGTTTCAAGCCCGAACCGGGTTCCGCGGTCATAGACAAGGTTGTATTCGGCATACAGTCCGCGATGCACAAGCTGCGTCTCGCGGTCGGCGTCGTCCCATGGCTGCGACATGCGTGCCTCGGCCAGCGGCAGGAAGGCCGGCAGGAATGCGGCGCCAACGTCGCGTGTGAAGGCGAAATCCGCCTGCCAGTCGCCGCTGTTCAGATCGTCATAGAAGATCCCGCCGACGCCACGGGCGCGGCCGCGATGCGGGATGAAAAAATACTCGTCGGCCCATGCCTTGAAGCGATCATAGTATTCGCTGCCATACGGCGCGCAGGCATCGCGAAGCGTCTGGTGGAAATGGGCCGTATCCTCGGGGTATTCGATGCAGGGGTTAAGGTCCGATCCGCCGCCGAACCACCAGGCGCCGGGGGTCCAGAACATCCGGGTATTCATGTGCACGGCTGGGGCGTGCGGGTTCTGCATATGCGCCACGAGACTGATCCCCGAGGCCCAGAAGCGCGGATCCGTGTCCATGCCCGGCACACCGCGCGCGGCCATCGCCGCCTGGGCCTTGGGGGCCAGCGTGCCATGGACCTCGGACCAGTTGACACCGACCTTCTCGAAGACCCGGCCGCCGCGCATCACCGACATCAGCCCGCCACCGCCATCCTCGCCGCGCTGCGTCGGCGTGACGACGAAACGGCCGGGCATGCTGGTTCCCGGACCGCGATCCTCCAGCGCCTCGAAGGCCAGCACGATCCGATCGCGAAGTTCCCGAAACCAGCTTGCGGCGTGGCGGCGTTGGTCCAGCATTCAAACCTCATCGTGAGTTGCCAAGCGGGCCGCCCGGCAGATAGCATCCGCTGACACGCTTAATGAGACAGGCCATGCCCCGCAACACCACCCTTGCCGTGATCGTCCTGCCGCTGGTCCTTGCCGCCTGCGGCACACCGCAGGATCGCTGCATCAGCCGCCATACCGGCGAATACCGCACCGTCAGCCGCCTGCTGGCCGAGGTCGAGGGCAATCTGTCGCGCGGCTATGCGTGGGAGGAACGCCAAGTCGTCCGCGACCGTCTGACCCAATGCCGCGACGTGTATCGCGACAAGGACGGGAACGCGCAGGTCAGCTATACACCCTGCTGGCGGGATTATGTCGATACAGAACGCTATCGCGTGCCGATCGATCCGGCGGCCGAACAGCGCAAGCGTGACGGCCTGGCGGCACGCAAGGCCGCGCTGAGCGATCGGGCCGCCGCCTATGTCCGCGCCTGCAAGGTGGCCTTCCCCGAGGATGGGCAATAGCGGCTACAGATCCTGCGCCGTGACCGGGTCGGCAAGGCTGCGCCCGCCATCGACCGTGACGATCTGCCCGGTGATGAAGCGCGCGCCTTCGCTGGCCAGATAATGCACCGTGTCGGCCAGTTCGTCAGCCGACGCGATGCGGCCCAGGGGCGTGCCGTCGATGATCTGCTGACGCATATCGGCGTCCTCCTTCAGCGCACATTTCAGTTCGTGCGACATGATGCTGCTGAAACGCACTCCGTTCACCCGGATCCGGTGCGGCGCCAGCGCCAGCGCCAGCCCGCGCGTCGCCTGTTCCTGCGCCGCGCATGCAATGGAATAGCCCAGCATCGCGGGCACCGGGCGCGACGCCGCCAGCGTCGAGACATTCACGATCGATCCGGCCTGCACGATATCGGGCTGGCCTTCGCTTTGCTTGATCATCCGCTTGGCGACCATCTGCGACAGCCGCAGCCCGGCGATCATGTTCTGGCGCAGCATTTCTTCCAGAATTCCGGGATCGGTGTCCAGCGGGTCCGATCCCTTCACGAAACGATGCGCGTTCACAAGGATATCGACACGATCATAGGCATCCAGCGTCGCCGACAGCAGGTTGGCCATGACCAGTTTTTCACAGATGTCGCCGGGAAAATCCAGAACTTGCGGATTGTCCTTGCCATGGTCCGACACCACCCGGTCCAGACCTTCCTCGTCGGCATCGGTGAAGACGACATTCGCGCCGCGTTCGACAAGGTTCTGGGCGACGGCAAGGCCGATGCCCCGGGCCGCGCCGGTGACGATGGCGGTCTTGCCCTGAATGGACAGGCTCATTTCCGGCCTCCCTTGCGGTTTGCCGGGCGTCCGGCACCGCTGGCTTCGATGACCTTGAAGCGATTGTCGCCGCCGATCTCTGCGATCTGCGCGAAATGATCGGCAAGCACGTTCTCGTACGGCAAGTGACGGTTCGCGACCATCCACAACCGGCCCGCGCCGGTCAGCAATCGCGCCGCCGACGCAATGAACGCGGCGCCCAGTCTGGGATCGGCGTCGCGCCCCAGATGAAACGGCGGGTTCATGATGACCCCGTTCACCGGTTCGGGCAGCACGAAGTCGCGTGCGTCGGCCCAGTGAAACCTGGCGCGCGGATCGTCGATATTGTCGCGCGCAGATTCCAGCGCATCGTGATCGGCCTCGACAAGATGCACGATCTCGACACCGGAATGGGACAGGGCCTGCGCGGCAAGCCAGCCCCAGCCCGCGCCCAGATCGACCAACCGCGTCGGCAGCCTGTCGGGAAGATGCCTCGCCAGCAGCGCCGAACCCGGATCGATGCCGTTTGCCGAGAAGACACCCGGTCGGGTGACAAAGCCCGGCGCGGCCTGATGTGGTTCCGCGGCCCAGTCCGCAGGCAGCCAGTCGCCCTGCGGCACGGTCACCCGGAAGATCTTGCCATGCGCCTTGCTGTGAACCTCATCGACATCGGCAAGCCCGCGCATCTCCTTCAGCATCGAATCGATGCCATCCGTCTTCTGCCCGTCGATCCACAGCGATGCGCCTGCGGGAAGGCCGCTGGCGGCGTCCGCGATCCACGCACGCGCCTGCGACTTGGCGCGGGGCAGCACGACGATGGCCGTGTCGAATTCCCCCTCGACCTGCGGCGACACCTGCCAGCCCTGCGCGGACAGCGCCCGGTGATCCGGGAAGTGTCCCTGCCGGATCCGCGTCGCGGAAGGATCAAGGCCCGCAAGGTCGCTGTCGGCACGGGCGCCAACGACCAGAACCCTGCCCTCGGGGCTGCCGGCCGGGAAGGCCAGCGCGAATCTTGATCCCGACACGGGTTACTCTTTTTCCATGGTGCATTGCAGCGGGTGCTGCTGGCGGCGCGCAAGTTCCATGACCTGAGCCACCTTGGTTTCCGCAATCTCGTGCGAGAACACACCGACCACCGCGACACCCTTGCGATGCACGGTCAGCATGATCTCGATGGCTTGCGCGTGGGTCATGTTGAAAAGCCGTTCAAGAACATGGACGACGAACTCCATCGGTGTGAAGTCATCATTCAGCATCAGCACCTTGTACAGGGGCGGCCGCTGCGGTTTCGTGCGCGGCTTGACGGCCAGTTCGATCTGGTCGTCGGGCTTGTCGCTGTCGGTCATCCAATGCGTCATCGCGTCATGTTCCGGCCGTCTTGGGGCCTGCTGCAAGAATTTCCGGGCCGCGACCAGGGCAGCCCGTTCGCGTTGAAATATAGTCGATTCTGCCGTGGATGAAAGCCCCGCAACTGCCGCAGGCGCCCACGGACGGCACGCAGGCAAAATAAGTCAAATGCAAGGTTTCACGCGCAATATACTCATGCTATTATCGTTTTATCAACGACGGGTGTGCGACAAAAGATACACCTGCACGAGGCAGAGAGACCGCGACAGTGACCCGATTTCCCCTGACAGCCCGGCTGTGGGCATTCATCATGCTGGCCGTCCTGATGCCGGTCAGCCTTTCGGCGGCACCGTTTGCCGCCTATGTGATGGACGCACGCACCGGTCAACCGATCTACAAGCAAAACGCCGATACCAAGCTTCATCCGGCGTCCCTGACAAAGATGATGACCCTGTATCTGGCGTTCACCGCGATCGAACGCGGCCAGGTGCGTCTGGATTCGAAGTTCCCGGTGTCGTCCAACGCCGCGGCCGAGCCGCCCTCGAAGCTGGGCCTCCGGGCCGGGCAGAAGATCGAGCTGCGCTATCTGCTACGCGCCGCCGCGATCAAGTCGGCCAACGACGCAGCGACAGCGATCGGCGAGGGTCTGGCCGGATCCGAAACCGCGTTCGCGCAACAGATGACGGCGATGGCGCGGGCACTTGGAATGCGCAACACGCAATTCAAGAACGCGAACGGCCTGACGCAGGAAGGCCACTATTCGACCGCCCATGACATGAGCATTCTGGGGCGGCACCTGTTCTACGATTTTCCCCAGTATTACAACCTGTTCTCGCGCCGCTCGGCCGATGCAGGGATCGCCAAGGTCTCATCGACGAACAAGCGTTTCCTTGATGCCTATTCCGGCGCGGACGGGATCAAGACAGGCTATACGCGCGCCGCCGGCTTCAACCTGACCGCCTCGGCGCAGCGCGGCAAGAAAAGACTGATCGCAACAGTCTTCGGGGGCACCTCGACCGCGCAGCGCAATCAGACAATGGCGCAGCTGCTGGATTCGGGCTTCAGCCGCGTTCCCAACCGTGTGCGCGAAACCCGCCCCGCCCCGCCCAAGCTTGTGGCGCAGCAGAAGGTCGTGCGTCGTGCGCAGGTCCAGCCGAAACCGGCAGCGACACAACCCCAGACGCAACGCCTGGTCCTGAACTCGTCGGAACCGCCGGCTCCGGCAAGCCGTGGCTCGGCGTCAACGGCTGCGGTTGCGACACGCGACGCACTTGCCGCTGCGATGCGCGAGGCGACGAAGGCCGCGCCGTCGCCTGCAGCATCGGCCAGCCGCCTTGCTCTGGCGTCCAGCATCCGGCCTAGGCTGCGGCCAGCCGCTCAGGGGGCCGCCGTGGACGAAGCGGTTGCCAGCGCGGTTGCCTCGGCCGCTGAGCCTGCTGCACAATCGGCCAGCCTTGCCGCACCCGTGCTGGAAGCGTCGATGCGCCCCGCGCGCGCCCCCCGCAGCCGCGAGTCGCAAGGCTCTGCCAGCGTTGCGGCAGTCCAGCCCCGCGACGACGGGCAGGCGGACGCTGTCGCACAGGCGGTCGCCGAGGCGACCGGGCAGGACAACAATTCCCTGTCGCTTCTGGCATCGCCCGCGCCGAAACCCCGATCCGAGACGGTCATCCTGGCGGCGATGGGCGAAGGCGACATCGCCGAACCCGAAGCGCTGGAGATCGTGTCCCGACCGGCAGACAGCGGGCGGCACTGGGGTGTCAATCTGGGCCTCTACCGGTCGCATACGGAAGCCGAAAAGCTGCTGTTGCAAACCGCCCTGCAAGACGGAACGGTGCTTGAAGGGGCAAATCGCCGCATCGCCGACACGCTGCGCGGTTTCGAGGCGAACTTCGTGAACCTGTCGAAATCTGACGCGCAACTGGCGTGCGAGCGACTGAAGGCCCGTTCGCAGACCTGCCGCGTGGTTGGCCCCTGATCCGACCGGACTGTCGTTCACAAAATCAAAGGGGCGTCGCGATGCAAATGCGCGGCGCCCCTGTCATATAGAAGGCCATGAAGCCTTGGCTGATCATCGCGACGCGACCAGCCGCCTCCAGCCCATCAATCCACGCATTTCCACAAAAACGATGTCTGCAAGTGCCGTGGCATGACCCGCAGCGGATCATGCGAATGCTCGGTGCCGGCTTTGAAAAAAGAGATGCGCGTGCCTGACGAGACGCGGTCGTCCTGACATCTTCGTGCAGCGTTTCGACCCGACATCGGCAGAACGAGATCGAACGTCGATCACCGCCCGCGGAATTGGAAGAACCTGCGATGCTATAGATTGGCCGGGGATAACGCTCTGGCAAGTTGCTGATCTGTGGCGTCAGACCACCAGATTATCCTATCATTTCAAGGATAATGGTGGGCGACCCTGGAATCGAACCAGGCATGGGTCTCCCCGGCGGAGTTACAGTCCGCTGCCGCACCTTGCAGCACGTCGCCCGCCGAACGCCGTCGGCGTGGGGGCGTGATTAGCTGCCTCGGTCGGGGGCGTCAAGCGGATTTCCGGGTCTTGCGCGAACGCGTCTGCACGCGCAGAGAGGAAGGCGACAACAGGAGATTTCGATGGCAGGCAAAGAGTCGAAGCCGCAGAAACCCGCATGGGTGATCGACAAGGAACGAAGCCGGCGCGCTGCGGCCGCCGAGACGGTCTGGATGTTCGGCCTGCACGCGGTTCGCGACGCGCTTGCCAACCCGGCCCGTCAGAAACTGCGCCTGGTCGTGACGCGCAACGCGCTGGACCGGTTGGGCGATCTGTTCGGCATGACGCCCGAAATCACCGATCCGCGCGTCTTCGGCAAGACCGTGCCCCTTGCGCCCGACAGCGTGCATCAGGGCGCGGCGCTTGAGGTGCGGCCGCTGAAATGGGGCAGTCTCAGCGAAGTCGTCCTGCGCGAGGTGCCGGGCGAGACCCGGCCGCTGCTGGTTGCGCTGGATCGCGTCACCGATCCGCACAATATCGGTGCGATCCTGAGATCCGCAGAGGTGTTCGGCGCACGCGCCGTCATCGCGCCCGCGCGGCATTCCGCCCCGGAAACGGGCGCATTGGCCAAGACCGCCTCGGGCGCGCTGGAACGGCAGCCCTATCTGCGGGTGCCCAACCTGGCCGAGGCGCTGTCGCAGCTGAAAGGCATGGGATTCACGCTGATCGGCCTTGATGGCACTGCGACCGACACCCTTCCCGACCTGCTGTCCGACCTGAAGGGGCGCGCGATCTGTCTGGTCATGGGATCCGAGGGGCCGGGAATGCGCGACCTGACGATGAAGAACTGCGATCATCTTGCCCGTATCCCGTTCGCGGCCGATTTCGGGTCGCTGAACGTCTCGAACGCCGCGGCAGTCGCGTTGTATGCCGCCGGCCGATCCTAGCATCACTTCGCTGCGACATCGGCATGGCGACGTTGAGAATCACCTTCGGGCCTGCCATTTAGGCTGATAGC
This sequence comes from Paracoccus sp. R12_2, assembly GCF_017744015.1. Classification (GTDB taxonomy): domain Bacteria; phylum Pseudomonadota; class Alphaproteobacteria; order Rhodobacterales; family Rhodobacteraceae; genus Paracoccus. Next base: position 185,919 of record NZ_JAGHRA010000003.1, read on the forward strand.
CCGAAAGTACCCGCATGAAGACCGCTGCCCTGTCACTTCTGATCACCCTGCTGAGCCCGCCCGTTGGCGCGATGGCGCAGGATTGGGCGTTAGGCGGCTTTGACGCGGTTGCATCCCGTGGCGCGGGCCACGCGGTTCCCGGCCGAAGCGATGTCGTGACGATGTGGAAGGGAAAGCTGTGGCATTTCGCGACCGAGGACAATCGTGCACGATTCGAAGCAGACCCACGCGCCTACGCGCCCGGATTCGCAGGGTTCTGCCCGATGTCCCTGTCCGAGGGACGGCGCGAAAAGGGCAATCCCCGGCATGTCGTGGTGATCGGCAAACACCTGTATCTGATGCGATCAGAGGCAGCCGCGCGCAGAATACTTGCCGCCCCGCGGAAGACGCTTGAGAAAGCAAAGCAGAACTGGCGAAAACTGAAATGACAATCGTGAACCCGTGATTCAGAATCACGAATTCGCGACAGATCTGGAACTTTGGGCGGGTGATGCTCATTTGTCTAACAGAACATGACCCCGGAACGGTCATGTTCGGATCACTGTCCCTCGTTCCGCGACTTGCGCCCGGCCGGATTTCTGGACCGGGCGCCTTTTCTATGTCAGGTTGCTGCAACCTGTGGATGAGGTAGGGAGGCTCGCCATGGACATTGATCTTGACGACGACGAGGACATCGCGCGGATTGCGAGATCCACGAAAGTCATTGCGATGGTTGGCCTTTCACCCAGGGAAGATCGGCCAAGCTGGGGCGTTGCGCGCTACCTTCAGGCGCAGGGCTATCGGGTCATTCCGGTCAACCCGAATCATGCGGGAACGAACATTCTGGATGAACGGGTCTATGGCGATCTGTCTGACATCCCGGCTGACGCCGGCGTCGAGATGGTAGATATCTTTCGCCGTTCAGAGGCGGTCGCGGGGATCGTGGACGAAGCCCTTGCCTGCCTGCCCGATCTGCGGGTGATCTGGACGCAGTTGGGCGTCCGCGATGACGCAGCCGCCGCCAAGGCGGTCAAGCGGGGCATCACGGTCGTTCAGAATCGCTGCCCGAAGATCGAGTTTCCGCGACACCTCTGACACAACGCCCGATCGCAGATAGAAAAGGCCCCGACAGGATCTGCGGGGCCTTCGTGATGTCTGGGGTCGTTCCCCGTTGCGCTAGCGGCTGTCGGCGACCTGCAGCAGGTCGGTGACGCGCCGCACGGCGACGCGGCGATTGTCCCTGACATCCCCTTCGGCGCGCACCTTGAGAAACTGTTCTCCGTAGCCCTGCACGACAAGGTTTTCCGGCGGGACATCGAAATACTCGGTCAGTGCAAGCGCCACGGATTCGGCGCGCCGATCGGACAGGGCAAGGTTCACGACGTCGGGACCGACGGTATCGGTGTATCCCTCGATCATGAAGATCTCGCGCGGGTTCTCGGCCACCGCGGTGCCGATCGCCGCCCCCAGTGAGGACAGCTGCGCGGCCTGATCGGGACGAAGCGCCGCAGATCCGGTGTCGAACGTGATCGCATCCAGATCAAGCGGCGCGGCAAGCGAACGAACCTCGGGGATGTTCCGGATCTGGCCCAGTGTGAAGCGCCGATCGATCGACGTTTCCCGGCGCAGCGCCTCGCGCAGCGCGGCCTGATCCATGTCGGCATCGTTGCGCGAGGCAGGGGCCGGAACGGGACGCGGCAGAGAGGCGATATCGACGGGTGGAACCGTCTCGGTGTCGTCGATCAGCCGTGTGCTGCGACCATCCGCCGAAATCAGCGTTCGGCGCAGGATACGCAGATCCGCGTCACGGATCGTCACGACCTTGCTGCCATCCGGACGCGTCACGATGGTCCTGGAAGACCCGTCGTCGAAATTCTCGGTCGTCACGTTCGATCCAGGCTGCCGCAGCAGGACCGTTTCGTCCTTGACCACTTCGTGACTGCCGTCAGGACGCGTAAAGACGACCCGATCCGGGCTGCTGAGTGCGACCTGACGATTGTTGTTCAGCATCGATCCGACCGCCAGGGCCCCTGCCCCCAACAGCAACGCCTTGACCAGATCGTTGTCGTCGTCGTCATCCTTGCGCGCGCGATCACGCGGCGCCTGTCCCGAGGTCTGCGCCAAGACATCGCGCAAACTGGTCGAGAAATCCTGAGAGGAACTGCGCCTGTTTTCCCGGGTGATCCGCTGTTCCCTGAAGTCACGCCGTGTCTGCCAGTCATCCAGCGCCTGTGCCAAGGCTGCGCGGGTCTCTCTGGCGGCTTCTTTCGCGGCCTGATTGCCGCGTCGGTCGCTGTCGTTCGACCCGCGCGCCACCATCTTTCCATCGCCTTCGGCGCGATAGGTCTGGGCGTTCTTCGGTGCAAGGCGATAGCCGTCGCCATCCCGTTCCAGAACGACGCCGCGCGGCGTCATGACCCGCGTGCCCCGCGCGCAGGGAAAGCTGCCGCCCGACACGCAGGACAAACGATCCTCGGTCAGACCCGACGCGATTTCCTGATCCAGAACCTTGCTGAGACCGGCCATCTGACCGGCGCGTTGCTTGGCGGACTGCGATCCGGCGCGACCGACCCGGCTGTTCGCCGCGGCAGCCTTTCGCCGATCATCGCGGTCCCGGGCACGTTCCGCTTCGCGGGCCTTTTCCCGGGCCTTGTCTTCCTGACGCTGCGCCTGTTGCTTGCGCTGCTTGGCCTTTCGCGCGGCCTCGACCTGAGCATCTTTCTTCTTTCCCGCAGATGCCTTGTCGCGCCGATCCTCTTTCGGCTTCGTTCCCTTGCCTTCCTTGACCTTCTGGCGTTCGTCGTGCTTCCCGTTGCCCGAATGCTGCTTTGCGGGCTTCGCGTTCTGGTCACGGTCGGGCCGGTCGGCGTGTTTCTTACCCTGGCCTTCGGACTGCTGCTTGGCTTTCTTCTTGCCGCCGTCCTTGTTCTTGTCAGCCTTGCCCTTGTCGCGTGACTTGGCCTTTTCGGCCTTGGCCTTGGCGGCTTCTTCCTTCTTCTTGCGCTCGGCCTTCATCAGCTGCTTGCGCAGATCCTCGTCGATCCCCTGAAGATCCTTCGCCGACTGCGCCAGCAGCACGGGCTCGCCGGCGGCGGTGATCGGCGCCGACGGGGCCGAAGGCCATCCCTGGGCCTGCACAAGCTGCGGCGCGATCATTGAAAGACATGCGGCCAATGCCGTCGTGTTGTGAACAAGCTTGCGCATGGGTCCCCCTGGCCTATCCCGGAAGTCGGCTTCCGCATTCCTGATCTTCATAACAGGTCGGTCTGGCGTAGGTTCCAAACAACTGCGTGAAGCCCACAGGCAGATAAGCGAAAAAGGGCGAGGCCGTTCTGACCACGCCCGCAATCTGGATCATCTCTGCCTGCCGGGACCGGTCCATCGGTCACAACGAGGTCTTCAACTCAAACGCCGTCTCCGACAAACGCCTTTTCGACGACAAATTCCTTTGGGTCCGAGTTCGCGCCCTCGCGCAGCCCGAAACCCTCCAGCACCGCCTTGACATCGACGTTAAAGGCCAGGCTGCCGCAGATCATCGCACGGTCGGTCTCTGGCGAAATCGGCGGCAGACCCAGATCCTCGAAAACCTTGCCCGAGGTCAGGTTATCGGTGATCCGGCCCATGAAGGGCGATTGTCCGCGCGTGGTGGTCGGGTAATACAGCAGCCGCTTGGCGAAATCCTCGCCATACAGCTCACCCAACAGCGGATCGTGCTTCAGGTTCTCGACCAGTTCCCGGCCATAGGTCAGTTCGTCTGCGTTGCGGCAGGTATGCATCATCACGACCTGCTCGTACCGCTCATAGGTCTCGGGGTCGCGCATCAGGCTGGCGAAGGGTGCAACGCCCGTGCCGGTGGCCAGAAACCACAGACGCTTGCCGGGCAGCAGTGCATCAAGGACAAGCGTGCCGACCGGCTTTGGCCGCAGGATGATCTGGTCGCCCGGCTGGATATGCTGCAGGCGGCTGGTCAGCGGCCCGTCCTGAACCTTGATCGAATAGAACTCCAGTTCGTCGTCCCAGTTCGGCGAGGCAATCGAATAGGCCCGCAGGATCGGCTTTCCATTGTCGCCCGGCAGGCCGATCATCACGAATTCACCCGACCGGAAACGCAGACTGGCAGGCCGCGTCACCCGGAACGAGAACAGCTTGTCCGTCCAGTGCGTGACCGAGGTCACGGTCTGCGCGTCGGGAATGGTCTTCTTGGTCGTGTTCGGTGCGGCGTCGGCCACGGTCAGGTCCAGCGTCATGTCTTATTTCCTGAATGTCTTAGGCGATCTGCGGGCGATGTGAAAGGGTCGCTCAGCCGGCAAGGCGCGACCGATGGTCCCACGCCTGCCAGTCGGCACGTGCCAGCCATTGATCCTGCGGCTGGCGTGCGGCGATGTCCGGCGCAACCTCGACCTCGTCGAAACCGACGCGCCGGGCCATTGCATACTGGTCGGCTATCAGCCGGCCGGTGGCACGCAGGCGGCCCCGATACCCCAGTTCACGCAGGCGACGGGCCAGGCTGAATCCGCGCCCGTCCGTGAAGGCCGGGAAGTCAATCGCCAACAGCGCGCAATGCAGATGATCGGCCAGATCCTCGGGCGCCGTGTCCGGGGCAAGGGTGATTTCCGCCTCGCTGTCCAGCGGATGAAACCCGTCATCGCGGACAACGATCCGCTGGCTGTTCAACTGATCGGTCATGCCGAAACCTTTCCGCGGACCATGCGCCCGCCGATGAAATGAATGCCGCATTCGGTCTTGTCGCTGCCACGCCAGCGACCGGCGCGCGGGTCCTCACCCGGCTTCACCGGCGAGGTGCAGGGCGCGCACCCGATCGAAGGATACCCCTTCGCGACCAGCGGATGGCGCGGCAGGTTGTTCTCGATCATGTATTCCTGCACGTCCTCGGGCCGCCAATGGGCCAACGGATTGACGCGCAGGCGAGTGGGCGGCTCGGGCTCAAAGAACTCCAGCGCGGCACGCTGGCCGTTCTGGAACCTCTTGCGGCCGGTGATCCATGCATCGAACCCCGACAGCGCCTGTTCCAGCGGCACCGTCTTGCGCAGGTCGCAGCAGGCATCCTGATTGAACTTGTGCAGCGTGCCATCAGGGTCATGGCGCGCGACCTCGGCCTCATCGGCCCTGATCACGCGCACATCGGTCAGCCCCAGCTTCGCCGCGACCTCGCGCTGATAGGCCAGCGTCTCGGGGAACAGCATCTGCGTGTCGATGAACAGGACCGGCAGCCCGGGTGCCACGACGCTGACCATATGCAGCAGAACCACCGATTCGGATCCGAAAGACGACACCAGCGCGACGCGACCCAGATCCGGGTCGCTGACGGCGCGGCGCAGTACCTCGGTCGCGGCATGATGCCGGTAGCGGTCGTTCAGCCGCCCCGCCCGTGTGTCAAGGCTGCCATCAAGCATCGGTCGTCTCGGGATACAGCGCGGCCTTGAAGGGCGCGGGGCCAAGCCTGCGATAGGCGTCAAGGAAGCGTTCGGATGCATCCTCGCGCACCTCAAGATAGGCACGCAGCAATCGGTCGATGGCAGGCGCGACCTCTTCGGCCGGGAAGCCCGCACCGGCGCGCTGGCCGATGGCCGGGATGTCGTAGCCGTCACCACCAAGCGTGATCTGATAGTTCTCGACCCCGGCGCGATCCAGGCCAAGAATGCCGATATGGCCCAGATGGTGATGCCCGCAGGCATTGATGCAGCCCGAGATGCGGATGTTCAGATTGCCGATCTCGTCCTCCAGGCCGACCGCGCGGAAATGCTCGGCGATCTCTTGCGCGATTGGGATCGACCGTGCGGTCGCCAGCGTGCAGTAATCCATGCCCGGGCAGGCGATGATGTCGCTGGTCAACCCGGCATTCGCAGTCGCCAACCCGGCTTCGCGCAGCGCCAGATACAGCGACGGCAGATCGGATTTGTGCACATGCGGCAGCGCCACGTTCTGGTCATGCATGATGCGCAGATCGTCGTGTCCGTATCTTTCCGCCAGATCTGCCAAAAGCCGCATCTGATCGGCACTTGCATCGCCCGGCGTCGCGCCCGGCGCCTTGAACGTCACGATGACGCTGGCATAGCCGTCGATCCTGTGCGCGTGCAGGTTGGTGTCGGTCCAGCTGCGGAAGGCCGGGTTTGCCTGGCGTTCCGCCTCATAGCCCGCGGCGGGCGCGTTGCGGAACGCCGGGGCGGTGAACCGATCCCTGAAGATCGCCAGCGCCTCGCGGTCCGCACCGTTGAAATCGCGGCGGCGGTGCTGGAATTCCTCTTCGGTCTCGGCCTTGAACACGTCCAGGCCACGTTCGGAGACGGTGATCTTGATGCGCGCCTTGTATTTGTTGTCGCGGCGTCCGGACAGGTTATAGGTGGCGATGATCGCCTCGATATAGGGCAGCAGATCCTCTTCCGGCAGAAAATCCCGGATCACCTGACCCAGCATCGGCGTGCGACCCAGACCGCCCCCGACCCAGACCTCGAACCCGGTCTTTCCGTCCTTTTCGACCAGGCGCACGCCGATATCGTGGGCGGCGACCAGCGCACGGTCGCGCGCACCGCCGGAAATGGCGATCTTGAACTTTCGCGGCAGGAACTGGAATTCGGCGTGGTCCGTGGACCAGCTGCGCAGCAGTTCGGCATAGGGGCGCGGATCGGCAACCTCGTCGGATGCGGCACCGGCGAAGGCGTCGGTCGTCACGTTGCGGATCGTGTTGCCCGAGGTCTGGATGGCGTGCATCCCGACCGAGGCCAGGTCGTCCAGCATGTCCGGGATGTCGACCAGCCGGGGCCAGTTGAACTGGATGTTCTGGCGCGTGGTCCAATGGCCGTAACCCTTGTCGTAGGTCGAGGCCAGATGGGCCAGCATGCGCATCTGATCAGGGCTGATCGTGCCATAGGGAATCGCCACCCGCAGCATGTAGGCATGCAGCTGCAGATAGACCCCGTTCATCAGGCGCAGGGGACGGAATTCCTCTTCCGTAAGGCTACCATCCAGGCGGCGGGCGACCTGGGCGCGGAACTGGGCCGCACGGTGGCGAACATAGTCGGTTTCGACGGGACGGACATCAAACATTGGCGGCCTGCGTTTTGTCGGACTGGATTCCGTGGAAATAGTTGGACGGACCTTTCTGGCGGAAGGCCTCGCGGAAATGGGTGGGCTCGGGACCGTTCGGGCCACGCCGGGCCTCGACGATATAGGGGCCCACGACCCGATCCGATTGCCCGATCGCCTTCAGCATCGCCAGTTCGGCGATGGCTTCGTCCTCGAACAGCGTCGCCTGCGCGGGATCGACCGTCCAGTCATCGTCGCACATCCAGACGTTATGGCCTTCGCGCAGATCGTTCGCGGTGATGACGCCGGGCTTCGCGGCCGTCGGAATGAAGGCTTTGCTCATGGGTTCGGACCTTTCCGTTGGTCCCATCAATATAGAATTTTGTTCTGGCATTTCGCGATAGGGTCAGCAAAATAAGGACAATCAGTCAGAAGAGAGCAGTATGACGGAACAGATTTCGCGCGACGCCACCAGCCCGCAAACGCCTGTCCGCCTTGACGAGGTGGATCGGAAAATCCTGTCCCTGCTGCAGCAGGATGCCAGCCTGTCGCTGGACCAGATCGCCGAGCGTGTCGGCGCATCCAAGACCCCGGTCTGGAACCGCATCCGCAAGCTGCGCGAGGCCGGCGTGATCCGCAGGCAGGTGGCGATTCTGGACCCCGAGGCGCTGGGGCTGGAGGCGTGTTTCTTCGTGCTGATCCGCACCGCCGAGCACGACAAGGATTGGGCAGCGCGCTTTCTGAAGGCCCTGCGCGAACGCCCCGAGGTGATCGAGGCGCATCGGCTGGCGGGCGATATCGACTATATCCTGAAGGTGCAGGTCCGTAACGCCCGCGCCTATGACCGCTTCTACCAGTCACTGATTTCGCAGGTCAGGATCCACAACGTCACCGCCCTGCTGTCGATGGAGGAAATCAAGGCGACATCGGCCCTGCCGATTGGCGAGGCCGGACGAGACTAGAGAATGCGGAGAAATGGTGCCCGGAGGCGGATTCGAACCACCGACACGCGGATTTTCAATCCTGCCATCGCGTTCATGCTGTGGAATGAGAAATCCGGAGGACTCTTTCTAGGGAATGAAAAATATACTTGTAATCAATGCACTACGGATGTTGGTCGCGACGTGTCAAGCGCATCGCCGTGCCGGGTCGGACTGCGGGTGGTTATTTTGGGGACAAAGTCCGGCGCTGTCTGGTGTCCCCACGGTGTCCCCGATATGCTTCCGTCCATAGTGAAGAGCTGAGGGGCAAGGCGTGGCAAAGGTGGATTTGACGGATCACATGATCAGAAGGCTGGTTGTCGAGACCAGGACGGACTACCCGGACGCCAAGGCCCCGGGGCTGTCCCTGCGCGTCACACCGGCAGGCGCGAAGACCTGGGCCGTCCGTGGGACCTCAGCGGACGGAGCGAAGCAACGGTTGACGATCGGCACTTACCCCGACATGTCGCTTCGAGATGCGCGCGTCCGGGCGGCGTCGGTCCTGGCGGAGATCCGAGGTGCATCGGGAAATCTTAATGCCGCGAAGCGCGAGGCGGCGACCGCGCGGTCGGGAGACCCGACATTGGGCGAGTTGATCGCGGAATACGAAGCTGGCCCCGGTGTTAGCAAAGCGACCTGGGCCAGGACAAAACGCGATTTCGATTCCGAAGCCAGAAAGCGCATCAAAGCCGTCTTCGCGGGTCTCCTTGATCGACGAGTGACCGACATTCCTGATGACGATTTCGCCGATGCGATGATGACGTATGCCCCGAAATCGGGGGCGGAAAAGGCAAATGGCCAGGTTTCGAAAGCCCGGGCCTACTTGATGCCGGTCCTTGACTGGTCGGCGGGCCGCGGAAAGTTCCGGGTGGCCGGAAAGCGTAGACGACCGGTGTTGGACGTGGCTGATATAAGGGACACCCTCGACCCGGCATCGGATGATGAAGAGATTACGGGCACGCGCGACCGGGCGCTGCGCGTCGATGAGCTCAAGAGGATCTGGCCTCTGCTCGTCTACCCCGCTCCCGCGGAGCTCGAGATGAAGGCGCATCCGGATCTCGACATCCGGCCGCTCGCCGTCCGGTTCATCCTGTTAACTGGAGCCCGGTTGGCGGAGGTCTGCGCGACTCGCTGGCGGCACATTGACCGCGATGCGAAGACCTGGTTCAAGCCGAGGGTCAAGTCTGTGCGCGGCGGACTCCGGACGCAGCTGCTGCCCATCCCGGACGCGGTCATCCAGCTGCTCGATGAGATCCCAGATCATCTGGGGCAGGATCCAGATGATCTCGTCTTTCCAAGCTTGGCGGGGACCGAGTTGGGCAACTGGTCACGGATCACCAGCGCCATCATGAAAGCCTCAAGGACGGCAGACTGGCATCGGCACGACCTGCGCCGGACCGCCGCGACAATCATGCGCGCGGCCGGAGTTGAGCTGTCCACAATTGACCGGATTCTGGCGCATCAAACGGACCACCGCCGCGAGGAATCGAGTCGCGCGATCGATGCCTACCTTGCAGACATCGACCTGTCCGGCATCGCCGAGGATCCGCAGCGCAAGGCGCTGGAGCGTCTTGCCGACATCTACGATCGGATCAGCCGGAGCTGACCGGTTGATCCTGGTCAGTCTGCGTTGGCGATGGCCTGTCGGACCATCTCCGGGGTCACGTGCAGCAGAACGATCTCGTGCTCCGCCCGGTCATCGCAGCAGAGCGCGACATCCTCGGGCCGCACGGTAATCTCGTAGACGTAGGGGTCATCGTGCCTGACGCCCCGGTGCCCCTGCGCGAAGCCCTCCGCGACCCGCCTGTCCGTGGTCCACGCCAGGCCGAAGGCATCACAGGCGTCCTGGCCACGAAAAATCCGGATTTTCTCAGGAAGGTGCTCGATGAAGCCGGTCGGGCGGCTGGAACGGAATCTACGGAAAAACTGGGCGAAGCGGACGTGATCGATGGCGTCGAAGCCGCTCCATTCCTTCACTAAGGCGGACCAGAAGGCGGATCCGGCGGCTTTCGTGCGCGGCAGGGATTCTGCCCAGGCGGCGAAGGCGGTCGGGCGTTCGGCACTGCTGTAGTGCCGGAGGAAGTCGGGAAGATCGGGCAGCATGTCGGATTCCAGAAAGAGAAAGCCCCGCCAAACTGGCGGGGCCTTGCAGGGGGTCACGCGGCTTCGTCACCTTGGTCGACTTCGCCATGGAACTCGGTCCAGTCGTCATCCCACGCGTCGGCATAGCGCTCGGCCACCTCTTCGGCCTTGCCGTCGCGGATCAACGTGAGATCGCTGGCGGCCTCTTCGCCATTCATCCAGTTCGTCATGCTGTCTTCGTAGCATTCGTAGATCGCGGCGGTCCACCACTCGAAACCATCTTCATCTTCGTGAAGCTGGATGCTGATGTGCGCGTCGTCGGCATCACCATCATAAGCGTCGGCAGCATCAACCAGAGCTTCGGCGAGAAGGGAAACAGCAGTCATTGTATCAATCCTTTCCTGGGCGGCTCCAGTGCCGCTCTCGATGACTCAAAGATACCCCACCGACTCCTCCCAATCAACAACTTTAAGGTTACAAATCTATATCTATCAATGGCTTAGGAAATACTTTATCCGATGACGGTGGTGTTGGATGATCCGTGAAAACTCAATGGTCGCTGGGCATTTCGGACTTGTTCGGGGCGGGTCTGGAAAAAATAATGTGCAAACATGACGCCTCAGCCCCGGAGTAAGAAACCCCGTGAGGGGTTGGTCCGCCGGCATGGCGCCGGTGAAAGGCATATAATCGGTCTGGGAAAATCCGGGAAATTCATGGCTTTCCGCTAGATGGCGTTGACCTCCGCCGTTTCGGCGGGTCAGTTGTGCCTATTGGATTTCGAGCGAGCGAGGATGTGCATGCCAGAATATCACATAGCGGAATGGTATGGTCGTCCTTTCGAGCGAATTACCCCACAGGAGCGAATACGCTTGGCAAATCATAGGGTCACGAAGCCCGCGATCAACAAGCAGGAAATCGAACGACTGATGGTGCTTGAGCAGCGGGAAGCCCTGGGTGCGCTGACTGCGCGCGAGGAGGCACGTCTTGACGTTCTCCGCGAGAAACTGCGCGAGACGATGCATGACCAGCTCCCGTGCCCGTTCAAGACTGGCCCGTATTCGGTTTGCACGAAGCGAAACGGGGTTTGTTCGCTGCGACTCTACGAGGAAGATGCGGGTGCCGTTCAGCCGGTGGTTGGCAATCGCGGTAATATCCGCGCTTTGTGTCCGTTCCGTCTGCACCAGGATGGGGTTGCCTTCAGGCAGATAGGTGAACTGATCCTCGATGATCCGGACCCGCTCATGGCTGGCGAGGTCGGCTTCTTGGAGGGCGACGGCGGGCTGGACATGGATGAAGGCGAAGACGTCGGTCGCATTGACATGATCATCGTGAAGAACAACGCCCCGGTCGGCTGGCCGATGGAATGGGCAGCCGCTGAAGTTCAGGCCGTGTATTTCTCGGGCGCCGAGATGGCCATGGAAGGTCGGCACGTGATCGACAACCACGGCGACCTGGTCATGCCCGTCGGGCGGCGGAAGCCGGACTATCGCAGCAGCGGCGTCAAGAGGCTCATGCCTCAGCTTCAAACGAAGATCCCCGCGCTGCGCCGGTGGGGGAGGAAGATGGCGATCATCGTCGACCGATCATTCTACGAGAACATGGGCGCGATGCGACCGATCGACGAGCTATCGAATGCCGACATTGCGTGGATCTTGATGGATTTCGATTGGGATCCTGCTGCTGATATGTATCGCGCCCGGGTCGGTGAAGTGGTATGCGTCACCCTAGAGAGCGCAATCGAAGGGCTTACCGGAGGCCGACCGGTGTCAAAAGCCGCCTTCGAAGACCGGATACGCGGAAAAATCTTGCCCTGAATCGTTGCATGATTCATGGTCTGGTGATAACGCGCGCGTTTTAAACAAAATAAGAACAAATCGGCATAGGCAGACAGAATGACCCTGACAGCAATCGATCTCTTCTGCGGCGCGGGCGGCCTGTCTGCAGGCTTGGAGATGGCTGGGTTCAAGGTGCTGGCCGGTGTTGATCTCTTCGAAGCGGCCGGGAAGACCTTCGAGAAGACGCACAAGCATGCGACCTTCATTGGCAAGCCCATCGAGGACGTAACCATCGAGGAGCTAATGGCGAAGACCAGCCTGAAGAAGGGTGAACTAACCGTCTTGGCTGGGGGCCCTCCGTGCCAAGCATATTCCGTCTACAATCACCAGCGCGGCATGCACGACGAGCGTGCTGTCCTCTTCAAGCAATACCTGCGGATCGTCGAAGGCATGCAGCCGGAATGGATCGTGATGGAAAACGTCATGGGCATCTATTCGATCGGCGGGGGCGAAGCTGTTCGGGCAATCAAGGCTGAACTGAAGAAGCTGGGCTATGATGTTGAAGAAAAGGTTCTGAAAGCCGAAGAATACGGCGTGCCGCAGGAACGACGCCGGGTCGTCTTTATCGGCAACCGCATCAAAGCGCCTATTCGTCACCCAGAGCCCACTCACGGGCCCGGTCGGGAGCCTTTCACTACGATCCGGGAGGCTATTGGCGACCTGCCTGCGCTGGAGAACGGCGAAGATGGTGGGACCGTGAAATATGCCACGGCCGCACAAGGCTCATTCCAGTCGTATGTTCGCGGCAGGCAAAGGGCGGTTGAGAACCATGGCGCTCCACGCCTTGGGTCGGTTAATGTGGAACGCCTGAAGCACATTCCGCCAGGGGGAAGCTGGCGCGATATCCCGTACGACCTACTGCCCGCGGGCATGAAGCGTGCGAAGCGGTCCGACCATACGAAGCGATATGGCAGGATGACGTGGGACGGCTTGTCCTGCACCGTCCTGACGAAATGTGACATTCACTGGGGTGCCTACATCCACCCCGAACAGGATAGAGCCGTTTCGGTGCGTGAGGCTGCCCGCCTTCAATCATTCCCGGACTCGTTTGAGTTCCTAGGGTCGAAGACCGATCAATATGTCCAGGTCGGCAATGCGGTGCCTCCGCTCTTGGGTCGCGCGATCGGTAGGACGATCCTCGAGATCATCGACGAGCAAGCTCAGCCGAAAATCGCCGTAGCATAACGGGAGCCTCGCTGTTTCGGTCGGGCATTGCTGTGGTTTCGGCGGTCAAGTGGCGCGGGCTCAATTTCCGGGCAATGAGAATCAGGCCCGGGTTGCGAGCGTCGATCATGACTCATGACAAGATCCGCTAATCCTGATTCGAGCTATCCTTGGTTTGGGCGAGGCCCTGCGCGGTCGGGGTTATAGGGTCGTTATGAGCGCTGCCCAGGAAGGGTGGCGCGGTGGAACAGGCAGTCAGGCGTAGCGGTCGTATGCGAGGCCGATCTTAATCTGATGCAGCTCGATGACAAAGGCGACGTCTAGGCGCGCGGCGAGGTCCCGGATCGGGCGTGTCGGCAAATTGACGATCTTGGACCTAATAGTGCAACGGCATCTTCGCCTTGGACGTTGAGCTTTGCGAACAGAAGGGCGCGCCGGTTATCCGATCAGAATAAAACCTGCGCAGGTCCGGTGCATCCTGTCCCCAGCAGGCTGCATAATGCTATTGCATTGGGTCCGAGCCGAAAGACGCAACTTTTGTTGCTCGATTACTGCGAAATAAAATTCAAACACCTTATTATCGAGCCCAGAATAGTCTGTCGGAGGCACGGCTGCATGCCGCCTGAGCCGAGGACGAAACGCTGGGGAATGTGCGTGATTGAGAGCGGCTGGGACTGCGGGCGGTCGAAGAGCAGCTTTCCAGCGTGCATTGCCGACCGGCAGCTATGTTCTTGATTTGCGTCATCCCCACATCCCACGCAACCCTGCCGCGACGTCGACCTTTCCAAGCGCGGGTGCTGCCGTCTGCCCGACTATCGGCGGCGCCCAATGGCTTACATCGAACCGTTCCAACATCCCGCGTGTGATGAACCGCGTCCGTGCGGCAAACATGTGGCGATCACCGCGCTTTGTCTGCTGGATGACGAAGAACCGCAGCGGCACGCCGATGGTCAGCTGGTCCTTTGCGCGGGTCATTGCGACATACAAAAGCCGCCGCTCCTCCTCGATATCCGCCGTCTGGCCGGTGCCGAGGTCCGAGGGGATGCAGCCATCCACTGCGTTGAGCAGGAACACCGCCTTCCACTCCTGACCTTTGGCGGAATGGATCGTGGACAGGATCAGGTAGTCGTCGTCCTTCAGGGGCACGCCCGCCTCGGCGCTGGTGGCATTGGGTGGATCGAGGGTGATGTCGGTCAGGAATGTCTCTCTTGACGGATAGGTCATCGCGATCTGCTCCAGTTGCAGCAGATCGGCACGGCGGAATTCGGCATCCTCGTGGATGCGGTCCAGATGCGGTTCATACCATGCGCGCAGACAACCGAGCGCCTCGGGCCAGCCGGTGGGGGCAAGGGCGGCGACCAGATCGGGCCAGCCTTCGACCTTCGGGGGCACGGTCACTTCGGCCATCGGCATCGTGGCAATCCGGTCCAGCACCTTCGCCGCCGTGCTCGGTCCAAGGCCCGGCAGCACTTGCAGCACCCGGAACCCTGCCACGCGGTCCTTCGGGTTCTGGGCGAACCGCAGCGCCGCCAGCAGGTCCTTCACATGCGCGGTGTCGAGGAACTTCAGCCCGCCGAACTTCACGAAGGGGATATTGCGGCGGGTCAGCTCCACCTCCAACTGCCCCGAATGGCTGGAGGTGCGGAACAGCACCGCCTGCTGCTTCAGGGTCATGCCGGTTTCGCGGTTGGCCAGCACCTGATCGGCGACGAAGCGGGCCTGATCGGTCTCGTTCGGCAGGTTCACGAGGCGGGGTTTTTCGCCCAAGGCGCGGTCGGTCCACAGATCCTTGGTGAACCGCTCCCGCGCCTCGGCGATCACCGCGTTCGCGGCGGCCAGGATCGGCTGGGTGGAGCGGTAGTTGCGGTTCAGCGTCACCACCTGCGCGGGCGGGGCGAAGGCCGCCGGAAAGTCGAGGATGTTGCGCACCGTCGCGGCGCGGAAGGCATAGATCGACTGCGCATCATCGCCCACCACCGTAAGCCCCTGACCCGAGGGCTTCAGCGCCAGCAGGATGCGCGATTGCAGGGCGTTGGTGTCCTGATACTCGTCGATCAGCACATGATCCCACATCGCACCGACATGGGCGGCAAAGCCGGGATCGGCCATCACCTTCGCCCAGGCCAACAGTAGATCGTCGTAATCCAGCACGTTCTGCGCCTGTTTCGCGGCGGCATAGCTGCCGAACAGCCGCTTCAGCTCAGCCTCCCACATCGCGCACCACGGATAGTGATCCCGCAGCACCTCGGCCAATGGCGCGCCGGAGTTCACAGTGCGGGAATAGATCGCAAGGCAGGTGCCCTTTGCCGGAAAGCGCTTCTCGGTTTTGGAGAGCCCCGCATCGTGCCGGCACAGGTTCATCAGGTCGGCGCTGTCCTCGCGGTCGTGGATGGTGAAATCGGGACTCAGGCCGATCTGCAGCGCCAGATCGCGCAGGATGCGCGCGCCGATGCCGTGAAACGTCCCCGCCCATGTCAGCGCCTCGGCCGCATAGCCCGCGCCCATGACGCTCTCGGTGATCCGCGAGACCCGCCGCGTCAGCTCCGCCGCCGCCCTTCGCGAAAAGGTCATCAGCAGCACCCGCCGGGGATCGGCGCCTTGCTTCAGCCGATGCGCCACCCGATGCGCCAGGGTGTTGGTCTTGCCGGACCCGGCACCGGCGATGATCAGGAGCGGTTCCGCCACATGCTCCACCGCGCGGCGCTGCTGGTCGTTCAGGTTCTGAAGATATCCCATGCCATGCCCCCCGAGTGGTCAGGAAGGATTAACGCATCTGGAACACAATGAGAACACGGTATGAGCTAACGGAGCCAACTTCGGTGTATAGAGCCCCGTTAACCCGTTAACATCTTCGAATTTTCGTAAAATTCGACGAACCCCTACATCAGAGGCATCGGATCCGGTTGGTTGCTGTGTATTCACTGGCGAGGTGTTTCACTGTGCCGGATCCGTTAATCCCCCTCAGCTGTCGTCGCGCGCCTCAACGGTGAGGCCGTCATACCACGCGGCATAGCCGGTGTTCCTGACCATCTTGCGGTTCAGATCGGGCGCGCCGTCCGTCCACCATACCGCCCCCCGCTCACCGAGGGCGTGCTTTGCCGCGTCCACTGCGCGATGCGCTGCGTCCTCGGCATCCCTGTCCGACTTTGACCTCGCCGCCTTCACTGCACGGCGGGCATTCATCAAATCCTGCACCAGCCGCTGCCGTTCCTCCTCGGTCAGGTTCGGGTCCGTCGTCCGCCACAGTCGCCCGCGCACGACGATGTAGCGGCCGTCCGGCGTGCGCAGCGGCATCACTCCACCTCGATCAGCACGTCATCGTCCAAAGGACGCTGCAGACGGCGCGCCTCGGACCAATCCGCCGTCAGCCAGATCTCGATCTCCGATTGCTGCGTCAGGATTACCGGCATGGCTTTGGGATGCACCCGACCAACCACAGCGTTGGACTCGCAGGACAGGAAGGCGAAGAGTTCGTGATCGCCGGTGCGTGGTGTGCGCATCGATCCGCGCGTGCCCTGCCACGGTGTCCAGATCCCGGCGAAGAAGAACAGGGGCCGCGTCTCGGCCAGCGCGAACCAGTGCAGCGGCTTGCGCTTCGTCACCGGATCAGGCCGCGCCCCGTATTCAGAGAAGGCTGTCGCCGGCACGATGCAGCGATGGCCGACCCCGAGCCAGGGCCGCCAGTGCGGGCTGGCGGTGTTGCGGATGTTCGTCACACCGGTATCGGGCGCGTCTGGGGCTTTCAGGAATTGCCGCGGCGTCGGCATGCCCCAGGTCAGGGATGCCAGCTCGCGACCTCCTTGGGTATTGCGGATCACGGGTGCCGGCCGGTCCGGATAGACATCCAGAGATGGTTCGAGGTTGCCGAGGCTGTCGGACATCACCTCGACGATGTCGCGGATCGCTTGCTGGTTCGACGTCAGATTATACAAGTTGCACATGAGCTTGGCTCCTCCGTCCGCGTTCATCCCGAACATATGGCTTGCGTCACGCCGATCACAAATGGGGTGCGAGCGATTGACTCATCGCCCGAATAAGAACAAAGAATGAACATATGGCATTGAGTCCCGTCCGAACAGGAGCCCGACACTGCCATGTCCGCGCCTCTCTCCGATCCGGCTCTCGCAGCGCTGCGGCATCGGATCGCGGCGATCGAGGGCGACCATGGCCCGCAGCAAGCGGTGCTGCCTTTCGGTGTGCCCGAACTCGATTGCCGCCTGCCGAGGGGCGGGTTGGCGGTCGGCTGCCTGCACGAGGTTGCAGGCGGCGGCAACGGTGCCGTCGATGGTGCGACGGCGGCCTGCTTCGCGGCGGGGATTGCTGCGCGGCTGCCCGGTCAGGTGCTGTGGTGTGTCACGCAGGCCGATCTGTTTGCGCCGGGGCTGGAACAAGCGGGCCTGCCATCCGACCGGGTCATCCATGTCGAAGCGGGCGACGATACCGCGGTTCTCGCCTGCATGGAGGAGGGTTTGCGACATGGCGGGCTGGCCGCCGTGGTGGCCGATATCGCGCGGCTTTCGATGACCGCCTCGCGACGGCTGCATCTGGCCGCCAAAGGCTCGGGCACCACGGGCATCGCCCTGCGGCGCTGGCGCAGGCAGGCGGAGGCCAGCGACTTCGGCCAGCCGACGGCGGCGATGACGCGCTGGCGGGTCTCGGTGCTGCCTTCCGCGCCGCTGCCGGTGCAGGGTGTGGGCCGCGCGCGCTGGCTGGTGGAACTGCTCCGCGCGCGGGCTGGCGAGAGTTTTGATATCGAACTGGAGGCATGCGATGGCACGGGTCATCTCGGTCTTCCTGCCGATGTGGCCGCTGGATCGGCTGCGACGGCAGGACGACTCGCCTTCGGATAGGCCGCTGGTGCTGGCGGGGCGCATCGGCAACCGCCGCGTGCTGACGGCGGTGGATGCCGGCGCGGCAGGCCTTGGCCTTGCGGCGGGCATGCCGGTCAGCAAGGCGCAGGCGCTGGTGCCGGATCTGCGGATCGAGGCCGGGAACCCGCAGGCGGATCTGGCCAGTCTGGAGCGTTTGGCCTTCTGGGTGCTGCAACGCATCGCACCCATCGTGGCCGTCGATCCGCCGGACGGGATCGTGATCGACAGCACCGGCGCCGACCACCTGCATGGCGGCGAGGAAGCTCTACTGGAGGCGCTGACCGGCCGCCTTGCACTGTCGGCCGTGACGGCGCGGACAGCGGTGGCGGACACTTGGGGCGCGGCGCATGCGCTGGCGCGGTTCGGCGGCGATCTGGCGCAGATGCCGCCCGAGGCGCTTCGTTTGCCCTCCGCCACCGTTGCGGGTCTGCGCGACATGGGCTTTGCCACCATTGGCGACCTCATGACCGCACCCCGCGCCCCGCTGACCCGACGCTTCGGCCCGGAACTGATCCGCCGCATCGACCAGATGTTCGGCGCGGCCTCCGAACCCATCGACGCCCTGCGCCCCGCAGGCCTGATCGAGACCCGCCGGGCTTTTGCTGAACCCATCGGCGCGGCCGAGACCATCGCGCGATACATCGGCAAGCTGGTGACAGCCCTCTGCGCGGAACTGGAAACGCACGGCCTCGGTGTCCGCCGTCTGGACCTGATCTGCCACCGCGTCGACCGCGAGCTGCAGACCGTCCGCATCGGCCTCGCCGTGCCGCAGCGCGATCCGCAGCGTCTGACGCGGCTCCTTTGCGACAAGATCCCCACCATCGCCCCCGGTTTCGGGATCGAGATCATGACCCTGACCGCCACCATCACCGAACCCTTGGCCGTGCGGCAGGTCAGCACCCTCGCGCCCGAGGCACCGGACCTGTCCGGATTGATCGACACCTTGGCCAACCGCGTCGGTCCCCGCGCCATCTACCGCATCGCCCCCGTCGCCAGCGACGTGCCCGAACGCTCCATCCGCCGCATCCCCGCGCTGGCCGAGCCGACCACCGAAGGCTGGCCCGACCACTGGCCCCGCCCCACGCGCCTGTTCGCCCGCCCCGAGCCCATCCAGACAATGGCCTTGCTGCCCGACCAGCCCCCCGTCTGGATCGCATGGAAAGGCATCCGCCGCCGGATCAAACGGGCCGACGGCCCCGAACGCATCTTCGGCGAGTGGTGGACGCGTGAGGCGGAGCGCATCGCCGTGCGCGATTATTTCCGCATCGAGGACGAGGCAGGTGAGCGCCTCTGGATCTTCCGCGCAGGCGATGGCAAGGATGCCGCCACCGGATCACACCGCTGGTTCATCCACGGGGTGTTCGGATGAGATATGCCGAGCTGCAGGTCACCACCGACTTCTCGTTTCTGCGCGGGGCGTCCAGCGCGGAGCACCTGTTCGCTACGGCGGCAACGCTGGGGATCGAGGCGTTGGGCGTGGTGGACCGTAACTCGGTCGCGGGCATCGTGCGGGCATGGGAGGCGGCGAAGACCACCGGCATCCGGCTGGTCGCGGGTTGCCGTCTGGACCTGATCTGCGGCATGTCGGTGCTGGTCTATCCGATGGACAAAGCGGCATGGTCGCGGCTGTGCCGGTTGCTGACCTTGGGCAAGGGCCGCGCAGGCAAAGGCAAATGCCATCTGCACTGGTCCGATCTGACCGACCACGCCGAGGGGCTGATCGCCATCCTGATCCCCGACCAGCCCGACGACACCTGCGCCCTGCACCTGCGCCGGATGCGCGAGACCTTCGGCGACCGCGCCTACCTCGCCCTGACCCTACGCCGCCGCCCGAACGACCAGTTGCGGCTGCACGATCTGGCGCAAATAGCGCAGCAGGCCCGCGTCCCGACGGTCGTCACGAACGACGTCCTGTTCCACGAACCCGCCCGCCGCATCCTTCAGGATGTGGTCACCGCCATCCGTCACAACTGCACCGTCGAGGCGCTCGGCCACCGCCGCGAGCGCCACGCCGACCGCTACCTGAAGCCGCCCGAGGAAATGGCTCGCTTGTTCGCCCGCCACCCCGAGGCGCTGGCCCGCACGGTCGAGATCGCAGAGCGTTGCACCTTCGATCTGAGCCACCTCGAATACCAATACCCCGAGGAGCGCGACGACCCGCGCCTCTCGCCGCAGGACACGCTGGCCCGCCTGACATGGGAGGGCGCAGCAACCCGCTATCCCGAAGGCATTCCGCCCGAGGTCACCAAATCTCTGAACCACGAACTGACCCTGATCGGGCGGCTGGACTACGCCCCCTATTTCCTGACGGTCCACAGCATCGTCCGCTACGCCCGTTCGCAGAACATCCTTTGTCAGGGACGCGGCTCGGCTGCGAACTCGGCGGTCTGTTATGTCCTCGGCATCACCTCCATCGATCCCGGCCGCAACGATCTGCTCTTCGAGCGTTTCGTCAGCGAGGAGCGCCGCGAGCCGCCGGACATCGATGTCGACTTCGAACACGAGCGGCGGGAGGAGGTGATCCAGTGGATCTACAAAGCCTATGGCCGTGACCGCGCCGCCCTGACCGCCACCGTCACCCGCTACCGCGCCAAGGGCGCGCTGCGTGATGTCGGCAAAGCGATGGGCTTGCCCGAGGATCTGATCACCGCATTGTCGTCCCTGATCTGGGCTTGGTCCGAGGAGGGCGTGAGCGACGCCCAGCTGGCCGAACTGAACCTGAACCCCTCCGACCGCCGTCTGCGCCTGACGATCGAGCTGGCCCAGCAGCTGATGGGCGCGCCGCGTCACCTGTCGCAACACCCCGGCGGCTTCGTGCTGACCCATGAACGTCTGGACGATCTGGTGCCCATCGAGCCCGCGGCGATGGAGGATCGCCAGATCATCGAATGGGACAAAGACGACATCGACGCCCTGAAGTTCATGAAGGTCGATATCCTCGCCCTCGGCATGCTGACCTGCATGGCGAAAGGGCTGGCGCTGGTGGCCAAGCACAAGGACGCCCACTACGACCTCGCCAACATCCCCGCCGAAGACCCGCGCACTTATGCGATGATCCGCAAGGCCGACACGCTCGGCACCTTCCAGATCGAGAGCCGCGCGCAAATGGCGATGTTGCCGCGGCTGAAGCCCTACACCTATTACGATCTGGTGGTGCAGGTCGCCATCGTCCGCCCCGGCCCGATCCAGGGCGACATGGTCCATCCCTATCTGCGCCGCCGCGCGGGGCTGGAACCGGTCGAATATCCCAAGCCTGAACTGGAGAAAGTGCTCGGCAAGACCCTCGGTGTGCCGTTGTTTCAGGAACAGGCCATGCGCGTTGCCATCGAATGCGCGGGCTTTACGCCGGGCGAAGCGGATATGCTTAGGAAGAGCATGGCGACCTTTAAGTTCACCGGCGGCGTCTCCGCCTTCCGCGACAAGTTGATCGACGGGATGGAAGAGCGCGGCTATGCTCGCGATTTCGCCGAGCGGACCTTCAAGCAGCTCGAGGGCTTCGGCAGCTACGGCTTTCCCGAAAGCCATGCCGCGAGCTTTGCCCTCATTGCCTATGCCTCATCCTGGCTGAAATGCTGGCACCCTGATGCCTTTTGCGCCGCGCTCTTGAACAGCCAGCCGATGGGGTTCTATGCCCCCGCGCAGATCGTGCGGGACGCCCGCGAACACGGGGTCGAGGTGCGGCCCGTCTGCGTGAACGCCTCGGGATGGGATTGCACGCTGGAAGGGGCGGGAGGGGATCCGGACCAGATGTGCGGGAAATTCGCCGTTCGGCTTGGCCTGCGGATGGTGAAGGGACTGGCCGAGGCGCATGCCGCAGCCATCGCCAAGGCCGCGCCCTTCAGCTCGATCGAGGATCTCTGGCGCCGCGCGCGCGTGCCGACCGCCGCCCTGACCCGCATCGCCGAAGCCGATGGGTTCCACAGCTTCGGCCTGTCGCGCCGTCAGGCCGTCTGGCCGATCAAGGGGCTGCCCGATACCGACCTGCCGCTGTTTGCCGCTGCCGAGGCCATCGAGCCCACCGTGCATCTGCGTCCGATGACCGCAGGGCGTGAGGTGGTCGAGGATTACAGCCGCACCGGCCTGTCTCTGCGCCAGCATCCCGTCGTCTTCCTGCGCGGCGATCTGGCGAAGCGACGCATCCAGACTTGCGCGCAGGCAATGGCGCTGCCGAACCGGCGTTGGGCTGAGGTGGCAGGGCTGGTGCTTGTCCGCCAACGCCCCGGATCGGCCAAGGGCACGATGTTCATCACGCTTGAAGACGAAACCGGCATCGCCAACCTCGTCGTTTGGCCCAAAACCTTCGAGGCCAACCGCCGCACCATCCTCTCCGCCGGCATGATCGCTGCCCGTGGCCGCATCCAGCGCGAGGGCGATGTGGTGCATTTTGTCGTCCAGCATCTGACCGACCTTTCTGCTGCACTCGGCAGCGTCGGAAGCCGCGGCGTCTTCCCGCTGCCGCATGGTCGCGGCGACGAGTTCCATCACGGCAGCCCCACACCCGATCCGCGCCATCCGAAGCCGCGCGACATGTTCATCCGCGATCTGCATCTCGACACGATCCGCGTGGAGACGCGGGATTTTAGGTAAAATCAGATGCCGAAAGGAAAGGATTCTTCAGGGAATAATTATAAATAGCAGCGGCCGCACTCCGCACGTTTCGGCTATGACGCATACAATCACAGGAGGCGTCGACCTGCGCAACTGACCTTTGTTCCCAGTGTTCCAACCGTTCCCTCAGCTCTCGGATGAAAGGCTCTAAGTAGGGAAATGGTCCGAATGTTGATGGATAGTTACTACGCAACCTCTTCTTTCAAAGTTAGGTGGTGGGAACAGTGGGAACATTTTTTCTCTAATAGAATCATAGAAGCCTGAACCTATCAGGTTTCGAGCCAGTGCCGCCGGAGGAAGCGAAGGCTGGGAGGCACGGGGTGGCGAAGGCACGAGCGCAGAAATAACGCGCGCCGGCAGGGGAGGTTATCCACATACTTGATAGTCAGTAGTGTAAAGACCTTTTGCCATTTTCGCCATCAAAAGCGAAAATGGTGCTTGAGACGCTTAGTGCTTGAACCTGAAGCCGCGCGGAAGGCGAAGTCCATCGGCATCAGGTGTAGATGTTACACAAAGCCTTTCGTCTCACAAATTAACCGGCGGCGCAAGCCCACCATGAGTCGAAGAGGAAGATATTTATGAAGCACATCGTGCCGAACGAACACGATGCCGAGCCGTTGCATTTCGATGATGGCCCGACTCCGGAACCCCCCCGTGAAGCTTCGTCCCACAAGCACACGGAGGAACTGATGCTCGAGGTCGAAGAGCCGAATGACCAACTGTTCGAGGGGTTCATGCGCGCGGACGGGCATATCTACAAGCGCGAAACTACCTTTGAGGGCCGCGCAAAAACGCCCAGGACCACGAAAACTTATGTCTGTAGCGACATCAAGCTGCTCGGAAAGGGCGCTACCCCTGATGGTGAATGGGGTAAGTTGATCGGCTTCAAAGACCCCTTCGGGATGCGGCGTCTCATCGTGATCCCGTTCCGCCATCTGGCCGGGGATGGAAAGGATGCTCGCTCGATTTTGCTTTCCAATAGTATCATGACTGCGACCGACAAACCCGGACGTGAAGCGCTGGCTCAGCTTCTGGCGTTCGGTGGGCGGGACACGATCTATTATCTCGCGGATCGTCTGGGCTGGCATCGCGGCCATTTCGTTTTGCCTGCCGGAGTGATTTCGCCGCCTGACCCCGAACACATGGTGGCCTACGACCAGCATGGCGGTGAACACCCTTTCCGCTCGAAGGGTGACCTGGCTGAATGGCAGCGGGTATGCAAAATCGTTCAGAGTATCCCCTATGCTGTTCTGGCGATTTCTGCTGCGTTCGTTGGGCCGCTCTTGCAGCTTATGGATGCGGAATCGGGTGGCATTCATTTCTACGGGCCGTCCTCACGCGGCAAAACCACTTATGCCCGCTTGGCTGGGAGCGTCTGGGGTGCGCCCGACGAAATTGTCCGCCCTTGGAACGCCACGATCAATGGGATTGAGGCAAGGGCGGCGGAAGCCAGTGACACTCTCCTCATTCTTGACGAGATTGGGCAGAGCGACGCCTCGAGCACGAAATCCGATATCGCAAAAATCACTTACATGCTGGCGAACGGCGTAGGTAAAGCGCGCGCAGACAAGAATGGTGGGCTTCAGCACGGATCGTCGTGGCGCGTCCTCGCGATCTCGACCGGAGAGCACCCGATTTCCGATCTGGTCCGGGATCATCATGGCGCCTCAAGGATGACGGGCGGCGTGGGCGTGCGAATGATTGATCTGCCGATTCATCCTAAGAACGCATCCCTCAGCGAAAGTCATGATAATTCCGAGAGTGCCGGACAGGTAATAGACACCGCCCGTTCTGTCATCTCCGACCATTACGGCCACGCCGGACCGGCCTTCGTCCGTCGCCTGATCGCGGAACCCGAAATAGCTATCGAAAAAGTCCAGCGCAGCATTTCCAGATTTATGGAAATGGCCGGTGGGAACGCGGACGATCCTCAAGTTACCCGGGTCGCGAAACGCATAGCGCTTATCGTTGCGGCAGGAGAGCTGGCAGAGGAATATGGAATTCTGACCTGGGAACCTGGATCCTTAGAGGGGTTCGGCCTTATCGCGCTGACGGCGTGGCTCGAGGAGAGGGGATCCCGTTCCTCCCTTGAAGAACTGAATGCAATGAAAACGGTCCGGCTGTTTTTGGAAACGCATGGTGAGGCGCGTTTCCGGCCCGTTAACGCAATCGAGGAAGACGATTGCGATGTTGACGGGCGGGAGGTCGAGCGCCCGATCATCAACCGTGCAGGCTTCCGGACGACGACCAAGGATGGGGATTCCGTTTGGTATATCTTCCCGGAAGTATGGCGTTCCGAGGTCTGCAAAGGACAGAACCCGCAGTTGGTCGCGAAAGTGCTGAAGGAGCGGGGTGTTCTGATGTCCGGCGAAGAACGGCATTACGCGAAGAAGGTTCGCATTCCCGGGATGGCAAACTCATCACGGTTCTATTGCATCTCGGCGAAAATCTTCGAGGAGAGCAATCTGGACTAGTCCTTGCCCGTCGGCCATCCAACAGGATCTTTGGGTGGCCGACGGCCCGAGAGTGATGAACAGGTTCATCTGTTAAGGGCACCTCGAAAAATTGTCCGGACGTGGTCACCGAGGTAAGAAGCTACAGGTGTTTGACAGGCGGAGTGTGACGATGGCACAGCAGATGGGTTTCTTTGATCTTTCAGATCGCTACGCGAGCCTGGACGCCAAGAAGGACCCGTTGGTCGAGATCGATGCCGTCGTGCCCTGGGAAGAATTTCGCCCGGTGCTGGAGCGGGTCTGGCGCAAGCCCGCGGCGGAGCGCAAGTCGCGGGCCGGGCGCAAACCGATGGACGCCGTGGTGATGTTCAAGACGCTCGTTCTGGGGGCGCTCTACAACCTCTCGGACGACCAGATCGAGTATCAGGTGCGCGACCGGCTGTCCTTCATGAGGTTCCTCGGCCTCGGGCTGGCGGACCGGGTGCCCGACGCCAAGACCGTCTGGCTTTATCGCGAGGGGCTGGCGCAGGCGGGCGTGGTCGAGGCGCTGTTCAAGCAGTTCGACGGCCATCTGGCGCGGCAGGGCTATATCGCGCGCGGCGGGCAGATCCTCGATGCGTCCATCGTCGCGGTGCCGAAGAACCACAATACGCGGGACGAGAACAAGGCGATCAAGGCCGGTGAGGAGCCGGAGGGCTGGGCCGACAAGCCCGCCAAGCGGTCGCAGAAGGACATGAATGCCCGTTGGACCAAGAAACACGGGAAATCCCACTACGGCTACAAGAATCATGTGAACGTGGACCGCCAGCACAAGCTGGTCCGCCGCTATCATGTCAGCGATGCGGCGCTGCATGACAGCCAGGCTGTGGATCACCTGCTGATGCGGGGCAACACGGGCTGCGGCGTCTGGGCGGATTCTGCCTACCGGTCCGAGGAGATGGAGGCCAAACTGCGCGCCCGGGGGCTGAAAAGCCGCATCCAGCGGAAAGGCAAGCGGGGCAAACCGCTCAGCGAACAAGCCAAAGGCAGCAATCGGACGAAATCCTCGGTGCGCGTGAGCGTCGAGCATGTTTTCGGCGCACAGGCCAACGACATGGGCGGCACCCTGGTGCGAACGATCGGCGTGGTGCGGGCGACTGCCAAGATCGGGATGAAGAACCTCGCCTACAACATGCGCCGCCTCGTTCAGCTACGCCGCCTGAACCCATGCCCGGCGTGACCCGGGGCCCGAAAGTCAGGCCGGAAGGGCCAAGACACGCCGCGAATTGGCGGAAAGCTCCGCGGTCACACTTCGAAGCACATCAAGGAGCCGCTTCCCGCAGGCGTCAGGCCGCCAAACCGGACCAGAACAGCGGAAACGGTGATAAATCGAGGTGCCCTAAAATGATCAAGCCCGCCAATGTCGCGCGAGGGTGCCGCCCTATGCGCTTAGCCCGCCTTGCCCGGCATGTTCGCGGTACGGTTCAGAGGTTGCATTCGATTATCAGCATTTGGTGTGACCCTCTTATCGATCACGACTTCATCGGGCCTGATCAGGCCAAGGACTTTGCGCGCCCGCTCATCAAGCAGATCAAGGTCGAGGTAGTCGTTGGACAGTCGTTTTGTCAGGTTCTTCAGTCGGTCGACGCGCGCCTGAAGGCCTGCCCTCTCGACCTTCGCGGCCTCGATCTCGTGAAGAACCTGGACACGGACGAGAACACCGTAGGGCCCGTTGATGGCGGCATGCGCAAAGTAGATCGCCAAGCCCGACATGACGAAGATGAAGAGATAGGCCCGAAGCCAATTTCGTCCAGTCACTTCAATACCTTTTATCAGAACCTCCCAAAGTCTCTCATGGAGAAGCTTTTCGCGAAACCCTTCGCCCCCTCAACGCTGCGTGAGAACACGGGTGCGCCAGCCATGCGAACCATTCCGATAAGCGAAGTCGTGCCATGAGGTCGCTGCGCATTCTCATAGGTTGCGAGACCTCGGGCGTGATGCGCCGCGCCTTCTCTGCGCGAGGACATGATGTCTGGTCCTGCGATCTGCTGCCGGCCGAGGATGGCAGCAATCGCCACATCGTGTGTGATGTCCGCGACCTGCTGGATGATGGATGGGATCTGCTCGCCGTCATGCATCCGCCCTGCACCCGGCTGTGCCGGTCCGGCCGGCGCTGGATGTCCGGGCCAGGCAAATGGACGCCGCCCAAGAAGCTGCCCAGGGGCCGGACGGTGGAAGATCTCCGCGCCGAATTCGAGGAAGGCGTCAGCCTGTTCATCGACTGCTGGCGCGCGCCGATCGTGTGCGTGGCCATCGAGAACCCGGTGATGAACGATCTCGCGCGCGACCGGATGCCGGTCGACCTGCCCGCGCCGCAGATCGTCCAACCGTTCTGGTTCGGAGAGCCGGCGTACAAGGCGACGGGCTTCTACCTGCGCGGCCTGCCCGAGCTGACCGAGACCAACCGACTGCCCGAGCCAGAGCGCGGAAGCGACGAATGGAAAGCATGGTCGATCGTCCACCGCGCCCCGCGCACGGCGGATCGCTGGAAGATTCGCAGTCGAACATTCGAGGGCGTTGCCGAGGCCTGCGCCGACCAGTGGGGCGAATATGCGATCAAGGAGGCAGCATGAGCACCCCCCCCGTCCACCAAGTCCCTGTTCCGCGCCATTAGTGGCAAGGGAGCCGCGGATAAAGAGCCGCTGCCGCTGCTGCCCGATGACCTTTATGCCGATATCGGCATAAGACCCATTATGCCGGAAGCCAGATTATGCCGACTTCGCAAGCGCTCTGCTGAAATTGCAGGCCATAGTCCTCTTTGCGCTCGGCATAAACTGACGCCCAAACGAAACTCAAGGGCGCTGAGGAATCCGGTTAGGGGTTAGCGTGCCCACGATCCGATTGTCCGGGTGGGGCTTTGACGAAATGCGGCGTTGTCCCCTTATCAATCTCGTCATGGGCCCTTTGGCTCTCATTTGGATCGCGAGAGCGGATCACCGTTATGCAATGTTGGCCATCCTAAAAACCAGACCAGCCGCTGCGCACCCGGCGAGAACCGTCACTGGGCCGAGCTTGAAGCGAAACACCGCGACAAGCGCGGCAAGGACCAACGCCGCAGCAGACAGGTTCATTGTGGACCAGACGGGCACATCGAGATCGAGGCCGAAAGACGTGATCGTCTGCACCTCATCGAAAACAACATGCAGACCGAACCAGGCCGCAAGATTCATGATCACACCCACGACGGCAGCCGTGATGGCCGTCAGGGCTGCTGTCAGCACTTTGTTGTCGCGCAAGCGCTCGATGAACGGGGCACCTAGGAATATCCAGAGGAAGCAGGGTGTGAACGTAACCCATGTCGTCAGAAGCCCGCCCAGCGTTCCCGCCATCAGCGGCGACAGTCCGCCCGTATCGCGGAAGGCTCCCATGAAGCCCACGAACTGCGTCACCATGATTAGTGGCCCGGGCGTAGTCTCGGCCATGCCGAGCCCGTCCAGCATCTCGCCGGGGACGAGCCAGCCGTAGTTCTGAACTGCTTCCTGCGCGACATAGGCAAGGACCGCATAAGCGCCACCGAAGGTCACCACGGCCATGACGCTGAAGAAGCCTGCGATCTGGGCAAAAACGTTGGCCGGACCGAAGACGGCGAACAGCAGGGCGACCGGGACCAACCAGAGCACGAGGAACGCTGCCGAGACGCGAAACGCCCACCCTCGGTTGACCTGTGTGTGAGCCGGCGACTCTTCGCCGAGCAGGGTATCGGCGTCATCGACCTGGACCTTGCCCACCTTGCCGTGTCCGCCGCCGCCATGAAATGCAGGCAGTCCCGCACGCGCACCGAAGAACCCGATCAAGCCAGCAATCAGGATGATGAGCGGGAAAGGGATGGCGAAGCCAAAGATCGCTACGAAGGCGGCGGCGGCGATGGCGACCATCGCGCCATTCTTCAGTGCACGCGAGCCGATGCGGATGACCGCCTGCACCACAATGGCCAGCACCGCGGCCTTGAGCCCGAAGAACAGCGCCTCGACTGGCCCGACATTGCCGTAAAGCGCATAGATCCAGCTCAGCGCCATGATCGCCACGACGCCGGGCAGCACGAAGAGGACGCCCGCGATGATGCCGCCGAGGGTGCGATGCATCAGCCAGCCGATATAGACGGCGAGTTGCATGGCTTCCGGTCCCGGCAGCAGCATGCAGTAGTTAAGCGCGTGAAGGAACCGCTTCTCGCCCAGCCAGCGCTGCTCTTCGACGAGGATGCGATGCATGAGCGCGATCTGTCCTGCGGGACCGCCAAAGCTCAGCAGGCCAATGCGAGCCCAGATGCGGGTGGCCGAAGCAAGGGTTGGATATGCGCGGTCCTGCATCAGTCTGCCTTCGGCTTGTTGGTGGGCCAGTTGTGGGTCTCGTCGGTCGCGTCCCGTGCCCATCGATAAAAGGCGTCATAGAGGAGCATCCCGGCCTCCAGTTGTTCCAGATCGTCGGAATACATCCGCGACAAGCCGAGCGAAGCGGCAAGCAAACCGGCCGCTTCGGGTGCGAGGTCGAGGCGGGCGGTATCGGCACCGCGAACGATAGCGGCCAGGCGGTCGAGGGCGGGAATGCCTAGTCCGAACTCGGCCAGCATCACGTCGAAGGTGCAGAGTTCGCCCCGATGGCTCCAGAACACGCCCTCGATGTCGAAGGGCGCGGCATTGTAGCGCTCGGCGACACCCACCACTTCGGCGGGGGCAACGAACAGGATGATCGCACGGGGATCGAGAAAGCGCCGGATCAGCCAAGGACAGGCGATGCGGTCGATTTTGGGGCGGGAGCGGGTGACCCAAATGGTGCGGCCCTGCGCGTCGCGCGCGGGAAGCTTCGCCGGATCGATCAACGGCAGTCCGGCCGCTCGCCAAGCGTCGAACCCGCCCTCGAGATATTCCGAGGAGCAGCCTTCGGCGCGAAGCCAGGCAGCCGTGCCCTGACTGCGCCGATGGCCGGCTTGACAGACGGCAATCGACGGCTGCCCGCCGAGTTGCGACGCGAGCGCGGCGAGCGCCTGGTCATCGATCCGGGCGGCGCCAGGGAGCAACCGTGGATCGGTCGCGAAATCCTCCTCGGACCGAACGTCGAGTAAGAGCGGCGCTCGAGGGGTTCCGATGATGCGGGTGAGTTTATCGAACGAAATGGCATTGGGCGCAGGCATGTGCGTTCCTCCGTCGCCGGGGTTGAACAGGAACGCGATCTTCGGCTGGCGCCTCGTGGGGAGCTCGCAATCCCCATAATTTTAGATACGAAAGACCGGGTAGCCACGTCAAGAACTCTATATGCGGGTCAGCGTTGAAGAGGTGACGTCGAAATATTGTCTTGGCCGCGCGTGCCCTCAGATGGAGATCGACTGGTCACAAAGCGGGGATTTGGCGCGAAGTTCATTGCTCCACCAACATGGAGCACAGAAATGGAAAAATCCGATCATACATGCCTTGATCAGTATCTCGCATCATTCGAAGAAAGCCTTGCATCCAGAAACTACAAGCCGGATACGCTGAAAAATTATCGTTATTTGCTTCGGCGCTTCGGTCGCCTGCTCGATGACGAGGCCACCCTGATCGAAACGGCCAAACTCAACACCGTCGATCCCCACGCCTGGCTCGCCAACACCCTCGCCCGCATCCCGGACGACAAGATCACCAAGGTCGGCGACCTGCTGCGTTGGCGCTGGTACGGGTAGCGGTCAGACCGGACGCTTACTTTCGTAATCCTGGACGAACTGGACTATCTGCCCTTCGCCCGGTCGACCGAGGTCGCTCTTTCATGAGCTACGGCTACGCTGATCCTGATATATGGCTGACCCGTGAAAATCCGAAGCGATGCGTTGTAGAATTTTTCTCAAAATGTTCTGCAACCGGACCGGCGGAGCAGGACCCTGAACCAAAATGCCAAGAGATTATCGTTGTAGAAAATTATCGAAAACTGGTGACAATGCCGAAGAGCGGGCACTGGGGGCGACGTGGATAAGATCGACGAATTCTTTGACGACAGAAACAGGGCATGGTGCATTCACTGTAGCGGCGTTCTGGCGAACATGGTGACCACCGAGGACCATGTCCCGACGCAGAGCTTCCTGAGAAAGCCGCGTCCTCATCATTTGCCTAAGGTGACAACGTGTTTTGACTGCAACAACGGCTTCTCTAAGGACGAGCAATATGTCGGGGCGTTCCTCAGCTGTGTCGTGTCCGGCACCATCGACCCTGACAAGCAGTTTAACGCAAGTGCCGCGTCTGCACTTCGGAAAAGCCCGGCTCTTCGGTCAATGATCGATCAGTCCAAGACGGAGAGGCTTACCGAAACCGGTGAGGCCCAGATCGTTTGGATGCCTGACCGCGATAGAGTGAACCGAGTCGTCGTTAAGAACGCAAGGGGACATTCATTCTTCGAACTTGGGGAGCCAATGATGAACGATCCGGACATCGTCTGGACGTATCCTATCGGACTCCTGACGCCTGAGCAGAGGGCCGAGTTTGAGGGGGAGAACGAGGTTGGTGGGCTCTCAGTATTCCCTGAAGTGGGGAGCAAGATGATGACCAGGATCATGACTGGCCAAGATCTGGATGGTAGCTGGGTCATCGTTCAAGATGGCATATACCGATATGAGGTCAATTTTGACGTTGGCGTCCGCGTCAGGACGGTCATCTTCGATTACTTGGCGACTGAGGTTTTCTGGAACTAAAGCGAACAGTGCCGTAAGTGGTGTGCCGATGACCTGACGTCGCTCGAAGCGCGCCTGACGCTTGCGCCACCTGATGCCAACGTGCCCGGCGCGCTTGCCATGACACAGCCCCACGGCTACCAATCTCAAATCGGCAGACTCTGATTATTAGCGAGGGACCCGCGGGGGGGAGGTCACTCGGGGGCCGGCGCGGTTGGCGCGCTTGTTACAGGCTACGTTCACGCATCTGGCGCAAATCGCGTGCGATCCACTGTTGCCAGAAGTCTGCGGGACGCCTCAAACGTATCTATTAGATAGAGTGAACAGCCCGCGTCCAGATGCTCCTTCAGATAGTTGGACAGCATGTTTGGATCCCAGAGGGGATGAACAATGACGAAAGCTTCTCTCCGTCCTTCCTCGCAAAGCACGATGGGCAGGGCATTCGGGCCGATATGATCGATACGCCGAGTTGAAGGCGACAAGCGGTGCAGATCCCCGGCGGCACGGTCCGCAAGTGTCCTCCAATCCAACAGCTCCGGTGCAGAGAAGTCTCCGCTAAAGCCGACATCATGCTCGGGGTCGGTCAGACAGCGCAGGAAGCTCATCCCGAGACGCCAGTCCAGAAGGCCGTGATAGTGTCGGTTCCCATATCTCTGCATGCAATGATAGCAGGCGAGACCGCAGTCTCGTCGGTGGGTGTCGGCGAGGAATCGCGAGGTCAGGGGGTCTTCTGAGTCGTCCAGCATCGATTGGATCAGCGCAGTGACAAGGGGACCCTCTTCGATGATCTCGGCTAGCCGACGACAGAAGCCGGCGCCGTTGACCAGAACATCTGCGATTTGAAGGACCGGGTGACCATCGTTCGATCGCGGTTCCAGAGGCTCAAACTCGTCGGGGTCGATATCGAAGCTCAGGGATGCGCGCTGGATCAACATATGGGTTGCACTGATCGCCGTCGCCCGCAAGCTCGTTCCGGTGACGTCCTTCCGGTTACCGCCAATTCGCTTCAAAGCGAGTCTGGGGTTCACCTGTTGCATCGTAATCGTTAGCGCATCCGTTCTTTTGCGCGAGAAGAGCCTGACGGAACGGGGTGCGAAACCGTCCTGCTCCTCGAACCATGAGCCAGACTGACGCGAGGTGGTCTCTAGGATTGCCTGATGCGGCATATGCGATACTTTCTGTGATCTTCCATCCTCCATTTCAAACCACGTCTGCCCCTGTGTCCGGGAAACCAGCGGATAAGGTTCTGGCGTGCCATCCTTGCCGAGTGGACCACGATTCCGCCGGATGATTTGCGCTTCCGACCCCGAAGAGAGAGTCATGTTGGTGCCTTGAACAGGCCGTAACGTCATAGGTGCAATGATGGAGGCTGTTTCTCGGCGGAGCAGCGGGGGAAACTGCTCCATCCCATCCGATCTCTGCGGCTTGAAATCCGTCCGGAACGCCGCAGGGGAATGATAGGTTTCCATTGCGTCGCCGGAGAGAGGATGGCCGCACTCGGCGCAGGTCAGCTCGGAAGAGACCTGACCTGCTTGGATCATCGTGACGCCATTGCACTGCGCGCAATCCGCAATCGTCTGTATCTCGCTCCACCACTCCTTCGTTGGGGCGGGCGTGATTTCCCATTCTCTCTGCTTACCCTGACGCAGAAGGCCCAGAGGCGAGGTAAATCCGACCGGGGTATGTAACAGCTTGTCTCGCGCCAGCGTCTGACCAGGGGCAAACTCGTAGATCGCGAGATCCATTTCCCGGTCCACGGTGTCCCAGCCGACCGCATCCCGAGACGTTGCCTTCGGGCCAACGTAAAGGTTGCGCACGCGGGTTGGCATGCCGAACATCGGCAACAACCCGGCTTCGGCGAGGTGCTCCGCGAGACCCTCGGACGCAGTCCCCCCTACTGGTGGACGCGTGGCCTCGATGGCGTCGATCAGCTCATCCGGAGACAGGCTCATCAGGAACTCGGATGCGCGGCCTGGGTAGCCGGCGCCGATGCTGGCTGCCAGCCGATCTCGTGTGTCGATGGACCGCTCGAGTGCTTTACGCAGAAGTTTCTGCCAGCCGCCCCCCGTCGCGAAATAGGCAACGACCGGGACATATTCGCCGTGGATGTCGTGCTGCGTGTCACCGGGATAGCCCTCGCCCTGTGCCGCACGCAGGTCCGCGAAAGCCGCGGCAAGCCAGCCCTTTCGTATCAGACGCCGACCGATATCAAGGTGATCCTGTGTCAGAAATGGTGGCGGCGGCGCATCTCCGGTGATGGCCCTCGGATTACGGAAGTAGTGCAGGTCATGGCTGCGCCCACGGCAGAGTGTCAGCGCGATTGAATACGCCTGACCGCGCCGGCCCGCTCTCCCAACTCGCTGCTGGTAATTGAAACGCTGGGGTGGCATGTTGGCCTGATAGACCGCCTGCAGAGAGCCGATATCAATACCGACTTCCATGGTCGTGGTCACCGATAGCATGTCGATCTCTCGCGCCCGCCGCACAAGGCTATCGGGAGCAGCATCAACGAAAATCCCCTTGAAGCGCCTTAACCGGTCAGCAGGCGAGCCGGTTTGACCGGTTAACTCCTCACACCGGAGCCGGAATACGCCCTGATCTTCACGCAGTGCGGTCTCGAGCCTGCGCGAGATGTAATTGCGCTCTCGGATATCCCTCGCGTTTGCATTGGCCGCCTGTGGAAGCGGAGCATGACATCGGGTGCAGATTCCGAATCCTTTATGCAGATGGGCACGATGGCAGGTTTGGCATTCGAAAACCGGCGCATCGGGAGGCACGACCTTTACGAAAAGCCGCTCGATCCGGATGATGCCGCCGCTGTGGCCGAGCCCCTTCAACCCATCCAGTAGCCCTGTGATCTCGTCCTCCGACAGGTCGAGCGCGTCGAGGAAGGCACGAACGCGGCGGCTCCGTATATCCTGGGCCGCGTGCCATTCCTTGACGCCGTCAGGCACCCATTTATTGGCCTGAACCCGGTAGCTGTCGGCAAAGACGCGCAGCAGCGCATCGAGCCGGTCACTATGAGTATCCGCTCTACCCGTCAGGCAAGGAAAGCCAATCCCGGTTTCCTCAAGCGCGAAATAGTTGCGAGAGAAAATTACATCCTCAACCAATGTGCGTTGTTCGCCTGCAACCTGGTTGCGCGCAGCACCCACATCCTGAACGTCCACGTTACGTGCCCAAGTGGGTATACCACCAGGCTCATCGAAAAGCTCGAACCAGTCGTAGAAGCGGCGCGAGCCGTTCTCTCCCCCCTTCAAGCGTTCGATCCCGGTGTCGTCCGTTGGATGCATGCCGATGCGGACCATGCCCGCAAGTAGCCGCCCCGCCGATGATTTGCCGGAGTCGGCGATCTCGATAATCTCGGAAAGCGGGACACGATCGGCATCTCTTGTGTTTCGCGCCTGTCTAATCTGCTCGTTCAGATCATCCACG
The DNA here is from genome assembly GCF_017744015.1 of Paracoccus sp. R12_2. GTDB lineage: Bacteria > Pseudomonadota > Alphaproteobacteria > Rhodobacterales > Rhodobacteraceae > Paracoccus. Next base: position 221,040 of record NZ_JAGHRA010000003.1, read on the forward strand.
AGATCGTCATTGCCGGCATCCTCCGCCTCGTCTCGCAACCGGCGTAAGCTCTTAACGTCCAACGCTGGAGTGTTTGCGATGGCCCGCATTTCCTCCACAAGCAGGCGCCTGCGGATGTCATCATGATGCCCACGCTCAACGTTGATGGCCGCGCGCGCTGCATCCTGGCGGCTGTCCGAAAACACAACCGCCTTGGGCTGGGTGCCGGACCGTTTCAGGAGTTCGAGCAGTTCGGAAGCTAGTAGTTGCGAGGTTTTGGCAAACCCCGTGCGGAAGCTACGGATCGGTGACTTACGAAATTTCTCACTGCGGCGGAAATAATCAACTCCACAGCAAGGGCAACCATTGGGGCCGGCGGAGCGGGGGCGTCGGGCAGCCTGCCCATTAAGAACGAAGATGCGACCTGGAATACATCCGTCTTGCGCAGCCGGCGCCGTATCGAGAAGCTGGGCATTGGAAGGATTTAGCCAGGCATCTTGCCACTGCTCATCCCCGTTTTCACCGAATTGCACTTTTGTGCGCCTAGGTAAGAACAGCACAAACTGTTGATGGCTCAGCGCTTCGTAATCTGTTTCGCCGCCGATTTCGGGCAACCCCTCTAGATCGCTCGTCGTCGGTAGAATTTCCGTCCGAGCCGTAAAATCTGATGTCTTTCCACGCCTTCCGCCAATGAATTCGGTGTGGCAGACTTCGCAGTAGTAGAGCTCGAACATCCTCTGCGTTCCGCGCGAGGTCTCCGCATGACTCGCGCCACGCTCGACGGTCAGGTTCTCGTATTTCAACTTGCCCGCATCATTCAGCGTCGGGCTTAGAAAAAGACCTTCAAGATTTCGCAGGAAGAGATGTAGCCGGAAGGCTGGGACATCGCCGGGCATATTGTCGATCTCGTCTCCCATCCCCCGCAAGATGGTCAGTCCGCGCAGAGGCAGCAGACCCGCCACCGGGCCAAAAAGAGACGCGCCGATCTGGCTCGCCGGAGCGGCTTTCAATGCGCCGTTCTTGTTCACACATGCGGCGGCCAGACGCCGTCCCGCCTGCGCGACGACATCGGTGAAGGCGTCGCTCGGAGTCCCCAGGGCTCGTCCGCAGCGGGCTATAATCTCGTCCAGGGCCGGCTTATCGCCCGGCTTGTAACTCAGCGCTCCGGTGAATCGCCCTTCGGGGCAGAGAAGACGTGCGAGATCCGAGAAGGGCACCGGATCAAGCAGCCCGGTCTCACATTCCGCAAGCTGCATCGTGCCGGGCACCACGCAATCGGCCCAGTCTTCGGGGCTCGTCGCTCCGTTCTCGGCCCCGGCGGAATGGGTGCCGAAGGGACCGAAGAAATCAAACAGGTATTTCAGGCTTTGCTCCCGTTCGGCGCCCTCGAGTGGCAGCGACGCGGAAGACGAGAGGATACGCAGTTTGTGCCGGAGCTCTGGCCGGTCCAGCCCGAGCCTGGTGATCAGCAGGCGCATCAGCGCCGCGGTTTCGGTCCCTGCGGAGCCGCGGATAAGATGCAGCTCGTCTAGAACAAGGTAAAAGTATGCATCGTCTTGCTGTGCCAGCCATTCTCGAGTGGCGTCGAAAATTGGTGCCTCAACCTCGCGCGACAGCATTGCGCTGAGCATCGAGACGTTCGTGACCAGGATGTCCGGCGGCGTCTGTTGCATGTCCCAACGGCAAACGAGTTCCGCCCCGTCGATAGAAGGGAACAGGTAGCGCGTAGGATCTTGGTCCGGATTTTGTTTATCGTAGGTGCGGGCGAGTTCCTGATCCGCAGCGATCTGGCGCAGGATTCGCGCAGCCTTGCGTTTGCGGTTCGCTGCAGCGTTTTTCTCACTTTGATCGGTCCGCCGCGGGTGCCTCAGATGGCCAGGAACTGGCGTTGCAGACGTGTAGCGTCCGAAGAAGATCCGGTTGCCGCGCGCTCTTCGGTCCAGCGTCGCCTTCGCCTCCGGGCTATCGAGCATTTTGCGCAGCCGGACCATCTGATCTTCAACCAGAGCATTCATTGGATAGAGCAGCAGCGCGCGCAATGCAGCAGGTCTTCCCGTCCCTTCCGCCGCCCTATGCGGAGTGAAATCGGGAGTCATCTGCCGCGTATTTCCATCTACCTTGCTCGTCTCGTTCCGTGATCCCTCCCACCAATCGGTATGGCAATACCCGACCGCCGGGGCTGGCCAGCGGGTCGCCTCTGCCGTAATGCTGGCGAGGATTGGTAATAGGAAAGACTCTGTCTTACCCGAACCAGTGCCTGAAGTGACGATGCCGGGTTGTCCTGGGCGGACGCCGCGGGTGAGCATCTCTACCTGGTGGGTGTAGGGCGCGAAACGGGAGCGGCGTGCCAATCGGCCATCACTCTCGTCTCCTGGGAAGAGGCCAGAGAGAAACATCTCCACGATCGCCCGACGTTCTTCCTCTGAGAAGCCGCACAACGGGGAACCTGCCCCTGCTGTCACCATTTCCTCGAAGCTCATATCGGATGCACGATAGCGCGGCACCGGCTCCAGAAACGGCTCCGGCATAAGTCCATCCGGTGCTGCAAGCAACTCTCGACGGGCTTCTGTTAGATCAGATCGGCCTATCCGGTAGGCTGTGTCGAGATAGGACAGAAAGAGATTCAGTATCTCGCCGTGGGCGCCGAGGGGATCAAGCATTTTCTTGCTCCTTTAGAAGGCCGTTCAGCCATGTCTCACCAGCGCGGCGCAATCCGCTCAAGCGTGTCACACGCGTCGAAATAGTCTCGTCCGACACGCCAAATAGGCAGGCTGCACGGTGGAGTCCGATCTCGAATGCCAAGTCCACGGGCGTCCCGACTTCATTCTCTGAGATGCGGTCTTCGAGCGCGTCCTTTTCCAGAAGATCGTGGGGTGCGTGGGGCAGGAAATAAAGTTGCCGCGCACGTCCCGAAGCCTCTCGCAGCAAGCTCCCAGCCGCGGCGACCCGGAGAGCCGGAGCGAGACAGAGAGCAGACTGGGGCAATTCGGACCAAGTCATGCTAGGGTCTGCGGGCCGTGCAGAAAGGCTAATTCCGATCAGTAGGTTGCGGGGGCGCTGTGGGCCGCGCAGAATGTCGAGCAGACTAGGCAGCCATAGTTTCATCGGCGCCATGTCGAGCCCATCAAGCCAGAGTATGTGATACCGCTCAGGTGTGCGCCGTGCCGCCGTCCATGCCATCCGCAGCCCACCAGGCTCCCCGTTGCCAGGGCGTGTCCAGAGGTCGTCCAGAGCGATTGTGCCGGGGCCGATCACATCTCGGAAGATCTCTCCCCCAGAAACTAGATGCGCATAGCCAGGCATCATTCTCTCCGCTGCCTGCGTAGGCAACACCGCACATGCCCCCGAACGCAAAGCGAGGTCGAAATACTCGAAATCATCCTCGCTTATGCCGATCTCGTTCGCGGTCCGCTTAAGCTTTTTCCCAAAGGCCTCGACGGAAAGCGGCTCTGCGCCGACGCGACGTGGTGCAATCCAGGGGGGGAGGGTCGGGTCGGTCGGAGTTAGAGTCGCGGCATTGGCACCTACTACCGACCGAAACCGGTCCAACATGGCTTCGAAGGTTTCGTCATGCTCCATGCTCGCATCCTCCAGTGCCCCCCCGAGCGCCACGATCTCTTCAGCGATTTGGCTCCGGAGTGTGGCCTGTTGGTCGCGCAGTTCATCCGCCTCCCGACGACAGAGCTCCAGTAGCGCCTCTTCTTCTGCAAGTAGTCCTTCGATCTCGGCACGACGCGCGGCGAGTCCCGCCTCCGCTTCGACCAGCTGCTCCTCAAGCAAGGCCTTCCGGAACTCGAGATCTGACATTTCAGAGGAGAGGGCCGCCCGGATCTCTATCCTCATCCCATCTTCAAGCTCTTTCGTCCGAGCAATCACGCTGCTTTCCACCTGCGCGCGCACTTCAGGCGTCTCCAGCAGATGTTCTGCGATTAGCGGAATGGTCGTCATATGATCTCGGATTCGCCCAATGAATCCGATCGTCCAGTCGAGCCACTCGGTATCGGCCCACGTTTCTTTCTGGAAGGCTTCCATGGCTACAAGTTGCCGGATGATGTTCTCTTCCTCACGTCGCGACGGACCATTTGAGCTCTTCCGGAATTTCTTCAGCAATTCCTCCAGAAGGCTACGGTCATCCAGCCACTTGATATGCTTAATTTCGATACCGACTGTTTCACCGGGGATTTCTCTCCAACGTCCGTTCAAGCGCTTGCCCTCGAACAGGCGGTCATCGAACATATGGATCTTGAACGTTCCCGGTTGCGCGACAAGCCTGTTCGTCAGCACATCGGGTGCAAGTCGGACGGGAACGCATTCGGTCGGGCTCAGAGCCAGGATGAGCTCTTCGGTGCCGCAGGGTAGATTATCAAATCCGGTAGCGAGAACCTTGAAACGGATTTCTTCCAGAGGCACCCCCCGCATATCGATGACCTCGCGCGGGGTCGAATGCTGGTCGACGATAAACTTGTCGCGCTCCGCGTCGACAGGGCGCGGATTGGGCTTGGCGGTAACGGCGAGATACTGCCCCTTGCGTGCAAGGGGCAAGGATGGCGCAAAGACTTTTCCAAGGGGCGGCAGGAAGCGCTCCATCTCGGCGTTTTGCCAGCCCCCATTCTTTGCAACAGCCTCGCAGATGATCCGCGTGTGATTGCAGGGCTCGTATTCGCAGTAACCGATAAAAAGTAAGTCAGACACGTTCAATGACCTCGAGGAAACAGGTTGGGGCGTAGGCCGCGGCGGCGGGCGTCCCCAAAGGAGTGCAATACGGAACGGCCCGGTCGACCTTGGGACCGGCCGCTGCCAGAAAGGGCAGGTCCATAGACATGGCACAGGGCAGCAAAATCGGTGGTGCTGACAGGATAGTGATAGGTCCACGTTCCGTCCGCTCGCAGGACGGGACCGGTCTGAGCAGCATGCCCTCGCCGCAGGAAGATGGCCAGATCCAAAGGCAGGTGGCCGTCCTTGCAAATCCGCTCCAGCCATTCACCATTTTGTTGGAACAGGGCGATCCTGCTCCGGCGGTGGTGCTCGAGGATCGCCGCCACGCGGGACTCCAACATCAGGTCGGCGCCCGCGCCCGTGAGACGGTAGAGATCCTGATCATCATCGCGCCCGAGACGCTCCAGAACCGGGCCGTTGACAGCAGGGGCTTCCTCTGCAGGCAGGAAATGCCCGTGCTTCGCGGACCATCGACCGACCACCTGATGCCCGATCCCTTCCCGGCGATCCGGCAGCCAGCAGTCCGGGGCCGCGGTGAGGGGCATTTGATCGGGGGCTGTTTCAAAGGCCCATCTGCCAATGGCCGCAAGGCGGTCTAATCCGCGCCCTTCGAGATGGACGAGAGGTGCAGACCAAGGAGCAGACCGAATTTGCGTCATTCTGATGCCGCGTTCGGTCGACAGGGCGTCTAGCTTTTCGAGCTCCGCCTCGCCCCAAGCCCCCTCGCACACCGCGGCATTCTCCGAGATCGCTATAATCTGCGGCGGTAGCAGGCGCCATTTCCGGCCCCGCCAAGTGCGGTTTACATCTCGCTCCAGCCAGCGAGCCTCCTCGAGCGATCGCAGCACGTCCCATAGCATGCGCGCCTCAGGTAGCACCCGGGAGAGTAGATCGACTACCTCTCCCTCGCTCCGCGCTGCCTTGCCACGACAGTAGAGCGCTTCCAGCGCGTGGGTCAGGGGAGACTCTGATCCTTTGCAGTCAGAGACAGATACGACTTTGAATAGCAAAGTCGTCACCGGCTGCGCGACATCTGCCTGCATGTCCTTTAGCTCTCGTGCCGTCTCTGCCCGGGCGGGCCAATCCGCCCTAATCGTGCTGCGAGACATCAGGCGCAGAGGCAGCTCATCCGGCTGTTTGTTCCGGCTCAACGTCCAGATGCCATGTATTGGTTTCGACGAGACGATCCTGAAGACACCGTCTTCCGCAGTCTTCTCGAAGGTTAGGGGTCGCTGCTCCTGCTCTTCCGGCGTCGTGACGGTGGGAGGGAGGCTGCCGGACAGATGCACTGTGGGGAAGAATCCCGGGCGACCGAGCAGGTATCCATCGGGCAGGCGTATCCCGCCCTCTAGACGTAGTGGCGGCTGCGCACTTTCGGCGGCATTCGGCACCATGGCCCGTGGGTCGCGTAGAGCACGCGCTTCCTGTAGTCTCATGGGTCTGGTCGCATGCCAGCCTCCGCCCACAGGTATCGTGTGACAGGCAGAGAGGATGCGGGGAAGTCGTGTGAGTAGCAGCGTCAGAAGGTCTTCGCGCGGAGGGCGGTGCCCGACCGTCCAGGAGGCGCCGCCGGCCTGCTGGAAAAGGACGACACCGGAGTTCCACAGGGCCTGCACACGGCTGTCGGCAGTCATGTATCTGTTCAGGTCGGCTGTGCCGATGTCTCTGGTCCAGACCGGCTTGGCAAGATCCGCCTCCCCCATGCCGCGCGCGAGTTGGAGGTCCACTTGGTCGCCGTCCCACCCTGAGAAGATGGCCGTAAGCTGCCACAGCGGCGCGCGCCGCTTCTCTCCGCTCTTCAGCATGTCCGAAGCTATACTGGAAATCAGTTGCCACGTCGCATTGCCGAAAAGCGAAGCGGGCACGGCGCGGTAGTTCTTGTGCAGCTCTCTAACCTCGTTCTTCAGCCACAAGGGAAGCTCCGCCTGGCGGGCGTGTATGGCATCGAGCAGAGTGAACCTGTCTTCGAAGGTTCTTTCTGGAAAGCTCTGCATGACAGCGCGCAGCGCGCGACGGTCCGCCCAGCTCGGCTTGGCCAGGCGCAAGGCATGTCCGATGAGGGTTTCCCGTCCGGGATCGGGGAGCACGATCCGGCGCCATGGCTCACCCTGTTGACGCTTGCGATCTATAGCGGACGCAAGAGCGCGCCACATCTGGTTCACGCCGCTGACGCCCTGCTCAGGGTCGCCCCCGTCAAGAAGCTCACCCAGACGGATCCGGAAGTTTTGCGTCTCTCCCGCCCCATGCGAAGTTGCCGTGACATGGCAGGTTAGGATGAAGAACCGCAGCGCACGCAGCGCACGGTGCCCATCGAAAGAGGAAGCATCAGTGGGGAAGAAATTCCTGACCTTCTCACGGGTGAACAACCGGCAGAAGGCTTGGGCGACCTGCTCTGAAGAGAGATCCTCCCGACCGATCGCCTGACGCAGCTCCTCCGGCGTCGCATCCACAGATCGCATCGGCGTGTCCCCGTAAGGACCCAAGGTCAAAAAATAGTGCCTCTTGAGCTTACTTTCCCAAAAATGCACGTCTCCGAGAGAGTCTCTCTCGAGTATCGTCGAGGCCTTCTTTGAAACCCGGCCTTTTACGACTGCCATTTCAGGCCCGCGGCTTTATCTCGTTGCGTCATGACTGCACACATTTTTTTCAGCTGAGGAGTGACCTGCCCCCTGTTGGTCCCTCATTCATAACAAGAGTCTGTAGGTTGGATTTGGGTATTCGGCTTTGTCATCTGGCGCAAGCGCGCCGGGCGCGGAGCCCTCAAATGCTCAAGAGTTCGGCGTCTGGTTGGCCATCTCAATGCCGCCATACTGGACCTGCATCGGTTCTGTTCCGGTCAGGTGCTCACGTTAAGCGGCCCTCTGCTCGAAGGCCACGGGTGATTTCCAGCCGAGGGCTGAGTGTTTGCGGCGTGGGTTATAGAAGCCGTTGATGTATTCGAAGAGGGCGATCTCGACGTCGCGCCGGGTGTGCCAGTTGCGTCTCCAGACCAGTTCGGACTTCAGGGACTTGAAGAAACTTTCGACGGCCGAGTTATCATAGCAATTGCCTTTGCCGCTCATTGATACGTTGAACCCGTTTTTGCGTAGAAGCTTCTGGTAGTCATGGGCGCAGTATTGCGCGCCGCGATCCGTGTGGTGAATACAGCCGGGTGGCGGTCGTCGCAGGGCAACCGCCATGTTCAGCGCCCTGATCGCCAGATCCTGCTTCATCCGGTTGCTGATGGCCCAGCCAATCACGCGCCTCGAGAACAGGTCGATGATGACGGCCAGGTAAACCCAGCCCTCGCGCGTCCAGATGTAGGTGATGTCTCCCGCCCACTTCTGGTTCAGCGGTCACAATCAATATGCCGCGACGGCCTGCCCGGGGTTCCGGGTCCCGGACTGGAATCCGGAGGCGCGCGAGCATTTTATCCGAGCCGCGACCGCGACCCGGAATCCGGCTCAGACCGCCGCCAGTTCCGGCTCGAAAAGCCCGGACAGTAAACCCACGATTTTCGGGGTGATCCGGAAACTGCTCGGCGCGAAGGGGTAATCCGGATGCAGAAACCGCAGGAAGATAAGCAAGACGCGGGCAAGCGGACGTTTACGAAGCGCCTCGTATCCGGAAGCGTCGTGGCCTCCTGGTGCTCGATATGGCTCGGAATATATGCGGGCCAGGCCGCTGCGGTGGTGGCCCCGATGTGCGGTCTGATTGTCGGCCTGATCGGAATCTATTCTGGGACGGGGCATATGGACTACCGCGCATTCCTCAGCGGCCGCACCCGGAGTCCGGATCAATGATCAGCTGGTTGTGGATCAATCGGGGGCTTTCCGGGTCGCTGCTGCTTGCGGCCCTGGTCGCGGCGGCGGCGGTCTATGTGATCTCGCTGCGCGCAGACAACGCGGCATTGTCGATCCGGGTCACGGATGCCGAAAGCCGGGCGGCGGACGCCGTGGATGGCGCGGAGCGGATCCGGAGGCAAGCCGAGGCGCTGGTCGCGTCCAAGGATGCCGCGGCCGCGGAATATGCGGAAGCGCTGGACCGGATCCGTCGCGCCCAGGATGCATGCCTCGATCAGCCGATCCCTGCTGAGCTGCTCGATAAGTAAGAGCGCCCGCCTGGGTGCGTTGAGATCTCAGAGCCGGCGGGCCGGCGTTGAGATGGGCCTTCCGGCCCAGGATTCTTTGAAAAAGGAAAGTGTGGAATGGGGTGGAAAGTGGGGGTGGTGCTGTTGGCCCTGGCAGGGTGTGGTCAAGTGGTGAGAGATGAGATTCCGCTCCCGCGGCTTGAGATTGCATGCCCTGATCCGGAAGACCGGGCGCGGTTGGCTGATGGTGCGACATATCGAGATCTGGCGGCGAGCCGTGTGGAGGCGGTGAGCGGCTGGCGGCAATGTCACGATGCGCTTGCCATCGCCCAGAAATGACAGGGCCCCGCCTCGGCGGGGCCAATGTTACCTGTAGGGTTCACTATCCGGGTTAAGGTAACCTGTGTGGGACATTTCAGCTCCTCCACCGCGCATCGTGCTGCGCATGCCGACGGCGGATTTCGCGATCCTCTTGATCAACGACCACGAAAAATGCCAGGCCGTAGCCCGCCACAGCGGTGCCGATTAGGGCTCCGATGATCGTCAGCATCATGACCCAGTTTGCCGCGATGAAGATCGATCCGCCGAGGATCCCCAAGAGTGAAAGGCTGAGCACGAAAAGAAAGAGGCCGGGGATCGCGTGAAACGGAAGGAGCGAGATGATCCAGACGTGGACCGCATATTGCCCCGCCGCGCAGATCGCCACGGCGCTCGCTGCAATATGGATGCCGAACGCGATCCACATCGCCTTGCGATAGTCGCCCGGCATAGGGTCATGTGGCGTCAGCGGATACGGCGGCATGTTCGCAAATTCTTTCGCTGTCGAATAGAAGTCGATGGCGGCCAGGACCGACACATAGATGCACGCGGCGACAATGGCGAGCCGAACAAAGATTTCGATATTACGCATTTATATTACCTCCACTTAGTTCAAGACAGGCTGGCGCATTACTTCGCGCAGCCGCATTTCAATACGATCAAGAATTCGCAGCGTATGCCGCCCGGCTTCAATTTCGGTGTGAACTTTATCAATTACCTCTTCGCTCGCACCGCATTTACTGAGTCGCCGCTCAATTAAATCGCGCAGTTGTTTCCCGCGCGGATAGCGGACTTCAAAGACCCTCACGCGGTCCAAGAGCGGAGCAGGAATTGGCCAGATCTCATTCGCGGCGAATACATACGAGACGAAAGACAAGTCTACGCGCGCGGAAAGCGATTGGTCGAAAAAGGTCTTCGCGGTATCGCGCTGGAGCAGCGGCAGCAGCGCATGATGCGGATCCGAGGCTCCGTGATTCTTTTTGGCCTTTTCGATTTCATCGATGAAAAACAAAGGATTCGCGCAGCCAGTTTGCGCAATCGTTTCGACGATCGCGCCAGGCCTAGAGTTGCTCCACCGCGCATCAGTTCCCGCAATCGACATGCCACCCTCGACGCTTGAATAGTCCAGTCGCCGATATTGGACACCCGACAATTCTGCGAGCCGCGACAAGAAATGCGTTTTCCCGCAGCCGGGCGGACCCCAGATTAAAATTGGCGGAACTTGAAACCAAGGTCGACCGTCCTCAATTGCGTCCTGGCGACGTTTCCAGATATAATCGAGCGGCTCCGAAAACCAGGAGTGCTCCCCATACACGATCGAAATCGCCTCCGTGGCCTCGCTTTCCGTTGCAACGCCGCGCAGTTCCAATTTCTTTTCGAGACGTTCGGAAGTTTGTGCCCTGGCGTCATCGCTGCGTGTGAATTTTTGCGCCGCTTTGTAAATGCGGACCGTCGGAATTTCGCCTGGGATCACCTCGCTAATGCCGGGCTCATCAGAAATAGTTTTTCCGAAGTGCTCGTCGTCGAGCCAGTTCAGCAGGCCATCGTCCTCCGCCGCCTTCTGCTGTTTTTCCTTTTCTTTTTCCGATGCGCGCGACTGCACAAGCTTGGACAGCACCTGGTCCTGCGGCTTGTCATGATCGTAATATGCCGCGACATGCGCCGACGTCAGCGCCCGGGCGCGCGCCTCCTCGGTTCCTGGCAGCGGCTGCCCATCGGCCGCGAAGATCCCGTTCCTGGACAGTTGCACGAGGACGGTGCGTCGACATTCGGCTGCGAGAACGCGCGGATCGACGCCGTCGTCACGGAGTTCGCGGCAGATACGATGATACTCCGCCTCTGCGGCGGCGGCGGTCTCCAGTGCCGTCCACCGAACAAGCAGCTGAGCGTAGTCCATACATTGCCCATCACTTTTGATCAGCGCGATCTGACGAGCATGGACGTGGTGCTGCTCCAGTCGTGCGGCTCGGACCGCCGCCCAGGCGATCCGGACATTGTTCGGTGTAAATTCCACACCGAAATAGCTCATGATATGGTGGATCCGCGCGCCGTGATGCATTGATGCGCCGGCGGCCTTGATGGACCATGCCGGCAACGACGAGGTGCTGCTCGACTCGGGATTTTCCGTCATATCGCGCCCCTTTAGCAGTTCTTGATCGATGGATTTCCGGCGCTTCCGGACGTAAGCGCGCGGCCTGTGATCCAGTCTGGATGATGCACCGAGACGCACTCTCCGGAGTTCGCGGACGGCGTCGCGACCGGGTGCGGAGCACATCGACGCGAACATTGTGACATGCTTGCTAAGGACGCCATCGCTCCGTCCGATCGCCAGCTGCTGAGCCGCAGTATGATGAGATTCAGCCCGAGCCGACTCGATTCTCGACCACAGAATCCGCAGGTTCTGCGGCGTTAACTCGATGCCCTCGCCCGCCCGGGCCGCCCGCAGTAAATTCGGCCGCTCCAGGATTCTGCTGCTCAGCGCTGCCCGCACGACCGGCGACCACCACCGCCTTTTTCTCGGCGCTGTCATATTGTTTTCCGATTTTTTGGTAGGAGCCGCCGGAGTCGAACCGGCCCGTCTACGCTGATCTGGCGCACCCGGGGGTATAAGACCCAGCCGCACACCGGTGCTGACTCCCGGAATTTGTCTGGTGATTATTCCGCCGCGACGTCGATGGTGACCGGCATCGAGACGCGGATCGTCATCTCGAGCTGGCCGTCGGCCTCACGAACATCGCGGATGACGGTCGGCGGGATGCACCCGTCCTCGACGCCAGCGTCCAAGTAGTCTGCCACGATCGCGAAAAACATCGCGTTCTGGTCGTCCGACAGCATGATGCCGTCGGAAAACCGTTCCGGATGCGGAAAAACGTTGGGAAGAGCGAGCGCTACGCCGAGCGCTTCGATGGACCATGCCATGATCTTTGACCTTTCTATCTGAGATCACCAATCAAAAGGCAGGTGTGATCTGGCAGATGCTATTATCGATACGCACGACATCCGTGCCGCCGGGGGCGGGTCAGGATATCGAGCGTATGATCAGCGTATGGGCCATGGAGCGAATAATGATTCGAGGCCGGGAAAAGGTCAACAGATTTATTCGGGAATCTTTAACTGATCCGGGCAAGGGGTCACCCGGAGGGAGGACGGGTCTAGCCGGGGCCAAGACAGGTGCGGAAGGGGTCAGTGTCCCCAAAGTGTCCCCGAGCAATGCGGGTTCCCGACACCTGGCAAGGAGCGTCTAGCAAGCACCTGTTTTTCTTGGAGAAAAATGGTGCCCGGAGGCGGATTCGAACCACCGACACGCGGATTTTCAATCCGCTGCTCTACCAACTGAGCTATCCGGGCGCCTTGCGCGACGTTCCGTCGCCGGGCGTGACGCGGGTTTTACGGATGCTTGAAGGGGGTGTCCAGTCCCAAAAAGCGGATTTCTTCACTGCGTCTCGTCGTCGTCTCCGGGAACCTCATCAAGAGGCTCGCCGGGGATCCGGTATTCCCCGCGCAACCAGCGCGCCAGGTCGACATCCGCACAGCGCTTCGAACAGAAGGGCCTGTAGGATGGGACACTTGGCTTGTCGCAGATCGGACATACGGCAATCATGCGCGCGCCCCCACCGCCAGACGCGACAGTGAAACCCGATCACGCTTGCGGTTCAGTTCATAAAGCCCCATCGCCGTCCATCCGATTAACGTCGTCTCGGTGCCTTCTCCCCGGAATACGGATCGCAGCACCTGATCCAGCGTGGCGCGGTCGCGCTTGGGCATCGGCGCGAAATCGGCGACCACCTGCCCCCCCAGCCCACGAAGACGAAGCTGGCGCGGCAGGTCGCGTGCCAGTGCGATATTGGCCTTGAGGGCAGCGGCGGGCGACGTGTCGCTGCCTGTATTCACATCGACGGCCACCAGGGCGCGGGTCGGCTCGATGAACGCGCTGGCGCCGGCCGGCAGGTCGATCCGGGCGCGCAGCAATGCATCGACGGCATCGGTCACGCCAAGCCGATCAAAGCTGTCGGGACCGTCTTCGACAGCGTCAGGCGCCGGGTCCGCCCAGTCCATCCAGGACTGTTCCCAGGGGTCCGGCGCGTCCAGCAAAAGCTCGGGCTGTCCATCCGTCTCCGACAGGATCCGGTCGGCCAATTCCACCAGCGGTTTCAGTTCGCCGATGATCTCGGCGGTGTCGGCCTGCGCGGCGACACTGCGCATGATAAGTCCGTGGGACCGCCCGTCCAGGATGCCAAGGCCGGTCGCCTCCAGCATCTCACGCGTTTCGCTGTCCCGCACCCGACGCGAGACGTTCACACCCGGCGCACCGGGCGTAACCAGCCCATGACGCCCGCGGAACAGAAGGCGCGGCGACAATGGGACAGCCTTGCCGTCTTCCGCCACACCGGCGATCTGAACCAGCATTGCCTGGCCTTCGCGAAGGCCAGAGCGGTCGCGAAGGAAACCACGCTGCCCTTCGGGCAGACGCACGAAGACGCCGCCCTGCCCCTTCATCAGTCGTTCGGTGACACCCCGGCAGATCGCGCCCGGCGCCAGCGGCGCCAACGCGCGCGAATCGGCGATCAGATCCTGAAGCTGTCCATCAATCATCAGTGCCGCCGCACGCGCGTCGGCCAGATATCCCAGAACGACCTGACGTCCCTTCATGTCTATTTCACCTGCTGCTGTGCGGTTATGCCTATCGCGGCAAGCATCGCGGCCGTCTCGGACAATGGCAGACCGACCACCGCGGAAAACGATCCCTGGATCCAGGGGATGTATGCGGCCGCGGCGCCTTGGATCGCGTAGCCGCCTGCCTTGCCCTGCCAGTCGCCGATCTCAAGATATTGCTCAAGATCACGGGCGGACAGCGGTCGCATGCGGACGGTCGTCTGGACCAGGCGCTGTCGGATCCTGCCGTCATGGCGAAGTGCCACGGCTGTCAGCACCTGATGGCGCCGCCCCGACATCAGCCGCATAAAGCGGGCCGCTTCGTTGCGATCCTCGGGCTTACCCAGAATCCGGCCGCCCACCGCGACGGTCGTGTCGGCGGTCAGAACGGCCTCATCCTGCGATGGGGGCAACGCTTCGGCCTTTTCCACCGCCATGCGCCGCACATAATCGCGCGGCGTCTCTCCGCGCATCGGAGTTTCGTCGATATCCGCTGCGCGCAAGGCGTCGGGCACGATCCCGATCTGGTAAAGCAATTCCAGCCGCCTTGGGCTGGCGGATCCCAGCACTAACGACGGTTTGTTGCGGCAACGCATCAGGTCGGTATCGGATATGGGTCGCGTCGGATCACTTGAAGCGATAGTTGATACGCCCCTTGGTCAGGTCGTAGGTGTTCATCTCGACCTGCACCTTGTCGCCGGCCAGAACACGGATGCGGTTCTTGCGCATCTTGCCTGCCATATGCGCGATGATCTCATGGCCGTTTTCCAGCTCGACCCTGAACGTCGCATTCGGCAGGAGTTCCTTCACGACGCCGGGGAATTCGAGCATTTCTTCCTTGGCCATGGTCACTCCGTAATAGGCGTCCCGCAGGATTCGGGACGGAGGTTAGATGCGACCAAGTGGCGCGGAATTCAAGGGGAAAGCGCGTCGCCTAACCGTTACTTGCCGGTTTCGGTATGGTCTGGACGCTTCTGACGACATCCTGAGAGGTCTTCGAGGTCGAAGCAAGCCGGAATTCGTCATCCGTCCGAAGATCGTCGATCGGCGGCTCGGGGACCGCAAAGCCGGGACGCCCGGTCGCGGTATCCGCCGCCCCCGCATCCGGTACCGGAGCATCGCGAACCTTGGACCGGGTTTCTGCCAGCAAGGGATCGCGCAGCCGGATCGCATGACAGCCGTCAGCCTCGCCGAACTTGCCGATTGCGATCAGTTGCCCCCTTGCCGTCTCGATCCGCGCCTCGGACAGGCTAACCCGTGGAAGGGACAACAGCTTCCCCGCGGACAGGCCACGCAACTCGCCCAACCTCATCCGGCGGCGGCACAGCACGCCCGTCAATTCGATCGGGGCGCCCCTGACCACCTCCGACAAAGATGCGGGGCCGCATGTATCGGCGGCGTTGCGTTCGGTCGCCGCGGCGTCGGAAGCGGTCACCCGTTGCGGCAAGGCCTTCGAAACGCCCGGGTTCTGGTCGATGCCAGAGGCCAGGGGAAGCGCCAGAAAGATGTTCCCCACACGCGTTTCCGCCGCGCCCAACCGCAGCTCGAACCGCAGGCTGCGATAGGACCGATCCTCCAGCATCAGTGCCAACGGTCTGGGATCGTCCAGATAGCTGGCATAGCGATATCCCGCGATCCCGGCGAACCCGTCAACGCCTTCCATCTCGGAGGCCAGATCGGCCATCAGCGCGTTGATGAAGTCGGCGCAGATCATCGCATCGCTGCGGGTCGGACGACGGCGTTCGGCAGGCCTTGCCGTAATGCGACCCAACGTCTGAACCTCGATCAGCGCCGTGACAGTTTCCGGGCACAGCGCCATCATCCCGATCAGGTCACCCGGCCCCTGCAGCACCGCAAGCAGCGCCGGGTCGGGCAACAGCTCGGGCAGTTCGGCCAAGGCCAGCGCGCCCGGCGTCACGGCGATCGGCTGCACGCCGAGCCGATACAGCCGGTCCGCCGCCCGACCGACGGCGATCGCCGCCGAGCGTGACGGCGTCGGCGGCGCTGACCGTGGCAGTTGCGGCAGCCGCTCGGCCTCGGGCGTGGCCGTTTCACGCGCGCGAAGCAAGCGGCGCAAGACAGCGCCATGCGCCAGCCGGTTTCCAGAAGCCATCGCTGTATCGTCATCATGTGACATGTGCTGTCCGAATCACCGTTATTCCTAGGGCAATCTGGCAAAGACAGGTTGAGAAAGCGTTTATTCCTGCCCCGGCAAGGTCCCCCGCAGGGTGCCGCCTGGTGGTCTTGCGGGCAGAGTGATCCGGAACGCCGCACCTCCCTGCCCCGGCAGATAGGCGATATCGCCACCCAAAACGGCCATGATCTCGCGACAGATTGCAAGCCCCAGACCGGCACCCCCGGCGCGCGACGGATCGTTGAGACGCGCGAATTTCTCGAAGATCAGCCCCTGACGTCCGGCCTCGATCCCCGCACCGTTGTCGTAGATGTCGATCTGCGCGCCGCCGGGGTACAGGCGAAGCACGCGGATCCCCAATACCGGCCGCGCGGCATCGCAATATTTGCGGGCGTTGGACACGACATTGATCAACACCTGCAGCAGGCGGTCGGCATCGGTGATCACCGCCACATGCTCGGACGGCAGGTCACGGTCGATGGTGAAGACACGTTCGGGGCGGGTCGCAGAGGCGGCGTCCAGCGCCCGGTCGATCAGATCGTGAAGATTTGCGACGCCCAGCTGCAACTGCGTGCCGCCGCTTTCCAGCACCGACAGATCCAGCAGATCGTCAAGCAGCCGGGTCAGGCGTCCTGCCTCGGCATGGATGATCCCGGCAAAGCGCGCACGCTCTTCCTCGGACAGATCGGGTGTCATCAGGATCTCGGAGAAGGCCCGGACCGAGGTCATCGGCGTCCGCAATTCGTGGCTGATCTGACCCAGGAAGGCATCCTTCTGCACGGAAAGCGCCGTCAGCTTGTCATTCGCCTCTCGCAGTTGGGTGGCCGTGCGCGCCAGTTCGCTGGTCGCGTTTTCAAGGCGCTGGGTCTCTTCCTTCGCCCGCTGCGCCTCGTCGGCGACCTCCAGCAGGTCCGACACGGTCAGCGCCACACCCCCTGCCACGCGGTCGATCATCGCGTGTGCGGTCGCCGCGCCGATCGATCCGGCCAGCCGACGTTCCAGCCGGGTCAGGAAATCGGGTGTCAGATCGGGCAGATAACCAGATTTCCCCTGCGCCGCCGCCTCGGCCTGAAAGAACCGCAGGGCCGCGTCGGCGCCCCAGACGCGGCGCGTCATCGCCAGCAGCGGCTCGGCCCGGTCGTCGCCACGCATCATCCGGCTGTGCCGGATCGGCTCGACCGCGCTGACGAAGGACAGGCCCTGCAACCGCTCGACCGGGTCGGGCAGTCCGAAGATCGACACCACGATGAAGGCCACCGTGTTAAGCGTCAGCGACACAAAGACGCTGAAGGCCAGCGGATCGACCCCCTGCGGCAGTTCCGGCACATGGCCGATCCCGACCGATGGCAGAAAGATCAGCAGCATCCACAGCGCAAAGCCGATCCCGAAACCCGCATAGGCGCCATGCCGGTTGGCACCTCGCCACATCAAGCCACCCAGCATCACCGGCAGAACCTGCGCCATGCCGGTAAAGGCCACCAGCCCCATCGCCGCCAGCGCCGCCGCCCCGCCCGAGGCTTCGTGATAGACCCACCCGGCACCGACAACGGCCAGGATCGCAAGCCGGCGTGCGTTCAGGACGAAGCCGCGCAGATCCTCGGTATCCTCGCCTGCCGGACGTCGGCGCAGCCCCAGCCAGAATGGCACGATCCAATGGTTCGAGATCATCGTGGCAAGGGCGATGGCGCATACCACCACCATCGAGGTCGCGGCCGAGAACCCGCCGAGGAAGACCAGAAAGGCCAGAAGGTTCTGCCCGGACGCGGCGGGCAGCGTCAGGACAAACAGGTCGGGATTGGCATCGGCGGGAAGCAGTTCGCGGCCCATCACGGCGATCGGCAGCACGAACAGCGACATCGCGAACAGATAGGCCGGGAACGCCCATCCTGCGACATGCAGCCGGTCTTCGTCGGCGGCCTCGACGACCATCACCTGAAACATGCGTGGCAAGGTCACGACCGCCGCAGCCGCAACCAGGATCAGCGCGGTCCAGCGATCTGGCTTCAGCAACCATCCCTCGGCAATCACAGGATCGTCGGTCGCGCGCGCGATCCGCGCCAGCATGTCGGCGGGACCGTCGGCAAGCCCCCACACGACGAAGATCCCAAGCGCCAGAAAGGCCAGCAGCTTGACCAGCGCCTCCAGCGCGATCGCCGTCACGACGCCGTGATGACGTTCGTCCGCGGCCAGGTTGCGGGTGCCGAACAGGATGGTGAACAGCGCCAGCCCGGCCGCAACCCACAGCCCGGTTCCCCCGGCGACGCCGTTCAGTGCCGCATCCGGGGCGTCATCGGTCGCGAACACCTCGAAGGACAGACGCACGGATTGCAATTGCAACGCGATATAGGGCGTCGCCGCGATCACCGCGATCAGCGTGATCAGTGCGGCCAGCGGGTTAGATTTCCCGAAACGGGCCGAAATCAGATCCGCGATCGAGGTGACATGGTGCATCCGCGCAACGCGGACAAGGCGGCGCAGTCCCCACCATGCGCCCGCGAAGACCACCGTCGGCCCCAGATAGATCGTTGCGAACTCCAACCCCGACCGGCTAGCATAGCCGACCGCCCCATAAAACGTCCAGGCCGAGCAATAGACCGACAGCGACAGCGTATAGATCAGCGGATGATCCAGCCACCGCACCCGACCGCGCGCGGCCGCGCGGTCGGCGGCAAATGCGACCCCGAACATCAGGACGACATAGGCCAGACAGCCGGCGACCAGCGTCTCAAAGGGCATCGCCGTTCCTTTCGGCTTGCTCTTCCCGCGCGGTCCTGGCCGCCCCTGCGGCATCGGCGACCTCGGCCTCGGCACGCAATGTGGCTGCCTCTGCGCGCAGCAATGCGCGATGCAGCAGCCAGACCGCAAGAATCATCGCCGCCCACAAGCAGAACAGCCAGACAGCCCCCGAGGCAAAGCTGACCTCGCGCGGCATCCACCAGACCGGCACCAAGACACTCAGCACCGCGATGACGGGCAGCACGCGCGCTGCGTCGCCCAGACGGCGACGCCGGAACGAGGCGCGCTCCAGAAACAGCGGCCGGTCCGGCATCAGCACGCAACTTTCGCGGGGCGGTGTGGTGTCATGCCAGCATCCGGCGCACCATGGCGCGAAGTTCATCGTTGGCAAAAGGCTTGGGCAGCACGGCATCCGCCTGTGCGGCGGCACTGGCCGTATCGCCCCGTGCGGTCAGCATCAGCACAGGCATCGCGGCCAGCACCGGATCGGATTCCGCGCGCAGATCGGCCAGTATCTCGGTACCCGAACGGTTCGGCAGCATCAGATCAAGGATCAGCAGCCGCGGCCTGCGGTCGCGAATCGCCTCGATCCCGCCAAGCCCGTCGGCATGCAGCGCCATCCGCCAGCCGTCGCGGTCCAGAATGAAACGCACCGCCTCGGCGATGTTCGGTTCATCCTCGATCATCAGGATATCCAGCACCATCGGCTCTGCCCGGCCTCCCCCCCATGCAGATGCAGCGGATCATGGGCCGGAAGCGCCGCGCCTGTCAAAGCCCCATTCCATTTCGGAACCGGCACAAAGGTCCTATCTGGCGAGCAGGATCGAGGGCTCGCGTCGCGCGGCGCAATCGGAGCGCGGGCAGATGCGGCATGATGGGCCGATGGGAATTTCCGGCAGCGCCGGCGCGGATGCGGGTGTCGGGGCGGGTTGAATCAGCATCTGGGCACGGCCCAGCACCGGCCCGCCAATCCCGGACGGCTGGCTGCGCGTCGCATAGCTGAGCGTCGTGAATCTGCGTCCTTCAGGGGTCACCACCAGATGCGCCATCGCCGTCTGGGGCGCTGCAAGCGCCTGATATAACGGCCAAAGCGGGCAAGCATCGCCGGGACGCGGCAACGGAAACCCCGGCGCCGGGCGGCGCAGCGTCAACGCCCCCGAGCCGTCGCACACCAGCAGCCCGGCACGGGCGAAGCCTTCCGGGCGCAATGCCGCAAGCCGGCGCATGACCAGATCCAGCGGCGCACCCAGACGCGCCGCGATCGAAACGGCATCGGCCTGATCCACCGAGGCTGCGGACAGGTCGGCATCGGGCAGCCGTTCACGCTCTTCCTCGAGTCGTGCAAGATGCGTCCGCGCCAGTTGCCGCGCGGCGTCCGAGGCCAGATCGCCTGCCTCGTCCACCGGCGGCGTGTCTGCGGCCATCCACGCCTCGACTTCTTCCTGCGGCGTGAAGATCGGGCTCTCGGCCTCGAAACTGTCCAGATACGCCACCAACGCCTGCGCCGTAGTGGACAATCGCTGGCTGTCCTGATCGAGATTTGCGTGAAATCGGTGGCGCCAGTCGTCAGGAATCTCGCCCTCATCGGCCAGGATCGACGCGGTCGACCGGACCGACGTCACCGCCGACAGGATTTCGTGCAACGTGGTCAGCAGATATGGATCCTGCCGCATCCGGTCGGAAAGATTGACCAGTTGCCGCTCAAGCGCCTCGGACCGGCGCGCGGTCGCCATCAGCGCCTCGGCCCAACCCGGAAAGCGGGCAAGGAATTCCGGCGCCTGATCAAGTTCAGGCGGCGACCCCGACACGATCTCGGGGGCGCGGGATGCCGCGTCCCGCAGCGCCGCGATCCGGGCCTCTTCCCGTCCTTCCGCAAGATCCTCGGACGGCACCTGAAGCACCTCGGCCAGCCGCTGGACCAGGTCGGCTCCGACGGGCCTGCGGTTATGTTCGATGAGGTTCAGATAGGCGGGCGAAATTCCAGCCGCCCTGGCAACATCGGCCTGCCGACGCGACAACGCAAGGCGTCGTTCGCGAATGCGGGTTCCGGTCAGGACATGGGGCGCGCCGCGCTGGGTCATGGAAACGATGAAACCGCGCGGCGAAGATCAGCGCAAGCCGGTTCGGGCGGCATGGATCGAAACGAACCGCGAGGGGGTGCCGACCTTGCGGTCGGCGTGCTGCCGCCCCGGCCGGGGGCGCGCCGCTGACGCGGCGCGCGGACGGCATCACGGCAAGGCAGCATCACACCGGGATGCCGTGCCTGCCCGCAAGATCCGTGAAGAGTTGCCACGCGACACGGCCCGACCGGCCGCCGCGAGTCGCCTGCCATTCGACGGCTTCGGCGCGCAGAACCTCGGGCTCGATCGGCAGGTCATAGGCGTCGCAATAGCCCTGAACCATCGCCAGATATTCATCCTGCGAACAGGGATGAAAGCCCAGCCACAACCCGAACCGGTCCGACAACGAGACCTTTTCCTCGACCGCCTCTCCGGGATGGATCGCGGTCGAACGTTCGTTGTCGATCATGTCGCGGGGCATCAGGTGCCGGCGGTTCGACGTGGCATACAGGATCACATTCGCCGGCCGACCGTTGATGCCGCCATCCAGCACCGCCTTGAGTGACTTGTACTGCGTATCGTCATGGCTGAAGGACAGGTCGTCCGAGAACAGCAGAAAGCGCCTGTCGCGCGCACGGCCAAGGATCGCCAGCAGACGCCCGACCGAGCCCAGATCCTCTCTTGCGATCTCGACCAGCACAAGCGGCAGTCCCTGTGCCACCGCCTCGGCGTGAACGGCCTTGACCAGGGACGACTTGCCCATTCCGCGCGCGCCCCATAGCAGCGCGTTGTTGGCGCCATAGCCGCGCGCGAATTGCAGCGTGTTGGCCAGCAGTGTGTCCTTGGACCGGTCGATCCCGATCAACTGCACCAGATCGACGCGATTGACGATCTCGACCGGTTCCAGACGATCGGGGTCGGGATGCCAGACATAGGCGGTCGCTTCGGTGAAGCTGGGCACCGGCGCGGGTGGGGGGGCCAGACGTTCAAGCGCCTCGGCGATCCGGGTCAGCGCGCAGGTATCGTCGCCCTCTCCCCTCATGCGCCGTCCTTTTCGTCTTCGTCGTCATCGACCCACAGCCCCTGTGCCCGCAGTTCGGCCTCGCGCCGCTTCTGGATCCGGCGAACCAGCTGGATCGAAATTTCGTAGAGGCCGTAAACCACCGTGAACAGCACCACCTGGCTGACGACGTCAGGCGGCGTGGCGACGGCGGCCAGCATCAGGATCGCGACCACGGCGTATTTGCGCACCGAGCCAAGCCCCTCGGCGGTGACCAGCCCGGCCTTGCCCATCAGGGTCAGAAGCACGGGCAACTGGAAACTGAGCCCGAAGGAAAGGATGAACTTGGTCGTCAGCGACA
Organism: Paracoccus sp. R12_2; assembly: GCF_017744015.1. GTDB lineage: Bacteria > Pseudomonadota > Alphaproteobacteria > Rhodobacterales > Rhodobacteraceae > Paracoccus. Next base: position 243,066 of record NZ_JAGHRA010000003.1, read on the forward strand.
GGTATTCGTCGACCGAGCCCTGAAAGACGATCGCCGCCATCGGATTGTCGGCGGCGGCCTGCGCGGCCTCGCCCGAGCCGTCATCGGGCAGTGCAAGCGGCCCCTGCTGAAAGCCCAGGAAGAAATCATAGGCCATCGGCAGGATGATGTAATAGGCGAAAGCCGCGCCCATGAAGAACATCACAGGCGAGGCGATCAGGAATGGCAGAAACGCGCTTTTCTCGTTGCGATACAGGCCCGGCGCTACGAAACGCCACATCTGATAGGCGATGATCGGAAAGGCCAGCGCAAAGCCGCCAAGCAACGAGATGCGGATGGCGACGAAGAAACCTTCCTGCAGTTTCAACAGGATCAGGCCGCATTCCTGGCCGCGCAGTTCCAGCGCGTGGCAAATCGGCCTGGTCAGGAAATTATAGATCGGGTTCCAGACCGTATAGCACAGCACCATCGCCACGATGAACGCCAACAGCGACCAGATGATCCGGGTGCGCAGCTCGGCCAGATGTTCGATCAGCGGGGCCGAGCTGTCGTCAAGCTCGTCGTCCGGAAGGGTCTTGCTGGCCAATTCAGTCGTCTTTCATGTCGCTGCGACGCACTGCGTGCAATCGCCTTGCCCCAGCGCCCGGGGTGGTCGCCGATTGTCCGTCGGTTTCGGTTTCGCCGGTTGCGGTCCCAGTCTTTGACGTCGCCGCCGATGCCGCACTTGCCGCGGTCGCACCGTCGCCGGCCGGCTTCGACGCCGCACCAGGATCCGCGCCGGGGTCGCGTTGCGCCTTGCCGCGCGAATCCGGCACCTTGGGATCCCATTTCTCGAAACGATCGGCAGCACGATCCAGCGCATCCAACCCCAACGACTTTTTCGAGGTCAGGGACTTCAACTCGTGGATGCTGTTCGATGCCTCGTCCAGACCCGACCCCTTGGCCGCGTCCTCCATCGCCGAGGTGAACTCGCGCGCCATGCTGCGCGCCTTCGCCGTAAACCGCCCCAGCGAGTGAAACAGGTGCGGCAGATCCTTGGGACCGACGACGATCAGCGCCACGACGCCGATCAGCAGCAGTTCGGTCCAACCGATATCCAACATGATGCGCCGCGCCCTTGCCCGATCAGCTGCGGTCGGTGGTGTGCGGCGTCACGTCGCGCGCCTTTTCGCCGGGCACATCACGTGTCTCGTCGTCGGTGGCGGCGTTCTCGATCTCTTCCGAGCCGTCCTTGACGCCCCTCTTGAAGGCCGTGATGCCCTTGCCGACTTCGCCCATCAGGGACGAGATCTTGCCGCGCCCGAACAGGACCAGCACGACGACTGCGATCAGAAGAAGGCCGGGAAGGCCGATATTGTTCAGCATGCGAAACTCCCTTGCCGGACGGGCCGACCGTCCGCGCGACAGATTTAGGGCCTCGCCGCCCGGATTGCAAAGCCCGAATGCAGGATCACGCAAGCGTTTGGATCCGGTCGCCGTCGTCCCGCTTGGCACCGCGGGCGGGGCGGGCGATAAGGGGCGGATGGATATGTCGCCCTATATCACGGCTTTCGTCACGCTGTTCGTGGTCATAGACCCGGTCGGCCTGGCGCCGATCTTCATTGCGCTGACGCCCGGCATGGACAGTGCGCAGCGCCGCCGGATCGGTTTCCGCGCCCTGGTCATCGCGGCGGTGCTTCTGACCATGTTCGGCCTTGCCGGCGAGGCGATCCTGTCGGGGATCGGCATCTCGATCTCGGCCTTCCGAATCGCCGGCGGGCTGCTGCTGTTCTTGACCGCGCTGGACATGCTTTTCGAGCGGCGGACCGAGCGGCGCGAGGGTCAGGGCCATGACGACCCGTCCGACCATGATCCCTCGGTCTTTCCGCTGGCCATGCCACTGCTTGCCGGGCCGGGCGCGCTGGCGACGATGATCCTGCTGGCCGGGCAGCAGCCCGGCTGGGGTCATATCGTGCTGGTGCATCTGGTCATGCTGGCGGTGCTGGCGATCGCGATGATCCTGTTCCACCTGGCGACACCGCTGGCCCGCGCCCTGGGCCGGACCGGCACGATGGTCGTCACTCGTCTTCTGGGCATGCTTCTTGCGGCGCTTTCGGTGCAGTTCGTCATCGACGGCCTGAAGGGCTCGGGGCTGCTGTGATGGCCGGTGAAGACGGGATGCAGCTTGCCTACTATATCGTCCTGCTGGTGGTGATCGGCGGTGCGATGCTGTTCGAGTTGTCGGGCCGTGGCGGTCAGGCGTTGCGTCAGCTTGTGCTGTGGGTTGTCATCTTCGCCGGCGCGATCTTCGCCGCCGATCTATGGCTGGATGGCGGCGGCCCGCGGCAGCAGGTCATGCAGGGCGGCCGGATCGAGATCCCGGTCGGCCGCGGTGGCCATTTTCATCTGACCGCCGAACTGAATGGCGTCGACGTGCGGTTCATCGTGGATACCGGCGCCTCGACCATCGCCCTGGGCCCCGAGGACGCGCGCCGCATCGGCATCGAACCCGACGATCTGGCCTATGTCGGACGGGCGATGACCGCCAATGGCGAGGTTCAGACCGCGCCTGTCACGATCGACGAATTCGCCATCGGCGACATCGTGGATCGCAATGTGCGCGCCTGGGTGATCGGCGGAGATCTGGACGGCTCGCTTCTGGGCATGTCCTATCTGCGCACCTTCGCGCGCGTCAGTTTCGAAAACGATCTTCTGATCCTCGAACGCTGACTTGAATCCCGCTCGCACCGGGTCTAGGCTTTCGTCATTCCGTTGGGGTGCCCCGAGATCCGGGGCTGAGAGGTCGCGTGCCAACCCATCGAACCTGATCCGGGCAATGCCGGCGTAGGGAACGGAGTTTCGGGGCCAGACGCGCCCCCTCCCCCCTTCATGTCGCAACCCATCGGAGGAACGACATGGCAGGGGTTCCCACACTGCTGATCATCGCGGGCTCGGACAGCGGCGGCGGCGCCGGCATTCAGGCCGATCTGAAAACCGCGTCGGCGCGCGGCGCCTATGGCACGACCGCGATCACGGCGGTCACGGCGCAGAACACCCGCGGCGTGCACGGGGTGGAACTGCTGCCGCCCGAACTGGTCGCCTTGCAGATCCGCGCGGTGCTGGACGATATCGGCGCCGATGCCGTCAAGATCGGAATGCTGGGTTCGGTCGCCATCGTGAGGGCGGTGGCCAATGCGCTGCGCGACTATCGTGGCCCGGTTGTCCTGGATCCGGTGATGATCGCGAAATCGGGTGACGCGCTGCTGGACGACGACGCCATCGCGGCGCTGCGTGATGATCTGCTGCCGCGTGCGGCGTTGCTGACCCCCAACCTGCCCGAGGCCGCGCGGCTGACAGGCCGGGACATCGCAAAGCATCAGGACGACATGCGTGCGCAGGGTGCCGCACTGATCGCGCAAGGTGCAGGTGCGGTGCTGGTCAAGGGCGGTCACGCCCGCGGCGATACCTGCACCGACTGGCTGGTGACCGGGCAATCATCCCGGTCCTATACCGCGCCGCGCGTCCACACGGCGAACACCCACGGCACCGGCTGCTCCCTGTCATCGGCCATCGCGGTCGAACTGGCCAGGGGCGCATCGCTGCCCGATGCGACGCAGCGCGCGCATCACTGGCTGCACGGCGCAATCCTGGCGGCGGACCGGCTGAATATCGGCGGCGGGCATGGGCCGGTGCATCATTTCCACGAGGTCTGGGCATGAGGGAGCGGATCACCGTTCTGGGCGCGGGCGTGACCGGTCTGGCGGTCGCGACCGAACTGACGCGGCGCAAGGCCCCGGTGCGCCTGATAGATCCGCACGGCGCGCCGGGCGCGCATGGCTGTTCGTGGTGGGCGGGCGGCATGCTGGCCCCGTTCTGCGAGGGCGAAAGCGCCGAAGAACCCATCACCCGGCTGGGGCAAGAGGCCGCCGATTGGTGGCAGGCAGCCGGCGTGCCGGTCACGCGCCAGGGATCGCTGGTCGTCGCGCTGGGACGCGACCGGGGCGAACTGGACCGGTTCGCCCGACGCACCACGAATCACGTCGCACTGGATCGCGCCACGCTTGGCGAGACCGAGCCCGCCTTGGCTGACCGCTTTGATCGCGCTTTGCTTTTCCCGACCGAGGCCCATATCGCGCCGCGACAGGCGCTGGCGACCCTTGCCGCCGGGCTGGCTGACCATGGCGTCACGATCGAAAACGCCCTGCCGCAAGGCCCGGTGATCGACTGCCGGGGGCTGGCCGCGCGCGACCGGTTGCCGGACCTTCGTGGCGTGCGCGGCGAAATGGCCGTGCTGCGCGCGCCCGGTGTCACCCTGACCCGGCCCGTCCGCCTGCTGCATCCGCGTCATCCGCTGTATATCGTGCCGCGCGGCGAGGGCATATATATGCTGGGTGCGACGCAGATCGAGACCGATCATCGCGGCCCGGCCACGCTGCGATCCGTGGTCGAGCTGCTGAACGCCGCATACGCGCTGGACCCGGCTTTCGCCGAGGCCGAGCTGCTGGAAACCGGCGCGGACGCCCGCCCGGCCTTTCCCGACAACCTGCCGCGCATCCGCCGGCAAGACGACCGCATTTTCGTCAACGGCCTGTATCGACACGGCTTTCTGCTTGCCCCCGCGCTGGCACGAATGGTGGCCGGGTTGGTCCTAGATGGAAGAAAACCGGAGGTGATGGATGAAGATCACGGTAAATGGCACGCCGCATGAGGTGACCGCCGCGACGCTGGAGGCCGCGTTGGCCGAACTGGGCTATGGAGATCAGCGCGTAGCGACGGCGGTGAATCAAAGCTTTGTCCCAGCGGCCCGGCGCGGCGCGCAGGCGCTGCAGCCCGGCGACCGGCTGGAAATTCTTGCACCTATGCAGGGGGGCTGAGATGCCGGTCTTCTATGGTACCGAAATCGCGTCGCGGCTGATGCTGGGAACCGCGGGTTACCCCTCGCCCGCGATTCTTGCCCGCGCGTTTCGCCGCTCGGGCGCGGGCATCGCCACGGTTTCGCTGCGGCGCGAGGGTGCAGGCGGTGCCGGCGCCGCGTTCCGGGAACTGATCCGCGACCTGAACGTGCCGGTCCTGCCCAACACGGCGGGCTGTCACACGGTGCGCGAGGCGGTCACCACAGCCCACATGGCGCGCGAGGTTTTCGACACCGACTGGATCAAGCTGGAGGTGATCGGCCATCCCGACACGCTGCAACCCGACCCGTTCGGGCTGGTCGAGGCCGCGCGTATCCTGACCCAGGACGGGTTCCGGGTTTTCCCCTACTCGACCGAGGATGGCATCGTCGCCGACCGGCTTTTGCAGGCTGGATGCGAGGTTCTGATGCCGTGGGGCGCACCGATCGGAACAGGGTTAGGCCTGAACAACCTATATGGCCTGCGCACCCTGCGCGCACAACATCCCGAGGTGCCGATGGTGATCGACGCTGGTCTTGGCCTGCCCAGCCACGCCGCAGCGGCCATGGAGATGGGGTTTGACGCCGTGCTGCTGAACACGGCGGTCGCCAAGGCGGGCGATCCGGCGGCGATGGCCGAAGGGTTCGCCCGCGGCCTTGAGGCCGGGCGTCTGGCCTTCGAGGCCGATCCGATGCAGCCGCGCGACATGGCTTCGCCCTCGACCCCGGTGATCGGACTGGCGGAGCTGGCATGACGCTGGATCGTTTCTATCCGATCTTCGATCATCCCGACTGGCTGCGCCGCGCGCTGCCGCTGGGGGTCAAGCTGGTGCAACTGCGCATCAAGGACCGCCCTGCCGCCAAGACCCGCGACTTGCTGAAAGAGGGGCGCGATCTGTGTCGCCGGGCGGGCGCGGTGATGGTGGTCAACGATCACTGGCAGGCAGCCATCGAACTTGGCTGCGACTGGCTGCATCTGGGACAAGAAGATCTGGAGGGCGCCGACCTTGCCGCGATTCGCCGGTCAGGACTGCGGCTGGGGATATCAACGCATGACCACGCCGAACTGGACCGGGCACTGGCCCTGGAACCCGACTATGTGGCGCTGGGGCCCGTCTGGCCGACCATCCTGAAAAAGATGAAATGGCATGAACAAGGACTCGAGCGGTTGGCCGAATGGCGACATCTGGTCGGCGGGGTACCGCTTGTCGCCATCGGCGGTTTGTCTGTCGCGCGCGCGGCGCCGGCCTTTGCAGCCGGGGCCGACATCGTGTCAGCCGTGACCGACATCACGCTGAACCGCGACCCCGAGGAACGCATCCGCGAATGGATCGGGGCGACAAGATGACACGGTATGCAAGACAGCTGGCCGTGATCGGCCCCGACGCGCAGAACCGGCTGGACAAGGCGCGGGTCCTGATCGTCGGCGCGGGCGGTCTGGCCGCGCCGGTCCTGCAATATCTGGCAGGTGCCGGGGTGGGACGACTGCGACTGGTCGATCCCGACATCGTCGAGGTCACCAACCTGCATCGTCAGACGCTGTTTCGCATCGACGACCTCGGACAGGCAAAGGTTGTGGCGGCGGCTGCCTGCCTGGACGGGCTGAACCCGGATTGCACGGTCGAGCCGATCAAGGAGCGACTGGATCCGGCGAATGTCGCGGCACTTGCTGAGGGGTGTGACCTGATCCTGGATTGCGCGGACAGTTTTGCCGCAAGTTATGTGCTGTCGGATCATGCGTTTCAGTCCGGGGTTCCGCTGATCTCGGGGTCGGTGATCGGGCGGCAAGGTTATGCCGGCGGTTTCTGCGGTGGTGCGCCGTCCTTGCGTGCGGTGTTTCCGGATCTGCCGGACCGCGCCGGAAGCTGCGCGACCGAGGGCGTCATCGGATCGGTCGTGGGCGTGATCGGCAGCCTTCAGGCAGACATGGCGCTGAACTGGCTGGCGGGGCTGGCGCCATCGCCCCTTGGCCGGATCGTCAGTTTCGATGCCGCGCGCCAGCAATTCGGCGGCTTCGGCTTTGCCGATGCACCAGAACCGATGGATCGGCTGCGCTTCATCGCGCCGATGGATCTGCGGCCAGCCGACCTGCTGATCGACCTGCGCGCGCCCGAGGAAGGCCCCCCGGTCCGCGAGGCGACGCTGCGCTGCGGCCCGGACAGGATCGGTCCTGATCTGCCGCAGCCCGGGCCGGGAGGCCGCACCGTGTTGTGCTGCAAATCGGGCCTCCGCGCATGGCGCGCGGCAGAGAAACTGGCGGACACCCGCGCCGGAACGCTTGTCTTGCTGGCCACCGGATGACCGATCCCGTGGAAGGGCGCGGGCCGGGCAAAGCCCTGCCCGGTCGCTGCCGCTAGGCCGCAGGCCGCGCTGACGCGCGGCGATCAGTCCAGCGGCAAGGGCTGTGTCTGACCGGAATGTTCCAGATGCCAGACCGCCTGCCAACGTCTGCCATGACGATCCAGCGTCAGGAAATTTCGTTCCGCGATATATCGCTGCCTGTGGCCGGGAAGCGGGCGGACCGTGATCGGGTGCCCTGCCAGCGGCGCCTCGGCCAACCCGGCCAGCCATCCCAGCGCGCGCGCGTACAGCGACGGCGGGGCGCGATGCGAAATGCCAGACGCCACAAGCTGATGGATCAGGCTGTCTTGCGACCCCATCTCGGCCCGGGTTGCCAGATGGATTTCGCCCGACAGCACCGTGACCGGCCCGGCCTCACGCATCCGCAGCACCTGGCGCAGCATCCGCCGCCATTCCTCGCGATGCGCGTGGCTTTGCCACTGGTCACGCAGATCGTCTTCATAGTGCTGCATCCGGGGGATCAGCCCCATCACGCTTTCCAGCAGCGACAGGCGCGGCCCCAACAGCGGCACGCTGGACACCATCAGTGTGTGCCCCCCTGCCTCGGGGCGGATGCTTTCGACACCCTGCCAGCCCGGCTCGCCCATCACACGCCTGCGGCGCCGCTCGGATCGCAGATCCGGCGCGAAGATCGTCAGCCCCGGCAGGTCGCGCCGCCACCCGAGGTTCTGGCCCGAAGGATCGAAAAACAGATCAGGAATATCCGCCTCGGTCGCGCCATGCTGAAACAGCAGATACATCTGCCGCGCGACCCGAAACAGCACCCGTCCGACGCGCGAATCCGTCGCGGCCTCGGGCAACGACCCCCAGCCATCGCAGATATCATGGTCGTCCCAGATCGACAGCGCGGGGACCGAGGCAAACAGCCCGGCGCAGTCCGGCGCGGCAAGGACCGACAGGTATCTTTCCAGGAAACCTGCGCGCAGGTGATCCTCAAGACCCGCCAGGGCCGCCGCATCGGGATCGGCGACGACCCGATCCGGCCACTCGTTGCTGAGAGGGTGCCCCTGTGTGGCCTCATCGGCATAGATCTGATCACCGCCCTGCAGCAGCAGCGCAAAGGGCGCCCGCGCATGTTCATCCGCCAGCCGCGACCACATCAGGTTGCGTTCCGGGCCGTCGCGATCCAGATCGCCGTGTTCTTCGCCATTGCACGACACGAAGGCGATCCGCATGTCGTCCGTCAGATCGGTCACGACCGGATGAAATTTCGCGCCGAACCCATAGCCGCCCTCGCCCCGCGCCAGGCGGAAGTCGTGGCGCCAGACCGACATCTCACCAACCGTGGCAATGCGGCAGGGCGCGATTTCGTCCTGCGCGGTTCGCACGGTTGGCGGCGGTCCCACATGCGAAGGCCATATGTTGATCGCCGCAAGCCGGACTCCGTCGTCATCCTGTCCGCGAAAATGCAGGATCGGGCCTGCCTGCTGTTCAGCATTTTTCATATACGCCCCGGTCGCCTTTTCCTGCCAGAACTGTCCAGATAGGTGCGGGGTGCGGCATTTGCACCGCCATGGATCGCAGCCCAGATCCGATTGCGGGAATCCGCCGGTTACCTGTGCCGGCGAAACCGGTTGCGCAGGCGTTCCCAGCCCCGGAACAGGCCACGCTTCTCGACCTGTTCGAAGATCATGTCAGGGCCCTCGGGGTCCAGGATCTCGTTGTCGGCCAGCCATTCCTCGGCCCCGTTCAGATCGGGAAGACGATAGTCGCGCAGCGTCCGCCCCTGCCCCTCGTCCACGCGCAGCCTGTCGATTGTCTGGATCAGCGATCCCGTCTGGTCCAGCATATCGGCAACCTGATCGGCGGAGACGCCCAGATGTTCGGCGATCAGGTCGTTGCGAATCGCGGCGATCCGTTCTTTCGCGTCCTCGTTTCCCGGCTCGTCCGCCGCCAGCACCACATCGCATTCGGTGTCCAGCCGCATCGACCGGTTGTTGAAGTTCGACGATCCGACGCGCAACCAGTGATCATCGACGATCATCACCTTGGCATGAATATAGATCTCGGCCCCGCCATCGGTCAGCGCATGCAGGACACGCAGCCGGCCGTGACGGTCAAGACGGCGCAGCGCCTCGATCAGCCGTGCACGCGCGGAATCCATCGCCTTGCTGCGCAGCCAGCCCTCTGCGCTGACCGGATTGACGATCACGATCTCGGGGCAGTCGGGTTGGGTCAGACGCTGTGCGATGGCGCGCGCCACCCGACGCGAGGCGAAATACTGGCTTTCGGCATAGATCGTCTGCCGGGCGCGACCGATCAGATCCAGATACATCGTCTCGATCTCGTGGATCGGGCTCACGTCGTCCATTTCGGGACGCGTCCGGGCAATGGCAAGACGCACGTCACGGAACGACGGGGTCAGCGCTTCGGGCCAACAGCCGGCATGACAGGTCGCGGGCTGCAATTCCTGACCGGTCGCGATCTTCCAGCGCTGACGCGCAAGATCGCCCATGGCCCGTGCTGCCGCGCCGTCAAAGGCGCTGGTCGCATCGTGCCAGGGTGGATGCGGTGCGCCGTCTGGACCGCGCCGCTGAGGGTCGTCGTCCAGATGCGCGCGACGGTCCCAACGCCCCTCGGTCATGTCGATGCCGCCGCAGAATGCGATGCTGTCGTCGATCACGACGATTTTCTGGTGATGCGAGCTTGCAATCGGATGATGGGCATCAAGGCTGAGCGTGATGCGCGGATGTGCCTTCCAGCGCAGAACCGTCAGCAGGGTATTGCCCCGCAACATGGCCTTGAACGCACCCGTATCCCAGCGCAGAAGACGAATTTCCAGCGACGGGGTGCGGTTGGCCAACCAGGTCACGAATTCACCCAGACGCGCCGGCCCTTCATCGGCCTTGCCGATGTCGATTCTGGGGTCGAAATCCCACCCGATCATCAGGATGCTGTGTCGGGCCTGCAGCATCGCCTGACGCGCCGCCGCGAAATAATCGTCGGCGTCGACGATGAACGTAAATCGGTTCGAGGATTCGATTCGCCAGCAATTGCTGCCTGGCTGCAAAAGTTTTCCGCTATCCGCAGCCATGAAGTCCCTGCTTGTGCTGTCCCACGCAGATCAAACCCTTCAGGCGGCCACAGGTTCCCTGCCCCGGCACCGCAGCCGGGGCAGCATCAGTGCGGGGTGATGCCACGGATCCGCTCTGACCGGCGGCGCAGCAGTTCAACGGTGGTCAGCAGCGCGATCGAAAAGATCACCAGCAGCGTCGCGACGGCCAGGATCGCCGGACTGATCTGTTCACGGATGCCGTTCCACATCTGCCGTGGGATGGTCTGCTGGTCCGGACCGGCGATGAACAGCACCGCCACCACCTCGTCGAACGACGTGACGAACGCGAACAACGCACCTGAAATGACGCCCGGCAGGATCAACGGCATGGTGATCCTGAAGAAGGTCGTGCGAGGATTGGCGCCAAGGCTGGCCGCAGCCCGGTTCAGCGACTGATCGAAGCCCACCAGCGTCGCTGTGACGGTGATGATCACGAACGGAATGCCAAGCGTGGCGTGCGCCAGGATGACGCCCAGATAGGTCCCCGCAAGTCGGCCGCATTGCGGATCCAGCCCGAACAGGGTCAGCAGTTCGCAGGGATTCGAATAGAAGAAGAACATGCCCGTCGCCGTGATGATCAGCGGCACGATCATCGGCGAGATCAGCGTCGCCATGATCGCCCGCCGGAAGGGCATTTCCGGGCGTGACAGGCCAAGCGCTGCAAGCGTGCCCAGCACGGTAGCCAGCACTGTCGAGAAGAACCCGATGATGATCGAGTTCTTGGCGGCATTCACCCATTTGGCGTTTGCCCAGGCATCCGCCCACCACGATGCATCGCGCGGCGCGTCGGGGCTGAGCATCCCGAATGTCAGCAGGCTGTCATACCAGCGCATCGAATACCCTTTCGGGTCGAATTCCAGCATCCGGTCGGTAAAGGTGAAATAGGGTTCGGCGTTGAACGACAGCGGGATGATGACCACGATCGGCGCGATCAGGAAGAAGAAGATCAACCCGCAGATCACCAGATAGGCATAGTGCCAGCTGCGCTCCAGCGGGGTTGCATAGGTCGGGACTGCCATTCGCGATTACCCCAGCTTCAGATTGTCGATGCCGACCATGCGGTCGTAGAGCCAGTAGAGGATCAGGACCGAAGCCAGCAGCAAGGCCGCCAGCGCCGCCGCCATGGACCAGTTCAGCGTGTCGGTCATGTGCATGGCGATCATGTTCGAGATCAGCTGACCCGAGGAACCGCCGACCAGCGCGGGCGTGATGTAGTAGCCAACGGCCAGAATGAACACCAGCAGCGCCCCCGCCCCCAGCCCCGGCAGCGTCTGTGGGAAATAGATGCGGCGGAACGCGGTCCAGCTGGTCGCGCCCAGGCTGCGCGCGGCGCGGACATAGGATGGGTTGATCGTCCGCATCACCGAATACAGCGGCAGGATCATGAACGGCAGCAGGATATGGGTCATCGCGATGATCGTGCCGGTCTGGTTGTAGATCATCTGCAACCGCCCGCTGCCGCCGATGACGCCCAGCCAGACAAGGATGTCGTTGATCACGCCCTGCTGCTGCAGCAGCACCATCCAGGATGTCGTCCGAACCAGAAGAGAGGTCCAGAATGGCAGCAGCACCAGGATCATCAGAAGGTTCGATTTGCGCATCGGCAGCGTCGCCAGAAGATGCGCGACCGGAAAGCCCAGCACGAATGTCAGTCCGGTGATCAGCAGCGACAGCCAGAAGGTGCGCATAAACAGCATCACATAGACGCGCTGACGTTCCTCGACCTGCTGGATGCTGCCGTCATCGGCACGGGTCCGGTCCACCGAGGCAAGGTAGAAATTGCCGGTATAGGGGGTCGATGCGTCGCGCATCGCGGCCCACAGGGTGGAACTGCCCCAGTCCTCGTCCATCTCAAGCAGCGCCTGTTCATAGGGCGGCTCGATCCCGCGCCGGACCTTGCGGCCGGTCGAGGTGAACAGCGACCTTGTGCCGGGCACGTCATAGTTGATCCTGGTGCCGACGACGCCGATCGTGCGCGCCTCGGCAGATACCTGCAGATCGTTGGCAAGCGCGGTCCATGCGGCCTCGTCCGGATCGGTGCCGCGCGGGTTTTCGGCGAACCATTGCGAGATCTGCGGCATGTTGGCCGAGAAACCGTCATTGTAGAACGACCGCTGCAGCATCTGCCCGATCGGCACCACGAAGGTGATCAGGATGAAGGCCAGAAGCGGCAATACAAGAAGAAAGGCACGGCGTTTGGCCCTGCGCTGGCTGCGCGCAAGGGCGCGCGACAGCGGCTTGCCGTCGGCGGTGGTCAGCGTGCCATCCGTCTCGCCCGAGGCGGTGGTCACGATGGCGGCATGTGGATCAAGAGCGTTCGCCATGATGTCCCCGGCAGTTAGGTCGCCGCCCCCGCGCCTGCGGAGGCGGCAGGATCAGATCACGAACCGGCCAGCCAGCTGTTGAAGCGTTCGGTCAGTTCGGCGTCGTGGTCGGCCCAGAATTCCGGGTCGTCCATCACCGCAGAGGTCATGTGATCCGGGTTGGTGGGCATGTGCGGCGCCATTTCGGTCTCGCCATCCTGATACATGCCAACCAGCGCGGCCGAGGATTTGCGCGCCGGTCCATAGGCGATGTATTTCGCTTGATCGGCAAGACGCTGGGTATCGGTGGCGAATTTCAGGTACTCCATCGCCGCCTCGGGGTTGGGCGAGTCCTTCGGGATCACGAACATGTCCAGATCCATGTACTGGCCGTCCCAGATGATCTTGAAGGGCTTGCCCTCGGCCACCATCGCGTCGAAGAAGCGACCGTTATACCCGGTCGCCATCGTGACCTCGCCATCGGCCAGCAGCTGCACGGGTTGCGCACCTGCTTCCCACCAGACAACCTCGTCCTTGATGGTGTCCAGTTTCGCAAAGGCCTGTTCGACGCCCTCATCCGAACCCAGCTTGTCATAGATCTCGTCCGCGGGCACGCCATCGGCGATCAGCGCCAGATACAGGGTGCGCTTGGGGTTCTTGGGCAGGCCACGCTTGCCGGGGAACGCCTCGAGATCGAAGAAGTCGGCGGCGGTCGATGGCGGATTCTCCGCGAACTTGGTCTCGTCGAAGGCGATGACCGTGCCCCAGAAGATGTTCGCCACGGCGCAGTCCAGCAAAGCGCCGTCAAGGAAATCTTCCTCGGCCGGGGTGCCGTCCGGGGCGGCCGGCAGGACCGCCGGATCGATCTCGACCAGCGCGCCTTCGTCGCACAGCCGGATGGCGTCGGACACTTCGACATCGAACACGTCACCGCTGATGTTCCTGGCCTCGACCTGCGCCTTCAGTGGCGTGGCAGGGTTGTCGGCGGCGATCATGTTCACCTTGATGCCGGTCTGTTCCGTAAAGGGCGCATTATACGCCTCGACCTGCGAACGTTCATACGCGCCCCCCCAGGACACGACATTGACCTCGCCTTCGGCGGCAACTGCAGCCGACGCAAGACCCGCGATCGCGGTGGTCAGAATAAGGGTCTTTTTCAAGATTTTCTCCCGTTGGATATTGCGGCTTTCGGCCGTCTCGTTGCTTGCCCGTGTTCGGGCCGGCGGACGCAGCCCTCGCCGCGTCCGCCGCTTTCCTCAACCGGCAAGCCAGCTGTTGAAACGCTCATTCAATTCGGCATCGCGATCGACCCAGAAATCCAGATTCGATCCAAGCGCGTTGGTCATGTTCGCCTCGGTCGTGGGCAGGTTCGGACCCATCGGCTGATCGGTTCCCTCGATATTGCCGACCAGTGCCGCTGCCGAACGACGCGGCGGACCATAGCTGATGAATTCGGCGGCACGCGCCTGCTGCTTCGATGCCGTCGAGAATGCGACGAATTTTTTCGCTTCCTCAAGATTCGGCGCGCCCTTGGGCATCACCCAGCCTTCCATCTCGTAGATCTGACCATCCCAGATGATCTTGAAGGGCTTGCCCTCGCCCTGCGCCGCGTTGAAGATCCGGCCGTTGAACGCATAGGCCATGGACACTTCACCATCGGCCAGCAGTTGCGGTGGCTGGGCACCGGCCTCCCACCAGATCACGCTGTCCTTGATCTCGTCCAGCTTGGCAAAAGCCTGATCGACGCCCTCAGCCGTTTCCAGCACCTCATAAACCTGATCGGCGGGCACGCCGTCGGCCATCAGCGCCAGTTCCAGGTTGAACTTGGCGCCCTTGCGCATGGTGCGCTTGCCGGGGAACTTCTCCAGATCGAAGAAATCCGCAGGTCCGGCGGGCTTTGCGTCGGTGAATCTGGTATCGTCATATGCCAGCACCATCGAATAGACATCGGTGCCGACGAAACAGTCGGTGATCGCGCCTTCGATGAAATCATCTTCCGCAGGCGTTCCATCTGGTGCCGCTTCCAGCATCGACACATCGATCATCTCGACCAGCCCCTCGTCGCACAGCCGCACCGCGTCGGCATATTCGACCGAGGCCACGTCGGCCGTGACATTGCCCGCTTCGACCATCGCCTTGATCGGCGTGGCGGGGTTGTCGGCGTCCGCCATGTTCACCTTGATGCCGGTCTCGGCCTCGAACGGCTTGGCATAGGCTTCCAGGTGGCTGTTGCCATAGGCGCCGCCCCAGGACAGCAGGTTGACATCGGCAAGCACCGGCGACGCCACAAGGCCAAGCGCGGTGGTCAGTATCAGGGTTCGGGTCATCGCTTTCTCCAACTGCACGGTTCTCGCGGCGCCTTGGCCGTCATTCTTGGCCCTTGCGGGCAAGCGGCGCCGGACCCGAAGGCCCGGCGACGAAATCAAGAGGCCAGCCAGGCCGCAAAGCGTTCATTCAGCTGCGACATGTTATCGACCCAGAAATCGTTGTCGAACGCCAGCGCGTTGCCCATGTTCTCGGGCGAGGTCGGCAGGTTCGGCGGCATCGGAATATCGGTGTCCTTGTAGTTTCCGACCAGTGGCGCCGAACTTTTGCGCGGCGGGCCATAGCTGATCTGCATGGACGCGCGCGCAAGCGATTCCGCGCTTGTCGAGAACTTGAGATATTCCATCGCATTCTCGGGGTTCGGGCCGTCGATCGGCATGACCCAGCCTTCCATCTCGTAGATCTGGCCGTCCCAGACGATCTTGAAGGGTTTGCCCTCGTCCACGGCGGCGTTGAAGATGCGGCCGTTATAGGCCTGCGTCATCACCACCTCGCCATCGGCCAGCAATTGCGGAGGCTGGGCGCCCGCGTCCCAGAAGATCGCGTGTGGCTTGATGGTGTCCAGCTTGGCAAAAGCGCGATCCAGTCCCTCGGGCGTCGAGAGAACCTCGTACACCTCATCCGCGGGAACACCGTCGGCCATCAGCGCCATTTCCATGTTGAAGCGCGGCTCTTTCAGCACGCCACGCTTGCCGGGAAAGGCCTCGACATCAAAGAAATCAGCGATGCTGGAGGGCGGGTTGTCGGGAAAACGGCTTTCGTCATAGGCGACGATGGTCGCGTAGACATCCGTTGCGACAAAGCAGTCCGACAGCCCGCCTTCCAGAAAATCTTCCTCGGCCGAGGTTCCGTCGGCGGCAGTAAGCAGATCGGCGGGGTCGATTTCCTGCAACATCCCCTCGTCGCACAAACGGGTCGCATCGGAATAGCCGATGCTCGCCACGTCGGTGCTGACATTGCCCGCCTGCACCTGCGCCTTCACCGGCGTCGCCGGATTGTCGACATCGGTCATGTTGACCTTGATGCCCGTCTCGGCCTCGAACGGCTTGTTGTAGGCATCGATCTGAGACTGAGAGTAAGCCCCGCCCCAAGACATGACTTCGACCGTGCCCTCGGCCATCGCCCAGGATGGCGAGACGAGAGCAGTGCAGATCAGTATGGTTCTTTTCATTGGCTTACCTCTTCCTGTTCAGATCGGGTCCAGGGCGCGTGCATCCGCCGGATGCCAGCCGACCTTGATCTTCTGGCCCGGCTCAAGGTGCGTCTGGCCCTGGGTGTTGCGCATCTTCATGACGAAATCATCCGCCCCCGCCACGTTCAGGCGGGCACGAAGGATGTCGCCCATATAGATGACCTCGACGACGGTCGCGTCGATCATGTGCGCGTTGGGCGGCATCATTTCCGGCTTGAACTCGACCCGCTCGGGCCGGATCGACACAAGGGTCTGCTGCCCTTTTTCCGTGACATTCACCGGGGTCGCGTCGATCAGTTCGCCCGATGACAGGCGCACAAGGGCGTTCTCGCCGCTCAACTGCTCGATGGTTCCCGGCAGCTTGTTGTTTTCACCGATGAACTGCGCGACGAAGCTGTTTTCCGGACGTTCATACAGATCGGCCGGTGCGGCAAGCTGCTGGATGCGGCCGTCGTTGAACACCGCAACCCGGTCCGACATGGTCAGAGCCTCGCCCTGATCGTGGGTCACATAGACGACCGTGATGCCCAGTCTCTCGTGCAGGTGCTTGATCTCGAACTGCATGTGTTCGCGTAGCTGCTTGTCCAGCGCACCAAGCGGTTCGTCCATCAGCACTAGCTGCGGATCGAAGACCAGCGCACGCGCCAGCGCAATCCGCTGTTGCTGGCCACCCGACAGTTGCGCGGGACGGCGACTTGCGAAGCTGCCCATCTGAACCATGTCCAGCGCGCGCTTGACACGGGTTTCGCGTTCGACCTTGTCCATCCCCCGCACTTCCAGCGGAAAGGACAGGTTTTCACCCACCGTCATATGCGGGAACAGTGCATAGTTCTGAAACACCATGCCGATGCCGCGCTTGTGCGGGGGAACCTGGTTGATCGGCTTGCCCGCCAGGCGGATTTCGCCATGGGTCGCGGTCTCGAAACCTGCCAGCATCATCAGGCAGGTCGTCTTGCCCGATCCCGACGGCCCAAGCATGGTCAGGAATTCGCCCTTGCCGATCGCAAGGTTCAGGTCTTTGACGACAAGTGTCTGGCCGTCATAACTTTTTTGCACATGCTCAAAGGCGACGTAAGCGTCGCCAGTGCCTTGATCCAGCAATGAGCGCTCTCCCTGTTTTGATATGGTTATTCAGCGCGAGGCCGAGGTTACGCGCGCTATCGGCGCGCTGGCAACACAATTTGCGACATTTCTTTCGCAGGATGCGTCGGCTGATTACAGCGACATCACGCCGTGGCTGCGAACCCGCCAGCCGGAACATGCCAAGGTTGCGAGAAATCCTGCTGCAAGGGGTAATTCGGCCCTTCAGGAACGCGTGGCGCCGGTTGGGGAAGGGTCCGACGATCCTGCGTACTTGATGCCGTGACGACGGCGTAAAGCGCCGAATCCACCTGTGATCTGCGGCAATTGCTGCCTCAAGCGCTGTCTCGAACCACCATAGCACCGAGAAACTTGCGATCCAGATTGGTCGTGTCGGGGCTTTCAAGCACATCGACCAGATAGTTGGACATCTGGGTAAGCGGCTGGCGATAGGTCGTCAGACGATAGTTCGGGCTTGCGGCCTGGGGCACGTCGTCGAACCCGATCACGGCGATATCTTCCGGAACACGCAAGCCAAGCCGGTGCCGGATCGTATCGACGACCCCAAGCGCAAGTGCGTCGTTCTCGCACACGATCACATCCGGCAGACTGGCCGCGTCACGCCCCTGCAACGCCTCAAGCGCCACTTTCTCGGCAAGCATCGCATCGTATCTGGCGACCGAAACGCTGTCCGGCACCACACCGAACCGATGCTGCCAGATCGTCGCGAATGTTTCCTTGCGCAGCAGATGCGCGGAAACCGTCTCTGGTCCCGCCATGTATAGCGGGCTGCGATAGCCCTTCTGGATCACATAATGCGCGATCTCGCGGGTGGCGGCCTCATCGTCGACGGCGATCGAAATGGTGTTGGGGTTCTGCGAAGTACGGGCAAAAATGATCAGCTTCTTGAAGCGGCGGGCGCCAAGTGCCGTCGCCAGAACTTCGTCGTCGAACTGGATCCCGATCAGGATCGTCGCATCCACGCGGCGCTGGCTGGCATTCATCAACGCAGGCGCCGTGTCCTCGCGGTCCAGAGTGTTGACCAGCAACGTATCCCACCCCCGACTGCGCAGCGCACGGGTCAGACGTTCCAGCATCACCAGCTTGTGGGGATTGGCGAAATCATCGACCAGCAGTGCGACAAGGTTCGATCGCGTGGAGGCCAGGGCCGCCGCACTCAGATCGGGCACATAGCCCAGTGACTGCGCCGCCGTGATGACCCTGGCCCGCGTCTTGGGTGAGATCGAAGCATCTTTCTTGAACGCCCGATTGACAGTCCAGCGCGAAACTCCGGCTGCAACGGCAACATCATCGGCGGTGACATTGTCGAAGCTGTCTGGTTTCGGCACGGCGCACATCCTGTTCACGATTGGCGGCCCATTCGGGCCTGTCCCTGTCAGCATAGCTGCGCAAGCGGCCGAATGCACCTAAAATGCACGCGGGTGCAAAAACTGTTTGCACGCGCGTGCAAATCATGTATCCCTATCGTCGCAAGCGCAGAAAACAGCGCCGCAGATTCGGGAGGTGAAGATGTTGAGGGTAGGATTGCTGGGCGCGGGTAGGATCGGTCAGGTTCATGCAGTGAACATCGCCGGAAACGCCCGTTCGTCGCTGGTCGCGGTATCGGATGTCGACCAGAACGCCGCAACCAGACTGGCATCGACCCATTCGGCAGAGCCACGCAGTTCCGAAGATATCCTGGCCGATCGGGATATCGACGCCGTGCTGATTGCGACGTCGACGGACACGCATTCCAACCTGATCGAAGCCGCCGCCCGCGCGGGCAAGGCAGTGCTGTGCGAGAAGCCCGTGGATCTGTCGCTGGAACGCGCCCGGCAATGCCTCAGCAGCGTCGCAGACACCGGCGTGCCGATCATGATCGGGTTCAATCGCCGTTTCGATCCGAATTTCGCGACGCTGAAGACCTCCATGTCGCGGGGCGAGATCGGCAACCCGGAACTTTTGTCCCTGACCTCGTTCGACCCTGCCCCGCCGCCGCTGGCCTATATCAAGGTGTCGGGCGGCCTGTTCCGCGACATGATGATCCACGATTTCGACATGGCCAACTTCCTGATGGGGGAAACGCCGGTTGCGGTGCGCGCCGTGGGCAGCAGTGTTGTGAACCCGGAAATCGGCGCGGCCGGCGATGTCGATACGGCTGTCGTCACGCTGACATACGCCGATGGCCGGATCGCGGTCATCAAGAACAGCCGTCGCGCCGTTTACGGATATGACCAGCGGGTCGAAGTGCTGGGATCGGACGGGCTGCTGCAGGCCGGAAACATGCTTGAGAACACCGTCGTCAGATCGACGGCGGATGGCGTCGTCTCGGGCAAGCCCACCTATTTCTTCCTTGAACGCTACATGCCCGCCTATGCCGCCGAGTGGGAGGCATTCCTGGCCGCAACGCTGGACGGGTCCGACATCCCGGTGACGCTGCAGGACGGAATCACGGCACTTGCTATGGCCGAAGCCGCAACGGAATCGGCCAGGACCGGCCAGGCAGTCGCGATGGAGGAATAACCGCGATCGAGATGTCGCCGCCCCGGAGGAGCGGGTGCGTCGACCTTCACGGCATCCGGCTGGCTGCAATGCCGGAAGACCAGCAGTGACGACCAAGGTCGCTGCGCAAAACAACCCAAAGGGAGGGGAAATCATGAAGACAGTTCTAGCCTCGATCGCCACCGCGGCGACATTGGCAGCAATGCCTGTCGCGGCCGCCGACATCATTGTCGTGGCCCACGGACAGGCGAATGATCCGTTCTGGTCGGTCGTCAAGAACGGCGTCCAGAAAGCGGGCGAGCATACCGGCGCGAATGTCGAATTCCGTTCGCCCGAAACCTTCGACATGGTTCAGATGAGCCAGTTGATCGACGCCGCGGTGAACCAGGAACCCGACGGGCTGGTGGTATCGATCCCCGACGCCGACGCGCTTGGTCCCTCGATCCAGCGCGCGGTCGATGCGGGCATTCCGGTCATTTCGATGAATTCGGGCGGCGACGTGGCCAGGGATCTGGGTGCATTGCTGCATGTCGGCCAGTCCGAATACGATGCCGGCAAGGCCGCCGGAGAGAAGCTGGCCGAAATGGGCGGCTCCAAGGGCATCTGCGTCAACCAGGAGGTCGGCAACGTCTCGCTGGATCAGCGTTGCGCAGGTTTCGCCGAAGGCTTCGGCAACCAGGTCGATGTGGTACCGACCATGAACGACCCGACCGAAGTGCAGTCCAAAGTTCGGGCGGCGCTGGAATCCGACCCAGATGTCGATACCGTCCTGGGCCTTTCCGCACCGCTGGTGGGCGAACCTGCTGTGGCTGCAGTCAAGGCCCTTGGCCGCGATGACGTCCTTATCGCAACCTTCGATCTGTCGGCAGGTTTCCTGCAGGCCGTCGCCGATGGCGATGCGGCCTTCGCCATCGACCAGCAGCAGTTCCTGCAGGGCTATCTGCCGGTCACCTTCCTGGCACTGAATGCCGAATACGGACTGGTGCCGGGCGGTGACGTGCCCTCGGGCCCCAACCTGGTCACCCAGGATGCTGCGGCGCAGGTGATCGACCTGTCGGCGCAGGGCATTCGCTGACACCTGAATAGCAGGGTCGCGCGCTTCCGCGCGGCCCCCGTCCGAACCGGAGGTGATCATGTCTGCAGATAATCTCTTGCAGCAGGATGAGCGCGTGCGCGCGGAATCCCTTGCGACCAAACTGATGAAGAAGCCCGAACTGGGCGCGATCGGCGGCGTGGTGCTGGTGACGCTGTTCTTTCTGTCCACGGCGGACGGAGCGATGTTCACGCTGTCGGGCATCATGAACTTCATGACGCCAGCCGCACAGTTGGGAATACTGGGCATTGCGGCCGCGATGCTGATGATCGGCGGAGAGTTCGACCTGTCGATCGGCTCGATGGTGGCCTTTGCGGGCATGATCTTTGGCGTTCTGACCGTCAATCTGGGACTGCCGCTGATCTTCGCCATCCCGCTGACCATGGCCTTCGCCGCATGCATCGGCGCGCTGAACGGCGCCATCGTGCTGCGCACAGGGTTGCCGTCCTTCATCGTCACGCTTGCGGGGCTGTTCATCCTGCGCGGCGCGGCGCTGGTGGGGTTGAAGCTGTTCACGGGCGGTTCGACCCAGCTGCGCGGCATTCGCGACGCGGTCGAGGGCGACTGGCTTGCACCGATCTTTTCGGGCGACGCCTTTACCGGGCTGTTCGGATGGCTGGCCGGTATCGGCGTGATCGACAGCTTCAGTTCCGGCATGCCCAAAGTGCCGGGCATCCCGGTCGAGATCATCTGGTTCGTCGTCTTCGCCCTGGTCGCGACCTATGTCCTGGTCCGCACGCCGGTCGGCAACTGGATCTTCGCAACGGGGGGCGACACCAATGCGGCCAAGAATTCGGGTGTGCCCGTTCGCGGCGTCAAGATCTCGCTGTTCATGCTGACGGCCTGCGCGGCGTCGATGGTGGCGATCATCACCGTGATCGATGCGGGTTCGACCGATGCCCGGCGCGGCTTCATGAAGGAATTCGAGGCGATCATCACCGCCGTGATCGGGGGCTGTCTGCTGACCGGCGGCTACGGCTCGGCCATCGGCGCATTCTTCGGCGCGATCATCTTCGGCATGGTCACGATCGGGCTGACCTACACGAATTTCGATCAGGACTGGTTCCAGATCTTCCTGGGCGGAATGCTGCTGCTGGCGGTCGTGTTCAACAACGTCATCCGCAAGCGCGTGACGGGAGAACGGTAAGATGACCCAACCGATCATCCACATGGAAAACATCACCAAGCACTTTGGCAATGTCATCGCGCTGAACGGTGTGACCTTCGACGTGACCCCCGGCGAATGCCACTGCCTTCTGGGCGACAACGGCGCCGGAAAATCGACCTTCATCAAGACCATGTCGGGCGTGCACAAGCCGACCTCGGGCGAGATCTTCTTCGAAGGCAAGCCCCTGTCCTTTGCCAGCCCGCGCGAGGCGATGGAGGCCGGCATCGCCACCGTCTTCCAGGATTTGGCGATGATCCCGCTGATGTCGGTGACGCGCAACTTCTTCATGGGTCGCGAACCGACCAAGGGCCGCGGCCTGACCAAGCGCCTGGATATCGAACGCGCCAATCAGATCACGATGGAAGAGATGCGCAAGATGGGCATCAACCTTCGCGCGCCAGATCAGGCCGTGGGCACGCTGTCGGGCGGTGAACGCCAGACAGTCGCAATCGCCCGCGCGGTCCATTTCGGGGCCAAGGTGCTGATCCTTGACGAACCGACAAGCGCGCTTGGCGTGCGCCAGACCTCGAACGTGCTGTCGACCATCGCGCGGGTGCGCGAACAGGGCGTCGGCGTCGTGTTCATCAGCCACAATGTCCGACACGCGCTGGCAGTGGGTGACCGGTTTACCGTGCTGAACAGGGGCCAGACCCTTGGCACGGCGGTCAGGGGCGAGATCACGTCATCCGAACTGCAGGATCTGATGGCCGGAGGTCAGGAGATGGCCCAGTTGGAAGGCTCGCTTGGCGGCACGGTCTAGGACTTGCGGGCAAGCGGCCTTGCAGGCCGCCTGCTCTGTTTGATCACGACATCCGAAGGCACGGGAACATGGTTCACGGAACTGACAAATCGCTTGGCGTAGCCCTGATCGGAACGGGGTTCATGGGCAAGTGCCACGCAATGGCATGGCGGAATGTGGCGACTGTCTTTGGCGGCGTGCATCCGACCCTGGAACTGCTGGTCGACATTCCCGACCGCGCGCAGAAGATGGCCGGACAGTTCGGCTTTGCCCGCGCCAGTGACGATTGGCAGGCCGCCGTCACGGACGACGCCGTCGATGTCGTGTCGATCACCACGCCCAACGGCCTGCACCGTCAGATGGCCGAAGCGGCGTTGCGGGCGGGCAAGCATGTATGGCTGGAAAAGCCGATGGCGCTGACCCTGGCCGATGCGCGGTCGATGGCGGATCTGGCCGCCGCGCATCCCGAACAGGTGACGCTTCTGGGCTATAACTATCTGCGCAATCCGGCCTTTCAGGCCGCGCAGCAGATGATCCGGGCGGGCGCAATCGGCCGACTGCTATCCTTCCGCGGTGTCTACGACGAGGATTACTGCGCCGACCCGGATCTGCCATGGTCGTGGCGCATGACGCACAAGGACGGCGGCCTGGGCGCGCTTGGCGATCTGGGCTGCCATTTGGTCAGCGTGATGACCGCGCTGATGGGGCCCGTGGCCGAGGTCACGGCAATGACCCAGATCTCCATCCCCGCGCGGCCGTCAGCCGAGGGGCCACGCCCGGTCGAGAACGAGGACAGCGCCTTGGCGTTGATCCGATTTGCCAGCGGGGCGCAGGGGTCCTTTGCCACGTCGCGCGTGGCACGTGGGCGGAAATGTCGCCTGCAATGGGAAATTCACGGCAGCGATGGCACGATCGTCTTCGATCAGGAACACATGAACGAATTATGGGTGCACCGCAGCGGTGAGGCAGGCTTCGTCCGCCATGTCAGCGGGCCGCAGCAGCCCGATTTCGCCCAATTCTGCCCCGCACCGGGACACGGATTCGGGTTCAACGAGCAGAAGGTCATCGAATGCCGCGACCTGATCCGCGCCATTCGCGAAGGCCGTCCCGCGACACCGGACTTCGCGCAAGGCCTGCAGATAGAAAACATTATCCACGCAATGGCGCAATCGAACGGACGCCCCATTCGGATCGAGGAGGCAAGCCATGCAACCGCTTGACGTGATCACCATCGGCCGTGCGGGTGTCGATCTCTATGGGGATCAGGTCGGCGGGCGGCTTGAGGATATGGGATCCTTTTCGAAATATATCGGCGGGTCTCCGACCAACATGGCTTGCGGCACGGCACGGCTGGGATTGCGGTCGGGGCTGATCACGCGGGTCGGCGACGAGCATATGGGCCGCTTCATCCGCGAGGAACTGGTTCGCCATGGCGTCGACGTGACCGGGGTCGCCACCGATCCCGACCGGCTGACCGCATTGGTGATCCTGGGCATCCGGGACGAAGACAGCTTTCCGCTGATCTTCTATCGCGAGAATTGCGCCGACATGGCCCTGTGCGAGGATGACATAGACCCGGACTTTATCGGCCGATCTCGCAGCGTGGTGGCGACGGGGACGCATCTCAGCCATCCGCGCACCGAGGCCGCCGTGCTGAAGGCGCTGCGGATTGCGCGCGACAAGGGCCTGCAGACCGCGCTGGACATCGATTACCGCCCCAATCTGTGGGGCGTGGCCGGGCATGGTGACGGCGAAAGCCGCTTTGTCGAAAGCGCGAAGGTAACGTCGAAACTTCAGGAAAGCCTGCATTATTTCGACCTGATCGTGGGCACGGAAGAAGAGTTTCACATCGCGGGCGGCAGCACCGACACCATCGCAGCCTTGCGCGCGGTGCGCGCGGTCTCGGACGCGGTGCTTGTCTGCAAGCGTGGCCCGATGGGCGCGGTCGCATTCAGTGGCGCCATCCCGGACCGTCTGGACGCGGGCGAATCCGGGCCCGGCTTCCCGATCGAGGTGTTCAACGTGCTGGGCGCGGGCGACGGCTTCATGTCGGGCCTGCTGAAGGGCTGGCTGGACGGCGAGGACTGGCCCACCGCGCTGACATACGCCAATGCCTGCGGAGCCTTCGCAGTCAGCCGCCACGGCTGCACGCCCGCCTATCCAAGCCTTGCAGAACTGCGGTTCTTTCTGGATCGCGGTGTCGTGCGCCCCGATCTGCGCAACGATGCGGAACTGGAACAGATCCATTGGGCCACCAATCGCCACAGCCGGAACACCGGCGACTGGTCCGAAATGCGCGTCTTTGCGTTCGACCACCGCATCCAGTTGGAAGAAATGCCTGGCTATACCGTGGCAAAGGGCAGCGCGTTCAAGGAATTGTGCCTGAATGCCGCGCTGCGTGTCGCGGATGGGCGCCCCGGTTTCGGCATTCTGTGCGATGATCGCATCGGACGAACGGCCCTGCACCGCGCCAGCGGCTCGGGCCTGTGGATCGGACGACCCTGCGAATGGCCAGGTTCGCGCCCGCTGGATCTGGAACCCGATCTCGGGACGGATTGCGGCGGACTGCAATCCTGGGCGCGCGAGAACGTGGTCAAGGTGCTGTGCTTTTGCCATCCGGACGACGACGATGGCATGCGCGCGCATCAGGAATGGAAAGTGAAGCAGTTGTTCACCGCCGCGCGCCGCAACGGACTGGAATTCCTGCTCGAAGTGATCCCCTCGAAGGTTGGACCGGTCGACGACACGACCACCGCAACGCTGATCCGGCAGTTCTATGCAGCGGGGATCTGGCCAGACTGGTGGAAGCTGGAACCGATGACGCGCCGAGCCGGCTGGTCCGACGCCATCGCCGCGATAGAGGAACATGACCGCCACACGCGCGGGATCGTGGTGCTGGGTCTGGACGCCCCCGAAACCGAACTGCAGGCCAGCTTCGAAATCGCGGTAGGCTTCGAACTGGTTCGTGGCTTCGCCGTGGGCCGCACGATCTTCGGTTCCGTGGCGCGAGACTGGATGCAGGGCCGGATCGCTGATGATGACGCCGTGGACCAGATGGCCCGCCGCTATGCGCGCCTGTGCGAGGTCTGGGACAAGGCAAGAAAAGCCGCTCGTGCGGCGACTTGAGAAGCTTTCCGGCGGCAGCAGCCGGGATATTGGAACAAGGAAGATGAGGCCAAGCGATGGGTGAGACGATCCGGTTGACCGCGGCGCAGGCGATGGTGCGCTGGCTGTCGGTGCAGATGACCGAGGATGATCAGCGGTTCATCGAGGGTATTTGGGCGATCTTCGGTCACGGCAACGTGGCCGGGCTGGGCGAGGCGCTGCAGGGGCTCGGTGACGCCCTGCCGACCTGGCGCGGCCAGAACGAACAGACCATGGCGCATGCCGCCATCGCCTTTGCCAAGGGGCATGCGCGGCGCCGGGCGCAGGCGATCACCACCTCGATCGGACCGGGTGCCACCAATGCGGTCACGGCGGCGGCCCTGGCGCATGTGAACAGGCTGCCCCTGCTGATCATCGCTGGCGACGTCTTTGCCAATCGCCGCCCCGATCCGGTGCTGCAGCAGATCGAGGATTTCGACGACGGCACGGTGTCCGCGAATGACTGCTTTCGCCCGGTCGTCCGGTATTTCGACCGTATCACCCGCCCAGAACATCTGCTGACCGCCCTGCCGCGCGCGATGCGGGTGATGACCGATCCGGCGAATTGCGGCCCGGTTTGCCTGTCCTTCTGCCAGGATGTGCAGGCCGAGGCCCATGATTGGCCCGACGCGTTCTTCCAGCCGCGGGTCTGGCGTATCCGCAGGCCCGAACCCGACGCGCAGGAACTGGCCGAGGTTACGGAGCTGATACGTGCCGCCAGCGCGCCGGTGATCGTCGCAGGCGGTGGTGTCGTCTACTCGGGTGCCGAACAGGCCCTGGCTGATTTCGCGACCCGCCACAACATCCCGGTGATCGAGACACAGGCCGGCAAGTCGGCTTTGGCACAGGCTCATCCGATGAATTTCGGGGCTGCGGGCGTGGATGGTTCAGCCGCTGCCAATGCCGCCGCCAGCGCGGCCGATCTCGTGATCGCGCTTGGCACGCGCCTTCAGGATTTCACCACCGGTTCGCGCACGCTGTTCGGCGATGCCCGGATCGCGGCGATCAATCTGCAGCCCTATGACGCGGCCAAGCACGGCGCCGCCAGCCTTGTGGCTGATGCGCGCGTGGCGCTGGAACGACTATCCGCGAAGCTTGGCGGCTATCGCGCCGAGAACGCCGACGCCAATGCGCGCGCCTCGTGGCTGGCGGCGGTCGATGCCCATTGCGCGGCACCGGCCGAAGGCAACGAGTTGCCCACCGACGCGCAGGTGATCGGGGCCGTGCAGCGCGCCACCGGTGAGGACGCGATTGCCATGTGTGCCGCCGGCACCATGCCCGGCGCGCTGAAACTGCTGTGGCAACCCGGCCAGGGCGGCTATCACATGGAATACGGGTTCAGCTGCATGGGATACGAGATCGCAGGCGCGATGGGGCTGAAGCTTGCGCGGCCCGACCGCGAGGTGATCTGCTTTGTCGGCGATGGCAGCTACATGATGGCCAATAGCGAACTGGCCACGGCAGTCATGCGGCGTGTGCCCTTTACCGTCGTGCTGACCGACAATCGCGGCTTCGGCTGCATCAACCGCCTGCAACAGGGCTGCGGAGGCGAGCAGTTCAACAATCTTTACAAGGATTGCAATGTCGAGGTGCAGCCGCAGATCGACTTTGTCGCCCACGCGGCCAGCATGGGTGCGCATGCGGTCAAGGCCAGTGGCATTGCGGACCTTGAGGCGCAGATCGCCGCCGCACGCGACCGCGACATCCCGACCGTGATCGTCATCGACACCACCGCCGCCCCCGGTCCGGGCGACGGGTTGAAGGGTGCGGGTCATTTCTGGGATGTCGCCGTTCCCGCCGAAGCTGGCACCGAAAAACTGAAACAGACCTATGCGCGCTATCTGCAGCAGATCGCGCGCCAGGTTACCGTGAATTGAGGCAGAGATGATCAAGTTTGGCACCAACCCGATTGCCTGGGCCAACGACGACGACCAGACGATCGGCGCCGATATCCCGACCCAGCGTATCCTTGAAGAGGCTGGCCATCTGATCGGCTTTGATGGGATCGAGAATGGTCATCGCTGGCCGCAGGACGATCCGCAGGCATTGATGGAACTGCTGGCCGGATATGGGCTGGCCTTCGTGTCCGGCTGGCATTCGATGCATCTTTTGACCCATTCGGTCGAGGATGAGAAACAGGCGATCCAGCCGCATCTGGACAAGCTGAAGCACAATGGCTGCAAGGTGTGCATCGCCTGCGAGACCTCGAACAGCATCCAGGGCCAGAACCTGCCGCTGAGCGAACGCCCAGTGCTGGATGTTCAGGGCATGAAGGATTTCGGCGCCAAGGTGGAAGAAATCGCGCGGTACTGCGAAGATCAGGGCATCGCGCTGGTCTATCACCACCACATGGGCACGGTCGTGCAGTCGCCCGATGATATCGATGCCTTCATGGCCGCGACCGGACCGGCGACCAAGCTGCTGTTCGATGCCGGGCATTGCTATTTCGGCGGCGGCGATCCGGCCGAAATTCTGGCCCGTCATGTCGCCCGCGTCGCGCATTTCCACGCCAAGAACGTGCGTCCCGCGATCCGCGCACGGGTCGAGGCCGAGGGCCTGTCCTTCATGGACGGCGTGCGCGCGGGCGTCTTCACCGTGCCCGGTGACCAGGAAGGCGGGATCGATTTCGAACCGCTGCTGCGCATCCTGAAGGGCCATGGCTATGACGGCTGGATCGTGATCGAGGCCGAACAGGACCCCGATCAGCGCAACCCGTTGCTGTATCAGACGCTTGGCCTGCACACGCTGAAGCGGATCGCCCGCGAAACCGGACTGATCTGAAAGGAAAGCCGATGCCCGATCTTCTGAAACGCCCCTTCGGCACCCATGGCAAGGTTCATCAGATAACGCCCCAAAGCGCGGGCTGGCGCCATGTCGGGTTCGACCTGATCCGCCTGCGCGCGGGCGAAAGCTGGACCGAGTCCACCGGCGAATGCGAAATCATCATCGTCATGGTCGAGGGTCGCGCAAGGGTCACCGCCGCCGGTCGCGATTGGGGTGAACTGGGCCAGCGGATGAATGTCTTTGAAAAGACCCCGCCGCATTGCCTGTATGTTCCCAACGGCCAGGACTGGTCGCTGGAGACCACCACCGATGCGACCATCGCGATCTGCAAGGCGCCGGGACGTGGCGGCCATCAGGCGCGGCGGATCGGGCCGGATGGGATCACCCTGACCCAGCGGGGCGAAGGCACGAATGCGCGCTTCATCAACAATATCGCGATGGAGGCCGAGGATTTCTGCGACAGCCTGCTGGTGACCGAGGTGTTCACCCCGGCAGGCAACTGGTCATCCTATCCCAGCCACCGCCATGACGAGGATGATTTCCCCCGCATCACCTATCTTGAGGAAACCTATTACCACCGCCTGAACCCCGCCAATGGCTTTGGTATCCAGCGCGTCTATACCGACGATCTGTCGCTGAACGAAACCATGGCAGTCCATGACGGCGACGTCGTCTGCGTCCCGCGTGGCCACCATCCCTGCGGCGCCCCCCACGGGTTCGAGATGTATTACCTGAACGTGATGGCGGGTCCGCGCCGGAACTGGCGCTTCGTCCCCGCGCCTGAAGTCGAACACCTGATGTAGCGCCGCCCTGCCCCCGTGTGTCGGAGACCATCCAGTGACCCAACCCTTTCAACTTGCCGCCTGCGCTGAAATGCTGTGGCGCGACCGTCCGATCGAATGGCGCGCCGCACGCCTGACCGAGATGGGACTGGGTGTCGGTCTGTGGAACTGGCCCGATCACGATCTGGCCAAGCTGCAGGCAGTCGGCGCAAACTACACCATCATGAACGGGTATCTTCAGGGGCGGCTGGCCGATGATGAGGGGGCCCAGATGCTTCTGGCCTCGGCGCGCGAAACCGCGCGGGTCGGCAAACGACTGGGCGTTGCGCGGTTGAACCTGCACGGCACCGGCCTGGGCGACGGCGGCATCCCGATCCGGCAGCACGAACAGATCAGCGGCGCGATGTGGCTGAAGGCGCGGGACACGTTGCACCGGATCTGCGATCTGGCCGAGGAAGAAGACGTGATCTTCGCATTGGAAAACCTGAACCAGATGGATCATCCGGGCTGCCCTTTTGGCTCGACCGCCGATGTGCTGGCGCTGGTGACCGCCATCGACCGGCCGCAGCTGCGCATCAACCTGGACCTGTATCACACCCAGATCGGCGAGGGTGATCTGATCCGCTGGTGCCAGAAATGCCTGCCCTGGATCGGCGAAATCCAGGTCGCAGACAATCCCGGCCGGTTTGAGCCTGGCACGGGCGAGATCAACTATCCCAAGATAGCCGTTGCACTGGCCGCGATGGGCTATCGCGGTACCGTCGGCATGGAGGCCTTCGCGGCAGGCGAAGGCGACACGGCCGTATCGGCCTTCATCGATGCCTTTACCCTCTAGACGCCACGTCAGAGAACTCAGCTTGCGGGCAGCATCTTCCAGTCGTCGATCCCGGCCCGGTCCCAGTATTTCGCGAAGGCCGGATGGACCACCTTGCCCGCCAACAGCGCGCCCGGCTGGATCCAGTCGTAAAGACTGGCAGCCGATCGAACCTCGCGCGGGCCGGTGCGGATCATCAGGTGATGGGGCGTGAACTCGTCGGGATGGGTCAGCCCTGAACTTTCACAAGCCTCTTTCAGCGCGTACATTGTCGCGCGATGGAAATTCGCCGCGCGCTGCGCCTTGTCGGGTACGACCAGCGCGCGATACCGGTCGCGATCCTGGGTCGTGATGCCGGTCGGACATTTTCCGGTATGGCAGGCCTGGGCCTGGATGCAACCGATCGCGAACATGAAGCCGCGGGCCATGTTCACGCCGTCCGCACCCAACGCCGAGATCCGGCAGATGTCGAAGGCCGTGATGATCTTGGCTGACGCGATCAACTTGATCCGATCCCGGATACCAAGACCCACTAGGGTGTTGTGGACCAGCATCAACCCATCGCGCAGCGGCGCGCCCTTGTGATCCGCGAATTCGACCGGTGCGGCGCCCGTTCCACCCTCGCCGCCATCCACAACGATGAAATCGGGCGCGATTCCGGTCTGATGGAACGCCTTGGCCATGGCAAACCATTCCCACGGGTGGCCGACGCACAGCTTGATGCCCACAGGCTTGCCGCCGGACAGGTCTCGCAGCAGCTTGATGAAATCGCACAGCCCCCGTGGCGTCGAAAAGGCCGAATGCGACGACGGGCTGACGCAGGCGACGCCGACCGGCACGCCGCGCGCCTCGGCAATCGCTTCGGTCACCTTGGGACCGGGCAAGATGCCGCCGTGGCCCGGCTTGGCCCCCTGGCTCAGCTTGATCTCGATCATCTTCACCGCATCGTCGGCGGCGACCTTCTGGAACAGGTCGGGAGAAAAACCGCCGTCATGATCGCGGCAGCCGAAATAGCCCGACCCGATTTGCCAAACCAGATCGCCGCCCATCCGGTGATATCGCGAGATCGAGCCTTCCCCGGTCGTATGTGCGAACCCGCCGGCCAGCGCGGCGCGGTTCAGCGCCTCGATCGCGTTCGGGGACAGCGCACCGTAGGACATGCCCGAGATGTTGACCACCGAACTGTCATAGGGCTTGCGACAATCGGGCCCCCCGATCCTGATCCGGAAATCCTGTCCATCCAGATGCGGAGTGGCCATCGAATGGTTCAGCCATTCGTAACCATCGCTGTAGACGTTCCGAAGCGTTCCGAAGGGTCGAACGCCCTCGATCCCCTTGGCGCGGCGATACACGACGGCCCGCTGCTCGCGAGAGAACGGCGTTTCGGCGTGATCGTCCTCGACGAAATACTGACGGATCTCGGGGCGGAAATGTTCAAGAACATAGCGCATCCGCGACGACAGTGGATAGTTCCGCATCAGCGCGTGACTTGTCTGAAACAGATCGCTGATCCCGATCAGCGTCCCGACCAGACCCAACAATGCGATCAAAACCCCCAGGATCGGTGCAGACCCCAGCAATGCAAGCCCCAGCGGCATCATGCAGATGGCAATCACAAAGGGAATATAGCGTTCGTAATAGCGAACACGTTCGGACAGGCGCGTATAACGCAGGCGCATCGTCTCCTCCCTCCGCTCGAAGACAGTCATCAACTAGCACGGAAATTGTAACAGAAACAGCGGCGAAGATGCCTATTGCGACAGCACGGCGCCCGGATTCATGATCCCCAGCGGATCGAGGGCCTTCTTGATCGCGCGCATCGCGTTCAGGCGGGCGGGATCACCCCAGCGCGCCAGATCGCCCGTCTTCAGACGACCCACGCCGTGTTCGGCGGAAAAGGAACCACCGCGCGCCATCACCATTTCATGGATGCGCCGGGACAGGGCCTTGCGGACATTGTCATATTCCTCGCGCGCCCGCCCGCTTGCCGGGAACAGGTTGAAATGCAGGTTGCCGTCGCCAAGATGTCCGAAACAGTTCACCCGCATGTCGCCTTCGCCATCCAGCATCCGGCCCGCCTCGGCAATGAACCCTGCAACCTCGGACAAAGGCAGGCTGATGTCATGGCTGGCGATCGCGCCGACCGCCCTGTTGGCCAGCGGAATATGCTCGCGCAGCGCCCACAGATCGGCCGCCTGCTGGCCCGATCGGGCGATCACGCCGTCGGTCACAAGCCCGGCCTCGGCGCCATCGACGAACATCCCTTCAAGCGCATCGTCGGCCTTCAGCCCCTCGGGCAGGCCAACCTCGACCAGCGCAAGCCAGGCCGGAATCGGCGAAAACGGCTGCCGCATCTGCGGGAAATGTTCGGCCAGGAACCGAAGCCCCTGCCCCGACAGCAGTTCGAACGCGGTCACGCCACCCGCCATCCGGGACTGTGCCATGGCCAGCAATCGCAGCGCGGATGCAGGATCCTGAACCACCAGCAGGGCGACCCCTGTTTCGGCGGGCACGGGGGCCATGACCAGCGACGCGGCCGTGATGATCCCAAGCGAGCCTTCGGCCCCGATCAGCAGATCCCGAATGTCGTAGCCGGTGTTGTCCTTCCGCAGGCGCTTCAGGTCGTGCATGATCTGGCCAGATGGCAGCACCGCCTCGACCCCAAGACACAGCGCGCGGGCGTTGCCATGGCGCAGCACATTGACGCCGCCCGCATTCGTCGCCAGCACACCACCGATCTGCGCGGTCCCCTGCGATGCCAGCGACAATGGAAACTGCCGCCCCGCCTCGGCCGCCGCATCCCGCGCCGCCTGCAGGGTCACGCCCGCCTCGGCGACCATCACACCCTCATCGGCATGAACGTCGCGGATCGCCGACATCCGTTCCAGCGACAGGATCAGCGGCGGCGGACCGTCGGGCATCACCTGTCCACCCACCAGCCCCGTCCCGCCCCCTCGCGGCACGACCGCCACCCGCGCGGCGGCACAGGCGCGAATGATTGCCGCCGTTTCCTCGGCGTCGCGCGGCGCCGCGATCAATCCTGCATGCCCGCTGAACCGCCCGCGCGGCTCTTCCAGATATGAGGGTGCTATCTCGCGGATCACGCCCTGAGGCAGTTTCGCCGCAAGTCGTTCGTCCGCCGGGTTCAGATCAGATGTCATCGTCGCGTTCCGAAGATGTTTGCCGGCCAAGGACCGGATGCTGGGTCAGCAGGGTTGCGCAAGACCCTATCGCGCCTCGCTGCGTCCCCTGCGATCGCCGCGCAGATTGGCATACAGTACATGGTTTCGCCACCGGCCATTGATCTGCAGATAGCTTTGCGCGACGCCTTCATACTTGAAGCCAGCCCGTTCAAGAACCCCGCGCGAGGCGGCGTTTTCAGGCAGGCATGCGGCTTCGACACGGGACAGGTCAAGCGTGCTGAAGGCATGGTGGACCAAAGCCCCGATCGCTTCGCGCATATAGCCCTGCCGCGCGAACGGCTTGCCGATCCAGTAGCCGATGGTGCCCGATTGCGCCGGCCCGCGCCTGATGTTGTCCAGCGTGATCGCCCCCAGCAGCACACCGTCGCGACGCAGCAGAAACAGCGGCAGCGCGGTGCCACCGCGACTGGCCCGCGCGGCCCAGTATACCCGGTTGGTAAAGCTTTTCCGGGACAGGTGATCAGGCGACCAGACAGGCTCCCACGGGGTCAGGAACTCTCGGCTTTCGATCCGCAGGGCGGTCCACGCATTGAAATCCGAATGCGCCGGTAAACGCAGGACGATCCGCTCGGTTTCCAGCCGGACGGGGCGTCGGCGCGAAAACATCAGGCGGCAAGCCGCTCGGCCAGCGCCTCGCGCGATGGCGCGGACTTGACCGGCCCGTACAGCGCCAGCGCGGGACGCGCCTGCCCGATAAGCCGTTCTGCGTGGGTGCGCACGTCCGACAGCGTGACCAAGGAGATCCGTTCCGCCACTTCCGCAGGGTCCAGAACCCGCCCCCAGATCGCCAGCACCCGTGCCACACGCTCGGCCTGCGCCGACGGGCTTTCCAGCCCCATCAGCAGACCGGCGCGCAGTTGCGCCTTGGCACGCGCAAGCTCGGCCTCGGTCAGGTCCCCTGCGGCGCGCTTGATTTCATCGATGGTCAGATTGGCCAGGTCGGCGACGTCCTTGCCGCCGGTCCCGGCATAGATGGTCATCATGCCGGTATCATCGTGAAAGCCGGATTGCGCGAAGATCGTATAGCACAGGCCCCGTTCCTCGCGTATCTTCTGGAACAGGCGCGAGGACATGCCGCCTCCCAGCGCCGCCGAGAAGATCTGGGCGGCATAGAAATCAGGCGACAGATAGCCCGGCCCCTCAAGCGCCAGCGCGAAATGCGCCTGTTCCAGCTTCTTCACCCGACGCAGTTCCTGCCCCTGCCAGATCGCGCCCTCGCGCGGTTTCTGCAGGATCGGGGCCAGGTGCCCGAACGCCGCCTCGGCCAGCCGCACGATCCGGTCGTGATCGACGGCGCCCGATGCCGCGACGATCATCTGGCCGGGGCCATAATTCTCGGCCACGAACCCGGCCAGATCCTCGCGGCCAAAGCTGCTGACGCGTTCGGCCGGACCAAGGATCGGGCGGCCGATGGCCTGATCGGGATAGGCCGCCTCTTGCAGCCAGTCGAAGATGATGTCGTCGGGCGTATCCAGCGCCTGTCCGATCTCCTGCAGGATCACGCCGCGTTCGACCTCGATCTCGCGTTCGTCGAAAATCGGGTTCAGCACGATGTCTGAGATCACGTCAAAGGCAAGATCGACGTCCTGTTCCAGAACACGGACGTAATAGGCCGTGGCATCGCGCGAGGTATAGGCGTTGATGAACCCGCCGACATCCTCGATCGCTTCGGCGATCTGCAAGGCGCTGCGTGTGCTGGTGCCCTTGAACGCCATGTGTTCCAGAAAATGCGCAATGCCGTTCTGGTCGGCCCGTTCGTTCCGCCCGCCCGCGTTCACCCAGATGCCAAGCGCCGCCGAATGCAGGCCGGGCATGACGCGCGTCGCGACGCGCAATCCGTTCGGAAGGGTGGTCAGTTGCAGATGGGGGTCGGTCGTCGTCAATTCGTTCTCCGTTCAAGGATCAAGGCTTTCAAGGCGTCCACGTCGTTTTCAACCCGGCTGACGCGTTCAGGCAGATCGAACAGACCCGCCATGTGTGGCGGCAGTTCCGGGCGAACGCCTACGGCCCGTTCGACCGCATCGGGGAATTTTGCCGGATGCGCGGTGGCCAGCGTCACCATGGGAATGCCGGGTTCGACATGCTGTCGCGCGACGGCCACGCCCACGGCGCTGTGCGGGCACAGGATCTGCCCGGTTTCGTCGCGAACCGCGCGGATCATCGCCAGCGTGTCTTCCTCGCTGACGCGGCCCGACAGATACTGCTCGCGCAGGGATTGCAGGGCGCCCTGGCTGATCGTGAAGCCGCCCTGCTTCAGTTCGTCCATCAACTGCGACACGGCAGAGGCGTCGCCGCCATAGGCCAGATATAGCGCCCGTTCGAAATTCGAACTGACCTGGATATCCATGGACGGGCTGATCGAGGGATGCACCTCACCCACACGATATTCGCCGGTGGTCAGGGCGCGGTGCAGGATGTCGTTCTGGTTCGTCGCCACGATCAGCCGGCGGATCGGCACGCCCATCGCCCGCGCGATGCTGCCCGCGAAGATATCGCCGAAATTCCCGGTGGGCACGCAGAAATCCATCGGCCGCATGCCCAGGCTGGCAGCGGCGGTGAAGTAGTACACGATCTGCGCCACCACACGCGCCCAGTTGATGCTGTTGACACCCGCCAGCCCGACCCCGTCACGGAAATCGTGATCGTTGAACAGATCCTTCAGCCGCGCCTGACAATCGTCGAAATGCCCGTCCAGCGCCAGCGCGTGGACATTGGCGGCATCAGGGGTCGTCATCTGCCGGCGCTGCACCTCGCTGACGCGGCCATGCGGGAACATGATGAACACGTCCACATTGTCGATGCCCTTGAACGCCTCGATCGCGGCGCTGCCGGTATCGCCCGAGGTCGCCCCGACGATGGTGATCTTCTGGCCGGACCGTTTCAGCGCGATCTGGAACAGCTGCGCGATCAGCTGCATCGCGAAATCCTTGAACGCAAGCGTCGGCCCATGGAACAGTTCCAGCAGGTGATGGCCGGGCGCAAGCTGATGCAAAGGTGCCTTGGCGGTGTGTTCGATGCGGCCATAGGCACGGTCGATGGCACCACGCAGTTCGGCGTCAGAGAAGCTGTCGCCGGTGAACGGACGGATGACGCGGAACGCGATCTCTTCGTATGGCAGGCCGTCAAGTTCCGTGATCGCGCCGAAACCGGGCACGGCTTCCGGCAGATACAAACCGCCGTCGCGGGCCAGTCCCGACAGCATGGCCTGTTCGAAATTCAGCACCGGGGCCTGCCCCCGCGTCGAGACGTAGCGCATCGTCATTCCTTCAGTAGGTCCGCCGCCTGATACGCCAGATCAGAGCGACTGTCATCCCTGCCCAGACCGCTGCGATCATGAACCATTGCACGGCGTAGGACAGGTGATTGTTGGGGATGCCCTCGATAGCGACCGGGATCGGTTCGACCCCCTGCGCGTCGCCTTCGACAAGACTTGCGACAACCAGGACCGGCTGGGTATCAAGTTGCCGCGCCATGGCGGGCACATCGCGGGCAAACCAGATATTCTCGTCCAGATTGGGCTCGGGCGTGGCGCTAGCCTTTTCGTCGGGCCAGTGCAGGTTGCCGCGAATGGTCAGGCGCGTCGGGCCGCGTTGCGCATGCCGCGCCTGCTGCGGCACGAAACCGCGATCGACCATGATCGCGCGCCCGTCATCGGTCATGAAACGCGAGACGATCTGATATCCCCCGCCCTGTTCCTTGGTGCCGGACAGCACGTCGATCTCGTCCCCCGTCGTGGTCCCGCTGACGGTGACGGGCATGTATTTCATCGACGGATCGACCGTGTCCGGCAAGGGAACCGGTTCCGCGTCGATGCGGGTCTGGATCTGGCTCAGCATGCCTTGCTTCCATTCCAACCTGCGCAGCTGCCACGTCCCCAACTGGATCAGGATGGCACATCCGACGATGCCGAGGAGGAGGGGAAACAGATAGCGACGCATGGAACGGGAATGCCTGCCAAAAGAAAACGCGCGGGGCCAGCCCGCGCGCCAGAATGAAAACCGGCTGGGATCTAGCTGCCCCAGATATAGACGGCACCGAACAGGAACAGCCAGACGACATCGACGAAGTGCCAGTACCAGGCGGCGGCCTCGAAGCCGACATGCTGTTCCTGGCTCATCTGTCCGCGGGTAAAGCGGAACAGGCACACCGCCAGGAAGATCGTGCCGATGATGACGTGAAGGCCGTGGAACCCGGTCGCCAGATAGAACGCGCTGGCATACGAGGTGTCGGCAAGGCCGAAAGCCGCGTGGCTGTATTCGTAAGCCTGCAGAACCGAGAAGAACACACCAAGGACGATCGCCACGATCAGGCAGTTGATGGTGGTCTTGCGGTCGTTTTCATGCACCAGCGCGTGGTGCGCCCAGGTGAC
Source organism: Paracoccus sp. R12_2 (assembly GCF_017744015.1). Lineage (GTDB taxonomy): Bacteria > Pseudomonadota > Alphaproteobacteria > Rhodobacterales > Rhodobacteraceae > Paracoccus. The sequence goes on from NZ_JAGHRA010000003.1 coordinate 280,829, forward strand.
CGCGACGCCTGACAGAAGCAGGATCAGCGTGTTGATCAGCGGCAGGTGCCAAGGATCGAATGTCACGATGCCTTCGGGCGGCCAGACGCCATCCCTGATCGGGCTTTCCGGCCCCATCGGGTACAGCGCGTTCTTGAACCAGTTCCAGAACCACGCGACGAAGAACATCACCTCGGAGATGATGAACAGGATGAACCCGTATTGCAGGCCGATCCGCACGACCGGGGTGTGGTCGCCTTCCTCGCCTTCATGGATCACATCGGCCCACCAGCTATACATCGTGTACAGCACGCCGACGAAACCGATCAGGAACAGCCACGGACCCGAGACCGGAATCCAGAACAGATGCACCTCTTCTGCATGCATCCAGCCGACGGCACCATACAGCATCAGGAAGGCCGAGATCGCGCCGATAAAGGGCCAGATGGACGGCGGAAGAATATGATAGTCGTGGTTCTTAGCGTGCGCCATGGTCAGATCCCCGTCGGCTCCTCGTGCTAGCTTATGCTTAGTTGACGTTATCGGCCGGGGCAGCGTCAAGCGCCGCCTGCTTCGGCTCGGTCCGGTGGAAGGTATAGGACAGGGTGATGTCCCTGACCCAGCTTGCGTCGCGGTCGTTCACCAGTTCGGGATCGACGAAGAAGCTGACCGGCATCTCGACCCGTTCGCCGGGCTTCAGTGTCTGCTCGGTGAAGCAGAAGCACTGGATCTTGTCGAAGTAATACCCCGACACATCGGGCGCGACATTATAGCTGGCGGTGCCGGTGATCGTCTGGTCCGAATTGTTCACCGCCTCGAAATAGGCCATGGCGTTCTGGCCAATGTGCACATCCATGCGGGTCTGCATGGGGCGGAACGTCCAGTCCAGATTCTTGTCGACATTCGCGTCAAATCGCACCCGCACGACTTCGTCCAGGACCTCGTCGGGCGCTTGGGTCGACACCTGGGTCGTGCCGCCGAACCCCGTCACGCTGCAAAACCAGTTGTAGAAGGGAACGGCCGCCCAGGCCAACGCCCCCATGGTCAGCACAACCCCGACCAGCGCCACGACAGTTTTCGAATTGCGGTTCATTGCTGCACCTCTTTCGTCGTCGTTTCGGTTCCGCCGTCCTGCCCCTCTTCCGGCAGCACCGAAACGCGCGGCTGATGGTCATAGGCCTCCATCAGGTCGCCCTGGCGGACCTTGACCACCGTCAGGGCAAAGACCAGCGCGACGAAACCCGCCAGCACCAGACCCAGCCCGACATTGCGCGACCGACGACGGCGGTGCAGTTCGTGTTCGGCGTTTCGTGCCATCGCCATTACCATCCGACGCCGACCCAGTGCTGAACCAGCAGCGCTAGGAAATGCAGGAACGTGTAATACAGCGACAGCCGGAAGAACCGCCGTTCCACTGCATAGTTGTCGGCAATCGCCGCGTCCTCGTCGCGGCGCATGACGCGCCAGCCGCCCAGAATGAACAGGATGTTCAGCACCGCCGCGACCGCCATGTAAAGCGGACCGCCGACCGATGTCAGACCCAGCCAGATCGCGAACGGTGCCAGCACCAGCGTGTAGGCAAAGATATGGCGCCGCGTCACCGAGCGACCGTGTGTGACGGTCAGCATCGGCACGCCGGCCTTGTGATAGTCTTCCTTCATGAACAGCGCGAGCGCCCAGAAATGCGGCGGCGTCCAGAAAAAGATCAGCGCGAACATCAGCAGTGATTCGATGCCCACGCCACCCGTCGCACAGGCCCATCCGATCATCGGCGGGAATGCCCCGGCCGCACCACCGATGACGATGTTCTGCGGCGTCCAGCGCTTCAGCCACATCGTGTAGATGACGGCGTAGAAGAAGATCGTGAAGGCAAGGAAGGCGGCTGCGAACCAGTTGGCGACCAGACCCAGCATCATCACCGAGACGCCGGACAGCGCCAGACCCAACCCCAACGCCTCGCCACCTGTTACGCGTCCCGACGGGATCGGGCGCGACTGGGTGCGCCGCATCACCGCGTCGATATCGGCATCATACCACATGTTCAGTGCGCCGGACGCGCCGCCGCCAAGCGCGATGAACAACACCGAACAGAACGCGATGAACGGATGCACATCAATGGGCGCGACCGACAGGCCGACGAAGGCGGTGAACACCACCAGCGACATGACACGCGGCTTCAGCAGCGCCACATAATCGCCGAATTCAGCCTCGTGGGCACCCTCGTATGCGTTGATATCGGTCATTGCGCGTTCGTTCGTCCGGTTGTCGGATCAGTCGGCCTTGGCTAGCTGCAGCCGCGCGTCCTCGGGCAGGCCAAGCGCGGCCTGCTGCTGTTCGGGCATGGTGCCGCCCTGTTCGGCCACCCATGCGGCATAGACCTCGGGGCTGACGGCCTTGACCACGATCGGCATATAGGCGTGGTTGATCCCGCACAGTTCGCTGCACTGGCCGAAATAGACGCCCTCCTGATCGACATTGAACCAGGCCTGCGCGATGCGGCCGGGCACCGCGTCCTGCTTGATGGCAAAGGCCGGGATGGTCCAGCTGTGGATCACGTCATTGGCCGTGACCTGCAGCAACACGGTCTTGCCGACAGGCACAACCACGGCCGTATCGGTCGCCAGAAGATATTCGTCTTCGCTGTATCCGTAATCGGCAAGCTCTTCCTTGGTCAGCATGATCGAATCGAAGCTGAGGTCGTTGTCGGGATATTCATAGGACCAATACCACTGGTTGCCGATCGCCTTGATGACGATATCCGGGTTGGGCGGCATTTCCTGGCTGCGGAATAGCGCCGGCAGCGAGAAGGCCCCGATGGCGACAAGGATCAGCACCGGAACCAGGGTCCAGGCAACTTCAAGCGGAGTATTGTGGGTGAACTTCGCCGGGACGGGATTGGCGCGACTGTTGTAGCGGAAGATCACGATCAGCAGCAGCGCACAGACGAAGACCGTGACGACCGTGATGATGATCAGCACGAAGTGATCCAGCCACTGCTGATCATGCGCCAACTCGGTCGCGGCGGGTTGAAACCCCAGCCCCTTGGCGTGAGGTTTGCCGATCGTCGGCAGATCGCCCAATACATCCTGCGCCACAGCGCCGCTGGCTACCATTCCCGCGGTCGCCAGCCCCGAAGCTGCCGCGACTGCACGGCGAATCATCGCTTTTGCCATCATTCCATCCCGTTGCGTTGGCCCGGCCGCAATGGCCGAGGGGGCCGCTCTGGGCCGCCCCTTTCCCTTTCACATGGCTCGTTCTATGACCATATTACAGACTTACGGGCAAGTGATACCTAGGAAATAGGCACGAATTTCAGACGCCGTTCGCGTCGTGCAGACCAAAATTCCGGCCCGCAACCAAGGAGTCCCAACAGATGAGCCGCGACCGCTTCGACCCGTTCAGCCAGTTTCTGGATCGCGACCGGGCTCTGCGCATCTTGCGCGACGCGGTGACCGGCGCGGATGACGGAGAACTGTTCCTGGAGCGTTCCGTGGCCGAAACCCTGATCTTCGACGACGGCAGGCTGCGCAATTCGGGCTATACCGCCGAACAGGGTTTCGGCCTGCGGGCCGTGCGCGGCGAGGTGACCGGATACGCCCACTCGACCGAGATTTCCGAGCAATCCCTGCGGCGTGCGGCAGAAACGGCGCGGCTGGCGGTGGGTGCCGGGGGTGCACAAATGGCCGACGAGGCACCGATGCAGGCGACACCGCTTTACGGTGCGGCGGACCCTGCCGAGGGGATTCCGGTCGCCCGGCGGATCGAGTTGTTGCGTCAGATCGATGACTATGCGCGCCGTCTGGATCCGCGAGTCGTGCAGGTCACAGCCTCGATCGCCTCATCGCTGCAAGAGATCGCGATCCTGCGGCCCGAAGGCGGGCTTGTCACCGATATCCGCCCGATGGCGCGACTGAATGTCGCAGTCATCGTCGAGAACAACGACCGCCGCGAATCCGGAAGCCACGGCGGTGGCGGGCGCGTTTCCCTGGAAGGCCTGATGGATCCGGCCCACTGGCGCAACGCGGTGGACGAGGCGCTGCGGATCGCGCTGGTCAACCTGCGGTCCGTGCCCGCGCCGGCAGGGGTGATGGACGTCGTTCTTGGCCCCGGCTGGCCCGGCATTCTGCTGCACGAGGCCGTCGGCCACGGGCTGGAAGGCGATTTTAACCGCAAGAAGGCCTCGGCCTTTGCCGGTCTGATGGGTCAAAGGGTGGCCGCGCCCGGCGTCACCGTCGTCGACGACGGCACCATACCCGATCGACGAGGATCGATCAGCGTCGACGACGAGGGAACGCCCCCGGCCCGCAACGTGCTGATCGAGGACGGGATCCTTGTCGGCTACATGCAGGATCGTCAGAACGCCCGGCTGATGGGGGTCGCCCCCACCGGCAATGGCCGCCGCGAAAGCTTTGCCCATGCGCCCATGCCGCGGATGACGAACACCTACATGCCGGGCGGCGACACCGATCCTGCCGCGATCCTTGCCGACCTGAAGGACGGCATCTACGCCGTCGGCTTCGGCGGCGGACAGGTGGACATCACCAACGGCAAGTTCGTATTCTCCTGCACCGAAGCCTATCGCGTGAAGGACGGCATCGTGGGCGACCCGATTCGCGGCGCCACGCTGATCGGCGATGGCGCGACCGCCCTGCAACAGATCCGGGCCGTCGGAAACGACATGGCGCTGGACCCCGGCATCGGCAATTGCGGCAAGCAGGGCCAGTGGGTGCCCGTCGGTGTCGGTCAACCGACGCTGATGATCGGCGGATTGACGGTCGGCGGTTCGGCACCCTGAGACCGGCCCGGTCGGTAACCTTGTATTAACCACTGTTGCGCTATGCCTTGTCACGAGATGAGGCGGAGGCAGCATGGATACCGGTCATATTCCCTTCGGCACCCCCGGCACCCCACTTGCCGCGAAGGGCGACGATCTAGGCTTTCTTCGTCTCATCCGTTCCCGGCGCGTCGGCCCCGCGACGTTTCACCGACTGCTTGCCGAACATGGCAGCGCCGGTGCCGCGCTGGAGGCGTTGCCCGCCATCGCGGCGGCAGCCGGGGTCAATGACTATCAGGTCTGTCCCGAAGGCGTCGCGGCGGCGGAACTGGCGGCGGGCCGCAAGGCCGGGGCACGCCTGATCCGCTGCGATTCGCCGCTGTATCCCGACGCGCTGCGCCAGATCGACGGCGCGCCTCCGGTACTGTGGGTCCGCGGCGATCCGCATTGGCTGTCGCGCGATGCTGTCGCGGTGATCGGCGCGCGCAACGCGTCGTCGCTGGGGCTGCGCATGGCCCGCGGCATGTCGGCCGGTCTGGGCGAATGCGGCTGCACGGTCGTCGCCGGACTGGCGCGCGGGGTGGATACTGCCGCGCACAACGCCAGCCTTCCCACCGGAACCGTCGCCGTGATGGCCGGCGGTGTCGATGTGATCTACCCTGCCGAGAACGTCGTGCTGGCAGCCCAGATCGCGGAAAAAGGCGCCCTTGTTTCCGAACAGCCGCCGGGAACGGAACCCGCCGCACGGCATTTCCCGACCCGTAACCGCATCATCTCGGGCCTGTCGCGCGCGGTGGTGGTGATCGAGGCTGCGCATCGCTCGGGTACGCTGATCACCGCCAGGAACGCGCTGGATCAGGGGCGCGAGGTGATGGCGGTGCCCGGACATCCGATGGATGCCCGCGCGGCTGGCTGCAACCTGCTGATCCGCGACGGTGCTTTGCTGGTCCGCAGCGCCAGCGACGTGGTCGCGGCATTGGCCGAGCGCGGCGAGGCGCCCGCGACGCGAACCGATGATCCGGCGCCGCGCCACCGGCCTGGCACTGTCCCGCGGGCCAACGACGCGATCAGGAATGCGGTCAACCGGGATGCCGGCGGCCCCGTTCAACTGGAAGCCCGGATCCTGTCGCGCCTGACCCCAAGCCCGACTGAGGAAAACGACCTGATCCGCGATCTTGGCGTCCCCGCCTCAAGCGCCAGCGCCGCGATCCTGTCACTTGAACTGCAGGGACGCCTGACGCGGCTTGCGGGCGGTCGTCTGGCGCTCAGTTGAACGGCCCCGAATTCACCGACCGTTGACAGTCCCCTGCCCCGCACCCATGTTGCCGCCCCATTGAACGGTCCCTGAGGTGCAAATGCCCGTCGTCGTCGTCGAGTCCCCGGCCAAGGCCAAAACCATCGAGAAATATCTCGGCGGCGACTATCGTGTTCTGGCGAGTTTCGGCCATGTCCGAGACCTGCCGCCCAAGGACGGCAGTGTCGATCCGGACGCCGATTTCGCGATGAAATGGGAAGTCGCCAGCGACAGCAAGAAGCACCTGAAGGCGATCCGCGACGCGCTGAAGGACGATCAGAACCTGATCCTGGCCACCGACCCCGACCGCGAGGGCGAGGCGATCAGCTGGCACCTGCTGGAGGCCCTTGCCCCGGCACTGAAGAAGGGCAGCGAGGTCAACCGCGTCACCTTCAACGCGATCACCAAGACCGCCGTCAGCGAGGCGATGAAGAATCCGCGCCAGATCGACCAGGCGCTGGTCGATGCCTATCTGGCGCGGCGCGCCCTAGACTATCTGGTTGGGTTCAACCTGTCGCCCGTGCTGTGGCGCAAGCTGCCGGGCGCGAAATCGGCGGGACGCGTGCAGTCGGTCTGCCTGCGGCTGATCGTCGACCGCGAGATGGAGATCGAGGCGTTCAAGCCCCGCGAATACTGGTCTGTCCATGCAAGGCTGGCGACACCCGGCGGACATGAATACGACGCGCAGTTGGTCTCGCTGGCCGGGTCGAAGCTGGACCGCTTTGATCTGCCTGATGCCGAAAAGGCCGCGATGGCGGTCAGCGCACTGTCGTCTCGGGATCTGAAGGTCTCGGGCGTGGTGGCCAAGCCCGCCAGCCGCAATCCCTGGCCGCCCTTCATGACCTCGACCCTGCAGCAAGAGGCCAGCCGCAAGATGGGCATGGGCGCCAAGGCCTGCATGTCGGCGGCGCAGCGCCTGTATGAGGCAGGGCTGATCACCTATATGCGGACCGACGGCATCGACATGGCGCCCGAGGCGGTGATGGCCGCCCGCGACGCGATCAAGGCCAAGTTCGGCGAGAATTACCTGCCCAAATCGCCGCGCATGTACAAGAACAAGGCCAAGAACGCGCAGGAAGCCCACGAATGCATCCGGCCCACCGACATGATGTTGTCGCCCGACAAGCTGAAGGTCAGCGCCGAGGATCAGCGCAAGCTGTATGACCTGATCTGGAAGCGCACCATCGCCAGCCAGATGGAAGCGGCGCGGATGGAACGCACCACCGTCGATATCGAAAGCCCGGATCGGCAGGTCGGCCTGCGCGCGACGGGTCAGGTGATGCTGTTCGACGGGTTCCTGCGCGTCTACGATCAGGGCCGCGACGATGACGAGGGCGAAGACAGCGCGCGCCTTCCCGCCATCAGCGAAGGCGAGGATGCGAAACTGGTCGCCAAGGCGTTCGAGCCTGAATTCACCAAGTCCCGCGACAAGGGGGGCGACGTGCCGGACGCACCGTCAGGGCAGCGCGCGGCACCGGGATTGCTGATGAACGACGCGGCTTCCACCGCCGCCCGCCAGCATTTCACCCAACCCCCGCCCCGCTATACCGAGGCAACACTGGTCAAGCGCATGGAAGAACTGGGCATCGGTCGCCCCTCGACCTATGCCAGCATCGTGACCACGATCCAGGACCGCGAATACGTCCGCAAGGACAAGAACCGCCTGATCGCCGAGGACAAGGGCCGGTTGGTCACGACCTTCCTTGTGAAATACTTCCCGCGCTATGTCAGCTATGACTTCACCGCCGATCTTGAGAACGAACTGGACGAGATCAGCGCCGGCGACCTGATCTGGCGCGACGTGCTGGGGCGCTTCTGGAAGGATTTCTCGAAAGCGCTTGAAGGCACCTCGGACCTGCGGATCTCCGAGGTTCTGGATGCGATCGACGACGCGCTGGCCCCGCATCTTTACCCGCCGCGCGCCGATGGCGGCGATCCGCGCGAATGTCCGCTGTGCGGCAAGGGCCGCCTGAACCTGAAGACCGCACGATCGGGTGGCGCCTTCATCGGCTGTTCGAACTATCCCGAATGCCGCTTTACCCGGCCATTGTCGGCACCCGACGGGGAAGAACCCGTGGGCGACCGCATTCTGGGCGAGGACGGCGGCGACCAGATCAGCCTGAAGACCGGACGTTTCGGCCCCTATGTTCAGCGCGGCGAGGCCACCGAAGACACGCCGAAGCCGCCCCGCGCGTCGATCCCTAAAGGCTGGGATGCCGCGGCCTTGGATCTGGACAAGGCGTTGCAACTGCTGTCGCTGCCGCGCCCCATCGGCCCGCATCCCGACGACGGCGTGCTGATCGAGGCGGGAATCGGGCGCTATGGCCCATATGTGAAGCATGATCGGAAATACGCGAACCTGCCTGATGTGGACGAAGTGTTCACCATCGGCATGAATCGCGCGGTCGAGGTTCTGGCGGCCAAGCAGACGCGCGGCCGCGCGGCAGCCGCAGCCCCGCTGAAAGAGCTTGGGGATCACCCCGATGGGGGTGCGATTCAGGTGATGAACGGCCGCTATGGCCCTTATGTCAAATGGGAAGAGATCAACGCGACCCTGCCCCGCGACGCCTCGCCCGACGAGATCACGAAGGAACAGGCGCTTGAACTGATCGCAGCCAAGGCTGCGAAGTCCCCCAAGAAGGCGGTCAGGAAACCCGCCGCGAAGAAGGCGACGGCGAAGAAGCCCGCAGCGAAGAAACCCGCCAAGAAGACCGCCGAATAACCCGCAACGGCGTCAGCGCAGATCCTTCGCGATCTGCGCGGCCGCATCCAGAAAGCTGTCGCGCACCGGCGCGGCATGCGGGTTTTCGCGCAGGATCGTGCGCAGCAGTTCGGGCGAATCCGCCCCGACCATCCGGGCGGCCTGGACCAGATGCCGGAAGCTGGCGGTGGTCAGGCGGTCGGGCAGTGGCCCAAGCTGCGAAAGCCCGCGCGCGACCAGATGCGTCAGCCCCTGCACCACCGCCATCTCGCGGTCATGCTGATCGGGCGTCGTTCGCAGAACCCGCAGTCCCAGCCGCCGCAGCAGTGCCGCGGCACGCCTGTGGCCCGCCCCGCGCAGCGGACACCAGGCGATGCGATGCCCGTCCAGCCCGTCGCGCGCGCTTTCCGGGCCGAACAGCGGATGGCTGGCGACGATCTGCACATGACCGGGCAGGATCCGCTGCATCATCTGCGCCGGGCGGATCTTTACCGATGCGACATCGACGACCATCGCGCCAGGCGACAGATGCGCCGCGATCCGGTGCAGCACCTCCTCCATCCGCGGCAGCGGCACCGCCAGAACGACGATCTGGCAGCGCGCGGCGTCCTCCAGATCGACCTGCGGCAGATCGTTGGCACGCATCACCGGGTCGCAGACGCAAACCGGCATATGATGGCGCAGATGGCGCGCGATCAGTTGACCGAACGCACCGAAGCCGATGACGGCAAGGCGCGGAAGTTCCGGGTGGTGAAACACGGCAGGACCTTTCGATAAGGCGCAAGGTCGTGATGTTCTTTTCCGATCAACCGCACGGCCCGCGCGGTTGACATGATTGTTCCCCCGCTATGATTGCGGGCGGCGATACAGGGAAAAGATGGCATTTCTGCGGTTCATGCCGCTCAGATGGGCCAGCGGGCGGCATGATGTCAAGTCCCGCCGCTAACAGCGGGCGGTCCGATTGACACCGGTTGGTCGGCGGGCCATGACTTCTGCCGAACCTGTATCCATGAGGGGAGGACCGATGAAAAAGGTCTATGCCAATGCAACCGAGGCCCTGGACGGTCTCTTGCATGACGGGATGTTCATCTCGGCCGGGGGGTTCGGCCTTTGCGGCATCCCCGAATTGCTGATCGACGCGATCGTGGACAGCGGCGTCAAGGAACTGACCATCGCCAGCAACAATTGCGGGATCGACGGCTTCGGCCTGGGCAAGCTGCTGGATACCAAGCAGATCAGGAAGATGCTCAGCTCGTACGTCGGCGAGAATGCCGAGTTCATGCGCCAGTACCTGTCGGGCGAGCTTGAACTGGAGTTCAATCCCCAGGGCACGCTGGCCGAACGGATGCGCGCCGGCGGCAGTGGCATTCCGGGCTTCTACACCAAGACCGGCGTGGGCACCCGGATCGCCGAGGGCAAGGAAGTGAAGGTCTTCGACGGCGAGGAATTCATCCTGGAACGCGGCATTGTCGCGGATCTGTCGATCGTGAAGGCGTGGAAGGCCGACGACACCGGCAATCTTGTGTTCCGCAAGACCGCCCGCAACTTCAACCCGCCCGCCGCCATGTCAGGCAAGGTCTGTGTCGCCGAGGTCGAGGAAATCGTGCCGCGCGGATCCCTGGACCCCGACCACATCCACCTGCCCGGCATCTATGTGCACCGCCTGATTCAGGGTCAGCACGAGAAGCGGATCGAGAAAGTCACCACCCGCAAGCGTGAGGAGGTCTGACATGGCCAGTGAACTGAAAGGCTGGGATCGCGACCAGATGGCCGCCCGCGCCGCCGAGGAACTGGAAGACGGCATGTATGTGAACCTTGGCATCGGCATTCCGACGCTGGTGGCGAACTATGTCGGCGACAAGGACATCACGCTGCAGTCGGAAAACGGCATGCTGGGGATGGGGCCCTTCCCGTTCGAGGGCGAGGAAGATCCCGACCTGATCAATGCCGGCAAGCAGACCATCACGGAACTCAGCCGCACCTCGTATTTCGACAGTGCGACAAGCTTCGGCATGATCCGCGGCGGCAAGATCGCGGCCGCCGTGCTGGGCGCGATGGAAGTGGCCGAGAACGGCGATCTGGCCAACTGGATGATCCCCGGCAAGCTGGTCAAGGGCATGGGCGGCGCAATGGATCTGGTCGCCGGCGTCAAGCGGGTGATCGTCGTGATGGACCACACCAACAAGGCCGGCGACTCAAAGCTGCTGAAGGAATGCACGCTGCCGCTGACCGGCAAGGGTGTCGTGAACCGGATCATCACCAATCTGGGTGTGCTGGACGTGGTCGAGGGCGGGCTGAAGATCGTCGAAACCGCCGACGGCGTGACGGAAGATGATATCCGCGCCGCGACCGAGGCGACGATCGTCGCCTGAGATCGCATCGCAGTGCGACACCGATGGCGGGGGGCCTTGCCCCCCGTCGCCGATTCCGGCGCCCCCCCCGAATATTTGCGCAAGAAAGAAGCCGCCGAGGCCGATGATGACACCCGACCAGATCAGCCCGCTTTTCACGCGCGACGATGGCACGTTCTTCTGCGCAAGGTGGAACCGGCCGGTCGCGCCGGTGATCTTCGGACTGACCGAAGAGACGCTGGACATCTTTCGCAGTGCGATCCGGGCGGGGTTCGCCCATGCGGGCCACCCGGTGACAGACGCCGATCCGGAAATGGGCAGCAACCTGATGCTGTTCTTCATGCGCGACTGGAACGAGCTTGAAGGTATCCCGGACCTGGATCGCCTGACCGGGATGGCCGGTCTGCCATCACGTCTGATTGGATCCTCAGCGGATCAGTACAGGCTTTTTCGCTTTGACCCGGATGGCGGCATCCGTGCCTGCCTGATCTTCGTCCGGATGTCCGGCGCTTTGGCCGATTCGCACCCGGCCCGCCTGGCCGAGGCGCTTGTGATGCGCAGCGCACTGACCTTCGCGCGCGACGTGACGCCGTCCTCCGAACTGGCGGCGCTGATCCGCGCGGCCTATGATCCCGTGCTGCCCGTCACCGCGACCGACCACAGCCACGCGTTGCGCCTTGCGGCGCGCATGGCCCCACGCTGAGACGAACCATGGCGCCCGCCGCGCGCGAAGCGCGCCTCCGGCCCAGCGGCAGCGACCGGGATGGGCCACGCCCATCCCGTCCCCTTTGCAACGGGTGCGGCCGATGATCCGGGCGTCGGGCAATTGCAGGCGGCATGATGCAGGCCTAGGATGGCCGACATGAGCCATTCCCTGAACCTGCGCGTCTATTACGAAGACACCGACCTGGCGGGAATCGTCTATTACGCCAACTACCTGAAGTTCATCGAACGAGGACGCTCTGAGTGGCTGCGCGACCTGGGGGTCGATCAGGTCGACATGAAAGAAACCGAGGGGCGTGTCTTCGCGGTGCGGCGGATCGAGGCCGACTATCTTCGGCCCGCCCGGTTTGACGACATGCTTCAGGTCGTCACCAGCCTGCATCAGCTGACCGCCGCGCGGGTGGTGGTTGATCAGGCCGTGCACCGCGACGGTGACACGCTGTTCAATGCGCGTGTGACGATCGCCTGCCTGGACCGGACCGGACGCCCCGTCCGGTTGCCGCCAGCGGTTGGGTCACGGCTGCGACAGGTCCGAACATGAACATTCCACGCCGCATCGCCATGTGGTCCGGGCCGCGCAACCTGTCGACGGCGATGATGCGCAGCTTCGGCTCACGCGGCGACTGCGCCTGTGTGGACGAGCCCTTTTACGCCCATTATCTGCTGAAGACCGGCCTGCCCCACCCGATGCGCGACGAGGTGATCGCAAGCCAACCCGCCGATTGGCGGGACGTCCTGCCCGCACTGACGACCGAGCCGGTGAAGGCAGACGTCCAGTACCAGAAACACATGGTTCAGCATATGCTGCCGGGCATGGATCTGGACTGGACCGATCGGGTGACCAACGTCTTCCTGATCCGCGAACCCGAACGGGTCGCGGCCTCTTTCGCGGCCAAGCGCGGACTGCCGGACGCAGCAGAGCTTGGCTTTTCGCGGCAATGGCAGATGTATCGTCACATGGCCAAGCGCAGCCCCGCACCTGTCGTGATCGACAGTGCCGATATCCGCCGCGACCCGGCCCGTGCCCTGCGGGCGCTGTGCGACGCCATCGACATCGCATGGACCGACCGGATGCTGGCTTGGCCCGCCGGGGCCAGGCCCGAGGATGGCGTCTGGGGCAAGGTCTGGTACGATGCCGTCAACGCCTCGACCGGGTTTGCAGGGGCCGAGGGGCCGTTGCCGCGGCTTGAAGGTGAACTTGCCGGCCTGGCCGCGGCGCTGCGTCCCGACTATGAGGCGATCGCCGCCCACCGACTGCGGCTTGACTGATCGCCCGCGGGCGGCGAATTGACGGCATTGTGTTGCGGCAGGGGTTAAAACCGCTGCTAGAGAAGGGCTAGAAGGCCCGGCAAAACGGCGCTCGTGAAGATGAGGCAGTGACGATGGAACCCATTCAGGCCGCGCAGGCCCTCGATTTTTCGCTGGTGGCGCTGTTCGCGCGCGCCTCGCTGACGGTCAAGATCGTGATGATCCTGCTGATCGTCGCCTCTTTCTGGAGCTGGGCGATCATCATCCAGAAATTCCTGGCCTTCGCGGCATCCCGGCGCGAGGCCGCCCGCTTCGACCGCGCCTTCTGGTCGGGCGAGCCGCTGGACGATCTGTATGACCGGCTTGGCGAACGCCCCAAGGGTGCCTCGGAACGTATCTTCGCCGCCGGCATGACCGAATGGCGGCGCAGCCACCGCGATGACGGCGCACTGATCCCCGGTGGCGTTCAGCGGATCGACCGGGCGATGAACGTCTCTATCCAGCGCGAAGAATCCCGTCTTTTCCGGGGACTGTCATTCCTCGCCACGGTCGGATCGACCGCCCCCTTCATCGGCCTGTTCGGCACCGTCTGGGGCATCAAGACCGCGTTCGAAGGCATCGCGATGTCGCAGAACACCAGCCTTGCCGTCGTGGCCCCCGGCATTGCCGAGGCGCTGTTGGCAACCGCGCTTGGCCTTCTGGCGGCGATTCCCGCCGTGATCTTCTACAACAAGCTGTCGGGCGACGCCGAACGCGTGGTCGGCAACTGGGAAGCCTTCGCAGACGAATTTTCGACCCTGCTGTCACGGCAGCTTGACGGCGAGGCCTGATCCGATGGCCGACGTCGTCAAACGGGTCAGCCGGAAGGGCCGCGGGCGGCGGCGCAACTCCCCCATGTCCGAGATCAACGTCACGCCTTTCGTGGATGTGATGCTGGTGCTGCTGGTGATCTTCATGGTGGCAGCCCCGCTGATGACCTCTGGCGTGCCCCTGAACCTGCCCAAGACCGCGGCAACCGCCGTGCCTTCGGAACCCGAGGAGCCGCTGGTCATCTCGATCCCCGCAGAGGGCGCGATCACGCTGATGAACGAGCCGGTCGGCGATGAAGAGGTCGTCGGCAGACTGCGCGCCGTGCTGGAGGAACGTCAGAGCGACAAGATCTTCCTGCGCGCCGACGGCACGATCCCCTATGCCCGCGTGGTCCAGGTCATGGGCGCGCTGAACGCCGCCGGATACACCAATATCGTGCTGGTCACCGATACCGGCGGCCCGCGCATGGATGGCTGATCCATGGAGGAACGCGACGGCCGCATTGGATACTGGGTTTCGGGGATCGCGCATCTTTCGCTGATCCTGTGGGCGCTTCTGGGCGGTGCGTTGTTCAGGCCGCAGCCTTCGATGCCGGTCCGAACCAGCGAGGTCGCCACCATGAGCGGCGCGGAGTTCGAGGAATACGCCGCCGCCTCTCGCGGGGCCGGGCCGGTCTCCAGCGAGGCGACGGCCGTCGCGACGATGCCTGAACCCGAAACCGAGGAGACGGCCGGCGAAGCACCGGCCGACGCCAGCGCACCCGATGCAGAAGATGCGGCGCAGGAACTTGCGCAACCGGACGACGGTTCTGACGCGCAGCCGGATCTGAGCGATTTCCAGGATCGCGACCCGATCGACGTGGCCAGCGACCTGCCCGAGGCACCGCCCGCCCCCGAGCCACAGGAAACCGTGCCCGACACGCCAGCCGCGACGGTTGCGCCCTCGGCGGCCCTGCCGCCTGCCCCGCCGTCGGCACCTGCACAAGACGAAGCCGCCGCTCCGGTTCCGCCCCGTTCGGCGTTGGCGCTGGACGACTCTCCCCGCCCGAATGAGCGGCCCGAAGACCTGGTCGAGGCATATCAGGCACGCATCGCTGCGCAGCAGGAAGCCGCCCGGCAGGCAGCTGCCGAAGCCGAAGCGCAGGCCGAAGCGGAACGACAGGCGGCGCAGGAAGCCGCGCGCCAGGAGGCCGAAAGACAGGCCGCAGCCGAGCGTGAACGCCAGCAAGCCGAAGTCGCCGCACAAGCAGAAGCCGAGGCGCAGGCCGAGGCAGAGCGTCAGGCCCAGGAGGCGGCGCGCGAGGAACGGCAACGTCAGGCCGCCGAGGCGCAGGCGGAAGAGGAACGCAGGGCCGAAGAAGCCCGCCGCGAGGAAGAACGCCAAGCGGCCGAGGCGGCCGCGCGCGAAGCTGAAGAGCGCCGCGCCGAAGAGGAACGCCGGCAAGCCGAACAAGCCGCGCGCGAAGAAGAGGAACGCCGCGCCGCCCAAGAGGCCGCGGAGGCTGAGGAAAGACGGCAGGCCGCCGAGCGCGCAGCCCAAGAGGCAGAGGAACGTCGCGCCGCTGCGGAACGCGAGGCAGAAGAACGCGAGGCTGCCGACCGGCAGGCGCTGGAAGATGCGCTTCGCGAGGCCCAGGATGGCGATGCGGGCGCCGAGGGGCAGGACACGGCCTCGACCGGCGACACGGTCGGCGGCAACCGGCAGCGCATCGAAGGCGGCGACGGTGCGTCGGCGGCACAGGATCCGCTGGCGGCTGCACTGTCGGGCGCGCTGTCGGGCAGCACATCGCAGGACAGCGGTGACACGCCGGACGCCGAGACTCAGCCTCAGCCGGATCCGCTGCAACTGAACCCGGTGCCGATCACGCCGACGCCCCTGCCCGACCCGGATCAGCGGTCCGAGGCCGAGACCGGAACCGGGGGGGCTGCGCCGCTTGGCCAGCCCCTTTCGATTTCCGAACGCGACGGTTTCAGAACCGCGATCCAGCAATGCTGGAACGTCGGCGCGTTGTCGCTGGAGGCCGCGCGGATGGATGTCTCGGTCGAGTTCAGGATGACACCGGATGGACGGCCCGACCCCGCCAGCCTGCGGATGGTCGATCAACGCGGCGGATCACAGACCGCTGCCCAGAACGCTTTCGAGGTCGCGCGCCGCGCGATCATCATGTGCGGGCGCAGCGGCTATGAGCTTCCGCCCGGAAAATACGGCCGCTGGCGCGAAGTGATTGTTGATTTTCGCCCCGACGGCATCGGATTCGAATGATGGCGCATAGGCACGATAACCGGGTTTCGCGCCGCCGCCGATACGACTAGAGAGGACGACATGTTCCGGACCCTGACATTTGCCCTGGCCCTTGGCCTGACCACCGCCCCGTTCACCGCCCTGCCCGCACTGGCGCAGGACGTCCCCTTGCGCATCGAGATCACCGACGGCGTGGTCGAACCGATGCCGATCGCGATCCCCGCGTTCTTCGGCGATGACGAAGTGGCCCGGAAGGTCCGCGATGTGGTCGCCTCGGATCTGACCGGGACCGGACTGTTCCGCGAAATCCCGGCTGACGCGCAGATCGCAAGGCCCGACAGTTTTTCCGATGCGATCGCCTACGAGGATTGGCGTGCGATCAACGCACAGGCGCTGGTGACCGCCGAGGTGACCCAGGCCGGCGAGGATATCAGCGTCAAGTTCCGGCTGTTCGACGTGTTCGCGGGCCAACAGCAGGGCGACGGGATGCAGTTCGACGCCCGCGCCGGTGACTGGCGTCGTGCCGCCCACAAGATCGCCGATCAGATCTATTCGCGCCTGACCGGCGAGGCACCGTATTTCGACAGCCGCGTGGCCTTCGTGCAGGAGACCGGGCCCAAGAACGCCCGGATCAAACGGATCGGCGTGATGGATTACGACGGCGCCAACACGCTGTGGATGACCGACAGCTCCTCGCTGGTCCTGGCTCCTCAATTCTCGCCCGACGGCAAGTCCTTGCTGTATGTCAGCTATGACAGCGGCTTTCCCCAGATCCGGGTGATGGACGTGGCCAGCGTGTCCTCGCGGCCACTGACCCAAAGCGGCGACAGCATGGCCTTTGCGCCGCGTCATTCCCCGGATGGGCGCTGGGTCGTGTATTCGCTGGAAAAGGGCGGAAACACAGACATCTACCTGATGGATGCCGCGACCGGGGCGCAACGCGCCCTGACCGACGCGCCCTCGATCGAGACATCGCCCAGCTTCAGCCCCGACGGCAAGCGGATCGTGTTCGAATCCGACCGTTCCGGCACGCCGCAACTGTATATCGTCGGCCTCGAGGGTGGCGAACCCACGCGGATCAGCTTCGGCGATGGGCGCTATGGCTCGCCCGCGTGGTCGCCCAAGGGCGACATGATCGCCTATACCCACCAGGTCGGCGAGAAATTCCATATCGGCGTCATGCGGACCGATGGCTCGAACGAGAAAAACCTGACGGAATCTTTCCTTGACGAGGGTCCGACCTGGGCGCCCAATGGGCGCGTTGTGATGTTCACGCGCGTGACACCGGGCGGCAACGGTCAGCCCCGGCTGCATTCGGTGGACATCACCGGCCGGAACATGCGGCCGCTTGATCTTGACTTTGCTGCCTCGGACCCGTCTTGGGGTCCGCTGATGCCGTGAACAAGCCGACCGACGCGAGAATCGCCCGAAGGATGACCCGATGCCCCCCTGGATGAAGCCCGCCTCTGCCGCCTGCTTGCTGATCCTTGCAGCCTGCGCACAACCCGCGCCGCCGGCGCAGCAGGTCTATGATCCCTACGCCAATTCCGGTTCCGGCGCCCTGTATCAGGGCGATCTGGCCGGGGGCACGCTTGGTGCCGAGGCATCGGCGCAGTATTTCAGCCAGCAGGTCGGGGATACCGTCCTGTTCCCCTCTGGCCAGACCGCGCTGACGCCGGATGCCCGCGCGGTGCTGGCGCGGCAGGCCGAATGGCTGAACAAGCACGGCAATTTCTCGGCGGTCCTTCAGGGCCACGCCGAAGAGACCGGCACACGCGAATACAACCTCGCGCTGGGTGCGCGCCGCGCCAGTGCAGTGCAGGAATACCTGATCGCCCAAGGGGTCGGCTCCGACCGGATCCGCACCCTCAGCTTCGGCAAGGAACGACCGGCCGAGACCTGTTCGGACGAGGCGTGCTATGCCAAGAATCGCCGGGTCGTGACGGTCGTCAGCGAAACCGGGGCCGGATCGTGATTCGCGGGCTGGCCGCACTGTTGATCCTGGTGCCGCTGGCCCTGCCGGTCGCGGCACAGGAACCGACGCTGGCCGATCTGCGTGGCCAGTTGTCGTCACTGCGCAGCGATCTTCAGTCCCTGCGCGCCGAACTTGTGGCCTCGGGTGCGTCCGGTTTCCAGGCCGCAGGCGGCGAGAGCGCCATCGACCGCATGAACTGGATGGAACAGCAGATCGCACGACTGACCGGCCAGACCGAGCAGTTGCAGAACCGGATCAACCGGATCGTCGAAGACGGCACACGCCGGATCGGAGATATAGAATTCCGGCTGTGCGAGATGGACGAAACCTGCGACCTGGGCGCGCTGACCACGCCAGAACTGGGCGGTCTGGCCTCGGGCGGGGCGACGGCAGTCCAGGTGGCACCGTCACAGCCAGCCGATGTCATGCCGGACGGCACGGAAAAGGCGACGACAGCGGCGGAACAGGCCGATTTCGACATGGCCAACGAGGCGCTGAAAAGCGGGGATTTCCAGCGCGCGGCGCAACTGTTCGGGGCGGTCGCCGACAAGCACGCCGGCGGCCCGCTGACGGCCGAGGCATTGTTCCTGCGGGGCGCGGCCTTGGACAGCGGCGGTAAACCCAAGGCCGCCGCCGCCGCATGGCTGGAAGGATTTGCGGCGGCGCCCGACGGGCCGCGCGCGGCGCAAAGCCTTCTGGGTATCGCGCGGGTAATCGCCGCCGACGGCGATCCGATGGCCGCCTGCCTGTATCTGGCCGAGATCCCGGCGCGTTTTCCCGGCAGCGAACATGCGGCCGAGGCGGAACGCAGGATGACGGTACTGAACTGCGGCAATCTGGATCTTGGCCTGTCAGGCGCAGATCCCACCCTGCCGGACGGCGCCGTCGATTTCGGGGATCTGGACCCCGAGGCTGCCGCCGACCTGGCCGAGTACGAGTGATCCCGGCATCATGACGACGCGCGCCGCCGATCCATCCGCGCGCATCCGCGACACGCTGGACCGGCTGGCCGGCGACATGCCGGCGCTGGGTGTGGCGGTCTCGGGCGGCGGCGATTCGATTGCACTGATGCATATCATCGCGGACTGGGCGTGCGGACGCCGGGTGATGATCGCCACCGTCGATCACGGCCTGCGCGCGGCCAGCGCGGACGAGGCGCATCACGTGCATCGCTCGGCGCTGGCCTTGGGTCTGCAGCACGCCACCCTTCTGTGGCAGCGCGACACGACCGCAGGCAACCTGATGGCCAGCGCCCGCGACGCACGGCTGCGGCTGCTGTCGGGTTGGGCACGGCGCAACGACCTTCCTGCCGTTGTCCTGGGCCACACGCGCGATGATCAGGCCGAAACGCTGATGATGCGGCTGGAACGCGGGTCTGGCATCGACGGGCTGGCGGGAATGGCGGACTGGCGCGACGCCTTCGGGATGCGCTGGCTGCGTCCCATGCTGGATGTGGGCCGGGACGAGTTGCGCGACTGGCTGCGCGGACGCGGGATCGGCTGGATCGACGACCCCAGCAACGACAATGACGACTTCGACCGCATCCGAGTCCGCAAGGCGATCGCGTCGATCGGTCTTGATACGGCGGCGCTGGCGCGGGCGGCCCAACATATCGGTGCGGCGCGTGATGCGTTGGCCCACTACGCCGCCGAAGCCGCATCAGAGGCCGTAATCGAAAACGGTCGCATCATCTTGTCCCGACGACCGCTTCGCGACGCGCCGACGGAAATCCGACGCCGCCTGCTGGTCGCGGCCTGCCGCTGGATCACCGGCGCCGACTATCCCCCGCGCCGTGCCACCCTGCTGCATGCCTTGCAGGCGCTGGCATCCGGCAGCCGGGTCACACTTGACGGCGCGCTGATCGAACCGGCAGGCGACCGGATCCGGATCGGGCGCGAGCCCGCAGCGGCGATCCGCGCCGGGGACGGTTGCGGCCCCGTCTGGGACAATCGCTGGAAGATCGACGGACTGACCCCGGGTCAGACGGTTTCCGCGCTGGGATTCCCGTCCCTGCGCGAGATCGCCTGGCGTGGGCGCGGCCTGTCCCGGGACGACGCCGCCGCAAGCCCCGCGATCCGTCAGGACGGCAGGCTGATCGCCGCGCCGCTGCTGCGGCCCGCTGCGAATATCCGGATTCGGCCGGTCCGCGACGCGGCGGATTTTCGCAGTCTGCTGATGGCGCATTGAACCTGCGGCGATAATCCCTATTTTCATCCTAAACCGATTTCCGCCGGAGGACCCATTTTGGGCAACGCACGCAACCTGGCCTTCTGGGTCGTCCTGTTCCTGATGATTCTGGCGCTGTTCAACCTGTTCAGCGACGGAACCGCGACGATGAACAGCCGCCAGATCAGCTATTCCGACTTCATCGAACGCGTGGACAACGATCAGGTCTCGGCGGTGACCATCGACGGCGAGGACCTTCAGATCACCGGCAGTGACGGTCAGCAATATGTCTCGGTCCGGCCGCAGGGCGAGGAAATCGCCGACAAGCTGATCGCCAAGAATGTCGAGGTGAAGGTCGTCAAGCAGCAGCAGTCGGGCTTCATGTCCCTGCTGGGTGTCTGGCTGCCCTTCATCCTGCTGATCGGCGTCTGGATCTTCTTCATGAACCGCATGCAGGGCGGCGGCAAAGGCGGCGCGATGGGCTTTGGCAAGTCGCGCGCCAAGCTGCTGACCGAAAAGCACGGTCGTGTCACCTTTGACGACGTGGCGGGCATCGACGAGGCCAAGGAGGAACTTGAGGAAATCGTCGAATTCCTGCGCAACCCGCAGAAATTCAGCCGCCTGGGCGGCAAGATCCCGAAAGGCGCGCTGCTGGTCGGTCCTCCGGGCACCGGCAAGACCCTGCTGGCCCGCGCCATCGCCGGCGAGGCGGGCGTGCCGTTCTTCACGATTTCGGGTTCGGACTTCGTCGAAATGTTTGTCGGCGTCGGCGCCTCGCGCGTCCGCGACATGTTTGAACAAGCCAAGAAAAGCGCCCCCTGCATCGTCTTCATCGACGAGATCGACGCCGTGGGCCGGTCACGCGGCGTCGGCATCGGCGGCGGCAATGACGAACGCGAACAGACGCTGAACCAGCTGCTGGTCGAGATGGACGGCTTCGAGGCCAATGAGGGCATCATCATCATCGCGGCAACCAACCGCAAGGATGTGCTGGACCCTGCCCTGCTGCGCCCCGGCCGCTTTGACCGTCAGATCCATGTTCCCAATCCCGATATCAAGGGCCGCGAAAAGATCCTGTCGGTGCATTCCCGCAAGGTGCCGGTCGGCCCCGATGTCGATCTGCGCATCATCGCACGCGGCACGCCGGGCTTTTCGGGTGCCGACCTGATGAACCTGGTGAACGAGGCGGCGCTGATGGCCGCCCGGATCGGCCGGCGTTTCGTCAGCATGGAGGATTTCGAGAACGCCAAGGACAAGGTGATGCTGGGCGTCGAGCGCCGCAGCATGGTCCTGACCCCCGAGCAGAAGGAAAAGACCGCCTATCACGAATCCGGTCACGCCATCGTCGGTCTGTCGATGCCCAAATGCGATCCGGTCTACAAGGCGACGATCATTCCGCGCGGCGGCGCGCTGGGGATGGTCGTATCGCTGCCCGAAATGGATCGGCTGAATTTCCACAAGGACGAGGCCAAGCAGAAGCTGGCGATGACCATGGCCGGCAAGGCCGCCGAGATCATCAAGTATGGTGAGGAAGGCGTCAGCAACGGCCCTGCGGGCGACATTCAGCAGGCCAGCCAGCTGGCGCGGGCGATGGTCATGCGCTGGGGCATGTCGGACAAGGTCGGCAATATCGACTATGCCGAGGCGCATGAGGGCTATTCCGGCAATACTGGCGGCTTCTCGGTCTCGGCGGCGACGAAGGAGCTGATCGAACAGGAAGTCCGCGACCTGATCGAGGAAGGCTATGTCGAGGCCCGGCGCGTCCTATTGGAGAAGAACGAGGAATTCGAACGTCTGGCGCAGGGCCTGTTGGAATTCGAGACGCTGACCGGCGAGGAGATCGGCAAGATCATCCGCGGCGAGGCGCTGGGGGGCGACGACGACACGCCCGGCAGCGGCATTCCCTCGGTGACGGCGATTTCCAAGGCCGGGAAACCGGCCGCGCCGGGTGGCGATCCCGCCCCTGCCTGACGGTTTTCAGTCAGGATCATGGGACTGAAATGGACGCGGAGGCAGATCGACGGATCGCCTCCGCGTTTCGCGTTTCTGTCCCCTTGTCGGGGCATGCACGGGGCATCGCCGCCTTTCAGACGGCAACGACCACCGGGTGGCCCCGGCATTCCTCGACGGCGAGGCTTGTGTCGAACAGATCGCTCAGATCCCGGCTGGTCATCACCTCGGCCCGGGGCCCGCTGCGGACAAGCTGGCCGTCGCGCAGGCTCAGAACCCAATCAGCGTATCTTGCGGCCATCCCCAGATCATGCAGCACGATCACCACGCCTCGCGCATCCGGGCCGGGCCTGGACAGCGACCACAGCCGGTCCATGATGTCGCGCGCATAGCGCGGATCCAGCGCGGAAAGCGGCTCGTCCAACAGCATCCACGGCGTCGCCTGGGCATACGCCATGGCGACATAGGCACGCTGCCGCTGCCCGCCCGACAGGCTGTCGATGCTGCGCCCTGCCAGTTCCTGCAGGTCGAACTCGGTCAGTGCCGCCTGAACCAGATCCCTGTCATGCGGGCCGGGACGGCCCCGATGATGCGGCCAGCGACCAAAGCCGACCAGATCGCTGACAGTCAGCCGCGGCACGATCATCGGGCTTTGCGTCAGCAGCGCGACAAGATGCGCCCGAAGCTGCGGGCGGGCGGCGGCGATATCCGTATCGCCAACCATCACCCGCCCCTGCGCGGCTGGCAGCAGCCCCGCCATGGCGTGAAGCAACGTCGATTTTCCGGCCCCGTTCGGTCCGATCAGGGCGGTCAATCCGGTCCGGGGAATTCGCGCCTGCAGTCCGTGCAGGACGGTTCGGCCATCGCGGTCGATGCACAGGTCTTCCAGATGGATCATGTCGGGCGCCTTTTCAGGACAAGAACAAGAAACAGGATGCCGCCCGCGAACTCGACCGCGACGGACAGCGTGGATTGCAGCCCCAGCAGTCGTTCATAGACGAACTGTCCCGCGACAAGGATCAGTGCGCCGATCAGGGCAGAGGCGGGAATCAGATAACGATGCTCGTGGCGGCGCATCATCGCACCGGCCAATGCTGCGGCCAGAAGGCCCAGAAACGTCACCGGCCCGGCCAGCGCGGTCGCCACGGCCACCAGAACCGAGATCAGTCCAAGCGTCACCAGCACTAGCCTGTCGTGATCGACCCCCAGCCCCAGTGCGCTGATCCGGCCAAGCAAGGCGACATCCAGCGCCGGCGCCAGTCGCATCGACAGCGCCAGCACGCCGACGAACAGCGGCGCGGCGATGGCCAGCTTCATCGGCTCGACCGCGCCGAATGTGGCGAAGCTGGCCTGCTGCAGGATCGCGAATTCGGACGGATCAAGGATGCGCTGCATGAAGCCTGCAAGACCGCGCATCAATACGCCCAGGATGACCCCGGTCAGGATCAGACGCATCATGTCGTCGGAGCCGCGGCGCAGGACCCAACCGAACAATGCCAACGAGGCGGCGACCAGGCAGGACGCCTCGATCAGAAATTTCGGCACCGCTGCCAGACCGGTATAACCCGTTCCCCCCAGCGTCAGAACAAGCGTCGTCTGCAACAGGATGAACAGCGAATCGAACCCGACGATTCCCGGTGTCAGCAGCCGGTTCGCGGCAACGGTCTGGAACATGACGGTCGCCGCGCCGACCGACGCGCCGACCAGCGCAAGGGAAAGCAGTTTGGTCCCGCGCAGCGACAGGATGAAACCGTAGGGCGCACGCAGCCCCCACAGCAGGAACAGCGCCACCGCCGCCAGCAGCAGCAGGACCAGCAGGGCCAGCCGCCAGCGCATCATCGCGATCCGGCGGGTCGCGGCGCCGCGTGGATCAGCCACAGGAACAATCCGGCCCCGGCGACCGCGACGATCGTCGAGGCCGGGATTTCATAGGGCCAGCGGATCACCCGTCCCAGAATGTCCGCGGCCAGCAGCAGCCCGCCCCCTGCAACCGCGATCAGCGGCAGGTTCGCGCGAAGATTGTCACCACGCCAGCGCGAGACGATATTGGGCACCACCAGCCCCACGAACGGCATCGATCCGACCGTCACCACCACCGCCGCGATGGTCGCGGCCACGATGCAAAGCGCCACCAGCATCGTCTGACGGGCGTTCAGGCCAAGGCTGGTCGCGTGATCCTCGCCCATGCCCAACAGGGTGATCCGGTCGGCAAAGAAATACAGCACACCGGCAAGCCCCGCGATCAGCCAGAGAAGCTCGTATCGCCCGCGCAGCACACCCGAGAATTCGCCGGTCTGCCAGACACCCAGATATTGCATCAGATCCGCGTTCCACGCGAACCAGGTCGCAGTCGACCCCAGGATGCCGCCCATGCCGAACACGCCGCCATAGATCAGCCCGACCAGGGGCAACAGCATCGGATCCTGTCGGGGCACGTGCCGGGCCAGCAGCAGGAACACCGCCATTCCCGCCATCGCGGCGACCGAGGCTGCAGCCATCTTGGCCATGATCGGCGCGCCCGGCAGGATCAGCGTGATCGCCAGAAGGCCCAGCATCGCGGCTTCGGGCGTGCCGGTCAGGCCGGGTTCGACCAGACGGTTCTGCACGGCAAGCTGGACCACGGCCCCGCTCAGCGCCAGCCCCGCCCCGGCCAGCAAGGCGGCGGCGGTGCGCGGGATCCGGCTGACCGCGATGACCAGCCCGGTATCCGCATCGCCGCCCAGATCAGCCGCGCCGATGCCAAGGCTGAGCCCGATAAGCAGCAGCAGGCCCATGAAGATGGCCAAACGCATCTCAGCTGTCCGCGGCGGCCGAAAACACCTCGATCATCTGGTCCAGTGTCATCATGGTCGCCTGATAGCCGCCGCCGGACAGATACATCGCGGCACTATCCAGATAGACGATCTGCCCCTTCTGCGCCGCGGTGGTGCCCGCGATCAGCGGATTGTCCAGCGTCGCCGCCGCAGCCTCGCCGCTTTGGCCGATCGCCGCGCCACGGTCGATCACCAGCAGCCAGTCGGGATCGACATCCGCGACGAACTCGAACGAGACAGCCTCGCCGTGATTGGCCGCGGTCATGCCAGGACGAGCCTCGGGCAGACCCAGCCGCTGATGCAGCCAGCCAAATCGGGAATGCGCTCCATAGGCCGAGATCTTGCCGCCATTCGTCATCAGGATCAGGGCATCGCCCTTTCCGGCAACAGCGTTTCTGGCCGCCTCCAACCGCTGCTCAAGCTGCGCTTGCAGCACCTTGGCACGATCCTGCCTGCCAAAGATCGCGCCATATGCGGCCAGCCGGGATTCCGCCTCGGCCACCAGATCCTCGCCCGGAATCGTCATGTCCAGCGTCGGCGCGATGGCTGACAACGCCTTGACCTGACCCTGAGAACGGCCACCGGCCACGATCAGTTGCGGGGCCATCGCCGCGATTGATTCGAAATCTGGTTCGAACAACGTTCCCACCGTCGGGGCCGTCATCGCCTGTGCCAGATAGGCAGGCGGCTTGATGTCGGGGACGCCGTCAACCGTCACGTCCAGCGCGGCCAGCGTGTCGATCGCGGCCAGATCCAGCACGACGACTGGCTTGGGCTGCACCGGGGCGCTGACCTCACCGGCCGCGGTTGGGATCGTGACCTGTTCCGCCACGGCGGAAATCGGCATCGCCAGCGCAAGCATACAGGCTATCGCCTTCATCCTTCGTCTCCTTGCTGAATCGGGTCCGCACGGACGAGGCCGCCAGATTGCCGACTAAAAAACTCGGAAACAAGCAGAATGCAAGGCCTGTCGTCACGATACCGGCCCCACGCAGGGCCAGTATCCCCATCCACATGCCGGTCAGGTGCGCAGGACGCCGCCCGTGGCCTTCTGGACCTTGTCGATGATCTTCTGGCTGACCGCCTCGATCTCGGAATCGGTCAGTGTCTTGTCACGCGGCTGCAGTCGCGCGGTGATCGCGACGGATTTGCGACCGTCCTCAAGCCCGGTGAACTGGTCGAAAACGGTCACGCTGTGGATCAGCGCCTTGTCGGCCCCCTGGGCTGCATTGACCAGCGACAGCGCCTCGACGCCGGGATCGACGACGAAAGCGAAATCGCGTTCGACGGCCTGCAGCTCTGAGATTTCCAACGCCGGGCGCGAGGCGGTCTTGGCCTTCGGGAACGGAATATTCGCGATCCGGATGGTGAAGGCCACGGCAGGACCCTTCACGTCCATCTCGCGCAGCACCTTGGGATGGATCTCGCCGAAACTGGCCAGCAGGTTCGGACCCAGCGCGACATTGCCCGCGCGGCCCGGATGCCACCAGCCATCCAGCTTGCGGTTGATCTGTGCCTTGGCCGGCGCGCCGAGCGTGGACAGCACGGATTCGGCGTCCGCCTTGGCGTCGTACAGATCCACCTTTCGGCGGCTTCCGAACGGATCACGCGGCGCGTTCGATCCGACCAGCAGGCCGGTCAACTGCGTCGCCTGTTCGCCCGGCTCGCCGCCTGCGAAGACCGGACCGATCTCGAACAGTGCCAGATCGGCGAACCCGCGCGCCTGATTACGCGCCGCCGCGGCCAGCAGGCCCGGCAGAAGGTCGGGCCGCAGATGGGTCATCTCGCTGCTGATCGGGTTCTCGACTCGTACGGCATCGCCGCCCCCGCCGAATAGGGCCGCCGCAGCTTCGTCGATGAAGCTGTAGGTCACGCATTCGTTGTACCCCAGCGCGGCGGCCTGCCGGCGCGCCGCCTTCTCGCGGATCTGCAAGGGCGTCAGGATCGGCTTCGGCACACCGGGCTGCGGACGCGGCAGAGGTTTGCCCTCCAGCTTGGTCAGGCTGGCGATACGGGCGATCTCCTCGACCAGATCGGCCTCGCCCAGCACATCGGGGCGCCAGGACGGCACATGCGCCATGTCGTCCGCTAGCCGGAAGCCAAGTGCCTGCAGCGTGGCACGCTGGGTTTCGGGGGAAATCTCAAGGCCGACCAAACTGGTGGTTCTGGCCGGGTCCAGGCGGTAGGCGCGGTCCGTGACCGGAGTCTCTCCGGCGGTCACGATCTCGGACGCCTCTCCACCGCAAAGATCGATCACCATTTGCGTCGCAAGATCAAGTCCATGCAACGTGAAGTTAGGATCGATTCCACGTTCGAAACGATATCGCGCGTCAGAGTTGATCTTCAGCGCGCGGCCCGTCGTGGCGGTGCTGATCGGGTCGAAATAGGCGGCCTCGATGAACACATCCGTGGTGTCGTCGTCGGCACCGGACGCAGCACCGCCCATGATTCCGGCGATGCTTTCGGGGCCGGACTCGTCGCAGATCACGACGGCATGGGCAGGCAGATCATAGGTCTTGTCGTCCAGCGCCACGATGCGTTCGCCCTCGCGGGCGGCGCGCAGGGTCAGGTTGCCCTTGACCTTTGCCGCGTCGAACACATGCAGCGGTCGATTCAGATCGTAAGTGAAGAAGTTGGTGATATCGACCAGCATGTTGATCGGCCGCAGCCCGATGGCCCGAAGCCGTTTTTGCAGCCAGTCCGGGCTTGCGCCGTTGCTGACGCCGCGCACCACACGGCCACTGAAGAACGGCGCCTTGTCAGCGACTTCCGGCTCGATCTTCACGTCGATCGGACATGGGAAGCCCGGCGTGACCTTGGCCTTGGGCACCGGCTTCAGCGTTCCAAGACCGCGCGCGGCCAGATCCCGCGCGATGCCATGCACGCCAAGCGCATCGGGTCGGTTGGGCGTGATCTTCACATAGATCATCGGGTCGATCTTCTCGGGCGCATTGCCGGCCAGCCAATCGACAAATCGCTGCCCGACCTCGCCCGAGGGCAGTTCGATGATGCCGTCATGTTCATCGGACAGTTCAAGTTCGCGTTCGGACGCCATCATGCCATGGCTTTCCACGCCGCGAATCTTGCCTACGCCAAGCGTCACGTCGATGCCGGGCACATAGTCGCCGGGTTTGGCCAGAACGACCGTGATCCCTGCGCGGGCGTTCGGTGCGCCGCACACGATCTGCTTCTCACCCTCGTCGGTCAGCACGCGACAGACCTGCAGCCGGTCGGCATCGGGATGCTGGCTTGCGTCCAGCACCTTGGCCAGCGTGAAGGTCTTCAGCCTGGCGGCCGGATCTGCCACCTCTTCGACCTCGAGGCCCAGATCGGTCAGCGCCTCGGTGATCTCACCCAGGGTCGCGTTGGTGTCGAGATGCTCTTTGAGCCAGGAAAGCGTGAATTTCATGTCGCAACCGTTCGTTCGGGTCCGCGCCCGTCAACCTTTGCCCGGTTCCCTAGCGCATGGCGCGGCGGAATGGTAGGGCGCGCCGCGATTTGGCCCCAAGCGTCCGAGCGGCATTCATCAGAGAACACCATCAGACCGCGCGGCTTGCGGATCGCCCTTGGCGCACTATCTAATGTAAGGGGGCGCAACATCGGCCCCGCAGGATGTGAGGATTGAAGACCGATGAACACGGGCCAGCAACTGTTGATCGAGCAGCGCGTCACGAACGAGGCGAAATCGCCCTTCGTGGCCTACCTGCT
The DNA here is from genome assembly GCF_017744015.1 of Paracoccus sp. R12_2. GTDB lineage: Bacteria > Pseudomonadota > Alphaproteobacteria > Rhodobacterales > Rhodobacteraceae > Paracoccus. The sequence goes on from NZ_JAGHRA010000003.1 coordinate 309,562, forward strand.
GGCGATCCTTCTTTGGGGATTTGGTGCGCACAGATTCTATCTGGGCCGCTATATGAGCGGCTTTCTGATGCTGCTGCTGTGGGGCGTCGGATGGCTGACCGCGCCGATCCTGATCGGCTGGGTGCCCATCGCCTTCGTCAGCATCTGGGCGCTGATTGACCTGTTCCTGATCCCCGGCATGATCCGCGAGGATCAGGCGGTGCTGCGACAGCGCCTGTCCGCAGAAGCCGCCGGCTATCGCTGATCGTGCTCGGGCTGGCTGTCCGCAAGACCTGACTGGTCGATCGGACGCGCCCGCCCGTCGTCATCCAGCGCAACAAAGGTGAAGGTGGCCTGTGTCACCTTCTCGCTGGCTTCTTGTTCCCGCTGCCGACGCCATGCCTGAACACGGATATGCATCGAACTGCGGCCGACCCGGACCAGATCCGCGAACAGGGAAACCTCGTCGCCGACCTTGACCGGGCGCAGGAATTTCATCCCCTCGACGGCGATTGTCGCGCTGCGCCCGCGTGCGGTCAGGGCCGCCACGGTACCTGCGGCAAGGTCCATCTGGCTCATCAGCCACCCGCCGAAGATATCGCCCGCAGGATTGGTGTCGGCGGGCATCGCGATGGTGCGGATCGTCGGGCTGCGGCGCGGCGGCCGGTCCTGCTGCGCGGACTCATCGTCCAGATCGTCCGGTGGCATCACGGCTTCCTTTTGCGTGGCGTCTTTCGATCATCGCGCATTTCGCCATCCGCGCAAGCAATCACGCCTAAAGCCAGTTCTTCCATCGCAGGAAAAGCCAGATCCCGACCGCCGTGCACAACATCATTCCCAGCGCCATGGGATAACCCCATGGCATGTCCAGTTCCGGCATGTTGGTAAAGTTCATTCCATAGATGCTGGCGATCAGCGTCGGCGGCAGGAACAGGGCTGCGACCACCGACAGGATTCGGACCGTGTTGTTCTGTTCCAGATTGATCATGCCCAGCGTCGTGTCCACGGTCAGGCTGACCCGCGATGACAGGAAGTCCGCGTGCACCTCCAGCGCCTGGACATCGCGGAACTGCCCCTTGATGACCGGACGCAGCTTGCCGCTTTCGCTTCGTTCGTCGATGACCGAGATATAGAACGCCAGGATCCGCTCGACCGTCAGCAGCCCCAACCGGACGCGGGCCATCAGTTCGGCCTCGCGGCCCACGATGCTGAGGGCCTGGCGCAACCGATCCGCGCTGCCGCGTCCAGTCCTGCCGGTCCCGCCGGATGTGCGGGCCTCGAAGACACCCGCACTTGTTTCATCCAGCACCCTGCCCGCTCCTTCCAGGATATCCGCAAGCCGGGCGATGATTTCCTCGATCAGGCCCAGAAACAGCCGGTCCGCGGTCCCGCAGCCCAGGGTCGAGCGTTCGGCACGTTCGGGAAATGTCAGGAACGGTCTGGGCGAATGGTGACGAACGGTCACCAATCGCTGCTTTGACAGGATGAAGCTGACCGGCATGGCGGCGCGAACGCCGTCGGCGCGCTCTCCGGGCAGGACGGCGGTCATGTAGTCCATGCCGTTTTCACGATACAGCCGGTTCGAGATCTCGATCTCTTCCATATCGGCCAGGGTGGGAACGTCCACGCCCATGGTCCGCAGCACCGCGATCTCGTTATCGCTTGGCTTGATCAGATCGATCCAGTCGGCTTGGCTCAGATCAGCGTCACGGTCCAGCCGGACGATGCGGCCGTTTCGTGTGGCGTAGGCATAAAGCATTCGTCTCTCCGGTCAGGATGCGCGGGGGCGCGCCTGCCACCCGCCCGTCGGGCCGGGTTGCATCGTTAAACCACATCACGGAAAAGAAAAGACCCGCGTTCGAGACCAATGCGATGGCGCGCATGAAAAAGGGCGCCACCGGGGCGCCCTTGATCGGAAATAATGCAGTGTCTTACGACTTGTCGCTGAAATAGCTGTCGATTTCGCGATCGGCTTCGTCTTTGGAATAGCCGTATTTCTCTTGCAGCTTGCCGGCTAGCTGGTCCTTGTTGCCGTTGATCTGGTCCAGATCGTCGTTGGTCAGCTCGCCCCACTTTTCTTGGATCGTGCCGGTCATCTGCTTCCACTTACCCTGGATAATATCCCAGTTCATGTCGTCCTCCATCGGATACATGTTTCATATGTGAGGAAAACGAACCGCGCGCGGCCGAGGTTCCACCGGGCAGCAAATGTTAGTTCACAAGATCGCCAAGTGGCTGGTCCTCGTCGAAGGCGATCAGGTTTGCCAGCGCGCGCATCGCCATGTCGGTGCGAACCTCGTCAGCCGCGGTCCCCAGATGGGGCAGCAGCGTCGTGTTGGGGGCATCGATCAGCGCCTGCGGGACATGCGGTTCCTTCTCATAGACATCCAGACCCGCGCCGGCGATCGCGCCAGATTGCAGCGCGGCGATCAGCGCCGCCTCATCGACGACATCGCCGCGGGCGATGTTGATCAGATAGCCGTCCGGTCCCAGCGCCTGCAACTCGTCCGACCCGATCATGTGGCGCGTGCCGGCGCCGCCGGGAACCGCGACGACCGCGATGTCGCAGGATTGCAGCGTTTCGTGAAGCCCCGGCATCTGACGCGCGGGAATATCCAGCGATGACACGGTCGAACGATTGTGAAACACAACCCGCATCCCGAAGCCAAGATGGCAGCGTCGCGCGATGGCCTTGCCGATCCGGCCCATGCCGATGATCCCGACCGTCGCCCCGGTAACATGGCCGCCGAGGAACTGCGTCGGCTTCCAGCCCGTCCAGTCTCCAGCGCGCAGGATGCGCTCGCCCTCGCTGGCCCGTCGCATCGTCATCAGGATCAGTGTCAGCGCAAGATCGGCAGTCGCATCCGTCACCACGTCGGGCGTGTTGGTCACGGCCATCCCGGCGGCCCTGGCCGCTGCCACGTCGATATGGTTAAAGCCCGCCCCGAAATTCGCCAGAATCTTGCAGCGCAGATCGTCCCCCTCGAAGGCGCGGGCGGAAAAATCGTCGCCCAGCGTCGGCATGACTGCATCAAAGTCGCGCAAAGCCTGTGCTGCGTCCTCGACGCTCAGCGGCGCGTCGTCGCGGAACTCGGCATCGAAACGCGCGGCGATCGATTTGGTCGCCCGTTCGGTCATCTTGCGTGTCACCAGCAGTTTCATCAGTAAAGCCTCCCCCCATTCGGCACGTCCAGATCCGGCCGGATCAGGACCACCTCACCTTGCTCGTCCGGCACGCCCAGCACCAGAACCTCGGACATGAACCTGCCGATCTGACGCGGCGGAAAATTGACCACGCACAGCACCTGCTTGCCCACCAGAACATCCGTATCGTAGTGCCGGGTGATCTGGGCCGAGGATTTGCGTTCACCCAGTTCGCCCAGATCCAGCCACAGCTTGATCGCGGGTTTTCGCGCCTCGGGAAACGGCTCGGCCCGGGTGATCGTGGCGACCCTGACATCCACCTTCAGGAAATCATCAAAACTGATCGTCACTTTGGATCTTTCCCAAGTTCGCGCCCCCGATCGGTCGCAGCGGCAACGGTGCGCGCCATCAGCGACGGCAGACCCGTGTCAGGATCCATCAGCACATTCAGCCCCGCGGCGGTGGTGCCGCCGGGCGAGGTGACATTCTCGCGCAGGATGCCCGGATCCTCGTCGGCGTCGATGGCCAGCGCGCCTGCCCCGGCGACAGTCATCCGCGCCAGTTCCAGCGCCAGATCAGGCGACAATCCCTGTACCTCACCGGCTTTCGCCATCGCCTCGATCATGTGGAACACATAGGCCGGTCCGCTGCCGGACAGGCCGGTAACGGCGTTCATCTGATCTTCGCTTTCCAGCCTGACTACGCGGCCGACCGCACGCATCAGCGTTTCGGCCAGATCCAGATGGGCGTCGGTCGCGCGCGCGTTGCCGATCATCGCCGAGATGCCCTTGCCGATGGCGGCCGGCGTGTTCGGCATCACCCGGATCACCGGCGTATCAGGAAATGCGGATTCGTAAGTCGCGATCGTGGTGCCCGCCGCGACAGAGACGACAAGTGTATCGTCTAGTCGCGGCACTTCGCCCAGGGCATCCTTCATCATCTGCGGCTTGACGGCCAGCACCAGCACGGCGGGGCTTTCGGGCAGATCCGCGTTGACCCGCAATCCCTTGTCCTGCCATTCCGGTGCCAGTTTCGGATCGATGACGGTGACCGCGCCGGGTTCCAGCCCGCGCGCCAGCCAACCCTTTAGCATCGCGCCGCCCATCCTGCCGCAGCCGACCAGCACCAGACCGCGCGCATTGATATCGTCGAAATCACTCATCCGCTTCCCCCTGTCGGTCATGCGGGGACGCGGGTGGCCCCCATCACGCCCGTCCGTAGGCCTCACCCAGCGCGATGTCCAGCGCGGCGGCCGGATCGGTGTCGCCCCAGCCGACCAGCTGGAACGAGGGGTAGAACCGCTCGCAGCCGATCAGCGCGTTGCCGATCATCTGGTCGATCTGCTCGGCCGAGGCGACGGCTTCTCCGGCCAGCACCAGACCATAGCGCCAGACCATCAGCCGCTGCTGCGCCCAGAAGGTAAAGCCGCCGTCCCAGACCTGATCGTTGGCAAGATTCAGCGTCTCGTAGATCAACGGCAGCCGATCGGCGGGCGGATCCATGTCGAAGCTGCAGATCAGCCGCAACACCTCTTCGCGCGGTGACCAGGCCAGCGTCAGCGAATAGCTGCGCCACTGGCCTTCGACCACCATGGCGATCTGATCGTCGGCCAGACGGTCGAAATCCCATTCGTGATGGGCAGCCACCGCCTCGACGATGTCGATGGGGTGGATCTCGTCGCTGGGGATGAAGTGATCCGTCTGTGCCATAGCCTGCTTCCTGCCTATCTGCGAGAGCGATTCTGACGCCGCTAACCCTTGGTGGCCTCACAACACAGGGCGTGGGTGCCCAAATGTTCCTACCACATATCGTGGGCGTGAATCCGATGGCTGTAAAGTGAAATTTCGTTAACGCGTTGCGTGAAACCCGCGGCTGTCCTACCAGATGCGGCATAGGCACGGATCAGGGGACACAAGATGCACCGCGACCATGGCGGCGATATCGACACGGCCGCAGCCCGATACGGCGAAGGCGCGTGGATCGACCTGTCGACCGGCATCAACCGCAGGCCGTGGCCGGTCGGGGCACTGCCGGATCTTGCCTTTCAGGCATTGCCGACCGGCGCAGCGACCAAAAGGCTGACCCGGGTGGCGGCCGACTGGTTCGGCTGCGATCCGTGCCGCGTCCTGCCTGTGGCGGGCGCCTCGGCGGCGATCCAGATGATCCCGCGCCTGCTGCCGCGCGGGCGCGCCGCCGTCCTGTCGCCCAGCTACAACGAACACACCGCCAGCCTGCGCGCGGCAGAATGGCAGGTCGAGGATGCCCCCGGCATCAGCGACATGGCGGGCGCCGAACTGGCCGTGGTGGTCAACCCGAACAATCCCGACGGCCGCGAATGGCATCCCGCGACGCTGGTCGATCTGGCCAGCCACGTCGGCCATCTGATCGTCGACGAAAGCTTTGCCGATCCCCGCCCCGACCTGTCGATCGCCACCGCCGTACCCGCCAACACGCTGGTCTTGCGCAGCTTCGGCAAATTCTGGGGGCTGGCCGGGCTGCGGCTGGGATTCGTGATCGCCGCCCCGGACCTGCTGTCGCGAATCGCCGACGCCGCCGGGCCATGGTCGGTGAACGGTCCGGCGCTTGAGATCGCGGCGGCGGCGATGTCCGACCGCGCCTGGGCCGACGATGCCGTGGTCTATCACGCCGAGGCCGGGCTGCGGCTGGACCGCATGGCGCTGCGCGCAGGCTGGCGGCCGGCGGGCGGCACCCACCTGTTCCGTCTTTACGAGACGCCAGACGCCAGGGCAGCACAGGACCAGCTGGCACGCGCCCATATCTGGACGCGCCGCTTTCCCTATTCCGACACCTGGCTGCGACTTGGCATTCCCGGCGCGCGCCAGGAATGGGACCGGCTGGCCGACGCGCTGCGCCTGCCCTGACCGGTCTCGCCTCGCGCCGGGGCGCCACCCGACTCAAGGATGTGCCCAATAATCAGGCATATATCCGGAATGCGTGCGGCTTTCCCACAGGACGGCTTTCCTTCCCGCGCGCCGCTGCCCAAGCTGCGAACAAACAACAGCCAGGGCGGACATCATGTCGATCAAGGCCAGCATCTACCATCTGACGCATTACAGATATGATCGGCCGGTCAGCCTTGGTCCACAGATCATCCGGTTGCGCCCCGCGCCACATTCCCGCACCCGCGTTATTTCGCATTCTCTGAAAGTGTCGCCATCCGGCCATTTCGTGAACCATCAGCAGGATCCGTTCGGCAACTGGCTGGCGCGCTTCGTGTTTCCCGATCCGGTGCGAGAGCTGAAGATCGAGGTCGATCTGGTCGCCGACATGACCGTCTATAACCCGTTCGATTTCTTCGTCGAGGACAGCGCCGAGACCTGGCCCTTCACCTATGCACCGGAACTGGCAGAGGAACTGGTGCCCTATCGGCAGGCCGAAGCGCCCGGCCCGCTGCTGTCGCGATTCCTTGCCAGCTTACCACGCGACAAAACCCGCACCGTCGATTTCATCGTGAACCTGAACGCGCGGATCGCGAACATGACCGGTTACACGATCCGCATGGAACCTGGCGTGCAGACCCCCGAAGAAACGCTGTCTCTGGCCAGCGGATCGTGCCGCGATTCAAGCTGGCTGCTGGTCAATGCGTTGCGCCACCTGGGCTTTGCCGCGCGCTTCGTGTCGGGCTATCTGATCCAGCTGAAACCTGATCTGAAGGCGCTGGACGGCCCGTCGGGAACCGAGGTCGACTTCACCGACCTGCATGCATGGGTCGAGGTCTATCTGCCCGGCGCCGGCTGGATCGGGCTGGACCCGACCTCGGGGCTGCTGACCGGCGAAAGCCATATCCCGCTGGCCGCCGCGCCGCATTACCGGTCCTGCGCTCCGATCAGCGGTGCCGCCAGCTTCGCCGAGGTCGATTTCGCCTTCGACATGCAGGTGCGACGGGTGGCCGAACATCCGCGCATCACCAAACCGTTCAGCGATCAGGCCTGGGCCGATCTGAACAGGCTGGGACAACAGGTCGACAGCGCCCTGCAGGCGGGCGATGTGCGCCTGACCATGGGGGGCGAGCCGACCTTCGTGTCGATCGACGATTTCGAAAGCGCGGAATGGAATACCGCCGCGGTTGGTCCTGCCAAGCGGGTGCTGGCCGACCGGCTGATCCGCCGGTTGCGCACCCGCTTCGCGCCCAACGGTTTCCTGCACTACGGTCAGGGCAAGTGGTATCCGGGCGAGACGCTGCCCCGCTGGACCTTCTCGCTCTATTGGCGGCGGGACGGGCAGCCTGTCTGGCAGAACCCCGACCTGATCGCCCGCGAGACCGACGATGGGCAGGTGACCCCCCTGCAGGCTCAGGAACTGCTGCGCGAGATGGCGCATGAACTGGGCGTCAGTGACGAACACGTGATGCCCGCCTATGAAGACCCTGCCGAGTGGCTGGTGCGCGAGGCGAACCTGCCCCCGAATGTGACGCCCGAGAATTCCAGGCTGGACGACCCCGAGGCACGGCATCGCATTGCGACGGTTTTCGACCGCGGCCTGACCACGCCTTCGGGCTTTGTGCTGCCGGTCCAAAGCTGGCAGTCGCAGGCCCAATTGCGCTGGTATTCGGAAAAATGGCGACTGCGGCGCGGGCATGTCTTTCTGGTGCCCGGCGACAGCCCGGTCGGGTATCGCCTGCCATTGACGGCGCTGCCGCATTTGCCAGAATCGGACTATCCCTACATCAACCCCACCGACCCGACCGTCGACCGCCCGGCTTTGTCCGGCCCCGCGCCAATCGATCCGGTGCGCAGGTCGCAACCGATGGCCAGCTTCGTGCAATCCGGTCCGGTGCAGGACATGGTCGAACAGGGCCAGCCGCTTGCACCCGGCGGGGCCGAATTGCAGGGCCTTGTCCGCACCGCCCTGTCGGTCGAGCCCAAGAACGGGCGCCTTTGCGTGTTCATGCCGCCCGTGGCGACGCTTGAGGAATATCTGGACCTGCTGCGCGCAGTCGAAGCCGCCGCCCTGCGCCTTGATCTCAAGGTCCATGTCGAGGGCTATGCCCCGCCACAGGATCCGCGCCTGCACGTGATCCGCGTGGCCCCCGACCCCGGCGTGATCGAAGTGAACATCCACCCCGCGGAAAGCTGGGAAGACTGCGTCCAGATCACGCAAGGTGTCTATGAGGAGGCCCGCCAGTCACGCCTTGGGGCGGAAAAATTCATGATCGACGGCAAGCATACCGGTACTGGCGGCGGCAATCATGTCGTGATCGGCGGCGCGACCACCAATGACAGTCCGTTTCTGCGGCGTCCCGACCTTCTGGCAAGCCTGATCCTGCATTGGAACCGTCACCCGTCGCTGTCCTACCTGTTCTCGGGGCTGTTCATCGGCCCGACCAGCCAAGCTCCGCGGATCGACGAGGCGCGTCACGATTCGCTGTATGAACTGGAAATCGCGCTGGCCCAGATCCCGGCGCCGGATCGCGGCGCGGCGCCGATGCCATGGCTGACTGATAGGTTGCTGCGCAACATCCTGACCGATGTGACCGGCAACACCCACCGGGCCGAGATCTGCATCGACAAGCTTTATTCGCCCGACGGTCCTACCGGGCGGCTGGGACTGGTCGAGTTCCGCGGCTTCGAGATGCCACCCGATGCGCGGATGAGTCTTGCCCAGCAACTACTGTTGCGCGCGCTGGTCGCGCGGTTCTGGGCCGCACCCGCGACCGGCAGGCTGACCCGTTGGGGAACGGCGCTGCACGATCGTTTCATGCTGCCGCATTTCGTCTGGCAGGATTTCTGCGACGTACTGGACGATCTGACGGCCCACGGCTTTGCGATGCAGCAGGACTGGTTCAAGGCACAGGCCGAATTCCGCTTTCCGTTCTGCGGCGAAACCGAGATCGAGGGCGTGCATCTGGAACTGCGTCAGGCGCTGGAACCGTGGCACGTTCTGGGCGAAACCGGCGCGCTTGGCGGCACGGTACGCTATACCGACAGTTCGACCGAACGGCTGCAGGTCAAGCTGTCGGCCGCCGATCCGGGTCGCTATCAGGTGCTGTGCAATGGCCGCGCCCTGCCCCTGACCGATGCTGGCGCGGGTCAGACGGTGGCAGGCGTGCGCTTCAAGGCGTGGCAACCGGCCTCGGCGCTGCATCCGGTGCTGCCGGTCGATGCGCCGCTGACCTTTGACATTTTCGACACATGGTCGGGTCGCGCGCTTGGCGGCTGCGTCTACCACGTCGCCCATCCCGGCGGGCGCAATTACGAGACTTTCCCGGTGAATGGCAACGAAGCCGAAGCGCGGCGGCTGGCGCGCTTCCAGCCCTACGGTCACCGCCCGGGCCATGATCGCGCGATCCCGACCGAACGTCCTTCGCGCGAATTCCCGCTGACGCTTGACCTGAGGCGTCCCGTCGGGCTCTAAAACCCCATGACGGGGGAACGCGCAGGACAGATCACGGCCGGCGGAGCGGGGCTTGGCGCCTATCGCCCCCTGCCTGGCGTGGCAGATGAGATGCTGGGCGCGGACGGTCAGATCCGCCCGATCTGGTCACGAATGGCCGCGCATCTGGGCGGGCTGGCACCGGCCGATCTGGCGATCCAGATGGCGCGCGCGGACCGTTATCTGCGCGACAGCGGCGTATTCTATCGTCAATACGGCTCGGCCCAGGCCGCGACCGCGGACCGCGCCTGGCCGTTCAGCCATATTCCGGTGTTGCTGGACGAGGACGATTGGTCGCAGATCGCCAGCGCCCTGATCCAGCGCGCCGACCTTCTGGAATCGGTGATGGCCGATCTTTACGGCCCGAACCACCTTGTCTCGTCGGGTCGCCTTCCCGCCGGGCTGGTCGCGGGCAACCCCGCATGGCTGCGCCCGATGGTCGGCATTCGCCCAAGATCCGGGCATTATCTGCATTTTCTGGCGTTCGAACTGGGCCGCGGCCCGGACGGCAAATGGTGGGTTCTTGCAGACCGCGTGCAGGCCCCCTCTGGCGCGGGCTACGCGTTGGAAAACCGTGTCGCGACGGCCCGTGCATTCTCGGATCTTTATGCGCAGGAAAATGTTCAGCGCCTTGCCGGGTTTTTCCGGGATTTCCGCGACGCACTGCTGAACCGTCGCCAGGACCGCGACAGCCGGGTGGCGATCCTGACACCCGGACCGCTGAACGAGACCTATTACGAACACGCCTATATCGCGCGGTATCTGGGCTTCACCTTGGTGCAGGGCGAGGATCTGGACGTTCGCGACGGCCAGTTGATGGTCCGCACCGTCGCCGGCCTGCGCCCGATCGAGGTGCTGTGGCGGCGGCTGGACGCCGAATATGCAGACCCCCTGGAACTGGATCCGGCATCCCGCATCGGCACGCCCGGCATGGTCGCCGCGCTGCGGGCGGGCGGGTTGACGATGGTCAACTCGCTGGGATCGGGCATTCTGGAAACACGCGCGCTGATGGCGTTCCTGCCCAAGCTGGCGCCGCATCTTTTGGGCGAGAAACTGGCGATGCCCAATGTCGCGACATGGTGGTGCGGCGACGCCGCCGCCCGCAGTGCGGTGCTGTCCGCGCCCGACCGGATGATCCTGGGCGATGCCCTGGCGACCGGCATGCCCGCCGATCAGCGCGGCGATGCGACCCGGGCAGGCGATCTGGAAACTGCCGATCTGGCGCGTCGCCTGCAATCCGATGGCACGGGCCTTGTCGCGCAAGAGGCGGTGACATTGTCCACCACCCCGACACTGCTGCAAGGCCGACTGGCGCCGCGCCCGATGACCATTCGCGTCTTTCTGTCCCGCAACGGCAGCGGCTGGACGGTGATGCCGGGCGGCTTTGCCAGGATCGGCGCCACACCCGACCCGGCGGCCATCGCCATGCAGCATGGCGGCAGCGCCGCCGATGTCTGGGTGGTCAGCCCCCGTCCCGTCGCGCCTGTCAGCATGGTCACCGGCACCCCGACGCCCTTGCGTCGCCGATCGGCCAGCGGGCTGCCTGCGCGTGCCGCCGACAACCTGTTCTGGCTGGGCCGGTATGTCGAACGCAGCGAGGGTATCGTCCGGCTGTTGCGTGCCTATCACACGCGGCTGGCCGAAGCTGGTCCAGCCAGCGCGCCATTGCTGGCCGCGATGAAGCCCCTGTTCGACCAGGTGGGGGTAGATCCGAAAACCGGCGTACCCAAGGCTTTACTGGAGAACCTGTCCGCCGCCATTGGCAGTGCGGGCCGGGTCCGTGACCGGTTTTCACCCGATGCGTGGTCGGCGCTGGACGATATCGACCGCAGCGCGCGCCGGATGTCCAGCCGGGTGACGCCCGGCGATGACGCTGCCCGCGCGCTCAGCGCGCTGCTGCGCAAGCTTGCCGGCATCTCGGGGCTGGTCCACGAGAACATGTATCGATTTGTCGGCTGGCGCTTCCTGACCATCGGCCGGTTGCACGAACGCGCGATGGGGATTTCGGCCGCGCTGGCCGTTCTGGCTGATCCCGAGGCGCCCGAAGGCGCACTGGATCTGGCCATCGAGATCGGCGACAGCGTGCTGACCCATCGCAGGCGGTTCTCGGTCACCGCGTCACGCGATACGGTCATCGACCTGCTGGCGCTGGACCCGCTGAACCCGCGTGCGCTGCGCCATCAGGTCGACGGGCTGCGGGACCAGATCGACATGCTGCCCGCCGCCAATGATCATGGCGCGCTGTCGCCACTTGCCCGCGAGGTGCTGCTGCTGCACGCAGATCTTGCGACCGCGGACCCGACCACGCTGACCAGCGCAGAATTGTGGTCACACCGCAGCCGGATCGGTGCATTATCCGAACTGCTGACAAGGGCGTATTTTCCCTGATGCGCTATCGCCTGCGCCTGTCCATTCGCTATGATTTCGGGCGTCCGATCGGCGCCGGACGGCAGTTGCTGCGCGTCTGCCCGCGCGAACTGCCAGACATTCAGCACGCCTCGGATTGCGATGTCACGATCACCCCACCCCCGCTGGAGCGTGACGGTTTTCGCGATTTCTTCGGCACCCAGGTGATACAGCTTGTGCTGCCGTCAGGCGTGTCGAAACTGCGCATCGACATGACGGCGCGGGTCCACCGATTTGCCGCAGAAGGCGCATTCGACCTGTCCGCGCCATTGTCGCGACTGGCATCCGAATTGACCGAGATCACCGATCTTGGACCGGATTCGCCGCACCATTTTCTGAAGGCCTCGCCGCGCATTCCCGACGTGCCGCAGATCGCCGAGTTCGCCGCCCGTGCCTGCGCCGGCGCGCCCACGACGCACGCGGCGGTGGAAAGCCTGGGCCGTGCCCTGAACGCGCATCTGCGCTTTGACCCCAAGGCGACCGAGGTGGACACGCCGATCGCGGACGCCTTTGCGGGCCGTCACGGCGTCTGCCAGGACTTTTCGCAGATCATGATCGCCGGGCTGCGCAGTGTCGGCATACCTGCGGCCTATGCCTCGGGGTTCCTGCGCACCCTCCCCCCACCCGGACGGCCAAGGCTGGAGGGCGCGGACGCGATGCATGCATGGGTCAGGGCATGGACCGGGATCGAAGCCGGCTGGACCGAATACGATCCCACGAATGCCTGCTTCGTCGGCACCGACCATGTGACGATCGGCTATGGGCGCGACTATTCCGACGCCGCGCCGGTCACCGGCGCGATGCGTCTGCACGGCGCGCAAACGGGCGCGCACAGTGTCGATCTGGTCGAAGAACCGGGCTGATCAGCCGGGATTGTCCCGGCCCTTGCCGCACCCCGTGATGCGTGTCAGTGATGGAACCGATCAGCAGCGACCGGAGCCCAGATGCACGCCCTTTCCCGCACAGCGATTGGCACGCTGATCTGTGCCTTCTGGGCAGCCTGCGCCGCAGCGGACGCGCCGCTGATCGTGTTGGATCGCAGCCGGTTGCCGTTTGACCTTGGACCCGGCCATCCGGCCAACAACCCGGCCAGGGCCTCGAATTCACCCAACGCGCCGTGGAATTCGGCTGGAAACACCGCCAATTCCACCTCGACCTGGCAGAACCGCCCGACCAACCCGGCAAATGAAAAGCGGCTGATCATCACATCCGATGGCAGTGTGCTGGGCTATTACGCGACGAATGCGGGCGGCGTCTTGAACTTGTTCGACGTGAACGGCAGACGGGTTGCCTATCGACCTGCCAAGGGTACGCGCAGCCTGTTCACCACCGACGGCCAATGGTGCGGGACCGTCGATGCCGGCGGCGGACAGGGTTTCGTACTGGCGGTCACGCCCACCTGCGCCCGCCGCTTCGGGTCATAGGCTTTGGCGGGACGGCCTTAATTCCGTTACATTTCCGGCCTAGACCGGACCCGAAGAACCGGAGAGAACCATGACCGAATTTTCCAAGGACTGGCTTGACGCCGAGTTGCAGGACACGCTGGACGAGGATTACGAAATCGAGTTGGAGGACGCGGTCCTGTCCGCCGAGATCCGGCGGATCTATCGCAGCCACCACCCCGACCAGATGGATCGGAAGCTGTATTTCCAGGAATTGCTGCGCCTGCAGTCCGAGCTTATCAAGCTGCAGGACTGGGCAAGCTATCACAAGGAAAAGATCGTCGTTCTGTTCGAGGGTCGTGACTCGGCGGGCAAGGGCGGCGCGATCAAGCGCATCACGCAGCGCCTCAACCCCCGCGTCGCCCGCGTCGTGGCCCTGCCCGCGCCCTCGGACCGCGAAAAGACCCAGTGGTATTTCCAGCGCTATGTTCCCCACCTGCCCGCCGGCGGAGAGATGGTCCTGTTCGACCGCAGCTGGTATAACCGCGCCGGGGTCGAACGCGTCATGGGCTTCGCCGATGAAGACCAGGTTGAACAGTTCTTCCAGGACGTTCCCGAGTTCGAGCGGATGCTGGTCCGGTCGGGGATCCGACTGGTCAAATACTGGTTCTCGGTCACCGACGAGGAACAGCAGATGCGATTCCTGATGCGCATCCACGATCCGCTGAAACAGTGGAAACTTTCGCCGATGGACCTGCAATCCCGGGTCCGGTGGGAGGCCTATACGAAGGCCAAGGAAGACATGTTCGAGCGCACGAACATCCCCGAGGCACCTTGGTACATCGTCCCCGGCAACGACAAGAAACGCGCGCGGCTGAATTGCATCAGCCATCTGCTGAGCATGATCCCGTATACTGAAGTGCCTCATGAGCAGATCACGCTGCCCGAGCGGGTTTTCAATCCTGACTACGAACGAGAGGTCTTGCCGCGCGACCTGTATGTGCCGCAGAAATACTGAGGCTGCCTTACCAACGGATCGCGCATGCTTGAATTTCACATCTGGGACGTCTTCACCGACCGGGCTTTCAGCGGCAATCCGCTGGCAATCGTGATGGGTGCCGACAGTCTGACCACCGCGCAGATGCAGATCATCGCGCGGCAGTTCAACCTGTCCGAGACGATCTTCGTGATGGCACCGCGCGATGCGGCCAATACCGCACGGGTCCGGATCTTCTTTCCGACCGCCGAAATCCCGTTCGCGGGTCATCCGACCATCGGCTGCGCGCTGCATCTGTCGGCGGGCGCCGATGTCAGGATCGTGCTTGAGGAAGAGGCCGGGCTTGTCCCGGTCGAAATCCGGAACGGACGGGCGGAATTCACCGCGCCGAAGCTGCCTGTGGCGCAACCCGGGCAGGCAGATCCGGACCTGATCGCACGCGCGACGGACCTGCCCGCCGACGCGATCGGTCTGCCGGGTCACCAACCGGCGATCTGGCAGGGTGGTCCGGCGTTTCTCTATGTTCCGGTCCGCGATCTTGACGCGCTGGCCGCCGCGCGCCCGATCCAGCCTTTCTGGTCGCAGGCGATGCAGGCAGCGGGGGTGGACAGTGCCTATCTTTATACCCCGGTGAAATCCGGCTACCGGGCGCGGATGTTCTCACCCACGGCGGGCATACCCGAAGATCCCGCGACAGGATCGGCGTCGGCCATTCTTGCTGCGCAACTGCTGGCCAGCCATGCGCTGGCCGAGGGGGAAAACCGGATCCCTCTGGAACAGGGAATCGAGATGGGGCGCGCGTCGCGGATCGACATGACGGCGGTGGTCGAAGCGGGCGAACTGCGGCAGATACGCGTTGCGGGCTGTGCCGTGCCGGTTGCGCAGGGGCAAATTCGCATCCCCGATGCCGAGGTGACAAAATCCTGATCTCGGACGACCTTACGGCAAGCAAAGGTTATGTTCTGGCCGCTTGTCGCGGCTGAAATATCCAGTATGCTCAACGGCATGTTTCGCAATCTGCTGTCCCGCCTCTTTACCGAAGATCCCGCGCCACAGCCCTTGGCCGCGCAGGATGCCGAGGTCGCAATCGCCGCGCTGCTGGTACGCGTGGCGCGCGCAGATGATCATTATGAACTGTCCGAACGCCAGCGCATCGACCGCGTGCTGGCGCGCAGGCGCGGCCTGACCCCGGACCAAGCGGCCGAACGCCGCGCGGCCGCGGAAATGATCGAGGCCGAGGCCCCGGACACCGTACGCTTTACCCGGTTGATCAAGGACCGGATCGCGCTGGAAGACCGGACCGGCGTGCTGGCCGCCATGTGGGAAATCGCCTATGCGGACCAACGGCGGGACATGGACGAGGAATCGATGATCCGGCTTGTGGCCGGTCTGCTGGGGGTTACGGACCGGGATTCCGCCCTGATCAGGCAAAAGGTTCTGTCGGACATGGGTCCGGCCAGCGACTGATCCAGTCAGAATCCAAGTCTGTCGCGCAGCGCAAACCACGACATTCCCGCGACCAGCAAGGGTCCGCGCAGCGCCCGTCCCCCCGGAAAGGGGCGCGTCGGCACGGCCGCCATCGCGTCAAACCCTGCCGCCTGCCCGGCCACAGCGTCAGCCATCAACCGCCCCGCAAGGGTCGCCATCGCGACACCATGACCAGAAAATCCGCTGGCCGACAGGCAATTCGGCGCGGGCCGTGCGAAACACGGCATCCGGTTCATGGTGATCGCCAGCGTGCCGCCCCAGGCATGCGTCAGGCGCATTCCCTGCAGTTGCGGATAGACGGCCAGCAGATGCGGCTGAACGACGCTGGCGATATCCTGGGGAAAGCGATAGGTGACCGTTTCGCCGCCGCCGAAAATCAGCCTGCGCTCATCATCCATCCGCCAGTAATTGACCACGAATTTCGTGTCGGCGACGGCGGTGTTGCGCGGCAGGATCTCGGCAAAGCGATCATCCAGCGGCTCGGTCGCGACGATATAGTTGTTGATCGGCATCACCCGCGCAGCGACCTTGGGCGCGATATCGCCCAGATAGCCGTTGCCAGCCAGAATGACCTGATCGCAGATCACCCGGCCCGTATCGCAATGCACGACGGTCTTCTCACCGGGCTTGCGCGCATGGGTGATCCTGTGGACATGGCTGTTCTCGCGGATGCGCGCCCCGGCCGCGTCGGCCAGCCGCGCGATGCCAAGGGCCAGGTTCAGCGGGTGCAGATGGGCCGCCCCCCAATCGACATCGCCGCCCACATAGGCATCGCTGCCCAGCAACCCGGCCAGCGCATCGCGATCCTGCACCTGAACCTTGTCGTAGCCATAGCGAGAGGCCAGATGATCCGCCATCCGGCGCGCATGATCCACCTCGGATTCGCTGCGACACGCATGGGCGATACCGTCACGGACCGGCACACCGGATTCATGCGCCAGATCCCGCACCAGCGCCTTTGCATCCTCGGCCAGATCCCACAGACGGCGCGCGGTCTCTCGGCCCAGATGCTTTTCAAGCCAGTCGACTTCTTGCCGCTGCCCGGACCCGACCTGCCCGCCGTTGCGCCCCGACGCCCCGAAACCGACGCGATGCGCCTCCAGCAGGGTCACGTCATGGCCACCCCGCGCCAGATGCAGCGCCGCCGACAGCCCCGCATAGCCGCCACCCACAACCGCAACGTCACAGCGCGTCTCGCCCTTCTGTTGGGGAAACGGGTCCAGCGGCATTTTCGTCTGGGCATACAGGCTGGGCGGATATTCGCCCTGCCGGTCGTTCGCATAGAGCAGGTTCATACGTTCAACAGCAGATGTTCCCGTTCCCACGGGCTGATGACCTGTAGAAACTCTTTGTATTCGTTGCGTTTCACTGCCTCGTAGACATCCACGAACTCGTCGCCCAGCACCTCGCGCATGGGCAGGCTCTCGGACATGATGTCCAGTGCGTCGCCAAGGTTATAGGGCAGTTCGTCGCGGGACATATAGGCGTCGCCCAGACATTCGGCACGCGGCCCCTCTTGTTCGAGCAGGCCCAGATAGCCGCAGGCAAGGCTGGCCGCGATCCCCAGATACGGGTTGCAATCCATCCCGGCCAGCCGGTTCTCGATCCGCCGCGCCTCGGGCCCCGAAATCGGCACGCGCAATCCGGTCGTGCGGTTGTCGCGTCCCCATTCAAGATTGATCGGCGCCGCGAAATCAGGGACATAGCGGCGATAGCTGTTGACGTAGGGCGCCAGCAGCGCAACCGCCGCCGGCAGGTGCCGCTGCATGCCGCCGATGAAATGCAGGAATGCGTCGGTTTCGCGCCCGCGATCATCCGAAAAGATGTTCTTGCCGGTCTTCAGATCGACGATCGAGTGATGAATATGCATCGCGCTGCCCGGCTCGCCCTCGATCGGCTTTGCCATGAACGTCGCGAAACAGTCGTGGCGCAGTGCCGCCTCGCGGATCAGACGCTTGAAGAAGAAGATCTCGTCGGCCAGTGCCACTGGATCGCCGTGGTTGAGGTTGATCTCGATCTGACCGGCGCCGCCTTCCTGAAGAATGCCGTCGATCTCGAACCCCTGCGCCTCGGCGAAATCATAGATATCGTCGATCACCTTGCCGTATTCGTCCACCGCCGACATCGAATAGGCCTGCTTGGCGGCGGCGCGCCTGCCGGTGCGGCCCATCGGCGGGATGATCGGCTGGTTCGGGTCCACGTTGCGCGCGACCAGAAAGAACTCCATCTCGGGCGCCACGACGGGCTTCCAGCCCTTTTCCTCGTATAGCCGGACCAGCCTTTTCAGGACATTGCGCGGTGCGATCGGCACGGGGTTGCCCTGCTGGTCATGGGCGTCGTGGATGACCTGCATGGTCCAGTCCGCCGTCCATGGCGCCGCCGAGGCGGTGCTGTAGTCCGGGGTCAGGATCATGTCGGGTTCGGTGAAGGCACCGGACGGATTTTCGGCCCATTCCCCCGTGATGGTCTGCAGGAAGATCGAGTTCGGCAGATAGAACTTGTCCTGATGCGCGAACTTAGACGCGGGCATGGCCTTTCCACGCGCCACGCCTGCAATATCGGCGACGATGCATTCGACTTCGTCCAGCCTGCGGCCGGACAGGTATTCGCGCGCCGCGGCGGGCACACGTTCGATCCATGTGCCGCTCATGCAGCCCCCTTTGCCAGTTTGCGCGGTTGCTTGAAGAATGCTTCGATCTTTTCGGCCAGCAGCGCCGCACCCTTGCTGTCCCCCATCCGCCGCGATGCGGCATCCAGCAGATCCTGCGGCACGACACCCTTGGCGCGGGTGTCCATCAGACCCTGCACGAAAGCGTCGTCGAATTCGGGATGGGCCTGAACCGTATAGGCGCGGTCGCCATAGATCAGCGCCGCGTTCTGGCAGAACGCGTTGCGGCCCGCGACATCGGCATCCTCGGGAAGCGACACGACCTGATCCTGATGCCAGGCATTCAGTGTCACCGGCTGCCCGTCGAAATCATAATCCTGCGCACCCACTGCCCATCCATCGGGATGCTTGATGACCTTGCCGCCAAGCGCCTGCGCGATGATCTGGTGGCCAAAACAGATCCCCACCAGTGGAACCCCTTGGGCATAGGCGCGACGGATGAAATCCTCCAGCGGCGGAATGAAGTCGTGATCTTCATACGCGCCGTGACGCGAACCGGTCAGAAGCCAGCCATCGGCATCGTCGATGCTGCCGGGAAACTCCATTGCCTCGACGTGCCAGACGCGGAAGTCGAACCCCCGCCCGTCCAGAAGCCGGACGAACATGTCCGGATAGTCGCCCAGATCTTCCTTCAACTGCGCGGGCGACTGGCCGCATTGAAGTATGCCGATACGCATGAAAAACCTGCGATGTTGCCGATGTGCCCAACGTAGTCCTCTGCGCGGGGGGGCCGCAAGGGGTTGCACCGTTTGGCGGTCTGGTGCCCGGCGCCGACCCGGTCTAGCCTGCGCCCAGCAACACATCAGGAGGCTGCCATGTCCCGTGTCGATCCGGACGGCTTGCAAGAATTCTCGGTCGTTTTCACCGATCGTTCGTTGAACCACATGTCGCAGTCATTCCAGTCCGTAATGCGCGATCTGTCGGCATCCCTGCGCGAGGTATATGGCGCGGATCAAGTGGCGATCGTGCCGGGGGGCGGCACATATGCGATGGAATCGGTCGCCCGTCAGTTCGGACGCGATGCGCATGCCCTGATCGTGCGGAACGGCTGGTTCAGCTATCGCTGGAGCCAGATCTTCGAAGCGGGCGGCTTTGCACGGGAAACGACCATCGCCATGGCGCGCCCTGCGGGCAACGACGCGCAATCGGCCTATGCGCCTCCCCCCATCGACGAGGTTACGGCCAAGATCCGCGACGTCCGCCCCGACGCGGTGTTCGCCCCGCATGTCGAGACATCCGCCGGGCTGATCCTGCCCGATGACTATATCACCGCGCTGGCCGCAGCCGCGCACGAGGTCGGCGCGCTGATGGTGCTGGATTGCATCGCTTCGGGCGCGGTCTGGGTGGATATGCGCGCGACGGGTGTCGATGTGCTGATCTCGGCCCCGCAAAAGGGGTGGTCGGCCTCGCCATCGGCGGGGCTGGTCATGCTGTCCGACCGCGCGGCTGCCCGGATGGCCGAGACGGAAAGCGACAGCTTTGCACTGGATCTTAAGAAATGGCGCGCGATCATGGCCGCCTACGAGGATGGCGGACACGCCTATCACGCCACGATGCCGACCGACGCGCTGACCGGACTGCGCGACGCCATGCAAGAAACGCGCGAGATGGGCTTTGATGCCGCCTGCAAGGCGCAATGGCGTCTGGGCGACGCCGTACGCGAGATGCTGGCCGCCCGCGGACTGCGTTCGGTCGCGGCACCGGGCTTCGGCGCGCCGGGCGTTGTGGTGTCCTATACCGATGATCCGGATGTGAAATCAGGGCGCAAATTCGCAGCCGAGGGCTTGCAGATCGCGGCCGGTGTGCCTCTTGCCGTTGGCGAAGGTGATGGGTTCTCGACCTTCAGGCTTGGGCTGTTCGGGCTGGACAAGCTGAAGGATGTCGAAGGCACCGTCGAACGTCTGCGGGTCGTTCTGGACCGCATCCTGCCCGGCAAAGACTGATCTTTCGCCGCCGCCGACCCGGATGCCGAACGGCACAGGGTCGGCTGCGGGGCTTGCACAAGCTAGAATTCCAGCCAGGTTCCGATCTTGACGGCGGGCTGCCCCGGCCCCCGCACCGGCAAGACCCCGCCCAGTTCCAACTTCATGGGGCCGATCACCTCGCGGACAAGCGACCCGGCATATTTGACCGAAAGCTCGTCATCGCTGCGATCCTCGATGCGCAGCTGGTTGATCACCATCCAGTTCCGATCCGGGCGAAGTCCGAAAGTCAGTTCCGCCTTGGCCAGATACTCGGGCGTCAGATAAGTGTCTTGCGCGGTTGCCTCGCGTGACATCATGGCTTGCAGATCCATTCCGCCGGACATTTCCAGCTTGGCTTCGATGGTCAGCCAGCCATCGCCCAGGCTGGTTTCGAGGCCGCGCCCCCAACCGCCGGCAATCTGGCCCGTCGGATAGAACAGCCCGCCGCGCCGGATCACGCCCAGCCCCACCGCCGCGCTGAACCGGTTGGCGCCAGTCCCGTCGTCCAGCGCACGCTGCAGCCAGATCAAGGCCCTTGTTTCGCCCGCGTTGCTGTGACCGGCTTCAAGGCCAAGCGTGTTTCCCGGCGCAAGCCCGTATTCGGCGTAGATCGAAGAATAGCTGTTACCGTCCCGATCAATCTCGGTCGACAGCGATGTGAAGGTACTGCCCGTCTGGCGCGGCCACGGGCTGGCCCATGCCGGCGTGACTGCAATCGCGGCGACGAAACAGATGAAAAGAAGGCGCGCCGCTGTCATTGTCGCCGCATGCAACCACTGGTTGCTCAAGCGATATCCCAACGATCTTGCCTTTGCCAGATATATTACCTGGCGGAAGATCCTGGGCGTGCGGCCGGACGGAACTGATGCGCTGTTGCATCCCCGTCAGCGCGGGTCGTGACACCCGGAACCCATATTGGGGTCCAGAATGGAAAAGGCCGGGTCTCCCCGGCCTTTCAAGTCAGTTCTTTTCTTCGATGATCGTCACCAGATGCGGGATCTTGGCGACCATGCCGCGCACCGACGGAGTATCTTCCAGTTCACGCGTGCGGTTCATCTTGTTCAGGCCCAGGCCTTTCAGCGTCTCGCGCTGGATGGCGGGGCGGCGGATCGGGCTGCCGATCTGCTTGACGACGATGGTTTTGGCCATGTCCTACTCCTTACGCCTGCGCTGCCGAGGTCACGGTGGCATCGGTGCCAACCGTCGCTTCCGGTGCCTTCTCCTGCGACGGCAGGATGTCGGCGACCTTCTTGCCACGACGCTGCGCGACCGAACGCGGGCTCGATTCCTTGCGCAGACCGTCCAGCGTGGCGCGGATCATGTTGTAGGGGTTCTGCGACCCCTGCGACTTGGCGACGACGTCCTGAACGCCCAGCATCTCGAACACGGCGCGCATCGGACCACCGGCGATGATGCCGGTCCCCGGAACGGCGGTCCGCATGATCACCTTGCCGGCGCCATGACGACCTTCGATGTCATGGTGCAGGGTGCGACCGTCGCGCAGCGGCACACGCATCATGCCGCGCTTGGCCTGTTCGGTAGCCTTGCGGATCGCTTCGGGCACCTCTTTGGCCTTGCCCTTGCCGAAGCCGACGCGACCACGCTGATCGCCCACGACCACCAGGGCCGCGAAGCCAAAGCGCTTGCCGCCCTTGACGGTTTTCGACACGCGGTTGATCGCAACCAGACGATCCTGAAATTCCGGGTTCTCGTCACGGTCGTCGCGACGACCCCGGCGGTTATCACGTTCTGCCATAAGGCAATCCTTTCATCGTGGCGCAACCAGCGCGCGCCGTTATGGTCAATCCAGGTGGGCGTGAGAACAGACCCCCACGCCCCCGGATCATCGGGGCGGCGCCGACCTTGCGGTGGGCGCCGCCCGCAGCATCAGAATTTCAGCCCGCCTTCGCGCGCCGCATCGGCCAGTGCCTTGATCTTGCCGTGGAAGATGAACCCGCCGCGGTCGAAGACAACTTCTTCCACGCCGGCTTTCTTCGCACGTTCCGCGATCGCGGAACCGATCTTGGCCGCAGCCTCGACGTTGTTCTTGCCGATCACGCCGAAATCCTTCTCCAGCGTGCTGGCCGAGGCCAGGGTCACGCCCTTCAGATCGTCGATGATCTGAACCGAGAGGTTCTTCGACGAACGGTGGACCGACAGACGCGGACGGCCGTTCGACATCGCCCGCAATTTGTTCCGAACGCGCAGGCGGCGCTTCTGGAACAGCTCTTGCTTTTTCAGTGCCATTTCATGCGCCCCTTACTTCTTCTTGCCTTCCTTGCGGAAGATATACTCGCCCTTGTAGCGAATGCCTTTGCCCTTGTAGGGCTCGGGCTGACGCCACTCGCGAATGTTGGCTGCGACCTGGCCGACCAGCTGCTGATCGACGCCTTCGACGACGATCTCGGTCTGCTTCGGCGCGGTGATCGTGACACCTTCCGGGGTCTCGAAGTTCACCTCGTGGCTGTAGCCCAGGGACAGTTTCAGGGTCTTGCCCTGCATCTGCGCGCGGTAACCCACGCCCTGGATCTCCAGCTCTTTCTTGAAGCCGTCAGACACGCCGACCGTCAGGTTCTCGACCATCGAGCGGGTCATGCCCCACTGCTGCCGAGCACGCTTTGACAGACCGCGCGGTTTGACGAGGATCGTGCCTTCTTCGATCATCAGATCGACGTCATCCGTTGCGGTGAAGCTGCGGGTGCCCTTGGGACCCTTCACCTCGATCGTCTGGCCCTTCACTTCGGCCGTCACGCCCTTGGGCAGTTCGACCGGTTTCTTACCAATCCGAGACATCTGCTGCCCTCCTTAGAATACGGTGCAGAGGACTTCGCCGCCGACATTGGCAGTCCGAGCCGCTGCATCAGACATGACACCCTTGGGGGTCGACACGATCGAAACGCCAAGGCCCTGACGGACCTGCGGCAGAGCCTGCGCGCCTGCATAGACGCGGCGACCCGGCTTCGATACGCGCGACAATTCCCGGATAACCGGGGTGCCATCGTGATATTTCAGGCCGATTTCCAGCTCTTTGTGGCCGGCATCGGTGGTGACTTCTTCATACCCGCGGATGTATCCCTCGGATTGAAGGACATCCAGAACCCAGGCGCGCAGCTTGCTGGCCGGGGTGCGAACGGTGGATTTGCCACGCATCTGCGCATTGCGGATGCGGGTCAGCATATCACCGAGAGGATCGTTCATCATGCTCAGTTCCCCTTACCAGCTGGACTTGACCAGGCCGGGGATCTGCCCCTGCGAGCCAAGCTCGCGCAGCATGATCCGCGACAGTTTCAGTTTGCGGTAATACGCGTGCGGACGACCGGTCAGTTGGCACCGGTTGTGCAGACGCGTCGCCGACGAATTGCGCGGCAGTTCGGCAAGCTTCAGCGAAGCCTTGAACCGCTCTTCCATCGGACGGGACTGGTCGTTGATGACCTCTTTCAGGGCCGCACGCTTTTCGGCGTACTGAGCCACCAGGCGCTCGCGCTTCTTCTCGCGCTCTACCATCGATTTCTTTGCCATATCTCTTTCCCTCCGCGACTCAGCTGTTGAACGGCATGTTGAAATGCTTCAACAGCGACTTCGCTTCCGCGTCGGTCCTCGCGGTGGTGCAGATGATGATGTCCATCCCCAGAACTTCGTCGACCTGGTCGAAGTTGATTTCCGGGAACACGATGTGCTCTTTCAGGCCCATGGCATAGTTGCCGCGGCCGTCGAAAGAGGTGCCCTTCACGCCGCGGAAGTCGCGGACGCGGGGCAGCGCGATATTGATCAGACGATCCAGGAATTCATACATCCGGTCGCCACGCAGCGTGACCTTGGCACCCAGCGGCATTTCCTCACGGACGCGGAACCCGGCGATCGAGTTCTTGGCCTTGGTGATGACAGCCTTCTGACCGGCGATCAGCGACAGCTCTTCAGCGCCCTGCTTCACCTTCTTGGTGTCCTTGACGGCCTCGCCGATGCCCATGTTCAGGACGATCTTGTCCAGACGCGGGATCTGCATGTCGTTCTTGTAGCCGAACTCTTCCTTCAGCGCCGCCTTGATGGTCTCACGGAACTGCGCTTTCAGGCGGGGCGTGTAATTGGTCTTGTCCAACATCAGATCACGTCTCCCGTGGTCTTGGCGAAACGGACCTTCTTGCCGTCTTCCTCGCGGAAGCCGACGCGGGTCGCTTTGCCGTTCTTGTCCATGAGGGCCAGGTTCGACAGGTCGATCGGCATCGCCTTCGGCACACGTCCACCCTGGCTGTTCTGCGACTGGCGGGTATGGCGGATGGCGACGTTCACACCGTCAACCACGGCCTTGTTGTCCTTGGGCATGACGGCGGTGACTTCGCCCTGCTTGCCCTTGTCCTTGCCGGCCAGCACGACGACCTTGTCGCCCTTTTTCAGCTTGGCAGCCATCACAGCACCTCCGGCGCAAGCGAGATGATCTTCATGAAGTTCTTGGCGCGCAGTTCGCGCACGACCGGCCCGAAAATACGGGTGCCGACCGGTTCCCCCTGGTTGTTCAGGATGACGGCGGCGTTACGGTCGAAGCGGATCGAGGTTCCGTCCTCGCGCTTTACTTCCTTGGCGGTCCGAACGACCACGGCCTTGCGGACGTCGCCCTTCTTGACCCGGCCCCGTGGGATGGCTTCCTTGACGGACACCACGATGATGTCGCCCACCGACGCATAGCGACGGTGCGAACCACCCAGGACCTTGATGCACTGAACCCGGCGAGCGCCGGAGTTGTCAGCGACATCCAGATTGGTCTGCATCTGGATCATTTGGTTTCTCCCGACCTTTGGGGACCGATCCGGAATGTCTCGCGTCCGGCCCCAGGGTTTCGATCATTTCTGATCTGTGATGAAGGACTTACGCCGAAGCGGCTTCGTCCGTCAGGACAGTCCAGCGTTTCGTCTTCGAGATCGGCGCACATTCGGCGATGCGAACGGTGTCCCCGACCTTGAACTGGTTCTCCGCGTCATGGGCGCGGAACTTCTTCGACAGACGCACGGTCTTGTGCAGCAGCGGATGCTTGAAGCGGCGCTCGACCAGAACGGTCACGGTCTGCTCGTTCTTGTCCGAGACGACCTTGCCTTGCAGGATGCGTTTGGGCATGGGTCAGCCTCCTCAGTTCGCTGCAGCGGCATCGGCCGCTTTCTGGTTCAGAATGGTCTTCACACGCGCCACGTCGCGGCGCACGGTGCGCATGCGGGCGGTGTTCTCAAGCTGACCGGTGGCCTGCTGGAAACGCAGGTTAAAGGCCTCTTTCTTCAGCGCGACAAGCTGTTCCTTCAGCTGGTCGGGCGTCTTCGATTTCAGTTCTTGCGCGTCCATTACGCGTCGTCCTTTCCCACATCACCGGAGAGCCCCGGATTGTCCGGGCCACCCTGATTCCGGTGGAGTTTCGTGATGAAGGCCTGCCCATACAGGCGGACCCGGAATTTTGCAACCCCTTTCCCCGGCGCGGCCGGGAAAAGGCAAACCCCGCCGTGTCCGGCGGGGCCTTTGTCATGGCTTGCGCATCAGCGCAGCGTTCTTACCAGTCTTCGCGCGCGACGATGCGAGTCTGGACCGGCAGCTTCATCGCGCCCAAGCGCAGGGCCTCGCGGGCGATCACGTCGTTGACACCGTCGATCTCGAACATGATCCGGCCCGGGTGGACACGGGCTGCCCAGAAATCGATCGAGCCCTTGCCCTTACCCATCCGAACTTCGGTCGGCTTCGAGGAAACCGGAACGTCCGGGAAGATCCGGATCCAGACCCGGCCCTGACGTTTCA
Source organism: Paracoccus sp. R12_2 (assembly GCF_017744015.1). GTDB lineage: Bacteria > Pseudomonadota > Alphaproteobacteria > Rhodobacterales > Rhodobacteraceae > Paracoccus. The sequence goes on from NZ_JAGHRA010000003.1 coordinate 335,752, forward strand.
TGTGACGGGTGATCGCGCGGCGGGCCGCTTCGATCTGACGGGCGGTGACACGCTCGGGTTCGGTGGCCTTCAGCGCGAACGAGCCAAAGTTCAGGTCGAACCCGCCCTTCGCGTTGCCGTGGATCCGGCCCTTGTGCTGTTTGCGGAACTTGGTCCGTTTTGGTTGCAGCATTTGTCGTTCTCCTTACCGGGCGTCGCGGCGCGGACCACGCGGAGCCGGACCTTCCTGCGCCTCGGCGGCCTTGCGGTCGCGAGCCTGCGGGTCATGCTCCATGATCTCGCCCTTGAAGATCCAGACCTTCACACCGATGATCCCGTACGGGGTCATGGCTTCGGCCAGCGCATAGTCGATGTCGGCACGAAGCGTGTGCAGCGGCACACGGCCTTCGCGATACCATTCGGTCCGTGCGATCTCGGCGCCGCCCAGACGACCAGCGACGTTCACGCGGATGCCCAAGGCACCCATGCGCATGGCGTTCTGAACCGAACGCTTCATGGCGCGGCGGAACGAAACACGACGCTCAAGCTGCTGCGCGATCGATTCGGCGACCAAGGCTGCATCGACTTCGGGCTTGCGGACTTCGACGATGTTCAGGTTCACATCGCTTTTGGTGAAGTTCGACAACTTCTTGCGAAGCACCTCGATGTCGGCACCCTTCTTGCCGATGATCACACCAGGCCGAGCGGCATGGATCGTGACGCGGCATTTCTTGTGCGGACGCTCGATGATGACGCGGCTGATGCCGGCCTGCTTGGCTTCCTTCTTGATGAAGTCCCGAATTTTCAGGTCTTCAAGCAGAAGATCGCCATATTCCTTGTCATCTGCGTACCAGCGGCTGTCCCAGGTGCGGTTCACCTGGAGGCGCATCCCGATGGGGTTGACCTTCTGACCCATTACGCTTGCTCCTCGACTTGGCGCACCTTGATGGTGATTTCCGAAAACGGCTTCATGATCTTGCCATAGCGGCCACGCGCCCGCGGACGGCCACGCTTCATCACCAGGTTCTTGCCGACCCAGGCTTCTGCGACGATCAGGTTATCGACGTCGAGTCCGTGGTTGTTCTCGGCGTTCGCGATGGCGGACTGAAGGCATTTCTTCACGTCGCCGGCGATGCGCTTGTGCGAAAAGGTCAGATCGGCCAGCGCGCGATCGACTTTCTTGCCCCGGATCAGCTGAGCCACGAGGTTCAGCTTCTGCGGCGAGGTGCGAAGCATTTTCGTCTTTGCGAAAGCCTCGTTCTCCGCCACGCGGCGCGGATTGTTTTCCTTACCCATGACGATTACTTCCTCTTGGCTTTCTTGTCCGCCGCGTGACCGTAATAGGTCCGCGTGGGCGAGTATTCACCGAATTTCTGACCGATCATGTCCTCGGACACGTTCACCGGGATGTGCTTCTGGCCGTTATAGACGCCAAAGGTCAGACCGACGAATTGCGGCAGGATGGTCGAACGACGCGACCAGATCTTGATGACGTCGGATTTCCCCGACTCGCGGGCCTTCTCCGCTTTCTTGAGCACATAGGCGTCAACAAAGGGGCCCTTCCAAACAGAACGTGCCATGGATTAACGCCCCTTCTTCTGGTGACGCGACCGCAGGATATACTTGTCGGTCGCCTTGTTGGTCCGGGTTTTCTTGCCCTTGGTGTCCTTGCCCCAGGGTGTCACCGGCGTACGGCCACCCGAGGTGCGACCCTCACCACCACCATGCGGGTGATCGATCGGGTTCATCGCGACACCGCGCACGGACGGACGGATGCCCTTGTGGCGGTTCCGGCCGGCCTTGCCCAGGTTCTGGTTCGAATGGTCGGCGTTCGACACGGCACCGATGGTGGCCATGCATTCCTGACGGACCATCCGCAGCTCGCCCGAGCTGAGGCGGATCTGGGCGTAACCGCCGTCACGACCCACGAACTGGGCATAGGTGCCAGCGGAACGTGCGATCTGGCCGCCCTTGCCGGGCTTCAGTTCGACGTTGTGCACGATCGTGCCGATCGGCATGCCGCTGAAGGGCATTGCGTTGCCCGGCTTCACGTCGACCTTGGTGCCAGCGAGGATCTTGTCGCCCACGGCCAGACGCTGCGGTGCAAGGATATAGGCGCGCTCGCCATCTTCATAGCTGATCAACGCGATAAAGGCGGTGCGGTTGGGATCGTATTCGATCCGTTCGACCACCGCAGCCACATCGAACTTGTTGCGCTTGAAATCGACGATGCGATACAGGCGCTTCGCCCCGCCGCCCTTGCGGCGCATGGTGATCCGTCCGGTGTTGTTCCGGCCGCCTTTCTTGGTCAGACCCTCAGTAAGGGTTTTGACCGGGCGACCTTTCCAAAGCTCCGAACGGTCGATCAGAACCAGCCCGCGCTGGCCAGGCGTCGTCGGTTTATACGACTTCAATGCCATCTTTCTGTCTTCCGTTGCTTTGGACCGAGGTGGTCCGTTTCGTCCAAAAGATCAGCGGCCCCGGACGATCGCCGGGGCCGCAGATTCGCAGCCGTCTATCAGAGTCCCGTCGAGACGTCGATAGTGTTACCCTCTTCCAGGGTCACATAGGCCTTCTTCACATCGCTGCGGCGGCCAAGCTGACCACGGAAGCGTTTCTGCTTGCCCTTGGTGATGGTGGTGTTGACCGCCTTCACCTTCACACCGAACAGCGCCTCGACCGCTTCCTTGATCTGCGGTTTCGTCGCGTCGTTGGCGACCTGGAAGACAACGCCGTTGTTCTCCGAGGTCAGCGTGGCCTTTTCGGTGATGACCGGCTTGACGATCACGTCGTAATGTTCAGCTTTCGCGCTCATTTCAGACGAGCCTCCAGGGCTTCGACACCCGCCCGCGTGATCACCAGCGTGTCGCGCTTCAGGATGTCATAGACGTTTGCGCCCATCGACGGCAGGATATCCACGCCTTCGATGTTGCGGGCGGCGCGGGCGAAGCCTTCGTTGACTTCGGCACCGTCGATCACCAGCACGCGCTTCCAGCCGTTTTCCTTGACGGCCTTGGCGACGGCAGCGGTCTTGGCGTCGGCGAGGTTCAGATCCTCGACCACGACCAGTTCACCGGCATTCGCCTTCGCGGACAGGGCATGCTTCAGACCCAGTGCGCGCACCTTCTTCGGCAGATCGAAGGCGTGTGAACGCGGGGTCGGGCCCTTGTAGACGCCGCCGTGACGGAAGATCGGTGCCTTCTTGGAACCGTGGCGCGCGCCGCCGGTGCCCTTTTGGCGATAGATCTTCTTGGTCGAATAGCTGACATCCGACTTGCCCAGGACCGAGTGGGTGCCCGCCTGTGCCTTGGCACGCTGCCAGCGCACGACACGCTGCAACAGATCGCCGCGCGGGGACAGGCCGAACACCTCGTCGGCCAGCTCGATGGACCCGGCCTTGCCGGCGTCCAGCTTGATCACGTCGAGTTTCATTCCTTGTCTCCTTCAGGCGCAGCATCGCCGTCGTCAGCCTTGTCGGACTGGATCGAGGCTTCGGCTTCCTTCAGCGCGGCTTCTTCGGCAGCAGCAGCCTCGGCCTCGGCGGCCTTGCGGGCGGCTTCTTCCTCGGCAGCGGCCTGTGCCGCGGCTTCCTCGGCGGCACGCTTTGCCTCTTCGGCAGCCGATTTCAGCGCAGCCGGATAGATCACGTTCTCGGGCGTCGCCTTCTTGACGGCGTCCTTGATGGTGACCCAACCGCCCTTCGAGCCGGGAACCGAGCCCTTGACCATGATCAGACCACGTTCGGCGTCGGTGCGGACGACCTGCAGGTTCTGGGTCGTGATACGCACGGCACCCAGGTGACCGGCCATCTTCTTGCCCTTGAAGACCTTGCCGGGGTCCTGACACTGACCGGTCGAACCATGCGAACGGTGGCTGATCGACACGCCGTGCGAGGCGCGAAGACCACCGAAATTGTGACGCTTCATCGCGCCCGCAAAACCTTTACCGATCGAGGTGCCGGCGATGTCGACGAACTGACCAGCGAAGTAGTGGTCAGCCGTGATCTCTTCCCCGACATTGATCAGGTTCTCTGCGGCAACGCGGAACTCGGCAATCTTGCGCTTGGGCGCGACCGAGGCCTTGGCGAAGTGACCGCGCAGCGCGGCAGTCGTCCGCTTGGCCTTGGCGACACCGGCACCAAGCTGAACGGCGGTATAGCCGTCACGCTCGACCGTGCGCTGATCCACGACTTGCAGATTGTCCAGTTGCAGGACGGTGACCGGAACCTGACGGCCGTCCTCGAGGAACAGCCGGGTCATGCCCAGTTTCTTGGCGATAACACCAGTACGCAGCATACTCGCCTCCCTCAGACCTTGATCTCGACATCCACGCCGGCGGCGAGGTCGAGCTTCATCAGGGCGTCAACGGTCTGCGGGGTCGGATCGACGATGTCCAGCAGGCGCTTGTGGGTGCGGATCTCCCACTGGTCACGCGACTTCTTGTCGATGTGCGGGCCACGCAGGACGGTGAATTTCTCGATCTTGTTCGGCAGCGGGATCGGGCCCCGAACGGTCGCGCCGGTGCGCTTGGCGGTGTTGACGATTTCCTGGGTGCTGGCGTCCAGCACGCGGTAATCGAACGCCTTCAGCCGGATGCGGATATTCTGGCTTTGCATTCTTGTATCCCTCGGATGGGATTTCAGTTGAGAGGCAGACCCCGCACCACGCGAAGCCTGCGTCGAACCGTAGTAATAAGCAGAGCGGCCAAATAGCGGCCGCTTTGCCCGATAGCAACCCCCTTTCGGGGGAAAATGTCGTGGATCGCGAAAGCCGCGCGGAACGCGGCTTCCGGATCACATCGTCACTCGATGATCTTGGAGACGACGCCAGCGCCGACGGTGCGGCCGCCTTCGCGGATGGCGAAGCGGAGGCCGTCTTCCATGGCGATCGGGGCGATCAGTTCGACGGTGAACTTCAGGTTGTCGCCC